>CALRPN020000004.1:0-318892 GCA_943370055.1 Archangium gephyra
CGTCGCAGTTCCGCCAGCCGTCGCAGTTCCGCCAGCCGTCGCAGTTCCGCCAGCCGTCGCAGTTCCGCCAGCCGTCGCAGTGCCACCGGCCGTCGCAGTGCCACCGGCCGTCGCAGTTCCGCCAGCCGTTGCAGTTCCGCCAGCGGTCGCAGTGCCACCGGCCGTCGCAGTTCCACCGGCCGTCGCAGTTCCACCAGCCGTCGTAAAGCCGCCCCCCGTGCCGACCGAACTACAGGAGCCGTTGATGCACGCCTGGCTGAACGAACACGAGTTGCACATCTGACCGCCGATGCCACACGCGCTCGACAGACTTCCCGGGTTGCAGACGCCATCGGACCCGCAGCACCCACGACAGGTCGTCGAGTCACATTTTGCCGGAGGCGGCGGTGTCATCCCGCAAGCTGCAGCCAAGCCAAGGAACACCACGAGAGAGAGCGCGCGCATGCGGCCCGTGTACGGGCTTGTCTCGGGAGGCGTCAAGGCGCTCAAACGCCACGAGGTGCGGCTCCCTCTCTGGAAGACCGCACCTCGCGCGACAGCACTCACTGTGACCGACTGATCAGTCCTTCTTGCGCAGCTTCATCTGCACGTCGCTCGACCAGTGATTCGCGAACGCCTTCACGCAGGTCGACAGGTACCGGTCGTAGTTCGTCCACACGGTCTCGCCGTTCGACATGACCTTGGTGCCCCAACCCGACGCCATGATCTTCTCCTTGTTCGCGCGGAAGCGGCGCAGCCACTCGGCCGTCGTCTTGCCGTAGTCCTGGCGGCGGGTGTTCAGCTGCACGATCTCCCACGACTGGCCGCACGCCTCGACGAGCTCTTCCATGCGCGGGTTGAGTCCGCCCGGGAAGATGACGTCGGCGGTGAACTTGAGATCCTCGAGGTCCTTGCGGGTGCGCGGCACGCGGTCGCGCAGAATCGCCTGGAAGCCGAAGCACGCTCCCGGCTTCACCCAGGTCGCGGCCTTGTTGAAGTACTCACGGTAGATCTGCACCGCGAGGCCTTCCTTCTGCTGGGCCGGCGAGACGAGGTGATCGATCATCTCGATGCTGATCAGCGCGTCGTATTTCTGCGGAGGCGCGAAGTCGCGGTAGTCCACGCACCACACCTGCACGCCGGGCAGCTTGCGCGCGTTGATCTCTTCGAACTGCGCGCTCGACAGCGTGATGCCGTGCGCGTTCTTCACCTTCCGCTCGAGGGCCAGGTACTCGAGGTTCGCGCCCCAGCCGCAGCCGATGTCGAGCACCAGCGAGTCGGGCGTCACTTCGCCGAAGTCGGCCAGCCACTTGCTCTTGTTGCGCTGCGCCTGCTCGAGCGTCGTGTGCTGCTCGTCGTAGACCGCCGACGTGTAGTGCATGCGCTCGTCCAGCCACAGCCGGAAGAACTCGTTCGAGATGTCGTAGCCGATTTCAACTTCTGCCTTCGTCGAGGTCATGTCGGTCCTTCGCCTTCGTGTGGAAACTTCGGTGGTCGCGACGCTGTGTTCCTGGTTGCTCCGCTCGTGGCGTCCCACACTCGCTGGCCAGACTGTCGCGAACCTCGCCTGGCCAGCTCATCAGGGACTCCACTTCGCTACGCAACTGCTTCGCCGTTCATCTCGCGGGTGAGCCGCTCGAGCTCTTCCTTGAGGATGTCGGCCGTCTTCAGCAACTGCTCGGGCTTGTGCAGCGACGAGATGAAGAAGCGCAGGCGCGCCATGTCTTCTTCGACCGCCGGGTAGAGAATCGGCTGCACGTTCACTCCACGGTTCTTCAGCGCGTCGGACAGCTGCAGGCACAGCACCGAGTTGCCGATGATGGCGGGCACCACAGCCGAGTCCTTCGACATGCCGGTGTTGATGCCGCGCGCCTTGAGCACTTCGAGGAAGTACTTCGCGTTCTGCTGCAGCTTCGCGACGCGCTCGGGGTGCGCGAGCATCTGGTGCGTCGCGGCGAGCGCAGCGGCGCAGTTCGGCGGAGAGAGGCCGACCGAGTAGACGAAGCCGGGCGTCGTGTACTTGAGGTACTCGACGAGCGCGTGGCTGCCCGCGATGTAGCCGCCGCACGAGGCGAACGACTTCGAGAGCGTGCCCATCCACATGTCGACGTCGGCGCGGTTCACGTTGAAGTACTCGCCGACGCCCTTGCCGGTCTTGCCCACGACGCCGGCGGAGTGCGCCTCGTCGACGAGCAGCATCGCCTTGTGCTTCTTCTTCACCTCGATGAACGAGGGCAGGTCGGGAATGTCACCGTCCATCGAGTAGGTGCCCTCGATGCAGATGAGCACGCGGCGGTAGTGCGGGCGCAGGCTGTTCAGCATGCGGTCGAGCGCGGCGAAGTCGTTGTGCGGGAACGGGCGGCGCTTCGCTCCCGACAGCTTCGCGCCCTGAATGATGGAGTCGTGCGCGAGCGCGTCGTGGAGAATGAGGTCTCCAGCGCCCATGACGTGACCGATGACGGTGACGTTGGTCGCGTGACCCGAGACGAGCGCGATGCAGTCTTCGGTGCCGAAGAAGTCGGCCAGCGCCAGCTCGAGCTCGCGGGTCAGCGGCTTCTCTCCCGACGCCACGCGGCTCGCCGACACCGACGTGCCGTACTTGGCGATGGCGTCCTGCGCGGCCTTGGTGACGACCGGGTCGCCGGAGTTGCCGACGTAGTTGTACGAGGAGAAGTTGATCATCTCCTTGCCGTTGACGACGGTGGTGTCACCGCAGATGGCCTCGTGCACCGAGAAGTACGGGTTGCGCAGACCAAAGGCCTCGGCCATCTGCAGCCGCTCCTGGAGCGCCTCGTACTCGGGGAACTTCGCCGGATTCCACGATGACTCGTCGAGGGCGAGCGCCGGAGCGTTGACCTCTTCGGCCGTCATCTCTTCAGCGGGAGCGGCAGCGACAGGCTCAGGAGCGGGAGCAACCGGCGCGGCGACGACCGCGCGCGGAGCCGACGCCTTCGGGGCCTGCGTGGTGAACTTCGGGTCGCGCTTCTTGAACTCGGCCTTCGCGCCGGTCATGTACGCGAGCACCTTGCCCTGCGCGTCCTGCCACACGAGCGTGCCGGCGAAGAGGTCTTCCGACGCCGCCTCGAACGTCACCGTGCACTTGATGGGGCCGAGACCGAACGGCGCGAGCTGAACGAACTTGCCGATGCCCACCGGGAAACCGGCGCGCTGCTGCTTCGTCCACGCCCAGTAGCCGGCGAGCTGGAAGGACGCGTCGATGATCAGTGGATCAATCGCCCACGTCTGGCGCAGCGGCTCCTTCACCCAGTCGGCCGGCGTGTTGCCCTTCACCCAACCCACGACGCCTTCGTCGGCGAGCGTGTCGATGCGCGTGATGCCCTGCAGGCGCGGACCGTGGAACGTGAAGCCCTTGTAGAAGTCCTCGAGCGACATCGGCAGCGGGCCCGACGAGACGAGTGACTTGATGGCCGGCTGCTCACCGTTCGCGCCGAGCGTCACCGTGCCGGCGTACGAGCGCGCGTTGCCCTGCGACAGCGTCACCTTGAGCGGGCCGTTCTTGCCGCCGCGCAGCTGCTCCGTCACCGAGACGTCGAGCCACGTGGTGTCGGGCACCAGAATCGCGCGCTCGAGGGCGAAGTCGCTCACCGTGAAGGGCGCGAAGCCCGGCGACGAGGTCTTCGAGACATCGAGCGCCGCAGCGGTGACGTGGTCGAGCGCAGCCGCGAGCGGCACCACGCGCTGACCGGCCATCGTGTGGTCGTTCAGGTAGATGTGGTTGAGGCGCGAGACGGGGAACGTCGTCGAGTGCGTGAGCGTGCGCTCCGGCAGATTGCGGCCGATGAGCACTTCACCCGAGCCGCCGAGCAGCTCGACCATGAACGCCGCTACACCCTCTTCATCACCGAGGAAGGAGACGCCGCTCGCCTTGAGCTCGGCCTTCTTGAAGCCGGGAATCTTCCGCGCCATCTCGGAGTCTTCCCACGGCGGCGAGTCGATGGTGACGCATCGGGTTCCAGGACGAGCGATGCGCGCCAGCATGCGGTTCGCGGCCGAGTAGTCGGTCTGCGCCGCGTTGCCGAAACGGCCGGCCCACGAGCCGACGCCAGCGAAGAGCGAGAGCGAGTCGGTCTTCGTGGCCTCGAGGAGGGAGAGCGCTCCGCCGACCTTCGTCTCGAGCACGCTGTCGACACCGGCAATCGTCTTCTTCTCGACGAGCGCGTCAGCGAGCACACCGGCCGCGTGAACGATGCCGTCGATGCGGCCATGTGACGTGCGAATGCCGTCGACGACGGTCTTCACGTTCGCAGCGTCGCGCACATCCATCGGGTGGTACGTGCACGCCTTCGCGCCAGCGCTCTTCACCTGCGCGCAGGCCTTCGCGACTTCTTCAGAAGGAGCCGAGCGGCCCGTGAGCGCAATCGTCGCGCCGGTCTGTTTCGCGAGCGCCTTCGCCAGCTTGAGGCCGAGGCCCTTCGCGCCACCGGTGATGAGAATGACGGACGAGGCGTTGAGGTTCGCGGCCTTCGCAGGCGCGGCCATCGGGAGCAGCGAGACCGCGACACGGCCCTGTTTCGTGAAGCCAACCTCGGTCGTGCGGTCGCCCGAGAAGAGCTCGTCGACGAGGTGCGTGGCGAGCTCGTTCACGTTCAGCGAAGCGTCGACGTCGACGGCCTTCACGAGCGCGTCAGTCCACTCCTGCGCGAGCGCCTGCGTGAAGCCGATGGCACCCGACTGGCCGAGCTGCTCCTTCGTGGAGCCGCCGAGCCCGAAGCCACCACCGAGCCCGGTGACCGTGACGAACAGCTGCGCCTTCTCGGCCGTGAGCCGCTGCGCGAGCTGCAGCAGGTTGCGCGTCGAGGTCTTGTAGTCGCCGGACGCCGCGAGCTCGCCGAGGTGAATGACGCCGCCGAACTCTCCAGCGGTGTTCAGGTCGCCGACCGTCACCGCGACGTTGTGCTCACCGAGCTTCTTCGCCAGCGCTTCGGCCAGACCCTTGCCGTCACGCGTGACGAGCACCGGCTTGTCGAACCGAATCACCGACTCCGTGAGCGACGAGAGCGGCGCGGGCGTCACTGTGGGCAGCCTTCGCTCGACGGGCAGCGAGGCGGACGCGTCTTCGGCGACCTTCGTCACGCCCTTCGTGAGCGTCTCGGCGACGTAGTCAACGATGTTGAGCACGGTGGTGGAACGTCCGAACAGCTCGCGCGGCAGACCGCCGAGCGTTGGGAACGCCTTGCCGATGGACTGGTCGAGCTCGACCAGCATGAGCGAGTCGAAGCCGAGCTCACCGACGAGCGTCTGCTCGTTCTTGAGGCTCGCGATGGGGAACGCCGAGATGCGCGCGACGGCCTCGAGCACCTTCGCCTGCGCCTGCGGACGAACATCGGCGACGGGCGCGGGAGCGGCTTCCTTCTTCTCGGGCTCCTTCGAAGCGACGAGGTTCGAGAAGTTCACCGGCTTCGCGGCGGTGTGACCATTGCCGTTCGCGCCGTTGGTGCCGTTGATGTGCGGCGCCTGCGTCTGCATCACGACGGGCATGGTGACGGGCTGCTGCATGACGGTCGCGCCGACCGCGCCAGACGCCGAGGCCTGCATCGACGTCACCTGCGTCATGGCCTGCATCAGCTGCGGGGCCTGACCGTTGGCGAGCGACGCAATCGCGTTCGACTGCGCCTTCAGAATCTCGGCCTGGCTCTGGAGCAGCTGCATCTGCTGCTGGAAGAGGGCGATGAGGTTGTCCATTGGGACTCCACGTGAAGCGGTGACGGGAAGAGAAGAGGTGAAGGAAGGCGTTCCGACGGAGGCTCCTGAAGGAACCTGTGCCGCGGGAATGAGCTGCTGACGGGGCGCGCGCTGCACACGCTCGATGGCCCAGTACTTCTGCGTCTCGAGCAGCGAGGGCGGCAACAGCGCCATCGTCGGCCGGTCGAAGAGCGGCGCCGCGTTCACCGGAGCGCCCTTCACCCACATGGCCGCGAGCGTCTGGAAGAACGGCGTCACGCCATCAGCACCATCAGTGGAGCCGAGCGTGAAGAAGCCCTGCGCGTTCTTCGCGACGCCGCGAGCGAACGAGGTGAGCGCGTTGCCCGCACCGACCTGCACGAAGACGGAGGCACCGAGCGTGAGGCACGAGTCGAGACCGTCGACGAAGCGAACCGGCGCCGTCGCGTGCTTGACCCAGATGGCCTTCGCGTCGCTGACGGAGTCGTAGGTGCGTCCCGAGATGCAGGACACGACCGCGCGCTGCGGCGGGTGCACCGCGAGCTCGCTGATCAGCTTCTGCATGCCGGCGTCGATGCCCGACATCAGCGGCGAGTGGAACGCGTGCGACACGTCGAGGCGCGTGCACTTGAGGCCCGCGTCGGTGAGCAGCTTCTGCGCTGCGTCGATGCCGGCCGTCGTGCCCGAGAGAACGACCTGCGTCGGGTGGTTGTGGTTCGCGAGCGAGACGCCCGTGAACTTCGACAGGAACGGCTCGACCGCGCTGGCCTCGGCCATCACCGCGAGCATGGCGCCCGGGTCGGTGAGCTTCAGCGCGTTCATCAACTGCCCACGGCGCGCAACGAGACGAACCGAGTCTTCCGCGCTCAGCATTCCCGCCGAGGCCGCAGCCGCGAACTCACCGAGCGAGTGACCGAGCGCGACGTCGGCCGAGACGCCGAGCGTGCCGAGGAACTCCGAGAGCGCGAGCCCAAGCGCAGCCATCGCCGGCTGACAGACCTCGGTGCGCGTGAGGTGCGCCTGCGCGGCAGCGAGGTTCGAGCGGTCCTTCGGGTACAGCGCGTCGATGATGGAGCAACCCGCCGCATCCTTCGCCGCCGCGTCGAGTTCCGACAGGCGCTGCGAGAGGTACGGGAAGCGCTTCACGAGGTCTTCGAGCAGCCCGACCTTCTGCGCGCCCTGACCGGGGTAGAGGAACGCGAGCTTGCGCGACTCCGCAGGGAGCGGCGCTTCGGCGTACGCGACACCCGCGGGCATCGGCTGGTGATTCGTGAGCGCCGCCTGCAGACCCTGGAGCGTGCTGATCAACTGCTCCCGCGAGGTCGCGAGGAAAGCTGCGCGCGCATCGAACGACTGACGGTTCGCGAGCGCCGCAGCGACGGAAGCAACCGACAGCTGGTGCTTCTCGACGTGCGCAGCGAGCTGCTGCGCCGACATCGCGAGCAGCGCAGGCGTCGGAGCCGAGAGCATCACCAACTGCGGCTCGAGCACCGTGGCGGCAATCGTGGCGGCGCGCTTCGGCGGCTCCTCGATGACGACGTGCGCGTTCGTTCCACCAAAGCCAAACGACGACACGGCGGCGCGCTTCGGCGTTCCGGCCTTCGTCGTCCACGGCACCGCCTGGTGCGTGAGCTTGAACGGCGAGTTCGGCAAATCGAGCTTCGGGTTCAGCTCGGCGATGGCCGGCTGCGGCGGAATGACGCCGTGGTGCATCATCAGGCACGTCTTGATGAAGCCCGCGACGCCGGCGGCCGACATCGTGTGACCGACGTTCGCCTTGATGCTGCCGAGCCAGCAGTACTGCTCGTCGACCGGCTTGCCGAGGCGCTCCGAGAAGAACTGACGAAGCGCTCCGACCTCGACCACGTCGCCAACCGTCGTCGCCGTGCCGTGCGTCTCGACGTACGTGATGCTGTCGACACCGAAGTCGAGCTCGGCGTGCGCGCGGCGCATCGCGTCCTTCTGGCCTTCGGGGCGCGGCGTCATCGGACCTTCGCCGCGGCCGTCGTTGTTGCAGCCCGAGCCCTTGATGACGGCGTACACGCGGTCGCCATCACGGAGCGCGTCGTCGAGCCGCTTCAGAATCACCACGCCAACGCCCTCGCCCATCACGAAGCCGTCAGCCTTCGCGTCGAACGGCCGGCACGCGCCCGAAGGCGAGATGGCGCCGATGCGCGAGAAGCCGATGAGGTTGTCGGGGCCGAGGTTCAGGTACACGCCGCCGGCGACGGCCATGTTCACGACGCCAGCGCGCAGGTTCACCGCTGCTTCGTGAATCGCCACGAGCGCCGACGAGCACGCCGCGTCGATCTGCATCGAGGGACCGCTCAGGTCGAACGTCTGCGAGACCGAGCAGGCAATCATGTTCAACAACCCGCCGGCGATGGAGAACGCGCGCGCGGGAACGACGTCGGCCACCGAGGCGCGAACGGCCTCCTGCTCGGCGCTGGAGAGGTTGTCGCCGTACTCGCCGTTCACCATCTGCATCGCGCGGTGTCGCGCCGTCATCAGGTCGCGGTACTCGCTGACCGAGGCGCCGAGGAAGACGCCCGTGTGCAGCTTGTCGAACGGCTTGGTGTCGTAGCCCGCGTCCTGCAGGGCCTGGCGCGTCGCTTCGATGGCGATGCGCTGCTGTGGATCCATCACCTGCACGCGGCGCGGCGCCATGCCGTAGTGCAGGGCCGCGAACTCGTCGACGCCATCGATGAAGGCGCCCTTGAGCATGTACGTCTTGTCGGCGGCGCGAAGGTCCTTCGTGTCGACGAACGCGGAGTGCTTCCACCGCGACTCGTCGATGTTCTCGAACGTCACCTCGCCCGTCGAGACGACCTTCCACAGCTCGGGAAGGTCTTTCGCGTGCGGAAAACGGCAGGCCATGCCGACGACGGCAATCGGGGCGTTCTTCGATGAAGACGCAGACTGACTCACGAGAACCTCAGGCCAGGTGACTCGCCACGTTCCTTCGCGGCGAGGTGCGACTTGGGTGGCTCCGCGGTCACCACGACCGAAGAGCCACGGCCCATCACCACGTCACTTCGGAGCCGGCCGGCATCAGGCGCTTCACGAGCCCGCCGAGGTCGGCGACCGTCTGCACCTTCGCGAGGTCTTCGTCCGGCATGCGAATGTTCAGCTTCTCTTCGAAGTGCGCGACGAGCTCCATGACCGCGACCGAGTCGAGGCCGAGCTTCGAGATGACGGTGGCGCCCGAGAGGTTGTCGAGCTTCTTGCCCGAGACTTCGAGAGCGGCCTGCGCGAACAGCGTGGGGATGTGAACGGTTGCCATGATGATGAGTGCCTTCGTGTGTGACGTCAGTGTTGGAACTGCGTGTTGCCAGAGGACTGCAGGTTGATCAGAAGAGCCGGGTGAGCCGGTTCGAGACGTAGTCGCCGGCGAGCTTCAGCTTCCCGAGCGCGTCGTCGACGGAGCGGACTTCGAGGGCGTGTTCGACGACCCGGCGCGCGCGGTGACGCGAACGGCCGAGCAGCGAGAGCGCGACGTGACGGGCGAGCACGACCTTCTCGGCGTTGGAGCCGATGGTGCGGTTGCCCTCTTTGCCGACGGTGCCGTCGAGGTACTGCTGGCGCGTCTTCGAGCGCTGCAGCTTGCCGCTCGAGGTCTTGGGCAGCGAGCCGACGGGGCACACCACGACGTCGGTGGGCGTGAGCTGCATCTGCTCGACGATGCGCTGCTTGACGGACTCCTTCAGCGCCTCGAGCTCGGTCGCGCTGTTGGTGCGGGCCTCGAGCACGATGACCAGCTCTTCGCTCGCGGCGCCGGGCTTCGAGAAGGCGACGGAGGAGCCCTTGCGAACGCCGGCCATGTCGTCGACGAGCCACTCGAGCCGCTGCGGGTCGTAGTTGCGCCCGTTGATGATGATGATGTCCTTCTTACGACCCACGATGTAGACGTTGCCGTTCGCGAGGTAGCCGAGGTCGCCCGTCTTGAGCCACCCGCCACCGAACGTTCGCTCGGTCGCATCAGGGTCGCGGAAGTAGCCCTTCGCCACGCTGGGGCCACGCACCTGAATCTCCCCGATGCGGCGCTCGGCCAGGCGGTGCCCTTCGTCGTCGAAGATGCCGACTTCGTGACCGGGGAAGGTCTTGCCGCAGTTCACGACTTCCTGCGCTTTGCCTTCACCGAGCTTCGAGTGGTGCACGGGCTCGGCGGTGCGCTGCTTCTGGTACGTCTCGGAGTCGATGACGTCGGTCGAGAGCGTCTCGTCCATGCCGATGAAGCTGATGGCCAGCGTCGCTTCGGCCATGCCGTAGCAGGGCAGCAGCGCGTTGGGGTTCAGCTTCGCCTTCGAGAGCGTCTCGACGAAGGTGCGCATGGTGCCCGGGTTGATGGGCTCGGCGCCGCAGCCGAACGCCTTCACGCACGAGAGGTCCCACTTCGCGAGCTGCTCGGGCTTGCTGCGCTTGGTGGCGAGCGCGTACGCGAAGTTCGGCGCGAAGGTGATGGTGCCGCGCACGCGGTGAATGGTCTCGAACCACAGCGTCGCGCTGCGCACGAACGCCATCGTCGGAATGAACGTGACCTGCACCTTGTGGAACATGGGGGCGATGACGAAGCCGATGAGCCCCATGTCGTGGTACAGCGGCAGCCACGAGACGCCGTGGTCGGTGTCGGAGTTGCTCTTCAACCCGTCGACCATGATGGCGTGAGCGTTCGCGCGAAGGTTTCCGTGCGTGACGGCCACGCCCTTCGGAGTCGACGTCGAGCCCGAGGTGAACTGCAGGAACGCGAGGTCGTCGTCGGTCACCTGCGCGGGGTCCTGCGAGACGCCTTCCGGCGCGGGGCCCTTGAGCTCTTCGGCGGTGATGACGCCCTTGAGCGACTTCACGTGCGTGAGGCCAGCCCAGAGCACCTGCTGCATCTTCGACAGGGTGATGAGGTACGTCGGCTCGGCCTTGTTCAGCACCGACACCATCGTGTCTTTGTAGGAGTCGAGCTTGCCGAGCGAGAGCGGCGGGTAGAGCGGCACCGGAACCAGGCCAGCCCACACCGCACCGAGGAACGTCGGCACGAAGTCTTCACCGTCGGGCAGCACCATGGCCACGCGGTCGCCCTTCTTCAGGCCGTACTTGCGCAGGTGGGCGGCCCGCTTCATCGCTTCCGAGCGAAGGCCGTCCCACGAGAGGAAGAGCTCCTTCTGGTCGCGATCGAGGAAGGTGTACCCCTTCTCGGTCATGCCTTTCGACTCGTCGATGGCTGCGATCAGGTTGGGTGCGTTCCACTGCGCCATGGGGCCTCCGGGGGTGCGTTTCGAAGAACGGCCTCAATAGGGAGGACACTTCAGAGGGTCAAGACAGCGAACCCTCTCGTGACACCCTTGAAACGCTCCCCGCACCGCATCGCGATGCGCCATGACGCACGAATGACGCAGGTCATCCGTAGGGTTAGCGGCTCGTTCACCAAACGGTGAGCAGAACGATGCGCAAACGATGCGGTCCTAAGTGGGCAATCTCTTGCTCAATCAATATCGGATCGAATCCGGTCGTTTCGAGAGCTGGCGGGCATGGGAACAGGGCGATTTGCAGAGCACACCCCTGCCTGGTGTAGGTTTTCCGACTCCCGTCGTTCCTCTTTCTCAAGGACCTTCTGCATGCCCCGCATTGGCAAGCCCGCTCCCAAAGTCGCTGCGCGTTCAACCTCGAAGCCTGCTGCGAAGCCCACCGCGAAGGCGAAGACGACGAAGCCGGCCGCCAAGCCGAAGTCGCAGGACCGCATCGAGTTTCCGCGCGCGAACTGGAAAGACCCGGTGAAGCTGAACGCCACCATCGACCGTGCGCGTGACCGGCTCGGGCTGCAGAACCTGAAGCCCGGAACCAGCAAGCCGAAGCCGCCGGTCGTCGCGCGCTACGGCGTCGTTCGTCCTCCAGTGAATCCACCCAAGCCGCCGGTGGTCGCGCGCTACGGCGTCATTCGTCCTCCCGTGAACCCGCCCAAGCCGCCCGTCGTCGCGCGCTATGGCGTCGTGCGTCCTCCCGTGAACCCGCCCAAGCCGCCCGTCGTCGCGCGTTATGGCGTCGTTCGCCCGCCCGTCGATGACGGTACGAAGCCGCCGAAGCCGCCGGTGGTGGCGCGGTATGGCGTCGTGCGCCCGCCCTCCAACGGCAACGTTCGCTAAAGCGCATGACGAAGGCCGAGAAGCCGCGCTCGCCGAAGAAGAAGTCTCCGACTCCACGAAAGAAGAAGCCGTTCGCGTACTCCGAGCGGCTCGAGACGTACCGGCGCACTGCGTACGCGGTCTGGGAAATCACCCTCAAGTGCAACCTCGCCTGCACGCACTGCGGTTCGCGGGCGGGTGACGCACGAGAGAAGGAGCTGTCGACCGCCGAAGCGCTCGACGTGGTGAAGCAGCTCAAAGAAGCGGGCATCACCGAGGTCTCGTTGATTGGCGGAGAGGCGTTTCTGCGCCCCGACTGGCTCGAGATTGCGCGCGCCATCGCCGACGCTGGGATGATTCCCACGATGGTGACGGGCGGCTACGGCATCAGCCGCTCCACTGCTCAGAAGATGCTCGACGCGGGCATCGCGCAGGTCAGCATCTCGCTCGACGGCCTCGAGAAGACGCACGACGGGCTGCGCGGGAAGTCGGGCTCGTACTTTCAGGCGCTGCAGACGGCGAAGAACTTCCGCGAGGTCGGCGTTCAGTTCGGGTTCAACACGCAGGTGAATCGCCGCTCCGCGCCCGAGCTGCCGCGCTTGTACGAAGTGATGCGCGACGCCGGCTCGAACGGCTGGCAGTTCTCCCTGACCGTGCCCATGGGCAACGCCGCCGATCGGCCCGAGCTGCTCATTCAACCCGTCGAGCTCATCGAGCTGTTTCCCGTGCTGGCGCGAATCACCTGGCGCGCGAATCGTGAAGGCGTGCGCGTGATTCCCGGCAACGACATCGGCTTCTTCGGGCCCTACGAAGAGATTCTGCGCGAGGAGCAGTTCGCGCTCGGCACCTTCTGGCAGGGCTGTCAGGCCGGCCTGGGCGCGCTCGGCATCGAGGCTGATGGGAAGATCAAAGGCTGCCCGTCGCTCCCGTCGGACAGCTACGTCGGCGGCAACATTCGCGACGCGTCACTGCAGGAGATCCTCAAGACGAAGGAGCTCACCTTCAACCTCGAGGTCGGTGGCACGACCGCGGGCACGAAGCCGCTCTGGGGGTTCTGCAAGGGCTGCGAGTTCGCCGACCTCTGCCGCGGTGGTTGCACGTGGACGGCGCACGTCTTCTTCGACAAGCCCGGCAACAACCCGCACTGCCATCACCGCGCGCTGACGATGCAGGAGAACGGTCGTCGCGAGCGCGTCGCGCTCAAGGAGAAGGCCGAGGGCGTGCCGTTCGACAACGGCGTGTACGAGCTCATCGAGGAGCCGTTCGACGCGCCGTGGCCGAAGCATGACCCGCTCCGGTTCAGGGCCGAGTCGGTCGTGTGGCCCGAGAGCTGGAACGACTGGCCGATTCTCTGATCAGCTGATCAACCACGCAGCACCGAGGAGGGGAACATGCAGGAGTACCTGTTGAAGGTCGCCGACAGCGCCACGAAGGACGTGAAGGATTGGCTGTTGCTGCAGACGACCCCGAGCCACGTGCGGCTCGCGACGAAAGATCCGCTCTCGACTTACGGGTATCCGTCGGGGTCCGAGGGTGCGGTGCTCAAGGTCACGGTGCACGGCGTGGTGACGGGCCAGTCCGGTGGAGACGAAGCGCCTCACGACTTCGTGCCGTGGAGCAACGTCGCGTACCTCTCCGACGGTACGAGCCTCGCGAAGGAGCTCGCCTCAGAGAAGAAGTAGCAACACGATGTCGGCGCTCAGACTCGGGCGCGCACCTGCGCAGTCGGCCAGATTGTCCGGGCTCTGGTCTCGCTGCAGGTCACTTGCTCGAGGTGAGTGAGGTCTGCTTCTTGCGGCACGCGGTCGCCTCTGGCGTCACCACGTCCCACATCGCTGCTCTCTCGGAACAGACAGCGAACAGCGCATCAGCATAGGAGCGAAGCGCCGAGAGCGCGTTTTGAGACTCGGATGTGGCTGACGCCCTGGCGGAAGCCCATTCAGCGAACAGCGCCCTGATGGTCGCCATCCTCCAGATCTGGCCAATCCTGGCTTCATCACTCCCCACCAACGCGAACCCCTCGTGGGTCAACATCAGGTCGGCTGCGACCATCGCCTCGTCGTCTTTCGAAGACGCGCGCTTCAGCTGCTGAAACCGTTGTGCGAGTCACGCTTCGCGGCGGCCAACCGCTCGAGCATCGGCCCGACAGGAGCATTGGGGTCGTCGCTCATCGCCTGCTCCAACTCGATGGCGGCCGAGGTGCCGTTGTCAGGGTCGAGCTGGAGAAGCCGCTTGGCCGTGAGCATCGCCTCCGACCTCGAGCCGGCGTCACGCTGCAGCTCGGCAAGTTCCTCGAGGAGATGGCGCGGCACGGCTGTAGCGGTTGCGAAGGCGGCGAGCTCTCGAGCAGCTCCCGCGACGTCTCCCATCTGTCTCTTGAGGTCCGCCGCCAGCAGCGCAGCGCTGATGGCCTCGGAGGAACTCGGGAAGAGGCTGATGAGCCTCGATGCGGCATCATGCGCCCCCTCGAGATCGCCTTCCGACCGAAGCCCATCGGCCAGCGACCACAGCACGACCTTGCACTCCGGCGACTCGGGGTACTCCGAGACGAAACGCTCACCCAGGCACCCGTCTCGCCTGCACCCTGTATCGATGGAAGTGCTCCAAGAGCGCGCGCTCTCCGACTGGAGACCTTGGATTCGCGTCGGCGATCGCGATGGCTTGCTCGATCTCGGGCGATCGCCTGGGGTCGTCCAGGGCGAATGGCTCGACGACGGTTGGCGCCTTCTGAACTTGTCGCTCGGCCGTACAGCCCAGGGCAGCCAGCAGCAGACCCAGCAATCGCCCTCGACGAAGCACGGGTGATGATGCTTCTCGACCCACCGTCTCCACAAGTCACAGTTCTGCGCCGACGGAAATGCCGGCCGAAATGCTCGATTTCCGGGGTGGGTGCATCAGCTCCAGTGACCGCGTTTCACGCTGAGGCGCGTCTCTCCCGAGGACACCATGACCACGATTGGCCCCGCTGCGGCTCCGCAGATCACTCCCTCTTCGTGCGTTTCGTCGGCGCCCCAGCCCGCCGCAGCTGGTCCCACCGGCAGCGTGAAGGTCGGCACCGAGAACTACGACGTGCGCAACGGAGACGTCTTCGTCGCCGGCAAGAACGTCGGGAAGATCGACGACTCCGGCAACTTCGAGGTGAACGGCCAGAAGGGCAACGTGAACAACGTCGCCGGCGCCGTGTGGAACGGCAACCTGAGCAACGGTCAGCACGTCGACAACCGCCCGAGCGGCATCGTGCAGGCCGGCACCGACACCTTCCAGGTCCGCAGCGGAGAGGTCTTTCAGGGCGGCAGCCGCGTCGGCACCATCGACGACGCCGGGCGCTACAACGTCACACTCCACGGCCAGGCGCAGAGCGGCAACATCACCGACAACCCCGACATCGGCTACGCGGGCGTGAAGAGCGACGGCACGCAGGTCAGCTACAAGCTCGCGCCCGGCGGTGGTGGCCTCGTCACCTGCGCGGGTCCCGGCGGCGTGAACGACTGCGCGCCCACCGGCGTTGGCCAGCCCATCACCTGCATGGGTCCGGGCGGCGTGACGACCGGCACTGGCCTCGCCTCGCGCTCCGGCGCCGACCTCGCGCTCACCGCGCAGCGCTTCTTCGAGACGAACCAGTTCAAGCCCTCGTACCAGGCGGCGACGTGGAACTTCGACGGCGCTCCGAACAAAGCCCTCGCGGCCCAGGTGAAGAGCGACGCGGCCAACTACCTCGCGAGCAACCCAGAGCTCGCCTCGGCGGCAGACCGGATGATCAACGCCCTCGGCCGCAACCTGCACCCAGCGAAGGTCGACGGCTGGAAGACTGACCTCGCCCTCGCGCACTACGCGCAAGAAGGCCGTGCCGCCGGAGCCGCGTGGGGCCCCTCGAAGAGCGCTGTCGACGCCATGCTCGACGCTCCGCCAGCGAGCCCGCCGTGGGCGAAGGGCATGACCGAAGCCGGTCCCCTCGTCACGTACGGCACGGAAGGCCGCAACGGGGTGAACGTCGCTGCGCCCGTCGCCGGTGGCCAGCTCACCGTGATGACCGCCGATGGAAAGAACAACACCATCGACTTCTGCACCAACCCGTACCCGAGCCCGACTGGCGTGGGCGACGCGGTTCTCGGCGGCACCAACAACAAGGGCCAGGTCGACCTCGTCGGCACCATCGTGGTGCGCGCCGGTGAAGGCAACACGTGGACGGTGAAGGACCCCTCGCAGCGGCCCGCGCTCAACAGCCGCTCCACCAGCGAGTACGGCAACGAGGTGAAGCGTCAGCTGCAGGCGAACACGCTCAACAGCCGCGTGGTGCTCGAGGGCAACGCGTCGGACTGGTCGGTGCGCGTGAGCCGCGACTCCGCGACGTACACGAACGAGCGCACCGGAACGAGCGTCACCCTGCCGGCTGATCACCAGGCCCGGGTCGGGTACATGGAAGGCGCCCGGTTCGAGACGTTCGCGACCGACGTCGCGCAGGGCCGCTCCATCGTCAAGCTGCCGCACGGTGGTGAGCCCCGCACCGCTCCCACGGAGCCGACCACCAACACGCCCACCACCTCCACCTCGCCGTCGACTGGCACCACCGCTCCCACGGGTCCGCAGGCGCCAGATGGTTCGGGCCCGGTGAACGTCGACGCCATCGAGGAGCTGTTGACCGAGCTGCTCACCGACATGCTGACGGAGGAGCTCTCGAAGGAGCTGCTCAAGTCGATGCTCGAGACCGTCGACGGTGAGAACGCGGGGAAAGCCGACCACAAGAAGCGCAAGCCGGGCCAGGTGGGCAAGCTGAAGAGCCTGCTGATGAAGAAGGCCGGCCTCACCTCGAAGCAGGCGACCCGGGTGCTCGACCTGCTCGGCCTCAAGGAAGAGCGGCCGATGACGGCGAGGTCGCTGCGGCCCCACTTCACGGCCTGAGTCGAGTCCCATGCGGTGCCGGGGAATCGACGGTCACCGCGAGATGCTCCACAATCCCGCTCGCTCGAAACGGGGGCGGAACCTGACCTGAGGTGGTCATGCACTCCACGCCCGACGCTCGAGGGTTGCAGTCTTCAAGGAGTCGCATGACGTCGACGTTGGCGGATGATGCTGGGCACTTCAGACCCGACGTCTTCGCACGCTTCGTCGGCAACGCGCTGACGCCCGACGAGCGCAAGCAGTTCGAGAGCCACCTCACCAGCTGCCCACGCTGTCGCGGCATGCTGGCGGTACAGCAGCGCAGCTCGCGCGGCCCGAACGCCATCACGCTCGACGGCGTCAACCCTGCGGTGACGCGCATCAGCGGCGAGACGACGCTGCCGGTCGGAGAGCCGACGCTGCCGCCGCCCACCTTCGACCCCGCGCCGAGGACCGACCCGCCGACCCCTGCGCCGGGCGAAATCGAAGCCACGAAGATTTCGGTGGCCGACCCGAGGCAGAACGCGCTCACCCACACCGACCTGCCGCGGCCAGGGGCTCCGGCCATCGACCCGCTCATCGGCAAGAAGCTCGGTGACTACGTCGTGCAGGAGCTGATTGCCCGCGGCGGCATGGCGGCCGTCTACAAGGGCGTGCAGCCCGTCATCGGCAAGAACGTCGCCATCAAGGTGATGCTGCCGGTCAGCACCGAGCACGACTTCGCCCAGCGCATGGTGCTCGAGGCGCAGACGGTGAACGCCATCGCGCACCCCAACATCATCGACATCTTCGGAGCGGGCGCGCTGCCCGATGGCCGGCCGTACCTGGTGATGGAGTTCCTCGCTGGCAAGTCCATCGCCGAGTGGGTTCGACGTGCGCGCGACCCGATTCCGGGCGAGACCATCGTCAACGTGCTCGAGCAGATCTGCTCGGCGCTGGAAGCGGCGCACGGTGCTGGCGTCGTGCACCGTGACATCAAGCCCGCGAACATCATGCTCACGCAGCTCGACGAGCCGATTCCCCGCGTGAAGGTCGTCGACTTCGGCCTGGCGAAGAGCGGCGACATGAGCCTGCGCACCGCGCCCGACGTGGTGCTGGGAACGCCGGGCTTCGTCTCGCCCGAGCAGATTACCGGTCAACGCGCGACGCCGCTGAGCGACCTCTACTCGGTCGGCCTCACCGCGTGGTTCATGGTGGCGCGCACCGACGCCTACCCACGGCATGAGCACGTGCTGACGACGATGCGGCGGCAGATGAATGAAGAGGCGGCGCCGCTGAAGGGCCGGCCTGGCGTCTCCAACGAGCTGGCAGCGCTCATCGCCGACCTCTGCCGCATCGACCCGGCCGCTCGCCCGCAGGGAGCCGCGGCGGTGATGGAGCGGCTGCGCGCGATGAAGCCGAGGTCTGCCGTGGCACCGCCTCCTGGAGGCACGGTGCGCAACGTGCCAGTGCTGATGAAGGAGAAGTCGAACCCGCGAGGGCAGGCGCTGAGCATCGACCAGACCGACCCTGGCGCTCCGAAGCCGACGGTGGCGCAGCGCAAGCGCTCCTCGGTGGATGAACTCGAGGCACTGACCGAGGTGCCCCTCGAGCCTGCCCTGCGCACCCAGCCCGAGCCGGCCTTCGACCCCAACTCCGACAAGACGCCGCTGGTGCTC
This sequence comes from Archangium gephyra, assembly GCA_943370055.1. Classification (GTDB taxonomy): domain Bacteria; phylum Myxococcota; class Myxococcia; order Myxococcales; family Myxococcaceae; genus Xiheimicrobium; species Xiheimicrobium gephyra_A. Next base: position 18,308 of record CALRPN020000004.1, read on the forward strand.
GACGGCGAGCAGCTGCTGGCGATGGCGGGCGTGAGGAAGAACGCGACCTCGGCCTCGACCATCGTCTTCCAGGACGCCCCGGTGAAGAGCGCTGGCGTGGCGTGGTGGGTGTGGGTGCTGATCGCCCTCCTTGGAGTCGCGCTTGCCGTGGGAGCCGCGGCTGTCGTGTCGGGCTGATAGAAGGGGCCGCATGAGGCGAGCGCAGCAGAGCGTGGTGGGACCCGTCGTCATCGCCGGGTTGGTGTTCTCAGCGTGCGTTTGCATCGACCCGGCGCAGGTCGACTTCGGCGCATGCCTGGCTGATGGCGGCTGCGCGGAGGAAGGCCTGCGTTGCTGCGCGAGCACGAAGCAGTGCGCGACATCGTGCACTGCTGCGGGTGGTGGGCGGGCAGGTGGCGCGGCGGCTGGTGGTGTTGGAGGCGGAACGAGCACGGCTGGTGGTTCGGCCGGCGGGTCAGCGGGCGGCACCACGGCGGGTGGTGAGGCTGGTGGGCTCGCGGGCGGTACCGGCGGAGGCGATGCGGGCGGTGCCGGCGGAGGAGACGCGGGCGGGACGGCGGGTGGTGTTGCCGGCGGCACGACTGCAGGTGGCGCTGCCGCGGGTGGGACGGCTGGAGGCTCGGTCGCGGCCGGCGGCATGGCTGGAGGCTCGGTCACGGCCGGCGGAATGGCTGGAGGCTCGGTCACGGCCGGTGGGTTGGCTGCTGGTGGCGCTGCAGGTGGGGCAGTGGCTGGCGGGCGCGCCGGTGGATCAGCGGGCGGATCCTCAGGTGGATCAGCCGGTGGCTCGGCAGGCGGAGCGGCTGCTCCCACGCGCGCGCCCTATCGGCTCGAGTTCGACTCGCCGATGTACACCCGGCTTCCGTACAACGTGTGCACCGACCTGCGGCTCAACGTTCTCGACGACGCGGGTGTGGCCATCAACGTTCCTGATGGTGGCCCGCTCCCGGTGACCATCACCACCACGTTGGAAGATGGCGGGGCGATTTCGTTCGGCAGCCTGCCGCTCGTCTACACGACGACCTGTCCCGGCAGCACGTCGAGCCGGCCGCCGACGGTTCTGCCCCTCCCCGGTGGCGCTTCGTTTCGAAACGTCTCGGTGCGGGTGCCCGACGTGAACCCCAGCCTGATTCGAATGACCGCGACGGCGCCGAACCTGCAGCCGAGCACGCGGCTGTTCCTGGTGCCGCCGACCTCCGTGGCGAGCGACGACCTCGCGGTGCTGCCGTTCCATGCCGTGAGTCCGGCGGGCGCGGTCACCTTCCGCAACTACTCGCTGGTCCGCTTCGACACGAACAGCGCCGAGTGGCTTGGAAACCTCGCGACCACCGCGCCATCGACGCACGCGATTCGGCTGCAGAACCTCATCGTCATGAACTGGCTCGTGGTCGACCCGCTCACCGGCGCCAGCGTGGGAGGCCCCTCGCCGGGTTTCACCGTCGATGGCATCACGCGCGTGTTGTCTGACCGTGTGGTGGTGTTCGGTTCGGCCAGCAACACCCTCAGGTTTCAAGCGTTCCAGGTGACTGGCGCCTCGGTCGTGAGTGGGGTCGTGCAAACAGAAGCCGCGCCCGTTCAAGCGAACGCGAACGGCGGCGGAGAAGTGGTGGCGCTGCTGCAGAACCGAACCATCAACAACCCCGTTACGACAGGAATGGTGCCGCTCTGGTTCACCACCCGAGGCGTTTCGTCGACGCTCGCGCTGGGCCGAACGACGTACACGTACTCCGGCATCGAGACCTGGGGCGCGACGACGACGCTCGAGGCGAACGGTGCGCCTCTTGGCGCATTCGCAGGGCACGCTGCGATGTCGCTCGGCGCGGGCTCGGCGTTCATGGTGGTTCAGCAGAACCAGGGCACGTTCATCAGCGACCCCGGGCCGATGCTGAATGCCGTCAGCTTCTCGCAGGTGCCGGTGGGCTCTGCCGGGCCCGAGCAGTTCGCCCATGTGTCGAGAACCCAGGCGCGCATCGCGATCATCGCGCGGCCGGCCGTCACAGGCGCACGCCAGTACGACTTCGGGCTGTACGACACGGCCGATGGTGGCGCGCGCCCCCTGCGAACGGTGCTGCCTGATCAGGACACCACCACGGGCACGCGAGCCGTCACCGACCCGAACCTCGCGCGTGGGTGCGTGGTGAACGACTCCCGCGGCGTGACGTTCTTCTATTCGACGCGCCTGCTCGCCGAGTCGACGTACCAGCACTGGGCGCAGAGCTACACCACGCAGAGCGACACGCTCTCCAACCCCGTGCTGCTCTCGATTCCGGGAACCGAAGACGCGGTCATCTCGTGTGGTGGCACCGTGCTGCACCACATCGACATGTGGCGCTGGTAACGGCTCGGGTCACGGCGCGGTGGGCTTCTCACGCGGAATGATGACCTCTGCCTCTCCGAAGCGGCCCTGCTCTGCGGCGCGGTGACACGCCGGGCAATTGGCAGCCGAGAGAATCGGAGGGCGCAGATACACCGACGCGGTGAGCTCCTCGTGGGCACGCACCCACCACACGCTCGAGGTGATGCGGAGCGAAGCGTTCGTCGCCGGCGGCCCCGCGAACTTCGTGAGGAACGCCGAGAGCCGCGCGCTCGTCGAGGCATCGAGGGTGACGTTCTGGCCGAAGTGCTCGGGCGACGTGACGATCATGCGCTGCCATGACGACGCGGGCAGCAGGTTCGGTGGAAACGCCATGTGGCAGCTCGAGCACTCGGCGAGGTACTGCTTCCACTCTGGCGAGGCGCGAGCGGCCTCGAGGGTGCGCGTGTTCAGACCGCGGCGTTCCCGAACGAGCGCGTCCTCGGCGAAGGACGACGAAGCAGACAGCACCAGCAGCGCGACGAGGGCTCGAGTCATGACGAGAACTGAAGCAGCGGCTGTGCCGTGACCGTTGCCCGGAGCAGCGTGCGCACTCCTTCACCTTGATGGAGCATGAACTTCACCCTGAGAGGACTCGGGCTTCGTTGCGCACCAGCCGAGGCTGGCCGGGCATCGGCCGCGCGGGCACGCGAGCCAGTGCGTTCACCTGCGCGCCCAGCAACAGGACGAAGGCCAGCAGGTAGAACCAGAGCATCAGCAGCAGGCCTCCACCCAGCACACCGACCACCGGGTTCCGCGCCGCCGAGAAGTCCAGGTAGAGCCGCAGCCCGAGCGACGTCAGCACCGTCGAGAGCGCCGAGACCAGCGCTCCCGGCAGCTCGACGCGCCACCGCTCGCGCCGCGACGGCCCGAGATGAAAGAGCGAGGCAATCCACACGGTGAGCGCCAGGACGGCCACCGGTGCACGCGCCCAGTTCCACGCCGCGGCGAACACGCGGTCGAGCCCGAGCCTCGCCGCGATGACGTCACCCGCCCCGAACAGCGGGCCCGCCACGAGCAGCACCATCACCACCGAGAACACGACGATGGTGCCGAGGCCGAGCGCGAGCGCCACCAGCCGCTCCCGCAGCCACGAGCGGGTGTCGCGAACGCCGTAGACGATGTCGAGCGCCTGAATCATCGAGCTCACGCTGGAGGAGACCGACCACACCGCCGCCACGGTGCCCGCCGTCAGCAGGCCCACGGACTGCTCGTGAAAGAGCGCGCGCACCGAGTCGACCAGCGGCTGCGCGTTCGACGTCAGCACCTGGCGCAGCGCACCCAGCACCTCGGCTTCGACCCGAATGGCGAGCCCGGTTCCCACCAGCGTGTCGAGCGTGCTGAGCAACCCTGCGGCGATGAGCAAGGCGGGGAACATCGAGAACACGGCCCAGAACGCGACATCACTCGCCAGGCCGGCCACGCGATGGCGCCGCAGCTCGGCAATCAGTCTCTGAACCGCTTCGAACGTCACGGGAACCCGCATGCGGGTGGGACAAGCACGGGCCGGGCCAGCTCGAGGTGATCAGCTCGCCAGCGCTGCGAGCGCCTCGACCCCCACGAGCGGCGTCGGCGACCACGGAATCACGAAGAGCCGGTGCGCGAGGCCGTTGGCGATGCGGGCGAACTGGCGGCGCTCTCCCGAGAGGCGCGCGGTGAGCAGCGGGTCTCTGGTGCCAGAAGCGGCGAGGCTGCGATTCACCACCCACGCGAACGGCTCGATGTGTGCGCGCCGCAGGTCCTCCTGGAGCGCTTCGGCCTGCGACACCGGCGTGGTCTCGGGCAGCGTGACGACGATGACGCGTGTGAGGGCCGGGTTCTGCAGGCGCATCAGCGGCGTGGTGATGCGCGCTGGGTCGATGGCGGGGCCGAGGCTGCGCATCGTCTGCCGGTGGTACGCGCCGGTCGCGTCCATCAACAACACCGCGTGACCCGTCGGAGCCGTGTCGAGCACGACGAAGGTGCTGCGCGCTTCGCTGATGACGCGCGAGAAGGCGTGGAAGACGGCCACCTCTTCGGTGCACGGTGAACGCAGGTCTTCAAGCAGCAACGCCTTACCCGCCTCGTCGAGCTCGCGGCCGCGTGTGGCCATCATCTTGTCGATGTAGTGCTGGGTCTCGACGGCGGGGTCGATGCGGCTCACCTCGAGACCGGGCACCGCGCCGTCGACCGTCGCGACGAGGTGGGCCGCTGGGTCGGTCGTCGTGAGGTGAACGGCGTGACCGCGGCGGGCGAGCGCGACCGCGAGCGCTGCAGCGATGGTCGTCTTCCCCACGCCTCCTTTGCCCATCACCATCACCAGGCCATGACCGGCGCGTTCGAGCGCGGTGGTGAGCGCCGACAACGGCTCGGCGGGAAGCGCTCTCGTCTCGGTCGACGGTGCTGGGCGAACGGCAACTTCCGGGTGAAAGAGCGCGCGCAGCGCAGGCAGTCCCACGAGGTCGATGGGCAACAGCGCGAGCTCGTCACGAGGCAGCGCGGCGAGCGCAGCCTGCATGGTGGCGAGGGCTTCTGCGCCCTGCCGTTCGAGCGCGACCGCGACTGCGTCGTCGACGAGCGTCGCGTGAAACGAGCCGTTGATGATCAGCCGTTGCTTCGTCAGTCCCAGCTGCGTCAGCTCCAACGCGGCGCGCGCGGCTTCCGCCAGTGGGCGGCGGTCAGCCGTCGAGACGAGCACCACCGTCGTCCGGAGTGGGTCGACCAGGGCCTCCATGGCCTCACGAAACCGGCGCTCCTGCAGCTTGAGCCCGGAGTGCGGCCCAAGACACGAAGCGCCGCGGTCGTTTCCCGCGAGAAATCCGGTCCAGGCCTTCGGCAGACTCAGCAGCCGCAGCGTGTGGCCGGTGGGCGCCGTGTCGAACACCACGTGGTCCCAGCGCGTCAGCGTCGTCGCGAGCAGCCCGGCGAACTCGTCGAAGGCGGCGATCTCGGTCGTGCAGGCTCCCGAGAGCTGCTCTCGAACCGTCTCGCGCTCGGTCGGCGTCGCGGTGGGCTCGAGCTGGGCGAGCACCCGCACGCGATACGACTCGGCGGCCGTCGTCGGGTCGATGTTCAGCACCTGCAGGCCAGGTGCGCCAGGAACGTCGACGGGCTCGTTGCGCAGCGGCACGCCCAGCATCTCGTCGAGGTTCGACGCCGCGTCGGTGCTCACCAGCAACACGCGCTTCCCCGAGTCGGCCAGGGCCAGCGCGGTCGCCGTCGAGACCGAGGTCTTCCCCACGCCGCCCTTCCCCGTGAAGAACAGAAACGGCGTCGGCTTCGTCAGCAGCTCGGGAGTCATGCCACTGCGATAACGCAGCAACGCGCGAGCGCTCCTCGTCAGCGCGTGCACGAATTGCGTTCAGCGCGCTGGCAGGAAGAACGGCACTGACGCGCCACCGGCGGCGAGCGCGACGAGGCCCGCGATGAGGGCTCCGGTCAGCTTCGTGTTCAGACTCTGCGTCAACAGTGCGCCCTGCATCGGTGGAAGCGACGAGAGGCGCCGGCCGTCTTCGGTGGTGATCAACGAGGCGTCGAAGGTGGCCTTGTCGCCCAGCGCGGCGATGAGCAACACGCCCGCGACGACCGCCGCGACACCGGCGCCGACGGCCAGCCCGATGCCGATGGGCTTGCGATTCGGAGCGACCACGACCTGCGGCGCGGGCTCCGGGTCCTTCGGCGTCAACACGGGCTCGACCGGCTTGTCGACGACGAGCGGAGGAGGCGGCGGCTCCTCCTTTACGACGAGCTTCGTCTTCAGCTCCTTCGCGAACGCCAGCAGCGCGGTGCTCGACAGGTCCTTCCACTTCGCGGCGTCGACGCTCATGTCAGCGCTCGCGATGGGCGTGGTGGCGTCGGCAGCCAGCGCCTCGATGCGAATGTCGAGCGACGAGCCGAACTTGCTGACGTCGACCGAGACCAACACCGCGTGCGGCCCCAGCAGCGACGCGAGCCGAAGGGCGCACTGTTGGCCAGCGGCGCACGTCGTCGGGTCGGCGATGCCTGCCTTTTTGAGCCGTTGTCCCGTCGTGGTGACGTCGAGCACCGGGTCGATGCTCTCGGCGATGAGCAGCTCGGCGACCCGCGCGGCCACCTTCGGCGCGAGCTTTTCGACCCCCGGCCGACGGCTCGTGGGTGCGACGCCGACCGGTGTGCGAGCGACATCGGCTGACAGGGTCAGCGCGATGACGAGGGAGAGCATGCGGTCAATGTACCAGTCGTGTGCGGGGCGGCGAACAAAAGCCGGGGGAAGCGCGCTCCCATCACCAAGCTTCAGCCGCGCAAGAGGTCCATCGAGTCGAGCCACACCCAGAGCTGGTCGTCGTACTCGATGAGCACGAGCCAGCGCTCGAGCGTGTCTCGCGTGGGAAGCGGAAAGTGGGTCAAGCGCGGCCGGCCCGCTGGTGCGCCCGCCTTCTGCAGCTCGGCTTCGAGCTGCTCGTCGCGCTCCAGTGCCTGCTGACTGGAGGTGAGGTGGTTTCTCGACAGGAACCAGGCCCGGTCTTCAGTGCGGAGCCGTGCGAGCACCTCGAACCGCCACACCTGCAGGCTGCCGTGTTTGCGGCTCTGCCACGTCAGCATCGCCGGAGGCAGGGCCAGGTCGAAGACCTCGGTCGCCTCGGTTGGCGTGAGCGCGTTGCGGCTCCATGAAGGCGGACCGGACCCGCAGCGAGCACACGAGGCACCCGCGACGCACGCGAGCGCGAACAACACGACGCGAGTGCTCATCACGAGCCCACCCTTCGCGCGAGCACGACGTGCGTCACACCTTCCAACCGTGCGCGGCTGGTGAACTCGGCTCGGAGCGCTGCGCGGCAGGCCTCGAGATCCGGCACGGCACCAAGCCAAGCCGGGAAGACGTGCTCCACCCAGGCGACCAGCAGCTCGGGCGGCCCCTCGACGACTGGTGTGGTCAGCTGTTCACTGGCCTCGAACTGAAAGGTTGGCGCCAGCAGCGAGAGCGCGCGCTCGAGCTCGGCGAAGCGCATCGACCCCGGAGCATCGGCCGGCCTGGTTGGCAGCGTCACGAATCGCTCGATGACCTCTCGCGGAGTCGACCACCACTGAGCCGACGCCCAGGTGGCGAACACGAAAGGAGACCCTGGCTCCAACACGCGGCCGATGGAACGCAGCGCACGGCCCGGGTCTGACATCGAGGCGAGGCTCCAGCGCGCGAGCGCGGCGTCGAACCGAGCGACACACTCGAAGGACTCCCCGGCGGCCACCTCGAACGAGAGCGTCGGCCCACCCATCAGGCGCGCCGTCGCGATGGCGCGCTCGTCGACATCGAAGCCAAGCACTCGCCCACCCGGAACGACGCGTTCGTGCGCAGCAATCGCCACCGGCCCCACGCCGCACCCGACATCGAGCACCCGCTGACCTGGACGCAGCGACGCCAGCTCCAGCATTCGCGCGGTCACTGGTGCCGTGAGCCGCGCCTCGAGGCCGTCGAAGTCGAACACGTCGCGAGCGTGACACGACTCGAGGCTGCACGCGCTCGGTTGGCGGGGCGCCGAACAAATCCGGGTAGAAGCGGCCTCTCATCGCCGGGAGGGCTGATGTCCGTCGACATGTGGTTGACGCTGTTCGTCGAGACGAACGAGGTCGATGCGCTGCGCGAGCCGCTCGAGCAGCGCCTGGCCGATGACGACGACCTCGCGTTCGTGCTGGTGCCGCTCGCGCATCCGCCAGGCTTCTGGCTGGGCCTCGCCGACCCCGAGCGGGTGCCCGACGTCATCGGCTTCGGAGAAACCCTCGCGGCGTCGGGACTTCGAACGCATGAGCTGGTCTCCCTCGAGGGCGAGTGTTCGCTCACCACCTTCACGCCCGGCGCGAAGGAGCAGCGCATCGACGGCCTGGGGAACGAGTCGGTGCTCGAGCGGCTGTGGGCCACCCTCGGCGTCGACGGCCTGAGCGCCGAGGAGTTCGCCGATGAACTCGAAGGGCTGCCCTCGGCCACCGTCACGCGCGGCGCCTCCTGGAAGAAGGAGACTGCTTCACTCCGGGTCGCCAAGCAGAAGGCGCCAAAGCTCGACGGGAGTGGCGCCTTCGACCTTCCCGCCCTCGTCGAGCTGTGGCGGACGACGCGCGCTCCCGAGCTCTCGGTGCTGGCTGATCAGCTCTCGGTCGAGGGCAAGCCGCCGTACCCGAAGTCGGCGTCCTCAGCGGTGAAGGAGCAGCGCTGGCACGCGATGGCGAGAGCCCAGCGCCCCGAAGACCTGCCGGCGCTGCTCGCGTCCCTGCATGATGGGCACTCGACCGAAGTCGCGCAGCGGGTGACGTCACTCGACGACTGGCCCGAAGACCCACGCCTCGGCTCGGCGTACGCGCGGCTCTTCGAACAACCAGCGCACCTGAACATCTCGACGATGCACCTGTGGAAGCTGCTCGCCGAGCGCGTCGTGCGGCAAGCCGACCCGAGGACGAAAGCTCGCCTCGATGCGGTGGCGGCGCAGGGCCCCGAGTGGACGAGCCTGTTCCGTCCACATGCGCGTGAGCCCATCGCCAGGCTGCTCGACTCGACGAGGAAGCGGCTCGACCTGGCCATCGCGGCGGCGAAGTGGCGCGCGCTGACGGACAGTGAGCGAGCGCGACTCGAGAAGGCGGCTCCGCGCGCAGACGCGTCGACGGCGCTGGCAGCCATCTTCGCCGCACCTGACGACGTCTCTCGCCGGCTCGTCTACGCAGACATGCTGAGTGAAGCGGGTCACCCGCGCGGGGAGTTCATCTCGCTGCAGTGTCTCGACGCGCCGACCGCTGCTCAGAAACGCCGCGCCTCGGCGTTGTTGGGGAAGCATGGCGATGCGTGGCTGAAGCCGCTGAACGTCGCGGGCACGGTGCTCGAGTGGGAGCGTGGCTTTCCCTCGGTCTTCGAGGTGCACGTCACCGCGCGACGACAGCTGAGCCCGGTGCTGGGCCACCCCGCGTGGTCGACGATTCACACCATCGTGCTGGGAACGTCGGGCATCGGCTCGACGCCGCTCGAGGCGGTGCTGCACCCTGCGATGAAGCACGTGCTGCGCGTCGAGGGCCTGAGCGCGACCGACGTTCGCGCGCTCTCGAAGCTTGGCCGGCCGCTCTCCTTCCGCTCCCTTGTCATCGAGTCAGCCGACGACAAGCTGCTCAAGCTGCTCACGGCAGAGCGGTTTCCGTCGCTGCTCCACGTGCACCTCGAAGGCTCCGGCCCTACTCGCGCGCAGGTCGACTTCATGACGTCGCGGCCCGGCGTTCGGGTGACCTTCAGTGAGCGGCGGTACACGCGGCCGTCGCTGCCGCCGCCGCAGACGCTGAAGCCGTTGAGCGCCGAGGGGCTCGCGAAGCTGGTGGCGCAGGTCGAGAAGGGTGAACGCGCGGTGGAGCGCGCGGCCCGGCGTGAGAAGACCGTTCCGTCACAGCGTGAGCTCGACAAGGCCATCGCGTCGGGAGACCACCATGCGGCGATGGACCTGCTGGACCGCGCGGCTCGGCTCGGCGCCGAGGCGTTGCAGACGACGGTCGACCACCTCTTCGCGGCGAAGCCGCCAACCGACTTCCTCGCCGGAGCGATGGCGCCGGTCATGCGCGAGGTCACGCTCGAGGCTGATCAGTGGGTCGACCTCGCCGAGGGCGCGGTGTGGAACGAGAACAACGCCGTGCGGGACATCGCGGTGGCGAACGCGAAGGGCCTCTCGAAGGAGCGCCTCGCCGTTCTCGAGAAGACGTCGAAGAGCAAGCGGTATGGGGCTGAGCGGTTGAAGCCGCTGGCGCTGCAGCTCTCGAAGCTCACCAGCTGAAGTCGGCGCGGCCGAAGATCTCCAGCGTGCTCCAGGAACGATGCGGGCAAAGAACGTCAAGGCGGCGCGAGCGCGATTCCCGTCGCGCGGCCGTTCGTGGTCGAGAGGTTGACCCTGACGCCGTCTTTCCAGAGCACTGGCACGCCTGCGGCGTCGCCAACGACATAACAATGCGTTCCGTTGAACCCGATTCTGAAGGCGCGACCATCGCCACCAGAGAGGGTCAGGGAGGCATCGCCGTTCTTCCAGACGGTCGGCTTCCCATCGCGCTGCCCAACCACGTACACGTCATTCTGATACACGACGACATCACGCGGCGTTCCCTTGCCATCGAGAACGACGGGCTGAGTGAACCCACCCGGTCCCTGAGACCAGAAAGCGGCACCCTTCCACCTGCGTTGGCCTCCGTTGGCGGCCGCAAACGCCGCGTCATAGGTTCGGCCCGCGACGTAGGTGACTCCATTGAACACCCTCAACGCCGTCAAGGTCATGGCCTCTGGCGGATTGACCGTCGCGCCCATCGACCAGACCAGGCCGTTGTAACTCGTGTAGTCGTACAGCCCGTTCCTCGAGAGCGCGACGGAGAGCTGCCCGTTCCTCGGTGCTGCGGAGTACGCAATGCCTGAGCTTCCCAGCGACGTGAGGGCGCCGTTTCGCCAGACCGCGGGTGAGGCCAGCGACGAGAGGCGAACGCCGCCCGAGACGATGACATCGGCTCCGTCGACGGAGACCGAGAATGCCTCGGCACCCGAGAAGCTCGTCGCAGAATTACTGTACATCGTCAGCAGCGAGCCGACTCCGTTCAACCAATAGATGACGTTGGAATGGAAGCCAGGTGCGACGTCATGGCTGTCGTCCGCCAGGTATTCCGCCTGCGGTGAGGCCACACCGACGAGCTTCACACTGCCAACGACATGCACATTGGGCCCGACCACGACGAGGTCTCTCGCCTGGGTTTGCCACTTCGCGCTCGGCGGCGTGGTCGAGCCGGGCGGAAGCACGGTTGGGAGGAGCTGTGGGACCTGGTTCTTCCAGACGACGGCCTGATCCGTATACCCCGAGACATAGACGTCGACAGCGGGCTCTGGAGAAGGCGTCACCGTGAGGACGACCTCCTGGCTCGAGGTGCTGCCACCGTTGTTCGACACGACGACGCGGTAGCGATTGCCGTTGTCGCCATCGAGGGCGAAGAAGCTGAACGACTTCCCGGTGGCGCCGTCGACAGGTCCTCCATTCCGGTACCATTGGGAGCTTGCCGGCGGTGATGCCTCGCTCCTGAAGGTGACGAAGGTTCCTGCGGGCACGGTCTGACTGATGGGCTGAAGGGTGAGCACCGGTCGCGGGTCCGAGTTGGGAAGCACGGTCAGTTTCCCACTCAGGCTCATGACCGAGCCGACACTGTTCGTGAGGCGAACGGCGAACTCCGAGCCATCGTCGTGCGGAAGGGCGAGCACCGGCGTGGAGTACGTCGGCATCGTCGCCCCCTGAATGGCGACACCATCTCTAAACCACTGCACCGTGAGCGGCGTCGTGCTGTTTGCCCCGTAGGAGAACGATGCCATCTGCCCAGCTACAACCGTCTGGCTCCGCGGATGCGTGTAAAGCTGCGGGAGGCCTGTCGTCGCAGCATTCACCCACAGTCCTGCACTTCGGCTCGTCGTGGCTCCAAGACTGTTGCTGACGGTGACCTTGATGGTGGCGTTGTTGTCGGAGGCTGTCGCGTTGAGCACAGAATACGACGCCGAGGTTGCGGCCGGGACGAGGCTCCCGTTCTTGAACCATTGATACGAGAGGGGGCCTGTACCCACCGCAACCACAACGAAGGTCGCGGACTGTCCAGCGGTCACGGTGTGGCTGGCAGGCTGGGTCGTGATGGTCGGCGCCGTGGACCCGGTCGGGGCTCCTCCAGCTGAGGCAGAACCGCCTCCTGCCGTCGCAACGCCTCCTGCCGTCGCAACGCCTCCTGCCGTCGCGATTCCGCCTGCTGTCGCGATTCCGCCTGCTGTCGCGATTCCGCCTGCTGTCGCGATTCCGCCTGCTGTCGCGATTCCGCCTGCTGCCGCGATTCCGCCTGCTGTCGCGATTCCGCCTGCCGTCGCGCTTCCTCCGGCCGTCGCGCTTCCGCCTGCCGTCGCAGTTCCGCCTGCCGTCGCAGTTCCGCCCGCTGTCGCGATTCCGCCTGCTGTCGCGATTCCGCCTGCTGTCGCGATTCCGCCTGCTGTCGCGATTCCGCCTGCTGTCGCGATTCCGCCTGCTGTCGCGATTCCGCCCGCTGTCGCGATTCCGCCTGCTGTCGCGATTCCGCCTGCTGTCGCGCTTCCTCCTGCTGTCGCGATGCCGCCTGCTGTCGCGATTCCGCCACCGGCGACACCTCCATCAAGACCTGACTGCGGACCGCACGACACAAGCACTACCAACGCAAGACTCGATGCTTTCATTTCGATACAGCAGGAGTCCCAACCCTGAGAATCGGCTCACCCAGGCCGGAAAGCACCTGGCATCAAGCAACCGGCAAACGAGAACCGGATACCGAAGAACCCCGGCGCCACCTCGACCGCATAAATCTGCACACCACACACCTGCAGCCGCTCGAGCACGGCAACGACTGCGCCAACCAGGAAGTCAGCCACCACATCATCGACCCCACGCAACACCAGCGTCGCTTCCGGCCCCGCCCACTGAATGGTCGGCTGGCAATTCGCGATGGCCAGCTCGACGAGGCGCGGCAGGTGCTCAATGAACGCGCGCGGCGAGATGAAGGGTAGCAGCGAGAGATCAATGAGCTTGCCGAGCACCGTCTCGAACCAGGCCTCGGCAAAGCGGCTCCCAAGACGCTCGAGCGCTACACACTCGGGTTCCGTCGGGTACAGGGAAGCGGTCGCAACCAACAGGCAATCGGACCAGACCTCGATGGGGTACCTGGCCCGCGGCTGATCGAGATTGAAGCCGAGAATTCCGAGCGCCACGACCAGCTCGGAGTCAGGCGACATCGCCCTCACGAACAACCCCTCGAAGAGCGGGTGCAACGCTTGAACGCTTCCGTCGGTGACGACGGGCTCGTGCCAGAGATGTGTGTGTTTGACGAGGTGCAGCCCCATGTCACTGAGGAGACCCGATGCCGGGAAGTGGCTCATGCACGAAAGAGACACCGCGGTGCCACAGGGTGAAGGTCCGTTGCTGCCAGCCCTCCACCGCAACGAACCGAAGTCGCGCCACGTCATCGCTGCACCCACGCACGACCTCGACCCGAATGGGCGACAGGCCGTCGCTCGTCACCAACGTCGCGTCTTCGACCGTGCTGCCGAGCCTGCCCTCCACGGCGCTCCAGCGGACAACACCGTCGAGCCCTCGTGACATCGACACCAACGGCACCGACGGCCCTCGCGGCCCGAATGCGGCCCATCGATTCGAGGCACGGATCCGCCGAGCCCACTCCGAATACGAAAACGCGCTCACCCAGTACGGCGAGGTGTAACTCATCACATCGTAGAAATTCTGATCTCGCCCGTTGTCAATTCTGGCACCCCCCGTGATGGTTGGAGGAAACACACGGCCGCCAATCTCTCCACTCACCCAGGGGTGATGCCCGCCGCGAAGGGCGAAGCCGAAGTGCTCCCTTCCGCCATAGGCCTTGCCGGCAGCCGGCTGGTACGGAGGAAACGCCGAACCCGAGAACGTGTGGTCGCTGCCGTGGCTATGCCCGAGCTCGTGCGCGACGTTCACCGGCTCCTCGCCTGGCCAATAGCCAACCCAGCCCACGCGGTCTGCGTCGACCTCGGTGTCGTCCTCGAAGATGTATGCGTAGCCGCCGATGTTCTGAGACAGCTGTGCCTGGTAGTACCACTGCGGCCCAAGCGCCTCGCGCGTGCGCAGCGCTGACAACTGATCCATCACATCGCCCTCGCCGCAGCCTGTGATGGTGATGGGCGCGTGGTAACGAACCTCGAGGTCGTTCACCGGGTACACATTCCAGACATACGTCTCGATGACCTGCCGCAGCGCTGGGGACATGACCGGCGCGGTGGAGCAGCCGTTCGTCACCGGCACTACCATCAGCCGCAGCGGCATGCGGTCGGGCCACGGCTCGAGGGCGACGAACCCACCATCGGCAGGAAAGACATCGAGCGTGCGAGGGGTTGGCCCGGGCTCCAGCAGGGTGAAGCGCACTCTGGCATCGGGCTTCACCCTCGCGGCGTCGAGCACGAACCGCACGCCAGCATCGGCGGCGAACGCCCGACCCGTCGGCTCAGCCCTGAGCGTTCCCTCCAGGCGCGTCAAGCCACCGTCATCGGACTGCACGTCGAGCGACACCTCGAGAGCGCGGTTCAAGAACGCCGGCACCTTCGCCTCGGCCGTCACCTGCAGCATCAACCCGCGGGAGTGCACGAGCGGCACGGCGCGTTGCGCGGGTGGCACCCACACGCCCTGTCGCACGAGCGGCGCGGTCACGGCCTGACTGAACATCACCTCATCGATCACAGCCTCGCGGGTCGCGGGCGCGGGCGGTCGGCCTGCATCGACCGGAACGGTGACGGGCGGCATCGGCATCGGCGTCAGGGGCATCGAAGTGGGCATCGGCATCACCTGCTGTGCAGGTGGCTCCTGAAGCCGAGGGCCCTCGGGAACGAGAATCTCTCCTTCACACCCCAGCCACACGACGCCCAGCAGAACCAATCGCCGCATGAGCCACCTCGGCCCTCTGGAGCGCCAGCCCGGCGCTTCGGGTCACGGTGAGCCGTTTTCGTTCGCGGGCGCTCTTTTCGGTAACACGTTGGCGTCGACTCCCACCTTCGTGAAGCAACACCAGACGCGCTCCGGAAGACTCCCCACTTCCGGGGCTGCGTCTCCTTCTCTCATGAGTTCATGGACAGACTGCAGCCGTGTCATCGATGACGCCGTTGCAATCATTGTCTTTTCCGTCACAGGTCTCGGGCCCGGGCTCGACACAGAGGCGCAGCTGAAGCGGGCCTTCGCCGGCGATGCCTCCGCAGTAACCGCCGGCCAGCACGTCGACGACCTGATTCCATGCCGACCAACTGATGGAGCCCCCGGGCCGGAAGCCTGTGATGCGCAGTCCACCCGGAACGAACGCGAACGGCGTGCCGCGGAGGTCTCCACGCGCGGCGGCCGACGCCGACTCGGGCATCACACAGTCGCTCGGCGAGAGGTACGGCGAGGTCGTCACGTCGAAGTCTCCGGGAATGTTCACCACCCGACCGGTCGAACTCGAGAACGTCAGGTCGCGCTTGATGACGTCGTAGAGGCCACCACCGTCAGCGCGCTCGATGCGAATCGCTTCGAACCGCGTCACCACCGTCGTGCCCAGCCACTCCCCGTTCGCGACGACGCGAGACACGTTGGCGTCACCCGTCTGGCTCAACACCAACCACGTTCCACCATCACTCGAACACCACGCCGAGAAGGGAACGTCGGGGGTCGCGTAGAGCGTCACGGCGACCGGTGCATCGACGGGCAGCTCACGCAGTTGGGTGCAGTCAGCCGCCATCGGAGCGCCGCCACCACCACCATCGACCCGTCGCGGAAACAGGTCGACCTGCGCTTCGCATGCGCTCAACGCGACGACGATGACGATGAGCGCCCTCACCATCGCCACCCCGCGCCGAGAGAGAACGACGCCATCAGGCCACTGAGCCCGCCGCTGAGGCTCGCGCCGTCGAGCCAGCGAACGCCACGCGCCGTCGCACCGAGCGACGCCGTGGCGCCCAGTCGCAACGGACCGACGTCGAACCCCGCGCCTGCTCCGGCCTCGAAGGCGAACAGCGGCTCCCAGGCGACGACGGCGAGGCTGGCTCCGCGAACGGCGCCACCTCGCACGCCCACCTGAGCCTCAAGCGAGAAACCGCCGCGCTCGAACACCACGCGGGTCGCTCGAAGCGCGCCGAGCACCGCGAGACTCCACACGGCGCCGCTCATCGACATGCGCTGTGGTGCCCACTGCCCGCTCGCGCTGCCATGGACGCCCCAGCTCCCGTGACGAAACGAGACGAACACCTCGGGGCCGAAGAACCAGTCACCTGCGAGCGAGCCGGTCGCCGCAGCCGAGGCGCCGATGACAACGACGGCGGGCACCTGAGCAGCGACAGGCGCGACAGGAGTGGGCGGTGGACGTCGTGGAAGTGCAGCGAGCTCGCGCAACAACTCTCCCGCCAGCACCGCGAGCACCAACGGTTCATCACCTGCGCGAAACGCGAGTGTGCGCTCCGACACGTTGCCGCCGATTCGAGCGCTGAGCCTCGCGACGTCGACGCCCACGTCGAGCAGCAGCTGATCATCCGCCGGGCCCGCACACGGCTCGAGGCCCTTCGGAAGTGACTCCGCGACCAGGTCTTCGATGAACGCCGCGACCGCCGAGGGAGGCAGGCCTTTCACTTCGACGCCAACGCCGGATCCACCACACGGAGCCAGTGGCGTCGCCTGCAGTAGCAGCGTCAGCAATCCGAACATCACCGGCAGGCTGACTCCACCGACGCGCGATGCAACCCCGAGGGAAACCGCTCGAGAAAGGAAGCCTGTCTCGACAGGCACGTCGGCTTGTCTCCTGCGGCGCTCAACGCACGCACCTCACGCGCGAGGGCGTCTTCGACGAAGGGACCCGAAGGTGCCAACACCGCCGCCTGACGAAGTCGAACCGCCGCATCGGCAAACGCGCCGATCCGGTCCATCTGAATTCGACCGAGCTCGAACGAGACGAGGCCTGCGCGCGGCTCTTTCGGAAACCGTGCGAGGAAACGAGTGGCTACCTCGGCCGCCTCCTTCCATCGCGCGGCGCGACGCTGCGACACCAACTCGGCGAAGACCTCGTCAGCTGAGGGCTCGATGGGCGCGGGAGCGCGAGGCTTCACCGCCTCGACAGCACCACGCACCAGCCGCACCCCAGCATCCACGGAACTCTGCACCCCTGCGTCGACGCTGGTGGCCTCGATGATGGGTTCGACGACGGCTCCCGCCGATGGCTGCAGCGACCACGACTCACCCACGCGCAGACGTTTCCGGTCGCCTCGGCGCACCACGTCGACCGCGCCACGCTCGACCGACACCGACACCATCGCGTTCTCACCGCGCTCGACCTTGAAGCGCGTGCCCACCACCACCACCGACACGTCCTCCACCTCGACGCGGAACTCGCGGCCCGGCCGCTTCACGACGTCGAACACCACGCCGCCCTGCAGCAGCTTCAACGCAACCAGCTGCTCCGACTCCGACTCGACCTGCAACGAGCTGCCCGGACCCAGCTCGAGGCGAGACCCATCATCGAGGCTCAGCTCGAGCGACGTGCCCTGCGTCGAGATGGACTGGCCGGCATGTGCAGGCGCGTGAGGCCCCAGACTCCAGCCAACGACCAGCGCGGCGATGACGGCAGCGACGGCGAGCACACGACCGAGCTGGGGCCGTGACCGCTCACCCAGCCGCGCGTGCACCTTTCGCCACGCGGTCTGCGTTCGGTCCTTCGAGAGCGGGTAGTCGACCCACTGGCGTCGCTCACTCATCACGGCCCCCCAGCTGCAACCGCGCTTCGGCGCTCGCTACACGGCGCTTCGCGGTGGACAACGACACGCCGAGGCTCTGCGCGACCTCGTCGAGCGCCAGCCCTTCGACGCGACGGAGCACCAGCGCGACCCGCTCATCGGAGGGCAGCAGGTCGAGCCTCGAATAGAGCTGCTTGAGCTCGAGCGCGAGGTCGGGCGGCGCTGCACGACTGACGACCAACTCGACATCGACGAGCTCGACGGTGCCCATGCCGAGCCGGCGCAGGAGCCGTTTGCGCTTGAGCCGCCGCGTGACGCGACTGACGACGATGCGCCGCAGCCAGCCACCGAACGCCTCTGGTGTCTCGAGCTGACCGAGGCCTTTGAGCGCCTCGAGCATCGCCTCCTGCGCGATGTCTTCGGGGTCGTCGGCGGGCATCAACCGGAACGCGAGGCTCACCGCGGGCGGGTAGTGCCGCTCGAACAACTGCTGCAAGGCGACCTCGTCACCGTCACGCGCGCGCATCACGAGCGCCGCGTCGGGCGTCTCCCGTTGGACCGGATGAAGAACGACCACGTCTGCTCCCACACGGCCCATGGTGCCCCAGAGCGCCGAGCGCTGAAAACGGGTCACGCGTACACCAGTGGCGAGTTCCCACACGGGTCGACAGACCCAATGTCGATATCGTCCGTTCCTCCCGCCACCACGTCACCCGAGGAACACCCGTGCCACTGATTCTGCTGACGCTGCTGGCTGCACAACCCATCTGGCTCGAAGCCGAGGCTCGCTCCCATGCCGGTCGGGTCGCCGAGGGGCCGAGGGGCACGCGCGCGCTCATCGTTCCTGGAAGTGGCCCGGCGGTGCTCAGGGTGTTCGAGGCCTCGGGCCGGTTCATCGGCGAGCCCCGAGTGGTGCTGCAGTCCGGGCTGTTTGCCCAGCTCGTGTACGCGCCTGAACTCGAGAGCTGGGGCGTGGTTGGCGTTCGAGAGGGCCAACCGCGCCGGGTGGTCTTCGCGAAGGTCGATGGTGGGCCCGACACAAAGCGCACGAAGGCGAAGGAGTTCGTGGTGCCCAACTCCGAGGACTGTGCTGGCGACGGCGTCGTGCAGGTGGCGTGGAGTTCCGACGCCCGCGAGTGGCTCGTCGTCTTCGGCTGTATCGGTTCAGAACTCGAGCTCCGTGGAGCCCGGGTGTCGCCAGCCGGAGAGATGACGCCGGTGCAGTTCGGCGCCGCGATACGACCTGCCCGACCCTCATGGACGAAACGGGGCTGGGTCGTCGGCGCACAGGCCCCAACACACTACGAGCTGTACACGTTGATCGGCGAAGAGGTGTCGACGCGCGTCGTGCCGACAGACCGCGTGAACGAATCGGCCATCACGTTCGACGGCGAAGCGTGCATCATTGCGGCCATCGAGTTGCTGCCCGACGCCACGCAGCTTCGACTCATTCGGGTGCCACCAACCGGTGACATCACCTCACGCATCGTCACCAGCGGTGGCGGACTCCAGCCTGCGACGAAGGCTCCGCCGATTCTCACGCAGGTGTGGATCGAGCGGCGCCCCGGAAAGCAGACGGGCTTCACCGTGATTCTCGGCGAGCAGCACAAACCCGGCGAGTGGCCTGGCCTCATCAGCGGGCTCCGGCTCGACCGGGACTTCGAGCCCACCGAACCCAAACGCCCTCTCACGTCGTTCGGCGTCACCGTCGGGTGGGTTGACGTGGCCGCCATCGGCTCCGAGCTGCTCATCGCTGCCGAAGCTGGAGACCTGAACCTGCCGCACCGGCGAGTGCTCTTCACGACGCCACGTTGAGGAATTCGTGAGCTGAATTCCCGCGCCGGCGCTCCACGGCGGCATGCGGACGAGCGTCGTGGCAGCGCTGCTTGCCTTCGCCAGTTGCGCAGACCCCATGACGTCGTCGCGGCAGGGGCTGGAGGACGACGAGCTCGAGCAGGGCTTCATGGCGGGCAGCGGTGCTCCCACGTGGTTCCGCGTCGCCGATGGCGTTGCGTTGGCCGACGACATCGTGCTCGGGCCGGCGTCGGTGGTGAGACGAGACGGCGTGCGGCGGTTCCGGTTGCGTGCGCCCGAGCCCACGCCACAGGGCATCGCGAACGACGCGCGCGAATCGGTGATGGCGGCGACCCGCTGGCCCAATGGCGTCGTGCCCGTCGAGTTCGACCAGGCCTTTCCAGTCGGACGTCGCCCGTTGGTGCTCTACGCGCTCGGCGTCCTCGAGCGACGCACCGCCCTGCGCTTCCCGATGCGCACGACCGAAGTCGATGCCGTGCACATCATCGAAGGCACCGGGTGCTGGTCGACCATCGGTCAGAGTGGTGGCGTGCAGACGCTCTCGCTCGGGTCGAGCTGTGACTCCGCTGGCGTCGTCGTGCACGAGTTCATGCACGCGGTGGGCTGGGCGCACGAGCAGTGCCGCTCCGACCGGAACCAGCACGTCACGTTTCACGCGGCGAACGTGAAGCCGCAGTACGCGTACAACTTCGACGCGCTCGACCCGATGGATGACGACGCCGTCGGGCCGTACGACTTCGGCTCGGTGATGCACTACGGCGCGTACGATTTCTCGCTGAGCGGCAGCATCGTGCTCGAACCCATCGACCCGGCCGTCGCGCCGTCGGCACTCGGCCAACGAAAAGGGCCCAGTGTGCTCGACGTGGCCTCGCTCAACGCGACGTATCCGGGAGTGCCTCGCACGAACACCCTCTCCATCGCGCTCTCGGCGAGCGAGCTGCGGGCGCAGGTGCACGAGAGTGGAAGGCTGGTGGCCGTCGACATCGCCGGGCCACCGCACGAGCTCGCGGGTGCGACGCTGTCGATTCAGTCGAGTGACCGCTCCATCGTCGAGACCGGCGGGCTCGCGAGCGGCGTCTTCTTCAATGAGGAGTGGGGCGGTCAGCGGTTCTTCCGCATCACGCCGTACCCAAAGAGCGGAATGGCGACACTCACCTTCCGCGTGACCGGAGCGAGCGGAGCGTTCGCCGCGGCCTCACTGCTCGTGACGGTCGGAGGCGCTGCGACGAACGCCGCCTCGCCGTTCGTGTCATCGACGTACTACTTCTTCGGAGACCGCGTGACGTTCGCCGGGCGCACGTGGGTGCAGGTGACTTTGCGGGACTTCGGCCGGTACGAGCCGTGGGGGAATCAACGGACGGGTGGTTTCACGTGCGCTCCAGGGACGTGCACCAGCGCGACGCCGGCGACGTACGGGTCCATCAAGCTGTTCTGGGTCGAGGAGTCGGCAGGTCCGTCCTTCGTCGTGAGCATCTCGCCCGGAGCAGATGCAGGCATGGTGATTGATGCGGGAATGATCACCCTCGACGCGGGCGTGATCAGACTCGATGCAGGCCTCACAGACGCGGGACTGCGCGATGCGGGCTCCACGCCCGATGCAGGCCACGTCGGCGATGCAGGTCTCACGGACGATGCGGGAGTTGGAGCCCTGGTCGATGCAGGAGTCATCGTCGATGCAGGCGTCAGCGATGCAGGTCTCACCCACGATGCGGGAGTCGCGTTCGACGCGGGTCTCAGCATCGACGCGGGAGAGACGCTCGACGCGGGAGACGCACTCGATTCGGGAGCCACGCTCCATGCAGGAAACACGTTCGATTCAGGGATCAGCCTCGATGCCGGCATCTCCACGACGGCTGGCGGTCCAGCGCGCGAAGATGACGTCATCGGTGGCCTCTCCTGCACGACCGCGCCGACGCCAGAGCTCGCGTGGTGGCTCTTGGTCGCCCTTGCAACCCGGAGACGCGCACCGAAAAGGTGACCCACTTCAGGGCCATCGGGACACTCTCGATGACATGGAATCCACCTCCGAAACACAGCTGCGTCGGGCAGAGCAGCTGCTCACCCTCGGCCGAACCGAACTCGCAGAAGGCCGCACCTACGCCGCGCTCACCTCGGCCCAGCTCGCCATCGCCTACTTTCCCTACGAACCCATCGCCCTCGCCGCCCGCACGCTCACCAGCGAGGCGCTCGCTCAGGCCAATGAACGCGCTCAGGTGATCAGTACGACGACGTCGGCGCAGGTGGGTCGAACGACGACAGGGTGACGCGCTGGGGTGACGCTCGCTGTGTGTCGCTTTGACAGTTCCCATCAAATCGATGCTGCTGCGTTCGGCGACAATCTTCCGAATCAGCTGCCGAGCACCAAAGGGGACAACCGATGAGCACCGTTTCAGACGCCGCCCGCCGAGCGGCCGAAGCAGCACGCCGTGCAGCCGAAGAGGCGAAGCGCAAAGCCGCTGAAGAGGCCCGCCGACAGGCTGCTGCCGCCGCTGCTGCGAAGCTCAAGGCTGCCACCGCACAGTCGAAGCCGAAGCCCGATGCCGCTGCCGTGAAGAAGGCCGCCGCGAACTTGAGCCAGCGCGCTGGAGACAAGCCGATGGCGTCGGCCGTTCGTCAGGTGTTCGGCCGCGACGAGGTGTCCAAAGGCCTTGGCCGCGCGCTGCGAGACCGCGCGGGCGCGACGCTGGGCGGGCCTTCGACCTCTCAGCAGGCGCTCAGCGACAAACCGTCCTTCAAGCTCAGCGACCTCATGCGCGGCGGCGCTCCGACCACCGCGGCCACCAGCCTGCGCACCGAGGTGCTGGGCGACGGCAAGGCCAACTGTCTCGAGCGCGCTGTGAAGCTGGCGAAGCCGGGTGACTCCGTGGTGCTGCTCACCGACAAGCAGGACCCGGTGGGCCACGCGGTGGTGCGGCGTGCCGATGGCTCCGTCGTCGACCCGAACCGGCCTGATCAACCCTACAAGGACCTGAAGACCTTCCAGCAGCAGAACCCGCGCTACCAGAACCCGGCCAGCATCAGCGACGTCACCGCCGAGAAGCTGCTGCGCACGCCGCCGGGCCCCCAGCGCGACAAGCTCATCGCCGACGCCGGGCTGACGGGCCTCGCCTCGCGCAGCGTCGCCGATCCGCCGCAGGTCGTCGCCGACTCCCAGGCCCGCGCCGCGCAGGACGCAGCCACCATTCAGAGCACCTACGACAACGCCCTTCGCTCGGGAAAGACCGAGGCCGAGGCCGCGAACGCTGCTGCGAAGAAGCTCGACGAGCTCAGCCGCGCCTCCAGCGACCCCGAGTACGTGCGCCGCCTCACCGAGGCTGCTGCGCCGACCATCGAGAAGATCGCCAACACCGCCGGCCAGGCCGCGCGAGACGACCTCGACCGCGACAAAGACCTGATGAAGGAGACGATTGGGCTGCTGGCCGGAGTCGCCGACCGCGGCGGCAGTGACGTCATCGCCAGCAAGCTCGCGAAGGCGCTCCCCGACGACACCGAGCTCGAGGAGATCGACGACGCCCTCTTCGAGCACATGGAAGGCGGCGGTGAGTCGACGCTCGCGCGCGACCTGCACGACGCCCTGCGCACCGAAGGGAAGACCGAAGCCGCGCTCGGGCTCGCCGACAACGAGCACGGTGACGACCTCGAGCTGCTCGTCATTCGTGAAGCCCAGGCCCAGCTCGACGGCGGCGCCTCGCCTCAGTCCGTGATGGACCAGTACGGCGACTACCTCACCACGCACGTCGCCGAGACCGTCGCGCGCACCGAGAGCGAAGACTCCGAGCCGGCCATGCAGCTGCTCGCCTCGCTCGCCGAGAAGGGCGGCGAAGACGTCACCAACGCCATCGCCCAGCAGCTCGCGAGCAAGGTGCCCGACCAGTCGAACCTGCAGAAGCTCGACGACGTGCTCAGCGACCTCGCGCACGACGGCAAGGCGTTGAATCTCTCGTCCGCGCTCGTCGAAGAGCTGTCACGGCTCGGCAAGACGAAGGCCGTCGAAGAGCTCTCTGACGTGCTGCTCACCGGCCTCGATGGCGTGCGGGGTGACTACGAGTCGGCGCGCAGCAAACGCGAAGAGGCTGATCAGACGATGCAGGCCATGCTGTCGCAGTTCGACGGCCTGCTCACGCCGGAGCAGCAGTCGCAGTTCATCGCGAACTACCGCACCGAGCACGCCGACATCTACGCGGCCGAGGTGCAGGCGGCCGAGAAGCTCGACGACTTCCTGAAGACGAACGGCCCTGCGCTCGACGCGCTGGTGGCTGCAGACCCGGGCCGCGCCGACGACGTGATGAAGGGCTACGAGCAGCTCGCGCTGTCACCGCTGCCTGCGCGCGCCGTGGAGTGGGCCTCGCGCACGATGCAGGCCGGCTCTCCCACCGCCGCCGCCTACGCCGACCTCGCCGAAGACTTGCAGAAGAAGGTCATCGAGCCGGGCCTCGCGGGCACGCTGACGCAGTACCAGGCCGAAGAAGGTGGCGACCAGACGAAGGCCCTCGAGCGCTTCGAGGCGCTCTTCGAGGACTTCAAGACGGCGAAGGGGTTGCTCGAAGCCCCGGGCGACTTCGCCTCGAGCCTCGACGACGCGAGCGAGTACATCGACGCGATGAAGAAGTCGGCGGCCGGAGACTCCGCCGCCCTCGAGGCCCTGCTGAAGGACAAGAACAAGCTGCAGGGGCTGTCGGGCTTCAACTCGAGCATCGCGGCCGTCAGCCTCGCCTTCGCCGTCTCGAACCTGCCCGGTCAACGTGGCTTCGACCTCGTGCAGAGCGTCGCGGGCATCGGCGAGCAGGGCCTCGGTCTGGCGGCGAAGGTCATCGGCTCGCTGGAGTCGTCGGGGCGCCTCGCCGCAACGGGCCGCCTGGCGCAGAGCGCGGCGTTCCTTCAGTCGAAGGTGCTGCCCGGGCTCGGCGTCGCCATCAGCGCGCTCAGCACCATCGACTCGGTCGGCGACTTCCTGCGGGAGGGCGGCGGCGAGAACGCGGCGCGCGCCATCTCGAGCGCGCTCACCCTCGTCGGCGGCGTGATGACGCTCTTCCCCGCCACCGCGCCCGTCGGCATCGCCCTCACCATCGCCGCGACGGTGGGTGGCGCCATCGCCGACGCCATCTTCGGCGCCGACGACCGCCGCAAGTTCAACGAGGAGCAGCAGCGCCTGCTCGAGCCGATTCTCACCGACGCTTTCGGCGACACGCCCGAGGTGCGCGAGGCCGTGCGGCAGATTGCCTTCGGCGACCCGAACATGAACGAGCTGCTCGAGAAGAGCGGCATGTCGGTTCAGCAGTTCGTGCAGTTGATGGGTGAGGTGCCCTTCGCCAACGACCGCAACTTCCCCAAGCTCGTCGACGCCCTCGTCGAGCGCGGCATCACGGGAGAGAAGCTGCTCGAGACGGTGAAGCAGCTGGAGCGCGACGGCGCGGTCGAGAACGTCGTCTACGACCTCATCATGCGCGAGGGGTACAACTACGGCCTCACCGAAGAGCAGCAGAAGGAGCAGGCCCAGTTCGTCCTCGACAACTACCTCTGACGAGCCGGGTTGCTTGCCCCGCATCAACCGCTGAACGATTGGCGTGTCACTCCGTGACCTCGGTGTGAGTCTTTCGGCATGGGCGCCACCATGGAGGTCCTCCCAGCACGGGTGCTGGAGGCGCTGATCGACGAGCTGACGTTGCGCGTGTTCTGGAAAGACACGAACTCGCGTTACCTCGGCTGCAACCACGCGTTCGCGCGCGACGCAGGAGTGCAGCCTGCCGACATCATCGGCCGGTTGGACACTGAGCTGAGCTGGAAGGCGCAGGCTGACGCCTACCGGGCCGACGACCGCGCCGTGATGACGAGTGGCATCGCGCGGGTGGCGTTCGAAGAGCCACAGACGGGGCCCGACGGGCGCGTCAGCTGGCTGCGCACCTCGAAGATTCCACTGCGCTCGGCCGATGGCGCGGTGGTGGGCGTGCTCGGCGTCTACGAAGACATCACCGAGCAGCACGAGCTGGGTCAGAAGCTCGAGGAGCGGGAGCGCCACCTGCGCGCGCTGCTCGACGCCCTGCCCTTCATGGTGTGGCTCAAAGACGGAGACTGCCGCTTCCTCACGGTGAACCAGACGTTCGCGACGGCCGCGCTGGTGCCCTCTCCCGACCTCGTGGTGGGCCGCACCGACCACGACTTCTTCCCCAAAGAGCTCGCCGAGGCCTACCGGGCCGATGACCGCGCCGTGTACGAGAGCGGCCAGCCGCGCCTCGTCGAAGAGCCCATCGTGTTCGCGGGCCGCCGCACCTGGTTCGAGACGTACAAGGCACCCATTCGCCAGGGCGAGCGTGTCATCGGCACGGTCGGCTTCGCGCGCGACATCAGCGAGCGCATGGAGCGCCACGAGTCCGACGCGTGGACGCTCGAAGGCACCGGCGTGCAGGTGCAGGTCGGCCGCGCGTTTCAGGACACGAGCCTGCCCTTCGCCGAGCGGTTGAACGTGGCGCTCTCGTGCTTCGACGGCATGCGCGGGCTCCGGCCTGGCGGGAACGCGCGCCTCGTGCTGCCTGGCGCCGACGCCGCGCTGGGCTGCGGCACCCTCTCGGGCGGCGGGCTGTGGAAGCAGCGCGAGCCTGAGAACCGCGCCTTCACCGTCATCGACCGCTGTCAGCTCGAGCTCGACCCGCCGCATGGGCACTACTTCGTGCCCCTGGACCGCGCCGGAGCCCACGTGGGCACCCTGGTGCTCGACACCGAGCCGACGCCCACGCGGCACGCGGCGCGCCTCGAAGCGCTTCACGGCATCGGAGAGACGTTGGTGAAAGCCATCGACGCCGAGCGCACGGCCCAGCTGCTCGACACCGCGAGGGTGCACGCCGAAGAGGCCAGCCTCGCGAAGAGCCGCTTCCTCGCCACCATGAGCCACGAGCTTCGAACACCGCTCAACGGCATTCTCGGCATGGCGCAGCTGCTGACCAACGGAGGGCTGACGGAGCAGGAGCGGGCCGAGAGCATCTCCACCATTCTCTCGAGTGGGCAGACGCTGCTGAGCCTGCTCAACGACATTCTCGACCTCTCGAAGGTCGAGGCCGGGAAGCTGACGCTCGACGCTTCGCCGTTCGACGCGGCGGCGCTGCTCACCGACGTGCGGCAGCTTTTCCATGAGCTCGCCCGCTCGAAGGGGCTGACGCTGAGCGCGAGCTGGGTGGGCACCGCACCGACGCTCATCGGCGACATGCTGCGGTTGCGCCAGATGTTGAGCAACCTCGTCACCAACGCCATCAAGTTCACCAGCAGCGGAGGCGTCCGCATCGCCGCGAAGATCCGTGAGACGAAGCCCGAAGCGAGCCTGATGAGCGGCGGCTCCTCCAATGACTTCCCAGCGAAGGCCGCCGAGGTGCTGGTGGAGTGGGAGGTGTCGGACGACGGCGTCGGCATCTCGGAGAAGGCCCGCGAGCGCCTGTTTCTGCCCTTCTCGCAGCTCGACGACTCGGCCACGCGACGTTTCGGAGGAACGGGGCTGGGCCTGTCCATCGTGCGGCACCTCGCCGAGAGCATGGGCGGTGCGGTGGGCGTCGAGAGTGAAGAGGGCCGCGGCTCGAGGTTCTGGTTCACCACGCGGCTGGGGCTGGGGGTGCAGCGGGCGCAGACCGCGGCGAGCTCGAGCAGCGTCGAGCGCTACGAAGGCCGGCGCGTGCTCGTCGTCGAAGACAACCCCATCAACCGGCTGGTGGCCGAGCGCATGCTGCGGCGCCATGGCGTCGAGGTGGCGAGCGTGGAAGACGGCCTCGCGGCAGTGGAGCGGCTCACCCGGCCCGGCGCGTCGTTCGACCTGGTGTTGATGGACTGCCAGATGCCCGAGCTCGATGGGCTCGACGCCACCCGGCGCATCCGCAGCTGGGAGCGCACGCAGCCCACCGCGCGGCACGTGCCCATCGTCGCGCTGACGGCCGGGGCCTTCGACGAAGACCGCGACCGCACGCGCGAGGCGGGCATGGACGACTTTCTCACCAAGCCCATCGACGCGAAGCTGCTCGCCGAGCGGCTCTCGACCTTCCTGCGCTGATCAGCCCGCGCGGCGGCCGTGACGTGACGCGGCGGTGGCCGACTTCATCTGCTGCGCGTGCTCGCTGCCCTTCATGCTCTTCGTCGGAGGAAGCGCCTTCTGCGCAGCCACGTCACCTGCGGTGCGTTGCCGGCGGCTGGGCTGTGACACCTTCTTCGTCTTCGGCTTTCCACTGCGCTCTTCGGCACGCTTCGACTGCTGGGCTCGGGTGGCCATGGTGGTCTCCAATCAGTGCTTCACGGGCCGTGGCTCGGGGCGCTTGAGGTGCTCGAGCACCGCCAACCACGTGCCTTCTGCGATGGACTTCCTGGGCAACACCCGGCCCAGCTCTTCCGGCACGCGGTGGGCACGCTGCACGCCGAGGCCCAGGTGCTCGAGGTCGAGGTACTCGTCTCCATCGCTCAGGTGCTTCGCGCTCTCGGCGTTGCTCACCTTGGCGACCTCCTGGTCGTTGAGCAGCGAGAGCACGCTCTGACGCGAGATGAACTCGGCGCGGCCGTTCTGCACCAGCGCGTGGGTCTCGACGCGAACGGCGCCGCTCTCGGAGAGCACGCTGCGGGCGTGATTCACCATCGCCTCGGGGCCCAGCGCCATCACCAGGAACTTCCCGGTGCGCAGCTCGGCGTCGTATTTCACGGCGCTCTCTTGCGGCAGGCCGGCGTTCTGCAGCGCGGCCGCGACGGCACCGACGGTGGCTCCGACGGCAGCGCCTTCGAGCGCGCCCAGCACCCAACCGACGAGCGGACCCATCACCACCAGCGGGCCGATGACGGGCACGAAGAGAAACGCGCCGCCGAAGAGCATGCCCCACAGCGCGCCCCACGCCGCGCCACGCCCTCCCCAGAACCGAACCCGGTCACCCGAGGTGAAGAAGCCGACCGCGTGCTCCTCGGTCTGAAAGTCCTTCCCGATGATGGAGAGCCGCTTCATGTCGACGCCCGCTCCCTGCAGTCGTCGCAGCGCGGCTTCGGCCTTCGGGTGCGTGTCGAAGATGGCAACGACAGAGTGGTCGAGGTGCGGCGTCATGTTCTGCTCCTGGGGAACGGGTTGCGAAACGGTTGAGGAGCACCCCACGTGCCACCGCCCCGCCTCGGGAGCGGCCGGCGAGGCTCGTTCATTCCGATGGAGGAGCGCCTGCTGCGCAGGGGAACCGGTGTGGCCCGGCCCGTGAAGCGAGGCCAGTCATGAACGAATCCGTCCACGGGTTGGTGCGCTCGAAGCCACCGGGCGTGCAGCGAATCTATGCCCCGAGGCCGAAGCCGAAGGTGGCGACACCAGGCGCGCCTCCCCGCGTCGGGCCACCCATCACGTTTCTGCCCGGCGTCGCGCGCGGGCCCATCACCCGAGACGGAAAGAAGCCATGAGCTCGAAGTTCAACCGCAGGTCCCATCAGGAGTCCGCACCCATGAGCACCAACAGCAACAAGACCATCGACGCCGTCGCAGACAAGGCGAAGAGCGCCGCTGCGAAGATCGAAGGCTCGATGAAGGACGCGAACACGCAGGCCGAGGCGTTGGTGAAGAAGTTCGACGCGGGCGTGGCCAAGGTGTCACACGAGGTCGCCCAGGACGTGCAGGCCATCGGGCAGAAGGTGAGCCAGGCGGTTCAGACTGCGGCCGAGAAGGTCGGCCAATCGGCTGAGAACCTTGCCCACTCGGCCGAGGAGGCCGCGCGCCGCACGAAGAAGACCTCAGAAGAGATGTGAGCCAATCACGGTGATGGACCCTCCATCACGGTGATTGAGCGCGGCGCCGGAGCATCAGCATGACGGCGAGCAGCAGCGGGGGGGCTCCCGTCGTGCCGTCGCAGCCGCAGACCGGCACGAAGACCGGCTCAGCCTTCGGGCCCGCGTCGGGAGCACCGCCCACACCCGCATCGTCGAGCATCATGAC
Source organism: Archangium gephyra (assembly GCA_943370055.1). Lineage (GTDB taxonomy): Bacteria > Myxococcota > Myxococcia > Myxococcales > Myxococcaceae > Xiheimicrobium > Xiheimicrobium gephyra_A. Next base: position 47,632 of record CALRPN020000004.1, read on the forward strand.
GTCGGCAGGGCCGGCGTCGAAGCCCGCATCGAGGCCTCCGTCGTTCTGCGCCACGCTGCTACCGCCGTCACCTGAGCCGCCGTCACCTGAACCGCCGTCACCTGAACCACCGTCGGCACCTGCGTCGGTGCCTGCGTCCGCACCTGCGTCGGCTGAGCCCGTGCCGGCGTCCATCAACAAGGCTGGACCCTCGAAGACGAGCCTGGCGTTCACCAGGACGCGGCCACTCGCGATGTCGAACGATTGCCACACCACCGCAGCGCTTCCATTCGGTCCTGACGCCGCCCAGTGCTCACGCACGTCGAGGGCTCTGTCGCCGAAGAGGATCGGCGCCTCGATGCCACCATCAGCCCGCACGATGAAGCCCTTCACGGTCGCCTGTGACTCGACCCACGAGACCAGCAAACTCGAGCCGAGTGGCGTGACGAGCGGGCTGCCGTTTCCTGGCTGCGAAGCAATGAGCTGGCCGACTGGCGCCTCGACTGACACCAGCTGAATCCCCGCATCGTCGCGGTACCCAACGACGACCGTCTCGTGGACCGGGCGAACTGCGTAGCAATGCTGTCCCAGCCCCGACAGGTTGGGGTGGAACAGGCCGAGGTCGCCGAGCCCACCATCTTCAGGGACTGTCGTGAGGCTCGTGCCTGAGAGCGCCCCGAGCCAGAACTTGCCGTTCTTGAACGCGACACACCGCGGAATCGGAAGGGGTGGTCCGCCAAAGCGGTTCGTCCAGTTGAGCCAGAGTTGCACCGAATTGCTGTTCGGATTCCACGCGAGCGTCGATGACTGGCCGCGAGCAGCAAAGCTGATCGCACTCGAGATGCCTCGAGCGTTGACGAACTGGCGGTTCATTTCGTCCAGCTCCGAGTACCGCTGACCGCCATCAACCCCGAAGTGAAGGAGACCGAGCGGGAACCCCGCATCGAGCCCGGGAACGAGGCGCGGCGCGGCTCCACCGTCCACCTCGACGCCAAGGACTTGTGAAGGCGTCGGCGTGCCGTCGAGCTGCAGGTACGAGAACATGAGCTTCCCTGCCGGGTTCGGGGGCACGAACTCGTCCCACATGACGAGGTAGGCGCCTTTCGCTGCCGACCACGCCACCGTCGGTCGCTGCTGAGGACTCTGCAGGGGCAGAAGCGGAATGGGCGCTCCAACGAGGTGTGGGCCGGTCGTGGTGGGGTCGACGCCGATGAGCTGCGCCTGGAGACCGTCGGGTGGCCGCTGAACCAACACCGCTCGCTGTCGACCAGGGTCGCTGGCCAGGGCCTCTGGCTCTCCACCCACTGCAAAGGGTACTGGCGCTCCGGTGTTCACCTCGCTGGCCACCTGCAGCACGCCAACGGTCGCTTCGCGAGAGATGATCAGCGTGCCTGTCTGGAAGGCGGTGCTGAGCACCTTCGAGGTGAGAAGGGTGTTGTTGATTCTCCGGCCGGCCAGCTCGCTGAAGCTGGGCTGCATCGTGAACAGGGCAACCTCTCCGCTGCCGTTCTGAAGAACGAGGTTGGGCACCTGAGCACTCGAAGAAGGTGCCGCGACGCCAGTCACGTTGACCGAGAGCGCAGCAAACGTCTCACTCACCTTCTTCGCACGGAGGGTGCCTGGGGTGCGCCACGCGAGCACGAAGTCGCCCGGCACGTCGGTGAGGGTGAGATCGGTCGCGTTCGAAGCGGGATCCACCAACTGCTCCTGCTGCGCATTTCGTCTGAACCAGACCCCGCCGTCGGGCTTGCTCCAGGCCATGCTCCGATTCAGACCTTCAGCGGCCACGACGTGACTGCCAAAAACGACAGGGTCTGCGACCACGGTCTCGGGCGACCAGCTTCCGTTGAGCGTCGCTGACGTGCTCTGCCGGACCTTCACCAGCCAGCCGTTCGCACCCACTTCACTCCAGCCCACCAGCCAGCCATTGCCGTTCGTGGAGAGGAGCGCGTCCTGTCGAATCCTGGTCGGGTCGAGCGGGCTTCCGTCGATGAACACGACCCGTCCATTCGAGTTCGTGGTGGCGACCCACACGTCAGAGCTGAGCTGGCCGGTCAAGCGCCGCTGATCAGCCCACGCGACGGCCCAGCCGCCATCGGAGTACGCCGCGCTCACCCGCCCCATGACGTCTGGCCACCAGATGCCCTGTGACGGAAACCGCGCGGGCCCTGCTGACGGAACCAGCGGGGCCTGAGCGAGCACCAGCATCAAGACGATGGGCACGCACGAAGTCTCGCTCAGCGCCCCGACGACGACCAGCGCGTGCACCGTGACATTGTGAATCGGTTGGACGACTGCGTGACCGCTCCCCATTTTCTGCAGCGGCGTTATTGAAGAGGTCCATGGCCGCCTCAGCTGGCTTGCTCAGGCACATCGACAGGCTGCTGCCGCGACGCGTCTCGCCGGACGAACTGTTTCAAGCGCGCTTCGTGGCCATCGTCGGCTTCATCGCGGTGGTGACCGGCCTGTGGACGGGTACGGCCCTGCTCTTCCTGCCGCACCCCACGGCCTGGGTGACGCTGCTCTACGGCGCGTTCGCGACGGTGTGGATGCTCGCGTTCGAGCGCGGCGTCATCTCTGCGCCAACCACGTTCTGGGGGCTCGAGGTGCTGACGGCCCTGGTGTTCGCGGGCTCGCGGCTGTTCGAGTCAGAGCTCGACTGGCCGTTGCTCACCTGGCTCTCGGTGCTGCCGCTGCTCGCGGTGTTGATGGGCGGGTGGCGCTTCGGCCTCAAGGGCATGGGCATCGCGGTGGTGACGGGCGTCGCCTTCATCGTCATCGAGTACGCCCACCTCGACGTGCCGACGCCGGTGCCGTCCTTCGTCTCCATCGTGCGCGGCGTGTCGCTCATCATCGCGTTCTTCGTCATCGCGCTGGCGTTCGACCAGCTGCGCCTCGATGCGCTCAATCAGGTCGAGGCGGCGTCGCGCGCCCGGTCACTCTTCCTCGCGAACATGTCGCACGAGCTGCGCACGCCCATGAACGGCGTCATCGGCATCACCGACCTGCTGCTCGCGGCCGAACAACCGCCCGACACCCGCCAGAACCTCGAGCTCATCAAGCGCTCGGGCTCGCAGATGGTCACGCTGGTGAACGACATTCTCGACCTCACGCGCCTCGAGAGCGGCCGGGTGGCGCTCGAGCTGCTGCCCACCGACCTGCGCGCGGTGATGAACGACCTCGTGGCGCTCATGAAGCCCATCGCCGACCAGAAGGGCATCGCGCTGACGACCGAGGTGCACGAGGCCGTGCCGGCGTGGGCGCTGATTGACCCCACGCGGCTGCTGCAGGTGCTGACGAACCTCGTGAGCAACGGGCTCAAGTTCACCGAGCAGGGTGGCGTCTCGCTGGTGGCCGGCTGGCGTGACGGGACGTTGCGCGTCGAGGTGAAGGACTCGGGCATCGGCATGCCGCCCGAGGTGCAGCGACGGCTCTTTCAGCCCTTCGAGCAGGCCGACGCCTCGTACACGCGGCGCTTCGGAGGCAGCGGCCTGGGGCTCACCATCTCGCGCCACCTCGTGTCGTTGCTCAAGGGCACGGTCGAGCTCACCTCCACCCCGGGGAAAGGGTCGACCTTCGTCGTGAAGCTGCCCTTCACCCCGTGCGCGGCGGCGGCGAGCGTGGCCGAGCCCGAGCGCACACCTCGAGGCAAGCGGGGCCCGCACGTGCTCGTGGTCGAAGACAACGAAATCAACCTGCACGTCGCCCTCTCGATGCTCGCACGCTCCGGCTGCACCGCGGTCGCCACGCGAGATGGGGTCGAAGCCCTCGCCGCGCTCGAGCGGGAGACGTTCGACCTCGTGCTGATGGACTGTCACATGCCGAACAAAGACGGCTTCGCCGCCACCCGGGAGCTGCGCGCGCGGCAGGGCTCGACGGCGCACACGTGGGTCGTCGCCGTCACCGCCTCAGCCCTCTCGGACGAGGTTCGCGAGTGCAGAGAGGCCGGCATGGACGACGTCGTCACCAAGCCGCTCACGCTCACGGCGCTCCAGCAAGCCCTGGCCCGCGCCATCGCGTGAGCCTCAGCGCGTCTCGAGCCACGCCACGAGCGCATCGAGCTCATCGGGAGCCAGCCGCGTCACCTCACCATGACGGTCACCGCCGCAGGCCCCGTCGACGAAGCGGTCGCGCAGCGTCTTCGCGCAGCCGTCATGCATCCACGGGCCACGCCGCGAGACGCCGATGAGGGAAGGCACCTGAAACGCCTCTCGACGGCCGACGCTCATCGTCGAGTTCGAGACCATGCGGGGGCCGGCGTGGCAGCTCTGGCAGTTGGCCTTGAGGAACGCGGCCTGGCCGAGCGCCTCGTTCACCACCGTCGCGTGCGCCTGCGGCTTCGGGGCTGGCAGGCCGTCGAGGAACTCGCCGAGCGCGGTGATGGTGGCCGAGTTCGGCAACGCGCCGCCCATGCGCGTGACGAAGGTGTCCTGCATCACGTTGGTGAGGGTGGCGTGGTCTCCCTGCCAGTGAAACGGCGCTGTCGACAGCAGCCCGCCCGAGAGTGACTGCGTGCGCCGCACCGCTCCACGCACCATCCAGGTGTGGCCGTCTTCGAGGCCTTCCGGGTGACACGACGCGCACGAGATGGAGCCCGTCGAGGTGTGAAAGACGCCATGACCCGGGTCGGGCTGCGAGCTGGCGGTGAGGATGATGCTGGCGACGGGAAGGCTCCCGTCGCGCAGCTGGAGCAGCTCAGGAGAGCGGAAGTGAACGAGGAGCCGCCCCGTCTTCGTGAAGGCCACGCCGACCGGCTGCTCGGCGGCGAGCGGGCGCTCTGGCGTGGGCGGCGGCTGGTTGAGTGGACCGCAGACGCTGATGCCGCTCGTCGCCGAGGAGAGGTCGCGAATGAGGGTGACCTCGTGATTGGCCGCGCTCGCGATGGCCAGCTGCCTGCCATCGGCCGAGAGCGCAGCGTCGACGGGCAACACTCCAGCCGTCTCGAACGTGCGCGTGTCGCCGCCAGAGAAGATGGTGACGCCGGTGCGCATCGACGAGCCCGGGCATGGCGGAGGCGGCTGGCCTGGCACGAAGGCCGCGCCGTACGCACCCACGGGAGCTGTCGTCGGCATCATTCTCGCCGGGGTGGGCGGCTGAAGGGGCGTCGTCGTCTCGCCCATGCGCTCCAGCTGATGCACCATCACGAGGTCTCCGTTGGGCCGCTCGAGCGTGCGGTAGGCGACCTGCGGCTCGAACGAGACGCCCTGCACTCCGGTGCTCGGTGGCGTGGCGCGCTCGCGAACGGGAGTCTCGCCGGTGACTTCCACCAACTCTGCGGAGCGGAAGGACGAGACCCAGGTGCCAGCCTGGTTCTGAATGACGTCACGGCCTTCGACGCCGATGAAGCGCGAGGCCACCTCGCCGCTTGGCTGCACTGTGACGAGCTCTCCCGTCGCGCAGGCGACCAGCACTCCACCGCCGAGCGCGCGAGACACGCCACGCGGCTCGCCACACACCTCCACCAGCCGCGCCAGCCTGCGGGTCGACTGGTCGACGATGGCCACCTTCCCCGAGCCGCGCAGCGTGATGACGTAGTGGCCTGCACCATCGTCGACCGCGCGGGTGGGCGTGCTGCCATCGGCCAACTTCAATCGCGAGCGCACCACGCGCTGGCCGAGGTCGACGAAGAACAGCGTGTCGCGGTCGGGGTCGCTCACGAGCGCTTCGGTGTCGTCCTCCCTGACGGTGACGGTGCCGCCCAGCAACGGCTGGGAGCGCTTCCCCTTCGCGCCCGTGGACGAACCGCCTCCACCCAGCGTCTGCGGAGCATCTTCGGGTTCGGCGGCACACGAGACGACCAGCAACACCACGACAGCAGAGAGGAGGGCGCGCATTGGGGGCGTGGAGTCTGCCGTGCGCGCGGTCAACTCGTCGAGGCCCCGAGTCGCAGGTTGACCCACGTCTTCGGGAGCGGTGTTGCGCGATGGGGTTGTGTCATGGTGCGCCCATGGCAGCCCGGAAGCCTCCAGCGAAGCGGCCCGTGTTCACCCGAGACGAGATGTCGACGGGCAAGGGCTCGAAGCTGGCGAGGCACGTGGCGACGGTGTTGTCGTCACCGTCGACGGGGAATTTCCCGGTGCTGAAGGTCGACTCGTTGAAGCAGTCGACGGCCAAAGACGCGGTGAAAGACGAGATTCGCTACCGCGAGCGGGCGGCGAACGCGGCCATCGTGGGGCCCGTGCTGGCGAAGCAGAAGGCGGCTCCGGCTGACTTGTTCGCGCGGCAGAAGATGAAGGAAGCCGAGGCGAACCTCCCCGACTGGGACGCGGAGTACGACGACCCCGAGGTGTTCCCGGACGACGAAGTGGCCGAAGAGTACGACCCCGACAAGACCGACCCCGGGCTCGACCAGACGCCGAAGAAGAAGTGACGCTGGGCAAAGCGTGCTCACCTCGAGCAGCGGCTGCTCACCTGCCCGACGCAACTGGGTGAAGTCTGGTCCTCGGCGGCTGGTCCACTTCGAGCATTTGGCGCACCGATGCGTCGAAGCACGTCGCCGTTGAGGGAGTCCTTTCTCGTGAGCAGGGTAGTAGCGTCGCGCGCCACCTTCTCTGGGGGACCGTGGGTGAATCCGCCTGACGCTGCACTGCTCGAGACACAGCGAAGCCTGGGCCAGGCGGCGCCGGCGCGCGCGTCGTTGGTCGTCTTCGAGGCCGACTCTTCGCGCATCGTCGAGCTGCCTTCACAGGGCACGCTGCACATCGGCCGCGCGCCGGAGTGTGAGGTGTGCCTGAAGGACTCGGGAGCGAGCCGCCGGCACGCGCGGTTGGAAGTGGTGAGCGGCGCGGTGGTGCTGGTCGACCTCGGCGGGCTCAACGGCACGAAGGTGAACGGCGTGCGCATCGAGGGCAGCGCGGCGCTGCGGGTCGGCGACACCATCACCATCAACGACACGGTGTTGGTGCTGCGTGGCGTCTCGACGTCGGCGCCGTCGGCGAGGGAAGCGACGGTGTCGGCGCGGCGCTTCGAGACGCAGCTCTCGGGTGAAGTGGAGCGCGCGACGAATCACGACTCGCAGCTGGCGCTGGTGGTGGTGGCGTTCGACGTGGGGTTGATGCCGCGGGTGCTCGAGCAGGTGGTGAGCCCGACGCTGCGCGCGCTCGACGTGATGACGTGGCTGGCCGACCGGCGGCTGGCGTTGCTGTTTCCCGAGGTGAACGTCGTCGAGCTGCCGGCGCGGGTGAAGGAGCTCGAGCGGCTGGTGGAGCGGCACAGCTCGGGCGCGAAGCTGGGCTACGCGTTGTTCCCCACCGACGCCGTCGACGCGACGAGCCTGATGCAGGCGGCGAACGCGGCGTGTGATGCCGCTGGCCAGGGCCTCCCGAGCGCGGCGGACAGCACGGTGAAGGTCGTCGACCTCGGCGACACGAAGAGCCTGCTGGCCGACCCGTTGATGATGCGCGCGTACGAGCTGCTGGGCCGGCTGGCGAAGAGCGAGCTGCCGGTGCTGGTGCTGGGCGAGACGGGCGCGGGCAAGGAGAACGCGGCGCGTACGGTGCACGTGGGCTCGAGCCGAAAGGCGGGGCCGTTCGTGGCGGTGAACTGCGCGGCGATTCCCGAGAACCTCGCCGAGTCGGAGCTGTTCGGACACGAGAAGGGCGCGTTCTCGGGCGCGACGCAGGCGAAGACAGGGCTCATCGAGTCGGCGGATGGCGGAACCCTGCTGCTGGACGAGGTGGGTGAGCTGAGCCTGGCGATTCAGGCCAAGTTGCTGCGGGTGCTCGAGACGAAGCGCCTGACGAAGGTGGGCGGGCTGAAGGAGAAGGCGGTCGACTTCAGGTTGGTAGCGGCGACGCATCGACGGCTCGGGGACGACGTGGCGTCCGGGCGTTTCCGGCAGGATTTGTTCTTTCGCATCTCGGCGGCGACGGTGACGTTGCCTCCGCTGCGGGAGCGGCCTCGCGAGGTGGTGGTGCTGGCGCGACGGTTCCTGGCCGACGCGAGCGCGGGGAACGAAGGCACGCCGTTGTCGCTGTCGGCGCCGACGCTGAGCGTGCTGCTCGCGTACCCGTGGCCCGGGAACGTGCGCGAGCTGAAGAACGCGATGGACTACCTGGCCGCGACGCACCCTGGTGGCGTCATCGAGCCGTGGCATCTGCCCGAGCGGCTTCGGCCTGCGGCTCCGGCCGTCGAAGTGGCCGCAGAGGCTCCCGTCAGCAGCAGCGCGTCACCGAGGCCGTTCAAGCCGTTGCTGGCAGAGCTTCAGGCGCTGGAGCGACAACGAATCATCGAGGCGCTCGAAGCAGCCGGTGGGGTGCAGACGCGCGCAGCCGAGCTCATCGGCATGCCGCGGCGAACGTTCGTGCAGCGGCTGAAGGAGCTGCGCCTCGCGGGCCTCGCTCCCAACTCGAAGACGAGCTGATCAGTCCGTCAGCGAGTGCCACCGCTCTCATCGCGGCGCTCCGAAGGCGGAGCTGATGCGAAGGAACAGCTCGCGATTGCGACCCGGAATCGGAGCCACGCCACCATCGTATGGCTTCGCGAGCACCACGTTCGCATCGGCCAGATGTCCCACGCCGCCGACAACAGGAGCGCCGCAGGGAGTGCGCTCATGATGCCCGTTTCCTCGAGCGCATCGGACGGCGAGACGAACGCCTGCTGGCCAGAGGCGGTGAGTTGTCCACAGCTCGCAGCGAAGAGCGCGGGGTTGGCGGAGGGTGCTCCGAAGCCTCGAGAGCCTCGGGTGACGAGGAATGCGCTGCGGGCTCGAGTCCACTCCACCCGGCGCGGATCAGGAGCGCCATCATGCTGGACGTCGCCAGGTGATCAGCGCCCGCCCCGACCGGACTCGCGTATAGGGGTGTTCTATTAGAGTTGCACGATTTGATGTTTTGCACCGATTTGGCGCACCGGCCGGCATATGGCGCACCGGGATGCATACCGTAGCGAAAGTTCAATTCGTGCAACTCTAATAGAACATCCGAATACGCGACCCTGCCCTCGGCCAGCTGGGAGCTCCGCGCGGTCAATGGCTGATCATGCCGAGGTTGAGTCGTCTCATTGGGTCGTGGATTCCGAGTCACCATCTTCACTCGAGGCTTCGGAGCGCGACCCGGGCCACCCTCGCTCATTCAGGCTGTCGTCGCCGCCGTGCTGTCGGGCACCGCGCTCAGTGTCTGCAAGTCGCACGCGTGACCATCACGGCACCACGCCGAGATTGCCGAAGTAGCCGTCTTGACCGAACGCGGTGAACACGGCCTGACCGAGCGTCAGTTGCTGGTCGAACCGGCCTCCCACCATCACCGCGCCCGTCTTCGGGTTCACGGCCAGCGCACGGGCGGGCGCATCGACCGCCGGGTACGTCTTCACACCCATCACCGCGCCTGTCTTCGCGTCGAGCCGCACCAGGTACAAATCTGACCCAGCGACGTTGCTGACAGTCTTGTCATCAAGCTGAATCTTCGGAGAGATGAACCGACCGAAAACGATGGGGTTTCCATTCGGGTCGATGGCGACGCGGCGGGCGGCGTCACGACGCGTGGTGCCTCCGAAGCCCTTCGACCAGAGCGCCTCGCCGTCGGGGCTCCACTTCACGACGAAGATGGTGGGCGTCAGCGGGCCCTGGCCGAAGTCGACGCCGCCGTGCTCACCCACCCCGTACCAGTTGCCCTCGGCGTCGGCGACCAACCCGAGGTCCTGGCTCTCGTCCGCCTCGGTGCCGAACGCGCGCGCCCACAGCACGTGCCCGTCGACGCCCGAGGCCTTCACCATGAACATGTCGTTGCCGCCCTTCGAGGTGAAGGTGAGCCCGTTCTGGAAGGTGACCGCCTCGCGGAAGGCGCCGATGAGGCCGACGTCGCCAGCAGCATCCGTCTCCATCCACAACACGCGCACGGCGGTGCCGTCGGCGAGGCGAAGACTCCACTCGGCGTCTCCGGTCACGGTCAATCTGCGCAGGTCGAGCCCGCGCGGCGACGCCACTGCGGTGGGGCCGTCGTATTCGCGCTGGCTCACCACCAGCACCCGGTCGGCGCGGTCGACCGTCATGAAGACCCACGGCAGCGGAGCGCCCTGCGTCGGCACCACCGTCGCGCGGCCGGAGTCGTCGAGCTCGACGACCTGGCTCGTCGGCATTCCACCATCGAGCGTCACGTCGGTGCCCACCCACGCGAACGTTCGCTCCGACGGCGTGACGAAGAGCCGCCCAACCCAGTTCGTCTTCTCTCCGCCAATCCAATGCCATTGGCACAGGCCCGAGCGGTTCAGCTTCACGAGCACCGCCGACGCCTGGTCCTTTCCCGGCACGACGTAGGGCCCGCACCCGAAGTCCCAGCCGACCGTTCCACGCCCAGCGACGAAGACGTCTCCAGTGCTGGGCTTGATGGCGACCGATTCGATCTGGTCCTGCCCTGCGCTGCCACTCAGATTTCCCGACCACGGCGCGCAGACGCCCTTCGGGCACGGGTCCATCAGCGGCGTGTCGCTGCGTTGGAGCGCGACGCCGATTCCAGCGAGCAGCAACAGCGGCGTGACGATTGCGGCGACCTTCATCGCGCGTCGAGCGCCCCGACTTCGCCATCTCGACAGCTGCCCCGGGTCTTTGAGCGCGCTGACGAGGTGTGAGGCTTTGGTGAAGCGGTCTTTCGGCCGGCGCGCCATCGCGAGGTCGAGCGCGAGGTCCCAGTGTCTGGGCACCGACTTGCCGAGCGTCGAAGCCTGCCGCGGGGGCGTGCTGAGCCGGGCCATCGCGACCGCGAGCGGAGAGGTGCCGACGAAGGGCGCTGCTCCCGTCACCAGCTCGAACGCGACGACGCCGAACGCGAACACGTCTGCGGGAGGACCGACCTCGGCGCCTTCGACCTGCTCCGGCGCCATGTACGTCGGCGTTCCCATCAGCAGGCGCGTGTCGGTGGTGATGCGCGACTCCGAGTCGACGTCACGCGCGAGCCCGAAGTCGGTGATGACGGCACGAAGGCCCTGGTCCGTCTGCTCGAGGAAGACGTTGGGGCTCTTGAAGTCGCGGTGCACGACGCCGGCTTCGTGGGCGGCGTCGAGCGCGCTGGCGAGTTGCTCGAGAATGACGAGCGCCTCGTCGACCGGCAGGCCACCGCGCTCACGAATGACGTCGAGCAGCAGCCGGCCGCGGAGCAGCTCCATGGTGAGGAAGCTGATCACCGTGCCGTCGGCGAGCGTGTGCTGGCCGAACTCGAAGATGCGGCAGAGGTGCCGGTGCGCGACGCGGCGCGCGAGCTTCACCTCGCTCTGGAACCGGCGCAGCGCTTCGTCCGAGAGGCGGTCGGGGCGAATCGTCTTGAGGGCGATGCGCTCCTTGAGGGTGAGGTCTTCGGCTTCCCACACCTCGCCCATGCCGCCGGCCGCGAGGTAGCGCCGGAGGATGTAGCGATTGGCGACGAGGTCATCGGCTTGCAGCCCTTCGGGACGACGCCGGCCGGGCCCGCTGCCAGGCGTCGTCTCTTTCGCGACCGCAGGCGTGGTCTGCGCGAGCGCATCGGCGGACACGGGCGTCGCGAGTCCCGGCTCCTTCTCGGACATGTCAGCGTCCCCGCCCCGCGTGCACGACGGGCACTTTGCCATGTTGGCGGCGCGCTGGTCGCGTGAGATGGCAGTGCCAATGTCGACACTCGCGGCGTGGTCGTTGTTCGGGTTGGGCGTTCTGCACGTCGTCTTCGGCCTGGTTCGCTTCCGAGGCCCGCTGAGAGACGCGGTGGCCGCGGGCTTCGTCGGGAAGTTCTCCGAGCCCGAGAGCCGGCGAACGGCGTTCTGGTTTCTGATGGCGGGCCCGCTGCTCATGGCCGCGGGACAGGTGGCGGTGTTCGCAGCAGAGACGGGAGACCGCCGCGTCTTCACGACGATTGGCGTGTACCTGGTCGCGTCGTCAGGAATCGGAGTCGTCGCGTTTCCGAAGTCGCCGCTGTGGGCGTCGCTGCTGCTCGGTGTGGTGTTTCTGTTCGTCTGATGAAGTCGCTGAGTTGATCAGAGCGCGACGCCGACGTTGATGCGCAGCTCGGGCACTGGGCCCAGCTTCGTCGTGGTCGACGAATCGACCTGCGGAATCGGAGCGAGCGCCGTGTCACGCGTCGTGAGCTGGTAGCGGGTCTCGGTGGTCTTCGCGAGGAAGCTGGCGCCGACGCCGGCCGAGAAGGTGAAGCCCTGCTGCGAGACGAGCGTGAAGCCGAACATCGCGCCCGGGCTGCCAGTCTCCGAGACTTCGGGCAGCACGTTGAGCAGGCCCTGGAAGCGGGAGAACCGCACGTGCAGGTCGAGGAACGGGCCGATGAGACCCTCCATCGGACGAAGGCGGAACCCGACCTGACCGGCGTAGCCGAGCCGCACGGCTGAGAACTCACCGCCTGCGTAGAACGAGAGGTGGTTCATCGGAGCGACCTCGAGCTCGAGCGACGGTGACAGGGCGAGCAGCCCGATGCCCGCACTGAGGCCGACACGGCGCTCACCAGGCGACTTCTCGGCGAGCGGCGCGAGGAAGACGACACCCTCGTCGGGCTTCGGAGCGGGCGTCTCGATGGGCTCGGCCTTCTGCTTTGCGGCAGGCGGAGGAGGCGTCCAACCCGGCACCTTGAGGGGCTCGCGGGCGGCGAGGGTCGACAACGTGATGATCAGCAGCGCGTTCATGCCGGCCCTCAGGTGCAGGCGGCGGACCTGGAAGAGCCACTGAGTTCACGAGGTGGTGCTGCGCAGGTTCGTGCGCAGGCGCGATCAGTCGAGCAGCGTGGCGTGTTCGGTCGCATGTGGGGCGATGGGATGGGAGAGAAACTCACCTGCTGTGACGGGCGTCTGCGAGATGGAAGTGGGAACCAGTGGACTGGCTCGCGCTAGCCTCGCCCGATGCAAACACGCGTGGCGGTGCTGGTCGTCTGCCTGGGGGCCGTGAGCTGCAACACCGGAATGGAAATGCCAGATGGTGGCGCTGAAGCAGGCGGCTCTGCTTCGGCAGGTGGATCCGCTTCAGCTGGTGGATCTGCTTCAGCTGGTGGATCCGCTTCAGCAGGTGGCTCCGCGTCAGCTGGTGGCTCCGCGTCAGCAGGTGGCTCCGCTTCAGCAGGTGGCTCCGCGTCAGCAGGTGGATCCGCTTCAGCAGGTGGCTCCGCGTCAGCTGGTGGCTCCGCGTCAGCAGGTGGCTCCGCTTCAGCCGGTGGCTCCGCTTCAGCCGGTGGCTCCGCTTCAGCCGGTGGATCCGCTTCAGCCGGTGGCTCCGCGTCAGCTGGTGGATCCGCTTCAGCCGGTGGATCCGCTTCAGCCGGTGGCTCCGCTTCAGCCGGTGGATCCGCTTCAGCCGGCGGCTCCGCGGCGGCGGGCGGCTCAGCATCGGCAGGCGGCTCTGCTGGAAACGCTCCGCCCGTGCCCGTTCAAGTCCCCATGCTCACCGTCGCCGAAGGTGGCACGAACATGGTCACGCTGACGGCCAACGACCCTGAAGGCAACGCGCTCACCTTCGCCGTCACCTCCGCGCCCGCGTTCGTCACCCGCATCGGAGCCGTGCTCACCATCGCTCCCGGCTTCTCGGACGCCGGCATGTTCACCGTCTCGTGGACCGTCTCTGACGGCGTGAACACTCCAGTGCCGTCGAGCTTCGTGCTGATCATCACCAACACCAACCGCGCTCCCGCCTTCGACCCGGTGGCCAACGTGACGATGACGGCGGGCACCACCCGCAACGTGACGTTGACCGCCACCGACCCCGATGGAGACCCCGTCACCTTCGCGAGCTCGACGTTGCCGGTCTGGGGCTCGCTCATGGGCACGACGCTCACGCTCACGCCATCGGCGGCGGTCTCCGAGACCGTCAGCATCACCATCTCGGCGCGCGACCCGGGCATGGCGTCGGCGCTGCGAACCTTTCAGGTCACCGTCACGCCGCCCGCCAACGTGGCTCCGACGCTGACGGCGTTGAACATGGTCGATGGCCTCGGAGCCGCCATCAGCGCTGGCGCCGCCATCACCTCGAGCCCCACGCTGCGCGCCACCATCGACGACCCCGAGAACGCGACGGTCGCGCTCGAGCTCGAGCTGCGCACCACGGCCGAGGCCTTCAGCAACGTGCCCACGCACCAGACCCCGCTCTCGGCCGAGGGGCAGCTGAGCCTCGCGCTGCCGTCCCTCGTCCCCGGCGCGTACAAGTGGCAGGCACGCGCACGCGACCAGGCCGGCGCCACCAGCGCGTGGGCGTCGTTCAACGCCGGCGCCACCGCCTTCACCCTCGTGGGCGGAGCCGTCTCGGGCACCATCTCCATCGACTCGAACGCGGTCGCGACCGGCTCGACGGCTGTCACCCTCTCGTACACCTCGGCGACCGGCGTCGGCGCCTCCATCACCGAGCTCTGCTTCTCGAACACGCTCGTCTTCGCGCCGGGTGATTGTCAGGCCGCGCCAGCGAGCGGCACCCGTTCGTGGAACCTCGCCGCCTCCGACGGCCCGCGCACCGTCTCGATGCGCATTCGAGACAACGCCGCGCGCGAGCTCATCATCAACGACAGCATCATTCTCGACACCACGCCGCCGTCGACGGGCGCGGTGCTGGTGAACGGCACGGCGCTGTACACGAACGACCCCGCCGTCACGCTCACCTTCACGCACGACGACGGCACCGGCACGGGCGTCACGCACGCGTGCGCCATCTCGGTGCCCGCGGCCGGTCCGCAGCCCACGCCCTCGGCGTCGAACCCCTGCTTCCTGCCGCTGGCGACGACGGCCCGCACGCTGGTGACGGGCGACCAGCAGAAGTGGGTCTACGTCTGGTACCGCGACGCGGTGAACAACGTCTCGGTGACGCCGGCCTTCGACACCATCACGCTCGACACGACGCCGCCCTTCTTCGCCACCGCCGCGCTCTCGAACGGCGACCCCTTCGCGACGTCGATGACGGTCACCTTCAACAACACCCTGCAGGCCGACTTGAGCGGCCCCGCGCAGGTCTGCATCGGCGAGCTGAACCCTCCGACGACGTGCGTTCCCTATTCGTCGTCGCCGAACATCACCTTCACGCCGCCTGAGGGCTCGAAGACCGCGTACCTCAGGGTCATCGACGCGGCCGGCAACTCGTCGACCGTGGTGCCCGACAGCATCACCATCGACACCATCGCGCCGGTGCTCACCGCCTTCACGCCGCCGGCCTTCACCCGCACGGTGTCGGTGACGAACTCCACCGTCGCTGCCACCGACGTCGGCTCGGGGCTCGCGAGCACACGCGTGACGAATGACGTGGCCGTGGTGACGACGTTCGCGCCCTTCGGTGTCGCCCTTCCACCGTTCTCCGTGTCTTCGGGAGACGGCCTCAAGAGCGTGACGGCGCGGGTGTTCGACACGGCGGGAAACCCGAGCAACGCCATCACCATGTCGGTGTTGCTCGACACCGTGCCGCCGGCAGCGCCTGGCGTCGTCATCGACACGGGGCTGGCCTCGACCTCCGACGCGACCGTCAACGTGGTGGTGACGCCTGCCGAACCGGTGGGAGCGACCGCCACGACCTCGGGCATCGCCGCCCGCTGCGTCGTCCAGCGCAGGGCTGTCGACCCCATCGCGCCTGCACCCGCAGCAGGTGACCCCTGCTTCGCGAGCTGGTCTGGTTCCTTCGACGTGGTGCTGCTCTCGCAGGGCAACCGCGCCATCGACATCTACCTTCGCGACGGCGCGGGCAACGTCTCGCCCGTCGGCTCCGACACGATTCTCTTCGACACGGTGGCGCCGACGCCGCCCTCCATCACGGGCGTGACGCCGGGCCACCGCTCCATCACCCTGACGTGGACGCCTGCGTCCGATGGGGCCGACGGCTCCGGCATCGCCAACTACCTCATCTGGTCGTCGACGACGTCGGGCGGCCCGTACCACGCGCCCATCACCGTGCCGGGCAACGCGACGTCGTTCGTCGTGCCGCTGGCGAACGAGCTGACGCACTACCTCGTGGTGTCGGCGGTCGACGGGGTCGGTCTGCAGGGCCAGGTGCCCGGCGAGTCGGTGGGCACGCCGCACTTCCCCTACCAGTCCATCTTCAGAACCCCCGACCGGCTGCTGGCGGCGGCGAAGGGTCCTGGCGGGGTGAACGGGCTCTTCATGGGAGGCGCCAACGGTGGCTCGTGGAGGAACGACACCCTCGCGGTGGGCGCCTTCACGCGCATCGACCTGATGACGGACCGGAACATCAACGCGCTCGCCAGTGACAACGACTTCATCTTCGCCGTCGGTCAGGGCGGCCACCTCGCGTGGAGTGGCCAGGGCACCGAGTTCCGCATCGTCCCCAACGGCGACGCCCGAGACCTCAACGACGTCGTCTACGCAGGCGCGAACGCGACCGACCGCTTCCGCGTGGCCGTCGGTGCGGGCGGGCTCATCTTGCGCTCGGTTCGGCCGCTCCCCACGGGAGGCCTGGTGCCGCCGACGTTCAGCCCCGTCACCTCGAACACGACGCAGAACCTCAACGCCGTCGCGTTCTGCAGCACGTGCGCCAACGTCGTCGTGGCGGTGGGCGCGAACGGCACCATCATTCGCTCGACCGACCACGGCGCGACGTGGGCCGCGGCGACGGTGCCGGCCGGGTACAACGGCGCGGGCACCACCTTCACCGACGTGGTGCACGTGCCTGGCACGACGAACTTCGTCGTCGGCGTGGGCGGCACGTGGACGGGCACGACGTCGCTGCTGCGCTCGACGGACTCGGGCGCGACGTTCAGCGCGCTCGTCACCACGCCTGCACTCAACTCGCCCATCACGGCGCTGCACGGCGAGTCGGGCACCGTCGTGAGGGTCGCGGCTGGCACCGGCGCGGCGGCCACGCTCTGGAGGCTCAACGCCACGACGCTGACGTCAGACGCGCTGCCCACGGGCGGGTCGACGACGACGGGGCTCTTCTACGCGTTCGCCTCGGGCCTCGGCTCGTCGGCCCAGGCGGCGGTGGTGGGAGCCAGCGGCAACGTGTTCTCGGCGCCACCCGGCAGCGGCGTCTACACCCCACTCAACGGCGCGAACCTGACGGCGTTCAACGACGTCGCCACCACGCGCACGTGCGCCTCGGCCTACGCGGTGAGCTTCAACAACACGCTGTACCGCTCACCCGACACGCTGAACCCGGTGTGGACCTCCATCACGCCGCCGTTCAACCAGATGCAAGGCGCGGCGATGACGTCGTCGTCAGAGCTGTTCGTCGTGGGCACCGCGAGCGCGGGCAGCGGGCGCATCTTCCGCTCCACCAACGCGAACACGGCGGCGCCGACGTTCACGCAGCAGACGTCGAATACGGCCAACGGCCTCGGCGCGATTCGCTGTGCGTCGACGACGCGCTGTGTGGCCGTGGGCGGGAACGGTACCGTCGACGTGTGGAACGGCACGGCCTGGGCGGTGCAGCCGCTGAACCCGGCCACCACGACGACGTTGTCGGCCGTCGCGCTGTGGACCGATGGGGCCATCGAGCGAACGGTGGTGGGCGGCTTCGGCGGCGTCGCGTACCGCATCGACCGCGACACGGGGCTCGGCACCACGACCACGACGTTGCTCGACTTCTCGAGCGCCACGGCGCCGTCGTCTCCCACCAACATCAACATCAGCCAGCTCGTCGCGAAGCCCGGCGTGCTGCTGGCGGCCGTGTCGAGCAACCTGGTGCTCTACGGCGTGTACCGGTCGACCGACAACGGCACGACGTGGACGCGGGTGCTCACCACCCCCATCTTCAGCGTCGAGAACCTCAACGGCGGCACGGTGTTCCTCGCGGCGGGGAGCGACCTCGTCTACCGCTCCACCGACGATGGCCTGACGTGGGCCTCGTTCCCCACCAACCAGTCGAACCCGATTCAGCGGCTGCTGAGCTGCACGCCTGCGGTGGCCGGCGGCATCACGCGCATTCTCGGCGTGGGAAGCAACGGCACCATCCTGCATTCGTTGAATGGTGGCCGCGGCGGCTGACGGAATCTGCACCTGGGGACGAGGTCGCGGGTCGGGCGGGCATGCGAATGATGACGGTGCTGGCGGCGCTGCTGTCGATGACGGCGGTGGCCGGGCCTTCGGCTGAGCTCGAGTACGGCCATACCTTCGACTCGGCGCTCGGCTTCGACGCGAAGCCTGCACAAAAGGCGCTGGGGTGCACCGGGTCGTGGGCCGAGTCGCCTGGCAAGACGCCGACCGGAGAGAGCTACACGGTCTCCAGGTGCGCCACGAGCGACGCGCAGGTCTATCTGGCGGCAGGCAAGGTGTTCGCGGTCGGCACGAAGCTCGAGAGCGGGCTCGAGAACCGCAAGGCGTCGACGCTCTTCAAGGAGATGAAGAAGGGACTCGCGGCGGCGAAGTGCAAGGTCGAAGACCGCGGCCAGTTGCTCGTCGGTCGCTGCGACGGGAAGGCCGCCATTCTGCTGCTCAACTGGGACTCGAAGAGCGACACCACGAACATCTCGTTGCTGTACGGCGTGGCGGATCAACTGCTGCCGATGATCGGCGCGCGCTGATTCTCGCCTGTTCGCTCGTCTCCCTCAGTTCGGCAGGGAGAAAGTTCGAGCCGCAAGAGCGAGGTGCTCAGCAGATGGTGAGAAGAGAACCTTGACGCTGGGGTGCAGTTCCCGCGGGTCGGCCGACTGAACCTCGTCGACACGAATGGAGAACTGGCTTGGGGAGCCGAGCGCGAAGTGGCCGTGACCTGTGGCCAGGAGAGAAACGACGCCGACAAGATTGCTCGTCAACACCTCCGATGAGGAGTCGTACGCCTCGCCGCGTCTGTCGCGGAGCCGCTTGCCAGTCGTGTTTCCAACGCTGAAGACGGCGAGTTCGAAGTCCAAGGGACCGCGCGACAGACTGCGAACTGTCCAGGGGATCCGGAGCTCTGCGACGACTCCAGGCGAAAGGGAAAACTCTCTTCGGAGGGGTGAGCTGATGAAATCGGTCTTTCCCCTCAGTTGGACAACCAAGGTGCGAGGAGCGACCACACAATTCTGAACAGAAAGTACGACTTCGAACGGAGCGCCCGGGCTGACGACAGCCCCCTTCGGAAGAATTAGTGCGAACTGCACACCGCGGTGTTCGAAGACTGTTCCTCCTCTGATGAGATCCGGAATGCCAGGAAGGCGCTCGCGACGTGTTCCGAGCATGACTGCTCCAGCAACAACGGCCGAAGTGAACCCCATGGTGAGCCACACGAAGATGTTCGTTGAGGTGAGCAGAGACCCGACAAGGAGACCCAGTGCAAGCGTGAGCCCGATCCGTCGCGGCAGGTTGGGCGCGGTCGACATCGTCGTGGCAGGACTTGGAACGGACAGGGGTTCCACTGCAATCAGCGGTGGCGCAGCGACTTGTGCCACCTTTTCATTCTCGGGCATCAGATGATTGTAGACCCAGTGAGACCCAGTGAGCTTCAGCGAAGAATGCTCTCGAGCTTCTTCCCCTTCGCGAGTTCGTCGACCAGCTTGTCGAGCCAGCGGATCTTCTGCATCAGCGGGTCTTCGATGGTCTCGACGCGCACGCCGCACACGACGCCGGTGATCAACCCCACGTTCGGGTTCATTCGCGCTTTGGCGAAGAACGTCTCGAGATCGACCTGCGCGTCGATCACCTTCCGCAGCTTCTTCTCGTCGTAACCGGTGAGCCACGCGACGACCTCGTCGAGCTCACGCTTCGTTCGACCCTTCTTCGTCACCTTCTGCAGGTACAGCGGGTACACGCTCGCGAACGACATTCCGAAGATGCGTGGCTTCTTGTTCATGAGAGGACCGCCTCGACGCCACGCGCGCGCAGCTTCGTCACCGCCTTCGACAACACACCGCCTTGATCGCGACAGCCCCCGAAGACCACCGACTTCAACGCCTTCAGCTTCGACAGCGCGTCGACGTTCTTCAGGCCCGAGCATTGGAAGGCTCCGAACGTCTCGAGTTTCGGCCAACGCAACAGCCCGCTGAGGTCGGCAATCGTCCCGCGCTCGAAGTGCAGTGACGTGAGCGGCAGCTCCGCCAGCGCGGCCAGGGTCTCATCGTCCTTCACCGCCCCGATCCGGAGCGCACTCACCCGCCGCAGCCTTCCCACCTCGGCGAGGTCGGCCTTCGTCTTGAAGCGCAGCTCCGCCGACTCGAGTGCCGGCAGCTCGTCAGCACGGAGCTTCACCTTCGCTTCGCGCGCGCGCAGCCGTCGCAGCTCGGGCCATGGACCCTTCGGCATCACGACGTCACTCGTGCCACTGATCATGAGATCGGCCAGCCTGGGCAGTGCGCTCGGCTTCAGCATCGCGATGGTGCGCGCTTCAATCGACACCCACCGCACGTTCGGCAGCGTGGCGATGACCGACGGGAGCTCGGTGTGTCTGCCGCGCGGGTCGTCGAAGATGACGCCGTCGATGTCGGCTGGCGCGGGGTCAGCAGGCAGCTCGTTCCACCCGACCTCGTGCAACCGGCAACCATCGGAGCGCGTGGACGAGACGCCCGGCTTGTCGCTCATGACGATGGCGTGGCGGGAGCGCATCACGTCACGGCTGAACGGCCCTCGTCGGCTCCACCACAGGCGCGGGCGCTGCGGCGACCGGCAACACCCTCGGCAGCAGGAACCCCGAGCGCCTCACGTACGCGGCCCACTCGGGATACCGCGACATGCTCTGCTCTTTCTTGATCATGTTCGGCACGAACACGCCGAGCCAGATCCACGCGAGCACGAGCCACGGCGCCCAGTGCATCGTCAGCGCCGCGAACGAGCCGTACAGCATCATCTCGCCCAGGTAGTTCGGGTGTCTGATGCGCGCGAAGAAGCCATCACTGATCAGCCCGCGCTTCGCCTTCAGCGTGAAGAACTTCTGCGCGTCGCTGCCCATCATGATGACCACGCCCATCACGTACACGAGCGTCGCCACGCCGAGCAGCCACGTCGGCGCCTCGATGCGACGGCTCACGATGAGCCACGGTGAAATCCAATACAGCGCGAGCGCGCCGGCCCACATGAAGAAGGCTCCGGCGAAGGTGACGCGCTTCTCCCAGTTCGGGTCGGGTAACGCGGCGTCCTTCAGGAGCCAGCACAGCCCGTAGCTTCCGTGGAGCGCGAGGTACGTCCACGCGGTCGGCGTCCAGCAGTCGTACGCCCACATCAGCACGAGGACGAACGGCAGCGTGCCGCCCTTCTGCGCGTTGATCACCCACGACGCCTTGAGCACCTTCGGCCCGCCGAGAATGTCGTCGGAGAGCCAGTCGCGGAACTTCAGCCAGCTGGTGAGCGCAGCCATGAGCGTCGAGACGCTACTGCCGAGCGGGCGAGCGCGTCACGCGTCTCTCAGTTCGACTCCGCCGTCGCGAGCCAACGTCGCCGCGGCATGGTTCGGCAGTGATGATGGAGCCGCCGCTCCTCAGGCTCGCTTTGGGCTTCGTCTCACGCGTTGCCCAGTTCGACTCCGCCGTCGCGAGCCAACGTCGCCGCGGCATCGTTCGGCCGTGATGATGGAGCCGCCGCTCCTCAGGCTCGCTTTGGGCTTCGTCTCACGCGTGCCCAGTTCGACTCCGCCGTCGCAAGCCAACGTCGCCGCGGCATCGTTCGGCCGTGATGGAGCCTTCGTCTCACGCGGCAGGTGTCGCAGGCGGCGGTGCAGCCGGAGTCGACGCCAGCTTCTTGCGCCGCTGCAGCAGAATCACCGCTCCGGCGATGGCCCCGAGCAGCGCTCCGCCAGCCACGCCACGCATCTGGTAGGTGATCAACGTGTCAGCGCCGCGACCCGCCGCGATGCCGCACATGCACATGCCGTCACCGTTGCCGGCCGTGTTGTCCCACGTGATGAGCTTCGGACCGACCAGCGTGACGCTGAGAATCCCCACCAGCGCGCCAGCCACCACGAAGTTCAGGACCGCTCGCAAGAGAGCCATGAGGGCTCCATAGCAGAGCCTCCACCGGGCACCGCGCGGCTTTCCACGGCACCTGTCAGCGTGGCGCGTCAGCATGACTGAACCCGCTCAGGCTGATGCCACTGCCAACCCGGTTTCAGCCTGTTGGCGGTGGAGCACCGCTTGCTCACTCGACGACCCATGACCTCGCTCCTGCTCGATGCCCGCCCAGCACCTCCGACGCTCGACGCGACGGGCATGGGCATCGGTGCCGGAGCGGTCATGTTGGCCGCTCTCGCGTTCGCGTCCCTGGCGCACGGAGACGCGGCCTCTCTCCCGCTGCACTTCACCGCGAGCCTCGTCCTCGGCTCCGCAGCCATCACCAGCACGGCGTTCTGGCTCCTGTTCGCCGGCGGCGTCGTGAACATCGGCATCTCGGCGCTCTACGGCCGGCTCTACGCACGCGCCGTTTCGTGGCTGCCACCCAGCGTCCGTGCGTCGTGGCTCGGCACCGTCGCCACCGGCCTGCTCTTCGGCGCCTTCACGTACGTGCTCGGCATGCAGCTCGTCTCGCGTGCCATCTTCCCGTGGATGCTCGAGGCCAACCAGCTGTCCTGGTTCGCTGCCCACGCCTTCGTCTTCGGGCCAGTGCTCGCCGTCATGTATGAGGTCGGTCAGCGCCGCGAACGTGCCCGCCTCGCCTGACGACGAGGTGCCCACAACTGTGCTCGTGATCCGTTCCCACCTCTGGAGCATCGGCAGTCCACCCGCTCCAACCCCTTGCACGCCAACCCCTGTCGATCAGACGGGAAGGGTTTTCGAGGCCCGCGGAATCGGTCTGGCAGACACCGTGCACAGGGACTCCTCAATGCGCTCCATCATCCTCGCCGCCGTCGTCGCTCTCGCCGCCCCCGCCTGGGCCACTGGAGAGCGAGTGCTCCTCACCCGCGACGCCGAGCCCTTCCGCGAGAACATCTGCGTCAGCATGACCTGCGTCACGAGCGGCCCACGTGATGCCGTCGTCACCGCGCGCTCCCTGAAAGAGGGCGTCGAGCTCACCGTGAAGAGCCCTTCGGGTCAGGTGAAGCTGGTGCACCTCACCCGGTTCACGGCTGACGGTGACCTCTCGAGCATCGACGTGGTGCGCGCTTCTTCCCTCGCCGTGAAGGCCATCGAGTCGAACAAGCCGCTCACCGCGCCCACCGCGAAGGTCGCCAGCGCCCCGAAGAAGTCCGCAAAGCTGCGCCTGCTCGCTCGTCGCTGAGAAGCCAGAGTCGATCTCACGACGACTCGGATCAGGACTTTTTCTCAAGAAGTACGAAGACTTCGCGGGTTGTAACCTCCCAAACACCGCGAAATCACATGGGGAGGGGTTCCCTAAAGGGAATCGACTCGTGTATTCCCGATCCCCATGTACGACGACGTGCGGCTGGACACGAAGCTGTCGGACTTGTCGCGAGAGCTGAACACGCGGCAATTGGGGGCAGGGTTCACGATTGTCGAGGCCTTCACCATGAAGGGCTTCGATGAGGTCGGGAAGCCGGGCTTGTTCGCGTTGGTGCTGCTGGGGAACAACCCGCCGCCGTCGCTCGACACCCTCACCATCGTTCGCTCGCTGCTGACCGCGCGCCTGAAGCAGATCGACACGGCGATGCCGCAGTGGCCCATCGTGGTGCAGGGCGCTCCCGAGGTCATCGACGGCCAAGCCGTGGTGCCGGGCGGCCGCGAGTACTTCGACCAGGTGAAGAGCGAGCTGCTCGCCCGCAAAGAGCGCTACGCCGCGATTCAGGCCCGCCGTCAGAGCCTCACGCAGATGCCGGCCGTCACCGACGCGCCGCCGCCTGCGCCTGCGAAGAAGAGCGCAAGCAGCAAGACCGTCGCCCGTCCCGCGCGTCGTCGCGTGGCGGCCACCCGGTCGAGCAAGGGTGCCCGCGCCGCTCGTCGCTGATTCACTTCAGCCCGCGTGACCGACTTCACCGGGTTTCCCGACACGAACGGAAGAACCGACCGCGTGCCGGCGCTCCTCGAAGCGCTCGCCGGTCGGCCCTCGCCCCAACAGCTTCAGGCGGCAGCGCACGCACGCGCTTCGGTCGAGGTGTGGGCGTACCTGGAGCTGCGGCAAGCGCTCCAGAGCTCCGACTTCGGCCTCACGCCAGCAGCCGTTCCCGCGCTGCCCCTGTTGCTGGGGCTCGCCGCGACGAAGCTCCACGCCCTGCGCCTGCTCGAGCAGGTCCGCGTTGCTGCGCAGGTCGACGCACGCCTCACCCTCGACGAAGACAGGGCCACCTTCCTCGAGGAGTGCAGGCAGGTGCTGCTCTCGACCTACCGTACGAACGTTCCCTTCTTCGCCGACGTGCTCATCGACGACGACGAACGCGCCGCTCTGGCCATCGGCATCTTGAGCTGCTGCGACGACGCCATCGAGACCGTATGGAGCGAGTGCGAGACCCATTTTGCCGTCAGCGGCGCCGCCCTGTGCACCGCCTCGATGTTGAACGACAGGACCGATGAGCAGCGAGCGCTGATGCGGCAGTCAGCGCTGGTACTCCTCGACCGGTGGCGGGAGTCGCCGCCGACGACGCTGGGCCCATCACTCGCGGCGCTGGCGCTGGTTTCGAGTGACGCCAGGGGCGCAGAGCTCGAGCTGGGGCTGGAGGCGCTTCTCACTGCGAGTGAGGACGGCTGGTTCGTGAGATTCGGCAGCGGTCGGCTGGGCATGAACCTGCTTCGCAGCGTCGTGCGCCCGCCCGAGCGCTCGGCCGTGGTGCTCGAGCTCGCGACACGGCTGCTCTCTCAGGCAACTGGCGTGACCAGGGTGCGGCTGTTCTCGCGGCTGCTCCACCTCGACCTCGGCGAGCCCGTCGTCGCGCTGGTGAAGGCGTTCGCGCCATGGAACGACCCCGAGGCGGCAGAGGTCCTTCGCAGGCTCATCAGCGAGAACGAGGCCTTGAGCGGGCTCGCCGGCTGAGTCGGCCGATGTGCGGAAGGATCCTTCAGGCTCGCGGCATGAGTGGTCGAGGCCACCATGTCCACGCTCCGAGCAGCCCTCTGTGTCGTCGTTTGTTCCCTCGCGGTGGCGTGTGGAGACACTTCTCAGGCACCGCCGCCCATCGACGCGACGTGGAGCCCTTCAGTCGAAGGTGACGCGCCCGACATGCCGGGAGCTGCGGACGGCGTGGATGCCGGCGCGAACGTCGAAGTCTGTGACGGCCTCGACAACGACGTCGATGGCGCAGTGGACGAAGACCTCGACGGCCAGCCCTGCACGCTCTCGGGCCGGCGCGGCATGGGCACGCTCACCTGCGCCGTTGGAGTGCCGAGCTGCATTCAGTGCACGCCCGGAGAAGCCCGCACCGCCTCGTGCGGCTGCAACCAGCAACGCCACGACATCTGCGGCAGCGACGGCGCGTGGATTCTCGGCACCTGTGATGGCTGCGAGTCGACGCCGCAGGAGTGCACACTCTGTGTCCCCGGAGAGCGCATCACGCGGCGCTGCGACAGCTGCCCCGACGGCGGAGACTGCGGCTCGAACTGCGTCGGCTCGGTGTGGGAATGCGAGGCCGGCTGCCGGTGGAAACAAATCACCAACTGCCAGGCGCTGACGCCGACCTGCAGCGGCGACATGAGCATCATCGAGGCGTGCGGCAACTGCGGCACCCGGCGCAAGTCGTGTGACGGCTGCTTCTGGAACAGCGACGTCTGCACCGACCAGGGCCAGTGCAAGCCGGGGACGAGCGTGCAGACACCGTGCTTCAGCAAGGGCTGCGCGACTGGCACCGTCAACCGCATCAGCTGCAACGCCCAGTGCCAGTGGCAGGTGCCGACGCAGTGTCAGGGCTGCACGCCCGGAGTCACCGTCACCGACGTGAACTGCGTCACCAACCAGCCGCAGTGTGGCCAGATGCGCGTCGAGACGACGTGCCGGCTCTCGGGCCAGCAGGCACCCATCTGCGGCGGCGCGCAGTCGCTGCCCATCGGCACGGCCACCACGCGCGTGCTCACGCAGTGTCCTCCCACGCAGTGCACGCCGGGCGCCGGCTACAACCAGCCGTGTACCGATGGCGCGGGCGTCGCCGGCACGAAGCGCGTCACCTGCAAGAGCGACTGCACCTGGGACATTCCCAATACCTGTACACCTGGTGGAACGCAGTGCCCGACGGGCCAATCCTGTACACCGAATGCGGTGACGACGACGCGAAAGTCGTGCGGACCGAACACCTGCGGTCGCGAATACGAAGAGACGAAGACGTGCACCACCACGGGCTGTGGCGCCTCGGTGACGACGACGCAGGTGACGGCGTGCCCTGCGTGTGCGGCGGGCCAGACGCGGCAGATTCCCTGCAAGACGCCGGGCGGCGCGTGCGGAACCATCTCGGTGCAGTGCAACGCGCAGTGCACGTGGGACGCGTCGCCGACGCCGGGCTCCACCCTCGCGGCGTGTGTGGCCAGTCCGAACTCGTGCGTGCCCGGGACGACGCGCACCGACTACGCGAGCTGCGGCGGCAACTCGTGCGGCCGTACCTTCCCGCGCGTGATGACGTGCATGGCGAGCGGCTGCGGCTATCAGTTCACGTCGGAAGACCGCTCGGTGTGCCCGACGTGCACGCCAGACCAGACCGAGCAGACCCAGACGCTCTGCCGGCCGGGGACGCCGTCGTGCGGCATGGTGCAGCGAAAGTGCAACGCGTCGACGTGCCAGTGGCAGACGCTGCCCTGCCCGGTGTGTGGCTGACATGCGCGCGGCGGGCCTCTTCCTCGTGTTGGCGGCGTGCTCCGACGTCGACCTCGTGGGCTTGTCGAAAGAGACGGTGGTGGAGCGCCTCACCGCCACCGCCGAGGTCTGCGCGCCTCCGAACCTGACGCTCGACGTTCCGTACCGCGTGTTGTTCGTCATCGACACGTCGCTGTCGAACGAATGGAACGACCCGATGAAGCGGCGCGTGGCGGCCGTGCGTCAGGCCATCAACGCCAACATCGGCAAACCGAACGTGTCGTTCGGCGTCATCACCTTCTCCGATTCGCCGCGCATTCAGACGCTCGCGTTCACGAGAGACGCACAGGTGCTCGCCGGAGCCATCGCGCACCTCGAGACGCCGCAGGGCGCGACCAACTACGCCGACACGATGTGGGCGGTGAAGTCGTTCCTGCTCGACGACTTGAACGCGACGCCGCCGGCAGAGGCCGCGCGTACGCACTACCTCGTGTTCTGGTTGTCCGACGGGTTTCCGACGGTGGGCACGACCGACCCGCGCTCCATCGTGCCGATGGTGACGACGCTGAAGGACCTGATCAGCCCTCGCGTCGCCGAGCTGCGCATCGAGACGGCGTTCCTCGGCGCCCGCATGTCGAGCGCGACCGAGACGACCGAGGCGGTGGCCGCGCAGGACCTGCTCGAGGCGATGGCGACTGCTGGCGGAGGCCGCTTCAACAACATTCCCATGGGCGCTGCGTTCCAGTTCGACCTGGTGCTGACGCAGATGCGGGCGTTCTTCCAGCTGCAGACCATCGTGGTGACGAACCGCAACCTGCGCATGGGCGCGCTGCAGCCGGGGCCCGACAGTGATGGTGATGGGCTGGCCGACACGCTCGAGGTCGCGGCCGGACTCGACCCCGTGAACGACGACACCGACAGTGATGGGTTTCGGGATGGTGTGGAGTGGAACTCCAACGGCCGCCTCGAGGTGTTGTTGCCGCAGGATCCGCCGTGTGGCTCGGCGCTCGACACGGATGGGGACGGGTTGAAGGACTGTGAAGAGCTCGCGCTCGGCACGTCGATGAAGAAGGTCGACTCCGATGGTGATGGGTTGCCCGACGGCATCGAGGTGCTGTCGGCGGGAGGCGCCGTCGACGACCGAACCACGCTCGACCGTGACGAAGACGGAATGTCCGACCAGGCCGAGGTGCGCGCGAACCTTCCACCGCAGGTGCATAACCCCAGTGCTGCGATGAACGACTGGGCGATTCGGTATCAATCACGGCCGAAGCCGCGCACCTCGACGACGGACCCGCAGTGCTTCGAGCTGACCATCGAGAACCTGGCGATGGTGCCGGGGTTGTCGGTGAACGAGCAGCCCGCAGGGGTGAACCGCTTCGAGCTGTATTCGGTGTTCGCGCTCGAGGGTGGCGTCGAGCCGCGGTGGAGCGTCGCCCGGTTCGAAGGTCGCGTGGTCGCGCAGCCGTACGTGCTCATTCCTGCAACGAACCGGTTCAAGGTCAGCAGCACCGACTTCACGGAGTTGAAATGAGATGGCTCGCGATGGTGGCAGCGCTCGGGTTCGCGGCGTGCGGCGGCATGTCACTCGATGGCTCGGTGAACGAGCAGGCGCCGCTCGAGTTCAATGACGTGGTGATGCGAAAGCAGTCGCAGACGTTTCTGTTGCAGTACCAGCATCGAACTGGCGAGGCGGCGCAGATTGTCCTCAAGCTGGCGGTGGACATCGAGGCGATGCCGCCATCGAAGGAGCTGCGTGGCGACGACTTTCTCGAGCACGTGTCGGTGTCGCGGGTCACGCACGATGGCACGCGGTTTCCTCCGATTCGGCATGGGTCCTTCGTGTTCGAGCGGCTGAAGTTCGAGCATCGCGGCCCGGCGAATGGGTACTTCGCGATTCTGTTCAGTGATTCGACGACGGTGAATGGAACGTTCGGCGGCACGCTGACCGAGGTCGTCGAAGAGTGAAGCTCTGAGGAGCGCGGGGTTGATGGAGGGTGCTCCGAAGCCTCGAGGTCTCCAGGTGACGAGGAATCAACAGAGGGCCCGAGTCCATTCCACCGAAGGATGGATCCATGGAGCCTCCACCCGCCCCGACCGGGCTCCCGTACAGGGCTGTTCTATTAGAGTTGCACGATTTGGTGTTTTGCACCGAACTGGAGCAGCCAACGCCATATGGCGCACCGGGACGCATACCGGAGCGAAAGTTCAATTTTCGCAACTCTAATAGAAAGCCCGAATACGCGACCCGCCTCGGTCGACTGGGAGCCCTCGTGGTCACCGACTGATCGTGCGGAGGTTGAGTCGTCTCGCTGGCTCGTGGATTCGGAGTCAACGCCATCACTCGAGGCTTCGGAGCGCGACCTCGGCCACCCTCGCTCATTCAGGCTGTCGCCCGCGGGTGCGCAGCCGGGCACCCAGGCACAATCGCTCGCTGGGGCGAACGCACCGCTGTCGCTGACCGACCTGCGTCAAACCCGCTCATGGCCGGAACCGACCACGCGACCCAGGGACTGAACACGGAGCCTCTCGTTGCCGGCACCGACATGCGCGGAGCGACGGTCCGTTGCGGCATGGAGCGACGAACTTCGCCGAAGCTCGTCGCCGGCCGACGAGCACCCCTTCCCAGGCTGGTGGGAACACCAACTGTTCCCGAATGTGGGACGCTGCGCGCCGCGTGATTGGTCGTGATGCCGAACTGAAGTCGGTGCTGCAGGCGCTGGAGCGTGGCCGACTGTCGACCGTTCGCGGGCCACCCGGAGTCGGGAAGACGACGCTCGCTCGTGCGGTGACGAAGACGTTGGCTCCCCGGTCCGTCAGCGCCGTGCTCGACCACGCCACGAGCCGCCGCCTCGTCCTCGAGAGCATCGCGACCGCGGCCGGCCTGAAGCTGCGCTCGCGCGATGTCCGGGTGACGTTCTCCCGCCTCGCCGAGCACCTCGAGGAGCGCTCGAGCGTCGTCGTCCTGGATGGCGTCGACGCCGTGGCCGAGGTGACGGCGAGTGTGGTGAGCGACTTGCTCGACGCGACGGAGCGCACCCGCGTTCTTGTCTGCGCGTTCAGCCCGCTGGGTCTTCCGGATGAACACGTGGTGCCGCTGAGTCCCCTTCCGGCCGCGACGGCCGTCGAGCTGCTGCAACATCACGTGCAGCGCCTCGCGCCCAACCGCGCGCTCCCGATGACCGACGCCATGGCGTTGATCTCCGCGACGAACGGACTCCCGCTCGCAGTGGAGCTGGTGGCCGCGCGCGTCGCCTCGCTCGGAGCCGAAGCCGTGCTCTCTGAGATTCGTGCCCACGGGGTGAGCGGTGCCTCGCTCGACGCCGCCATCGGTGCCGCCGTCTCGTTGCTCTCGAGCGCCGACGCCCAGGCGTTGACAGCGTTGAGCGTGTTCCGTGGCGCCTTCGACGCCGACGCCGCGCGCGCCGTGTTCGACGGAGAGCTGGACGTGCTCGAGCGGCTCTCGCTGTCGTCGCTGTTGCAAGTCGAGGCCGCGGAGTACCGGCTGCTCGACAGCGTTCGTGACTTCGCGAGCCGGCAGTCGAAACACCTCGAAGAAGCCCGGTCGCGGCATGCTGTCTTCCTCGCCCGGCCCCAGCCTGCGCGCGCCGACGAGGTGACGACGTGGGCGAAGTTGATGAGCCGCCGCGACGACCTGCTCGCCGCGTGGGAGTGGGCCAGCGAACACCAGCCCGCGCTGACCGCATCGCTCGCCGTGACGCTCGACCCGCTGCTCATCACCCAGGGCCCCGAAGAGCTGCACCGCCGCGTGCTGCTCGAGACGCTGGCGCTGACGTCGCTGGCGCCGAGCCTTCGCATCGACCTGCTCCTCTCGCTGGGCCGGGTCGACGCGATTCGCGGCCGCTTCCGTGAGGCGCTCGGGCCCTTCGAGCAGGCGCTGCGCCTCTCTCAATCGAACGACGGCGACGGCCGCATCGGCTGGAGCCACGCGTTCCTCTGCTTCACGCTCCGGCCCCTCGGCCGCTTCGACGAGGCCCGCGCGCATGGCCTTCGAGCGCTCGAGCTGGCGAAGACGACGCGCGACCATCGGCTGGTGGCCATGGGCGAACAGGCGCTCGGCCGACTCGCGCACACCGAAGGAGACCTGAACGTCGCGAAGGCAGCTCAGGCTCGGGCGCAGGCGGCGGCCTCGTTGGCGAAGGCCCCGCGGCTCGAGGGCATCGCGCTGTGCAACCTCGGTGAGACGCTGGATGACGCGGGAGACCCGCTTGGCGCACGAGACGCACTCCTCCGCGGGCGCGCCGCGTTCGCGTCGATTCACGACGACTTTCATCTCGCGCGGCTGGCGGTGCACGAAGCGCGGCTCTCGATGGAGGCGGAGCAACTGCACGAGGCGCTCGAGGCGGTGGTCGACCTCGACGACCTCGAAGGCGAACTCGAAGCGCGTGAAGGCCTGGTGCGCGTGGCGATGACGGCAGGTGATGCGCGGCTCGCAGCGGCGCGGCTCGACGAACTCGAAGCAGCGGCGCGCTTCACCGACGATGTGAGCTGGCCGAAGCGCATCCGCGCGTTGAAGGACCGGCCGCTGGTCGCGAAGACACCGACGATGGCGCTGCGGGTGTCACGTGATGGACGACGCGTGCAGGTCGGCGCCGAGCACTTCGACTTCTCGCGACGAGGGCCGTTGCGCCGCGTGCTCCTCGCGCTGGTGGAGGCGCGGCTGCGCTCGGCAGGGCGGGCGCTGTCGGCGGGAGAAGTGCAGGAAGCCGGCTGGCCGGGCGAGAAGATGTTCGCCGAGTCCGCCGCGGCGCGCGTGTACATGGCGATTCGCCGGCTGCGAGAGCTGGGGCTCGGAGCCGCGCTCAGAACCGTCGACGCAGGCTACCTGCTCGACGCGAACGTCGACGTCGCCTGGCTCGACTGATCCGCTCACCGAACTCCCCGACGGCGCGCGAGAAGTGAGGTGATGTGAGGCCAGCCTCCAGCGCGTGAACGCTACGTCGTCGAGCATGACGCCTCGTTCACTCCCGCTACTGTTGCTCGCCCTCACAGGCTGTCCTCACCCGGTCGAAGAAGTCCCGCTTCCCATCGATGCTGGAGCCGACGCGGGAGCGACCGTCGACGTCGACGCCGGCACGATGATGAGACCCGACTCGGGCATTCCCACTCGCGCGGTGACGTGGACACGCTGCCCACTGCACAGCGAAGGCACACTGCCCTGGGCCGAGTGCGCGACGGTGCCGCTGCCGCTCGACGCCGCGAATCCGACCGGCCCCACCATCGACGTCTTCGTGAAGCGCTGGCGGCCCGCGGGTGGGCGTGGCCTGCGCTCGTTGTGGATGCTGCAGGGTGGACCCGGCGCGTCTGGCTACGCCTTCGAAGGCCTCTCGGAGCAGCTCGCCACGCGCTTCCCCGACGTCGACTACTACTTCCCCGACCACCGCGGCACCGGGCGCTCCACGCGGCTGGGCTGCGCGGCGGAAGAGGAGGACGTCAGTGAAGCCGGGCTCTCCATCACCGAGAGCGAGTGGCCGTCCTGTCTTGCCACCGTCACGGCTCAATACGGTACACGACTCCAATCGTTCAACACGACCAACGCCGCCAACGACCTCGGCCTGCTCATCGAGTCGACGCGGCGAGAAGGCCAGCCAGTGTTCGTCTACGGCGTCTCGTACGGCACGTACTGGCTGCACCGCTATGTGCAGCTCTTCCCGCGGCAGGTCGACGGCGTGGTGTTCGACTCCATCGCGGCGCCGGGGCTGAGCCTGTTCCGTCAGGACGAAGACGCGAACGAAGCCGCCCGCGACTTCCTCCAGGCCTGTGCTGCCGACACCTTCTGCCGCTCCAAGCTCGGGCCCGACCCGTGGACGAAGGCGGTCGCGCTGTTCGCGAAGCTGAAGACGGGCCACTGCAGCGCCATCGCCGTGCCCGATGCTCCGACGAACGTGCTGTTGCGGCGCGCCTTCGGTTCGCTGCTGATGGACCCCGCCATGCGCACGTACATTCCTGCCATCATTCATCGCGTCGACCGCTGCGAGCCGCGCGACGTGACGGCCCTGCAGAAGCTGATGGAGAACCTCACCCAGCCCGGCGGCGCCTCCGAGTTCATGAGGCAGTGGAGCTGGGTGCTCGCGCACAACGTCATCACCTCGGAGTTCAACGAGTCACCGCCGCCCACGAAGGCGTTGCTCCAGTCGATTCGAAACGACGCCGTCGCCTCGCGAGACATCACCGAGCAGCTCGAGGTGCAGTTGGCCACCTGGCCCACCTACGCGCCCGGCCCCATCGCCACCCAATGGGCCGACTCGTCGCTGCCGATGCTGTTCCTGCAGGGCGGGCTCGACCCGGCGACCATCCTCCGCAAGGCGCGGGTCATGAAGCCGCACTTCACGCGGCCGAACCAGACGTGGGTCGAGCTGCCGACCGCAACGCACACGACGTTGGCGTCTTCTCCGTACGTGAACGAGAGCGGAGAACGGCGCTCCTGTGGCACGCGCCTGCTGATGTCGTTCATCGAGGCGCCAACCGCGTCGCTCGACGTGAGCTGCGTGCAGAAGGTGGAGCCGCTCGACTTCACCCTGCCGCGCACCGACGTGAATCAGGCGCTGTTCGGAACCAACGACGCCTGGGAGTGAGCGCTCCGGCTACTGGTACTCGAGGTACGACGTCCGCGTTCCGTCCTTGCGCCTGAGCGTCGGGGCCTCGTTGCCTTCGAGTGACACTTCGACGGGTGTGTCACTGCCACAAGCTGTGACGTTCACCATGTTCGTGGCGCCGTTCGGCTCGATGACCTTCAGCGTGCGCAGGCCCTCGGGAACATTGTCGATTCTCCACGTGCCGTCGGGCTTCACGCTGGTGGCCAGCTCGCGCACCGGCACCACCACCACGTGGGCGCGCATCTTGCTGTGGATGTCACACTGAATGCGGAACGTTCCTTCAGTTCGAAACGCGACTGGCTCGGGGTTGGCCTTGGTCGACGCTTCGATGTTGACGGCGCGGTCGCGCGTGAAGACCGAGTGCTGCTCGTTGTCGAGGTTGGGGAACGAGACGAGGTCGTGCTGCTGGATGATGAGCTGCGACGGAACGAACTGCCGGTCCTTCTGGGCCATCTGGTGCGGCGGCACCTCGGCCGAGCGCTTCACGCCCTTCTTCGACGCGACGTACACGACGAGTTCGTCGAGCCTCACCGACGGGTCCTTCGATGAGAACGTCACGCGGCCTGAGACGGAGCAGCTCTTCGGCCCCTGGGCGCGGCTCGGACCCGACGCGATGGCCGGCAACATCATCAACAGCGTGAGAATCGGTCGCATGTCAGTAGCTCACGATGAGAGACGTGGTGAAGACGTCATCGGGGAAGTCGTGACCAACGAGCTCGCGGTTCACGGTGTACTCCGCCTTGATGGTGAGGCGCCGCGCGGGCTCGACCTTGAGGCCGGCCGTCACCCGCACGCGCAGGCTCTCGTAGAACCAGTCACGACCCGCGCGCATCGTGCCTGAGCGCCAGTCGACGCGCGCGTACGGCACCAGCCACAGCGTCGCGCGCCAGCCCGCGAGCAGATACGCGCTTCGGTACAGCAGACACGACGCAGCGGCGCAGGCGACGGGCTCTTCGTTGATGAGCCCCGTCTTGCCAGCCGCGCGACCGAAGCCACCTTCCGCCGTGAAGAACACCGTCGAGAGGTCGACGCGCGCGCTCGCTCCGGCGTGAAACTGCCACACGGTCGGGTCTGACTGACGGTCCTGCACACCGACGGCGCCGTTCACCGAGAGCTCGACGCCTTTCTTGATGGGCAGCAGCACCCCGACCCGCCCTGAGAGCATCGGCGAGACGTTGAAGCCCGACTCCGCACCCCAGGGCTGCACCTCGAGCTGGTTGGAGCCATTCGTCACGCCCACCAGCACCTCGAGCGCGTCGTCGAGCAGCAGCAGCTTGCCGCGCAGGCCGAGCGCGCGACCGCAGGTGTAGCGGCACAGCAGCGACGGCGTGATGGTGAGCCGGTCGGGAGACTCCTGAAAGCGGTACTCGACGCCCAGCACCGGGTCGACCTTGCCGGCCCAGACCGTCAGCTCTCCGAAGCCGAAGCGCCGAGCCCAGCGCGCATATGCGAGCTTCACGTCGAGGAAGTCGCCGAGCGCGAACTGCGTCACCGTGCGCTCGCGCGGCAGCAGGTCGACCATCGCGTGCAGCTGCACCTCGTTGCCAATCGCCGCGTGCAGCTGCAGGTTCACGGCGTTCACCAGGAACGTCGGCCGCCCACCGGTGCGCAGCCCGTCGAAGGTGATGGCGCGCGAGTCGCCGAGGTCGGCCGGCTCTCCACGCGAGTTGATGGCCGTCG
Source organism: Archangium gephyra (assembly GCA_943370055.1). GTDB lineage: Bacteria > Myxococcota > Myxococcia > Myxococcales > Myxococcaceae > Xiheimicrobium > Xiheimicrobium gephyra_A. The sequence continues at coordinate 82,356 of CALRPN020000004.1, forward strand.
CGAGCGGGTCTCCCCGCAACGCCCACGCCGAGAGCACGTCACTTCCACCCGCCAGCACGCGGTCGAAGTCCTTGCGCACGCCCGAGCCGTTGCCCTGCACGGCGAAGAAGCCGACGTCGAGGTAGCCCGAGAGCGAGACCTTGCTGTCGCGAATCGACTCCTCGCGCACCGAGACGGCTTCCGTGGCCGCGACGTTCGTCTCGAGCTGCTCCTTGAGCGTCTCGACGTCGTCTTTCGCGAGCTCGAGGGCGTTCTTCGTCGCGTCGAGTTGTTGCTCCAGCGCCTGGAGCCGCTCCTCGACCGACACACCAGCGTCCGTCGCCGAGAGCATCAGCACCACCAGCGTCGACACCGTCATGGCGTCACCGCGGGAGGACTGTCGGCACTGAGGCGCTCGCCATCGGCGTTGGTGATCAGCAGCGCGGACGTCGCTGCAACAGCGCTCTCGCCACGCGTCGACATCATGGCGTCACCGCGCAGGGGTTCGTGCGCTTCTCGGTGAGGGACGCCGGCCGCGCGTTGTTGCACAGCCATCGCGACGGCGGCGGAGCCCCGGTCAACGACTCGAGAAACGCCACCAGGTCTCGCTGCTCGGAATCGCTCAACCCGAGCGGCACCATGAACTTGCTCGTCACACCCGCGCCGGCGTGGTCGCCGCCCCGGTCGTAGAACCACACCACGTCACGCAGCGACGCGAGCTGACCCGCGTGCATGTACGGCGCGGTCTCGCTCACCGAGCGCAGGCTCTTGGTGCGGAACTGCCCGAGGTCGGCAGTAGTCGGTGCAGGCACCTGCGTCGTGCGCCGATGCGGCAGCGCGGCCAACCGCTCGAGCCCCGACTCGCGCCCCTTGTCTTCGGCCGCGACGTTGACGCCCACCTGCCCGACGCCCACCGAAGAGAAACGGTTGTCGCTGAACATCGGCCCCTTGTGACACTCGATGCAGCCGGCCTTGCCGATGAACAACGACAGGCCGCGGCGCTGCGGGTCTGACAAGGCGTGGTCGTCTCCGCGCGCGTAGCGGTCGAACGGAGCGTCGGCACTCACCAACCGGCTCTGGTAACCCGCCCAGGCTTTGAGCAATCGTTGGTACACGCGGTTCAGCTCCATGGTGGCGTCAGCGCTCAGCGGTGCGTCGAAGCGCGGGCCGTTGAAGTCGGGGAGTGGTTGCTTGAAGACGGCCTGGTAGCGGTCGGCGTAACGCGCCAGCACCGCCCGGCCGAGGCGCAGCGGCGTGCCCCCCATCGTCGCCGCTGATTCGTACGCGTTGGCGCTCTGTCCCCACAACGTGTCGGCGCGGCCGTCCCACCCCCACCACTCGTAGAAGCCCACGTTCATCAGCCCGGGCGAGTTCCTCGCCGTCCACCCCAGCCCACGCGACACGTTGCGGGAGCCGCGGTCATCGGAGAACGCCGACGTCGGCTGATGACACTCGCTGCACGCCACGCCATCACTCGCCAGCACGAAGCCGCCATCGGTCACGACGTTCGAGAGGCCCTTGTCGAAGAAGAGCTGCTGCCCGAACTCGGCCACCGCGTCATCGGCCAGGAACTCGTTGGTCGGGTCGACCGGCGTGCCCGACAACACCATCGTCGACAGCAGCAGCTGGTCCTGCTCGGTGAGGCCCGGCCGTGGCGCGACCCACTCGGCGCAGGCGCACACGAGCACCACGGCTGCGATGCAGACACCTTTCGCGCGAAGCATGACGCCCCCTGATCCGCCCATGGTTGTAGGTGAAGGCGAAGACCGGCGGAATGGGAGGCTCTTGCCTCGACCATCGCCTCGTCTTCAGAAGGGCTTCAGCGCGAGGCGACCTGCATCAGCTGAACGTTGAGCGTGGCGAGCTCGGCGATGGTGAAGGGCAGCGTGTCGGCGTCGACGATGGCGCCCATCCAGTTCGCGTTGTCGACGAGCGAGCGGTCCTGGCTGAAGCGCGCACCACGCACGTCGGCGCGGTCGAAGCGGGCCTTGAAGAGACAGGCGTTGCGCAGGTCGGCGTTGGCGAAGGTGGCCCCGTCGAGGCGGGCGTGCTCGAGCTGCGCGTTGATGAGCTTCGCGTTCTCGAAGCGCGCGCCCGACAGCTTCGCGCCACGCAGCGAGGCCTTGTTCAGGTTCGCGTTGCGGAAGGAGGCCCCAGAGAGCTCGGCGCCGAGAAACGACGCGCCCTTCAGGTTGGCGCCTTCGAACGAAGCGCCGCGCAGGTCCATCGAGTCGAAGCGCACGCCCTCGAGGTCCTGGTGGCGAAGGTCGGCGCACGGACCACGCACGCCGGCGTTGAGGCCGACTTCACCGGCTTCGTTGCGGCACGCGTTGGAGGCGGCGTCGAAGCGGTAGTCGGCGAGAGCGGAGGAGGCGAAGCTGAGAGCGGCGACGAGCGCGATGCGGAGCGAGTTCATGTGACCTCGCCAGTGCAGTTGGCTTGCCAACGCGCCGCGCCCGCCCGCGAAGACACTCGACCGACGCAAGTCGTCGAAAGCACGGCCCACGTGGAGCGACACGTGTCCGGTGACACTGACACAGGGTGACAGCGCTCAGTCGAGCTGTCGAAGCGCCTCCGTGACGCGGTCGAGGTCTTCTCTGGGGCGCTCGAGGCGCTCGAGCAGGTCCAGCAAATGGTTCAGCTCACGGCGCAGCTCTGCGTCGGGGGCTCCTCCCTGGCGCATGGCAGCGATGCCGGCCTCGAGCCCCTCCACGGCGGAGTCGAGCTGCCCCAGGCACTCCTGCGCGCGCGCCAGCACCACGTGTTCTCGGCCCAGTCGCGCGGGGTCGGCCTGCGGCAGCAGCTGGCGAATCGCGAGCGCCTTGCCGACGTGAATGCGCGCGCCCTGACACGAGCCATTGCCCAGCATGACGACGCCGACGTTGTGCTCTGCGACGGCCGTCTCGGGGTGGTTGGGGCCCAGCGTCTGCTCGCGCACCTTGAGCACCTCGAGCAGGAGCGGCTGCCCTTCGGCGGGCGGGAGCGACAGCGCATGGTTGGTGAGGGCGCGGGTGACGAGGGGATGAGACGGCGGCGCGTGTCTTCGGCGGAGGAGCAGCGTCTGCTCGAAGGCCTTTCGTGCGGCGTCGGTGTCGCCTTCGCGCGTCGACAGCATGCCCAGCTGGTTGTGCCGCTCGGCCTCGAGCAGGTCGGGGTGGCCGAGGCGGGTGGAGATGTCGTTGGCGATGGACGCCGCGCGGTGGGCGTCTTCGAAGCGCTCCCGCTCGGAATAGAACCCGATGAGGGAAATCCAACCGCGGGCGCGCTCTTCATCGGAGCCGGCACGCTCGGCGAGGCCGATGGCGCTCTGGAGCAGCGACTCGGTGTCGGGCCGTCGCAGCTCGGCAGACAACAGACCCGCGAGCAGCTGCGCTTCGGCTTGAACGCGCCAGGCCTTCACCTCTTCGGCGTTGGCGGCGACCTCGAGGGCGGCGGTGACGCCATCGGCATACCGGCCGGCAGCCCGGAGCACGCGCGCACGGCTCAGCTCGGGCCGCAGCTCGCGGTCCGCAGCCGTGTCCTGAGCGAGGGCGGCGACGGGGGCCTCGGTGGTGTTGCAGCTGGCGGCGGGCTGCACCTCGAGCGTCACCGTGGTCTGCGCATTCTCGACGACCTGCGCATCGGCCGAGGCGAACACTTCGGCAAGGCTCGCCAGCACCGCGCCACGGGCTGACAGACAGGCTTCACGGGAACGACGTTCGGCGCTCGCCACATCCATCCGGCAGAGCGCGCGGGAGGCGTCGGCCCAGGCAAGCGTCTCAGGCTCCAGCTGCGTCCACACGCGGGAGAAGGCGTCACGCCCGGGCTCTCCGAGGCTGGTGACGAAGGCCTCTCGCATCGTGGTGAGCCGCGCCGGGCTCCAGGTGGTCTGCAGCGTGCTGTCGACGGCGGAGAGACATTCGCGCTCGGCCCGTTGCGCAGGCGTCTCGCGACCGAGCAGCACGCCGATGCCGACGCCCACCACGACGAGGGTCGCGACCGCCAGCACCGCGTTCGTCAATCGCCGTCGGGCCTGCTGCGGGTCCTGGTCGAAGGCGAGCAGCAGCGCCTCCATCGAGGGGAACCGCTGCGACGGCTCGTGGGCGAGGCCACGCGTGAGCACGTCACGAATCCACACCGGCACGGCCGCGGGAAACTTCGGCTCCAGCCCCGGCATCTCGCCCGTCAGCGCGCGGAAGAGCGCGGCACACCACGAGTACTGGTCTGACGCGGGAGAGAGCTCCTGTCGCGCGCGCTGCTCGGGCGACATCCACGCGGCGGTGCCACCACCGACGATGACGGAGCCTTCTTCGAGCGGCCGCGCGAGCCCGAAGTCGGTCACGTGCGCGATGCCCTGGTCGTCGAGCAGCACGTTGTCGGGCTTGAAGTCGCGGTGAACGATGCCGGCCGCGTGCGCCGCAGCGAGCCCCTGCCCTGCCTCGCGGAAGCGCTGCACCACCTCGCGCTGGGAAGGCTTCTTCGACAGCCACGCGCCCAGCGTGCCGCCACCCATGAACTCCATGGCGATGAAGACCTGGTCGGCGAAGCGGCCGACGTCGTGCACGGTGACGACGTTCGGGTGTGACAGCCGCGCGAGCACCTGCGCTTCCTGGAGGAGGCGGGCGCGCTGCGCGTCGTTGGCGTCTCCACCGTCTCTGACGCGCACGAGCTTGAGCGCCACCTTGCGGTCGAGCTGCGGGTCGTAGGCCGCGTACACGACGCCCTGCCCACCGAAGCCGATGACCTCGAGCACCACGTAGCGGCCCAGCGACGTTCCGCGCGACAGCACCTGCGCAGGCCCAGACGCAGGCGCACCCGACGCCGAGAGCTCGGCGGAGTCTGCTGGCGTGAGGGACGGGTCAGTCACGGGGGCTCGAACGGTACCTCGCAACACGCATGCCAGCACGGCTGTGTCAGCACGGTTTTCCGTGCGCCGTAGAGGGAAGCCCGACGACGCTCGTGTCGACCTGGCCGGCGATGGAAGTGACACAGGGTGTGTCACTCCTGCGGCTGGCATGAATTCCGCTACCGTGTCGGGCCATGGCGCAGAGCACGCAGAGCGAGAGCATCATCGAACAGAGCGCAGTGTCGGACCCTGTGCCCGGCGCCGTCGTCATCTTCTCCAGCCGCGCGCCGCAGTACCGGCCGGTGGTGATGCCGCGAGCAGGGCTGCTGACGCTGGGGCGCGAAGACATGGGCGGCCTGCCGGTGCCCGACGAGAAGGTGTCGCGTCAGCACGCCGAGGTGACGTTCAGTGATGGCGTCTTCACGGTGAAAGACCTGGGCAGCCGCAATGGCACCTTCGTCGAGGGCGTGAAGCTGGAAGGGACGACGACGGCGAAGTCGGGCGCGGTGATTCGGCTCGCGCAGACGCTGCTGTTGCTCGAGGCCGACCTGCGGCGCTGGCTCGCGGGGCACGTGAAAGATGACGACTTCATCATCGGGCCGACGCTGCAGCAGGCCATCGACCGCGCCGTGGTCGCGCGCAGCACCGACGCGCATCTGCTCGTGCGTGGAGAGAGCGGCGCCGGCAAGGAGTTGGTGGCGCATCGGTTTCACGAAGCGGGCACGCGGCGTGGGCCCTTCCTGGCGGTGAACTGCGCTGCGATTCCAGCGACGGTGGCCGAGCGGCTGCTCTTCGGCGCGGTGAAGGGTGCGTACACGGAAGCGAAGGCCGACGCCGATGGCTACCTCGCGGCGGCCGATGGCGGCGTGTTGTTCCTCGATGAGATTGCCGAGCTGGACCTCGCGGTGCAGGCGAAGCTGCTGCGGGCCATCGAGTCGGGTGAGTACCTGCCGCTCGGCGCGGCCATGCCACGCAAGGTGTCGCTGCGCGTGGTGGCGGCGTCGCATCGGGACCTGCGCGCGGCGGTGGCGGCGAACACGTTCCGCTCCGACCTCTTCTATCGGCTGTCGCAGTTCGAGGTGTCGTTGCCGCCGCTGCGGGAGCGGAAAGAAGAGCTGCCCTGGTTGATGCGTCACGCGCTCACGGGGCTTCCGGTCGAACTGCACGCGACGGCGGTCGAAGCGGCGCTGCTGCGTCCGTGGCCGGGGAACGTTCGGGAGCTGCTGTCGGAGACTCGCAAGGCTGCGGCCAACGCGCAGGCCGATGGCGGCACGGTGCTCAGGGCAGACCATCTTCCGCTTCAGGCAGGGCGGCTGGTGTCGGGCGCACTCCCGATGGAGCCGCCGTCACGTGTGGCAGCGCCTTCGTCGAGCGTTCGGGCGCCACCTGCTGCGTCTGACGCTGCCGCCGAGCCGCAGAAGGAAGCCATCGTCGCGGCGCTGAGCGCGTCGGGCAACAACGTGTCGGCGGCGGCGAAGACGCTCAACATGCACCGCACGCAGTTGTACCGGGTGATGAAGCGGCTGGGGCTGTTCACCGCCGAAGCGGAAGAGCCGCAGGCATGAGCGCGCTGGTGCTGATGCTGGTGCTCGCGCAGCCGAAGGCTCCGCTGCCGGGTCGCGCGGTGTTCGTCGAGCACTGTTCGATTTGTCACGGAGAAGATGGTGATGGGCACGGGCCGGTGGCTCCGACGTTGCCGTTGCCGCCGAGGAACTTTCGTCGCGAGCCGCTGCAGTGGGGCAACTCGCAGCGCAGCGTCGTCGACACGGTGACGCGAGGCCGCCAGGGCGTGATGCCGGACTTCGCCGATGTGCTGAGCGCGAAGCAGATTGAAGAGGTCGCCGCGTACGTGTGGTCCATCATTCCAGCGGAGTCGAAGAAGCGGTCGGCGACGGGCCCGCCGGTGCAGAGCGTGAAAGGGCGCGTCTTTCTCGTGCACCAGCGCAACAAGGTGTTCACCCCGAAGAGCATCACCGCGCGCGTGGGTGACGCGTTGGTGTTCGTGAACGAAGACGAGGTCGAGCACGAGGTGCACCCGCTCGAGAACGCGGCGAGCCCTCCGATTCAGAGTCAGAAGCCGAAGCAGTGGGACCGCGTGGAGCTGACGAGCGAGGGCACGCTGAAGTTCGGGTGCGCGATTCATCCGGCGATGCGGCTCGAGGTGAAGGTGGAGGCAGAGACGAAGCCCTCCATCGAGGTTCGGCAGAAGGGCCAGCGGTTCTCGAGCGCCGAGGTGACGGTGCCGCGTGGTGGAGCGGTGCTCTTCGTGAACGATGATGACGTGATGCACACCGTCTACAGCCGTGAGGGGCGGTTCACGCTGCCGGCACAGCAACCGGGCGAGCGCGCGTCGGCGACGTTCACGGAAGCGGGCACGTACGAGGTGAAGTGCGCGATTCACCCCGGCATGAAGCTCAAGGTGAAGGTGAAGTGAACCCACGAGCCACGCAGCAGTCGGCGTCGACGATGATGCGTGGCACGCAAACCGAGGGGGCGACGAGTTCGCGTCCTGACGGAGCGACGAGTTCGTGGAGCGCGGGCCAGTCCGGTGAGAACTGATGCAGGCGTCGGTGATGCATGGCGCGCGGACTGACGGAGCGACGAATTCGCAGAGCGTGGGCCAGTCCGGTGAGGAGAAGTGATGCGAGTCGTGTTGGTGGTTGCGGTGTTCCTCGCTGGAGCGCCTTCCGTGGAACAGCAGGCGCGCGCGCTCGCGTCGAAGTACCGCCGGCCGGCGCCGATGAAGGTGACGCAGCCGCAGGTGGTGCAGCTCGGCAAGCAGCTCTTCTTCGACCCACGCCTGAGTGGACCGTCGACGATGTCGTGCGCGAGCTGTCACAACCCATCGTTGAGCTGGGGCGATGGGCTCGCGAAAGGAGTCGGCCAGCGCGGCACCTCGCTCACGCGGCACACGCCGACGATTCTCGACGTCTCGTACGGGCTGACGTTCATGTGGGACGGCCGCGCGGAGTCGCTCGAAGCCCAGGCGTTGCTTCCCATCACCGCGCCCGACGAGATGAACCTGAGCGAGGCCGAGCTGGTGACACGACTCTCGGGCATCGCCGAGTACCGGCAGAAGTTCGCGGCGGCGTTTCCCGATGCGGGCGTGTCGGCGGCGAGTGTGGCGACCGCGTTGGCGGCGTTCGAGCGAACGGTGGTCTCGGGTCAGGCGCCGTTCGACCGCTGGGTATCGGGTGAGGTGAAGGCGTTGTCGGAGTCGGCGAAGCGCGGGTTCGTGCTCTTCGATGGCAAGGCTGCGTGCGCGAAGTGTCACTCGGGGTGGCGGTTCACGGACGAGAGCTTTCACGACATCGGCGTGCCTGACGCCGACCTGGGCCGCGGCGGGTTGAAGGAGTTCTCGGGCTTCAAGGTGCTGCAGCACGCGTTCAAGACGCCGTCGCTGCGAGACACCGCGCGTCGGGGGCCGTGGCTGCATGACGGCTCGGCCGCGACGCTGGAGGACGTGGTCGAACTCTACGACCTCGGCGGGCGCGTGAAGCGCGAGAGCCTGTCGAGTGACATCAAGCCGCTCGGGTTGTCCGCGCAGGAGAAGACCGACCTCGTGGAGTTCATGCGCACGCTCTCGGCCCCGATGGAGTTCAGCGTGCCAGTCCTGCCGCGAAACTGAGCTCTGGTAGGGTGGTCGAGATGAGGCTCGCGCTGACAGTGCTGGGTTTCCTGGTGGCACTCCCGGCACACGCGGGCATCGAGCTCGACATTCTCGCGTGGCCCGAGCAGCTGAATCAGGAGCAACAGCCGATACAGGTTCGTGTGGTCTCGAGCGTCCTGCTCGACACCGTGCAGGCGACACTCCACGGGCAGACCATCACGCTGTCGGCGAATGCGGTGAATCAGGCTGAAGGCGTGTTCGACACCAGCATGATGCCGTCGGGCCCGGCCACGGTGCGCGTGACTGCGCGGGACCTGCAGGGCAACGAAGCCTCCAGAGAAGCAACGGGGGTCATCGACCGACCACCGCGCCTTGAAGGAGTCCACCCTCGAGCGCGACTCACGACAGCCCGGCCGGATGTGCACGTTCAGGCGCGCTGCACCGATGACAACGGTTGCCAGGTGCGAGTCGTCATCTATCGATTGGCCCAACTTGCGGGCCATGAGCTGTATTCGTGGCAAGGCGCGGAGGTCGATCAAACGGCAAACGTCGCGCAGGCTGACGGTGAAGTGCTCGAGGTGCGGTACGAAGCCTCCGACGAGCGGGGACAGAAGTCGGTCGCCTCGCGTTATGTCGCGGTCGAGCGCAGCCCCTTCCTCCGCCCGCTCGTTCGAGTCGAAGGTGACATCAAGGACTTCGATGGCACCACGCTTCTCGTTGCAGGCTTCGAAGGCGGCTGGTCGACGCAGACGCTCTCGTCATCACCCGTGAAGGCTGGAGCGTTGGTCGAACAGTGTGCGTACGAACTGCCAGCGCCCCTCGTCTACCAGAGCGACCCGCGCTGTCGTCCCGCCGAGGGGCGCCTCACGTCGTTCGGTGTTCTCGTGGTCGGCTCCTCGAGCACCAGCAATCCCGCTCCCGTTCAGCTGTGGCACACGGACGGCGGAGTGGCGGCGCTCGGACGCGGCAGCGCTCCGCTCCACGTGATGGGCACTCAGGCCGCGTGGTGTTGTTCTCTCGCAGAGCTTTCGACGGGTCAGACCGTCAGCTTCCCCGACGATGTCACTGGCTACACGCTCACCGGCGACGGTCGACTTCTCTTCACGCAGCGAGGCCTCTGGCGACAGACCTTGAGCGGACGCACCAGGCTTGCCGACGCCGTCGGGACGTCGGCCTTCTTGCCGGTCGGCGACAGCGCCCGCACGGCCTGGGTGACGTCAGTCGCTGATCGCGATCAGCTCGCGACACTCCAGCTTCTCGACCTCAGCGGAGAACGCGACGCGGGGCGTGTGAGCGGAATCAAACATGGCGTGCAGGCGAACAATGGCTGGCTCGCGTACGTGCGCAATGTGGGCTCACAGGAAATTCCGAATATTTTCAGGCTGGCGCCCGACGGCGGAGAAACGCAGCTCACCCAATGGGGAATTCCGAACACGGTGGAGACGCTCAATGCGAACGGGGAGCTCTCGTATTTCCATGGGTCTCTGAACGAGAACGACTACCGAACGAAGCGGGCGCTCATCTGGCAGGACAACCAGACGTTCGACATTGGAGGAAAAGCGGGAGAGCTGATTTGGCGCGGCGGCGCGTGGTACCTCGTCCTGGGCGATACGCTGTTCATCCTCGAGCGCGATGGTGGCGTCACGGAGGAACTTCCGGTCTCGACCCCAGACGCCGGGTCCACGGGCACCGATGGAGGGACGACGCCAGCACAGCGCCCAGCCTGCGGGTGTTCGACCGACAGCAGTCTCGGTTTCGCCATCGTGATGGTGCTGGTGCTGCTGTCGCGCGCACTGCGTCTGACGAGTGAGGCTGATGGACAGCACAAACAGCCTCGAGAGCGGCGGGTCTGAAGGTCGAGCTCCGAAGCCTCGAGTGCAGAGGTCAGAACAGAAAGGCTTTGAGCGACGCGAACGACCCGGCCGGGCGAGGGCGAGGCCTCATGGCCATTTGGCCCGTGAAGCGCGAGAGCATCAAGCCGGGTCGTCCGCGCAGGAGAAGGCCGACCTTGTGCATGCGCGCGCTTTCGGCACCGACTGAGTTCAGCGTGCCAGTCCTGCCGCGGTGAGCGTCGCGTCGTAGACTTCACGCCCGTGAGCCTGCCCAACTTCGACCAAGTGCTGCAGTCGTTCTATCGAGCCCCTGATGCGCCCGCTGCCGTGCAGTTGTTCGAGGCGTGGCTCGCGAGCACCACGCCGACCGTCCTCGAACTCCATACCTTCGCAAGAATGGCTGCCAGCTCTGAGCAGGTGCGTGCTGGCATCGAAGCACTGCGCAGCAAGAAGCCTGCTGTGGTGGACGCTGTACTGAAGGGCTTTGACGACCCTGCTTTTCCACGCGTTGGAGACGGTCCTCCCGTCCCCGAAGAGATGGACCTGCTGTGGGTCGAGTTCTTCGTCACTGGGTCGGTCGAGCCGGTGCTCCGCATCGTGCGTATTCTCGACGAGCCGGACCTCACGCGAACCAAGCTGACGCAATGGCTGAAGGACACAGGCACCGGCTTCTTCGGGAAACGAAAGCGAGCAGGCTACGTGCCGGTGTTCGCGCGCTGCAGGATTCCCGTTCTGCTCGAAGCGAGCGATATCGACGGCCCACTCGACATCGACTTGTCGGTTGCACTCGCCGCGAGAGCAGGCCACCTCAAGTTCGCCGAGCTGCCGATTCCACTCTCGCCAGCCGAGGTTGTTCGCATCGCTGCCAAGAGCGCTGCGGTGTGGTCTTTGAAGGCGAACGCAGCAACTCACCCTCTGGTGAAGGAACTGTGCTCGGTCGAAGCAAAGAAGCCGGGCGGAGCGGCGCGCTCGCTCCTGGCGTCTTCCTGAATCACCACCGCCACTGCGACGTGTGGCAATTCGTACACTCGAGGGGCCCGAAGGGATGTGACGCAGGCTCCCTCGCTTTTCCCCGCGCCGCCGCAGCCGTGTGACAATCCCAGCACTCGTCGACGAGCCCGACCCACCGCTGCGCCGTGTGACAGCTCACACATGGCGTGACGAAATGCCGGCCACGCAATGGCCAGCCGGTGCGGTCATGATCGAACCGCACGACGCGCCACCGGTCGGGTTGATGACAATCTTCACATCCCTGCCCCAGCTGCCCACCGTGCGTGTCGGCATGGCAGCTCGCACACCGTTGCGTCGGCGGCGGACCGCTCGCGGGGTGACAGGCTCCGCACTTCAACGACGCGTGCCGGCGCTCGAGCGCGAAGCCCGTCTGCTGATGCTGAATCGTCATGCCACGCGCGTTCGAGAACGGTCCCTTCCCCGGCTCGTGACAGGAGCGGCAGTCAGCGCCCAGCTCGGCGCCGTGCTGCGCCTGGTGACACACGCTGCACTTCACCGGACTCGACGTCGCCTTCGACATCGCCTTGCCACGGCCGCCCTGATGACAATCAGCACACGTCACCTGCGCGTGCTTTCCATCGAGCGTGAAGCCCGTCAGCGCATGGTCGAAGCCTTCCACCGGAGCGAACGCCGTCGTCGTGTGGCACTTCTCGCACGCCGTCCCCAGCCGTCCGTCATGCCGGTCCACGTGACACCGCGCGCACTCCTTCGGAACGGCATCGAGCTTCGGCTCGAAGTGACAGAGCGCGCACTTCGTCGTGGCGTGCTTTCCAGTGAGCGGAAACGGCGTCGACGCGTGGCGCTCCACGGTGAAGGTGCTCGGCTTCCACGCCTCGGACGTGTGACACGCGGAGCACTCACCCACCGCCTTCGTCGACCCCTCGTGCGGATCAGCATGACAGTGACTGCACGCGGCTTCATTCACGTGGGGCGTGGCACCGAACAACATCGCGTCGTTCGTCGGCGTCCACGCGAGCGCACCCGTGAGCCAGCTCGGCCTCGACGCCTTCTTCAATGGCTGCTTCGGATAGCCGCGCAGCTTCTCCTGATGACAGTCTTTGCAGCCCACCTTGCCGTGCCGGCCAACCAGCGGGAACCCGGTCGTCGCGTGATTGAACGGTGACGGCTTGAACGCCTCGCTCGTCGGATGACACTTGGCGCAGGCTCCGAAGTTTCCATGTGCGGCGTCGCCCTTCTTCTGGTGACAGCTCTCGCACTGCTGCGGCACGCCACGGAACTTCTGCGTCGCCCCCGTCGCCGCGTGACAGTTTTCACACGCCACCTTCAGGTGCTCGCCGGTCAGTTTGAACTTCGCGCGCTGGTTGTGATTGAACTGGTTCTTCTTCCACGACACGGCGCTGTGGCACAGGCTGCATTCTCCGAGCGGCTCGTGCTTGAGCTCCTTCTCGTGGCACCCGCTGCACAGGCTCGGCGTCTTCGTGAAGTTCCAGTCGCGATGACAGCCGAGGCACCCGACCGTCTGATGCTTCTGCGGCAAGATGCAGGTGCAGAACGAGTGGTCGAACGTCGCGGGCTTCCACGCCGCCACGACGTGGCACGCATCACACGCCGACTTCGTGCCGCCGTGCGCTTCTTCGTGACACGCCGCGCACGCCACCTTCGGAGCCAGGTTCTTCCCCTTCTCGTGGCAGCTCGAGCACTTCGTCTGCGTGTGGCCGCCCTCCATCGAGACGGTGTGCTCGCTGCGCTGATGGAGCGCCGGCTTCCACGCCGTCGACGTGTGACACGCCGTGCACGACGTACCCAGCGAGCCCTGATGCGTGTCCTTGTGACAGCCCGCACACGTCTCGACCATCTTCGCGATGGGCTTCGTGTGACACGTCTTGCACGCGACCTTCTGGTGCGCGCCAATCAAAGACATGCCGGTGAGCTGATGATCGAACGCCGTGAGCGACGCGGCTCGGGTCAGTGACGCGTCAGAACCTTTGTGCTCGAGGTGACAGGCGACGCACTTCTGCGCCGACACCGACGCGTGGAATTTCTTCAAGTCACCGTGACAGCTCAGACACTTCTCGTTCGGCAACCCCTTGAACGGCGTGTGACACGCGTCGCAGTTGTCCGCGATGGACGCGTGCGCGGCGCTCGAAGGCCCGGGCGCGGTCGAGGCCCGCCAGCCCTGGCTCACCACGAGCAACATTCCCAACGTGAGCGGGCTCACCATTCCTTCTCCAGTCGCGCGCCCAGCTGAACGAAGAACCGGCGCTCACGGCCATCGGTGAGGCTCTGCTCGAAGTCGAGGCCGCCGAACCAGATGCCGCTCGCGTAGAACGCCCGCACGAACCCAAGCCTCTGCGCCTCGAGGTTGAACGGGCTCAGGTCGACCGGCTTCGTCGGCGTGTCGTCATAGGGCGTGTACACGCGGCTCGAGAGCGGCATCACGCTGCGCTGCACGTTGCTCGCGCCCGCCGCGACGTCGAAGCCCTTCCCTCGCCAGCCGACCGACGCCGACCAGTAGCTGCGGTCCGACGGAGCAAGCTCCACACCGGTGCGCACCATCTTTTCGTACGTGAACCCGCCGCGCAGACCGAAGCCGTACGCCCAGTCGGGCGCGAGGTCGGCCTGGGCTCCGATTCGCCATTCGTGACGGTCGGGACGAATTCGGAGCCGAAGGTCAGGCCCGAGCCACCCGAGCCCGAACGGACGCCACCGCACGCGAACACGGTTGTCGACGAACAGCGGCACGAAGCCATCGGCCGTCACCGCCGGGTTCGTCTCGTCGAGGCGAATTCCTTCACGGAACAACCACGCCTGCTGAAAGTGGAAGTCATACGCGATGCGCAGGGTCTTCAGCGGCCGCGCCTCGACGAACGCCACGGCCGAAGACATGTCGACCGTGCGAGCGCTCAACGCGACGGAGTTCCACGTCGGGCCAATCACATAACTCGCGCGCTGCGCCACCGAGACGTCGACTCCAGCCGTCACACCATCGAAGGGCCGGCCGACCGCGCGCGCCGTCACCGAGAACGCATCGAACGAAGACGTCGGCCCCTGCGCGAGTGGCACCTCGTCGCGGTTGAAGCTGACGGCGACCTCGGCGCGCAGGCGCTCCAGCGTCAGCGCCGCAGAGGCGCCCGCCGCGGGAAGGAACGTGGACAAGTCGACGTTGCCCGTGCGCGTACTGGTGATGGCGCGCCGGCCTCCGAAGACCTGGAACTCGAACTTCGACAGGTGCAACTGCGCCCGCAACCCATCGACCGGCAGAAACCCCGCCGAGGGAGCGACGAAACGTCCCAACCCGATGAAGATGAGCTTCTCGAGCAGGTCGACCGACAGCTCAGCCTGGTACAACAGATGAATCGCCGTGTTCTGAGAATTGCCGGCAATCGGCTGCCTGCCCTGATAGTCGAAGTCGAAGTGGGCATGCCGCGAGAAGCCCGTCGCGTGCAGCTTGCCGCGGAAGCCCAGCTCGAGCGCGCTGAGCTCCGAGGGCGTGCCGGCTCCCACGTCGTCATTCACCGAGTTCGCGACGAGCAGGTCGGTCGCAGCCTCGGCGTCGACGGTGGCCTTGACCGAGGCGCCGCTCATCACGTCGACGTCCCAGACTCCAGCGTCGGCCTGGCCCAGCGCCACCAATGTCAGTGTGAGGAGTGTCATTCGGCGGTGAACGACATCGCGTACATGTACGAGAGGACGACGTGCACGACGGACAAGACGTACATGATGGTCGCGAGCGGGCGATGGAGAATGATCCACCGTTGGAACACCCGCTCGGCTGCGGTGAGGGCGTGAAGTCTGCGCTGCAGCTTGAGGCGACGCTCCACCAACGTGAGCGCCTCGGCCTGAAGCCCCATCGACGGCAACGAGCGCATCGCCCGACGGGTCGCGAGGTCGGCGCTGATGAGTCCACCAAAGGAGCGCGGCGCGGCGCCCAACTTGAGCAACGGCTCCACGGCCGCAGGCACCGGGCCCAGGCTCGTCAACTCGGCCTCGACCTCTTTCGCTGCCATCTGCTCACCACCGAGCGTGTGAGGAATGAGCGAATACAGATACCGGCCGAACAACCCTGAAAAGAAAACCACCGCCACCGCGGCAAAGTTGAGCACGGCAGGGTTCATCCAATGCACCGCGTACCCGCGCGTGAAGAGATGCAACGAATGAAACAGCACGCAGACCCCACCCTGCACGCCGAGGAAGATGTGA
This sequence comes from Archangium gephyra, assembly GCA_943370055.1. GTDB lineage: Bacteria > Myxococcota > Myxococcia > Myxococcales > Myxococcaceae > Xiheimicrobium > Xiheimicrobium gephyra_A. The sequence continues at coordinate 97,774 of CALRPN020000004.1, forward strand.
AAGTGCAGCCACCACGACAGGCGCGCCATCGCCCGCATCGCCCGTGAACGTCGCGCCACGGAGTAGATGAGCATCACCACCATCGACCCGAGGCCCACCCACCCAAGCGTCACGCTGAAGGTCGACGTCGGCGCGGGAGGGTCCGTCCACCATCGCCACGAGAACCCCACCGTCTCGACCAGGATGATGACGGCGTAGAGGGCTGGCAGCAGTTTCCCCATGAAGCCGCCACGATAGCCGTCCGCCACGCATCAAAGCGCAAATTCTGCAGGTTCGATGAAGACCCCGGCTACGCTTCGCGCCGTGGATCTCGTCCTTGGCCTTGGGGCCGTCGCCATCGTGGTCATCGTGGGTTTCCAGTTCTGGTCCGCCAGACGCGCCGGCCAGAAGGAGGACCGCGCCCACCAGCAGCACCAGCAATCGGTCGAGCGCAACGTGCAGCCCGTCAGCCTGCACCCCGTGGTGAACCTCGGCGCGTGCATCTGCACCGGCGCCTGCATCTCGGCCTGCCCTGAGAAAGACGTGCTCGCCATCGTCGATGGCAAAGCTCGACTCATCAACCCCAATGCCTGCATCGGCCACGGCGAGTGCCTGCGCGCCTGCCCGGTCGACGCCATCAGCCTCGTGCTCGGCACCGAGAAACGCGGCGTGGAAATTCCGCTGCTCGAGTCTGATTTTCAATCCAACGTGCCGGGGCTCTTCATCGTCGGCGAGCTCGGCGGCATGGGCCTCATCTACAACGCGATGACGCAGGGCCTTCAGGGGCTCGCGGCCATCGCGAAGCAGCCTCCGCCGAAGACCGACGGCATTCACCAGCTCGCCATCGTCGGCGCAGGGCCAGCAGGCATCGCGGCAGGGCTCGCAGCGCTCGAGGCGAAGCTCGACTTCGTCATCGTCGACCAGGAGTCCGTCGGCGGCACGGTGCTGCACTACCCGCGACAGAAAATCGTGATGACGAGGCCAGTCCAACTGCCGCTCTATGGCCCTCTCAAGGTCACCGAGGTCAGCAAAGAGGCGCTGCTCGCCGCGTGGCAGGAGATTCTGACGAAGACGGGCCTGAAGGTGCGCACCGGCGTGCGGGTCGACGAGGTGAAGCGCGACGCAGCTGGCGTCTTCGAGCTCGTGACGAGCACGGGTCCGATTCGGGCGCACCGCGTGATGCTCGCGCTCGGGCGTCGTGGCTCTCCGCGCAAGCTCGGCGTACCGGGCGAAGAGCTGTCGAAGGTCTGCTACCGCCTGCTCGAACCCGAGAACTACACCGGCTCGCATTGTCTCGTGGTGGGTGGTGGTGACGCCGCCGTCGAAGCGGCCATCGCGCTCGGTGACGCTGGAGCGACCGTGCAGCTCGCCTACCGCGGTGAAGTCTTCGACCGCATCAAGCCGAAGAACCAGGAGCGCCTCGACGCCTCCGCTGCCGCAGGCAAGGTGACGGTGATGTTCAAGGCGCAGCCGAAAGAGATTCGCACCGACGTCGTCTCGCTCGACGTGAAGGGTGAGCTGCGCGAGCTGAAGAACGACTACGTGCTCATCTTCGCGGGCGGCGTCCTGCCGACGGCGTTCCTCGAGAAGGCAGGCGTTCAGGTGAAGACGATGAAGGGCGAAGTCTTCGCGCCGGCGAACCGATGATGAAGAACTCCGCGCTGCTCCTGCTGGTGCTCGTCTCGTGCACGCCCGGCCCTGCTCCGATGAAGGAGCCGCGCCCGCACCCGTTCTTTCCCATCACCGAAGGCGCGCACGCGCTCGGCCGCACCACGCAGGACGGCGAGCTCAAGTGCACCGCGTGTCACGCGCTCACCAACACCAACTACGCACAGTTCGATTGTCTGGGCTGTCACGAGCACGCCCAGGACGCGATGGGCGCGAAGCACGCGAACGTCGGTGGGTACCAGTACTCGAGCCGCGCCTGCTACGCGTGTCATCGCGACGGCACGGTGGACAACGCGCCGAACGTTCACGAGCTGACGTGGGACTCCGAGCGCGACGTCGCCGTGACGTCACTCGAGCCCACCTGGTCGGGCCCGAAGATTCTGAGCGTCAGCCCGAACCCGCAGTCCCTGCCGATGCCGATGCGGCACACGGTCGCCGTCGCCGCGCGGCCCTGCGTCGACTGCCACGTCAACGCCGAGGTCTCTGGCTTCTATCCAGGACAGCTGCACGCCGCGCTGTTCACCCTCGACGTCGAGCAGCCGACGACGTGCACGGAGTGTCACGCGACGTCTGCTCCGACCGGCTTCGTTGGCGCGCTCGACCCGAATCGCGTGCCGCAGACCGGCGCGATGAAACACGACGCGCGAGCGCTGGCGACTGGAGCTCCGCTCGTCACCGAAGACTGCAGCACGTGCCACGTCGCGCCCTCGAAGTCGGCCGGTGCCACCTGGACGACGCGCGCACGCTTCCACGGGAACGTGCAGCCCGCGTCCTGTCTCGACTGCCACGCGAACACGCGACCGGGCGTCATCACCTCGAGCGACGCCGGACTTCCCCCGAAGGTCGTCATCGACCACGGCGCGCCCGTCTGGCTGGGCGACTGCAACTCGTGTCACACGGCGGGCTTCACCTCGTGGGCAGGCGGCAGATTTCACCTCGCAGCAACGGCTCCACCAAGCTGCCTCCCCTGTCACGCGGGCGAGCGCCCCACTTCGCTCAGCGAGCTCGACGGCGGCTTCAAGGGGCCTCCGTTCGACTTCGGCACCAACGCGCAGGGCATCACGCACGGCGCCGGGCAGGACTGCGCCGTCTGTCACGCCCGCACGCAGGACTGGACCGGCGGCAACTTCACCCACGGCGCCACGACGCTCTCGGCGCGCACCTGTGTCGCCTGTCACTCGACGCAGCGGCCGACCTCCATCGTCTCGGGCTTCGACCACTCGCTCCTGGGAACCGGCGACTGCCTCGGCTGTCATCAGGCCTCGACGCCGCTCACGTGGGCTGGCGGAGAGACCTACCCCGGCTCGCGGTTGATCAGCTCGAGCGACCGCTTCATTCGCGTCACGCAGCGCTCGCTGCAGCGTGGCTCGAACACCCTCGTCACGGGCTTCACCACCACCGAGGTCACGCTCTTCAACGCGATGCTGCACACGTCGGCGGCGCTCCCACTCGATGCTGGCCTGGCCGCGGGTCCTTCACCGGGCGACCAGACGACGTGCTGGCACTGCCACACGAGCGCGCCTGGCACGACCACCGTCACCTCGTTCCCCGGAGGCCTGTTCCACGCCGCGCTCACCACCTACCGCAGCGCTCCCGACGCGGGCGTGACGAGCCTCTCGCAGCCGACCAACCGCTGCACCGATTGCCACTCGAACATGCGGCCCTCAGGCATCGTGCAGAAGACCGACCTTCAGCCGATGGACCACGACGCAAAGCTCGTCACGGCGGTCGACATCGGTGGCGTGATGGTGAGCCGGGTCTCCGAGCTCGACTGCTCGGTCTGTCATCAATCTCCCGGAGGCGCGTGGAGTGATGGCGCGCTCCACTCGAAGCTGCCCTCGACCGCACAGCTCGAAGACTGCACCGTCTGTCACTTCCCGTTGATGGCGAACGCCGCGCTGGCCGACATGGCGAAGATGAAGCATCGCTCGACGCAGGTGCCCTTCCAGAAGTGCGACCGGTGTCACGGGCTCGCGCTCGCAAACACCGCGGGCACACCGGCGGCGGCGAAGTGGGCTCCCGGCCTCATTCACCCGAACCTCGCGATGCAGCCCGGCTCGTGCATCGACTGCCACTCGGGCTCTGCGCCCACGACCCCGACCCAGAGCGCGTTCGCCTACGACAATGACCGCCAGTGGATGAACCACGCCTTGTCCGTCGTGACTTCGAGAGACTGCGTCGTCTGCCACGCCGACGATGCGAAGCCTGCGGGCGCCGCGTGGAGCACCTCGAGCACCTTCCACCGCACCAACCTGCCCACGCCCACGAGCTGTCGCGGCTGTCACGGCGCGACCAACGGAAGCCCTGACGGCGGCACCAACATGCCGGGCCTCACGGACACCACCACCGTCACCAGCGCCAGCGCCTCGACCGGCAGAGCGGGCCAACGGGTTCGCATCTCGCACGCCGACGTGAACGTGCGCTCGCGCGAGTGCAGCTTCTGTCACACGCAGGTGGGCATCTCGACGACGAGTCCCGTCGCGGGCCGAGAGTGGGCGCAAGCGAAGTTCCACCGCAACTTCACGGGTGCTTCGGCGCTGCTCATCAACGGCACGACCGGCCGGTGCAGCAACTGTCACGCGAACCTCGCTCCGGCGCCGTCGTTCGCGGTCGACCACAGCGGTTTCACCGAGACGTCGTCGACCGACTGCAGCTCGTGTCACAGCTGGCCGGGAGCGGGCACGGCGACGGCTCCGACCTGGAGAATGACGGGCGGGGCTTCGACACCGGCGTTCATGAGCCTCGGAGGCTTCCTCATCTCGCAACCACCTGCGCCGAACGCCACGACCACACAGGCGGGGCTCAACTCGGTGCCCCACCCTGCGGTTGGAGCGCCGCTGACGTGCACGAGCTGTCACGCACAGGCGACGGGGGGACGCGGCGCGTTCGGCTACGACCATGCGCTCGCACCGTCGACCGGCTGTGCGTCATGCCACGAGGCAGGCAGCAACCTCGTCGGCACCCCGTGGACGCTCAACACGCCGGGCAGCACGCAGGTGGCCGCGCAGTGTGGGCGTGGTGGCGGCACCGTCTTCGACCGCGGCGGAGACACCCGCCCCGTCGGCATCATGACGCTCGCCTGCAGCTCGAACGCGGCGAGCCAGATGTGCGGTTCTCAGAGCTGCGCGCTCAACCACTTCTTCCCGGCTGATTGCGGCGAGTGTCATGCGAAGCCGACAGCCGTCCCCGCGACCGTGCAGACCGGCGCGAGCTACGTCGCCAACTGGCGCTTCCAGCACTTCTTCGGAGCGCCCGCGCAGTCGTCGACCTGCTGCAAGTGCCACGGCGGCACGTGTCGCTGACGTCGTGCCCAGGGTCCGATTCGCCTGGTCGCTTCGTTCTCGGCAAACACGCGGTGGGACTGAACGGACCGCGGCGCGAGAACACCTTCAACCACCGCAGCGGTGGTTCGTTTCGTTCTCGGCGCGAGTGCACCTTCAACCACTGCAGGGGGGGTCGTTTCGTTCTCGGCAAACACGCGGTGGGACCTGAACGGACTGAGGCGCGAGAACACCTTCAACCATCGCAGCGGTGGTTCGCTCGCGCTCAACTCGACCCGGTTCCCGTTCGGCCAGAGCGCGGCTGATCAGCGCATCAACGCGGTCAGCTCGTCGAGCGCCTTCGACGCCTCGCGCCGGTCTGCGTCGGAGTCGGCCGTGTTGATGTCGTCACGCACGCGCGAGAAGTACTTGCGCAACATGCGGTCGGGCTCGCCACGGCGCTTCTCACGGGCGTCGAGCTTGCGCTCCAGCACCTCGAGCCGCTGCGCGAGCTGCGCCTGCGTCACCGCGCCCTTCACCGGCTTCTCGGGGCGCTTCCCCACGTCGACGGGCTTCACGGGCTGTGGCTCTGGAGTCACTGCCACGGCGGCGGCTCCGGCGTCGACCTGCGGGTCGGACTTCACGGGGTCGACGTTGGGCGCGACCACCTCGGGCTTCATGTCGATGGACTTCACCTCGACCACGGCCGGCCGCTCGACCTGCGACCGGAACAGCACCCACCCGCCGCCAGCCAGCAGCACCACGGCCGTCAGCCCGATGCCGACGAGCATTCCCGTGCGAGAGGGCTCGGGCTCTGGTTCGAACGCCGGCGCGATGGGCAATTGCGTTGCGATGGGCGTGAGGTCGGGCACCGAGTCCACCCTCGGCGGTGGCTCGTCTGGCATGCGCTCGATGCGGGTCGAGTCGGCCGGCGCTGAGCGCTTCGGCGGCTGAATCACCGTCTGCAGCATCGACACCGGCAGCTGCTGCGGCCCCTCCTTCAGCGTCTGCATCATCGGGTTGACGGGTCTCGCCGCCGAGGCCCGCTCGTTCACCGTGAGCAACGGCGCCACATCACCCAGCTCGGTCTTCGCGTCGTTCGGGTCGACGAGCGGCGGCGGGGCGAAGATGGGCGGGTGGGCCGAGATGGAGGTGGGCTCGAGCGGCGCCACCGGCCCCGAGTCGGGCACCGGCTCGAGCGACCGCGCCGTCGGCATCGCGCCCGTCTCGAACGGCAACACCGGCGGAACCCCGGCAGGCGGTCGGAGCCCCGCAGGCAACCCTTCGATGGCCGACAGCGGCTTCGGGCTGCCCGCAGGCGTCAAGGGAGAGCCCAGCGCGTTGCGCGCGAAGCTGGCCCGCAGGCTCGCCACCACCTCGCGGAAATGGTCGGCCGACTTCGGCCGGTCGCCCGGGTTCTTCTGCATCGCCCACAGACACAGCTCGTCGATTTGCGTCGGCAGGTCGCGCACCACCGAAGACGGGCGCGGCGTCGCCTGCTCGAGGTGCATCCACATCGTCTGAATCGGGTTGTCACCGCGAAAGGGCCGCTGCCCGGTCAACAGCTCGTAGAGCACCACCCCGACGGCGTAGAGGTCGGTCTGCGGCGTGATGGGAGCACCCTTCGCCTGCTCGGGCGCGATGTAGTCGGGCGTGCCCATGATGACCGACGCGCGCGTCTGCGGCTGGGCCTCGTGGTGCTCTCGCGAGGTCAGCTTCGCGATGCCGAAGTCGAGCAGCTTCACGTACGCCTTGTTGTTGCGGCCAGTGACGAGGAAGAGGTTCGACGGCTTGATGTCGCGGTGAACGACGTGCGCCTCGTGCGCCGCCACCAGCGCGTCGAGCACCTCTTCGACGATGGCGAGCGCCTCTGGCACGGGGATGGCGCCGCGACGTTCGACGAGCTTGTCGAGCGACTCGCCTTCCAGGTACTCCATGACGAAGTACAGGGCGCCGCTCGCGAGGCTGCCGAACGAGAAGATGTCGACGATGCCGCGGTGGCGAATCTCGTTCACCGCGCGCGCTTCGGCGAGGAAGCGCTGCACCAGCTCCGACTGCGACGACAGCTGCGGCAACAGCACCTTGATGGCGACGCGTTTGCCGATGACCGGGTGTTTGCCCTCGTAGACGATGCCCATGCCGCCCACGCCGAGCTTGCCCACCACCTGGTACTCACCGACGGTCGAGCCGGTGAGGTCGTCGCTGTCGGTCGGGAACACGGAGTCCTGGAGACTCTACAGCCCTTTGGGGAGCGGTCGCGCTTCCACGGGCTGATCATTCCTGTAGCGTCAGGGGTTGCAGGCCAGCACACCGCACGTCTGGCCATGACGACGGCCTTCACGGCAGGTCAGCCCCGTCGCGCAGTCCGACGTCGTGGTGCACGTCACCACCGCGCTGCAGAAGCCCGTCACGCACTCCGAGCCACAAGGACAGGTGTCGTCGTCGACGCACGCCGTGCCCGCGGTTCCCGACGCTCCGCCGTCGCGCAGCCCACCACGGTCGTCACCCGCATCGGCCGGGTCATCGGAGCCACCATCACGCAGGCCACCGCGGTCGTCGCCCGCATCCACCGGGTCATCGGAGCCGTTTCCATGCCGACCGTGGTCATCGCCCGCGTCAGCCGAGTCGTCTGCGCCGTTGCCATGGCGACCGTGGTCATCACCCACCGCGTCGTCACTGCCACCATCGGCCCAGCTGCTGTCGTCGAAGCGGCGCAACGAGACGTGCCCGAGCCGTTCGAAGTGCACCTCGACGCGGTTGCCGTGGCGATGCACGCCCAGCAGTCCGTGCTCCGTCTCCATCGCCTCGACGCGGCGGCCGTCGTCATCGACCGACAGCGTGCCGGGCACCTTCAGCACGGTGCCGCGGGGCTCGAGCTCGACCTCGTGCTCTCCATGGCCCAGCGCGATGTCACGAACGTGAAGCTCGACTTCGCGCTCGAGCGCGCCTTCGGGCACTTCGACGGTGAGGCCACTGCGCAGGGTGATGGAGCCACCGGCAGGGCCCATCGTCTGACGGCCCGCCTCGACGGGGGCGCAGGAGAGGGTGGTGAAGAAGACGGCGGACACGACGGCGGTGAGCAGGGTGCGTTGCATGGTTGGTGTTGCCTCCTGCGTCCTTCACCCCGCTCCCCATTTCCGGTGGACACGTGCGACGCAGAATCTGCCGAACGGGTGGCTGTCGAAAAATTCGTGAACTCCACTGTCCACCGCGGGTCCTGACGCGGGTTGTGACAAGGAGTGCACCTCTGGACGCCGCAAACGCCGCTTCGCTCTACGCCCGCTTCGGCCCCGTCGTGTACCGGCGGTGTCTGCGGCTGCTCCAGAACGGCGCCGACGCGCAGGACGCCACCCAGGCCGTCTTCATGCGCGCGCTGCAGCACCCGAAGCGCTTCGAGAACGGCGACGAGGCGATTCTCTGGCTGCAGCGCATCGCCACGAACTACTGCTTCAACCACCTGCGCAACTCGAAGCGCCGCCAGGGCCACCTCGACTCGCTCGCGAAGGAGCCTGAGCACGTCGACGAAGGCGCTGACGCGAACGTTCCGCTGCGCGAGCTGTGCAACCGGGTGCTGGCGCACGTGCCTGAAGAAGACCGTCAGGTGGCCATCGAGGTGCTGCTCCACGAGCGCGAACACGAGGACGTGGCCGAGTCGCTCGACGTGTCGCAGAAGACGGTTCAACGACGGCTGCACCGCTTCCTCGAGCGGGCGCGCAGCTACCTGGGCGGGAGTTCGTCATGAGCTGCCTCGATGACGTCACGCTGGAGAAGGTGTCGGTCGCGAAGGAGCCCGAGGCTTCTGCGGCGGCGCATCTGGCCGGCTGCTCCTCGTGTGCCGCGCGCCTGGCCCGCATGAGGCAGGAGAACGAGGCCTTTCGCCGCTTCGTCTTCCCCGCCACCGTCGACGCCGTCACCAACTCGGTCGCGCCGCCGAAGTGGCGCCTGGGCCTGCTCGTGTTCGCGCCCCTCGCCCTCGCCGCCGCGCTCGTCATCGTCGTTCGCACCGCAGGGCCGGCTGACGACTACGTGGGAATGAAGGGCAAAGGCGCGCTCTCGCTCGACGTCTTCACGCTCGACGCGACGGGCGCCGCCGTTCGGCTGGGTGAGACGGCGCGTGTCGATGCCGGTGCCGCGCTGCGCTTCCAGGTGCGGCCTTCGTCACCGTGTTACCTCTGGCTCGTGTCGACCGACGCCGCTGGACAGGTCTCGCGTCTCTACCCGTCCGAAGGCGAGGCCGTGCTCGTCTCGCAGGCCACCACGCTGCCCGGAGGCGCCACGCTCGATGGCGTCGCCGGCCCCGAGCGCCTCTTCGCGGTGTGCACGCCGGGCCCGCTGCCCTTCGAGGTGGTGGAGCAGGCCGCGCGCGCCTCGTCGACAGACGCCGTGCGCCGCCTCACGCGCCTCGACGCCATCGAAGGCCAGGCCAGTGTGTTGCTCGAGAAGGTGACTCCGTGACGCGGGTGCTCGCGGTGGCGCTGGTGCTGAGCGCCGTGGGAGCGCTGGCCGCCGAGCGTGTGGCCGTCGTCATCGGCGCGAACGTGGGCGCTCCACGGCGGGCGAAGCTGTGGTTCGCCGAACGAGACGCCGAGCGGGTGGCGCGCACCTTCGTCGAGCTCGGTGACTTCGACGCCGCCAAGGTTCAGGTGCTGAAGCAGCCGAACACAGCGGAGGTGCGCGGCGCGCTGGCGGCGGCCGAGGTGAAGCTGCAGCAGTCTCGCCGTGAAGGGCAGCGCACGGTGCTGGTGGTGTACTTCTCGGGCCATGCGGCCAGCGGCGCGCTCGAGCTGGGCAGCGAGCGTTTCGAATTCCAGGAGCTCAAGGCCCTCGTCGAGGCGTCGTCGGCCGACGTGAAGGTGGCCATCGTCGATGCGTGCGAGTCGGGCGTGCTGACGCAGGTGAAGGGCGCGAAGGCGACGAGCGCGGTCGACTTCGTGGTGCCCACCGAAGACAGCGCGCGCGGCGTTGCGTACATCGCGTCGACGGCGGTGGGAGAGGCGGCGCAGGAGTCGGCAGCCATTGGCGGCAGCTTCTTCACGTTCCATCTCGACACGGCGCTGCGTGGCGCAGGCGACTCGAATGGTGATGGCCTCGTGAGCCTCGCCGAGGCGTTTCAATACACCTCGAGCCGCACCATCTCGGGCACCAGCACCACGGAGCTCGGTCCGCAGCACCCGACGTATGACTTCCGCATGGCTGGCCGCGGTGACGTGACGTTGTCCGACCTGCGACGGGCCGAGGCGACGCTGGTGCTTCGAGGCGAGGCGTCGTCGACGTGGCTGGTTCAGCAGAACAAGCGCCTGGTCGCGGAGGCTCCAGGAGGGCAGGCGCTGGCGCTCCCGGCGGGCACGTACCGGGTCGAGCGGCGCAGCGGCACCGACGTCTTCGCAGGCGACGTGACGTTGGCGATGGGCCAGCGCGTCGAGGTGGGCGAGCTACCGCGAGTCGTGGCCCTCGCGGGCCGTGGCAAGGGCGGCGACGACGGCGGACGAGTCGAGCTGATGGTGGGTGGCGCGGCCAGCACGGCGCTCCTCAGCCGGTCGACCGCAGTGCTGGGGGCGCGGGTTGGTGCCCGAGTTGGCATCGGCGCCTGGGGCGTTCGCCTGCTCGTCGGCTACGAGCGGGCGTCGGGCACCGTGCTCTCGGGAGCGGCCTGGCAGACGCAGGCCATCGACGTCACGGGAGCGCTCGTTCGGCGGCTCGTCGACTCGGCGGTGGTGTTGGACGTGGGGCTCGCGGCAGGCACGCAGTCGACGTGGCAAGCGCTGCCGAGCACGACGCTCAATGCCTGGTCTGGCACGGGCACCGCGACGGCAACCTTCGGCGTGAGGGTGGGTCCGGTCGTTCCCCAGGTGATGGCCTGGGGTGGCGCGCAGGTGCTGCGGGTCGATGACCTGTTGCAGGCGCGGCCGCTCTTCGGGGTGGCGCTGCTGCTGGGGGTCGAGTTGTGAGGCGATGGGCGCTCGCGGTGGTGCTGGCCGGCTGTGGCTCGCTCTCGGAGACGGGCGACATCGTGGCGACCGACGGAGGCGGAGGCACGTCGATGGGCCTGTTCTGCGCAGCCGAAGACCCCTGCACCTGTGCCCCGTGTACGTCGACGAGCCAGTGCGCGAATGGGCTCAGCTGTCTGCCGGGGCGACGCAAGTCAGAGAACTGCACCGATGGCCGCTCGGTCTGCACCACGGGGCCATAGTCAGGTTGATCCCTGGCCAGTTGATCAACAGCTGCACCGGCAGAGCGCGGGTGACGCGTCTGGCGCCTGAAGCCTCGAGTGCACGAGGGTCCGACGAATCGCCGAAGGTCTGAGCCAGTCGCGAGGCTGGGTGGTGTCTGGGGCATGTCCGCTGGCGGACTCCGGGTGTCCGGTGACAGACACGAAAACACGTCCGATAGCGGACGCAGAATGTCCGCCATCGGACATGGCCATGAGCCCCTCGCCCTCGGTCGGGTCGTCCCCATCGCTCGAGGCCATTCCGCACTGACCTCGGCACTCGAGGCTTCGGAGCACGACCTTCCGACCCGCCTCTCTCGATGCTGTTTGAGCTGTTCGATGACTCGATGGGTATCGTCGGCCCGCCAATTCTGGAGGAACCGTGGCTTTCGATTCGACCCTGCCCGACCCGCGAACCTTGGAGCGAACCTGCCGAGGTCTCGCCACCCTCGACGCCATGCTCTCGGCCGAATGGGACTTCCGCTACTTCTCCTTCAACGCACACTGGAGCGCGGGACAGCGGATGGCCTCGATGCGCAATGGCTCGGGCGACGAGTGGTTCTTCGTCTTCGGCGACGGGTGGGTCTTCTTCAAGGCCTTCTGGCATGAGTATCCGCCTGAGGACGTCGAGGCTGTCTACGCGGGGCTGCCCGACGTGCTCCTGACACAACGCCACGAGCCGGCCTTCTCGATGCACCAGGTGACCTTTGGAGGCTCCACGATGGAACGCGCTGGACGCTTCGGGGGAACCACGACCCGCTCGAGAAGTCCTGGCCCCTGCTGCATGGTCGTGCCGAGGCCTATCGCGTGTTCGCCCTTGAGTACTTCGAGCGCGACGCGCCGCTCGATGCCATCGCGCATGTGTTGGCCGCGAAGCCGCTGCTCGAATCGCTGGTGATTCGCATCGATGCTGATCGCTCGCTGAAGGCGCTCGCCGAAGACCTCGCTGAGATCGACTACGGCGCAGCGCCCATCAGCTGATCAGTCCTGCTCGGGGTAGCGCTGCTGCATGCAGTCGGGACAGATGCCGTGGCTGAACTCGGCCTGCGTGCGTTGCTCGATGAAGCGCTCGACGGCCTGCCAGTACCCCGCGTCGTCGCGCGTCTTCTTGCAGAACATGCAGATGGGAATGATGCCCTCGAGCGTCTGCACGGTGGCGAGGGCCTCGCGCAGTTCGTCACGGGTGACTGACAACGCGTGCGTGCGACGCTTGAGCTGCACCCGGTGACGGTCCGCGAACCACGCCTGCCCCACCAGAATGCCGGTGATGCTGCCAAAGGTGCAGAGAATGGACGCCGTGCGAACGAGCAACGCCTCGCGAGGCGAGAAGAGCACCCAGGGCGCTCCCAGGGGCACCAACTCGACGGTGAGGAACATGAGCGTGTTGAGCACGAAGTAGAACGCCAGCAGCAGCCGACGCGACGGCCACATCACCAGCGGAACCACCGCGACAATCATCACGAAGAAGTGCAGCCCAGCCGAGGGACCAGCTCCCAGCGCTCCGAAGACGGCCAGGCTGAGCGACATCCACCCGAAGAGCGTGTGAGGTGCGGCCTCTCGAAACCCCAGCCGTCGGAGCAGCAGCGGAACCAGAAACCCGGGAGACACCGCCGCCGCAGCCACAGAGAGCGGCCAGAGCCTGTGCGCGTCGAGCAGCAGGTACACCCCCGCGAACGCCAGCACGAAGACGAACGCGAGCGCGCTGATGGTGTTGAGGAAGTGCACCTTGCGACGGTCGGCGAGGTCGGCGCGGTGGTCGACGCCGCCGTTGAGGAAGCGGAAGAGCCGGAAGATGGCGCGGCGGTACGCTGGCGAGGCCCCGGGCACGAGGGCGTCGTGCTCCACGTGCGGTACCAGGTCAACGCGAGCCGCGAACATGGGATGCGACGCGCTTCTTGGACGCTGCAGGCGGACGCGACGGTCGGGCCTTCGGAGCGGAGGTGATCAGTTCGCGACGACAGACGCTCGGTGTCCTGGCGGCATTGCCAGGCTCGAAGCAAGAGCACGACGGCAAGGAGACGATGTTTCAGCACGGGATGTGAGGCGGATCCGAATCGTGCCAGAAGCCACAATCCCTCTCCTGCCGGAGTTCGCTTGTCCAATCTTCAGAATCGGTTCGCGCTGACGCTCGTTCTCGCCGCACTTGTCACTGCGTGTCCTGGTCCCAACCCAACACCTGACGGAGGAAGCGCGGGCGGAGTCGCGACGGGCGGCGGAGTCGCGACGGGCGGCGGAGTCGCGACGGCAGGCGGAGTCGCGACAGGCGGCGGAGTCGCGACTGGCGGGGGACTCGCGACGGCAGGCGGCTCCACGGCAGGCGGATCGACAGCGGGCGGATCCACGGCAGGCGGATCCACGGCGGGCGGATCCACGGCAGGCGGATCGACGGCAGGCGGATCCACGGCAGGCGGATCGACGGCAGGCGGAGCAGGCGGATCGACGGCGGGCGGATCCACGGCAGGCGGATCCACGGCGGGCGGCTCCACGGCGGGCGGCTCCACGGCTGGCGGCTCTGCTGGCGGAACAGCAGTCACCTGCGGAGACGGCACACGAGCTGGCACCGAGGCTTGTGACGACGGCAACACCATGCCCGGTGACGGCTGCTCCGCCATGTGCGCGCTCGAGTCCGGCTACACCTGCTCCACCGCGACGCCGAACGTCTGCACCACCATCTGTGGCGACGGCCTGACGGTGGGCATGGAGGCCTGTGACGACGTGCCGCCAGCAGAGAACGGCGATGGCTGCTCCGCCACCTGCACCGTCGAGCCCGGCTTCATGTGCTCGATGATGACGTCACCCAGCCTCTGCGCCACCGTCTGTGGCGACGGGCTGAAGGCCGGAAGCGAGGCCTGTGACGACAACAACCTCACGCCCGGTGACGGCTGCTCGGCCACCTGCACCATCGAGAACGGCTTCACGTGCTCGATGATGACGTCACCCAGCGTCTGCACCACCGTCTGTGGCGACGGGCTGAGGGCTGGAAGCGAAACCTGTGACGACAACAACCTCACGCCCGGTGACGGCTGCTCCGCCACCTGCACGGTCGAGTCGGGCTTCACCTGCCCCATGGGTTCGCCCTCCACCTGCACCACCACCTGTGGTGACGGCGTCAGAGTTGGCTCGGAGGCATGTGACGACAACAACATCACGTCCGGTGACGGCTGCTCCGCCACCTGCGCCATCGAGGCGGGCTTCACCTGCTCCATGGCCTCGCCCAGCCTCTGCACCACCACCTGCGGCGACGGCGTGAGGGCCGGCGCGGAGGTGTGTGACGACAACAACACCTCGCCGCTCGACGGCTGCTCCGCCACCTGCACCATCGAGCCCGGCTTCACCTGCTCCATGACGCCCTCCATCTGCACCACCACCTGCGGCGACGGCGTGAGGGCCGGCCTCGAGGCCTGCGACGACGCACCGCCGGCTGAGAACGGTGACGGCTGCTCGGCCGCCTGCACCGTCGAGCCCGGCTTTGGCTGCTCTGGCACCGCGCCTTCGGTGTGCACCCCGCTCTGCGGCAACATGGCGATGGACCCGGGCGAGCAGTGTGACGACGGCAACCAGACGTCGCTCGACGGCTGCAGCCCCACCTGCCGCAGCGAGCTCACCGAGGCCGAGCCCAACGAAGACGGCACGCCCTCGACCGGCGCCGCTGCGATTGCTGGCAACGACTTCGACGTCGGCGGCATGCTCGCGGTGAACAACGCGACCATTCAGGGCGTGCTCAACGTCACCTCGGGCAACAACGCGTGGCTCGCGGCCCTGACGCCAGCGGGTGACGAAGATGTCTTCGCCATCACCAACAACACGCCCCGCAACGTCGAGCTCAGGCTCGACGTGTGGAACCGCGCCACCGGCTTCGGCCAGGGCGTCTCGTGCGGCACCGCGTCCATCGACACCGGCCTCAACCTTCGCAACGTGGCGGGCACCGTGCTCGCGAGCAACGACGACCGGGTCTCGGGCGATGACTGCTCGGCGCTGACCTTCATCCTCTCCCCCGGCACCACTGTGTACGCCCACGTGATGGCCTTCGGCGACAGTGCCACCATCGCTGGCTACGGCCTGCAGGTTCAGTTCATGCCGGTCGTCTGCGGCGACTCGCGCCAGGTGCCCGGGTTCGAGGAGTGCGATGACGGCAACATCATGGCCAACGATGGCTGCAGCGCGACCTGCACCATCGAGGGCGTCGTCGAGAGCGAACCCAACGAAGACGGCACACCCTCGACCGGTGGCACCGGCATCGCCGGCAACGACTTCGACGTCGGCGGCACGCTCGCCGTCAACAACGCCACGGCCCAGGGCGTGCTCAACGTCGCGACGGGCGGTCGCACCTGGCTCGGCGCGCTCTCGCTCGCGGGAGACGAAGACGTCTTCGCCGTCACCAACCCGGGCCCGGGAGCATACGAGGTTCAGGCAGACACCTACGACCCCACCGTGGGCCTCAACCGCCCCTGCGGTTCGAACGCAGACACCGGCATCAACGTTCGTGACGCTGCGGGCACCGTGCTCGCCTCGAACGACCAGCGCCCGGGCGGCGGAGACAACTGCTCGCGGGTCATCTTCGCGATGGGGCCAGGCCAGACGCGCTACCTGCACGTCACCGATTTCGGCGACAACACGGTCGTCACCCGCTACGCCCTGCAGGTGGTTCGCCGGGCGCTCGTCTGCGGTGACACCGTGCAGAGCGCGGGCGCCGAAGAGTGTGATGACGGCAACACCATGGCAGGCGACGGCTGTTCCCCGACCTGCACCGTCGAGGGCATCACCGAGAGCGAGCCGAACGAAGACGGAACGCCATCGGTCGGCGGCACCGGCATCGCCGGCAATGACTTCGACGTCGGAGGCTCGCTGGCCGTCAACAACGCCAACGCGCGCGGCCTCATCAACATCAGCACCGGCCCCGTCTCGATTCGCGCCGCCATGACGCCGGCCGGTGACGAAGACGTCTTCGCGGTCACCAACTCGAGCACCACGGCGACCTTCCTGGTGCAAGCCGACACACGGGACCTCATCCTCGGAGGCAATCGGCCCTGCACGACGGTCGACACCGGCCTCAACGTGCGCGACGCGGCGGGAGTCGTCATCAGCAGCAACGACAACCGCGCGGCTGGCGACAACTGCTCGCGAACCACCTTCACGCTGCCGCCCGGCCAGACGCGCTACGTGCACGTCACGGAGTCGGGCGACAACGCCGTCGTCACCCGCTACCAGCTCGCGCTCACCCGCACGCCGGTCATCTGCGGTGACGGCATTCTCGCCCTGGGCCCCGAGGAGTGCGACGACCAGAACCTCACGCCCAATGACGGCTGCAGCGCCACCTGCCAGCTCGAGACGCTCACCGACTTGGAGCCCAACGGGACCACCGCCGAGGCCGACGCGTCATCGACGCAGATCACCGGGAGCGCGCTGGTTCGCGGCTCCCTCTCCGTGGCTGACCTCGACACGTACCGGGTCGTCGTCGCGACCGCGAACGCGGTGCGCTTCGAGACCTTCAGTCCCTTTCCGGGCCAATGCGACAGCACCACGACGCTGCGGCTCCTCAACTCGGCGGGCGCTGAGATCATGACCGACAACGTCTCGGGCATCGGGCAGTGCTCGGGCATCGTGGTCTTCCTGCAGCCGGGCACCTACTACGTGCGGGTCGAAGAGCTCGGCAACAACGCGGTCATTCCGAGGTACTTCCTCGAGGTCGCCTTCAACGCCAACGCCGGCAGCGAGACCGAGCCGAACGAGACGTCGATGACGGCGTCGACCAACTTCACGGGGGTCGGGCAGTGGGTGTCGGGAGACCACACCATGAACGCAGACGTCGACGTGTACGCCATCACGGTGCCGCCTGGCCGTGGCGTTCGCGCCGAGGTCATCGAAGGCGACCGCGCCATCGAGACCTGCGAAGGCCAGAACGTCGACAGCCGCCTGACGCTCTACAACTCCGATGGGACGACGGTGCTGGTGGACGATGACGACGAGGGCCGTGGCTTCTGCTCGTTGATTGACGGCACCAGCAGCACGCCCCTCGACGCCGCCGCGAAGAACAACACCGCAGCGCCGGTCACCTGGTACCTCTCGGCGCGCGCGTCACAATTCGCGCAGACGGGGACATCTGGTCAGTTCATCTACAAGCTGCAGGTCACCATTCGCTGAAGCGGGCGGCTCGGCGGGCGCGCAGCGGGCTTTGCTCAGCCCGCATGCGCCATGGCGGTGACCGGCTTCATTCGCGCCGCGAGGAAGGCCGGCAGAATCGAGATGCTGGTGACGACCGAGGTGATGAAGACGAGCGAGATGAGCACCCACTTCGCGGTGGGGATGATGATGAGCTTCTCCGACAGCAGCACGAACTGAACGCCCTGCGGCAGCGGCACGTGCATCGAGTTGAGCACGAGCCCAATCACCACGCCGGCGACGACTCCGGCGAGCGTGGCGAGCAGCCCGAGCAAAAACCCCTCGGCGATGAACATGCGCAGCACGGCGAAGCGCTGCATGCCGATGGCGCGCAGGGTTCCGATTTCACGCGTGCGGCCACGAATGCTGATCCACATGACGATCATGATGCCGACGCCGACGACGCCGAGCAGCACGATGGCGAGGAAGAACGAGAGCGCGCTCATGAGGTCGACCGTCCACGAGGCGAAGCTCACCTCGTCGTGCCAGTTGGTGAGGTCGAGCTTCTGGCCGGTCCACCCTTCGCGGCTGACGTTCTCGAACTTCAGGAAGAAGACGCGCGGGTCGTCGGCCATCACCTCGTAGCCGGCCTTCACGAGCGCCTCGCGCAGCCGGGCCTGAATGGGCTTGATGACCTCGAGGTCGGCGGTGGGCAGGTAGATTTGCAGCGCGCCCGTGGTGTCGTCGTTGAGCTGGTAGAGCTTCTGCAGCGTGCCGGCGTTCACGAAGCACGAGAAGCCGCTCATCATGCCCATGTTGCGGGCGATGGCGACGACGGTGACGTCGACGGTGTTGTTGGTGCCGCGCGCGGTGGGCGCCGAGATGGTGACGGCGTCTCCGACCCGCGCGTCGAGCGTCGCGGCCTGGTCTTCGAAGAGCAGAATGGAGTTCGGCTTTCGCAAATCGGCGAGCGCGCCCTCTTTGATGCGCAGCACCTCGGCGAGGCCCTTCTCTTCGTCGATGGTGACGCCCGAGAGACCGATGAGCGTCGAGCCCTGGTCGCCGATGACCTTCGCGAAGCCGCGGCCACGTGACGCGATGTAGACGGCCTCGGGCACTTCCTTGCGCACGAAGGCGGTGAGGTCTTTCGCCTTCGTCACGACGGGAGCGGCCTGGCCCGCGGTCACCTTGAAGAAGCCGGCGACGTTGATGTGGCCGCTCATGAGCGTCGTCGACGACTCGATGAGTGACTGGTTCATGCCTTCGGCGATGCCGAGCATGAGCACGAGCAGCATCGAGACGAAGGCGATGGCGGTGCCGAGCGCGCCGGTGCGGCGGCGGGCCTGCCACAACGAGAGGAAGGCAATGCGAAGGAGCATCACGGGCGCATGCCTAATCTGGTTCGAGCACGCACGCTGCTCTCATCCACCACCTCGAGTCACTCCACGGACTCGGCGCCTGCGCGACGGAAGAGCACCACGAAGACGAAGAAGATGACGAAGAACCACAGCGGTATGGTGAAGACCTTCGCGAGGTCGTGGTCGCTGCGCAGCTCGGCCTCGGTCTCGTAGAGCTTCACGACACGTTTTCGCGCGGCGCCCGTCACCATGCGGCCGGTCTCGGCCACCTTCCTCACTGCGAGGTCGATGGCTTCGGAGCAGATCTCCGGTTGGCTCCCAGTCCATCTGGCGACCGAGAGCACGTACGCGCCGTCTCTGCTGCCCTCGGCCCCACAGACGAACCCCACCACCTGGCCGTCGGGCTCCGAGAGCGGCACCGCGGTCTGGTTGATGGTGCGGGTGCCGTTCTTCCCCGAGCTGACCCGCCTCGAGATGGAGGCCTTCAGCTTCCACTCGTGGTGCAGCGGTGCGGGCAGTCGTGCGGCGACGAAATCCTGGTTCGTGTCGTCGGGCTGCCACTCGACGAGGCTCGTCAGCGGCTTCACCTCGGCGTTGCTCACCACGCGCGCGTGATGGCCTTCGATGGAGGCTCCGAGCCCGGCGATGAGCGCGAGGAGCGCCGACGCGAGGCCCGCGCCACCCAGATGCGTGGCGGCCCAGGGCGCCGCGAAGAGCAACGTGGCCGTGGCCACGACCACACCGCCCACCATCGGGTGCACGAACGAAAAGAGCCCACC
Organism: Archangium gephyra; assembly: GCA_943370055.1. Lineage (GTDB taxonomy): Bacteria > Myxococcota > Myxococcia > Myxococcales > Myxococcaceae > Xiheimicrobium > Xiheimicrobium gephyra_A. The sequence goes on from CALRPN020000004.1 coordinate 117,125, forward strand.
CACCAGCCACCCGCCGACGATGAGCAGCATCGTCCACGACAGCGCGCGTCCGACCCACCGCCAGGGCGTGAGCTCGACCTTCTCAGCCATCGTCACTCCGTCGGGCCATCGGAGCCACGCGCGTCGCGAGCCACGTCGGGAAGATGACGGCCAGCAGGCTCACCACCATCGTCTCCACCAGCACCATCGAGACCACGAACAACGAGAGGGAGGCAATGCGAAGGAGCATCACGGGCGTCTGCCTAGTCTGGTTCGAGCACTCACGCTGCTCTCATCCACCGCGGCGTCGTGTGAAGCAGCTCGAGTCAGTCGACCGACTCGGCGCCCGCGCGACGGAAGAGCAGCACGAAGACGAAGAAGATGACGAAGAAGCACAGCGGCATCGTGAAGACCTTCGCGAGGTCGTGGTCGCTGCGCAGCGCGGCCTCCGTCTCGTACACCTTCACCACTCTCTTGCGGGAAGCGCCGGACACCACGAGCCCTGCCTCGTTCAGCTTGCGCACCGAGAGGTCGATGACTTCGGAGCAGAGCTCGGGCTCACTGCCGAGCCACCTCGCCGCCGAAAGCACATAGGGCCCGTCGGTTCCGCGCTCGCCGCAGGCGAAGCCCACGATGGCACCGTCAGGCCCCGAGAGCGGCACGGCCGTCTGGTTGACGGTGCGCGTGCCGTTCTTCCCCGAGCTGACCTTCCTCGAGATGGAAGCCTTTCGCTTCCACTCGTGGTGCAGAGGCGCCGGCAGCCGCGCGGCGACGAAGTCCTGCTCCTTGTCGTCGGGCTGCCACTCCACGAGGCTCGCCAGCGGCTTCACCTCGGCGTTCGTCACCACCCGCGCACGATGGCCTTCGATGGAAGCGCCGAGCCCCGCGATGATGGCGATGAGCGACGACGCGAGCCCTGCTCCGCCGATGCGCGAGATGCTCCACGGCGCGGCGAAGAGCAGCGCGGCGATGGCCACCACGATGGTGCCCGTCATCGGACTCACCAACGAGAACACGCCTCCGATGAGCCAGGCGCCGACGGTCAGCAGCAGTGTCGTCGACAGCGCGCGGCCGACCCATCGCCAGGGCGTGAGCTCCGTCGACTCGGCCATCCTCACTCCGTCGGCGCCATCGCCGTCACGGGAGCCACGCGCGTCGCGAGCCACGTCGGGAAGATGACGGCCAACAGGCTCACCACCATCGTCACCACCACCGCGAGCACGAGCCCGCTCGCCGTCAACTCCGGCCGTAGCACCGGGCCTGAGAAGAAGAAGTACAGCTCGTCACGGAACGCGGGAATGCCGCGCACGTTGAGCCACTTCACGACGCCGCTGCCGACCGCCGCGCCGGCTGCACCGAAGGTGAACGCGAGCACCATCGTCTCGACCAGCACCATCGAGACCACGAAGCTGCGCTGCGCGCCGATGGCCCGCATGGTGCCGATGGTCTGCGTGCGCTGCAGCGTCGCGATGGTCATGCCCAGCGTCACCACGATGAGGGCGATGAACGCGAAGGCCGACATGAGCGCGACGAGCAGCAGGCGGAAGAAGTCGATGAACTTGCCGAGGAAGCCGGCGGCCGCGACCCAGCTGACGGCCCACACCTTCGGCTGCGCGCCATCGACGAGCGCGTCGATGGTGGAGAGATCAGCGGGCGCGAGCGTCGGCCGCTCCGTCTTGAGCGCCGCCTTCAGCGCCAACAGCGGCATCGTGGTGGAGACGTCTTTGCCCTCGGCGCGTTTCCCCTCGAGTGAGACGACCTCTTTCAACGCGGCGCCGAGCAGGAACGGCAGCTTGCCCGCGTCGACGAGCGCCTTCGCCTTCGCCACCACCGCCGGGTCGGCCTTCGCCTTGGTGTCCGAGAGCAGCTTCTCGATGTCGATGGCTGCCTGGGCCTGCGCGAGGGCCGAGCCGTCTTTCAGCAGCACCGCCGCGTGCATCACCACGCCGTCGTCGATTTCGTCAGGAGAGAACGTGTCGGCCTGCTTCTTCACCTCACGCTTCGTGATGGCCTCGGCGATGTCGGAAGACTTCGTCTCCTGCACCACGTCGGCGGCGTCACCGAAGAGTGCGCTCTCGGCGTCGTCACGGTCGACCTGCTTCGCGGCCACCTGCGCCTTCATGGCGTCGAGCTCGGCCTTCATGTCGGCGCCGAGGAAGCCGTAGAGGTCGCGGAAGGTGACGATGTCGACGAGCGCGTTGGCGCCGGCGAGCGGAGACTTCTCGAGGCCGCGCAGCTCGAAGATGCCGTACACCTTCGCGAGCACGGTGGTGGTGGCGCCCGAGCGGCCGAAGCTGCGCAGCGTGAGCGTGTCGCCGACCCGCGCGCGGTACAGGTTCAAGAGCGGCGCGAGCTCTGCGTAGAAGAACGCGTAGCGGGCCTCGAAGTTCGCGTCGTTCACGTCGAAGAAGAGCGGCAACAGCACGGCGAGGTCGGTCTCCTTCGAGCCGAGGTGCTGTTGCAGCTTCGCCACCGCCGTCGTGGTGCCCTGCCCGTCGAGCTGGAGGATGATTTCGCGCGTCTGCGACTTGTTCTCGCGAATGAAGCGCTGCAGCTCCTGGTCGTTCGGGTCGTCGAGCTTGCGGCCGGCCTCGCGCGCGTCACGCAGCTTGTCGAGGCGGCGGGCGTTCTTGAGCTTGAGGTACTCCTCCGAGAAGAACCTGGGCAGCAGCACGCCGCGCGTCCCCGCAGGCACCGGCCCGCCTTCGATGATGGCCATGCGCGAGAAGCTCTTCTGGTACGCGTCGAGGTCGGTGCCGAGGCAGCGCATGAAGAGCAGGTCGGCGTCGGCGACGAGCGGCGCCACGCGATTCTCGAGCAGCTCGAGGTGGGTGAAGGGGTCGTCGTCGAAGGTGTTCCAGAAGGCGTCGGTCTTCGCGGTGGCGAGCGCCTCCTTCTGGCGCGGGTCGATGCCGCTGCCGTCGGTGAGCTCGCTCTCGCGGGCCACGTCCTTCTCGAGCACCGCGATGATGTTGCGCACGTGCTGGTGCAGGCTGGCGCGCTTCGTCTGGAACTCGGCGTCGGGCAGCTTCGCGCCGTCGGCCTGCGCGCGGTACAGGTTGCGCAGCTTCTCGAGCGTGACGTCGACGGTGTTGCCCGAACCGACGAGCGCCGTCGCTCCGCCCATGGGCACGACCTTCTCGACGTTGGGCAGCGTGAGCAGCTTCGCTTTGAGCGTCTTGAAGTCGTCGATGGGCGCGAGGTTCACGTCGCTGCCGTCGACCTTGCCGTAAATCTCCAGCGGGTCCTTCGAGCGTGCGGCGTAGACCTGCAGGTGGCCGGTGATGCTGTCGACGATGCTGCGGCTCAGCGAGTCGTCGAGCGTGGTGAAGAGCGAGCCACCGATGACGAGCAGCGCGGCGCCGAAGAGCAGCACGAGGCCGACGAAGACGTTGAGGGCGCTCGAGAAGATGTTGGCGAGCGCGATGCGGACGAGCACCTGCAGATTCGAGAGCATGCGGAGGCGCACCTAATCACGGCGTGCCCTCGCTCGCCGCACGGTTGACCAGCTTCACGGCCGCACTGCGTTCGAGCAACATGACGGAGCATGTCGCTGCCACGGAAAGGCTCCCGAACGCTCACGCATGCAGCCCACCACTACCGCTGGTACGTCCGGAAGCAGCCCACGTACTCGCAGGCTGCCTTCCAGTCCTCGATGACCGTGGCCATCGAGCGCATCTGCGAAGTGCCCGGAACGGTGCTGCTGGTGGACCTGCGTGTGAGTCGGCCGGACAACTGGATTTCGCGACATCAGACCGCGCTCACGCCTGCCATCATTCGAGAGATCATCACCTCAGCGCTCGACGATGGCTGGAATCCCGAAGTGCCGGGCAGTGCCTGGAACTTCGAGCACGGCCTCATTCGGGACAAGGCCTGAGGCGACGCTCACGCCGAGCGGTGGCTCACGAGGTCGTCGGCGCGCTTCATGAACGAGCGCGCGATGAGCGGGTGCCGTTCATGATGCCATGGCGAGGCGTCATGTGATGGCGGGCAACGCTCCGACGCTCGGCCTCAGGCAGCGACGGGGTTCGCGTCGAGCACCGTCCACAACGGTGGTGCCTGGTGGAGCCGCACGCCTCCTGTGGAAGGCGGTCTCGCCGCCTCCAGCCGCAGCGCACCGAGGGCGCGGAGGGAGACCTTGAGCTCAGCGGCCACGCGCTTCAGCGGCTCCTTCGAGTACTCGGGGTCTTCACCTTCTTCTGGCGCTGTCCACTGTCGCTGACCGCCCGCGTCCAGCGATGCGGCGCGCAGGTCGGAGGGCCGGTCGAGGAACAACCAGACCGCTCGCCCGGTCTCCTTCGCGAGGGCGGCGGCGGTGGCCTCGATGAGCTCGAGGCCGGGCGCTTCGGCGTTCGTCTCGCGCTCCGCCAGTGTCGAGACACACACCGCCCAGGGCCCTTTCGCCTTGAGCTGCTTCACCACGATCTCATCGCGCTCCCGGTCAGCCACCATCGCGGTCATCCGGTCGGCCTCCGCGGCGCTGTACCCCGCCTCGAGATACCGCTGACGGGTCGACGACCGGTGTTCCTCGCGAGCGAGGTCCAACTGCGGCGCGAGCGTCTTGCGGAGCAACGCCCCAAGCGTCGGGGGCGGAACACGATCGAGCAAGATGCAGAACATGACCGGCGACCGTACCACGCGTGGTCCGCGCACTCTCAGCGAGCGAGCGCGAGACCTCCTCGCCTATCGCCACACCACGAGCCAGCTGCTGAGCACGATGTTGCCGAGGTCCTGCGACACCGGCTGCCCATTGAACCGCGCCTCGTAGGTGAGCGTGTTCAGCTGCCCCTTGCGAATGTCGCTGGTGACGTCGACGACGAACGGTGCCACGTCGAAGCCCGGGCACCAGCCACCGCGCCCGTAGTACCAGGTGCCGTGTTGGTTCGGCACGACACCAGCGTTCACCCGGTCAGCGCAGCCCATCGGCGTCGTCGCCTCGGGGAAATTCTGTCGCTTCACCGTGCCATTGATGCCGAACAGATGTTCGTGATTGCAGAACTCTGCACAGTTGGTCGGCGCCACACCGCCGTGTCCCGTCAGCAACGTCACCAGCTCGACCTTCACGGCGTCGGCCGGCACCATGACCTGCTGCGACGGATGGAGCGCGTCATACCCACTCCGCAGGTTCCCGCCCTTCCACAATGGCGTCGCTGACACCGGCTTCTGCGCGCGGCCCTGGTTCGAGAAGCGCAGCGAGAGTGACGTGATGTAGTCGGTGCTCCGCGGGTCGAACTGCGGGCTCGCGGTCCACTTCAGGTGGGTGAGTCCACCCGGCTTCAGCGACGGCAGTTGATACGAGATATCCGTCACCCAGCGGCCTTCGCGCCAGTAGGTCGTAATCCACCGGGCGAGCTCCTGGTCGCAGGTGAAGGCCGAACCTCCGTCGGCGCCCGTGCCCGGCGTGCAGCGGTACAGATGCGACAGGTAGTCCCACGCGCCGCAGTTCGCGTTGAGGTGGTCGGGGCAGTCCATCGCGAGGTCGACCTCGAGCGTGTCGTAGCCGTCGAGCTCGGCGGCGGTCGGCAACATCACGTCGGCCTCGATGGTGTCGTGGGCCGTCTGCTTCGTCGCGACGGTGATGACGCGCGCGGGGCGGGAGGCGAGGCGCTGCTCGCGGTCGAACTCGAAGTTGAACGCCTCGGCTTCCTTCGCGAGCAGGCGCAGGTCGTAGACGGTGCCGCTGCCACCCAGTCGTCCCAGCATGCCGACTTCACGAATGCGCTGCTGCCGGTCGATGGCGAACGCGGTGAGTCCGTTGCCCACGTACCGCGGCGGGTTCGCGAGCCGCGCCGTCATCATCTGCCCAATCCACCCGTCGACCGCGTCCATCTTCGTGAGCACGAAGTGCACTCTCGGCGTCCAGTGACGACGGTCGGCCTCGGGCAGTCGTTGAAGCTCGGCGATCCATCTGGTGCGCGCTGCGCCGAAGCCCGAGTTGTCGTTCAGAAACCCGAACACGTACTGCACGTTGCGCGGAGAGACGTCGAGCAGCGCCTTGAGCGAGCCGTTGAAGAGCGCTGCCGTGCCGCCGGTGCGCATCAGGAAGAGGTAGCTGTCGTCTCCGCTCCACTGCGCTTCGAAGCGCCAGCGGCCTTCCGTCGTCTCGAGCGCGACCGGCCCCGCGACGTCCTTCACCGCGGTGCCGTAGGGACCGGGCGCGAAGGAACGTGCAGGTGGCGCACGCAGACATGACGCGGACTCGAGGCAGTCGGAGGTGTTGTTGGCGAGGCAGGTGCGAACGTCTTCCGCGTTGCCGCCGTCGCAGGCGCTGCAGCTGGAGCTGATCAGCTCGCCACAGTTCGCCTTCGCGACGTTACAGCGCTCGAGACACGTCGGCCCCGAAGGCGCGGCGAGGGTGACGGTCTGGACTCCAGTGGAGAGCTGCGGAGCCACCGGCGTGCACGAGAGAACGGCGAGACAGAAGAGCGTCAGGTGCTTCATGGCGGCGGACTGAACCAGACACAAACGCCCGCCGCCATGTGCGCTTCACGCTTTCTCGGTTCGACTCCGCGGTCGCGAGCCAACCTCGCCGCGGCATGGTTCAGCACTCATCGTTGGAGCCGCCGCTTCTCTGGCTCGCCTGGGGCTTCGTCTCACGTCGACATGCTCAGAGCAGCGTCACGTTCAGGCTGAACGGCATGGCCTGACCGACGTTGAACCCCGAGACGATGACGTAGACCGTGCGCCCGGTCGTCGCGGTGAAGGTGACGGTCTCGGACGCGGTGCCGATGGCGGCGTCGGCCGAGGTCAGGCAGCTCGTCGGCGAGTCGGTGCAGTTCGACGAGGGCGCAGAGACGACGTTGAGCACCATGTCGCTGGTGGTGCCGGTCGCCACCACCGTCAACTGCTGCCCCATGTTCATATTCACCGCGTAGACGACCTCGGGCCCACGGTAGGCACGACAGCCTGTGCCCGACCCGAAGTGCCCATAGCTCGAGAGGAAGGTGCCGGTGGTCTGGCCCGGAATCATGCCCGACGAGGTGATGGGAATCGGCGCCTCGCAGACCTCTCCGAGCGTGATGGCCGCAAAGCTGACCTCGAGCGTGAAGGCCGCGTTCGTCGGCGCTGAACCCTGTACACCGACGTTGAGGAAATACGTCTTCGGCAGCGTGCCAGTGTTTGGCCAATACAGCGCCTCGTTCGGCAACCCGATGAAGGGCGTCCCGAAGTCGGCAGTGGCCGTACACGTGCTCGTGCTCGTGCAGTTGCTGGCCGGGCCTTCGATGAGGTTCATCACGACGTCGAAGAGCCCGGTCGTCGGCGTCACCCTCGCCGTGAGCGCCTCGCCCGGAGCGACCGTCACGGCGTAGACCCGGTCGGGTCCCGAGAGCGGCCTGCACCGCGTGCCAGAGGGGTAGGTGTTGGTGTAGCCGGCGAACGTCTGTCCCGTGAGCGTCTGGTTCGTCGTGAGGGGCACCGCGGCGTTCGCGCAGGTGTCGCCCGGTCCGGTGATGACGGCCGTCGAGGCTGTCACCGAGAAGGAGTCGCTCATCATGCCGTCGAGCGAGTCGACGACGACGAGATAGGTGAGCGGCGCACTGCCGGTGTTGTCGAGCGTGAGCGTCTCCGTGTCTCCGAACTCACCCGCGTTCGCGCCCGCCGTGCAGACGAGCCGGTCGCAGTTCGCAGCGGTGGTCGTCGCCGATAACGAGAGGTCGAGGGAACCGCTCGACGCCGTGACCGTGACCTGTCCCGAGGGAGGCACCGTGACGCTGTACATGCGGTCGAGTCCGTCGAGGCCCTGACAGGGGAAGCCGAAGCCGCCGAGGTTGAAGAAGTCGTCCTGCATGCCAGCGAACGTCTGCGTCGCCAGCGTGCTGCCGAGGGCCAGCGAGATGGCCTGCTGACAGGTATCGCCAGTGCCTCCCATCGGTGCGTCGAGGCTCATGGTGAGCGTGAAGTCACCGCCCGCAGAGTTCACGACGCCATCGACGATGACGAAGACGTCGACCGAGGAAGCGGTGCTGTTGAAGTAGCGCGCGCGCGGCGTGTTGTCGCCAGACGAGACGCACACGCGCGGAACGGCGTCACAGTTCGCGGCCGGCGCCTCGATGAGGTTGATGGAGGGCGTGAAGATGAGCGAGTCGACCATCGCCATGAGGCGTTGAGCCGGCGGCACCGTCACGCGGTAGACGCGGTCGCGGCCTCCACCCGCAGCGCACGTCGCGGTCGACGAGCTGTAGTCGTTCAGGAAGCCGACCGTCGAGTCCGTGCGCACCGTCGGCGCCGCGATGGTTCCAATGGAAGACAACACGATGGCCGACAAACAGGTCTCGCCGGTTTGAACGACTGCACTGCCGCCTGCGCTTCCTCCAGCCGCCGAGCCGCCAGCAGTTCCTCCACCGGCGCTGCCTCCTGCGACCGAACCACCCGCGCTCCCGCCACCAGCGAGGCCACCGGCTGCCGAGCCGCCGCCTGCGCTTCCACCGCCTGCAGAGCCACCGCCAGTGCCTCCGTCGACTCCGACTGCCGACTGGTCCCAGCGATGAATGCCCGCCTTCCCCGCGCCGAACACCTCGAGGTTCGCGTTGCCGTGCATTCCCATGGGCAGGTCGCAGTCGTTGCCGTTGACGAGGCTGGTCGACTTCTCGACCCAGCTCGTCCCGTTCCAGAAGAAGAGGCCCGAGCAACCGAGCGCCCACACGGCGTTCGGCGTGGCACCCCAGATGGCCGAGATGTTCGTGCCCGGAGCAATCTGTTGCAGCCCCCACGAGGTGCCGTTCCACCGGTACATGTCTCCACCGGTCGAAGCCCAGGCCGACGACGGCGAGAACGCCTTGATGGCCTTGAACGCGCCAGGGTTCAGCGAGGCCCACGTCGCGCCATCGAAGTGCCGCGTGAAGAACTCGCCGATGACCCAGATGTCGTTCGCTCCGCTGCCAGAGATGCCGATGCCGTCACCGGTGGCGTTGATGGAGACGGGGCTCCAGGTCGAGCCGTTGAAGCGAAGGAGCTGGGTGGAGCCGCCGCGCGCCGTTGCATAGACGTCGTTCGCGCTCGAAGCCCAGACGTCGGTCAATTCCAACGCGGTGCCCGTGCTCGAGCTCGTCCATGTCGTGCCGTTGAAGTGGAGCGCCGTTCCCCTGGCGCCGACAGCCCAGACATCGTTCGCCGCAATGGCAAACACGGCGTTGAGTGGAGGCGTTCGTGGACCGATGACCGAACTGAAGGGAGCCCAGGACACGCCGTTGAAGCGAAGAATGACGCCTTCGCGACCCGTCGGCTGGCCGGGGAAGAAGGCGCGCTGGCCGACTGCCCACGCGTCAGTCGTGCTCGTCCAGGTGACGTCGGTGGGCTCGAAGGAGACATCCCACGCCGTCTGCGCGACCGTCCACGTCGAGCCGACGCGGCGAAGCACCGTGTTGGAGTCACCCACGGCCCAGAGCGACCCCTGAATGTTGGTGATGGCATTGAGCGGAACGCCAACGGGAACGGCCTGCGCCCACCCGTTGCCGGTGTTGGAAGACAGCCCGCCGACCGACGCCGAGGCCCAGACATCGGTGGCCGTCACGCCAGTCACGCCGGTGAAATCGGCGGCGAAGCCTGCATCGACGAGCGACCACGTCATGCCGTCCGAGTGCAGAATGGCCTGCCGGCCCATCGCCCAGAGGTCGGTCGACGACGAACCCCAGACACCTTCGACGGTCTGATTCGAGGCGAGGGGCGGGAGCGATTGTGGCGTGTACGTGCTGCCATTGAAGCGGGTGATGAAGGCCGGAATGCCGCTGGAGTAGACATAAGCGGTGGTGGGTGAGTCGAGCCATGCGCCCCCGACAGTCTGAGACCCGGGCGTGAACCCGGGAATCGAAGTCACCGACGACCACATCGCGCCATTCCACGTCGAGACTGACGCCGCGCCCGCTGCAACCGTGACGTCGTTCGCGGCCCGGCCCCAGATGGCGCTCGGCACGAACGACTGGGGCGTCGGGCCCGTGTCCGTCCACGTCATGCCGTCGTAGCGGCGGAGCGAGGCGCTGTTCGCCGCGTACGCCGTGCGAAGCCCATGGCTGACGAGCACATCGGTCTCGCTCGAACCCCACACCCTCGGAGACGTGTCTTCGCGCTGCGGAATCTCGAAGAACGTGCTCCACGCCGTTCCGTTCCAGCGCTGCACGCCCTGCCTCGAGTTCGCCGACACGACCCAGACATTCGAATCAGACGAACCCCAGATGCCGACGTTGCGCTTGCCCTCCTCCACGGGGCTGCCGAGCACGGTGGTGAAGGTGCCGTTGAAGCGGCGGACGATCTTGTTCTGCCCGGCGAGCCAGGTGTCGTTCGCCCCGAGACTCCAGATGGCGTTGGTCGCGCCAGTGATGCCGCCGTTGGAGGAGTACGACCACGCCGAGCCGTTGAAGTGGAACGGACCGCTGCCGCTCGTCCCCGTTGCCCAGACATCGCCCGCCCCACTGCCCGAGACGGCCGTCACCTCGTACCCGATGGAGCCCGTGATGGTCGGCTGTGCAGGATTGACGCTGGGCACGAACGCCCAGCTCGACCCGTCGAAGCGCTGCAACCCCTGCTGGTTTGCAAAGTAGACATTCGCCGGGCCGCTGCCCCAGAGTTCGCCGGTGCCAGTTGCGAACGGCACCACCACCTTCGTCCACGTCGTGCCATTGAAGCGGAAGAAGTGGGTGTTCGAGCCAGACGCCGCGCTCGCCCAGACGTCGTTCGCGCTCGCCGCCCAGACACTGCTGAACGAGTCGGAGAAAGCGCCGACGGTGCGCGGGTAGGGGAACGTCTGCCACGACGAGCCATTGAAGAAGTAGATGCCTGCGCTGGTGAACGAACTGCTCACCGCCCAGACGGCGGTTGGCGAGATGGCCCAGACATCGGAGATGGGCTGCTGCGGAGAGCCAGGCAGCACGGCCCAATTCGTACCATTCCAATGGAAGATGCCGTCGTCACCGACCGCCCAGACGTCGTTCGGCCCAGTGCCGTGCACGGCCTTCACGCTCGGCAGCGAGGTGAGGCCCGCGTTTCGCGACGTCCACGCGTTGCCGTCCCAGTGAATGAGCAGCCGATTTCCATCACCGGCCCACATGTCGGTCGGCGAGGTGCCCCAGATGACACGGTACGAAGTGCGAGGCTCCTTCGGGTAGCTCAGACACACACGGTCGACGGAGCAGATGCCCTGCCCGCCCGACGGCGTGATGACGATTTGTTTCTCGTTCGAGAGCACGCCTTCGACGCCACCGCGCACGGCTGCCACGCGATAGTAATAGGTGCCGGCTCCCAGACCCGTCTGCTGATACGGCGAGCTGACACCACGAATGGCGGTGCTCGAGGTCGTGACACCGGGCGCGTTCGCGACATACAGATTGTAACTGTTCGCAAGACCACACCCGACCCAGGTGAGCGTCACTCGAGACGGGCCGCCGAGGCCGTCGAGCACCAGCGGTGTATTGCCATTGGAGACGTTCACCGTGCGGGTGGCGGTGGTGAGGTTGCCGCGACCGTCGCGAGCCTCTGCGCGGAGCGTGACGGGACCGTCGGCGACGGAGCAGGTGTCGAGCACCGCTCCCCACGGCGCGATGAGGCTCGTCCCCAGCAGCGCCGAGTCACGGAAGAAGGCGACCTCTGACACGCGCACGTCGTCGGTGGCGTTCGCGAGCACGCCGACCTGAGCGCCGCTCACCATCGCGCTGGCGGCCGGAGCCGTGAAGGCCACCTGCGGCGCCTGGTCATCGACGGAGACCGACACTTCACGGAACGCGGTGAGGCCGCTGTTGTCGGTCGCGACCGCGCGCAGTTGGTACATGCCGTTGGTGAGCGGCAGCGTGTTCCAGAAGACCTGGTACGGCGGCGCGGAGACGGTGCCGATGCTGGCGCCGTTCACGAAGAACTCGACGTTCGAGACCTGGCTGTCGTCGATGGCGTACGCGGTGACTCGCACCCGGCCGCGCACCACGCTGGCTGCGAGCGGCTCGACCCACGTCACCGTCGGCGGCGTGTTCTGCAGAATGCGCAAGGTGATGGGCGGACTCGTCGTCGAGTTGCCCGCGAAGTCCGTCGCCGTCGCGCGCAGCGTGGCCATGGCCTGTGAGGGGACCGCAAACGTGAACGCATAGAGCGGCGGTGTCGAAGAAGCCGCCGGCAGCGACACGCCATCGGCCGTGAGCCGCATCGACGCGACGCCGACGTCATCGGTCGCCAGCACCGTCACCGTCACGCTCGACTGCTCGACCACGCTGCTGCCATCGGCGGGCGAGATGATGCTGACGCTGGGCGCGGAGACGCCCTGGTCGCTCGTGTCGAGGTACTGGCCGACGAGGAAGTTGCCCGTCGTGTCGACGCCATAGACATAGACACCCTGCACCGCGACGTCCGTCACGTCTTCAGCCGTCGCGAAGCGGCTGTTGAAGTCGATGAAGCCCGCGAGGGGGTCGATGGTGGCGGGGTCGTTCGTTCGATAGATGAGCACCGAGCTGACGCGCAGCTGGTCGGGCACGAAGGCGTACGTGCTCGCGAGCGCAATCGACAGGGGCGCAACGACGGCCGAGGTGATGCCGAGCTGCGTCGCCGCGCCGTTGCTCGCCAATCCATAACTGCGCACGGAGCCGACGTTGGCCACGTAGTACGTCTGGAACCCTGCAAAGTCGGCGTCGCGTCCACCCGTGCCCGTCGAGCGCAGCACGGGCATCGTCGGGGTGGTGACGTCGATGATGCTCACGGCATTGGCGGCCGTGACGAGCAGCCGGCCTTCGTTGACCGTCAGGCGCGCAGGGCCGGTGGCGGTGACTGGAAGCCTCGCGATGATGCGGTCATCGGAGCCATCGGCGTTCACGTCGACGAGTGACGCCGCCATGGGGAACGCCAGCTGCGCGACGAGCAGCTCGCCGCCCGAGAGCAGGAAGAGCGAGTTGCCTTCACGCGCGATGGCGCGCACGCCGCCCGTCACGGGAATGAAGCCGAGCTGACGCGACTGGCCTCCGACGAGGAAGACCGACACACCCTGCGTGGTGGCGACATAGGCGATGGAGCTGCTCGCCGTGACGTCGACCGCCGGCGCGCTCGTGGCGATGGTCTGCACCAGCGACGGCGCCGCGGGGTTCGTGATGTCGATGACCTGCAGGCCCGAGCTGCGCAACGAGTACGCCGTGCGGCCCTGCACCGTCAGCCTCAGGGGAACGTCGGCGCCGTTTCCGAGCGCGAGCAACCCCACCGGCTTCGGACTGAACGAGCTCAGCTCGAACGTCGCGGTGGCCATCTTTCCACCGTTGGTCGCGGTGATGACGACGGTGACGGGAGGGCCGGACATCGCGACTGGCAGCGCAGCTCCGTTCGCCGAGACCGACAGACGTGTCGGCACCGAAGAGACGTAGCTCGTGCCTGTCGTGCCCGAGGTGAGGTCGCTCGTGCTGCCGTCAGAGAGCGTCGCGATGACCGAGAGCTGCACCAGCCGCGAGCCGTCGAGCTCGTTGACGATGATTCGCCCGATGGAAGGAACCAGCGCGATGGAGGTGACCGTCACGCCGTTGCGGTTCGATGCAGGGTCGAGCGGGTCGGTGCCGACGCGCAGCTCGTCGCCGTCGCTCACGCCGTCGCCGTCGGTGTCGGCCCTCGTCGGGTCGGTGCCCGCGAGGAACTCGTTGATGTTCACCAGGCCGTCGTTGTCACCATCGGCCAGCGCGTCAGCGGCGTTCTGCCCGTCGAGCATGAAGCGCGCCTCGAACGAGTTGGGAATGCCGTCTCCATCGGTGTCGAGGCCGAGGGTGATGATGCCGACGTCGGTGATGCCACCCTGCACGCCGACCGCCGACTTCGACTGGCCGGTGATGGCGACGGGCGGAGACACGAGGCTGTCGGCTTCGAAGACGAGCGGGTTCGTGCCCAGCACCACTTCCGTGCTGTCCGTCAGGCCGTCGTCGTCGGTGTCCGCCTTCATGGCGTCGGTGCGCAGCACCACTTCGCGGTCATCGGAGAGCCCGTCGTCATCGGCGTCAGCAGCGCTCAGCGGGTGCGCGTCGGTCGCGTCATTCACGCCATCGGCGTCGGAGTCGGCCTGATCAACCCGCGTGCCCAGCCTTCGCTCGGCGGCGTCCGAGAGTGTGTCTCCATCGGTGTCGGGCTTCGTCGGGTCGGACCCGAAGCTGCGCTCGAGGTCGTCAGAGAGGCCGTCACCATCACCGTCAGCAGAGGCCATGGTGAGCGAGCTGCCGAGCGCGTCTTCATCGGCGTCGAGGGCGCCGTCGCCGTCGGTGTCGGCGAGCGAGGCGTTGCTGCCCTTCATGCGCTCCTGCAGGTCGGTGAGGCCGTCGCCGTCGGAGTCGATGGCGAGCGCGTTCGTCTGGCCCGCAGCTTCCTGTGCATCGGTGACGCCATCAGCATCGGAGTCGGCGACGACGGGCGACGAGCCGAGCGTCTGCTCGTCTTCGTTGTTCAACCCATCACCGTCGGTGTCTTCGGCGCCGTCGGGCGTGCCGTCGCTGTCGGAGTCGGCGGCGAGCGGGTTCAGCTGCGCGGTCGCTTCGAAGGCGTCGCGCAGGCCGTCGTCATCGGAGTCTTCGGCGCGAAGCAGCCACAGGCGCTTCGACGAGTTCCCCGCGGTGTCGGTGGCGACGATGGTGACGGCGCGCGGGCCCTGCGCGAAGTCAGCGACGGCCGGAGTCCAGCTGACGACGCCAGCGGGAGAGATGGTCATGCCGGCCGGAGCTCCGCTGAGCGAGAGCGTCACGGCGTCACCGTCGACGTCCCACGCGAGCACGCGCTGCGAGAGCGGCTGGCGCAGCTTCACGGTGCTGGGCGCGAGCGGAGTGACCTCGGGGTCGAGGTTGCCCGTGTCGGTGCCTGCGACGGTGATGATGAAGCGCTGCGTGGCTTCGTGGCCGACGCGGTCGATGGCCTTGAGCACGACGATGCGGTTGCCTTCCTGGCCAGCGGCCGGCGTCCACGAGACGAGGCCTGCGGTGGAGACGGTGAGTCCGGCAGGCCCTTCGGCGACGAGGAAGCGACGGGCGTCGTTCGCGTCGTCGTCATGCGCGGCCATCGGGTAGCTGTACGCGACGCCGACGCGCGCGGAAGTTGGCGGCGTGGAGTCGATGACGGGCGTGTTGTCGCCTGCCTTGCGTGGGCTGATGACGATGGTCTCTGAGGCTGGGCCCATCACACCATCTCCGAACGCGACGACCGAGACGCGGTAGTCGGCGCCATCGACGAGGCCATCGAGCCGCGAGAGCGTGGTGCCGTCGGTCGCGCTCTCGATGCGCCGCGGGAAGCCGTCACGGTCGATGCGAACGGAATAGGTCTGCGCTCCGGCGGCGGGCACCCAGTCGAGGCGATAGCCACCGGTGACAGCGCGCGCGCGCAGACCAGATGGCGCAGGAGGCGAGTTGGGTTGCCGCACGTGCATGACGAACGGCGCCACCGCGCGCACCGAGTGGTCGTGCCCGTCGTTGATGATGCCCGAGACGACGTAGTCACCCGATGGCAGCTCCGAGGAATCCCACGTGAAGGAGCCCGGACCATCGGCCTCGAACACCGGCATCGGCGTGATGATGGGTAGCGCGTCGAGCCCGTCACCGTCGGGGCGCACGTAGAAGCTCAGCTTCGCGATGTCGTCGGGGTCGGCAGCAACGTAGTCGACGGTCCAATTCGTGCCATTCGCGCGAACGTTGTTGATGACAAGACTGGAGTCTGCGTTGGGAAGACGGAAGGAGACACGGCGCGCAGTGGCGGGCGAGTCGACCTGCACCACGCGGTAGGTGCCCGCGGGCGGCTGCTTGAGCAGGTAGAATGAGCGCTTGTCCGAGACGTCGGTGAAATAGCCGATGTCAGCGGTGCCGGCAGGCGTGACGATGGTGCCCGAGGGCAGCTCGAGGTTGAAGCCGGCCTGGGTCTCGTCGGTGCGGAAGACCTCGATCATGACGGCGCGCTGGCCGGCGGGCACGGTGTAGCTGATGGGGGTTCCCGCCCAGGGACCGCCGACCGATTCGACGAAGTCAGCACATGGGCGGAAGGTGACGTACGGCGGCTGAAGGCTGAAGGTCGCTGCGAGCCCCATCGAGCCGAATTTCGTTCTCACCGAGAGCTCGACGGTGATGCTGTCGTTGAGGTTGCCGCTCACCTGCCCGGTGATGCCTTTGTACTCTTTGCCAGCGAAGACGACCGAGCCTTCGAGGAAGCCGGTCGTCGCCCAGTCTGGGCCGAGCGACATTTTGAGCTCTCCGAAGACCCCGGTCTTCTTCCTGAGAACCAGCTCATCCTTGGTTGGATCGCCTTTGTCATCGCGTTTGGGCCGCCCGGTCACCGGGTCAATCTTGCGAGGGTCAGGCCCCACACCGATCGTCGTGAACATCTTGACGACATTCCCATCGCCGAAGGTGATGCCTCCGGTGCCATTGATGGCCCCCGGAGTGCCGTACAGGATATCGAGCTTGCCGCTGAGGTCGACGTAGTCAGGAAGGGCGAGGCCCGCGAGCCCGACGAACCCACTGCCCTTGAACGAGAACGCCTCATCGGCGGCGGGCAGTCCAGGGACCTTGATGTTCTTGATCTCGAAACCACCTTCGAGCTTCTTGATTCCGTAGTCATCACCAATTCGGAGCGTCGCGTTGAAGCCAGCCAACCGCAGAACTCTCGCAGGAGGCGGTGCGGGAATGTGCCATTCCGTATTCTTCACCTCGACGCCAATGGCGGTTTCCCTGGTCACGAAGTTGTGCGACCCGCTCAATCCAAACTGTGGATAGTATCTCTTCTCACCAGCACGCGGGTCCCTCGCTCGCTTCATCTGGGCCGAGCCCTTGAAGCCGTACTCGTCTGGAATCTTGAGCTCGACGGCACCCTCGAACTTCACGAGCGGGTTGGCTGGGTCCTTCGGATCCGGAATCGACCACTCGAACGTCAGCGTTGCCATGAAGCGGGGAAGCTGGTCCTCGAGAATCTCGACCTTGTCGAAGGGGAACTTTCCATCGACCGCGTCTCCACTCGCCTTGAACTTGATTCTGTGAGCCGGGGGGCTGCTCAGCTTGGCCTTTGCAGCAATGCCGTTCTTCGCGAGTTCGACATCCGACAACTCGAGAATGTACCCGGTTTTCGCCGCGACCTTGTTGAGCACATCGAGCACATTGGCCGTGCGCGTGCCGATGAATTTGCCGTTCCCATCGACCTTGAAGTTGCCGAGGAACACGGGGAAATCGAACAGCTTCGTCTTGACCCAGAGAAACGCTTCTCCGCGAACGCTGGAGATTTGACGAGCCGCCTTGTCGACCCGAACGGTTCCCTCCCATCGCACGCCGAGCGGCTGGCCCTCGAGCCCCAGTCGCAGGGGCGCTCCGGTGACCTCGAACTTGTCGGTTTGAACCTCGGTCACCGTGTCGCCGCACACCTGGGCCTTTCCTGTACTCACGCACTTGTCGTTGATCTTGACGACGGTCGTGGCAACCGAGTTTCGGAGCTTCGCCGTGATCTTCGTCCCATCAGGATGAGGCGCGTCGTAGGTGC
This sequence comes from Archangium gephyra, assembly GCA_943370055.1. Taxonomy (GTDB): domain Bacteria; phylum Myxococcota; class Myxococcia; order Myxococcales; family Myxococcaceae; genus Xiheimicrobium; species Xiheimicrobium gephyra_A. The sequence goes on from CALRPN020000004.1 coordinate 134,543, forward strand.
CAACGAACTTCTCGCCACCCCCGGTGATGACCGTCAGGTCCGGCTGCGCCTGGGGCGACCAGAAGACCTGAGGAATGTCACTCTTCGGGCACACCAGCGCCTTGATGGTGATGGGCTTCTTCGTCGCGTACGTGCGGCCCGACTGCACAGGCTCGATGATCTTCACGTAGCTGCCGTCATCATTCACGTTCGGCTCGCGGTCACACACGACGCGAATCTGCAGGTCGTCACTGCTCGCCACGTTCGGAATGCAGATCTGCTGCCCTGGCGTGCACGGCATGCTCATCTGCCCATTCACGAGACAGCGACAGACGCTCAAGTTCTGCGCAGCTCCGCCTTCGGCCATCGTCGAGGCGCAGCGATTCTCGGGCGCGCTCACGAAACCGCACGCGTTCGTCAGACCGGGCAGAAGGGGCGGGCCGAGGTGCCAGGCGCCCTTGCGAACACCGACACCCGGGTTGCTCACCAGGTACTGCGCGCTCGCGTCGACGGTCGCGTCACCGACCAGCCGGAAATCCTTCGCGACGTGGTCAAAGCTGTACAACGGCACCGACGTGCCCGGCGCAATGCCATCGACGTTCGGCAGCTTGATGGGCAGTGGCGGGTCGAACAACGTATTCGCTGGCTGAATCGAAACGACGTTCCCCGTCCCCAGACCATTCGGGAACGGCATCGGCACGCCCCACGTCGGCACCGACACGAGCCGCAGCACCTTGTCGGCGGCAGGCAAGCCCGCGGGGAACGTCACCTTCGTGCCGCGCGGCACCGTCAGCACCATCGGCGGCAGCTTCTTCGACACCGTCAAGCTCAGCTCGGTCGTCGTCGTCACCACACCGTTCGCGTCGAGGGGCACGGCCACGCCCGCAGGCAGCCGCGGCAACACCACCGGCGCGCTCAATGGGTTGTCGATGCCCGCCACCACCGTCACGTCGAAGATGAGGTCGGGGTACTTGCCCGGCAACGTCACGGTGCTGCCGTCGACGAAGAGCGAGTCACCGACCCCTGGCGGAACGTTCTCGAACACGAACGAGCCATCACGCTTCGAGGTCTGCATCTGCAGCACCACGCCGCGGGCGTCTTTCAAATACAACGTCGCGCCGGGAATGGCTCCCGACAGCTCTGTCATCACTTTGCCGCTGACCGACGCGCCCTGCCCCGTCGGCACCGCCGAGCTCGCGTGCAGCACGATGGGCGAACCCCAGTTCTCCTCGAGCGTGGCAATGAAGACGTTGGTGCGCTGGCCCGGCATCAGCCCCAACGTCGGCGTTGCGCGGGCGTGGCCCTTCGCGTCGGTGCGAACCTCGAGGGTGCTCGAGCCCGAGAAGTGGCCGGCTCCGACGACTGTTCTGAACGTCACCGCCTTGCCTGCGACAGGAGCGCCATCAGGCCCGGTCACGATGACGACCATCGGCTTCGGCAGCGGCTCGCCCACGGCGCCGGTCTGGCCATTGCCACCCACCAGCGCCATCCACTCGTTGCGGGGCGCGAGGTCGGAGTGGGCCAGCGTGAAGTCGAGGGGATCGCTCGCGTTGCCGGCGGTGTCTTTCAACACGGCCGCGAGCTGGTTCGTGCGGTTGGTGAAGAGGGGCACGGTGATGGTGAACAACCCGGCCTCGTCGGCGGTCGCAGTCGCCGTCGCGCGGCCTCCGGTGATGGTCACGGTCGCGAGCGGCTCGGTCTTGCCCCACCACGACGGGTCGCGCAGGCCCGTCACCGGCTGCAGCCCGAACAGCTCGAACTCGAACGGCGCCTGCGTGTCGTGCTTCACCTCGACCCACAGCACCGCGGTGAGGTCGCCCACCATCACATCCACTGCGCTGACGCCGCCCGCCACCGCCGTCACCACGCCATCGGCAGAGACCGTCACCTTCGACGGGTCGCGAGGAGTGAAGCCCGCCTGCATCGTGATGTCGGTCGACGCGCCACCCTCGGCGACACCGAACACCTTCACCGGCCCCGTCTCACCCAGCTTGTTCAGCGTGAGAATCGTCGGCTCGAGCTGCAGGTAGAGCGTGGCTGGCCCCGCGTCGACGCTCGCGTCGAGCTCTTCCATCGGTGCGCCACCATCAGGCTCCTGAGGCCCTCCGCACTGACACGCCTGCAGCATGGACACGACGGCGACGAGCAACGAGGCGCGACGAGACCAACACGTCATGTGAACTCTCGGGGGTTGCGTGGGTGTTTCCCGCTGCGGCACGGCTCTGCGAGACTTGGTGGAGCCTGCGACACTCCCGCTTCCAATTCAGCTGCGAAATTCCAGTCGTGCTCTCGTGCGTCATGACGGCGCTTGGCTGTGTCCAACCACGTGACACGCCCGATGCGTCGTCAACTCCAGACACCTGGCGGCTGGTGTTGAACGACCTCGAGGGTCCCCTGCTCTCTGCGTGGGAAGCGCCAACTGGTGAGCTGTACGCGGTGGGTGGAAGAGAAGGCGCGCCGCTCGTGCTGCGACACGACTCGCGCGGGTGGTGGCGAATGGATCCCGGCACGCCGCACGCGCTGTGGTGGGTGTTCGGCTTCTCGTCGACCCACGTGTACGCAGTCGGTGAGCGCGGCGTGGTGACGTACTTCGGCGGGCAGTCGTGGCAGGTCGTTCGTGATGGTGACGACGAAGCGCTCTGGGGCGTGTGGGGCGAGTCTCCGTCGGCGTTGTGGAGCGTGGGCGGTGACCTCTCGAGCGGCGCGGCTGAAGGCGTCGTGTTGCGGAGCATGGTCGGAGGCCGGTTCGTGAGCGTTGGCTCAGTCCCGGGGCTGATCTTCAAGGTGTGGGGCCGCTCGACGAACGACATCACCGTCGTGGGTGACCGCGGCTTCATCGCCCGCGTTCGTGACGGCGGGTTCGAGACCGAAGCGAGCGGCACGACCGAGCGCCTCGTCACCATCACTGGAGCTGACGATGCGCGCTTCGTCGTGGGCGGCCTCAATGAAGGCGTGGTCCTGAGCGACGCCGAGGGAACCTGGAGTGCCCTCACACCGCCAGCACCCGTGCCCGGACTGAGTGGCGTCGCGACGAAGGCTGGTCAGCTGATCATCAGCGGGCAGCGCGGCTATCTCGCCGAGCGCTCCGGCTCGAAGTGGGCACGAGTGACTCCGCTCACCGACGCCACGTTGCACGCGGTGGTCGCGACCAGCAGCGGCTTCGTCGCCGTCGGCGGGCACCTCGACCAACCCGACGGCCGGGGTGTGCTGCTCGCGAGCCATCCACTCGAGGCGGGCGCCCTTCAGTCGTGGCCGTTCGCCGGTCGTGCGCGCTTCGACGCAGGGGTCGACGCTGGCGCTGTCTCCATCGTCGACGCAGGCATCGTTCGACTCGAGCTCGGCGCGTTCTGCGACCGCGGCGCGGGCGTGTGCTCGTCGGGCACGAACTGCTGGTACGTGGCCGCGGCCGAACGCGCGGTGTGCACCGTCAGCTGCCGAACCGTGAACGACTGCGCCGCGTTCGGACCGCGCGCGTGCTGCGAGCTGCCCGGAAGCCAGACGACGACGTTCACCTGCCTGCCTCCCGGCGTCGCCGGCTGTGACGGTGGCGCGTGATGAGGCACAGCGCGCATACGCGGTCCCGCGAAGGAGCAGCGCGATGAAGCATGCTCGCGCCCGACCATCTGCGACGAACGTTGCGAGCATCCGAGAGGACCAGCTGAGCCCAGCGCCCGTCACGGAGTCGACCCGGAGCGGCGTGTTGAAGCGCGCGCGGTGTGCTTCTCCAAGGCCGCTCTTCCGACCATCTGCGACGAGCGTGGCAAGCGTCCCAGAGGAACAGCTGATCAATCAAACGGCCGTCACGAGATTGCCCCGACGCGAGCTGATCAGCCCAGCGATCGTCACGACGTTGACCCGAAACAGCAAGACGAGGCGCGCCCCCTGGTCTTCGTCTGCCACGAGCCTCCTGCGACCCAGCGCCGCAGGGGAACACAGGTCGACCGACCCGCGTGCGGTGGCAGCACTCCTGATCACCGGATTGACCCGGTGGGCTCCCAGCCCAACACCGCCTGGACCCGATCTGGCTCCCGCCTGCCGCAGTGCGATGCGCGCGATGGACCGATTCAGTGCCCGCAGAGCGCTGCTGATCAGCCTGTTGCTCATCGCATGCAGTCCGACGACGCGAGCGCCCGATGCCTCGGTGCCGGCGACGGCTGCTCCGTGGTCAGTCGTGTTCGACGACCTGCCCGTGCCGCTCCTCTCTGTCTGGCAGGCACCGACGGGAGAGCTCTTCGCGGTCGGTGGCCGAGATGGAAGGCCGCTGGTGCTGCGCCACGACGCCACCGGTTGGTGGACGATGGATCCCGGCACGACGCGCACCTTGTGGTGGGTGTTCGGCTTCTCGGCCAGCCAGGTCTACGCCGTTGGAGAACGCGGCGTCGTCACCCGCTTCGACGGCCGCTCGTGGAAGGTGCAACGCGAAGACAGCTCGTATTCTTTGTGGGGCCTGTGGGGCTCGAGCCCTTCATCACTCTGGGCCGTCGGCGGAGCGCGTGTTCCACACGGCCGCGCCGTCGTGCTCCGCTTCGATGGAACCTCGTGGCTCGAGGTCGACTCGGGCCTCGCCGTCGACAACCTGCTCAAGGTCTGGGGCACCAGCGCGAGTGACGTCGTCGTCGTCGGAGACCGCGGCACCATCGCCAGCTGGAACGGCCGTGCGTTCGTTCCGCAGACCGCACAGGCGACGGGCCGCGTGGTGACGGTGGCGGGCTCCGAAGCGCTGGGCCGCTACGCCGTCGGCGGAAGCCCCGCTCCCTTCTTCCTGAAGTTCGATGGCACCGCGTGGGTGAACGCGGTGGAGCCAGCGCAGCTGCCCGACGCACTCAACGGCGTCGCAGTTGGTGACGGGCTTCGCGTGGTGGTGGGCGGCAATGGCTTCATCGGCGAAGACGATGGGCGCGCGATGCTCCGCAGTCCCTCCGTGAGCAGCGCGACGCTGCACGCCGTCTCCTCGGGACCGAACGGCTTTGTCGCCGTCGGTGGCTTCTTCGAAGAGACAGACGGGCGTGGCGTGCTGCTCTCTCGTCGACCGCTCGACGCCGGCACCCTTCGCGCGTGGCCATTTCCAGGCCAGACCCTCGCTCGCGACGCCGGCACGATGGGCACGCTGGATGCGGGAGCCCTCTGTGACCGCGCTCCACAGCAATGCGTCGCGCCCGACGAGTGCTGGCTGTTGATTGGGCCCAACCACGCCATCTGCTCCCGCACCTGCACGACCCCGTCGGAGTGCGGTGACTTCGGCCCCGAGCCCTGCTGTCAGCTGCCCGGCCCGCAGGTCACCACGCCCGTCTGCATTCCGAAGGGCGAGGCAGGCTGCGGACTCGACGGCGGTTGATCAGGGCAACGCGCTCGGTGAGGTGAGCACGAAGTCGACGCCGCCCGCGTGACAGTTCGAGCAGAGGTTGCCCGTGCCGCGAAAGAAGTACTGGTTCAGCTGGGGCTCGAAGCCCTCGAAGTACGTCCACACCCCATCGTCATCCTTCGCGTCGATGGCCCAGCCGGTGCGCGCGCCGTTGGTGAACAACTCCTTCACCACCATGGAGCCGCGCGGATGCATCGTGTTGCCCGCCTTCATCGAGGCGTACAGCACGTCATTGACGAACGTGCGCACCTGGCCACCATGCGGGCCCGCCGTCTGATGTGGAGCCGCCTCGGCCTTCCACGACAGATACGCACCGCTCTGCGCGATGGAGAGCAGGCCCGCGCGGGTCGCAGGCGTTGGGGTGCCGGAGTCGGGGGTGCTGATCAGCACGACGCCGCCATCAGAGAGCGTGCCTTCGAAGCCTGCACCGGCGCCGCACGCGCAGAGGACGAGAAGAGGAAGCGTTCGCATGGCCGCACTACGGCGGTGGGAGCTTCGCGGTTACTTGACGACGACGCCCTTCCAGAACGCGAGGCGTCGAGGTCACTCGCGGTCGAACTTCGTGCCGTTCCACCGCATCAGCACCCGGGTCTCTTTGCCGCCAGGCTCGCGCTGGTGCTGCAGGGCCTGCAACACGCCGCTGCCATCGAGTGAGAAGTCGACCCAGGTGCGCTCGGCGCCATCGGACCGCACCCACGCGCGCTCCTCGAACTTGAACACCTCGAGCACTTCGTCGGCTGGCCCCAGGCGGTCCACACGCACGTACGACTGCTCGTACTTCGGGTCCGGCACCGAGCCCGCGACCTTCGTCAGCCGCCAGCGCTCGTGGTTCACCGACTCGTAGACCGTCTTCCCGTCGGCGTTCAGCGGCTTCGACTCAGTCCGGCAGCCCACGGCGACCAGGCCGAGGAGGAGCACCGAGACCATGCGTCGTGTGCGGCGTTCACTCAGAGCCACCACCGTATCATCCGCCGGCGCGCGTGCTCAGTCGTCGAGGTTGCGGCTGCGACGCGCTACTTGACGACGACGCCCTTCCAGAACGCGACGCGACCTTCGACCTGCTTCGCGGCGTCTTTCGGCGTCGGGTAGAACCAGGCGGCGTCCTTGTTCACCGAGTCGCCCACCACCACGTCGTAGTAGCTCGCGGTGCCCTTCCAGCCACAGACGGTGTGCGTCTCGCTCGGGCGGAAGTGCTCCTGCTTCAGCGCAGAGGGCGGGAAGTACGCGTTGCCTTCGACCACCACGATGTCGTCCGACTCGGCCAGCACGACGCCGTTCCACTCTGCGCGTTTCATCGTTCGTCTCCATTCGCTGCGAGGAAGAGGGTGTGCGCGAAGGCCCACGAGGGGTCGACCCACTGCGCCTTCGTGTGAAAGCCGGCAGCGGTGCCCCACGCGCGCAGCTCGTCAGTCCGGAAGCGGTGGCTCGACTCGGTCCACAACGACTCGCCGTCGTCGAAGTGGAAGACATCGCCCGTCGCCTTCACGGTGACCTCCATCGCGCGGGTGGCAACGAGGTGCATCTCGATGCGACGGTGCGGCACGCTCCAGCGCGCCTCGTGACGAAACGCGCGCACGTCGAAGTCGGCGTCGAGCTCACGGTTGAGCCGCACCAGCAGGTTCTTGTCGAAGGCCGCCGTCACGCCCGACGCGTCGTCGTACGCAGGCAGCAACTGCTCCACCGGCTTGTCGAGGTCGGTCGCCAGCAACAGCCCGTCACCCGGGCGCAGGGTCGCGCGAATCGCCGAGAGGAAACGCTGCGCCTCGGGCCGCTCGAAGTTCGACAGGTTGCTGCCCAGGAACAGCACGAGCATCGGCTCATTCGACCGGCTCTCCATCACCGCCTGCAGGCCTTCGAGGTAGCGCGCACAGACCAGCGACACCGTCACGTTCGGCAGCTGCTCCACGGTGCGCTGACAGTCGCGCAGCGCCGCCTCCGACACGTCGATGGCCGAGAACCGAACCGCGCTGCCGTTCGTGTAGCGCTCGAGAAACCGCTTCGCCTTCTTGCCCGCGCCGGGGCCGAGCTCGACGACCTGCGGCGCCTCGAGCTGATCAGCCACGTCACCCGCATGCCGGTCGATGAGCCTGAAGTCGGCGCGCGTCACCTCGTACTCGGGCAACAGCGTGATGGCCTCGAAGAGCGCCGAGCCGAGGTCGTCGTAGAGCAGCGCGGCTGGCAACGTCTTCTGACGCGAGCGCAACCCCGCCTGCACTGCGGCCGCGAGCGTGGCCGTGGGCGCCTCCTCGACGCGCAGAACCTCCGCCGTCGACGTGCGCGCGCGCGCGGGCCGAAACGCCACCACCTTCGAGCTCGTCATGGGTGCACCAGGCGGAACTTCGCGAACACGTGGGGGTAGTGCGGCTGAAACCAGTTGCGGAACGAGCGGCGCAGAAACATCACGTCGGTGAACGCGCTCGCGCCCTTCATCACGAAGTGCTTCCCGTCGAAGAAGTTCGCCGAGTAGCCCTTGTAGAACGGCAGCGGCTCGAAGCCGTGGAAAGGCGCGAAGACGGTCGAGGTCCACTCCCAGCCGTTGCCCATCAGCTCGTCGACGCCGAACGCGCTCTGGCCCGCAGGGAAGCTGCCGATGGGCGTCGCGTCGATGGACGAGAAGCCGAAGGTGCCGTGCACGCCGGGAACGGGAGCCTGCGCGCCCCACGGAAACGAACGCTCACCACCCTCCGGAGTGCCCAGCGCCGCGCGATGCCACTCGGGCTCGGTCATCAGCCGCGCGCCCTTCCACGTCGCGAACGCGGTCGCCTCGGCGTGACTCACCATCGCGGGCCAGGCGTGCGGCAGGGGCACCTCGGTGAACATCGCGCGCTGCCACCACTGCCCGTCGATGCTGCGCCAGGCCCGCGGGTGTTTCAGCTGCTCCCGCTGCAGCCACGCCCACGCCTCGTCGTTCCACAGCTTGCGGTTCGTGTACCCGCCCTCGTCGACGAAGCGCAGGAGCTCGCCGTTGCTGACGGGGTAGCGGTCGACGTGAAACGCCTTCACCTCGACGCGGTGCGCTTCGTACTCGTTGTCCCACGCGACGTGCGGAGACTGGCGGCGAGAGAGCCCCAGCGTCGCGTCACCCTCGGGAACCCGAATCACCGCGTGCTGCACCGGCGCCGACACGCGCTGCGGAACCGGAGCTGCGTGCAGCTTCTCGAGTGGCAAGCGGTTGAAGAGGTACGCGAGCGTCTCGGCGTGCATGAGCCGGTGCTCGACCGCCAGGTGCGCCGCCCAGCCATCGGTGAGCCAGCCATTGAGCGGCCCCGTCGCGAGGTCGGCGTCGACGTCGGCGCGCGCCTGCTTCACGAACGCCTTCACGCGCTCCATCGACGGCCAGTCTTCGGGGACGTCGGTGGGCAGCTTGCCGTCGACCGGGTCGATGCCGAACGCGAACAGCCGCTCGAGCGCTTCGTCCCGGGGCGCGCGGCCCAGACAGTCGCGGCTGATCAGGTTCCAGTCGAACGCGTCGAGGTGCCCGACATAGAAGATGAGGCGATGCCGCTCGGCGATGGGTCGCTCAAGCAGCGCCGAGGGCTTGAGCCACTCGAAGAGCGCGTCGGTTCGCTGACGGGCAGCACGCAGACGCTCGAGCAGTGGCTGGCGATTGAACATCAGGCTCCCGGACGACGGTTTGAAATCAAAACAACTGGCGGTGACTTTACGCGCGATCGCGCCGCAGGGTTTCTGCGTTCGCTGGAAAACGGGCGGGAGCCGACGCTACGAAGCCAACCATGCGACTTCTGGTCACCGCCGGGCTGCTGCTGTTCGCGTGTGAGCCGCAGCCGAAGTTCACCAGAGTCGTCACCACGCCGACCCAGTGCCTGCACGACTCGAGCTGCGAGTACCTGATGTTCGCGGCGCATCGCGGCCTGTGCGGCGACGACACCGAACCCGAGAACAGCCTCGCCTCCTACCTCGCGTGCGCGAAGGCCGGCGCGCCGATGGTCGAGGTCGACGTGCGCGTGACGAAGGACGGCCACGTCGTGCTGCATCACGACAGTGACGTGCTGCGCGTGACGGACTTCGAGGCGCGGTTCGGCACGACGAAGTCAGCGAAGGTGGCGGACCTGACGCTCGAGGAGTTTCACGCGCTGCGCTTCAAGGACGCGCGCTGCTCGGGAACGGACGCAGACCTGCTCCGCTGCAGAGGTGCCAGCTTCGACGAGCTGCTCGACGCGACCGCCGAGTCGGGCCTCACCTTCTTCATCGACTACAAGGCCGGCGACCTCGAGGCCTTCATCGCCGACGTGAAGGCGAAGCGGGCCGAGCAGCGCCTGCTCTTCTTCGACTCGAACCTCGACGTGCTGACGCAGGTTCACGCCGCGCTGCCAGCGGTCGAGCTGATGCCCCGCGTGCAGTCGGCCGACGAGGCGCGAACGCTGATCAACTCCACCACCCTGCCGATTCACTGGATTCACGGCGACCCGGACTACGTGAAGGCGCTGACGCCCGACCTCTCGGCGAAGGGCATTCGGCTCTACGCGAACGTGTGGCTGCTCGACGCCGAGTTCATCGCGGTGACGACGGGCACCGAAGCCGAGAAGGACACCGCGTGGACCCGGCGCGTGAAGCCGCAGCTCGAGGGGCTGAAGAAGGACGGGCTGTCGGGCGCAGGCTCGGAGTGGTCAGGCCGGATGATTCGCGGCCTCTACCCCGACGGCTGGGGCGTGAAGGTCTCCGAGGTCGTCGCTCGCTGAAGGCGCCAGAAGCTCGAGCGCCGTCACCACACCGACGAACCGGCCATCGCCGTCGACCACGTGCACCCGGGAGGCCTGGGTCTCCTGCATGAGCTGGCGCAGCGCGCCCACCGACATCGTGTGCCACGCCGCCACTGCGGGTGTCATCGCGTCTTCCACTTCGCCGTCGACGCGGCTGATCAACCCGAACAGGTCGTGCCACGTCACCACGCCGAGCAGGCACTGGTTGTCGTCGAGCACGGGCGCCGAGGGCAGGCGATGACGCGAGAGCACGGCGAGCGCTTCTCGAATGCTCAGCTCGACGTCGAGCGTGACGGCCTCGCGCTTCACCACGCCAGCGCAGGGCTGCGACCACCAGGTGTGCATCATCGACATGAAGGCCCCCGAGAAAGTGACAGCGGGAGTCTCACGCGGCGCGTGTTGAGGTCCTGCGAAGCCCACGCAGTTCGATCAGTCAGCCTTCGGGAGCGGGCGCAGGCCGGGGCGCTTCGACGTTGTTCTTCGTTGGCACCGGAGAGTCCCGCTCGAAGGGCGGCAGGCCCGCGGCGTAGAGCACGGCAAGCACGGCTGCGATGAAGAGCGGCACCAGAATCGCGGCCACCAGCACGGTCGAGCTGCGGCTGGTGGCGGCGGCGACCGTCTCGCGAAAGTCGTCGTCGTCGTCATCGACCTGCGTGTTCTTCGGTCTCGACGGCGTGACGGGCTTCGAGGGCGCCGGCTCGGTGATGCCCGACGGAATCGACCGGCGCGGCTGCCGCATGCTCTCGAAGGGCAGGCCGATGGCCGTCTTCGCCTCGGGCTCTTCGTCGGTCCACATCGGCGAGGCGCCCTTCGTCGTGATGCTGAGCGTCTCTCCCGTGTTGGTGCGCTCGGCGAGCGCTCCAGCGGGAATGGTCTTCACCAGGTTCGGAGGAACGGGCCTGCTCGGCTCGGGCGCGACGACGACCGACTGATAGGCCGGCAGCGCGTCGGTCATCGGCTGAGTCGCCTGCGGCTTCGGCTGCGACAGCTTCGCGCGCAGGGCCTTGATTTCATCGGGCAGCGCTGCGGCGGGAATCGTCTTCGCTTCGCTGTCGTCGTCGTCGTAGTTCGAGCCCGGGTCGAGCTTCACCGCCATGGGCGGGACGAGGCCGGTCTGGTTGTCTGGAGAGCTGTTGGCCCGCAGCACCTTCGGTCGAGCCGGGTTCGTCTCGGGCTCGGGCAGCGGCTGGGGCGGCTGGGCGGGCACGGGCGGTGGTGGCGGGGTCGTCTTGCGCCTGAGGCTGTTCGGCAGCCCCGTGGGCGGCGTCGGCGAAGGCAGCAGCGTGCCCTGCGCGATGGGCGGCAGCGTCGGCGAGCTCGACCGCGGCTCGGCGCTCTTCACGCGCGCCATGAGGGAGTCGATGCGCAGCTCTCCGGTCGTCTCTCCGCCGAAGTTGGTGGCCTCGAGCAGCCGGCGCGTCTCGTGGCGGCGGTCGGCGAAGTGACGCGAGACGAGCTCACCCGTCTGCTCCGGGTGCCAGATGAGACCAGGCGCGGCCTTGTCGATGGCGCGGGCGAACTCGAGCGCGGTGCCGAAGCGGTCTTCGCGTTTGCGCTGCAGCGCCTTCATCACCACGGCGTCGACTTCGGGAGAGACCTGCGCGTTCGTCCTCGAAGGTGGCGCGACGTTCGTGTTGAGCGCCGCCATCATGCCCTCTTCGGGGCTCTTGCCGTGGAACAGGCGCAGCCCGGTGAGGCACTCGTGCAGCACGACGCCGAGCGAGAAGATGTCACTGCGCGCGTCGAGCGGCTCTCCGCGAATCTGCTCGGGAGACATGTAGCCCGAGGTGCCCTTCACCATGCCGATGCTGGTGCGGCTCGAGCGGCCGAGCGCCTTGGCGATGCCGAAGTCGAGCAGCTTGGTGACGCCCTCGTACGTCACCATGATGTTCTTCTCGGCGACGTCGCGGTGAATGACGATTTGTTTGCGGCCGCGCGCGTCGGTGAACGAGTGCGCGTAGTGCAGCGCGAGCGCCGTATCTCGAACGCTCTGCAGCGTGAACCCGATGGGAATGGGCTCTTTCGCGGCGCGGCACGCCTTCGCCATCTCGACGAGCGTGCAGCCCTGCACGAACTCCATCGCCATGAAGAGCTCACCCTGGTCGACGTCGAGCTCGTACACCTGCGCGATGTTCGGGTGATTGAAGGCCGCGGTGGTGCGCGCCTCTTCGAGGAACATGCGCACGAAGTCTTCTTCGCCGCCGATGTCGGGCAGAATCGTCTTGAGCACCACCAGCTTGCGGAAGCCGCCGATTCCAGACTGCGTCGCAAGGTAGATCTGGCTCATGCCGCCGGCCGACAGGCGACACAGAACTTCGAACTTCCCCAGGCGACGCCGATCGAGCGCCGACGAGGGGGCAATGAAAGGCTGTCCCGCCACGAAGTTCGCCGAGTCTACACGCCTGCGGGGAACCGTCGCGTTTCTGAAGCACAAAAACCCACCATGTCGCACCCCATAGAGGGGCGGCGAGGTGGGGTCAGGAGCAGTGGTGTTTCATTCTCGCAGCGGGGCGGCCACGGGTTGCCGCTGGACGGGTCTGGGCTTGAGCGCTCCCAGCAACACCCCGCCGACACACAGCACCGCGCCCAGCGCCGAGAGCGGAAGGATGGGCTCCGCGAGCAGGGTCACTCCGAAGAACCAGGCGAGCACCGGCACGAGCTGTGTCGTGGCACTGCCCGAAGTGGCGGTGGTGAAGCCCATGCCGTACGTGAAGAGCAGCTGACCTCCGACCGAGAGCAGGCCCATCAGCAGCGCGAGCGGCAGCAGCACGCCGTCGAGTGGAACCCAGTTCGGAAGCGCGAGGGGCGCGCTGATCAGCAAACCGACCCCCGAGAACGCGAGAAAGACGGTGGGCGCGTTGGTGTCGCTGCGGAGCGAACGAATGACGGTGATGGCTGCGCCGCCGAAGATGCCCGAGGCAAGGCCCGCGAGCCCGCCGAGGCCGGGGTGGAGCGGCTGCGAGAACTCTCCCGTCGCGATGGAGACGAGCACGGCCCCAACGGTGGCGAGACCGAGGCCTGCGCGCATGAGTCCGGTCGGGCGCTCTTTGAGGAAGATGCTCGCGAAGAGCGCGGCGTAGATGGGTGAGCAGTAGTTGAGAACGGTGGCGGGGCCGCTGCCCAGGCGCTGAATGGCGACGAAGTACGTCAGCACCGCGGCGGTGCCGAAGAGTCCGCGAAACAGCAGCTTCTTCGAGTGCGTGAGGTCGGGCGGCGTGCGTCTCCACAGGAACAGCGACACCATCAACGCGCTGCCGATGGCGAAGCGGATGAACGAGAGCTGAAAAGCGGGCACCTGCTTCGACAGATGCCGCGCGAGCACCGCCATCAACGCGAAGAAGATGGACGAGAGAACGATGACCCAGGTGCCGCGACGCGACTGCACGCGCGCCGAATACTCGCGAGCCCACGCTGCGTCACCTTGAACGACGGCGAAAACGTCAGGAACAAGCGAGGGCATCGTCCGTCGAGCCCAGACGCACCCGGCCGATGAGGCCCTACACGCAAACCAACCCACGCCGGAAGTTGCAGGTTCGAATCCTGTCGGCCGCTCTCTCATGCGGCTGTAGCTCAGCGGTAGAGCGCCGGCTCCCAAGGCGGGGAGAAATCCCCACTGCGGCTTCGCCACTCGGGTGCGTCGAACTCTCTCTGTTGACCTCGTGAAGCCCGGATCCGTGCGAGCCCTTCGACCGCTCACCACGGCAGCCAGGTGTTTCCCTTGAGGAGCTGAATCCAGTCATCCAGCACACGGCCCACCAGCCGGAGCTCGTCTTTCGTGTACTTCTTCGTCAAGAACGACTCGTACCACTCGAGCTGTTCAGCCAGGTCTCTGGTTGGGGCCTCTTTCTCGAGCGTCACCCGCCAGGCCCTGCCGTCGACGTCGTCGGCCCGCTTGCGAACGAGGCCCTCGGCGACGAGGTTCTTGAGGGCAACCGAGATGGTCGAAGCGCGCAGCCGAAGACTGTCGGCCAGCTCGCGCTGCGTGCGACCTTCAGGAGCCTGCATGAGTTCGAGCAGCAGCTCGATGCCGGCCTCAGGCACGTGAACCACGTTCGACATGCGGAAGAGCTCGACGTTGAGGACTCGGCGCAGCCACCACAACTTCCACACCATGAAGTTGGTGAAGGCCGGGGGACTGGGAAGCGTTCGAGGGGTCATGATGGTTAGATAGACTACCTAACCATCTGAAGGCGAAAAGACACCCCGAGTCACCGTTGCGAATCAAACCAGGCTGCGACGGAGGGCTTCGCCACTTGAATGCGTCGAATTCTCCTTCAGGTACGTTCACTCGGGTGAGAGTGGCGCTCCTCGCGGTGTCGGTCGTCGCCTGCGCTTCAGGCCGGCCCCTGTGCTCGACGGAGCCCTGCCAGGGTGACTGGCCCTCGAAGTGCGAGGCGGCCTGCTCGACCTCCGAGTGCTGCGTGCCGCGGCTGGGCCGGTTCGGCTGTACTCCGCGCGTCGATGGTGTCTGCCCGATGCCCAACCTCGTCGTCGACCGCGCGCGCGCGGAACGCTCGGTGCTGGTGGAGTGGACGTCGTTCGCCCCGACGGACTGTGCGGTGGTCGAAGCCTGTGTCGGAGCGGCGGGCAGGCGACGGCTGCTGCGCTTCGCCGCCGCGGTGAAGAACGAGGGCACCGCAGACCTCGTGCTGGGCCCCGCGTCCGAGCGGGTGAGCTGTTTCGGCTTTCCCCAGCGTGGCGAGTTCGCGCGCTTCACGCTGCGCGGAGACGGAGGCGTCGTCGAGGCGAAGAAGCCCGGCGGCTGCCTGAGCGACGACGAGCCACGCGAAGGCGCGACGTACACCTGCAGCGCGCAGGGGCTGTCGGCCGGCTTCTCCGACGTCTACGGCGTGAACCTCGAGTGCCAGTGGCTCGACATCACCGAGCTGCCGAGCGGCACCTATCGCCTCGAGGCCACCATCAACTCGACGCGCGAGTTGCCCGAGAGCTCCTTCGACGACAATGTCGTCTCGTTCGAGGTGGTGGTACCTCCGTGAGCCCCTTCAAAGGAACCCGATGAGAACCCTGCTCGCCCTCTGTGCAGTCGCCGCTGTCTTGTTGCCGTTCGAAGTCAGCGCGGGTGGCTGCCAGATGTGCACGCAGGCCTCCGAGTGTGGTGGCGGGCTGTGCGTGCAGTTCACGGGGAACCAGGGCTGCGGAATGAACGCACGCATCTGTTGTCCGGGACAGGCCTGCGCGCTCCAGGCCGACGGTGGGCCGAGCTGCGCCGCGGCGGGTACGTGCACCATCGTCGGTTCAGGTGGCGGTGCTGCCGGCGGCGGAACGGCTGGCGGCGCGATGGTCGCCGGTGGCACTGCAGGCGGTCAAACGGGCGGTGGAGCGGCTGGCGGCGCGACGGTCGCCGGTGGGACTGGCGGGCAGACGGGCGGCGGAACGGCGGGGAGCAACGCTTCAGCGGGCGGCTCGGTCGACGGAGGCGTCGGCTCCAACCCGATGACGCAGGGGTGCGGTTGCTCTGGCGGCCTCGCTGGACCGCTGCTGCTCGGTGCGTTGCTGGTGCTGCGTCGCCGCCGAGGCTGATCAGCGCTTCTGCATCAACGCGTTTCGAAACTGCTGCGCCACCTCGACGGCCTCGGTCGCCGTCGGCGTATGCACGACGAAGTGGCCCATCTTCCGCTTGGGGCGCGCCTCGCGTTTTCCGTAGAGGTACACGTCGACGACTTGAGGGAAGCGCTCCCACGCCGAGAGGTCGAGCGCGCCGCCACTTCGTCCCTGCGCGAGCCACACGTCACCGAGCAGATTGCCCATGCACCAGCCGCCCGGGTGCAGCTCGGGTGAGGTGATGGGCACGCCCGAGGTGATGCGGGCGAGCACGTCGAACTGGCTCATGGTGCACGCCTGACGCGTCACGTGCCCCGAGTTGTGCACACGCGGCGCGAGCTCGTTGACGAAGAGCTTCCGCACGCCGTCGCGGCCTTTGCCGATGAAGAACTCCACCGTGAGCAGCCCGACGACGTCGAGCGCCTTCGCGATGGCCAGCGCGCGCTCTCTCGCTTCGTCCTGCAGCGCCGGGTCGATGCGCGCGGGCAACACGGTGACGTCGAGAATGTGGTGCGTGTGCACGTTCTCGAAGACGGGGAACGTGAAGGCGCGGCCGCCATCGTCACGGCCGACGATGCACGAGACCTCGGCCTCGAGGGTCAGCACCTCTTCGAGCACCCACTCCGAGCCGGTGTTGGGCAGCGCGCTCACCTCGGCGTCGCTCTTCACCTTGTGCTGGCCCTTGCCGTCGTAGCCGCCGAGCGACGACTTCACGATGCAGGGGAAGCCGAAGCGTCTCACGGCGTCGTGGAGCGAATCGGTCGCCTTCACCACAGCGAACTGCACCGGCCCGAAGCCGTGCGTGGCGAGGAACGTCTTCTCGGCCGCGCGGTGTTGTGAGACCTGCAGCACGCGCAGCGAGGGCGCGAGCTTGTCGGCGAACGGCGCGAGCGGCGCCGACGGAATGTTCTCGGAGTCGTAGGTGACGCGCGTGCACCGCTCGAAGAAGTCCTTCAGCGCGCCGGAGTCATCGAAGGCCGCGGGGATGATGCCGGCCAGGCGTTGCGCACAGGGCGATTCGTCATCGGGCTCGAGCACCAGCACGGGCGTGTCGAGCTTTCGCAGCGACTCCGCCAGCATGAGGCCCAGCTGCCCGCCTCCGAGAATTCCGACGGTCATGCCTTCTTCGCCTTCTTCGGCCGCTCGTCGTCGAGCACGAGGTCGTTCGTCGAGGCGCGCGCCTTCTCGGCGTTCTCGACCCGGAAGGCCTCGAGGCGTTTGTGCAGCTCGAGGTCGTCGAGCGCGAGCAGTCGAACCGCGAAGAGCGCAGCGTTGGTGGCGCCCGAGGGGCCGATGGAGAACGTCGCGGTCGGCACGCCGCCGGGCATCTGCACGATGGAGAGCAGCGAATCGACGCCAGACAAGGCCTTCGACTGCACGGGGACGCCGAGCACCGGCAGCGACGTCAGCGACGCGACCATGCCTGGCAGATGAGCAGCTCCGCCGGCGCCTGCGATGATGAGCCGAACGCCACGGGCGCGCGCTGCTTGAGCGAACTCGACCATCAACTCCGGCGTGCGGTGGGCCGAGACGACGCGACGTTCACAGGGCACGTGAAAGCGACGCAGCGTCTCGACCGCGTGCTTCATGGTGTCCCAGTCAGACGAGCTGCCCATGATGACCGAGACCGTGGGAGCCACACGTGAAGCCGTTCGAGGTGCCATCGGAGCGGGGCAGGCTATACCGCTCCCAGCCCGTGCCGCGCAGCATTCCGGTAACGTGGCGCGAGACCCTGGAGGTACGCGTGGCGAAGGTGAAGACGTTGGAAGAGCGGCTGTGGGGCGCGGCGGTGCTGAAGATGAGCTTTCGGCTTCGCGGCGCTGAAGCGTCGCCCGCGTTCAAGGCCATCTACCCGGGCGTGCTGCGCGACCTCGACGTGGAGGATGCCGCCGTCGAGCAGTTCATCGTGGCGAACAAGGAGCGCGTCGAGAAGTCCGCGAGGGGCACGCCACAGGAGTGACGATGAGAACCCGCTCCCTGCTGGCGATGTGCGCGCTGCTGTTGGTGACGTGTGCACCCGATTTCTCGGCGATTCCCTGCGCGACGTCGGCGAACTGCCCTGACGGCTTCGTGTGCTCCGACCGCGTCTGCGTCATGGGGAGCGAGACGGACGGCGGGTCGAGCGCAGCTGGTGGACGCGCAGGCGGCGTTGCAGGCGGGAGCGCGGCCGGAGGAGCTACCGCGGGTGGCAGTTCGAGCGGTGGAAGTGCAGGCGGTGCGGCTGGAGGAATGAGCGGCGGCAACGCTGGCGGTTCGGTCGCGGGCGGAACTGTCGGCGGCGGCGATGCTGGTGGTTCGATCGCGGGTGGAACTGGCGGCGGTGATGCGGGCCAGAGGGTGACGGATGGTGGCTCGCCGCCGGTGGACGCTGGCGTCGTCTCGGGCGTCGTCGTCAACGAGCTGGCGTCGCTCGACGACTTCATCGAGCTGTTCAATCGGGGCACGCAGCCTGTGGACCTGTCGGGCCACCTCGTCGCGCATCGTGCGCCGGACGGTGGTGTGCAGCGCGCTGACGCGGTGGCGCTGAGCGGCTCCCTCGGCGCGGGCCAGTACCTCGTGCTCAGTGGCGTCGCCGACGCGGGAGCGATGTCGTTCACCTTCAACCTCTCGAACGGCAGCGGAGACACCGTCTTCCTGCTCGGCTCCGATGGCGGCGTCGTCGACGAGGTGACGTTCCCTCCCGACAGCCACAACGCCGGTGAGTCGTGGGGCCGCCGGCCGAACGGAACGGGCGCCTTTCAGAAGCTGACGACGCGCTCACCGGGCACGGTCAACCCGTAGCCACGTTCCTGCTGTCAGCGCCCGGCGTCAGCTCTTTCGGTGTGCAAGCCCGGTTCGAGGGCCGACCTACTTCCGCTCGACCACCAGCTCGTTCGACACCAGGCTGACGTCGTCCTTCGAGAAGTGATTCGTCGTCTCGTACTGAATGACGAGCGTGCCCCGCTTCGGCACGGTGAACGACTGCGAGAGGTCGACCACCACCGAGAACGTCTTGCCGGGCTTCACCTTGATGAAGCTGTCGGGCGGCGCGCGCTTGGCCATCTCTCCGCGGTAGGGCACCTCGACGCCGTCGGCGGTGATGCTGAACACCGAGTTCGAGAGCTCACCGTCGGAGCACACGCTGGGCTCGTCGAGCTCGAGCGCCTGTTTGCCGGGATTCGGAATCGTCAGGCGCACCTTGAGCGGGTCGGCCGAGACGAGCTCGACCTGCGCGGGCCATTGGCTGCCACGCTCCTTCTCGCGAATCGACACCTGATGGGTGCGCTTCTGCTCGTCGACGATGGTGAGGCGCTCGTTCGCCGCGTCGTGCGTCATCGAGGCGAAGAACACCTGACCGTCTTCGCGCCCCGCGACGAGCCGCTGCTCGTAGACCTGCGTGACGAAGAACAGCTCACCGTTCTTCGTGGAGCGCGCGAAGAGATAGCCGGGCAACGCGAGGTCCTGCTCGTAGCGCACGAGGCCGACGACGATGGGCGCGACGGCGGGCGGCTTCGTTCGGCTCGACGACTTCATGGGTGGCTCCTGCGCGAAGGCAGCGGTGGCGACGAGGGCGACGACGATGAGGGTTCTCACGAAGCGCACGGTAGTCGAAGCAGGGGACTTCGACGCAGCCCTGCTGCCGATGTGCTCGTCGTTCGCAGGTCAGGTCTTCGGGCTCCGGGATGTCATCGCGGCCTGCCACGCTGCGCTGGTGTTCCAGGAACTCCAGACGGGCAAGGTGCTTTCCACCGTCCGCGCTCTGGCGGGGAAGTCGCCCGACCCTGGTACCCGAGGGAGACGAGCACTTCGTCGTCGGCCACGGCGTCGGCTGCCAGTCGGTGACGGGTGAGCGCTGCAGTCGTTCTCACGCAAGGGCACTGGCAGCATCCCAGTGGGCCTTCCCGGCCAGGTGCGGCAGGCCGCCGACACGAGGTGATCAGTCTCGGAGCGACCCGCAGTTTGCGAAGTGGATCGGCGACCTCACCTCGACGAGAGCCACGTCTCGACGTCATCGACGCTGACGTTTCCGCTCGAGAGTGGACCGAGCGCGGCGAACGTCGACGCGAGGGCACGCACGAGGGGAGCGGCGCTCGCGTCGGTTCGCTCCAGCGTCTGCTTGCTCTCGTACGAGAAGTCATGACCTGTGAGCCACACCCCGGACCTGGCACCAGGCTTCTGGCCCTTCGTCACGACCTTCCACGCGCCATCGAGCGCTCCACGCGCGGGCCTGGGCGTGCGTGCGTCGAGGAACGCGGAGCCGAGGTCGTTGCCGCTTCCCAGCCAGTTCGCAAAGGCCTCGACGTCGACGCCGTGCCGCTTTGCGCCTCGCACCACCTGCGCCACCGTCAGGGACTTCAAGGTCACTGACAGCTGAGAGGGGTCCATCGACTTCGAACGCTTTCGCTTCCACCGCTCGATGACCTTCGCGGTCCACGACTTCGCGCAGAGCACGACGCGCTCGTCGTCGAACCGAAGCAGAAGCTCGACGCCCTTCTTGGTGTTGCGTACGCCCACCGCACTGAGCGCGTCAGCCTGGGGTGGTTGGTGCAACGGTGCGCCCCGCAGCGAGAACCGCACGCCTCTGTCATGCGACTTCGTCACGCTGAGCAGCGCGTCGAAGGTGAGCGTGCCGCGCGTCGAGCTGATCAACCGGGCGTCGTCGAACAGCCCCCCTTCGTCTTCGAGCCACGCAGTCACGGCGCCGGCGTCACGGAGTGTGGTCATTCATCCACCGGGTCAGCGCGACCGTATGCTTCGAGCGCACGAAGCTCATTCGTCGACCCGAATCACGCGCAGGCCCTGGTCTTCCGAGCCGGTCGACAGCACGGGCGTGGGCCCGACACCGAAGAGGCGCATGTTGCGCTCGAGGTCTCCGCGCAGGCGCTGCCATGACGAGGGCTGCGTTCCACTCGCGTCGGCCACGTGCAGCTCAGCGACGTCGCTGCCGACGTTCAGCCCGAAGCGGTAGATGAGCCAGAGTCGGCGCTTCGAGTCGAGGTGCACCTGGGGAACACCGACGATGGAGTTGCCGTTCGCGTCGACCGGCAACGTCACGCCCTGCAGGTCGCCCTTCACCACGAGCACGGGTTCGGCGGTGCCTGGGCTGATGCGCCAGACCTCCTGGTTGGAGGTCGCGATGAGCACGGAGCCGTTGGACTCTCCGACGAGGGTCGAGTCCTGCTGACAGGCGCGGAAGTCGGGGTGTGACGGGCGGAACAAGGTGTGCGTACACGCCACGCGCTCGACCATGCGTTTGCCATCGCGGTCGGCCTCGAAGAGCCCCTTGTTCGCAGGGCGCATGAAGAAGCCGCCGGAGCCTGTGAGCGCCATCTGCGTTCCCGCAGGCAGCCGGTCGAAGGTGAGGTTCTCGGTCGTCCACGTCGTCGCTGCCGCGTCCCACTTCGAGAGCAGCACGTGCGTCGGCGAGAAGGTCATGCTCCAGAAGGTGCCGCTCTTGTCGCGGCCGAGCAGCTCGGTGTTGGTGGGTGGCTGATTCACAGGCGGGTCGAAGAGCCCGATGCCCGCTGCGTTCTCGATGGCGAGACCCGCGCCGTTCGACGAGATGCCGAGCAGCTTGCCTTCGAGGAAGTCGGGAGCCGTTCTCGACAGGCCGGGCTCGGTGACGATTTCCCACGCGCTCGCGCCCTTCTTCATGCGCAGCCAGGTGCCTCTGATGGTCCTGACGTAGATGTCTCCGCTGCGGGTCTGCGGCGACATGCTCGCGACGCCGAGGTCGAAGGCCTGCGGCAGTTCGACGAAGCGAAAGCGGTCGGGCGAGACGGGAGAGCAGCTGATCAACACGAATGAACACAGGGCGGCGACGGCGCGCATGACGACTGTGTAGTCGACGTGCCAGACCGCGCGGAACTGGCCTACAACCGCGTGATGAAAACTCGCCGACCCGATGGCAGCCCGGTGGTTCCTCCGTCGAAGCCCACCTCGAAGGCGCAGCCGACAGCGACGACGAGTCCCGCTCCAGCAGCGGCTCCGGCTCCGGCGGCCACCTTCGGAGCGGCCGCAGCTGCACCGAAGACCGACCTCGAGGGCGCCTCGCACGGCTACACGTCTCCGACGCAGGTCTCGTGTCCCTTCTCGCCGGAAGAGAAGATGACGCTGTCGAAGAAGATTCCCTGCCCAGCCCTCGCCGGCATGTTCAACGCGGGCATGCTGAAGGTCGAGAAGGACGGCACGGTGAAGATTCCCGACCTCGACCGCGCGCTGAGTCAGCTCGGCCCCGACGCCGTGACGCGCAAGGTGCTCACCAAT
Source organism: Archangium gephyra (assembly GCA_943370055.1). Taxonomy (GTDB): domain Bacteria; phylum Myxococcota; class Myxococcia; order Myxococcales; family Myxococcaceae; genus Xiheimicrobium; species Xiheimicrobium gephyra_A. Next base: position 156,413 of record CALRPN020000004.1, read on the forward strand.
GGCGCCGACGCCACCGACTCGGTGAAGGGCTCGTTCAACCTCTTCAAGCTCAACGGCTCGAACCTCGACCACACGGGCAGCACCGGCATTCGGCAGAACGGCGTGCACCCCGAGCGGTTCGACCTGCTGATGTCGTTCAGCAAGGACGGCGAGCGGCTCACCGCGAAGGACCTCGCGAACGCGGGTGAGCACTTCGCGAAAGAGGACCCGGGCCTGCGCGGGCGTCTCACGCAGCTGGCCGAGCTGAGCATCGTGATGCAGGTCTTCGGCCGGCGCGCTCCCGACGGCAGCCGGTACTTCACGAAGGAAGACGCGAAGCAGTTGTTCGTCGATGGGCAGATTCCGTCGAGCTGGCAGCCTCCGGCGGTGCCGGGGAAGGTGCACGTGACCGACGTTCTCGGCGGCGCGGCCCTTGGGCTGTTCCGGCAGTTGATCAACGGCCAGTGAAACGAAGAGGGCCGCCCGTCGCCAGGCGGCCCTTCGTGAAGCCCTGTCGTGCTGTCGACTTAGCGGAGGTTGCGGACCGCGTTGTTGGCGGTGTCACCCATCGACTTCAGGGTGTTCTGCATCATCTGCCAGAACATGTTCATGTTCTGTGAAGCCTGCTGGAACGCGAACATGTCTTCCTGGAACTTGTTCTGCCCGGCGAGGTCCTTCGGGTCCTTCGGCGGCGTGGGGTAGGTGGGGAAGCTGCCGTTGTAGGTCGGGCCACCCGTCGACCCGGTGCTGCCAGTCGAGCCGGTGCTGCCGGTCGAGCCCGTGCCGGTCGAGCCGCTGCCGCCCGTCGTCGCACCGGTGCCGCCGCCGTTCTGGTACGCCTTGCAGGCCTCGATGAACTTGACGATTTCCTGCTCGAACTTGTTGAGGGCGGCGAGATCCTTCTGGTCGGTCGGCAGCTTCGGCATCTGGTAGCCGGGCGGCACGCCCCCCTTCGCGACCTCGCTGGCGGTCTGAATCAGTTCCATGGCGTGCAGAAGCGCCTGCTGAAGGTCGTCAACCGAGCCCGTCGAACCGGTGGCGCCCGTGGAGCCAGTCGAACCAGTGGAGCCGGTCGAGCCAGTCGAGCCAGTGGAGCCGGTCGAGCCAGTCGAACCCGTCGAACCACCCGTGATGGGCGGCAGCATCGGGCCCGTGTTTCCCGGCGTGGGCAGCGGCCGCGGCCAGCGCGGACGAATGATGGAGTCCGTGCCCAGCGGAATGCGGCCGCCGGGAATGATGGAGAGGAGGAAGCGGATGTCCTTCTTGGCCGCAGCGCTGACGTTCGGGTCGTTCAGCTTCGACGAGAGGTAGCTGCGCTCACGCGGCGAGAGGTTCCCGTCCTTGAACACGTTGCGGAGGATGCTGCGCATCTCGCTCTGACCAATGCGGCCGTCGTCCTTCTTGAAGTGCTTGTCGAGCGCGGCCAGGCGCGCCCCGTCGGCAAACCCCAGAATCTGCGGCAGGTGCGCCTCGGGCGGCAGGCGGCCCGACGCGTGCGACTGGTCGGCGTTGTTGCCCACGAACTTGTTGAGGGCGGCCTTCGCTCCCGCATCGAAGTGGTTGTTGTTCTTCGAGGCCTCGGCGAGCTGGCGGAGTGCGGCGAGCTCGGAGGGCTGAACTCCACCGGTCTTCGCGCGCGCAATCAACGCGTTCGCTTCGGTCGTGGTGACCTTCCCGTCGCTCCGCGCCTGGGCGATCTGGTTGCGAAGCTGCATTCCCTGAACGACGTTGTTGATGTTGGAGAGGATGCTCATCGGGGGCCTCGTGGTTGGAGATAGGAAGAAGACGCACGAGACCTCCAACGTGGGACATTCCACTTCGTTCTCTCCTGTTTCACCGCGTTTCGGCGACGCGCTCGAATGCAGGTAAGGTCCTCCATTCGTGACTTCGTCGACGGCGCGCAGGGTGACGGGCTGGGACGACATCGACTACTCGGTGCCGCTCCCCGACTCGTTCGTCTTGCCCGAGACCCACTGGCCCTCACTCCACGCCGCCGAGCTCACCCCACGCCAGCGAATCGCGGCCAACCAGCTCGCGGCCAGCTTCAGCTGCGAGATGTTCATTCACTGCGAGCGGTACGTCATCTCGTACATGCGGGACCATCGGGTACGGGTGCGGCAGGTCGTGACCGACGGCGCGCTCGACCGCTTCATCTTCGAAGAAGAGCTGCACATCGCGGCGTTCTATCGGCTGCTCAATCGGCTGCGGCCAGACACCTACCCGTCGGCCACGTCGGTGCTGCTGAAGTGGAGCTGGCTCGATCGCCTCGTGCTCAAGGTGGCGCCTGCGGTCAGCCTCTTCCTCATCGCCGCGCTCTTCGAAGAGATGAGCCTGTACGTCCACGAGGTGATGGATGAGCAGCCCGCCCAGGCCTACGCGCCGATTCGAGCGGTGATGGCCCAGCACGCGGTCGATGAGCAGGGGCACATCAAGCTCGACGACCACGTGCTGCTGAAGCTCACCGACTTCTTTCCGCGGTGGCTCTACGCGCTGCAGGTGTGGCTGAGCCTGCCGCTGATGCTCTACGTCGACGGCGTGCTCGGGCGCGCGTGGCGCAAGCTCTTCACCGACTTCGCAGCCAGGGAGCAGCTGCCCGCCTCGGCGGCAAAGGTCCTTCGGGCTCGTCGCCCCTCACGCTCCGACGTCATCGGCATCGAGCGCTTCGTCGCCAAGCTGAGAGGCGCTCCACTCCCCGGGAGCCGCCTGCTGTGCGCCGCCCTCTCGCTCGCGACGAAGTGACACCCTCGCCGGTCGCGTACGTCTCCGATGGCGCTGCGCTGCTGCAGACGCTGTTCGACCTCATCGACGCGGCGCAGGAGTGCGTCGTGCTGCAGATGTACCTGCTCGCAGGCAACCACGAGCTCGTACTGCTGCACCCACGCGCGGGCGCGTTTCCCTGGGCCGCGGCGCTCACCGACCGGCTCATCGCCAAGCGGCAGCGCGACCCCCACGTCGAGCTCGTCGTCATCCTCGACACGCAGACCCCAGACGACGCGCGCCGGACGCGGGGTGGGCGTGGGCCGCTGTCTCGTCATCGGCTCGAAGCCGCCGGCGTCTCGGTGTTGAACGCGAACCTGTTCTCGACCCACTTCGATCGCGACAGGCGCTTTCCCGCGGCGACCCGGTTTCACACGAAGCCCACAGCCGAGACGCCCGTCGACGAGTGGGTCGCGGCGCAGCAGGCGTGGCAGACGTGGCACAACGTCGAAGACCACCGGAAGAACCTGGTCATCGACCGCGGCACCTTCGGCGCCATCACCTCGCACAACGCCATCGACCTCGCCTTCGACTGGCACGACAACCTGTTCCTCGTCGGCGCGCCGGTCGCCGGCCAGCTGTGGGACGAGTGCCGCCTCGCGCTCCAGCAGGCGTTGGAGCTTCCCCAGCGCGTTGATCAGCCGACCCGCGAACGGCTCACGGCACTCGCGGCGCTGCCACCAACCCCACAGCCGGCCTCGACCTGGGCGCCCTCCGCTGCCGACGACACGCTCACCGCGCTTGGAGACGCACGCGCTCGCCCAGCGCTGGTACCGGCGGTGGCCACATTGGTGAGCAGCCGCGGCATTCGCACCGAGCTCGAGGCCGCAGTCGACGCGTGCAAGGCCGGTGACATGGTGTGTGCCGCCTCGACGTACTTCGCCGACACGCGGCTCTTTGGAAAGCTCTGGGCTGCAGCCGAGCGCGGCGCACAGGTTCGTGTGCTCATCGACGACTGTGCGGGTTTGCCGCTCCCTGCGTTCGAGAGCTGGTTCGTGCGCACCTTCGTGAACCTGCGCTGCACGGAGCTCGCGAGACGCAGGGCCGTGCCCGGGTTCGAGCTGCGCGTGTTCTCGTCGAAAGGCCCGGGGCCGATGATGCACCTGAAGACGGTCGGCTTCCTCGGCGCGCGCACGTTCCTCATCGGTGGCCAGGCGAACTACACGCCCAACACGTTCAGCGGCGCGTGGCTCGACACCGTCGTGAAGGTCGAGGGCGAGCCCGTCGTTCAGGCGTTCCTCGGACAGTTCGAGTCACTGTGGCGCCTCGCGCTCCCGCTCCAGGCACCATCGGTGTTCGAGCGCCTGCGAAACACGGTGCTGCTGACGCTGCTGCGGCTCGCCGAGTGGATCGGCTTTCGACCGTGACGACACCCCTGGCCCTGGCGTCGCCGAGCCCCGTGCATGCGTTGCCCGAGGTGTCGCGCGCGCTCGGCGCCGAGGTCTTCGTGAAGCGAGAAGACCAGACGCACCCCGAGCTCGGAGGAGGAAAGGCCCGCAAGCTCGTGCCGCTCCTGGCCGAGGCCGCTGAGCGAGGCGCGACACACCTGCTCACCATCGGCGCCATCGGGAGCAATCACGTCTTCGCGACCGCCCACCACGGGCGACAGCTGGGACTGGGCGTGTGGGCAGCGCTCGTTCCGCACCCGTACTCCGAGGCTGCGCGGCGCGTCGCTGGCCAGACGTGCGCGCTCGAGGTCGAGCTGGTTCCGGCACGTCACGAGCCGCACGCGGTGTGGCAGGCGGGCGTTCACCTGCAGCAGTTGAAGGCGCAGGGCGCGCGACCGTTCGTCATTCCTCCCGGTGGGACGTCGCCAACTGCCGTCACGGGCTGCGCCGCCGCGGGAAGAGAGCTGCTGCAGCAGCTCGACTCGGGAGTGATTCCGAAGCCTGACGCCATCTTCTGTGTCCTCGGCTCGGGAGGGACTGCTGCCGGCCTCTGGCAGGCGCTCTCGGAGCGCGACTGGCCCATCGAGCTGTACGCCGTGCGCGTGTACCCGAGCTGGTTGTTGGGTCGAACAGCGCTGGCGCTTCTCTCGAGAGGCCTCAGCCCTCGCCCCCGTGCGGCCGCGCTGAAGCTCGTCGATGATCAGCTTGGCGGCGGCTACGGAACACCGACCGACGCAGGCCGCGCCGCGCAGGCGCTCTTCCGTCAGGACGGCCTCGAGCTCGACCTCACGTACACAGCGAAGGCTGCGGCGGCGTTGGTCGCTGCGGCACGTGGCGCGCTGGCTGGGCGGCGGCTGCTGCTCTGGCACACCGCGCCGGGTGGACGTCTCTCATCGGCGCCCGAAGCGCTCCCCATTCCCGAGCGGCTCGAGCACCTCTGGCTTCGCAACGGGTAACGAGCAGAGCTCACCGCCGAGGAAGAGGTGGTGCCACAGCTGCGTGCTGACGACGCCCGTCATTCCCGCCTGCTCGAGCCCTCGACGTGGCGCCCACGAGACCATCGGCTGGCGAAGCGCAGCACCCACGCGGGTGACGTCGAAGTAGCCGGTGCGCTCGAGCGACGCCTCCGAGAGCAGCTCGTCGACCCACGGTGGCCGGTCGTGCTCGTGAATGACCGGCTCGGCTCTGAACATGTGCTTCGGGCGAAGGGCGACGTCGTTCGGCAGCCACCGCGCCGCGAGCTGTCTGAGAATCCACTTGTCGGCGCCGGGCCGCACCTTGAGGGTGGGGTGGAGCGACAGCGCGCTGCGAAGGAACGCCTCATCGAGGAACGGGAAGCGGGGCTCCACGCCGTTGGCCATCGCCATGCGGTCACCCTTGTCGACGAGCAGGTGCCCCGAGAGCAGCACGCGAAAGTCTGCGGAGAGCCCGGCGTTGAAAGGGTGAAGGTCGTCCAAAGCGACGTCGTGGTCGTCCGAAGGAAACCAGTCGCCGAGCGCCTCGGTGACGCTGGCCGACACGAAGCGGCTGCGCGCGCTCGCCATCAACTCCAGCACCGCCGCGAGCGGGGTCGACTCGAAAGCGTGGCCTGCTCGAAGCGCCCGTCGGCCAGTCGAACCAGCGATGCCGCGCAGGACGTTGCCGGCAAGCCGAGGAAGCGACGCTCCCGCTCGCCGAAGTCGCGCGGCGGCGACGTCCCACGGGTAGCCGCCGAACGCCTCGTCAGCGCCTTCACCAGTGAGCACCGCCTTGAAGCCGAGCGAACGAACGCGTCGTGACAAGGCCAGCAGCGAGATGTCGGCGTGGTCGAGGACTGGCGCCTCGGCGTGTCGAACGACCTCGGGAAACAACTCGGCCAGCGTTCGTCGCGTGACGGAGAGCAGCTCGTGTCGCAGGCCCAGGTGCTGGGCGGTGCGCCGCGCCGGGTCGCTCTCGTCGAGCCCAACGCCCTCGAGCCCGATGCTGAACGCGGTGAGGCGGTCGCGGCCGGCCTGGTTCGCGGCGATGGCGCACAGCAGCGACGAGTCGACGCCACCGCTCAGGTACAGACCGACCGGCGCGTCGGCGTCGAGCCGTTGGCGAACGGCGTGCTTCAGGCCTTCTTCGAGCTCGTCGATGAGCGCCTGTTCGCCTCGGGGCGTGTCCGCGACGCGCTCGGCTCCAGATGCAGGGAACGAGACGGTGGCGAAGCGTCGTCGCTGCGGTGGAGCGCCGAGCTCGGCCTGCCAGCTCCACCCGGGCTCGATGGGGCTGACGTTCTCGATGAGGGTGCGACGCGGGCTCGCGCCGAGGAACGTCAGGTGGTGGTCGAGCGCGCGAAGGTCGACGCGCCGCGCGACGAGGCCAGACGCCAGCAGTGACGCCATCGTCGAGCCCCAGAGGAGCCACCCGTCGGTGACGGTCGCGAAGAGCGGGCAGATGCCGAAGCGGTCGCGAGCGAGGAAGAGGGTGCGAGCGGTTCGCTCGAACGCGGCGACCGCGAACTGGCCCGTGGCGCCCTCGAAGGCTGCGGCGCCGTGCGCGCCCAGCGCGTGGAGCCAGACCTCGGTGTCGCTGTTCGTCCGGAACGTGGCGCCGGTCGATTCGAGCTTCGCGCGCTCGGCCTTGTGGTCGAAGCGCTCGCCGTTGACGGTGACGAGCCACTTGTTCGAGGCCATCGGCTGACTGCCACCGCGCGGGTCCACGAGGGCGAGCCGGCTGTGAACCATCGCGAGGCCGGGCTCCCGGTGCAGGCCACGACCGTCAGGTCCCCGATGCGACAACGCCAGCCCCATCGCCTCGAGCCGGTGAGTGGGGAACTCGCGCAGCCCCTGGAGATCGAACGCACCGGCGAGGCCGCACACAGGCACATCATGCCGAATTGTGGAGCCGGTGCGATTGCCTTCGTCGGACTGGCGCCGAAGAGGACCTGCTGATCAGCTCACGCTCCCACCAGGCAAACGAAGCTCGGTGTTGGACGGGGTGCACGGCCACGCAGCGAAGACCGATGTCAGACACGTTCGCGACGCCGACATCGCGTTCGTCGGGCAGACCTGCACCGCATCGTTCCGCGCCGGCCCACGACGCTCGCTGATTCCACCATCGGCCACGTCGAGCACGACGAGCCGCCCCGCGTTCTGATCAGCCAGGAGAATGCGGCCGAGGTCAGTGGCGGCTGAACCCCTGAAGCCGTCTCGAACCGCGCATCGAGCGGTCAACTCTGAGCCCGTCGCACCGGTGGCGCCAGTCGAACCAGTGCAGCCGGTGCGATTGCCTTCGTCGGCTTGGCGCCGAAGAGGACCTGCTGATCAGCTGGCGGTCAACGCTGAGCCCAGTCGCACCGGTGGCGCCAGTCGAACCCATCGGTGGGCAGCGGTCGCGGCCAGCGCGGACGAATGATGGAGTCCTGCCCAGCAGAATGCGGCCGCCCGGAACGATGGAAAGGCGACCGGTTGCGGCGCGCGTCCAGGAACCACGACACTCACGAGCCCGTCAGGACACGCGGAGAATGGTGAGCAGTCGCACCTTTCCTCCGACGCGGAGCTCGACCTCGTCACCCTCACGTTTCCCGATGAGCGCGGCGCCGACGGGAGAGAGCGGCGTCACCACCAGAACACCGCCGTGGAGTTTCGTGCCGCCACCTTCTGGCGCGACGAAATAGACGAGCGTCTCACCGTCGTCGTCTTCGCCTTCCACCACCGCGCCCGGCTTCGCGCTGTCGGTCGGCGTCAACGCCATCACGTTCAAGCTCGCCAGCCCGGCCTTCAGCGTCTCGATGCGCATCGCCTGCCCACGCGCGAGGTAGCTCTGCTCCAGAGCGCGCGTGTCTTTGTCGTTCTCGGGCTTCGCCTCTTCGTGCGTGGCGCCTGCGCGTGCGTCGGCGTGGGCGCGCTCGAGGCCCGCGAGGGTGGTCTCGAGAATGGCGACGAGCTCGGCCTTCAGCTGGGCTTTGGTGCGCTTCACGAAGGGTGCTGTGTAGCGTTCACCGACACGAGCGTCGCGCAAAGAACACGCGGCTCGTGATGTCATGTCCTGGGAGAACCACGGCAATGGCGAAAGCACGACCTGCGCGACAGACCTTCAAGCTCCAGTCGACGGTGGACTCCATCGACGTGGCGCCGAACGGCGACATCTACGTCTTCGGCAACAGCGGCTATGCGATTCACCACTGGGACACCGCGAAGAGCGAGGTCCTTCGTGGCGAAGAAGACGCCTCACCCGCGAAGCACGGCAGGTTGCTCGGAGACCGGCTGCTCGTCGCGGCGAGCTTCAACTTCAAGAAGCAGCGCGACTTCGCCGTCATCGCCGAGCGCGCCACCGGCAAGCTCGTCGCGAAGCTCGACACGAAGGCCGGCATGGGAACGCCGCGCGAGGTCGCCGCGAGCGACGACGGCCAGCACGTCGCGGTGAGCTTCGGCTACGACGGCGCGCGCTGCGGCATCGAGGTCTTCACCGTCGCCGGAAAGAACGTGCGCTCGGTGACGCTGAAGAGCCCGGCCGACGGCATCATCTTCACGGCCGACTCGAGCGCGCTCCTGTACTTCTCGGACGAGCAGCTTCACCGCCTGCCGCTCGACGGGAAGAAGGCGACCGCGAAGAAGTGCGCCGTCACCTGCTGGGGCCGCGACCCGGGCGTGTGGCGTCGCGACGGCGTGCTCCTCGTTCAGTGGGCGGGCTACGGCCACCGCCACCCGGCGTACCTCGTCGAGGAGGCCAGCGCGAAGGTGCTGCTCGCGGTGCCCGAGGCCGAGTGCACGTCCTTCGGCCCGTCTCCGGGCACCATCGTCACGAGCACCGAGGCCGACGTGCAGGTGCTCGACTTCAAGGGCAAGAAGCTCGGCGCGTTCAAGCGCGACCGCAAGACGCGGTTCGAGGCAGCTGGGTGGAACGCGCACGGCTTCTGGTTCGGCGGCACCGCAGGCGGCTCGCACCTCGAGGTCTTCGACTTCAACCAGCTGAAGGAGGTCGCCGGCTCCAGCCCTTCACCCGACAAAAAGCGCGCGCCGCCGAAAGCGCCGGTGGTGATTACGCCGAAGGGCGCTGACGCGGACCGCGGCGAGAAGCTGCGCTCCGCCATCTGGAAGAACCCGGCCGACCGCGACGCGCTGCGGGTCTACGCCGACTGGCTCATCGAGCAGGGCGCGCAGACGCAGGGCGAGTACATCCAACTGTCGCTGCTCGACTCGCCGACCGACGAGCAGTCGAAGAAGGCGAACACGCTGCGCGAGAAGCACCGCGGGCAGTGGCTGGGCGCCGCGCGGCCGTTCGTGCGCAGCTGGTCCGACGACCACGACACGCCCGGCTTCGTCTCGCGCGCGTGGTGCGAGGCGCCGAAGTTCATCGAGGGCTTCGAGGCGCTGCTGAAGCTGGGGCCCCGGCTCACCATCTCGGTCACCTCGATGCGCCAGAAGCGGCGTGACACCGAGAAGCGCATGGCGGCGCTGCAGCTCGGCCGGGTGCACGCGCTCGACCTCGGCGCAAACGCCATCGACGACACCACCCTCGAGACGCTCGCCCCGGCGATGCAGGGCCTCACCTCGCTGCGACTCGACCAGGGTGTCTTCACCCCGAAGGGCCTCGAGGCGCTCGGCAAGAGCGTCGACACGCTCACCCACCTCTCGATACAGCCGAAGCTCGGCTCGGGAGCGGAGGTCGCGGACGGCTACCTCGCGGCCATCGCGGCGACGGGCTTCAAGTCACTCGAGCAGCTCGACCTCAGGGCCATGTGGTCGGTCGCTGCGCCGTCTTCTGCCGCGCTCAAGGCGTTCAAGAAGCAGCTGCCGAAGGTGAAGGTCGACGTCGGCGAATAGCGCCTTCTCAGCTCGGCTGCGTTCAGGTGGTGACGGTCGACGATGCGGCGCAGCGGTCGGAACGTGAGCGGTCGGCTACGCTCACCGCGTGCGGCTGCGGTGCCCCCAATGCGTCCAGGTGGTGACGGTCGACGACACGACGCCAGCCACGCAGCGGCCCACACATTGTGCACGGTGCGCGCTGTCGGCCACGAACGGCAGGGCTGCGCCGAAGCTCGAGGTCTCCCGGCAGCTTCACTGCCCGCGGTGCGAGAACTCGTGGGACTGGCCGGCAGACGAGCTGACGAGTCCTGAAGCGCGGGTGCAGTGCGGCCGGTGTCACCTCACCTTCGAGGCTCGCGCGAGTGCTGCGCCCATTCCTCCGCCGCCGCAACCGATGACGCCGACCCTCGTGTTCTCGTCGGAGCCCGAGCCGCGAAAGGTGATGCTCTTCGGCTCCTCCGCGCCCCCTCGGGAGCCGCTGTGGCTCGACCGGACGCACGCACCTTCGACCCTTCGCAGCGGCGGTGAGGTCGACGCCAGCTGTCCCGACTGTCACGAGCGGTACGAGCTGCGCGCGGTCGACCTGCCGCCGAGTGGGCGTGTCGTTCGCTGCGCTCGGTGCGAGGCGGTGTACCGGGTCGTGCAGCCGGGCGCGCTGAGTGGCGGGGTGACGGTGACGCGGCAGACCCGCTGCGCGCGGTGCCAGACGATGTGGGAGGTGAGCGACGCTGGACTGGCGAACGGTGACGAAGTCGTCTGCGCGCGCTGTCAGCACCGCTTTCGGCCGGCCGTGGGCGATGGGCTGGTGGTCGAGCCGCCCGAGCCGGAAGGCCGCATCACCTTCGGAGCGCCCAACCCGCGACCCCGGCCTGCGAGACCTGTCGGCAACGACGTGATGGTCGATGGGCATGCGCTGCCGCCGGGCGAGCCGCACATCACCTGCCCGGCCTGCGGCACCACCTACGTCGCCACCGTGCCGCATGGAGCGCCGTTGCAGTGCACGCGCTGCGACCACATCTTCTCCCTGCTGACCGTCGACGACGCGCGGGTGTCGGTGCGCTGCGCCAGCTGTCACTCGTCTTGGGCCGCGCCGGCGCGAGCGGTCGCGCGTGATGACGAGGTGTCGTGCCCGCGATGCCAGTCTCGTTTTCGTCCCTCGAGCGCCGAGACCTTCACGTTCGGAGCGCCGCCGGCTCCCGTTCCCGAGCCACCGCCACATCGGCCCGCGAGTGAACCCGGGCGGAGCCACGTCATGCTGTTCGGCGCTCCGTACGGCTCCACGCGCGTCGAACCTCCCGTGCCACCTCCTCCCCGGGGAACCGACGTCTGGTGTCCTGGGTGCCACCTCAACAACGACCTCTCCGAGTACGCCGAAGACGCGCCGGTGGTTCGGTGCAGCCGCTGCGGCACCGTCTTGAGAACCACCGTGCGCGCAGGCGAGACGCTCGTCTTCGCCGATACCGCGACCGCTGCCCCCGTGGTCTTGGAGCCATCCACCACAGGCACACAGCAGCCTCGCGAGCTCGAGTCACCGCTCCGTTCGCGGCGGGGCTTCATGGGCGTGACCGCTGCCCGCGCGGGTCGAGCGCTGCAGGAGCGCGGCCGCCGCTTGCCCCTCGACGTCTGGCTCGCGCTCGCCGACCAGCTGCTCACCACGCTCGCGAGCCACCCGCTGCGCTGGGAACTCTGGACCGGCCCCTGGGGCTTCGGCATCGACCTCGACGGGCGGTTCCAGGCCTTTGCTGCGGAGCGACAGGAGATTGCGCTGCACCGCGACTGGGTGCACCCCACGCTCAGCGCCAGCGACGAGCCCGAGGCGCGGCCGGCGAGGGTGTGGGCGGTGTGCCGGGCCCTCGTCTGGTTGCTTGACCCGTTCCCCACGCTGGTCGAGGGCGTCAACGACCGGTCCGCGCGTGACTTTGGCCACCCGCAGCTGACGCCGCAGCTGCGCGCCGTGCTCGACGAGGGGCTCGCGACGGGTGAGCCAGAGTCGCTCGAGGGGCTTCGTGACCGGCTGCTCGCAGCGGCGCCGATGAAGCCCGCATCGATGGAGCGCGTGTCGGCCGTGCTCTTCGCGGTCGGCTTCGACGTGCCGTTGCGTGATGAGCTTGCGCCGGAGTGGAAGGACGGCGCGCTGCAGGTTCGGCTCGATGCCCTGCTCGAGAAGGCGGAGCCCGTCGAGCGCTGCCCGGCCGACCCGCGTGCGCCGGACGACGCGTTCTCGGCGCCGCTGACGCCGACTCGCACTCTCGAGCTCACGATGATCAGCGGCGGCCAGCCGATTCGGCGCGTCTCGGTGACGCACGCGCTCGGCTTTCCAGAGCGGGTCTCGCTGCCGCACCGGCACTTCGAGCCCGGTCAGACGGTGGGGCTCGAGCTGCGTCACCCGCGGCAGCGCGCGCGCATTGTCAGCCTCGAGGCCATCGTCGACGCAGAGGGCTTCGCGCGGCCCGTCATCGACGCGAGAACGCGAGCCGACCTCGACGTGCTGCTGGCCTCACTCTCGGACGAGCTGCCCGAGCCCGTCGTCACACAGCCGCCGCCAGAACACCTCGAGGCCCACGACGTGTCCGTGCTCGAGCCGGCCCAGCCTCCGCCGACGTCCGAGAAGCGCGGGACGGAGCCGCTCATTCTGTTGGTGACCCTGCCCTGTGCGCTCGTCATCGGGCTGCTGGTGTGGACGGAGGCGATGTCGTTGGCGACGGCCTCGAAGGTGGGCGTCGCGTTGGCGGTGGTCGTGGCCCTGGCCTCGCGGGCGCTGTCGAGCTCGACGCCTGATGACTGAGGGCGCTTGCGCATCGTTGGCGACGGTCTCGAAGGCGGGCGTCGCGTTGGCGGTGCGCTGTCGAGCCGACGTCTGATGATTGAGAGCGCTTGCACGTCGTTCGCGTCCTGCGTTCAGTGCACCTCACACTCGAGGTGATGCCTGGAACTCATCGAACAGCTTCGCGCCGCGCTCGCCGCACCACCGGGAGCGCACCCAACCCTCGTCGCGCCAGCCGTCGAGGCGCTGCTCTCACGGAAGATCCGGGCTCACGACCTGGACCTGGGCCACACACCCGAAGCACTCGACACCGCGCTTCGTCACCTCACGGGCGGCCGAAGCTGGGCTCCCGAGGCCGCTGCAGTGCCCATGGTGCATTCCTTCGACGAGGCGCTGGAGCTGGCGTTTCGAGACGGGGGAACGCTCGCCGAGGTCGAGACCATCACGAAGAACAACGGCAGCGCTGCCGGGCGAATCCTCCGGGCGCGGCTTGGACGAGACCCACAGGAGGCCCTGTTCGCGTTCGCCGAGCGCTCGGTGAATGCGGTCGAGAAGCATGCAGTGCTCTGCGCCGCGCTCGCCTGTGGCCCGTCGCAGCCTGGCGCCGAGAACGCGCTCGAGCTTCGTACCGTCGGCGACCTGCCGTTGCGTCAGCGCTTCCTCGAACAACTCGGCGTGGAGCGCGCGAGCGCCTTCGTCGACCGGCTCCTCGCCACAGGAGACAAACTCGACGCTGCCGTGACCGTCTTCGACTGCTTCGGGCCGCCACTGTCCTCAGAGGCGCAGGCGCGCCTCGGAGCGCAGGTCGAGGAGGCCCTTCGTCAGCAACCCATGAACCGCGGGTGGGAGTTCATCGGTCAACGGCTCGTGCTCTCGAAGGCCTGGAGCGCAGCGCTCACGTTCATGGCGAGCCGGGTGGCCCACGACGCCGGGTGGCGGCGCGCGATTCGAACGGTGCTCGTCGCTGCCGTGTCGAGCGGCTTCGTGCTCAGCCCCGACCTCGAGGAGTTCATCGACCCGGTGAGCGCCGCGGCGTGGCACGAGGACGCCGAAGGCGCGGTGCTGCTTCTGAGCGCGCTCCCACCAGCACGCGCCGCAGAGTTGCTCCTTCACGCGAAGTTCGAGCCGCCCCGTGAGCGGTTGAAGTTCCTTCCACGAAATCTCCGTCGTGACGCGCTCGACCTCGCGGTTCAGCTTCACGTCGCATTGAGAGATGACGCCGAAGCGAAGCACCTGTTGGCGCTCGCACCATTTGGGCACCTCGAAGAGGCGGGCGCTGCGTTTCAGGCCGCGCTCGCCGAGGTGAAGCCGAAGAAGGGCTACCTCAAGCTGCTCCAGAGCAACCTCGCGCCGGCTGCCTTCCAGGCGCTGGAGGAGTGGCTCGAGACCCGCCCCGAGCCGAAGAAGCCGAAGGCGGCGAAGAAGAAGGCCGGCGACTGAACTTCCATCGTCAAGGCTCGAGGTAGACCGCCTCTTTCGTATGCACGCCCCAGGAATTACCGCGAGCGACGATCGCCCCACCGCTGGAATTCAGAACAGCGTGGTTCGTGACGACCAGTGTTTTGGGGTCGATGGTGGCAATCACCACCTGGTCTCGTCGCTCGGCGAGCACGACTGTCGAGCCGTTCTCGAGCAGCTTCACCAGACACAACTCCACCCCGCGCGCCACGAGGAGCTGGGTGGACTTCATCGAGGCGACGTCAGTGCTGACGACCCGACAGGTCCCTCGTTGATGGACGCTCGTGACGACGCGAGCCCCATCGACAGAGACGTCGAACTGCATGCGTGATTCCTTGTCTCCCGGGACGAGGACCTTCGAGTTCCTCGTTCGCAAGTCGAACCACGTCAGTCCTCCAGTCAATGGCATCAATACCGCGTCGCTCCCGGCTGGCTTCGCGTTTGATAGTGATTGAGCTGGTTCAGGGTCCAGCGTCCAGGTTTGTCCGGTGACGAGGTCTACGACCTGCGTGCGGATGTTGCGGCTGTCCGTCATTCCGATCGCCATCGACCCGACCAGCATGGCAGTCTCGAATCCGAGGGTGCGCTGGTCCGTGCCGTCGAACCGCACTGCCTCGAACAAGGCCGTGTTGTATCTGTTCCATCGGCGCAGGTAGAGAAGCCAATCGCCGTCGTGTGAAAGCTGATGCAGGCTGAGTGTCGTCTGCTCGCCTTTGCTCGGAGACACGGCGGACAGCAATTTCGAGGGGCCACCGCTGAGCTTCGCAACATGGATGCCATCGTTTGCGTCGAAGATGAGCATCGTTTTCGAGAGCATGAGGCGATGCCAGAAGTCGAGAGAGGCCTGCCCTTGTGCAATCGAGACACGTTCCAGAGGGTCCACGGTGATGCGTGTGAATGGCGAGGTCTTTCCCTCGGGGACAATCACCGTTCGGCCGTCGGGTGCGACCGTGAAATTCGAGGCTGATGCCATCAACTGCTGAAGCGCTCCGCGACGTGGCCTTCGAAAGAGCGCGGGGCTCTTTTGGCCTCCCACGAGCGGCGGCAGATCCTCGTTCGGGCCAATGAATATCAGCGAGCCGTCTTCCAGAAAGTCGAACCCTCCCGGAATGTTGAGCGAGAGGAGACTTCGGCTGGCCGAGCGGACGACTTCGCCCTCCAGCGTGATGTCGGCAGCGGTCGCGGTGAGCGACACCAGACAGGTGAATGCGACGAAGCGCATGACAGGTTTGGTGGCGGCTCGCTTCGTCATGCCCGTCCGACGCTCGGGTCAACGCAGGCCGTTCCCGTCAGGAGGAAGGCCCGCGAACCGAGCCGTGCCCGGGTAGGCGGAAATGCGACAAGGTACGAGGAGCGGCGTCGTTCCCGTATGAGAACCTGGTCGCTCCTGCTCCTGTTGCTGGTTGGCTGCGCCCCGACCTTCGAGTCTCCCGACTGTAACGCCTCGAATTGTCTCGGGTGTTGTGCTGATGGTCGCTGCATTCCCGGTGTCGAAGCCTCTGGGTGTGGCCGTGGCGGCGGCCAGTGCTCGGTCTGTGTCGGCCAGCAAATCTGCACGCTGGGGCAATGTCAGGCGCTGACCTGCAGCGGTTGTCGAACGAACGGCGAGTGCGTGGCGGGCATCACAGCGAAGGCCTGTGGCAGTGGCGGCGGGTTGTGTGTCGAGTGCGGAGAGGGTCTTCGATGCGACCACGGCGCGTGCGTTCGTGAGACCGATGGTGGCGCGACCCTCGAAGGTGTTGGCGGTGGCTCAGCGGGTGGTGACGCGATTGGGGGCGGAGCGGTCGGTTTCGCAGGCGGCGCGGCGGGCGGAGGCACCGCGGCCGCGGGAGGCAGCGCTGGCGGAGGCTCGGGTTGTGCGTCTGGCGACTCGTGCTCGGTCGGCTTTCACGGCGGCGGTTGCTGTGCCGGCTATCCCTTCTGCAATACGGCTCCGTCTGGAGGCTCGTTCGCATGCCGCGCCTCCTGCGGCGTCGACGGCACAGGGTGTATCGACTCGAGCGACTGCTGCAGCGGGTCGACCTGTCTGGCTGGCCAATGTCGCAGGGCGGGCGCCGCAGGTGGTTCAGCGGGCGGAGGAAGCAGCGGCGGTGTCGCGGCAGGTGGCAGCGGTGGTGGAAGTGTTGGAGGAGGAGCCTCTGCAGGCGGGTCGGCTGGTGGTGGATCGGCTGGCGGCAGCGGAACCACCTGCTCGGCCATTGGCCAGGGCTGCGCCACGAACGCCAATTGCTGCAACGGGCGTGACTTCTGTCGCGGCTACACTGCCAGTGCGACGGCGCCGCTGACGTGTGAGACGCAATGCGCTCCCGCGGGCTACCGCTGCGCGCAGAGTGCTGATTGCTGCAACGGAAGTTCGTGTCTCAGCGGGGTCTGCCGGGCGACGACCTGTGAGTCGACCGGAGCGTTCTGCTTCGAGGACAGTGAGTGCTGCAGCGGGAACTGTGACGCCCTCGAATGCAGGCCAGCTGGCACTTCGTCGTGTGCAGCCAGACCGTGCTCCTTCAGCTCCGACTGCTGCCTCGGCGAGCGCTTCTGCACCGGAGCGACCGGCACCGGGAAGAGCTGTGGCGCTTCGTGTGGCACCTCTGGGCGCTACTGCGCGACGACGGGAGACTGTTGCGCTGGCCTCAGCTGCACACAGGGTCGCTGCCAGGGAACGACGACCTGCGCTGCAAGCGGTGACAGCTGCAGCACGAGCGCACAGTGTTGCGCGGGCCTCACCTGTGGCGCTTTCGGATTCTGCACGCCGGTGACCTGCAGCTCGGCAGGCGTTGCCTGCACCACCTCGAGCTCGTGTTGCACCGGTCTCACGTGTTCTTCGGGCCAGTGCCGGTTGGCGTCGACGTGTGGCGCGACAGGCACGGCCTGCACATCCTCGACGCAGTGTTGTTCTGGTTTGTCGTGCAGCGCAGGGAGCTGCCGCGCTCCGGCCGCCTGTGGCGCGACTGGCACGGCCTGCACATCCTCGACGCAGTGTTGTTCTGGTTTGTCGTGCAGCGGGGGCAGCTGCCGTGCTCCAGCCACCTGTGGCGCCACTGGGACGACCTGCACATCCTCGACGCAGTGTTGTTCTGGTTTGTCGTGCTCGGGAGGCCAGTGTGGCTCGGCTCCGGCGTGTGTGGCGCTGGGCACCCTCTGTGGCAGGTCGACGGTCTTGACGGGAGTGACACCTCCACCGTGCTGCGCGGGCGCGCCCTACTGCGGCAACAGCGGCAGCGGCTGGCACTCGTGCCGGACGACGTGTGTCCCCTCGGGAGGTGCGGCAGAGACGAGCTCCGATTGCTGCGCTGGTCTCGTCAAGGACTCGGGCGGACGATGCAGCCCGCCCTGCCGCGGCGCTGGTGGCTCGTGCTCGACGACCAGCGACTGCTGTTCACCGAACTACTGCCGAAGTGGAGCCTGCGCTCCGTGACGCGAGGCGATGCCCTCCTCCTGGCAATTCATGCACGAGCCAACGACACGCATCACGCAGACAGCGTGAGCGAGACACGCTCGCGACGAAGCAGCGGGTGAGCGCAGCTGCTTGCACCTGGCCTCCCGCACCGGCGGTGGACGCGACGCCTGCCGTGCTCGAGCTTCCACTCGGCGTTGACGCAGGGGTCGTCGACGCAGGAGTCACTGACGCAGGCTGGCGGGTCGACGCAGGGAGCGTCGACGGAGGGACAGGCGTCGACGCAGGACTCGTGGACGCAGGCGCTCGGGTTGACGCAGGGGTCGTCGATGCAGGAGTTCGGGTGGACGCAGGAGTCGTCGACGCAGGCTCGCGGGTGGACGCAGGCGTCGTCGACGCAGGCTCCGACGCTGGGCAAGACGCCGATGCTGGTGTGCTCGCCGATGCAGGACTGGTCATGAGCGCCGACGCGGGCGTGGGACTCATGCCGGCTCAACCCGGGTGCGGTTGCGCTGCGACCAGCGCAAGCTCGCTGTGGGCGCTCTTCGTCGGAGTGGCGTTGCTCAGTCGGCGTCGAGAGCGACGCTGACGACCTGCAGTCGAGCTGTCCTGACCGAGCCACTGACTCCAGCCGCGGGATAGAATGTCGCGATGCCGCTCCTTCTGATTCCACTGACCTTCCTCCTGGTCGCGTCGTCGTTGATGGCGTTGGGGGTCTGGTCGATTCGAAGGCGCCGCGCCTCGGCGCGCTGGCCCAGAGTGCCGGGCCGAATTCTCGAAGCCCGCGTCGCATCGAGCGAGTCGCGGTCGCGCGATGACAATGGCTTCGACCAGACACACACCGTGTACCGCCCGGTCATTCGCTACGAGTACCAGGTTCAAGGCGTCGCCCAGCAGTCGGAGCAGCTCGACCCGGGCGGCGTGGTGTGGACGGGTCAGGCCGCGGCCGAGGCTGTCGTCGCGCGGTACCCTGCGGGGAAGACGGTCGAGGTGCTGCAGGACCCTGCGAACCCGGGAAACAGCTTTCTCGAGAGTCCTGCCTTCGGCGTGGGGGCCATCATCATCGTGGCGATGGGCGCGCTCTTCGGCGTCATCGGCGTGCTCACGCTCTTCGCGGCGACCCGCGGCTGATCAGCTCTCCGTCGCTTCGCGCGGTCAGACCGACCCGTTTCGTCATCTCGGACGCGGGCCGCGCACTCAGCGACTCGCGTCCGCGCCTTCCGTGAAGCTGTGCGCGCGGCTGGCTGCCGTCTGGGTCTCGTGAGATGAGTTGGGGGTGGACTTCGCGACGCTCGCGGCTGGTCTCACCCACACCGGGAGCGGCCTGGCAGAAATCAACGCCGCGCTCGGCATCGAGCTGCCAAAGAACACGTGGGACTGGCACTTCGCGGCGACGAACCTCGAACGAGTTCGCTACTCGACCGTGCCCTTTGCGCGCTGTCTGACGTTGCTCGACGCGTGCCTCGAGTCAGCGTCAGGGCTCGCGTACGAGTGGGTCGACCGCTGGCAATGGCACGCGTTGGCCGTGAGATGGGAAGCAGAGGGCAGCACCTGGGTCACCATCGGCGTCGGGTGGCGGACTCCACACCAGAGCACCCCCGTTCGCGTCTGGCCTGAGCTGGCGCCCTGGTCGCGAAAACCCGAAGCCAACCTCGAGCGTTGTGTGCGTTGGGCGAAGACGCCGGCCGTCGACCGCCTGGTCGTGAAGGTGACGAGAGCCCGCGCGCCAGCCACGCAGCGTCGAGACGAAGCGCTGCTGGCGTCAATCGTCGCAGACCCGGACGACGCGACGCGGCGGCTCGTCTACGCCGACCTCCTGGAGGAACGAGGCGACCCACGCGGCGAGCTGATCCGCCTGCAGCTCACCGAGCCAACGAATCCCAGGGTGGCCCAATTGCTGACGGCCAGTTGGAGCTCGTTCGCGGGCGAGCTTGCACCGTTCTCGGGGCCCTGGGCGTTCCATCGAGGGTTCGTCGAGAAGGTGCAGATGACCATCGCGGCGTTCGCCAAACACGGTGAGCGCCTGTTCTCGACATACCCTCTTCAAGAGCTCGAGATTCGGCAGCAGTTCACCGCCAGGCAGCTCGACCAACTCGCGACGGCCAGGGGCGTGCGCCTGGTCCGGAAGCTCCGGTTGCTCTCGATTCACTCCACGTCACTCAGCCCGCTGTGGCAGGCAGACTTCGGCGCGCTCCGCGAACTCGACGTGCTCGTCTGCGAGGAGGGGCACCAGCAGCTCTTCGCGAGCCTCGCGGCGCCTCGACTCGAGCGCGTGCGAATCGCAGGCGTCGCCGCTACACGCGAACAGTCTTCGACGCGGTGAAGCCGAGGGCGCTCAGGCTGACGACGCTGCGTGGAGGACGCGAAGAAACGCGTCGAACTCCGCGGCACTCCCAGTGAGGCGTTGGGCACAGAAGCGGCCCGGGCCCTCCGGGAGGGCGACGTTCCCACGAAGCGTCACGCTCACCAGGAAGCGCGTCGGCTCGTGTTTGAGGATGGTGAGCGAGAACGACTCACGGAGTGCTCCTTCGCGCGCCCACGCATACCAGGGGCGGCACTCGAACGAGCCCAGCCGATAGAACTTCCCGTGGTGGCCGGCTGGCCAGTCCTGCCCGCGATCGGAGTCGACGTACTCGCGTCGATCTTCCGACTCGAGCACGCAGGGCGTCGAGGCGTCGCCAGCCACCGCTCTCAAGAGCCGTTCGGCCCGCGCATCGCACCACGCGAAGGCCTCGAGCGCGTTGTCTGGCGGCAGGTCGAGGCCGACGTCACGTGCCATGGCTGGAGCCAAGCAGAAATCTGCACTGCGGGCCGCACCCCGCTCCGGCGCCACCGAAACGCCGACGCGGGCGGCTTCGACACCGGCCGCTCGACAGGGTTCGCCGCGAGCTTCTCAACGACAGGCCGGCCTCGAGCGCGAACACTCGAGCACCGCGGCCAGCGTGACGTGAAACCCGTGAGTCTGCCGAACAAGAAGGCGGCAGCCTGCGAAGGGCGCCGCTGCCGGGTGAAGTCACGGCAAGCAGCGTCGACCGCCACAGTCGGCCGTGCAGACGATGCTGCCAGTCGACGGGTCGCAGCCGCAGGCGCTCGGCGAGCACGCGTTCGGCGGTTGCTGGCACGTGGTGCCCGCGCGGCACTGCGTATCGCTCGTGCACGGAGGGTCGAAGTTCGCGCAGAGCCCCGCGTCAGGGCTGGTTCCGGCGTCCGCCGCGGCCGTGCACTGGCCTCCGCCGCAGTCGGCGGTGCAGATGACGAGGCCCGTCTGCGCATCGCAGCCGCACGCCGAAGGAACGCACTGGGCCGGGTCACGTCGGCACACCCGCCCGGCCCCACACATCGCGTCAGAGCTGCACGGCGGCTCGAAGCCAGCGCAGGTGCCCGCGTCGGTCGGCTGAGGCCGGCACACGCCACCGCTGCAGTCGGCCGTGCACACCGTCGCTCCACTCGAAGGGTCGCAGCCGCACGCCGAGGGGTTGCACTGGTTCGGGTCGCGCACACATCGGTTGCCGGGGCCGCACTGGCCGTCGGTGGTGCACGGAGGCACGAAGCCCACGCAGAACCCCGCATCGGCGCCGCCCGCGTCGGGTGCCACGCCCGCATCACCTGGCGAGCACACGCCACCGCCGCAGTCGGAGGTGCAGATGACGCCGTTGGGTCCGCACGCGCACGCGCTCGGTCGGCAGATGCCCGGCGTTCGTGTGCAGACCTCGCCGCGGACACACTGCGAATCGGTCGCGCACGGAGCGCGGAAGCCAACACACGAGCCCGCGTCCGGCGAGCCCGCGTCACGGGAAGCAACCCGGCACACGCCACCGCCGCAGTCTTCCGTGCAGATGACGCTGCCCGTCGCGGAATCGCACCCGCACGCCGAAGGATTGCATTCGTTCGGGTCGCGCACGCACGCTCGACCCGGTCCACACTGCGCATCGGAGCGGCACGGCGGCTCGAAGCCAGCGCACAGGTTGACGCCGCTGTCAGGGGCGCGCGCGCGGCAGATGCGGCCACCGCAATCCTCCGTGCAGATCGCTGAACCTGTGGCGGGATTACATGCTCCACATGCCGAGGGCGCGCACCGGCGGTCGGTGGGCGGCAGGCACGCTTCACCAGCTGAGCAATCAAAGTCAGACTTGCAGGGAGGCACAAAGCTCGCGCACAGGCCAGTCCCCGCGTCTCTCACGCCCGCGTCGCCTCGGCGCGCCTGGCAGAGCTTCGCGGAGCAGTCCTGGCCGCAGACCATGCCCGACGAGGTGCAGCGGCAACCCGTCTGCACACAGCTGCCGTCGTCCGGTCGTCGGCACTCCGTGTTCCCGGTGCAGTCGGCGTCGCTCTGGCAGCGAGGAACGGGATCGAAGCGAGGCGCGGCGGCCTCGAACGAATTTGAGCGGCAGGGATCCGGAAAGAGGAAACAGCCCGCGAACAGCGAGATCGACAGGGCACCAAGAATGAGACGCATGTGGGCGGACTCAGCAAACGGCGTTCCGCGTTGCGCGTGCCTCGTTCCGTTGGCTTGGCGCCAGCCCGCCTCGAAAATTCGAGGGCGGCATCGAAGCAGCGCGCCCAACTCGTGGTGAGCGGTGTACAACGGGCTGATGACTTCTCCGGCGGCGGCCGGCTTGGAGCCTGGCGATGGGGTATGAGGTCGACGGGCTCGCGCTCTGCAGCGACTGGGTCGTCGACCACGACGCCAACGGGCGCTGGATCAACCTGGACACGGTCGACACGTGCCTGTTCGAGCCGCTTCGCGCCGCCGGGATGTTCAGCAGGGCCACGCACTTCTGGGTCGGCAATGCGAAAGCGACTCCGATCAGGTCCGCCGCAGCGCTGATCGAGAAGTCACGAAAGTGGCGTACCGAAACGGTCGCACTCTTCACTGGCCACATCGACGACCCAGACTGGATGTTCCATCTCGCGCTGGATGCTGGCGCCCTCCGGCTCGTGCTGGGGCTCGGGCGGGCGTCGATTCATGACGAACTCCGTGAGCAGGTCGAGCAGGTGGTCCTTGGGTGGTCCAGGGCGCTGGCGAAGCGCGGTTGCCGTCTGTCTGTGGCCACGCTGGCGCCGTCCGCGCCGTATCCTCGCCCGCGGCCCCCGCGGGTTGGAGCCATCTGGCCGCTTGGCGCACTCGACTACTACCTGGGCCGTCGATGGCACGAGCGTGAGGAGAAGCGCGTCCTTGCGGCGCTTCGAAAGGCGAAGCTGCCGAAAGGCGTCAAGCGTTCGAGCAGCGACGACGTGGTGCGTCTCTCGTTCCCGGCGGACCTGGCCGACGCGCGCGCCGTCGCCACCGCGCGCGCAGCCAGCGAGGCGTGGCTGACTCCGCTTGTCCCGACCACCGTTGCACGCGGGTGGAACGAGGAAGGCGACCGATTGATCGAGCCCCCCATCAAGCGGGAGCAGTTGCCGCGGTTCACCTACTACGACCCCAGAGAGCGGATTGCGTACAAGGGCCTGATCACCGACCCCGAGACCCATGAGGTGGACGCGAAGGAATGGGAAGCGCTGGTGGCGATCGCGCGCGCCGGCAAGCACGGAGCAAAGCGGATTTCATCGATTCGGCTGATCTTCCCGTCGCGGGTCGATGCCGTTGCCATGCACGAGCAAGCCATCGCTGACGGGTTTGAGATGGTCACCTATCCCGTTGGCAAGGTTCTCTGGCAGGTTGGATCAACGACGTGTTCGTTCGCACGGGACGCGAAGACGCAGGGGTGACGGCGGTGCAATCGCCATCTAGTCTCGGTGCATGCGCGCCCTCTCGATGGCGGCTGTGCTGACGGCGTTCGCAGCACAGGCCCAGCCGATCTCCGTGGCGGTCCTCGATTGGTCAGGCGCGGGGCTCGAGCCAGCCAGAATGGCGTCGCTGTCAGAGGCCTTCGCGAACCAGCTCTCGAAAGCCGGCGCGAGCGTCAACAGTCCCCGAACGATCGCGGCCGTCCTGGGCGCCGAGCGCCAACGGCAGCTGCTCGGGTGCTCCGATGCTGCTTCGAGTTGTCTGGCGGAGATCGCAGGAGCGCTTGGAACCGAGACCATCGCGTTGGGCGACCTGGTGAAGACGAGCAAGGCGTTCCGGCTGTCGTTGAAGCTGATCACCGCGAAGGACGCATCGATTCTCGCGACGTGGGAAGGCGTCGCAGCGAACGACGACGAGGTCTTCAGTCTGATTGGCGTTGCCGTCGAGCACCTGTACCCCGCCGCGGCCGCGAAGCTCGGTCGCTCGGTGCCGAGAGCGCGCTCCTGGTGGTTCGTTCTTCCGACGGCGCTCGGCGCAGCTGCCGGTGTTGCGGCGATCTTCACGCAGACCGTCGCGGGCCAACGCTTTGCCAGCATTCCAACGGCGGCGAGCGAGCCGCGCAGTCTGGCCGAGGTTCGACAGCTCCGCGCGGAAGGCGAAGGCGCGCAGTGGGCGACTCGCGGGTTGCTCCTCGCGGGCGTCGCAGGGCTCGCGACCGGAGCGGTGATGTTCATCACGGGGTTTCTTGGGTCCCCAGCCAGTCCTGTCGTGGTGCTCACACCCAGCGGCGGACTCCTCGGCGTCGAGGTGCGCCTGTGAGAGCGCTCGCCCTGACCCTCGTCGTCGTGACCGGGTGCCTCGAC
Organism: Archangium gephyra; assembly: GCA_943370055.1. Classification (GTDB taxonomy): domain Bacteria; phylum Myxococcota; class Myxococcia; order Myxococcales; family Myxococcaceae; genus Xiheimicrobium; species Xiheimicrobium gephyra_A. The sequence goes on from CALRPN020000004.1 coordinate 180,515, forward strand.
TTCGAGAAGGCCGAGCAGGAGTGCCTTCAGCTCGGCAAGTGCCTCGACGGCGATGGTGGATTCGCGGGCGGAGGAACGAGCGGCGGGTCGGGCGGAGGAGCGAGCGGAGGAACGAGCGGCGGGTCGAGTGGAGGAACGAGCGGCGGGTCGGCAGGAGGAACGAGCGGCGGGTCGAGCGGAGGAACCAGCGGCGGGTCGAGCGGCGGGACGGCCGGAGGAACGAGCGGCGGAACGGGCGGCGGGTCGGGCGGCGGGTCGGGCGGCGGGTCGGGCGGCGGAACGGGCGGCGGAACGGGCGGCGGGTCGAGCGGAGGAACGGACGGGGGTTCGGACGGAGGAACGGACGCGGGGTCGGCCGGAGGAACGGGCTGCAATGGCTACGACGGCTCCGTGCGAATCACCGTCGACCTCAAGCTCTTCGGTGTGCAGGGCATCTCGGTTCAATCCGATGCAGGTGTGCTGGTCTGTGACGGCGGCTCCTGTTCGGGGATCATGCCGAGGGGCCCGTTCTCTCTCGAGGTGATGGGACTCGATGCCGGAATGAGAATGGCCAGATGGCTCGGTGTCTGCGCCGACGCCGGCTTCAGCACCACGTGCAACGTCTGCTCGTCTGCAGCGACGGCGACCGCTCGACTCCGTGTCTGGCCTGACGACAACCTCATCTTCATCGCCGAAACGGGTGTGAATCTGGGCAACCTCGGCGGAGCCGACGGCGGCGACGCAGTCTGCGCGGCACAGGCGAGCGCCTTCGGCCTGCCGGGAACGTATCGCGCGTGGCTGGGCCTTCCTGCAGAGGCCGCTGCGCGATTTGGCGCTGCGCGTGGGTGGCGAAGACTCGATGGAGCACCGTTTGCGGACCGCGCCGAGGACCTCGCAGATGGTGGTGCCCTGTGGTCGCCGGCTCTGGTCAGCACCACAGTCTCGGGAGACCTGTCAGTGCGTACCGGCTTCGTGGCGACGGGGGCGCTCTCGGATGGAGGTCGCTCCGACTGTGATGGCTGGCTCATTCCTTCGACTGACGAAGCGGGAGCCGGGCAGGCGGACTCAACCGGCCCGCAGTGGCAGGCCACGTCGTTGAACATGAACCTGCCTCCCTGCAACCAGCCCGGCAGTCTCTATTGTCTCGGAACGGACCGAAGTCGCCCCGTTGCTCCGGAGCAGCCTGATGCCGGTCGCCTCGCGTTTCTCTCCTCACCCTATTCAGTCACCATGGGCGGAGTCCCGGCTGCCAACGCCCATTGTCAGCGCGAAGCGTCCGATGCTGGCCTGTCTGGCACGTTCTTCGCGCTTCTGGGGACCAACACGAGGACCCTTCGTCAGGGCCTCAGTGGCGTCTGGTACCGACTCGACGGCGTTCCGTTTCACCTCGGGTCTGCCGATACACTTTCGCTCCCCGACTATCCGATTGGCACGCTCAGTCTCACCGCGTCGTCGGGCTACGTGACGGGACAAACCCCGGTCTTCACCGGGGCTCCGTCGGGGACCATGAGCATCGACAGCTCGTCGACGTTCAACTGCGTCAATTGGACCCAGACGGGTGGCAACGCCACCATCGGGAACGCGACGACCATGAATTGGTGGAGAGCGGGGACGACTGGGTGCTCAGAGTCGGCCCGGCTCTACTGTCTGCAGCAATGAGTGTGGTCCGAACTGATGTGCGAACGCTCGTACCAGGCAGAACCCGCGTGGCCTCGGTGCGCGAGTAGGCTCGCCCATCCATGAACACCGCGTCTCGCATCGCCACCGGCGTCGTCGCATTGCTCCATGGCTGGTTCTTCGTGCTCGAGACGCTGCTGTGGAAGACCGAGCTCGCGCAGAAGCTGTTGGAGATGACGGCGGCCGAAGCCGAAAACAACGCGGTGCTCGCAGGTAACCAGGGCGTCTACAATCTGGTCTTCGCGGTCGGGCTGGGTTTCAGCGTCGTTCGTCGGGGCAGCGATGTCTCGCGGGCCTTCGAGCGCTTCTTCCTCATCTCGGCCATCGGGGTCGGCGTCTACGGAGCCTTGAGCGCGCGCGTGACGGTGCTCTTCGTGCAGGTGTTGCCGGCCGCGGTGGCGCTGGGGTTCTCGGTGCTCGCGTCGAGACGGAAGAGCGAGTGAGACCTTCGTCGAAAGATTCGCGTTGAGATGGAGACCTCGGCCTGCTGATCAGGACGCGCGTGCCCTGACATCAGCGCCACCTTCGCACCGCACCCCTCGACGGCTCAGGTGCTCTGCGTTGGCACGGCACCGGCATGGCGTCGCCGCCATGCGAACGTTCTCGATTCTCAGCGTGGTCGTCTTCACGGCGTGCGGCAGTCCCGTTGGCCCGGGCTCACTGCGCAGCGCACCGTCAGTCACAGGCCGGGTCGGTGCGCCCGTCACGGTTCCATTCCAGGTCGATTTGTTCTGCGACCGGGCCGCGGGCCCGATGGAGTTCATCGCTGGCGTCGCTGGCCGTGTGACGAGCCCCGATGGAGGCGTCTCGCAGGTCACTCCGACGTTCAAGGTGCAGCAGAAGAGCGGCTTCGAATGCACCGACATCTCGATCATCAACACCGCGTTCATCGACGTCGTGTTCACGCCCGACGCGCCGGGCAGCTGGCGTGCGGACATCGACGTGACTCCGAAAGAGGTCGGGAGTTTCTCGCAGACGATTCAGGTCGTCCCCTGACCGTTCAACTGCCGGTGCTCAGGGCGTGTCGTCATCGGGCGACTTCCATTTGAGCCCGGGCAGGAGCCCCTGGCCGGCCAGGTCGGCGAGCACCGGCGCGACCTCTCCCCAGCTGACGTTCCCCACCGCCGTGACCCGGGAGCGCACGCAGCCAGGCTGTGCCGAGACGAGCTGTGCCACCTTCGTCATCAGCTGATCAGGGGCGACGGGCTCGCACCGGGGAATGATGGGCGGTGGACCCGCGTCGACCGGCCGAGAGCCTGGCAGCGGGCGCACCAGACCACTGCGGATCAGCGCTCCGTCGAGGTCGTGGATGGGGGGATCGACCAGACACGGAGAGTCCACCCAGCCTTTGGCCGGGCGCACGCACCACCCGCGACGTGTGACTTCCAGTTCGGGGATGGAGCACGGGCGCTCGGACCCTCTGTCGTGGGCACAGGTCTCGGGTTGGATCCAGCCTGGCCCGAGCAGCTCGACCGGCAGGTCCACCAGCCCTCCGTCGCCACGCATCGCCACGGCGAAGCGGCTGTTTCGGTCGGCCTCTCTCAGGTCACGCATGGCCAGCATCACATCGGTGATGGTCGAGGCCGCGGTTGGGACGAGTGCGATGTACGGCAGGACGTACGTCTTGTTGATCCGCGCGTTCCTGGATTCATCGTGGATGGCACGCAGTTCCTCGACGACCCCTGCGACCTCTCGGGGACCAACTCCACGGCCAGCATCCAACCGTTGGAGCAACGCAGCCTGTTGAAGTCGGTCGAGCAGGCCGGTGTCATCGAGGGTCGTGCGCGCGGGAGCCCGCCACACGAGGAGGTCGCGTGGGGGCGGAGAGAAGGCCTGGTTCGTGGAAGGCAGCGCTTCGGTGCGCTCGAGCCGGGCCGATTCCACGCGTGCCGCGGCGATCGCGGACGCGAGCCGCTCTTCTGGGGAAGGCGGTGCCCGGGGAGCGAGACGGTGACAGGCGCAAAGCGCGAGGCAGACGAAGAATCGACCACGGTTCGAGAGAGTCACTGGTTCAGCCAATATCGCGCGAACGGAGCAGTTTCAGCGCGGCGCCTGATTCACTTGTGGCCCCGAGGGAATGAAGGCGACCCGCACCCCCGTGCTCATCAGGTAGCACAGGTTGGAGTCTGCGTAGCCCGGCCCCGGAGTTGCCTTCACGAACACGTGATAGCGCTCGTTCAGGTTCACGTTGGGAAGGAGTCTGGCCGACAACGACGTCTGGTCAGGCGTGTGAGGGCCAAAGATGCCGGGCTCGGTCACGACCATGGAGCCTGGCGTGACGATGTTGGTGGAGTCGTTGGGCCACGATGGCGGCGGGCGGCCGACGAAGTCGAATCGCTGCATTCGGACCTCGACCGTGATGGCGGAGGCTGTGGCCCGGTCGCCTGAGAAGCAGCGAATGAGGTTCGGGTCGACCTCGAAGAAGAAGGAGCCATTGGGCCCAGACCTCAGGTCGAGGAAAGCGATCCGGGTCCAGTTCCCGACGGGGTAGGGGAACTGTCTCGTGAGCTGACACACATTGATGTTGTTCGTATCGAAACACTCGATGGGGCACGAAACGCTGGTGGTCCCACTGCAGCCAATCGTTGTCGCCTGGCTGAAGTACTGGCCGGTGAGGGAGGCCGCCGAATCGGCGGTCGTCGCAGCGTTCGCGAAAGCGGCCGTCGTTGCCGTTGTCGCAGTTGTCGCAGTTGTCGCAGTCGTTGCCGTCGTCGCAGTCGTTGCCGTCGTCGCCGAGTCTGCCTGTTGAGCGCGGGCGGCATAGAGGTTCGCCACGAGCGTGGTGCTCGTCACCGTGAAAGGCGGCGCCCCAGTCGCTCGTGCGAAGGCGGGCGAGTTGTTGAAGGTGGTGGCGGCGGTCGCTCCAACGGTCAAGGCGGTGTTGGTCGTGAGGCTGTTGATGGTCTGGAGCGTCGTGAAGGCGTTGTCGACGCCCTTGCGCGCCACCGTGGGGTCGACGGCGATGGTGCCGCTCGACGAGATGGTTCCACCCGTCAGACCGTCACCGGCGGTGATGGCGGTGACGGTTCCGGAGTTCGTCGTGTCAGTCCCCCACGAGGGGACGCCGCCTGTCAGCTTCAGAACCTGGCCGTTGCTGCCCGCGCTGAGCGTCGACCAGGTGCCGGTGGCGGAAGCGTAAAGGACCGAACCCGTCGTGGCTCCGCTGCTGTCGAGCCCGGTGCCTCCATGCGCTGCGTCGATGCGCCCCGCCTGCCAGGTGCCCGTCGTGATGACGCCAGTGGCCGTGATGTCATCCAGATTGCCGGTCGTGACCACGGTGCCTGCTGCGTTCGGGAAGGTCACGGCTCGACCCACGGTGGCCGACGATCCGAGCGTCGTCGCGCCACCATTGCCATTCACCAACAGGGTGTTGCTGTTGAAGGTGTGGGCACCTGTAACGATCTGCACCGTGTCGAGGCGGCAGAGGTTGGCCGGCAGATGTACATCAGCGACCGTGCCAGAGGAGATCTGTGCCGCGTTGAGCGCGGTGAGGCGCGAGCCGTCGCCCGTGAAGCCCCCATCACCCGGTGCGACGAAGTTGGTTGCCGTGATGGTGCCAGCAGGGCTCACCGAGGCGACGACCGACGGCGTGCTCGAGCTCCACTCCTGCAGGTTGGCGCGCTGGGCCACCGCACCTCGAATACTCAAGCCCACGTCGCTCGCATTGCCGATGGTGATGGCCTGGCCACCTGCCGTGAACGTGTTTGCCGCATTCCGTCGGGCCACGGTGTCGTCGACCGAGAGGGTTCCGCTGCTGGTGATGGCGCCGCCAGTGATGCCGTCCCCAGCGGCGACGCTCGTGACGGTTCCCACGTTGGTGAGGTCGGGCGCCCACGACGGAACTCCGCCCGTCAGCTTGAGCACCTGTCCGTTGCTTCCGGCGCCCAGCACCGACCAGACACCGGGAGCCGAGGCGTAGAGCGTCGCGCCAGTCGCGGCCGTGCTGGTGTCGAGACCGGTGCCTCCTCGCTCAGCTCCGACCATGCCGCTCTCGGGAGCGTTGGCCGTGTTGCCGCACCCAAGGCTCACCAGCGAGAACACCACCACAGAATGCAGAGAACGCATGCGAGCCTCGTTGTTGAAGGGAATTGGTGAAGACGAGTACCGCGGCACACGGGATCAGTGAGTTCAAGCAGGTCGGCGCACTGCGGTCCATTTCGCGCGTCGAGAACTTCCCCGACCCGCGCACCGAGAAGCGAAGACTCAGCGTCCAGTGGCGATGGCGGACCTGGGCCAGCAGCGCCGCGAGGCGCAGGCTGTCTCGACGCCGAGTTGACGGTCGCGACGAGCTTCTTCATCTGTGCGACGACAGCCACGACACGCAGGCCTCGAGCTCCGTCGCGCGCTCGGTGGAAAATGCTTCACGCGTGCGCTCGACTCAACGGCGTTCCAGACCGCTACCGGTTCGGCGCACACGTCTGCGGAGTGCCCAGAGCCCCAGCGCGAGCCCGGCCACGCTGCTCCCCGTGCCGTCACAGCTGCAGCCGACGCGGAAGTCGCGCCGATGCCGTGACACGCCGGCGTCCAGTTCGCCTCCGTCGGCGGTCCCCGCATCGACACCACCTGCATCGACACTGCCTGCATCGACACCGCCTGCATCGACACCGCCTGCATCGACAACGCCTGCATCGACGCCGCCTGCGTCGGCCCCGGCATCGACGCTCGCGTCGGGGCTCCCTGCGTCGCCGACGTGAAACGTCTGATCCGCCCCGATGTCCCACGCGAGCCCCACTGGCCGCGGGTCGCCGTCGAGGTCATCGTTGAACGGCCGCTCCAGGTCTGCCGTGAGGTTCACCCCTCGTCCCCGCGCACCCATGTCCATCAGCGTGAGGTGGAAGTCGGACGCTCCCGCGTCGACGAACGAGAAGGTCTGGAGGGGAAAGACACCCGCCGAGAAGTCCGTCATCGCGTTCAGCGAGGCCAGCCTCACGGAGTCGTCATTGGCCGCCGAGGCGACAACCTGCACCCAGCGGTTGCCCCAGAAGAAAGCGTGGTCGGCCAGCGCCCCCACGCCAAGACAGTTCTTCGCCGAGGCGACGTCAGCGACTCGTGGGTAGTACGCGTAGCCGGCACCACGCGCCACGCCGGTGCAGTTGAACAGCCCGTAGGTCGCCATGTCGCTGTTCAAGTAGAAGACGCCGGCGTTCGGGTCGCCGGTGCTGTCGGCGACGCCAAGGTCGTTCCACAGCTGCACCGGGGTCAGCGTGGGCCCCGTGCCGCCCGTGCCCCAGACATCGAACACGCGCATGTTCGGACACGAGAGGCACGTCTGCCAGCCGAACGAGTTCGACAGCCACACCCGGCCGGCGAGGCCGTTGGGGCGAATGAGGTACGCGCGCCCGTTGGCGTTGGGCTGCCGCAGCGAGAGGCCGTCCGCCCAGATGAAGCCCGCGTAGAGAATGACGCCGGCGCTGATGCGGTAGCCGGTGCCCCAGACGCCGGTGTGCCGTTGAGACACGCCCACCTCGGCCTGGCTCACCGGTGTGTAGATGCGTACCGCGTGCGTGGCGTCAGTGCGCCAGCCGTGGTTGCCGATCATGCCGCAGCCCTCGAGGCCCGCAGGGTTGTCGGAGTTGCAGAGCGCGGCAGCCGTGACGTCTTCCCCGTCTGCGTAACAGGCGATGTTCCATTCTTCGTCGGCGGCGACGAGGTCGCGGCCTTCGCTCGAGGTATCGAAGTCGCGCCACGCCTGGGCGATGCCAGTGTTCTCGAGGCCACGCGTGGCGCCGTCGAGCGAGGTGTAGGCGCGAAACACGGCCCACCTGAGGGTGGGCACCGACGTGGGCGTGGCTGCAGCACCGCTGGCTGACCGAACGGTGAAGCGCGCGCCGCCCGCAGCCGGGTCGCGGGCGTGGATGAAGGCGAGGGCGTCGCGCACGCCGTCGCCGTTCGAGTCGTACTCGATGACGTCGCCGACCCCGACCTTCGTGGGGAGCGGAGTGGTGAAGGCGGCGAGCGAGCTGGACACGGTCAGTTGCCCGGTGCCGCTGGCCAGGGGCATCGTCGTGCCCGGGCCGACCGAGCGGTAGATGGGCGTCGCGCTGCTGGCGACGAGCGGGAGCAGGACGAGGGCGGCGCAGCACAGACCTCGCACACGGGCTCCTCCACCGTCGAACGCGTTGAGCAAGGTTCGTCGACGAAAGCGCGAAAGTCGCACCCCAGCAACCCCGGCATTCGTGCGCAGGCCGCGCATGAACGTGTCACCGCCAGGATGACGGAAGAGTCATTCATTGCGATCGGATCGCGGCTGAACTCACGCCGCGCGCGGCAACATCTTGCTCAGCGCCTCTGCGGGCACCGGCGGACTGAACAGGTACCCCTGGCCTTCTGCGCAGGCGTGGTCCTGAAGGAAGGCCAGCTGCGGCAGGGTCTCGATGCCCTCAGCGACGACGCGGTGGTTCAAGCTCACGCCCATCGCGATGACCGCGCTGACGATGGCGTTGCCCGCGTCTCCGTCGATTTCCTGCACGAACGACTGGTCGATCTTCAGCGTGTCGATGGGGAACCGGCGCAGGTAGCTCAAGCTCGAGTACCCGGTGCCGAAGTCGTCGACGGCGATGTGCACTCCGAGCGCCTTCAGCGACTGCAGCCTCGACGTCGTCGTCGCGGTGTCCTGAATCAGCCCGCTCTCGGTCAGCTCGAGCTCGAGCCTTCGGGGGTCGAGCCCGGTCTCGGTCAAGATGGCGCGCACGTTGCTCATGAAGTCCTTCCCGTGGAACTCGAGCGCCGACACGTTGACGGCGATCTGCTCGATGGCAGCGCCCTCGCTGCGCCACGCCACCATCTGCCGGCAGGCCTCGCGCATCACCCATTTCCCCAGCGGCAGAATGAGGCCGCAGTCCTCGGCGGTCTGCACGAACTGGAGCGGCGGAATCAGCCCTTCCTCCGACGTCATGCGCACCAGCGCCTCGGCGCCCGCGATGTCACCGGTCTTGAGGTTGAACTTCGGCTGGTAATGCAAGACGAACTCGTCGCGCTCCAGCGCCCGGTGGAGCGCCTGCTCGACCGACTGCCGCGCGACCGCCTTCACGTTCATGTCGGCCGTGAAGGCCCGGTACGTATTCCGGCCTTCGCGTTTGGCGACGTACATCGCGGTGTCGGCGCTCATCAGCAGGGCACGGGCGTCGGGGCCGTCGTCGGGGAAGACGCTGACGCCGATGCTCAAGGTGACGTGAAACCGATTGCCGCCGATGAGGTGCGGCTCGGCCATGGCCTGAATGAGCTTCTCGGCCGTCAGCGCCGCGTCATGCGCGGTCTTCACCTCGCTCAGCAACACCACGAACTCGTCGCCGCCTTGCCGGCTCACGGTGTCGGTGACGCGCACGCACGCCAGCAGCCGCTGCGCCACCGACTGGAGCAGCTCGTCACCCACGGCGTGCCCCAGCGAATCGTTGATGTGTTTGAAGTGGTCGAGGTCGACGTACATCACGGCTACGCGGTGCCGGTGCCGCGCCGACAGGCCGATGGCCTGCGCGAGCCGGTCGGTCAGCAGCGCGCGGCTGGGCAGCCCCGTCAGGTAGTCGTGCTCCGCCATGAAAGACATCTGCGCCGTGGCCTGCTCCGCGACCTCGGTCAGGCTCTGGGCGTTCACCGCCGCCACCACCAGGCGCTCATTGGCTTCACGCAGCAGCGCTTCGCTCTTGAGCGTCTCGTCGGAGCGCGAGCGCACCACCGCCTCCTGCGCGGCGAGCGCCGCCTCACGCAGGGTGGTTGCTTCGAGGCGACGCGCGAGCTCGCGCTCTGCAGCAGAGAGCGCGACTTCCCGTTCCAGCAGGCTCGTCGCCTTCGACTGTCCGGTCATGGTGCCCTCACGGTGCGGTGGGTCGGGCGGCCCGCCAACAACCCTTCGAAGTCGTCCAGCCGTGCCCCGAGGGTGATGCCCGTGCTGTCGATGGAGAAGCGGCGAATGTCGGTGCTGTGGGCGCTGCCACGGACCTTCACCACCGACAGCACGCGCTCCAGGCGGCTCTCGAGCTCGATGTACCGCTGCACGATGATGGCGTCGGTCAGGAAGGCGGTGCCGTACGGGCTGAAGCGCAGGTCGGTGTAGCGGTCCTCGAGCTCCGAGGTCATCACGACCGTCACGCCGACGCTCGCGAGCGACGCGACCAGCCGAAGCAGCGATTCGCGAAAGTCCTCCCTGAAGGTGGGCGCCACCGCCAACTCGAACCCCGACAACGAGTCGATGACGACGCGCCTGGCCTTCAGCCGGCGAATGTCTGTGTGCAGCTGGAAGACGACCTCGTCGATCGACAGCTCGAGTGAGCGGGTGTCGATCAACCCGACCTTCCCCGAGCGGACGAGGCCTTCCATCGTCGGGTCCAACGACTGGTTGGGCTCCTGCTCGAAGGCCACCAGCAGCCCCGCTTCACCGCGCCGCGCACCTTCGGCGAGGAACGCCGTGGTGAGCACCGTCTTGCCCGAACCCGACGGGCCGGCGACGAGCATCGAGTACCCCTCGGGCAGACCTCCGCCCAACATCTCGTCGAGCCCGGCGACCCCCACCGAGAGGCGAGGTCTCTCGACCGATGCCGTGCTGACGCGGTTCGAGCGCACCGGCGCCGGGGGAATGACCTCGAGGCCCGCGCTGGTGATGCGAAAGGTGTGAAGGCCCGGCAGGCTGGCCTGGCCACGCATCTTCACCACCTGGAGTTTGCGCACCATCGAGTTGCGGTGCACGTCCTGCACGAGTGACACCACACCGTCGGCGATGGTCATCACGGCGTCGCCCGGGCCGAACTCGCCCATCAGGAACGACGTCGCGCGCGAGCCGGTGAGCTGCATCGCCAGCTGTTGGATGAACTGCTGGAAGCTGCCCATGGCCTGGGTGCTGGTCTCGCGAGCCATCGCGCGAAACGAATCGATGAAGACGAAGGCGGGCGACGACGCCTTCAGCTCGGCGGTGATGCGCGCGAGCACCTGGTCGAGCTGGCCGGTCGCGACCTCGTCGCTCAGATTGACGAAGCGAACCGCGGTGTCGACCTTTTCGATGGCGAAGGAGTCGAACTGTTGTTGGTACCGCAGCATCTTGAGCAGCGGCTCACCCAGCACGGTGAAGAAGAGCGCGGGCTTGTCCACCGTCGCCAACGCGAACATCAGCTGATGCGCGAGCGTCGTCTTGCCGCCGCCCGTTGGTCCGCTGATGAGGTTGAGCGAGAACTCGGGCAGGCCGCCGCCGAGCACCTCGTCCAGTCCGGGCACCCCGGTCGCCAGCCGGTGAATCGCAACGTTGTGCTTCATGAGGTGCGCTCCGGTTCTGCGGGAAGGGGAGTTGCCCAGACCGGGGTCAGCAAGCGCTCGCTCAAGGGCTTTCCAATCAGGTCGGACAGGAGCTGGGTGAAGATGTGAAGCACCGAGCACCCGGCCTCGAACGCGATGGCGACCGGCTGCGCCTCGAGGCGCGCACGGAGAACGGCTTCCAGTCGCTCGGCCGGCTCGTCGTCGCCGGGCAGCCAGGGAAACGTGACGTTCGCCAGATGGAGCGCGCGGGCGAAGAGCACGTTGGCCCCTCGAACGCCCATGACCGGCGCCAGCCGCCTGGCCACCTGCTGCCAGGTGACGAGCACTGACGTGGCGATGCTGGTGGCGTCTGGGACGGGGCCCGCGAGCTGCCAGACGCATTGCCGTACCGGCTCCATGAGCGCGGTCGTCGAGTCTGACTTCGAGCTGTTCTGATCAGTCACGCGCTCCCCGCTGCGCCCCATGGGCGCGCTGCATTGGTGAGCAAGGGCCGAGCCACCCGTGGACCGTTCAGTTCATGAGAATCGCGGCGCCGGGCGAGGCCATTGTGCGCGCCGCCGGCATCACTTTGACCGGGCCGCACCTCGGCATGTGCGGGCAAGCATGGAGCAGGCTCCAGGAGCGACCCCGTGAATCCAGCAGCAGCTTCCTCGAAGTCGCCGATCAGCACCGTTGGTCTGCGTGAAGGGCTGACGTGAACTACGCTTCCGCGCTCCATGGCGACCAACGCGGTGACCGTCCCCGAATCGCCCGCTGCGGTACGCGCACTGTTCTCGCGGCTGCCGAAGCGCGACGACTTTGACGCGCTGAAGGCCTTCACCCGCGAGGTCTGGGCGAGCGTCGACGCGATTCTCGGTACGCGCGCCGCGAAGGAGCCGCTGGCGTTCTCGGCTTTCAACCCGCTGCAGCGTGCGCTGCTCGAGGCGCTCGCCGGTTTGCCAGCCGTAGCGCAGCTCAACGCCGACACGTCGAGTGCGAAGCTCGAGAAGGTTGGCGCCATCGGGCTGGACCTGGACGGCGGCGAGAAGCTGCTGACGCGGTACGTGGGGCGCTGCAAACGCTCCGCTCTCGAAGACGAGGTCGACGGCCGCCCGCTGTGGCTCTGGCTGCGACTTCGCCTGATGGGCAAGGTGACGGAGAAGGCGTGGCAGGGCGCGACTTCAGCGCTCGCGGGCAAGAAGCGCATCGAGCTCGCGCGCCTCGCGTTCGACGGGGCCTACAACCTCGCGCGCCGCTGGCCGTTGCCGCGCGCCATCACACCGAAGACGGAAGCCGAAGACGCGGCGGCGCTGGTCTCGGCGCTGAAGCCGCTGCTGACCGACCTGACTTCGGCTGAGCTGGGGCTGGCAGTGAAGAACGCTCCACCTGAGTTGCTCGTGCTCGTTGCGCTGCTGCTGACCGAGCGTGGGGAGCCCGTGCCGGCGCGGCTCGACGGCGCGGTCAAAGAAGCGATGAACCTCTCGACCTGCACCACGATGGCGCGCGAGCTCGTCGCCCGGCTGCCTGCCTCGCGGCGCGAGAAGCTCGTCGGGTCCATCGAGCTCGTCGCGTACGACCCGACGCCGTGGCGCCTGCTGGGCCAGCTCGACGTGCCGGCGCGGTCGGTGCTCGTGCTCGAGGCGCTCCAGGCCTTCAAGATGGAGTGCCGGCCAGCTGTCGTGGAGGAGTTGAAGGCCGTTCTTCCCACGCTCGACGATGCGACGCGAAAGGCGCTGGCGAAGCTGAAGGGCCCGAACGCTCGCGTGGTGGCGAAGGTGCTGCGCGGCTCTCGGTAACGAACACCCAAACCGAAGCGACCCTTCGCACAGGCTGATCAGCGGCCCTCGCCAGTCGGGTGATCAGGACGCATGGCCAGGCAGAGGAAGACGGCCAAGCGACCACGGTTCGAGAGCGTCACCGGTTCATGGTAGCGGACGGTCGCTGGGAAGGTGTGTACTCGTCAGGACGGCACACCGAGTTCAATCACAGCCGCGCCAACCTCATGCAGTGGCTTCTGGTGCGGGTGTGGGCTCCGTCGCGCCCAGCTCGTGTGCCAACCGCGCCGTGAGAACGAAGGCCGCGGGCCAGGCCGCCAGGTTGTGGCCTTCCTTCGAGTACACGCTCAGGATTGGGAGTTCGGCGTCGGAGGCGAAGGTCTCGGGAGTCTTCAGCCGGCATTCGACCTTCAGCTCGTACGCATCGCCTTCGATCGCGTCGATCTCCTCCTGCCACGCCCACCCATGGAAGTGCTCGAGCGGCTCGTCGAGGTCGAGCGCGAGTGCCTCCAGGTCGTCGACGGGCACATGAGCGGTGAAGGTGACCACGTTGGCCTTCGAGGTCACTGCGCTCCATTCGATGCCCTCGGGCAGGATTTGCCCCGCGAGGCCCTCGATCGAGCGCTGCAGCTTCTTGTCGACCTCGACCGGCAGAATCCACTCTTCGAGCAATGCCATGCTTGAGGCTAACGCACCTGGAGTTGCCTCCGCACGACCGGCCCTGCGCCCTCGTTTCTTCTGCCTCACACGGGCACTCCAGCTTCGCACACGGGCTGGGTGCGCTCCCGTCGAGGTACCGCGCGCAGCTCGGCCGGGGCGTGAGCGCGGTCAGCGCACCGACATGGTGACGGTGTCGAGCGGGTAGCTGCGGTGCAGCACCGTCAGCCTCGCGATGACCGTGCGCGCGTGACTGCGCAGGAACCCGGAGGTCATGGGGCCGCCGCTCTCGCTCTCCGAGAAGTCGAACCTGGTCGAGGCCTCGCCGTCCTTCTCGAGCCTGCCGAAGGTGCGCACGACGGCCTCGAGGGTCTCGCGGTCGGGCGTCGCGCCCGAGAAGCCGAAGCGCACGGTGACGGTGCAGTCGTTGGACCCGTGGCTGAGCAGGTCGGGGTAGCCCCTGAGCGGGAAGGGCAGCGCCGCGACCCAGGCTTCCTCGCGGCGCCACGCCCAGTGCCCGACGGGCCGGCGCAGCAGCGCGCTCACCGCGAGCCCGCCCAGCAGGCACCCGAACGACAACGCCGGCCGCGAGTCCTCCTGCTCGTCCTCGTGCAAGACGTCAACCGGGGCGAGCGGCGGCAGGTGCGGCTCCCAATACCGGTAGGCCCCGAACGCGAAGAGGATGCCGAGCGGGATCCACCCGAAGCGCGAGAAGAACGAGACGCCGTTGAGGCGCCGTCCCACGTCCTCGTGGCGGCTGGCCCGCTTCTGCGAGCGCTCTGCGCGGTCTTCGTCCGCCTGGCGACGCTTGCCCTGCTCGACCAGGCGCTGCAGGTCAGGGTCGTTTCCCATGCGAGCGGCATCATACGGCGTCGAGGCCCGCGGGTGCTGGCGCCGTCGGGGCGATTGCGACGCTCGGGCCGGTGCCGCCGGCCAGCTGCGTCGGTGTGCCCATGCCTCAGCTGCGCTTCGACTCGCGCGTCAGTCTTGCCAACCAATCGGCCGTGCGCACCGTGTCTTCACGCGTGGCCAACGACTCGACTGACGGCTTCATCCTGTACGCCCAATTGTGAGGGCCAACAGTGCCGGGCGTATTCACGCGCTCCGATTCACCAAACACATCACCCCACGGCAAAATGCACCACGCGCTCTGCGAATTGAGCGCCGCCTGCAGCAACGCCTCGTGCACCTCGGGGCTGAACTCGGCCGGGGGCGGCGTGAAACGCCACAACTCCGGCCACGTGCGGCACACCGTCTCGCGCTCCCACGCCTGCGCCGATTCCCACCACGTGCGCATCATCTCGGTGTCGTGCGTGCCCGTCGTGACGAGCGACACCTCGGGGTAGTGCCGCGGGTCGCGATAGATGCCGTCTTCGCGGCTCCAGCGCATCACCTGGTACCCGGGCAGCCCCAGCTGCGCCAACGTGTCCCTCGCGAAGCGCGGAATCACGCCGAGGTCCTCCGCCACGATGCTGGTGCCATCGGACAGAATGCGGAAATTCCGCTCACCACGCCGCTGCTGTGACGGCTCATCACCCGGTACAAACCGCCCCTTCGGCGTCTTCGCGTCACGCACGTACTGACGGAAATACCCGATGGCGTGGTCGATGCGCCGCGTGTCGTACGTCGCCGCCGCCGCCTTCGCGCGCGCCTTGATCCACCCGTCGCCGTCCTTCTCCATCGCCTCGAAGTCGAACCACGGCAGGCCCCAGTCCTGGCCATCGACCGAGAAGTCGTCGGGAGGAACACCCAGCCGCGCGTCACGCCGCAGGTACTTCGCGTTCGCCCAGCAGTCCGCGCTGTCCTGCCCGATGATGAACGGCTCATCACCGCACAAGAGAATGTGCCGCGCCTTCGCCTGCTGCCGCACGCGCGCCCACTGCTCGTCGCACACCCACTGCAACCACTGGTGGAAGCGAATGCGCCTCGCGTGCTCCTTCTTCGCCACGTCGAGCGCCTGCGGGTCGCGTGAGGAGAGCCCCTTCGGCCACTCCCACCACGGCTTTGCCGAGAACGCCTCGCTCAGCGCCGAGTACAGCGCGTAGTTCGACAGCCAGTGGTCCTGCTCCATGCAGAAGCGCTCGAACGCCGAGCGCCGCGCCGACGGGCCCGCCTTCTCGAAGACACCGAACGCCCGCTCGAGCGCCGCCGTCTTCAGCGGGAACACCAGGTCGTAGCGAATCGTCTCCGACGCCTTCGCCTCGTCGAGCAGCTTCTTCTCGGCCGCGCTCCACGTCACACCTTCGGGCAACCACTCGAGGTGAATGAAGAGCGGGTTCAACCCGAACGCGCTGCGCGTCGAGTACGGGCTGGGGTCTCCAGGCGTCGTCGGCAACAGCGGCAACACCATCAACATGCGCTGCTGGGCGCGCTGCATCCACGCGAAGAACGGGTCGAGCGCCGCGAAGTCTCCAACCCCGGAGTCAGCGTCGGAGCGGAAGGAGAAGAGCGGCTGCAAAATTCCAGAGAGTCGGCCGAACGGGAGCATGTCGAGCGGCTCCCTACCACCGCTGCGGTTCGACGCACGACACAGCTTGGTGTACGTGGGGCCCGTTCGTTTCGGGGGAGTTCGACATGATCAGACGTCAAGTCGCCGTCATCGGCCTGCTCGCGGTCACCCTCATCACCGGATGCAACGACAACACCGTGCTCGAGGTCCGCAAGGACGGCACTGGCAAGGGCACCGTCACCTCCAGGCTGCTGACGATGCCCGGGCCCGTCGGCAAGGGAGAGCTCGACTGCGGTGAGAAGTGCACGCTCGACACGTATTTCAAGAACACGTACCTGCTGACGGCGACGCCGGCCCCGGGCTCGCGCTTCGTGCGGTGGGACTACGCCGAGTGTCCGCCCGAGCTCGTTCGCGACTCTCTCGACTGCGAGGTCTACACCGCGGTCCCCGGGCCCACGGTCATCACGGCGACGTTCAACGAGAACCGCCTCACCGTCACGAAGGCGGGAGCCGGCAGCGGTCGCGTCGTCTCGGCACCGACCGGCATCGACTGTGGCACCAGCTGCTCTGCGACCTTCGACACGGGAACATCGGTCACGCTGACGGCAACGGCAGAGACGGGCTCCACGTTCACCGGCTGGAGCGGCGCGTGCTCCGGCAGCAGCTCCACCTGCGTCATCACCGCGCTCGACGCGCAGAACGTCACCGCCACGTTCGTGAAGCGGCCCGGCACGCTCACCGTGACGAAGGCCGGCAGCGGATCAGGCTCCGTCATCTCCATGCCGTCGGGCATCGACTGCGGCACCACCTGCAGCGCGATGTACGAGACCGGCAGCACGGTCTCGCTCACGCCGATGGCTGCTTCGGGCTCCGCGTTCGCGGGGTGGAGCGGCGCGTGCTCCGGCATGAGCGCCTGCTCCGTCACCGTGCAGGAAGTCACCAACGTCACCGCGACGTTCACGACCGTCTCGTTGCCACTCTCGGTGCGCTTCTCTGGTGTGGGCAGCGGGCGTGTCACCTCGTTGCCTGCGGGTGTCGACTGCACCGCCGACTGCATGAGCACGTTCTCGACCGGCACCATGGTCACGCTCACGGCCGTCGCTGGCACGGGCTCGGCGTTCACCGGCTGGGGCGGCGCGTGCATGGGCACTGGCACCTGCACCGTCACGCTCTCGGCCGCGACCGAGGTCATCGCCACCTTCACCCCCGCCCCGATTCCGCTCACCGTCGTGCGCGCAGGCTCCGGCTCGGGCAGGGTCATCTCGATGCCGACGGGCATCGACTGCGGCACCACCTGCACCGCGTCGTTCACCGCCGCCACCACCGTCACGCTCATCGCCACGGCTGACTCGACGTCCATCTTCACCGGCTGGAGCGGCGCGTGCTCCGGCATGACGACGTGCACCGTGCCGTTGATGGTCGCCTCCACCGTGACGGCGACGTTCCAGCTCAGGCAGGTCTCGGTCTCGGTCATGCTGCTCGGCACCGGCACGGGCGTCGTCACCTCGGCGCCCATGGGCATCGACTGCGGCACGACGTGCTCGGCCAACTTCCCCGCGGGCTCGATGGTGACGCTGACGCCGACGGCGACGGTGGGCTCCACGTTCACGGGGTGGACGGGCGCGTGCATGGGCAGCGGCGCGTGTGTGGTGACGCCGACGATGGCCGCCGCAGTCGGAGCGACGTTCACGCGAGACACGTTTCCCCTCTCGGTCGTGAAGGCCGGCATGGGCGGCGGCACGGTCTCGTCGAACCCCGCTGGCGTCTCGTGCGGCATGACCTGCATGACGTCGTGGGACTCGGGCAGCCTGGTGACGCTCGTGGCGATGCCTGACTCGAGCTCGTCCTTCGCGGGCTGGAGCGGCGCGTGCACCGGCACCGGCTCCTGCGTCGTCACCATGTCGGCCGCGCGCACCGTGACGGCCACCTTCAACCGCCAACAGTTCGCGTTGAGCATCATGCGCAGCGGCGCGGGCACCGGCACCGTCACCTCGAGCGTCGGCGGCATCAACTGCGGCTCCTCGTGTTCCGCCAGCTACGACGCAGGCTCGATGGTGACGCTCACGGCGAGCGCGGCGACCGGCTCCACCTTCACGGGCTGGAGCGGCGGCAGTTGCACGGGCACTGCGCCCTGCACCGTCACCGTCTCGGCAGCCACCAGCGTCTCGGCGAATTTCGACCGTGTGCAGTACGCGTTCAGCGTCATTCGCTCGGGCACCGGCGGCGGAACCGTCACCTCCGTTCCCGCGGGCATCTCGTGCGGCAACACCTGCGCGACGCAGCTGTTCCACGGAGACCGCATCACGTTGAGCGCGGCGGCTGATCAGAACTCCACCTTCGGCGGTTGGAGCGGCGCCTGTACCGGCATGGGCTCGTGCGTCGTCGACGTCACCGCCACCACGGCCGTCACCGCCACGTTCACGAGGAGCGGTGCGACGCTCGCGGTGACGACGACGGGAACCGGCTCCGGCACGGTGACGTCCTTGCCCACCGGCATCTCGTGCGGCGCGACGTGCGCGAGCACCTTCGACGTGGGCAGCACCATCACCCTCACCGCGTCGCCGTCGACCGGCTCGACCTTCGCGGGCTGGGGCGGCGGCTGCACTGGCACGGCTCCCTCGTGCACCGTCAACCTCACCGCGGCCGCGTCAGTCACCGCGACGTTCACGTTGAATCGCTATGCCGTCACGCTCGTGAAGGCGGGCGGTGGCACCGGCACCGTCACGTCCGCTCCCGCCGGCATCACCTGCGGCGCGACGTGCGCGGCCGACTTCGACCACGGAAGCTCGGTGGTGCTCACCGCCACCCCGAGCGCTGGCTCCACCTTCACGGGCTGGAGCGGGCCCGGCATCAGCTGCCCCGGCACGGGCACCTGCACCGTCACGATGGCGAGCGCCCTCACCGTCGTCGCCACCTTCGCGCCCATCACCCGAACCCTCACCGTCGTGAAGGCGGGCATGGGCACTGGCACCGTCACGTCCGTTCCCGCCGGCATCACCTGCGGCGCGACCTGCGCGGCGGCCTTCGACCAGGGCAGCGTCGTCGTGTTGACGGCCACCGCGAGCCCCGGCTCCACCTTCACGGGTTGGAGCGGCGGTGGTTGCTCGGGGACCGGCAGCTGCGTCGTCACCATGAGCGCCGCGACGACCGTCACCGCCACCTTCCAGCCGACGCAACACACGCTCACGGTCGTGCGCGCGGGCACTGGGACCGGCACCGTCACCTCGTCCACTGGCGGCATCGCGTGCGGCGCGACCTGCTCCGAGAGCCTCCTCGAGAGCACCAGCGTCACCCTCACGGCCACGCCAGACGCGACGACCACCTTCACGGGTTGGAGCGGCGCAGGCTGCACCGGCACCGGCACCTGCACCGTCACCATGACGGCGGCCACCAGCGTCACGGCCACCTTCACCTTGAAGCAGTACACGCTGCAGGTGACGAAGGCTGGGCTCGGCAGTGGAACCGTCACCTCCGTGCCCGGTGGCATCACCTGCGGCGGGACGTGTGGCGCGAACTACGACCATGGCAGCTCCATCACCCTCACCGCTGCGCCGGGCGCGACGTCGACGTTTGGTGGCTGGAGCGGCGCCTGCACTGGAATGGGCACGTGCACCGTCACCCTCACCGCGGCGCTCACCGTCACGGCGACCTTCAACGTCACGCAGCACCCGCTGCAGGTGCTGAAGACCGGCACCGGCGGAGGCACCGTGACGTCGAGCCCCGCCGGCATCGCGTGCGGCGCGACCTGCAACGCCAGCTTCGACGCGACGGCCACGGTCGTGCTCACCGCCGCCCAGGACGCGACGTCGACCTTCACCGGCTGGAGCGGCGAGGGCTGCACCGGCACCGGCACCTGCACCGTCACGATGAGCGCCGCGCGCACCGTCGCCGCCAACTTCACGCGAACGCAGTACACGCTGCAGGTGGTGAAGGCCGGCACTGGCGGAGGCACGGTGACGTCGGCTCCCGGCGGCATCGCGTGTGGGGCGACCTGCAACGCGAACTACGACGCCAACACGACGGTCGTCCTCACGGCAGCGCAGGACGGGACGTCGAGCTTCTCGGGCTGGAGCGGCGCGGGCTGCTCCGGCACCGGCACGTGCAGCGTCACCCTGAGCGCGGCGAGCACCGTCACCGCGACGTTCGCGCGAGTTCAGCGCCTGCTCGAGGTGGTGAAGGCCGGCACCGGTGGCGGCACGGTGACGTCGGCTCCCGCCGGCATCTCGTGCGGTGCGAGCTGCGACGCGCTCTTCGACCTCAACACGAGCGTCACGCTCACGGCGGTCCAGGACGTGACGTCGACGTTCGGTGGCTGGAGCGGCGAAGGCTGCACGGGCACTGGCACCTGCACCGTCACCATGAGCGCCGCGCGCACCATCACTGCGACGTTCAACACCGTCACCTTCCCCGTCATTGTCAACAAGGTCGGCAGCGGAACCGGCAGCGTCACCTCGGTGCCGGCCGCCCTCATCAACTGCGGGCCCACGTGCACGGCCGACGTCGTCAGCGGCACGACGCTCACCCTCATGGCGACGGCAGCCCCGGGCTCCACCTTCGCGGGGTGGTCGGGCGCGTGTACTGGAACGGGTCCGTGCAACGTGCTCGTCAGCGCAGCGACGACCGTCGACGCCGCCTTCGTGTTGCCCAACTATGTCTTCGCGACCTCGGCGCCGGTCAGCGCTGCGATGGGTGGGCTCGTGGGCGCCGACTCCATCTGCGCCCAGCGCGCCATCGCCGGCGGGTTGCCTGGTGTCTTCAAGGCGTGGCTGTCGACGTCGATGACGAACGCGCTCTCCCGGCTGGGGACGGCCTCGGGGTGGATTCGTCCTGACGGGTTGCCGTTCGCCAACTCGCAGGCCGACCTCGTGGCGGGGCGCATCCTGTATCCGCTGCGGCTCGACGAGTTCGGCACCGACGTCTTCGCGACGAAGGCGTTCACCTCGACGCTCGGCGAAGGCACGCTCAACGGCGGCGTCAGCACCTGCAGCGACTGGACCTCGAACGTCGACCAGAGTCCGGCGGGTGCGGGCCTGGCGAGCTTGAGCACCACGGGGTGGACGACGGGCTCGTTCGCGCCGTGCGGCAGTCAGCAACGCCTCTACTGCTTCGGAGTCGATGCGCCGGCGTCGGTGAAGGTGGCCACGCCTGGCATGTTCCGCCGCGCCTTCGTCACGGGCGCGACGTGGACGCCGGGTGGCGGCATCGCGTCGGCCGATGCGCTCTGCAACGTCGAAGCGGCTGCGGCGATGCTGCCGGGCAGCTACCTCGCGCTGCTCACCCCGCTGGGTGTCAGCGCTGCCAGCCGCTTCAACGTGATGGCGCCTTCGTGGGTGCGGGTCGACAACGTCTCGCTCTCGCCGACGGCCAACAGCTTCTTCATCGACCCGTTCTGGACGGCGACGCTCAACGTCACGCCGGCGCGCGCGTACGGCACGGCGTTCACCTGGAGCGGCTCCACGAACCTGCTCTTCCAGGGCGCGCCGTCGAACACCTGCCAGAACTGGACGTCGTCGTCGGTGAACGACTCGGCGAACGCGGGCGTGATGAATGACAGCGAGGTGTCACACGCCTTCGGCGGCGCGGGCACGTTCGACTGCTCGACCGCGATGCGGCTCATGTGTCTCGAGCAGTGAGTGGTTGTGCGCACGGCTGACAAAGACTGACCAATCTTCGTCACTTTCACGCTGGGCCTCGGCTCACCTAGCGTGTCGACCTCTCTCTGCTCTTCGGGGTCCTCCGCCATGCTGCAAGCCGCGCCCGCCACGCCGTCCAGCCCGTTCATGTCGACCCGCCGGCTGTTCGACGAAGCCGAGAACGCCACGTGGAGCGCCGTCGTGAAGACGCAGCGCCCGCGCCGGGCTGATCAGCTCGTGCCGATGTTCCAGAAGGGCCTCGTCGCCCTGGGAATGGATGGCGACAGCGTGCCGGCGCTCGAGGACGTGAACGCGAAGCTCACGGCGTTGACGGGGTGGCAGGGCGTCTATGTGAAGGGCCTCGAAGACGGCCGCGGCTTCTACTCGCTGCTGAAGGACAAGAAGTTTCCCATCGGCAACTTCGTGCGCGACCAGAAGGACCTCAACTACACGCCCGAGCCCGACATCATTCACGACCTGTACGGGCACATTCCGTTCTTCGCCGACCAGGCGTACGCCGACTACTGCCACCGCTACGGCGAGTTCGCGTGCAAGTTCCTCGACGACGCCGAGCGCCTGCGCCGCCTCGAGCGGTACTTCTGGTTCACCATCGAGTTCGGGCTCGTCGACTTGCCGGTGGGCCGCCGCATCTTCGGAGCCGGCATCGCCTCGAGCATCGGCGAGTGCGTGTACGCGCTGTCGGGTGAGCCCGAGGTGGTGCCGTTCGACGTCGAGCGCATCTGCGCGCAGGAGTTCCGCATCGACCAGATGCAGAAGCGCCTGTTCGTGATGCCTGGCATCGAGACGCTCTACGCGTCGTTCCCGAAGCTGATGGACGTCGTGCAGCGGTGAGCTGAACGTCACCAGCGGCCAGAGAGCACCGCGGCTCCGCCACTGGGCATGGGCGCGAAGGTGAGCTCGATGCTGGCCGGCTTCTCCGCGGGTTCGTCCTCTTCCTGCTTCGCGTGGCTCAGCTCGACGGCGATGGCCGAGCTTGCGAGCGCGGCGATGCCGATGCCTGCGATGCCGAAGGCGGCGGCGGTTCCCTGCATGGCCGCGAAGAAGTTGATGTTGCTGAAGGGCACCGACGACGTGGCGAAGGTGGCGACGAGGGCAATCGCGGCGCCGACGACCCCCGAGGCGAGCATGCCCAGGTACGCCGCGCCGAACCCGCCTCTTCCGCCGAACGCGCGATGCGCTGCCGTGACGGCGAGCGGCGCCAGCGGCACGCTCAAGACGAGCCCGACTGGGATGAACTGGCTCGCGTTCGAGGGGAGAAAGATGAGCCCCATCAACAGGCCCGAGAGCACCCCAGCGGCATAGGTGAGGGCGCCAGCGCCGACCGCCGCGCCGAAGCGCTTCCACGGAACGCTCCGCGCGGGCTGCAGCTCGAGCGCGTCGTGCCTGAACTCGAGCGCCAGCAGCTGGAGCGCGATGGTGAGGGGCACCGTCGACGTCATGACGAGCGTCGCCGCTTCGCGCTGGTCGATGCTCAGGGTGTTGCCCATCACCCCAAGCCACCCCAGGCTGACGAGCGCACCCATCATCGCGCCGATGGCTGTGGCTCCGAACGACGGGGCGCTGCCATCACCGAGCGCATGACCGAACGTGAGCCCGACGCTGCCCAGCATGGCGGCGCTGGCGAACAGCAGGGCGTGGGTATTGGTGAAGCACGGCAACCCGGGCGTGCACTGTTGATCAGCCAGCGGCAACGCGAGCAGCGGAAGCGCCGTACCGAGCACCGCGCCGATGAGCGCTCCGGCGTGCCGGCGGGCAGCGTTTGGAGACCAGTGGTCGTCGCCGCCGTCACTGGGAGAAGCGGAGAGCACGAGAGAGAGGGTGAGGGCCAGCATCGGGAGCGGGACCACACCACGGCGTCAGGCAGTAGTCTGCGTGCGTGCTCACGACCGTCGCCCTCGTCGCCCTCGCTGCGTTCGATGCTCCCACGAAGGTCGAGACGAAGGACCTCGGCGCCAACCGCACGCTCACCTGCTGGCGGTACCCGAACGTGCTCGTGAAGCAGGTCGACGCGCATGAGAAGGGCGCCGCGCGGCTCTCGTTCGTCCGCTTCGACGCCACCGCGCCTGCGTGTGAAGAGCCGCTCGCGCCGACCGAGAAGGTGCTCGCCGACTGGAGCGGGTACTACGCCGGCGCGTTCGGCGCGCTCGTCATCTTCGACGCAGACGACGGGTGGAACGGCGGCATGGGGTTCGCGGTGTACGACGCGACGACGGGTACGCAGGTGTTCAAGGACGCGCGCTTCGGCGAGCTGTCGAGCTCGAAGGGCACACTGCTCTACAAGCGGCTCGTCCCGCTCGACTGCAACGCCTCGAAGGACAAGGCGTGCGCGGCCAGGGGCATGGCGCTCGCGAGCACGAAGCAGGACCTCGGCTCGCTCTGTCGGAACGGCTACTCGAAGTGGCTCGCCGACTTTCAGAAGCAGGTGGCGAAGCTGCCGTGTGATGGCGAATGCAAACAGGACCGCAAGGAGCAGCTCGACAGCTTCCGCGCCAGCAACTCGGTGCTCGTCTACGAGGTGAGCGTCGACGCCACGACGTTCGCCATCACGCCGAAGACGAAGCAGCCCGAGTGCTGGCTGCAGAACTGAGTCACTTCTTCTTCAGGGCGTCGGTGAAGGCGGCCGAGTCGAACCACGCCGAGATGCCTGGCGCAGCGCGGTCGAGCGCGGCGCGGTCGAGCTTCCACAACCGGTACGACTCGGCGAAGGCCTCGGAGGGCAGCGTGCGGGCGTAGGGCGTGGGCGCCTTGTTCAGCGGCAGCTTCTGAAGGAACGCGGCCTCGGTCGGGCTCTGCTGCAGGCCCCGCTGCGTCGCGGTCTGCAGGTCCTGCCAGACCTTCTGCAGCTCCTTCACCTTCGCGACCTCGTCCTTCGTCGTGGCGGCGCGCGCCTCGAGTGACTTCTTCAGCTCGGGGTCCTTCGACTTCGCGTACTCGGCGCGGTCGGCGTTGTACTTCTTCTGGCCCTCGTTGAAGGCGTTGCTGGCGTCTTCGAGTGCCTTGCGAGCGACCTTCGTCTGCTCCATCTGGTCGCCGCTGGTGGCGCGTGACAGCGCGTGCGCGACCTCGTGCATCACCATCGCGGCCGACTGGGTGAAGGGCGCGTCGACGGTGCCGCAGAAGCGCACGCGGTCGACGGCCTTCGAGGCGTCGTACACCTCGAAGCGCGGCTGCGGCAGCGTCGAGTCCTGGCGGTAGATGGCGAGCTTGCGGTCGCCGCCACCCTTCGGGTCCTTCGGCATGCGGTGAAACGGCGTGCCGGCGATGAGCGCGAGCTCTTCCTTCGTGAGCTTCGAGAGCGCGAGGTCGACCGAGAAGAGCAGGTCGCTGTCCCACGCGGCGCCGTCGTCGACGAAGGCGCCGACGCCGTACTTCTTCTGCAGCTCTTCTTTCGAGGGGCCGGCGCCGTAGACGTCGCGTGGCGTGCCGACCGAGTAGACGAGCGTGGCGTCGTCCCAGAGGACCTGAATCGGCGTGGACTTGCCGCCGGCGGACTCGACCATCAGGTCCTGCTCGGAGCCGGGCTTCATCGAGACCGTCATCAGCAGCGCCTGCTTCACTTCACGGCTGAGGCCTTCGACGCCAGTCGCGCCGGTGACTGCGTTCTTCGCCGTCACGCCCTTTGCTTTGAACTCGTTCACGATGACCTCGTTGAGCCGCTTGTCGTCGAGCGCCTTCACCGAGGTCACGGGCGGGTCGTTGATTTCGTAGATGGCTTCGGCCGCGAACGCGGGGGCGCACCAGAACAGCGAGGCGGTGAGAACTCGGCGGCGAAGCGACGACGACGTGGGCATGCGGGCTCCATCGACAGCGGGTGGAGCCGCGGAAGATGGTCAGCGACGCGTGAGACCCCGAGCGGAATCGGCGCCATGGGAGTCGCATGGCCTGAGGTTCATCAAACGGTCAGCGCTCCGCTGGAGCCGAGCAGCCCGCTGTTCGAACACGACACGGCGTCGCGTTGATCAGCGCGTTGAAATGCTGCACCAAATGAACGAGGGCGTTGCGTGAGGGCGCTCCGAAGCCTCGAGTGCCGCAGGGAAAGTGGAATCAACACCATGGGTCGAGTCCAACGACCGTGTCGAGCCTGGGCGCCTGGGGTCTGGCCCATGTCCGGTGGTTGACGTGCGATGTCCGCCAGCGGACGTGAAAACGTGTCCGCTGGTTGACGCCCAGCGTCCGGCGGCGGACATGCTCACGACGTCGCGCCCCGACCTCTGCGCTTCGAATCACTCCGGCTCTCGGGTGAGAAGGACCATGAGCGCTCATCGATGGCCGTTCGGGTCCAGCACCAGCTCCGCCTGGCAGCACGCCGTCAGGTCTTAGTCGTCGAGCACGAAGCCACCGACCCTCGGTCGTCTGGCTGCGATGTTCTCAGCCATTCATCGCGACCGGAGTTCACTCGAGGCTTCGGAGCGCCACTTTCAAGTGCCCGCGCTCTTCAGGTGCAGGCTTCTTCTCCTTGCATCATCGACGGCGGCGCCTGATCAACACAGCCAGCATCAACAACGGCAGCGCGCCATCTGCGCCGGAGCACCCGCAGCCACCAACTGCTGGAACGGGCTCGGTGGGCATCGGCTCGAGCGGCAGAGGCACGTAACCGGCGTCGGTCATCGACCCTGCATCG
Source organism: Archangium gephyra (assembly GCA_943370055.1). GTDB lineage: Bacteria > Myxococcota > Myxococcia > Myxococcales > Myxococcaceae > Xiheimicrobium > Xiheimicrobium gephyra_A. Next base: position 206,546 of record CALRPN020000004.1, read on the forward strand.
ATGGAGCCTGCATCCACCCCGACTCCCGCATCGATCATGAGCCCCGCATCGAAGAGCGAGCCTGCGTCTTCCTCCGAGCCCGCATCGACGAGCCCGGCGTCGACGGTGCCAGCGTCCTCCGTCGGACCTGCATCGAGCAGCACGCCAGCGTCCTCGGCATTGCCCGCGTCGATGACCCCGGCGTCGACGATTGATCCGCCATCGGCCAGTGCGCCCGCGTCGACAGTTGATCCGCCATCGGCCAGTGCGCCCGCGTCGACACCTGATCCGCCATCGGCCGGTGCGCCTGCATCGACACCTGATCCGCCGTCGACCGGTGCGCCCGCATCGACGACTGATCCGCCATCGACCGGTGCGCCTGCATCGACGACTGCTCCACCATCGACCGTCACGCCTGCATCAACGGGTGGCATGCCCGCGAGCGTCGTCGCGACCGAGCGCGCTCCCAGCGAGTGATTCCAGAACGTGCCGCTGCCCGTCGTCTCGCGAACCACGGCGACGACGCGCCACTCGTACGTCGTCGACGGAAGCGCCGTCGTGTCGAGGAACGACTCGGTGCTCACGGGCGCCGCGGTCAGCCGCCCCGCAGTGCCTCCAGCGATGGAGCGCCGGTACACGTGGTACCCGAGGAAGTCGCGGCTCGTGTACGGCGGCCACGAGAGCTGCACGCCGTTCGTCCCCGGCTGCGCCGCGAGCGACGTCACCTGCGCCGGGTAGAAGAGCCGCAACGTCGGGTCTCCCAGCAGCGCCTGGAAGACGGGCATCGAGCGGTACGAGAACGAGGTGTCACGCGCGTACGACTGGCCGAACGACTCCAGCGCGCCCAGCGCGTACACCTGCACCGACGGTCGCGCGTACCAGAACGACGCCACCACCTCGCCCGAGCCCAGCGCCGTGCGCATCAACGCGTTCGAGTAGCTCCAGTCGCCGAAGTACGAGCCGAACAAGCCCATCAACCGCGTCTGCGGCACCCGCATCGCGAGCTCGGCGGAGTTCGTCACGCCCGACGCGCTCGTCGGCCCGCCCGCGCCATCACCCCAGGCGAGCAGCACGCCGCCGTCGAGCTCCAGCGTCGGAAAGAACGGAGCGTTCTCGGGCTCGATGCCCAGAATCGCCGTGCCATCGCGATAGGCCGCGCGCCCGAACGCTTCTCCACTGAAGTATCCGAAGTTCGGCCGCACCAACGCTCGACGCGGCAGCGGCGCGGCTCCCGTGCGAAAGCGGTGCACCTTGTCGAGGTAGCGCCCCAGCAGGCCCGTGCCTGCGTCAGCGCCGAACACAGGCAGGCCCTCGAAGTCGACGCGGCCTACCGCGACCTCCACCGTCGAGGTGTACGACTGGTCGAACTTGCCGTCCCCAGCGTCATTGTAGAACGCGCCCACGCCACCGCGGCTGGTGTCGGTGAAGTTCAGGCCGGTGAGGTCGGCGTAGTACGGGTCGGCCGGCCACGCGCCGTAGTGGTCCGGGTGCCCGTCAGGGTTCTGCAGACCCGAGAACGCGCGCGGAATCGCGCCCAGCAACATCACCTGCACGCGCCGGCCCGCGGCTGCTGCGGCCACCGTGACGATGCGGGCCTTCACCTGCGGCGGCGTCTCGGCGCGCGGCACCGACTGCTCCACCACCTCGAAGCCGTCATCGCGCAGGTCGCGCACCGCCTGGTCCAACTGGGTGCGCAACCGAACCGAGTTCGCGTCGTCGACCAGCACCAGCACCACTCCGGGGTCGTCGATGAAGGGCGCCTCGACTCCCGCGAGCACCACGGCCTCACCGCCGAAACCGCCCTGCTGGTTGCGCTGCACGCGATAGATGGCGCGCGTGCCGGCATCGAAGACGGGCTCGAACCAGCTCGTCGCTCCCGCGTCGAGGATGGCCACCAGCGCGCCGGGTTGACCGAGCGGGAATCGCCGAATCGTCACCGTGCCGGAGTTGGCGAGCGCGTTCCACTGCAGCACCAGCCCGCCATCGGACGGCCGCGCGAAGACGTGTGGGTCGATGCCTTGAAGCGTCTGGCTCCACGAGGTCGCAGCGAGACAGCAGAGGACCAGCGTCAGGGAGCGGAGCGCGCGCATCACGAGGCGAAGACACTCCGTCTGACACCCGAGCGCAACGCGGCCCTTCCCGAGTGTCGTTTGGCTGACGCGAAGCACTGACAGCGACGAAGAAGCGCCTCAGTCGTCCTTCGCGCCGGCCGCAATCCAGCTGCGGATCAGCTCGAGCCGCTCGGCCTCGAGCGCCTCACCGGGAGGCATCACCGAGTACGGCGCGACGACCTTGAGCCGCTTCATCAGCAGCGAGGCCTCGGGCTTTCCGGGCACCACCAGCTGCTCTCCCTGAACCGTCGCGGCGACGCCGACGAGCTTTGCGTAGGTCTTGCCTTCGAGGTTCAGGTTGCCGGCGCTGCTCGCGCCCTTGTGGCACGACGTCTGCGCGCAGCTCTTCGCGAACACATCGCTCTCGACCTTGCTCAAGGTGCCCGCGGGTCCACACGCGCACAGCACCACCAGCATCACCACGACCGCGGCCCGCATCGTCAGTTGAAGACCAGCTCGAAGAGAATGGAGCGGCGGGTTTGCTGCCCGTCGACGATGTCGAAGGTGTTGGTGAGCGCGAGCGTCACCGGGTCACCCTGGTCGGGCTCCTTCGAGGTGGAGCCATTGCCATCGACGTCGAAGAACCCGAGGAACACGTACTTCCCTGGAGGGAGCGACGGCGTGACGAAGGTCGCGGTGCTGCTCTCGGCCATGCGCAGGTCGACGGCCGCAATCTCGGCGGCTCCGAACGCGACGGCGTCTTTTCGCGGGCCCGTCACCGACACGTCTTCCTGCAGGAAGATGTCTCCGTAGACGGTGCCCAGCAGCGGGTCTTTCAGGCTCGGGCTCGACTTGACCGACGACGAGACGCTGAAGCGGAACTCAGCCGTGCCGGCAGGCATCTTCGCGGGCCCACACGCGGCGAACGCGAGCACGAAGGTCGACAGGAGAAGGGTCTTCACTGCGTCTTCCTGCAGACCAGCGCGTCCTTGGTGCCGGCGAAGAGGCCGAAGGTGGCGCACATCTCGTGCGGGTAGGCGAGCGGCTTGTCGGTCTCGTTGAGCCAGCTGCACGACGTGCGGAAGACGGTGTTCGCGGGCACGTCTTTCATGTCGCTCAGGTAGAGGTTCACGGGCGGCTCATCGCGGTACGAGGCCTTCCACATCGGCACGTCGTAGAGCGTCGTCATCGCGCTGCCGGCGGGGCTCCACTCGACTTTGAAGCGCGTGCCGTTCTCGTGCATGTGGCCGCCGACCAGCAGCAGCTTGTACGGCTTGGTCATCGTGCAGTCGAAGGTGACGGTCTGCTCCCCATGCGGCGGAACGTTGAACGCCTCGTGGTTGAACGCGAACGGCGAGACCCACGTGGTGACCTGCGCGGGGTCCATTCGTTTCAGGCGCACGATGTCGCGCACGAGAATCGGCTGGGTGCCGGTGTTGACGTAGTGCATCTGAATCACGACGGGCGTGTTCTTCGGCAGCGACGAGCCGTGCCCCGCCGGCCAGCCGTTGGCGGGAATCGCGAGCGGCAGGAAGTCCGTCATCTCGGTGCAGTCGTAGTTCGAGCCCTTGCCGCGCGGCTTCGTCGTCGACACCAGAATGACGTGGTGGCCGAACTTGCCCTGCAGCGATTCGACCTCGGTGAAGGCCGTGTCGCTGCCGTCGTATTCCAGCTCGCTGCAGAACATCTTGTCTTCGCCAGGCCCGATGACCTGCTCGGTGGTGACGAAGTCGAGGAAGCCCGGGTCGACCGTGGGAACCGCGACGCGCACATCCCGCGGCATGACGGCTGGAGGACCACAGCTGCTGAAGACCGCGAGAGCGACGATGGCGGTTGCCAGGAGGGTGCGCATGTGCGGCCCCATACCACGCTTGAGCACCGTCACCCCGGTTCGCGCTGATGACTGACGCCGCGCATCAAGGGGTTGCCGCGAGGCTCGAGGGTGGGCCTGCTTTCAGAAACTCGGAAGAGCGGTGTAGGGAGCCTTCATGCGTTCGACTCTGTTCATCTCCACGCTCCTTGTCGTCGGTTGCGGAACCGCGTCGCTCACGACGGGCGGCACCGGCGGGGGCGCTGCCTCGTCGATGGATGGCGGGGCGGCTGGCGGCCTGGCGACGGGCGGTGGGCAGGCAGGTGCGGCAGGCGGAAGCGTCGCTGGAGGTCGTGGTGGCGGTACTGCGTTCGCTGGAGGACTGGCGACTGCGGGCGGTGCGGCTGGTGGAGCAGGGAGCGACCTGGGCGGCGGTCGTGCGGGAGGTGCCGCGGGTGGAGGTGCGGCGGGTGGCGCTGTGTCTGGTGGAGGCTCGGCTGGTGGGAGTGGAGGCGGTTCTTCGGGCTGCTCTGCGGCCACGTGCGCGACCGGCTGCTGCCTCAATGGAACGTGTCAGCCTGGTACACAGCCGCTGGCCTGTGGCACCGCTGGCGTCGCGTGCGTGCAGTGCATGACGAACGAGGCGTGTACCAGTCAGGCGTGCGGCTTCGACCCGCAGTCGATGTGGCAAATCCAGCCATCCTCTGCGCGCATCAGCGGCAGCTCGTGGGACCTCGCGACCGACCCTGACCCGTACGTCGACCTCTACTGCCCCTCGAGCGAGACCAGCGTGACCGAGAGCACTCCGTCGGTCACCGACTCCTCGACCCCGACCTGGAGCTCTGGCGGGTGCGTGCTGACGGCAGCCCAGTTGCTGTCTGCCGGCTTTGCCTTCGCGGTCTACGACGAAGACGGCTTGTCGGCCGACGACCGCATCGCCTCGAAGACGACCGTGACGGTGACGGCGGCCGACCTCATGGCCGGTACGTTGACGCGCGGGCCGATGGGCTCGCTCACCAGCATCACCTTCACGTTCTCGCGCATGTGACGGGCGTCACTGCATCGTCAGCAGCTGCCCCATCGACTCCGACTGCGCGAAGACCCCAGCCGACACCTGCAGCGCCGGCGGCGTCGTCTGTGACGTTTGGTACGTGTACGCGTTGCCGGTGATGGGCGCCTGCAGGAACACGTCGTACGTGCCCGCGGAGAAGAACGGGAACAGGGTGCCCTGAATCGAGTTCGCGCTGCACGGCACGACCGCTCCCGCCGTCGCGGCGCCGTTGGCGTCGACGTAGACGAAGCGCTGCGTCTGCTGGTTGCGGAAGTTCACGAAGACGTTCGCCACCTGCGCCTGCGCACACGTGATGGTGGTGCCCTGATTCAGGAAGGCCCACCGCACCGGCAGACTGCCTACGGTCCACTGCAGGCCCACTGGCAGGTTCATCGTCGACATGGTGGCCGTGAAGGTCGACGAGCCGGCGTAGAACTCGAAGCCCGTCGAATCGACGGCGCGAAGCACCACGGTGTGTGCGCCCGGCATCACCGCCACCACCACGGCCGCTGAGGCAGTGTCCGCCATGCTTCCGTCGAGGCACGGGAACTCCTGCGGCGTCTGCGAGTCGAGCGTGACGCGAACGCGTGACACGGGCCGCCCCGAGCTCACGTCGCCGGTCTGCGCGCAGCGAGCCGCCATCGGGAAGGCCCAGGAAAGCCGCACCGAGGCGCTCCCGTTCGGCGGCAGCAGGTCGAGCGCGACCGAGACATTCCCGAGCACCTGCACGGTGCGGGTTGCTCCGAAGAGAACGCGCCCGGTGCTGTCGAGGCCCTCGACGGTGACGGTGTACGAGCCGACGGCGAAGTTGAGCAGGGTGATTCCATCAATGCCAGACGTCGCGCAGGGAAACACGCCGTTGTTCTGAAGCGTCTGGCCCGGAATGGTGACGCGCACGTTCGCCACCTGCGGCACGAGCGCGCACCCTTGTCCGTTGAAGGTCCACTGTAGTGAAATGTTGCCGCGCTGCTGGCTGGTGCCACCACCACTGCCGCCGCCCGAGCTTCCTCCGCCAGAGCCAATACCTCCGCCAGCGTTGCCTCCGCCGGTGTTGGAAGTGCCTCCACCGTTGTTGAAATTGCCTCCTCCGTTGTTGGAATTGATGGAGGAGCAGACGCCGGTCACGCAGGTCGCCGAGATGCCGCCGCACACCTGGCAGGCCGCACCACGAGCGCCGCACGCCGAGGTCGAGCCACCAGACTGGCATTGGCCACTGCTGTCGCAGCACCCGGTACACGTGGAGGGCCCACACGGCCGCTGGACAGGCCCACAGGCAGTGGCTGAGCAGAGCAGGAGAAGAAGCAGGAGCTGGCGCATGGCGGTCCCTCTAACTCGGCGGCTGCGGCAGGGTTCGTGCAAAGGTGCACTGGTTGTGACGCCCTCCGTCGAGCTGATTCCCCTGGTGGTTGCGTTGCTGGTCTCGTTCTTCGGCCTGCTGCTCGCCGGGCACGCGTTCGCGTCGCGACACGAGCCGGGCATGTCGACGTTCGCGTTCGGTCCGCTGGGCATCGCGACGATGACGGTGGCGGCGTTGCTGCACGGCATCGGTTTGCCTCCGCTGCTGACCGGCACCGTCGCGTACGCCGGAGCCTCGACCAGCTTTCTCGGCTTCGCGCTCGAGGTGTGGCGTGACGCGCGGCTTCGTCGACGCGCGGTGGTGGCGACGACCGTCGTCGTCGTCCTGTCGACGGCGTTCTTCGGAGCGCTGGCCCTGCAGTGGGTCTCGCTCTCGCCCTGGCGCTTCGTGGGTCGTGCGTTCGCGTTCACGCCCGTGGTGTTCGTGCTGGTCGGGCACTTCTCGATGCGCCGCGTGGGGCTCGAGCCCGAGCGTCGTACCTCTCGCCGCCTGACGCTCGCCATCGTCGTCGCGTTCCTGGCGGGGCTGTTGGCGTCGGTGCCGTCGATGTTCTCGGCGACGGGCTCCATCTCGGATCCACTCATGTGGGTGGCGCTCGCGTCACTGACGGCGAGCTGGGTGGCGGTGGCCGAGGGGCGCGTGACGGTGCGGCTCTTCGCGACGCGCGCGCTCACCTGGCTCGTGCTGTTTCTCGGGCTGGTGGCCGTGCTCGCTGCAGCGGCGCGGCAGCTCGACTTCAGCTTCGACCTGCGCACCGTGCTGACGGGCGTGTTCGCGACGTTGCTGGTGGGCGTCGGCTTCGTGGTGGTGAGCGAAGCGGCCTCACGGCGGGTCGATGCGCTGTTCGCGCCTCAGCGGTCGGCGCTCGAGCTCGAGCTGGGGCGTGCTCGAGAGACGGTGCAGGCGATGCAGTCGAAGTGGAGCCACCTCGAGCGCCTCGCGTTGACGGGAGAGCTCGCCGCGATGGTGGCCCACGAAATCAAGAACCCGCTGGCGGCGCTGCGGGGCTGGGCCGAGACGTTGACGGAGCTGGCTCCGAAGTTGGCCGACGCCGACCGCAGCCGGCTCGAGAAGGCGCTGGGCATCATCAAGGACGAGTCGGACCGCATCGACGCGCGCGTGCAGTCGTTGCTGCAGGTCGCGCGGCCTCCGGTGGCGGCTCCAGCAGCGCCGTTTCTGGTGAATCAGGTGGTGAGCGAGGCGGTCGCGCTGGTCGAGGCGCAGTCGAAGCCGGTGGTGGTCGTGCTCGAGCTGACCGGGGAGGGACGCTCGGTGCGAGGCAGCGCCGACGGGCTGCGCACCGCTCTGGTGAACCTGTTGCGCAACGCCGTCGAGGCGCAGGCGAGCGGCTCGGTGCGGGTCCTGGTGAGGTCGGACGCCGGAGTCGCGAGCGTCGTCGTGGTTGATCAGGGGTCCGGGTTGTCGGCTGATCAGCTGGCCCAACCCATCGTGGCGTTCCGCTCGACGAAACCGGGAGGCACGGGCCTGGGGCTGGTCATCGCGGAGGCCGGTGTTCGCGCGTGCTCGGGCACCTTGTCCTTCTCGGCCAACACGCCACATGGCACCTGCGCGACCATCACGCTGCCTGTGGAGCCGTGACAGAGTGCGCGCCATGCGACTGCTTCTCCTTCTTCTCCTGGCCCTCCCAGCGTTCGCCGCCGAGCCCTGCGCCGCTGCCAAAGACGCGAAGTACGCGTGCGACAAGAAGCCAGCCGAGTGCCTCAAGGCGGGAGACGCGCTCGTCGTCATCGGTGGCTGCCGCGACGCGGCGCTCGCGCGGTACCAGTCGGCCTGCGACGGCAAGGAGCTGCGCGGCTGCTCGAAGCTCGCCTTCCGCCTCGTGGAGGAATCGCACGACAAGGCCGTCGTCGCGCGTGCCATCACGCTCTTCACGAAGGCCTGTGACGGTGGTGATGCGCTCGGCTGCTCGAACCTCGCGTCGTTCTATTGGGACGGGGAGGGCGTCGCGAAAGACGTGAAGAAGTCGGCGCAGCTCTCGCAGAAGGCGTGCGATGCCGGTGACGCGTTCGCGTGCGGCACGCTGGGAAGTTTGTGGGCGCAGGGCGAGCTCGGCGCGAAGGACGCTGCGAAGGCGGTGCCGCTCTTCAAGCGCGCGTGTGAGGGTGGCTCCGCCTCGGGGTGCAATCAGCTGGGCAACTGCGCGGCGGCCGGCTTCGGCCTCGAGAAGAGCCTCGAAGACGCGATGACGTGGTGGACGAAGGCGTGCAAGGCGGGCAACGGCGCCGGTTGCACCAACGCGGGCCGGCTCTTTCGCAAGAAGGGCGACGACCGCATGGCCGACAAGGCGTTCGCGCGCGCGTGCAAGCTGGGTGACGACGAGGGCTGCGCCGAGAAGGGCTTCGCGCCGCCCGAGGAGTGACGATGGCCGAGGTGCTGCTGGTCGAAGACGAGAAGAACCTGGCGGCCCTGTTCGAGGACCTGCTGACGCGGCGCGGGCACTCCGTCGTCGTGTGCACCACGCTGGCGTCGGCGAAGGCGCGGCTGGCGCAGCAGCTTCCCGACGTGCTCGTCACCGACGTAAAGCTGCCCGATGGAGAAGGGCTCGAGCTGCTCTCCCGACGCGTGCCTTCGGTGGTGATGACGGCGTTTGGGACGCTCGAGCGCGCGGTGCAGGCGTTGAAGGCCGGCGCGGTCGACTTCCTCGTGAAGCCGTTCGACAACGCGCGGTTGCTGTCGGCGGTGGAGCAGGCGCTCGCGCAGGGCGAGCAGCTGGAAGAGCTCGAGCTGTCACACGGCGCCGTCGACGAAGCGGCGGTGAAGGCGCTCATCGGAGCCGAGGGCGGGCTGGCCGACTTGCTCGCGACGTTGCCGAGAATCGCAGCGACCGACGCGACGGTGTTGATTGCCGGAGAGTCGGGCACGGGCAAGGAGCTGCTGGCGAAGGCGCTCCATCGCGCGTCGGGCCGAAGAGATGGTCCGTTCATCGCGGTGAACTGCGCGGCGCTGCCGTCGTCGCTGCTCGAGAGCGAGCTGTTCGGCTTCGAGCGTGGCGCATTCACTGGAGCGCACGCCCGCAAGGCCGGCCTCATCGAGAGCGCGAATGGCGGCACGCTGTTTCTCGACGAGATTGGCGACATGGCGCTCGAGGCGCAGGCGCGATTGCTGCGGGCGCTGCAGGAGCGCGAGGTGGTGCGTGTCGGTGGGCGCGAGCCGGTGAAGGTCGACGTGCGCGTGGTGGCCGCGTCGCATCGAGACCTGCCCGCCCTCGTGAAGGACGGCCGCTTCCGCCAGGACCTGCTCTATCGACTCTCGGTGGTGCCGATGCAGCTGCCTCCGCTGCGGGCTCGGAGGGTCGACCTGCCGGCGTTGGTGGCGCACTTCACGAAGAAGCACGCGCGCACGCATCGGCTCGCCGAGGTCACGCCGTCGGCCGACGCCTCGAGGTGGATGCAGCAGCACGACTGGCCGGGCAACGTGCGCGAGCTCGAGAACTGGGTCGAGCGGGCGGTGATTCTGCAGCGGTTCGAGGTGCCGGCGCCGGTCGTGTCAGCTCCCGAGGTGCGGGAGGAGCCGCTCGCTGCGACGCCGGTGAGCGCGAGCGTGCGGCCGTTGCGAGAGGTGGTCGCCGAGGCCGAGCGTCGCGCCATCGTCTCGGCGCTCGAAGCGGCGAAGGGGAACAAGGCCGAGGCCGCGCGGTTGCTGGGCGTCAGCTACAAGACGTTGTTCAACAAGCTGCACGAGCACGGTGTGCAGGAGAAGCAGAGCTACAGCTGAGCGCGTTCAGCGGACTCCGGCGTCGGCGAGCGTGTCGAACAGAAGGTTCGCCGCTTCCGTGACTGCGCTGTCGACCGCGCGAGGTGGGCGAATCGACGCGCTGCCACCCCAGGCGAAGCGGCGAACATCCGTGCGGGTGATGACGATGACGTTCACGCCTCCGGAGTGCGTGATGCAGGAAGGGTTGAACTCCTCGAGGCGCGGCCCGTCGACGCAGGTGAGGCCGGCGTCGAGGAAGGAGCTGATCAGCGACGACGCGGGAGCCAGGCGAACCGTGAAGGTGCCGCCGTCACCAGCGTTGATGGGCTCCTGTCGAAGCGTGGCGAGCCCACCGTCGAAAGGCAGTTCGAACACGCGCTGGCAGAGGGGCGTCAAGCCGAGGGCCGAACACCAATCGAGTTCGAGCCGAACGCCGGTTACGGGCGCGACGTCGTTGCAGTCGGGTTGGTGCGCCACGCAGTAGCCGAACCAGCAGCGATGTCGCGGGCCGCAGCCGTTGTCCGAGGTGCAGGAACCGCACGCGTAGTCGCAGCCGCCGTCGCTCGCGCAGAAGGCTCCAGAGGGGCAGAAGAAGCACGGATGAACGCCCGCATCGGAGACACCGGCATCGATGAGGCCAGCGTCGATGAGACCCGCGTCTCGACCGGCATCGAGCGCTCCTGCGTCCTGGAGGCCGGCGTCGACGGAGACGCCTGCATCGACCTTCAGGGGCTGCCCGGAACAGGCAGCGAGGAGCAGCACCAGCCATGAGAGGTTGCGAGTCGGAGTCACGCAACAAGACATACTCCGCAACGAGGCGAGTGACCCGCTCTGGAAGTGTCGGACGCTGATCAGCGCCTCGAGAGAGCGCGTATCGAGGAAGTGTTGCTCCGAAGCCTCGAGTGCAGACGGGCAAGGTGGAATTGGCCGCGCTCTTGCCGGTCTGGCAATCGCCGAGGATCAACTCCAGCGTGATGGCGTAGGAGTTCGGGATCGCCCGGATGCCGCCGCAGCGGGCGGCCGAGGGTTGTCAACGCGTCATCCTTGAATGGCCGCACATCAATCCGTTGACCCAACGGGTCGCGCCAATGACGCGGCCGGAGCAGTCGGCCCGGCCCGCAGGTCCACCACTCGAGGATTCATGCCCGACTTTGCGCCGCGCTTCCCTCGAGCAGGTGCAGTGCGAGCGGCTCCCGAGCTGACCGGCCTCGTCGATTCGCGATCAGATCGCCGCGTTCAACAGCAGCACACTCACGCAGACGGAAGAACGCTTCCCAGGTGGGTAAGGACCTTCCCACCTGCGCTTTCCGGGAGTGCTGCCGCGGCATCCACTCAGGGCTGCGCCTGCACCCGGCGACTCGGCATCGCTTCTGCAACCCGGCTCCCAACACCCCGGAGGAGACCGCATGACGACACCTTCTGTTCCCTGGCTGGCGACGACGCCGGCTTCACTCATCGACGCACCAGCGCGAGCGGCGTTGTTGCACGCACGCACCAGCGTCTTCTCCGCGGTCGCACCCGCCGTCACCGGCCTCGCGCTCGTCTCGCTCGCTGGCATCTCTGGCGCAGCCTTCGTCGGAGCCACCGGCGCCGCGCCGCTCATGCTCCGCGGGCTGCTCGAGGCCATCGGCTTCACCACGCCCGTCTTCGTGCTGGCGCTCACTTCTTCCGATGAGCGGCTCTCTCCCGGTTCGGTCTTCAGCCTCGTCTCGGTCGCGACCGGCGTCGCAGGTCTCGCCGCCGTGCTGGTGCTGCCGCTGCTCGCCTTTCTCTGGCTCTGCTCCTCGGGAAACGACACGTCCCTCGGTCACCTCGCGAGTGCGCTTCGTCGCGGTGCCGGTGACCTTCCTCCTCGCGCTGCCCGTGGTGTCGTTGCGTGGGCTCGCGGCGATGGGCGTCGACGCGAAGTGGACGACCATTGGCTTCGGCGTGCTCGCGTTCATCACCTTCGCGCTGCGCGTGGCACCTGCGCTCCGGAGCCTGTCATGACGCCGACGACCTTCCTCGTCGCAGCGATGGGCCTCGAAGTGGTCGACCACCAGCTTCGGTGTGCACGTGTCGAGCGCCTTCACGCTGCGCAGCTCGCCGAGGCTGTGATGACCGTGGAACGTGACGTCCTCGCGCCGGTTCATCACCTTCGCGCTGCAGCTCTTGCCAGCGCCTGGGAGCCCATCATGACGACCGTCCCCACGACCTCCTTCCTCGCGCTGCCCTCGGGTGGAGTTGCAGAGCCGGGCGTCGACCCGACACGCGCCGGCTTTGAAGCACTCACCTTCGCGCTCGAGCCCGGGAGCCTGTCATGACGACCGCGGTGCTCGAGCCAGTCGCGCTTCTCGAACGCGAGGTCGGTACCAACCGCCTCGCCGCCGGCGAAGGCCCCACCGCCACGGGGGCGGATATTTCTGCGGAGCGCGTTCGCGGGCGTTCAGTTGACGCTGAGCCAGATGAGCCAGATGAGCCAGACGAGGCTGATCAGGATGCCGAGTCGGATCAGTCCGGAACCCCATCGCCCGAGCCGCTGCTGCTCGACCAGAAGAAGCCGACGCCCGCGGTCGAGTGGGGCACGCCGTTCGTGCCGTCGCATGACGATGGGCTCACGCTCGATGACCTGCTCGTCGCGCAGCCCACGTCGCTGCTCCGCGAGATGTTGAACGACCCACGCGCGCTGGCTGAGCGGCTGCTCGATGGGCGCGCCGCGAAGACGATGACTGACACCGCGTTGACGTTGCTGGTCTCGAGCGCGGTTGCGGGTGCAGCGCTGGGGACGGCGACGGGCGGCTCAGCCGTTCGCTCCATGGCGTTGCTGCCCATCGCGCTGGTGCTCGCAGTCGTGGCGGCCCTCGGCCCGGTGGCCGCCTCGGCGGTGATGGTGGGCGCGCGCGTTCCCTGGGCGCTCCTCGCCGGAGCTCTCACCATGGCGACGACGCGAGGCGCGATGGTGCTGTGCGTGTCGGCGCCACTGTCGGTGCTCGCGATGCGGGTCGACGACGAGTGGGCCGGGCCGCTCGTCATTCTCACGAGCTTCGCGGTCTCGGGCCTGCTCGCCGGCCGGCTGATTCGCACGATGCTCGAGCAGTCGGCGCTGGTGCTGTGGGAGCGTGCGGGCTCCTCCCTCGGTGGCGAACGTCTCGAGCGCGTGGCCCTCGTCGGCCGGGTTGGGCTCGTGCAGCTGGCCTTCACGCTCTCCATCGCCGTGTGGAGCTTCAGGATTCTCGGGTGACCCAGATGCTGCTCTTCGTCCTCGTCGGTGGGTACCTCGTGGTGGGGCTGGCGTTCGCAGTGGCGGGCGCTCGCCGGCAGCTGACGGTGGTGCAGGTGGTGATGCTCGTTCCGCTCTGGCCGTTGCTCGCGCCGTCGATGTTGCTCGAGCGTGCGAACCCGAGCGCCGTCGTGTCGGGCCGGGAGCGCACCGTCATCGAGCGGTTTCGTGAGCACGTCGCGGCGCGCACGAGACAGCTCGAAGCGCTCCATCGGCTGAAGGCGCGCGGAAATCACAGTGAACGGCTGACGCAGCTCGAGGGGCAGCTCTCACGCGACCTCGACGCGGCGAAGCAGCTGCTCGACGAGCTGCAGGACCGCATCGCGCTCGCCCACGTGGCGTCTTTGGGACCGATGAGCGGGGACTCGCTCGACCGCCGGCACGTGGAGGCGTTGCTCGCTCGCGCTGACGCCCTGGTGCAGGAAACGGCGCGAGACCTCGGACCCGCATCCATGACACCGTCCTGACGCTGCGAACCGTCTTCGCTCGGTCGGGCTACACCGGCTTCTTCGATGACATCCACGAGTCCCAGGAAGCGGCGGCCATGGCGCGCTCGAAGAACTGCGCCGCCCGTGCGGTGAACTCAGAGAGCTGCGTGGTGCTGCAAGCCCGGAGGGCGTTTGGCAGCCGACGAATCCACGCCGCAAAGCCAGCTGAGCCTTCGGTGTCGCCGAACAGCCAGCTGACGAACTCACTCTGCTTCTTCGCGCTGATGCTCGACCAATCAAACACCATCACAGGTTCGCCCTTCGGCGTTTGGGCCGGCCGATTGATCAGCGACGCGATCTGCTCGAGCTTCGAATGCATGCTGGGAACCGTACCGTGGAGAGCCCCCGTGTCAGCGAGCCTTCGCGCGCACGACCTCGGCGCACGCTGCTGACGTCTTTCCCTCACACAACGCACGCGCCGCCGCAGACGACTTCGAGTCCTTCCGTTTGATCAGCGCGAGGGCAGTCAGCTCACGCTCCTCGACGCCGACGGTCTCACTGGCCAGCACCGCCCGAAGCGCTGCGGTTGGTCCCGCTCCTTTTCCAGCCGCGACCGCCTGAAGCGCCTGACGACGCCACTCGGCCGAAGGGCCAGCCATCGCCTGCAACAACAACCGGGGCAGGTGCGGCGCCAGCGCAGGAGCGCTCACCAGCATCGGCCCGGCTCCGTGAAACAGCCGCTGCCGCAACCCCGCGTCCACCTCGACATCCTGACGCGCGGCCAGGGTCGCCAGCTCGGTGGGCTTCACCGTTCCCAGCACCGCATCACCAAGCCGGTCGGCGGGAGACGGCTCGAGCCCCTCGACCGCCGTGCCCTCGAGGCGCAGGTAGAACGCCACACGCTCGACGCCAGCTCCTTCGAGCCGCTTGAGTTCAGTGGCGAGGTCAGGGTCTTCGAGCGAGCTGCCCATCGCATAGGGAGCGACCGAGCGCGGCAGCAGCTTCGCGTACCGCGCGCGACGAATCGCCGCTGCTTCGTGACGTGAGCTGGAGCTGCTCCACTCCTCGAGCGGCTCGCGCACTCCCCACGATGCCAGCAACTTCGCCAGCCCGTCGGTCTTCAGCTCCGCGTCGGCCGGCCAGTGCGATTCCCACCGCAACGCCTGGCCGTGCTGCACCGTCACCTCGGCGAGCACGAAGTCGCCCTTCAAGAACTGCAGCGTCGGCCCGCCCCCGCACGAGCAGTGCCCTGCGCTCAGCTCGTCGACCTCGAGCGTCGACAGCAGCTGCGCCACCGCCTCGGGCTTCCGCGTCTCGGCCAGCTGCTTCGACCCTGTCACACCCCACACCTGCCCGCCCGACCGCACGCGCATGCCATCGACGCCCGCGGTGTCGAACTTCAGCAAGCCCCGCCAACCGAGGTCCAACTTCGCCTGGGCATGCGCCGTCACGAAGGCCTGCAGCGCCGCTCCATCGACCAACGGTGCGTTGATGGACCCGCGGACCAGCTTCGGCAGCTTCGCGGGCAGCACCGTCACATATCGACTGTTGATGACCAGCGTCTGCAGCATCGGCGCGGCGAGGGCCCCGTAGTCGGTCGGCACCGTCTCTTCGATTCTCAGCACCTCGAGGCGGGGGAAGGGCACCGCGTCGACGGGCTTCTGCGGCCAGCGCATGATCAGCTCGCGCAACCCCGGCAGCTTCGCCAGCGTCTGCCACTCCAGCTCCGTTCCCCTCAGCTGCAGCGACTCGAGCTTCTGTGCACGCAACAGGGCCGCAGCGTCGAGCACGCGGTCATCGTCACGGAGGAACCGCGCGCTCGACAACTCCACCGGCCATGTGCGCTGCAGCACCACGCACGTGAACCCAGGCGGCACCTTCGGCTCCGTCGCGCTCGAGTCGGCAAATCCTCCACCGAGGGTGCGTGACCTGATCACCCCGAGGCACGCCTTCGACGGCACGACCTGCTCGATCATCGCTGGCGGCACCACGGCTCCGGGAATGAAGGCGAAGCCGCGCAGGCCGGCGAGCTCTTCACGGCTGAACGCAGGCGGGGCCGCCGCAGCATCGGTCGACGGAGTTCTCACCGTGTCATTCGCGCTCGACTTGCCCTCCAGCACGTCAGCAACACTCGCGCTCGACCCGCCTCCCAGCACGTCATCGATGTCACTCGTCCTCGACTCCACGCGTACCACCGCGACGCCCACGAGCCGCCCGCGCTCCAACACGCGCGTCACGCCCGCCTCGGCATCGCGCACGACGGTGAAGTCGTAACGTCGCGGCTCGTCGAGCAGCAGCGGCACCTGCGCGACCGTCACCACCGCACCGCCACCCGGCAGCGGCGTGAAGTCGGCCCGGCTCAGCGTGCCGTCGATGCTGAACGACCAGCTGGCCGCAAGGACGAGTGAGGTGAGCGCGAACATGTCAGCGGAACCGCAGATAGACGCCTGAGCGGCGGGTGTAGGTCGGCACGTAGACGCGCACGGCGGGCCTCGGCACCGGGCGATACGACGGGTACCGCACGTACACGCGTGGCGGCCGGCGGTAGTACGTCGGCGGAGGCGGCTGCCACTCCGACTGCACCTGCGTCACCTGCGCGGTCTGCTCTGGCGTCGCGCGGGCGGCGGCGATCTCTTCCGGGCGCTCGAGCGACACCCACCACGCGTCGTACGCATCGGCCGCGGTGCGGGCCGTCACTTCGACGGTGAGCCCGGGCTGCCGGTCGATCATCGGCGCGGCCGTCATGCGCAGCACGCGCTGCTTGTCGCCTTCGTTCAACGTCTGCGCCGCGATGAACTGCCCGATGCACTGCTGCGTCGCCGGGTCTTCGTTGCGCGTTCCGGCCTCGAGCCCCACGAGGTCGCCCGGGTCTCCATACGCGTTGAGCTCGACGGCCCCGTTGCTGAACGATTGATACGGCACGTCCTGGAACACGCCGGTCTCGATGACCGTGGCGGGAATCGCGTGCATGCCGGCCACGCACGGGTACTGCTCGGCGTTCGCCAGCACCGTGTCGAGCACCTGAATTCTCGGTGGCGATGACGGCCCCCGCGTCGCCTGCTGCGACGTCGCACAGCCCGAGAGCAATGCCAGACACACGATGGTGACCTGCTTCATTTCGAGACCCCCTTCGACGAGATGGACCGGGAGTCTGCGCCGCGCCGCCACGCCGCTCCACCGACATTTTCGGCATGGGAGCGGGGCTGGCGTTCCCGGCGGCGCCATGTGAAGCAGCGGCTCGTGCGCCTCCTTCTCGTGTCCGCTCTGATCATCACGGCCTGCCGTGCTCCGAGTAGCGCGCCTCGCGCCGCGAAGCTCGACTTCGACGCCATCGCCGGAGACAAGCTCTTCAGTGAAGAGGCCACGCTCGCGACGCGGTGGGCCGGTCCGCTCAAAGCCGCACACGACGCGGGCCAGCGCGGCACGTTCAAAGGCGTGGCTGATCTCGAGCTCAGCTACCTCATTCATCGCGTGGCCACGCCGAAGGCTGCGGTCGTGTTGGTCACCGGTCGTACCGAGCCGATTCGAAAATACGCCGAGCTCATCGAGGACCTCAACCTCGCGGGCTACTCGACCTACGCCGTCGACCATCGCGGCCAGGGCGCCTCGGGCCGCATGCTGCCCAACCCGCAGAAGGGCTACGTCGCGAGCTTCGACGACTACGTCACCGACCTGCACACCTTCGTCACCACCGTCGTGAAGCCCGACACGAACGCGAAGGTCTTTCTCGTCGCGCACTCGATGGGCGGCGCGGTCGGGCTGCTCACCGTCGACGCCTTCCCCGACGACTTCGCTGCCGTCGTCACCACCTCGCCGATGCTCGACATCAACACCGGCGCCTTCCCCGCGCCCATCGCGAGCTCACTCGGCGCTGCAGCCTGTGGCGCCTCTGACGGCAGCGCGTACGCCATCGGCTCGGGCGACTTCAAAGAAGAGGCTGACTTCTCGAAGAGCACGGTGACGCAGAGCCAGGCCCGCTTCGACTGGAAGCGGCAGCTCTTCGCCGACTCGCCCGAGCTGCGCCTCGGCGGGCTCACCTGGCGCTGGTTGTGCGAGTCGCTCACGGCCTCGTCGAACGCCGAGCAGCTGGGCCGCTACTCCTCGACGCCGACGCTCATCCTTCAGGCCGGCAAGGACACGGTCGTGAACGCCGGTGGCCAGCAGCGCTACTGCGACGCCGCGCCCCGCTGTCAGCTCGAGGTCAACGTGGGCGCGATGCACGAGCACTACGCCGAACGCGACGACCTGCGGAACTTCGCCGTCGAGCGCACGCTCAAGTTCTTCGACGCGCAGGTGAAGCCGTGAACGCGCTGCTGCTCGCGGTCATGCTCGCGCAGACCCCGGCCGAACCGCCGTCGTTCCGGCTCCACGTCGGCGCCCAGCTCGGCCTTCCGATGCTGCTCGGCGTCGGCAGCACGGGCACCTTCCACGTCGCCGGCAAGCCACGCTTCGACGTCGACCTCTGGTGGGAGCCCTCCGGCTTTCTGCAGTCGTACTCCCTCGGTGGCGCCTGGCGCCCGGCCGACCACTTCTTCTTCGTCGGCGCGCGGCTGCGGCTCATGCAATTCCAGCCACCGTGGACGAAGGGCTTCAACGGCGCCAATGACAACCACTTCGGCGCCTCGCTCGAGACGGGCGTGCGGCTGCGCGTCGGCCCTTCCGACAAGGGCGTGATTCACGTGGCTCTCTCGGGAACGTACCTGCCCACTCAGTCCATCAACTTGCGGTGGTTGATTGGCCTCACGGCAGGGTTCTCGTGGGCCGTCTGGGAGCGCTGAGCAGAACTGCACGCTCGCTCTGACGGTGCGCGCGACTCAGGTTGATGCAGACGCGAAGGCCAACCGCTCGTCACCGTGCGCTTCCGTGAGGCACCGTCGATGCAGTGCCATGGCTGCATGACTCCACACTCCGCAACCGATGAGCCGACCGACCCGCGCAGCGCCGGCTTCGACGAGCAGGGTCAGAATCGACAGCCCGACCCCAGCTTCGTGCCCGACGCCACCGACCCGCTGCTTTGGCAGCGTGACCTCGAAGGCCCAGGCACGCAGCAGCACCGCTTCAACCGCGGGCAGCACGCCAGCACCGCGCCGGAAGTGAAGGTCCCCGCGCCCGTCGAGGGCGCGCACGGCGGACGCTACGGCCAGGGTGGCTACGACACGGGGTCGCATCAGGTCCCGACAGCGGCTCGCTCCGCGAAGGCCGACGACAGCGTGCTGCAGCTCATCATCGAGCAGCTGTGGCTCTCGCGCATCGAGTCGGCAGAGGTCGACATCAGCGTCGGCAACGGAGCCGTGACGCTCTCAGGCACCGTGCCCGACCGCCTCGCGAGGTGGGAGCTCGAGCGGCTCGTGCGCGGCCTGCCGGGTGTCGTCTCGGTGCAGTGCCTCGTGCAGGTCGACCACCTCGAGCCGCGTCCCTATGACCGTCGCACCAGCTTCGGGCCGCTCGACCCGAGGCCTTGATCAGCAGCATGGGATGGGCCTGCGTGGGACCTCGCCAGTGCGACGGGTTCGGGCGAGGCTGCGCGCATGCTCTCACTCACGCTCTCCCTCGCGCTCGCTGCTGGTCCGAACCTCGTCGGCACCTGGTCGGGCAGCGGCTTCACGCTCGTGCTCGAGGCGTCGGGCTCGGGCACCATCTCTGATGGGCCGATGGTTCCGCCTGAAGCGGTGAAGTGGAAGGTGTCTGGCTCGAACCTGATGCTCACGCAGGACGGCGACACCATTCCCTACGCGATGCAGCTGTCGGGTGACTCCCTCACCTTGAACAGCGAGGTGCTCGACGCTCCCATCACGCTGAAGCGTGGCGGCAGCAAGGGCACTCTGGCAGCGGCAACGCCAACACCCGTCGCGAAGGGCAAGCCGGCGAAGACCGAAGAGTTCAAGTTCGGCACCTGCGAGACGGCGTGTGAGCACTACCTGACGTGCGCGAAGCTGCGTGGGGCTGATCAGGTCAACGCGTGTCTGTACGGCTGCGTCGCGTCGGGCGCGAACCCGTATCAGCTCGGCGTGTACAACCAGCTCGACTGCCAGCGCGCGGTGATGATCGTCGTCGCGGCGCAGCTGCAGGCGATTCAGCAGGCCCAGGGTGGTGGCGGCAATCGCGGCGGTGGCGGAAACGCGAAGGGCAGCCGCTGCGCTGGCTGTGTGCGCGATGGCAACGAGTGCATCTGGCTGAGTCAGAGCAACTGGGGCACGGGAAATAACAGCCCCTATTCCGGAGCCGCGGCTTCCTGCGACTCCGACTGCTGCCAGTAGCCGGAAACACTGGAGTTTCTGAAAAACGCACGGCGCCGGGAAGGTCGGGCGCGGGTCGGGGCAATGGATACATATGCCCTCCAGAACCCAGCTTCGGACCGCCACTCCCACGCCTGTGATTCCGCATACCTCGACGCGGGCACCAGCAGCCGTCTCCACGCCGACCACGACCCCTGCACCGTCGCGTGGGTGGACGCCAGGCGTGAAGAAGGTCGCGCCTCCGGTGCTGGAGCGCGTGCCGCTCAAGCCCAACGAGATGACCTTCTCGGAGCTGCTCTCGGGCTTCAAGGCGCTGCGTGGAGCCGCGTCGGGTGACGTCGAGGTGAAGCAGTTCAACGCGCTGGTGAAGGCGGCTGATGCGTTGCCGATTCAGGGCGGGCCGTTCGAAGCGAGCTACCAGGCGGCGCGTGGTGAGGCCGCGAAGCGGTTGGGCCTGCTGGGCTACGACAAGCCGAACCTGCTCGAGAAGCTGTTCGGCGCGAAGTCGAAGCTGACGGGCTCGTTGCCTTTGCCGCCGGGCGAAGTGGCGTTCAACCCGAAGACGACGAAGCCGGGCGGGACGAACCAGGTGCTGACGTCGGCGCTCTCGAGCATCGCGTACGAGGAGTCGCGCTTCAATTACGACACCTCGAAGCCGTTCGGTCCGTTGCACGACCAGGTGAAGGCGCTGGGCTTCACCGAGCACTCGTTGACCGACGGCGTGACGCGCATCGCAGGGCCCGACGTCGGTGGCGCGAACGCGCTGCCCGGTGGCGCGCGCGTGCTGATCGCCTCTCGCCCCGGCGTCACCGCGCTCGCGTTTCGCGGCACGACGGTGAACTACGACATCATGAAGGACGCGAAGTTCTCGCTCACCGACGGCACCGCGCGGTACGGCGGCGGGCGGGTGCATCAGGGCTTCGACGAGTCGTTGACCTCCATCTGGCCCGAGGTGTCGGCGGGCATCAAAGCGGCGCGCGCGAAGAACCCAAACGAGCCCATCGTGTTCACCGGCCACAGCCTCGGTGGAGCGCTCGCGGTGCTGGCGCTGGCCCGCGCGAAGCAGGAAGGGCTGCTCGACTCGCCTCCGTATCGCGGGAAGGGCTCGGCGGCGGTGCTCGACACGTACGGCCAGCCGCGCGTGGGCGATGCCGCGTTCGCGAAGGCGTTTCAGCAGTCGGTCGGTGACATTCCGTATCACCGGTACGTGTACAGGAATGACCCGGTGCCGCGCCTGCCGCCGACGGGCATGGGCTACTCGGACCTCGCCTCGGCGCAGACCGTGTTCACCGACGACGCGGGCAAGTCGCACCGGGTGGCGAATGACGACCAACGGCTCAACACGCTCGAGCAGAAGGTGAACGCCGCGACGGTGCCCGAAATCCTCTCCACCGCCGCGTCGCAGGTGGCCGACCACACGCAGATCAACTACCTCGTCACCGCCCGCCGCGGAGAGTGACGAGACGGTGAGGCGAAGTGCTCCGTTCGGGGCACGACTCCTCGCCAGTTGGTCCGCGAGCAGCTTGCGGGCCCCGCACGCCAGACGTACAGCTTCAGGCGTGCGGAGTTCTCCATGAAGCTGGTCACCCGCCTCACCATCGCGTTCCTGTTCGTCGTCATCATCTCCATCACCTTCGTGGAGTGGCGGCGCCTCGTCGAAGAGGTCTCTGACTTCGAGGCCGACATGGACCGCACCCACACGCTCGTCGCCACGACGCTGGCCGACGCGGTGGAGGCCGTCGCTCCACGGGATGGCTTCGACGAGGCCGTGCGGGTCGTCGAAGCCGGCGGCACCCACCACGAGAGCGACGTGCGCGTACGCTGGGTCTGCCTCGACAAGGCCGACGCCGAGCCGCCCGTCATTCCCTGCGCCGAGCTCCCTGACATCACCGCCTCGCGGACCCTCGCCGTGCAGGGGCCCTTTGGCGCGCGCCGCGCCACCGTCGTGCCCGTGCACCTCGACGGCGTCGTTCGGGGCGCCATCGAGGTCTCGGAGTCGCCCGAGTACGAGCGCTCGTGGTCGAAGCGCCGGCTCGAGGCCGTCGTCACGCTCGCCATCGTCACCGTGCTGGGCATGACGGGCTTTGCCTTCGTGCTCGGCTGGTGGCTCGTCGCGCGGCCCACGCGCACGCTGGTTGCGAAAGCCCGCGCCGTCGGTCGCGGAGAGTTGAAGCCCGACCTCGCGCTCCCCACCGGCGACGAGTTCGAGCTGCTCGCCACCGAGATGAACGCTATGTGCAGCCACCTCGAAGAGGAGCGTGAGAAGACGGCGCAGGCGACCGCAGCCCGTGAAGCCGCGCTCGAGCACCTGCGCCACGCCGACCGCCTCGCCACCGTCGGCCGCCTCGCCTCGGGCCTCGCGCACGAGCTCGGCACGCCCCTCAACGTCATCGAGGCGCGCGCGAGCCTCATCGCCGACGACCCGCAGGCCGACGACACCACACGCTCCTCGGCGCGCGTCATCATCGGCCAGGGCGAACAGGTGACGCGCCTCGTGAAGCAGTTGCTCGTCTTCGCGCGCCCCCGAAAGCTCGAGCCTGAACGGCTCTCCCTCGACGTGCTGGGCCGCACGGTCGCCGAGCTGCTGCAGCCGATTGCGGCGAAGAAGCCCGTGACGCTCGACCTCTCCGGCCTCTCGCCCGCGGCGACGACGGGAGACCCGATTCTGCTGCAGCAGGCGCTCACGAACCTCATGGTGAACGCGCTCCATGCGTGTGGCCCCGGCGGTCACGTCTCACTCACCTCGAAGACGGTCGAAGCCGCGAAGCCGGGAGAGACGACGACTCGCCGCTACTCCTCCATCGCGGTGGTCGATGATGGCGTGGGTGTCTCCGACGAGCTTCGGCAGAGCATCTTCGAGCCCTTCTTCAGCACGCGGCCCGCAGGAGAAGGCACCGGACTGGGCTTGCCCATCGTCACCAGCATCGTCGACGAACATGGGGGCTTCGTGACGCTCGACTCTGCACGTGGGAGCGGCAGCACGTTCACCGTCTTCCTCCCCGAGGCCTCGACATGAGTGCGCGCGTGCTGTTGGTGGACGACGACCCGAACCTCACCTCGACGCTGCAGCTCGGGCTCTCGCAGCGCGGCTACCAGGTGGTGACGGCCCAAGGCGGAGAGCCGGCGCTCCAGCAACTGGCGAGCGAAGACGTCGACGTGGTGCTCACCGACATCAACATGCCGGGCCTCGGCGGCCTCGAGTTCGCCGAGCGCGTCACCGCGAGCCACCCCGACACGCCCGTCATCGTGCTCACCGGCTTCGGCAGCTTCGAGGCGGCCGTCGCCGCGATTCGTGCGGGCGCCTACGACTTCCTCTCGAAGCCCGCGAAGCTCGACGCCATCGCGATTGCATTGGATCGCGCGGTTCAGCACCGGTCGCTGCGCCGTGAAGTGCAGCGCCTGCGGCTCGAGGTGAGCTCCGGCGCAGGTCCACAACTCCACGGCATCATCGCGGCCAGCGGCGCCATGCAGAAGGCGCTCGACGTCGTGGCCCGCATCGCGACGACGCAGACCTCGATTCTCATCACGGGCGAGTCGGGCACCGGCAAAGAGGTGATGGCGCGCGCGATTCACGAGCGCAGCGGGCGGCGTGGGCCCTTCGTCGCCATCAACTGCGCGGCGATGCCCGAGGCGCTGCTCGAGAGCGAGCTGTTCGGCCACGTGCGCGGCGCGTTCACCGATGCGCGCGAGTCGCGGGTGGGGCTCTTCACCGAGGCCAATGGTGGAACGCTGCTGCTCGACGAGATTGGCGACATGCCCGTGGGGCTGCAGCCCAAGCTCCTTCGCGTGCTGCAGGAGCGCAAGGTGCGGCCCATCGGCGCGCGGGCGGAGCACCCCGTCGACGTACGCATCATCGCAGCCACCCATCGCGACCTCGAGACACGCATCGAGGCGGGCTCGTTTCGCGAAGACCTCTACTTCCGGTTGAACGTGGTGAGCCTGCACCTGCCTCCGCTGCGGGAGCGCACCGCCGACGTCCTGCCGATGGCGCAGAAGTTCCTCGCGCAGTTCAGCGAGCGTGCGGGCAAGGCGGTGAAGGGGCTGTCTGCGCGCGCCGCCGAGAAGCTGCTCGGCTACGACTGGCCGGGTAACGTGCGCGAGCTGTCGAACTGCATCGAGCGCGCGGTGGCGCTGACCCGCTACGACGAGGTGGGCGTCGACGATTTGCCCGAGAAGGTGGTGGCGCACCGGCCCACGCGCGTCGTGCTCGCGGCAGAAGACCCGAGCGAGTTCATCACGCTGGAGGAGTTGGAGAAGCGCTACACGTTGAAGGTGCTCGAGGCGCTCAAGGGCAACAAGACGCAGGCCGCGCGCCTGCTCGGCATCGAGCGCAAGACGCTGTACCGCAAGCTCGAGGCGTGGGGCTCGTCGGCTGATCAGCCCGAGAGCTGAGCGTCACTGCCCAAGCCACCGTTGCATCGACTCCGCGAGCGTCTCGAGGGCGACGGGCTTGGTGATGAGGTCGTTCATGCCAGCCGAAAGGCACCGCTGGCGGTCTTCTTCGTACGCAGAGGCCGTCACCGCGCGTCTTCTCCCAGCCGCGGATCAGCTTCGTCGCCTCGAGCCCGTCCATCTCGGGCATCTGACAGTCCATCAGCACGAGGTCGGGCCTGGTCGGCTGGGTCAGCAGCTCGACGGCCCGTGCGCCGTTCCCGACGGCGGCCGCGTCGACACCCAGCTTCGACAACAACGCCATGATGACCTTCTGGTTGATGGCGTTGTCCTCGACCGCCAGCACCCGAACGCCCGTCAGCTGCGGCAGCGGCGTGCTCGACGCGGTCGACGTCACGGCTCCTTCTTCGACAGGCAGCGTGACGCGAAACCAGAACCGCGACCCCTCGTGCATGGCGCTGTCGACGCCGACGATGCCGCCCATCAACTCCACCAGGCGCCGCACGATGGAGAGCCCGAGCCCCGTGCCTCCGAAGCGCCGCGTCGTGCTGCTGTCGGCCTGGGTGAAGGGCTGGAAGAGCTGTGGAATCTGCTCCTTCGCGATGCCGATACCGGTGTCGGTGACCGAGACCTCGAGCTCGACCCTGCGCTCGCCGGCGCTCCGCTCGTCGATGCGGACGGTGATGGTGCCGCGCGGGGTGAACTTCAAGGCGTTCGAGACGAGGTTGCTGACCATCTGCCGCAGGCGGGTGACATCGCCTCGCAGCACGCGGTCGCGCGTGTGATTCACGACCTTGAGCGTCAAGCCGCGCTCGGTGGCGTGGGGCCGGAACAGCCGCTCCACCGCCGTCAGCAACGCGCCGGGAGTGAAGGCCCGCGGCTCGAGCACCAGCTTGCCCGCTTCGATCTTCGAGAGGTCGAGAATGTCGTTCAGCTCGGTGAGCAGCGTCTCACCCGACTCGAGAATCGTGCGCGCCGCGTCGAGCGCCTCGGGGTCACTGCTCGACCGGAGCAGCACCTGCGCCATGCCCAGAATGCCGTTGAGCGGCGTGCGCAGCTCGTGGCTCATGGTGGCGAGGAAGCGGCTCTTGGCGAGGTTGGCCTGCTCGGCGCTGACACGCGCCTGGTTCACGGCCTCGGTCGCGCGCCACTCGGCGGTGATGTCGGCGAAGCTGCCGACGACCCGCAGCGGCTTGCCGTTCGCGTCACGCTCGACGACCTGGCCCCGGTCCTTCACGTGCATGATGCCAGTCGAGCTGATCAACCGGTGGTTGGAGCGGTAGACCTCGACCCGGCCCTGGACCAGCTCGTCGAGACGCCTGAAGACGTCGGCGCGGTCGTCAGGGTGCACGTGAGCAGCGAACGTCTCGACGGTGTCGGGCTCGCGACCCTCTTCGACGCCGAGCAGCGTGTACCACTGCTGGTTGTGGTCGACCCGGCCGCTGGGCACGTGCCAGTCCCACACGCCCTCGTGGGTGATGCGCAACACGTCTTGCAGGCGCTGTTCGCTCTCGATGACGCGCTGCTGGCCGCGCACCACGTCGGTGACGTCCTGCGCGAGCACCAGAATCTGATTCTCGCCGCGCGGGCTCTTGAAGGGCCTCTTGATGGAGCGGTAGTGCCGCATCTCGCCCGTCTTCGCGTCGCGAGACTGCTCGAGGATGACCTCGGTGAGGCCCGTGGCCATCACGCGCAGCACGCTCTCGCGAAAGCCGTCGGCGACGTGTTTCGGAACGCCGAAGTCGTCGTCGTGCCGCCCCACCATCTGCGCCGGCGTGGTGCCGTACAGCGTCGCGCACGCCTGGTTCGCCAACAGGAAGTCGCCCTGTGCGTCCTTCACGACGACCGGGTCGGGGATCTGGTCGAGCACCGTGTGCAGCACGTCGGCGAGCTGTGACTCTCCGGCCGTGGGCACGTCGCGCAGCAGGCAGATGGTGCCCAGCCGCAGACCCTCTTCCATCCACGGAGCCACCCACCCCGAGGTGAGGTGCCCATTGGTGATGGGGCTGCACCACTCCCGCCGGTCGAGGTGGGTTTGCGAATGAAGGTACTGCTCACGAACGAGCACGAACGGGTGGCGCGGGTCGTCGAGCACCAGGGCGCCCTTCGTGGAGCCACCTGCCAACTTCGTCGTCGAGTCGTTCGCCCAGACGACCCGATGCGATGCGTCGACCAACCAGATGGCGGCTGGTGAGTGCTCCACGACGGATTCGAGGACCGAACGCGGAATCATGAAGGCCTCGAAGGTGAAAGTCGCGAGAGAGAGGGCCGCCAAAACGATAGCGGCGCGAAGACTGATGGCCACCCGAAGTTGACCCATGCTCCGTCGGTCTTCAGTCTTTTCAAGGTGATGGACGCAAAACAGAGACAGGTCCGGGGACGTGTTGCCGATGGCGCAGAAGTTCCTCGGCGACGGGAAGCTGCGGTTTGTTTGTCGCGTATCGGCGACCGCCCGCTCGGGCATAAACGGCCAGCCATGCGTGCACTCGCCATCGGGCTCATCGTCGTGTTCGGCATGTTGGCCTCGTGCGGAACACCGCAGACGTGCGCGACGTGCGTCGACGCTGGCGCCAGCGCGGGTGGGGCGGCTGGAGGCTCCGTCGCTGATGCGGGCGTCGTCGACGCGGGGTGCAGCGGTGCGTGTGCCACGACGGACCTGCAGGTGTCGTTCGGCAGTCGCATGGCGTCGTTCGAGCGCGCGCAGCACGGTCGTCAGGCCGATGGGCGCGTGCTGGTCGAGGCGTATGCGGGAGGCGACTCCGCGTGTCCCTCGATGACCTCGCCCACGCCGCTGCGCACGTTGAGCATCGCCAACCTGCGCGTGCTGCCCGATGGTGGAGCCGTCACCTTCGCCGATGGGCTGCGGGTCTCGTTGTTCGATTTTGCCGGTGCCGTGACCAGCGCTCCGCTCGAGCGTGCGGCCGATGCACGCGCGGTGGTCCGCTGGCTCGAGCCCGGGGTGCTGGTTTCGTTTCAGCTCACGGCCACGTTCGATGGTGGCACATTGACCGGTGGCTTCGTGGCGCCCCACTGCGCCTCGCTCGACGACTGAGCGCAGTCGACGCAGCGAGAACAGCGCGCTATCGACCGTGCGCATGCCGAAGCGCATTCTGATTCCGCTGCCTGACACCGATTTCGACACCACCGAGGTGGCCGTGCCGTGGCGGCTGCTCGTCGAGGCAGGCCATGAGGTCGTCTTCGCGACCGAGCGCGCGGGCACCGTGCCGGCGTGCGACCCGCTGCTGCTGACGGGCGTGTTGTTCGGCCAGCTCGGCGCCGAGCCCGAGCCGAAGCAGTTCTATGACGAGCTCACGCGCTCGCCCGAGTTCAACAAGACCATCGCGTGGGGCACCTTCGACGTGTCGGACTACGACGCGCTGCTGCTCCCCGGTGGGCATGCGAAGGGCATGCGGCAGTACCTCGGCTCCACGGCGCTGCAGTCGAAGGTGGTCGAGTTCGTGAAGACGGGAAAGCCGTTCGCGGCCATCTGTCACGGGCCGCTCGTGCTCGCGCGCTCCATCGACAAGGCGACGGGCAAGAGCGTGCTGGCTGGCCGTCGCACCGCGTGTCTGCCGACGTACATGGAGCGCACGGCGTACTGGCTCAGCGCGTGGAAGCTCGGGCGCTACTACCGAACGTACGAGGCCTACGTCGAAGAAGAGATTCGCGCGGCGGGTGCCGAGTACGTGCGCGGGCCGTTCGAGCTGACGAAGCGTGGAACGAGAACCGATGACACGCCCGCGTTCGTCGTCGTCGATGGCAACTACGTGTCGGCCCGCTGGCCCGGAGATGCGTATCTGTTCGCGAAGAAGCTGATCGAAGTGCTCGGCTGATCAGCGGGCCCGCGTTCGCCGAAAGCAGTCGTCGAAGAACTCTGCTTTGCCCGTGGAGTCCGACACGACAACAATCACCGGACCGTCGATACCCGGAATCCGAAAGACGGCCGTCCAGAGATCCGCGTCACGCGGATCTCGATCGATCCCGGAGAAAACGAAGCGCTCGTCCTGCGCCCTCACGAACGCGGTGGCGATGTTCTGCGCCTGGTCGCTGGTCACTTGCCGAAGTTTAGCGAGCTGATCAGCGCGCGACGGCTTTGCCCTTCGTCGACAACATGTACGTCGCCGCCGCCGTCGCGAGCGGAGGCCCGCTCAAGTCATGCGCGGCCACCATGCGCACGAACGCCACGTTGCGCGTCGCCTTCACACACTCCGCGCGTGCGTAGACCGGAAGGCCCGGAGTCGACGGCCCCAGAAAATCGACTCGCAAGTCCAACGTCGCGATGGGCACCGGCGCCTTGAGGTGCAGATAGACGGCGGCTCCACCGGCAGCGTCGAGCAGCGTGGTGATGACGCCTCCATGCAGCGCGCGCGTCTCGGGGTTGCCCACGAGCACCTCGTTCCACGGCAGCACCATCTCGACGAACGTGGGCTCCAGCGACACCCTCGTCAGCTCGAGCGCCAGCGCCTTGTTGTGCGGGATGTAGTCGCGAAAGCCCGCGTTCAACGCCTCGAGATCGACCGTCGAATCAGCCACCACCCGTCGATACCAGACTTTGCGATCAGCCGAACTCCTCAACAGTCACGGGCACTTCCGTTGGCGACCGAGAAAAAGAACACCGCGCGGGAAGGGTCTTTCGGCCCGGGGGAATCACTGGCTGGACCACCCCAGAGGAGCACCACATGAATCGTCTCTCGCTCATCGCCTCATGTACCGTCGCGCTCGCGTCGGTGCCGGCGTTCGCGCAGCTCGGCAACAGCACGAACCCCGAGTGCCTCGACCCCTCGTGCGGCACCCCGAAAGAAGAAGGCGGCGGCTGCGGCTGTGGCTGCGGGTGTGGCTGCTCCGTCTGGGTCGCGTACACCGATGACGGCAAGACGCTCGCGTACACCGACGACGCCGACGGCGATGGCAAGGCTGACACCAGCGACAACTGCCCGTTCTCGTCGAACCGCGACCAGATTGACGCTGACGGCGATGGCGTCGGCAACACGTGCGACAACTGCTCGGGCCTCTCGAACTTCAGCCAGCTCGACACCGATGGCGACGGCTCCGGCGACAGCTGCGACGGCGACCTCGACGGCGACCTCGTCGACAACCTCGCAGACAACTGCGCGTCGATTCCCAACAAGCCGGTGAATGGCGTTCAGTCGAACACCGACGGCGACACCTTCGGCGACGTCTGCGACCTCGACATCGACGGAGACGGCTTCGACAACGCGACCGACCTCTGCCCGTTCTTCTCGTCGCCGCAGAACATCGACCTGCCCGGCAACGCGCAGTGCAAGCGTGACAGCGACAGCGACGGCATCTTCGACCACCTCGACAACTGCGTCGGCAAGGCGAACCCCAACAACCAGGACAACGACCGCGACGGCATCGGCGACGTGTGCGACCTCGACCTCGACGGCGACGGCATCAACGACAAGCTCCCCGACCTCACCGCGAGCAACAAGGACAACTGCGTCGGCGTGCGCAACCGCAACCAGCTCGACGGTGACTTCGACGGCGAAGGCGATGTCTGCGACGCGAAGTTCTGTCTCGTCATCGACCCGGCCAACAAGGCCGACTGCCTCGACCCGAACGGCCCCTTCAAGGTGCACGGTGGTGGCTCGGTCACGCTGAAGCGCGGTGAGAAGTTCCGCCTGCCGCTGTTCGCCAACCGCAACGGCGCCGCGATGGAATACGTGTGGACGGTCGTCTCGCGCCCCCGTGGCAGCACCGCCGCCATCGAGAACCCGACGGGCAGCGTCACCATGTCGCGCAACTACGCCTACGCGTACACCGACTCGAACGTTCCTTCCTTCACGAGCGATGTCGACGGCGACTTCGACATTCAGCTGCAGGCGAAGCTGGCCTTCCCCGACCGCGCGTACCCCGACAAGAAGGAGTCCGTCTCGGGCCTCAAGATGACGGCCACCCCTGACGGTGGAGCCGCCTCTCCCGCTGCCTGCTCCGCGATTCCCGTCGACGCGTCGATGGCTGCGCTGGGCCTCACGCTGCTCGCCTTCGCGCGCCGCCGCCGCAGCTGACCTTTCGGGAGCGAAGCGCTCCCTCACAGAAATCGTCTCCCGCTGGGGAACGAGTCCATGCCGAGGCCCGGTCATCCATTGGGGATGGTCGGGCCTCGGTGTTTGTGACGAGCGCTGACACCTCGAAGCGTCACCCGAGCGCGACGGTGGTTGGTTCTTCGCCGAGAGCTGGCGATGCTGCGCCGCCATGAATCGAATCGTCCCGTTGCTCCTCGTTGGCTTCTGCGCGTGCGGCCCTGTCGTCGGAGCGCCAGGCGATGGCGGCTCGAACGGTGGGAGCGGCGCGTCGGGCGGGACGAGTGGTGGCGGCTCTGCTGGTGGTGACGTTGGTGGTGGATCCGCGAGCGGTGGATCGGGTGGTGGATCCGTGAGCGCTGGCGGATCAGCGAGCGCTGGCGGATCAGCGAGCGCTGGCGGAATGGCGGGTGGCGTGAGCGGTGGTGGCTCGGCTGGCGGACGGGCCGGAGGCAGCGCAGGAGGCGCGTCCGCTGCATTGGCGGCCATCGACTCGGCGGCCGTGGGCTCGGCCTGCTACCGCTACCAGTGGGCGAACCGCGGCCAGATGCCGCGTGGCTTCATCAAAGGCGTCGCGCGAACCTGGGCCCGCGCGCTCTGCGAACCGACTCGGAGCGACCTCGCAGTCGTCTCCCAGGCACAGACCACCGACGGCGTGCACGACGCGCTCGCCTGGTACCAGACGCAATTCACCGCAGCGGGGCTGTCGAACGCACAGGCCGGCACCGACACCCTTCGCCACGTCTACGTGCTGCTGCTCGGGCTCGGCATGCGCGAGAGCTCGGGCGAACACTGCGTCGGACGAGACATGGCCGCCACCAACACCACCGCCGCGACCGCCGAAGCCGGCGCCTGGCAGACCAGCTACAACTCGCACGTCTTTCACGCGCAGCTCGACGTCATCATCGCGCGCTTCCTCACCGACGATACGCACTGCCACCTCAGCACCTTCGCCGAGGGCGTCACCTGCAGCGCGGCGAACTGGCAGAACTATGGCACCGGACCGGGGCTCGATTTTCAGCGGCGGGAGAAGGAGTGCCCGGTGTTCGCGGCCGAGTACGCGGCGGTCATGATGCGCGTGTCGGGCGGCAGCGGCGGGCACTACGGCCCCCTGAGGACTCGCGCCGCCGAGCTTCGCCCCGAGTGCGACGCGATGCTGCAGCAGGTGCAGCAACTGGTGATGGCAAACCCGTCAGTGTGCTCGTCGCTGTGAGGCGAAGCCCAACCGGGCCGCGGCGCAGTCGAACTGGAAAACCGTGCTCACGGCGTCGTGAGGGTGCCCTTCACGGGAACGCGCTCGTCGCTCTTCTTCCCCGGGCAGCGCTGCGCGTCACCGTCGATGGCGCCTGAGGCTCCGAAGGAGAGGGAGAGCGAGTTGCAGCCCACCTTCGGTGCACCGGCGAGGTCGGCCTGGTCGTTCAGCTTCTTCATCTCGGCGTTGATGGCGTCCATCTCGGGCTGCACCGCCGCGAAGCAGGCGCCCATCTTCGCGGGCGCCACCTTGCCGCAGGGCTCCATCTTCTTCGTCGCTTTCTCGAGCCGCGCCATCAGCGCCTTGCGCTCGGGAGACTCGATTGACGCCATCGAGGCGGTCAGCTGCGCCTGGCCTTCTTCTGTGGTGGCGATGCGCGTCAGGCCGACGACGCTCTCTCCGAGCGACACCTCGTACTGCCACGTCCCGAGCGACTTGCCGCCCTTCGACCACTCGCCCGGCGCCTCGGTGCTGGTGCGGCCGGTCGTGAAGTCGAGCTTCACGGTGAGCTTCGTGTCGCCCGCGTCGGCGATGAGCGTGTGTTTGCACCCGAGCAGGAACCGGCCCAACGACGCCTGCCGGCCTGAGCCTGCCTGCACGCCCATCACCTCGAAGGGTCGTGGCATCACGCTCGCCTTCGCCGTCAACGTCGCGGCCCACACACCCTTGTCGAGCTTCTCGTTCGAGATGGCGACGTCGTCGGTGGTGGCCACGAAGAGACTGCCGGCGGGCAGGTTCGTCTTCAGCTTCACCTCGACCTTCTGGCCCGGGCAGACGACGACGATGCCGTTGGTCGCGTCACCGGGAGCGACGGCGAAGTCGAGCTCGGGCGTCGGGTACTTCGTGTCGTTCTTGAGGCCCAGCTTCTGGCGCTGCGCCGCCGCCTGCGAACGGAACTCGTTCAGCTTCTTCTCCCAGGCCGACTCGGCGAACACCGACGACGACACCACCACGCACAACGCGAGCAGCTTCCGGTTCATGCAAGGCCTCCCCACAGGCGAACGGCAGGTTCGCGCGGGACCATGCAATGCCAATGGTCGTCACCTCAACGTGAATCGCGGCGCAGAATCGCGCCTTCGGGTCCTGTCACCCAGACCTGGTGGCCGGTCGCCGTATCGAGCCCGAAGATGCCCCGGGCTCGTCGAATCGGGATTTCTTCCCACGTCACCCCCGCGTCGGTTCCGCGGATCGCCAGCTGTGGCCCAGTTCCGCCGGAGAGCAGGTAGGCCTCGAAGGTTGCAGCTGCCCAGACGTCGACGAAGGGCTGGTTGCCGATGATGCCGGGGCGAGGCTGCGTGCCGGTGCGGCGATCGAGAACCGCGCCGTTCTGCCCAACGGCAACCGACCAGACGCCGCCGTCGAAAGCACCACCGGCGATGGCCGTGAGCGGCTGCGCGACGGAGTTGTAGTCGGGCAGCGTGAGCGTGACGTTGGTGTTGAAGCTGTGTGTGTCGCCAACCCCGTAGAGATTTGGTGACCCCTGCTGGCTCACCGCGACGATGGCGTTGACACCTGCGTCGACCCAGAGCTTCGCGAAGTCGTTCGGGGTCAGGCCTCCGTCGAAGTTGACCACCACGCTGTTGCCGGTCGGAGGGGGCTCAGGGACGAAGTAGGTCGGTGAATTCGGAAAGCCGGTGACCCATCGCCAACGCGCCGCCGCGACGCCGACGTCGACGACCGTCCACGGGCCGGCGCCTCGCCGGTTCGCCACGCCCGAAGCCACTCCGCCATCGACCGTCGAGCCAATCGCCCACACCTGCGTGGGCCCCGAGAAGTGGCACCTGGTCCAATGGTGGTTGCCTGTGGTCGAGGGCCCGTCAGTGAAGGCCCACCGCACGTTGTTGCGCTCTGCGAAGCGGTTCCGGTCTGAGATGACGACGACGCGTGGCCCTGAGCTCGTCATCAGGGAGCAGCCGTCGTTGATGTCGTCCAGCGCCGGGACCGACTGCATGTTGTCCTGGTAGGTGAGGGTGCTGCCGTTGGCCCGAATCGCTCCGAACTGCCCGCCGCCGCCGCCATGCAGCACCTCGGTGGCTGAGGTGCTCACCACGGTCAGAATCCCCCGGTTGGCGTTGGCCAGCTGGGTCGGAACGACGCCCGACGCCGCCAGCGGCATGGTGAGCACGATGCCAGTCGCGCCCGCGATGATCAGCTGATCACCCAGCAACGCCGCCGCGCGCGGTGTGTTGTTGATCGAGTGCGTGAGCTGCTGTCTCCAGCCTGCGTCAGGCCGCGTGAACTCGAACGACGCCATTCGGGTCGAGGTGCCGCCAGAGTTCCCCACGGCGACGAGCACCCCACCATCGAAGGCCAGGAGCGCTGCGTTCACGTCTTGAAACGATGGCCCCGTCGAGACGCGGTTGAGCTGCAAGTTGTCGACGCGAGCCACGTACACGGAGCCGTCGAGCAACGTCGCCACCAGCGTGTTGCCCACGGTCTCGAGCGAGACGACCTCGCTGCTGCTCGAAGGCGTGAGGATGAGCTGAGACCAGCTGCCACTGGCTTCGCGCGCGAGCAGCAAGCCATTGCGCCCGCCCGCCCAGGCTCGACCGCCAGCGGCGTGCACGACCAGGAGCCCACTGGTGACGACCGGAACCGGCTCCTGCGCCCAGCTTGTGCCATTGAAGTGATAGATGCGGTTCGCGCCCAGCACGTACAGGTCGTCAGCCGCCGTTCCGTGAATGGCCTGAAGGTTGATGCCGACGGTGGGGAAGGTCGTGCCGCTGGTGTGCTCTCCGTTCCAGAACAGCACCGTGCCGGCGTTCGTCGCCAGGTAGACCTGCCGTGGTCCCAGCGCAAACATGCCGGTGATGTCACTGCCCTGAGGCAGTGGATGCTCCCAACACCAGCCTTCGGGCGTGCAGACACGTGGCTCGTCGCAGCGGTTGGGGCGCGTCACGCCGCATTCTTGAGGGGCCGCGCAGCCTCCGCAGAAGACCTCGGCGCCACAGCCGCCGTCGAAGTACCCGCACTCCGTCGCCGGAGGACACACTGCAGGCACACAGGCCGAACCACCTGCTGAGCTGCCTCCAGCCGTCGATCCGCCAGCCGTTGATCCACCAGCCGTTGATCCACCAGCCGTTGATCCACCAGCCGTCGATCCACCAGCCGCTGATCCGCCAGCCGTCGATCCGCCAGCCGTCGATCCGCCAGCCACTGATCCACCAGCCGTCGATCCGCCAGCCGTTGATCCACCAGCCGTTGATCCACCCGCTGCGCCACCACCAGTCGAGCCCCCATCAGGCCTGACGCAGTGACGGTCGACACAGACGAGGCCATCGTCGCACGAGCCATCGGGCTCGCACGCCCACATGATGGAGGCGTCGAGCTGGCAGGCTGAGACAACGGAGACACTGAGCAGCAGCAGCGCGCGCATGCGACTCACCAGACGATGACGGCGATGGTGCCGAGCGCGACGGCGACGGCACCGAGCGCTGCCGAGAGAATGAAGCGGGTGTTGGCGTCGGTGTTGATGACCGTGGCCGCCGACCTCGGCAACGTCGACACGCCATTCATGACCGAGCCCGTCAGCTCCGCTCGCTTCATGAGGCCGAGCCCCAGCGTCACGCCTGCGCCGATGAGCGCTCCAGCCCCCAGCCCCCCGAGCACGAAGGACCCGACGTGCGACCGCTCGGGGACCGGTGGTGGCGGCGGCGGAGGCAGGTCGATGGGTGGCTCGACGGGTTTCGGAGTCGTCGTCACTGCGACGGGCGCGTCGACGGGAGGCGGTGGGGCGAGGCGCTTCTTCACTGCCGCGACGAACGCGGCGAGCCCTTCGGCCGTCACGCCTGCCTTCGCCGCCAGCACGAGGCCGTCTTTCTCGAGGGTCGAGCCGTCGTCGACGTTCACCAACTCGATGCTCATCGAGCGGTCCTTCTCGACGCGCGCGACCGACACCGAGAAGACCCACGTCACCTTCAGCTGCCGGCCGAGCTCGACGATGCAGTCACGCTTGCCCGCACACGACGCGGCGTCAGGCAGACCGAGCTTCTTGAGCTGCTGAATGACGGCATCGGGAGCCAGCGCCACAGGCACCTGCTGCTGCGTGAGCACCGTCGAGACCTGGTTCGCCAGCGCCTGGGCTTCAGCGGGAGCGACGCCCGCGCGCCGCGTGATGACCACGACTGACGTTGGAGTCTGTGTCACCACCAGCATCGACAGGAGCAGAGCAACCATGCGTGGCTGACACTACTCTCGACCACGCTCGGGCACGCACGTTTCTGGTGCAGAGGTAGCCTGTTTCCCATGAACCATGGCGGCGAGTTCCTGAGTCGACGGCCCGAGCGGATCAGCACTCCCGAGACCTTCACCGACGAGCACCGCGCGCTCGCTGCGACGGCTCTGCGCTTCTCGAAAGAGGTGGTGCTGCCGAACGCGGCGCGCATCGAGGCGAAGGACTTCGGGCTGCTGCGACAG
The DNA here is from genome assembly GCA_943370055.1 of Archangium gephyra. GTDB lineage: Bacteria > Myxococcota > Myxococcia > Myxococcales > Myxococcaceae > Xiheimicrobium > Xiheimicrobium gephyra_A. The sequence goes on from CALRPN020000004.1 coordinate 242,535, forward strand.
TTGATTCGACAGGCAGGTGAGCTCGGTCTCGTCGGCGTCGACCTCGAGCAGCAGTATGGCGGGCTCGAGCTGGACGTGACCTCGACGCTGCTGGTGGCCGAGTCCAAGTCGTTGCTCGGCAGCTGGTCGGTGACGTTCGGCGCGCAGACGTGCATCGGTACGTTGCCCATCGCCTTCTTCGGAACGCCCGCGCAGAAGCAGCAGTACCTGCCGAAGCTGTGCAGCGGCGAATGGGTGTCGGCGTACGCGCTCACCGAAGCAGGCAGTGGCAGTGACGCGCTGGGGGCGAAGACGCGGGCGGTGAAGAGCGCCGACGGCACGCATTGGGTGCTCAACGGCAGCAAGCAGTACATCACCAACGCGGGCTTCGCCGACGTCTTCATCGTCTTCGCGAAGGTCGATGGTGAGCGCTTCTCGGCCTTCATCGTCGACCGCGACACGCCGGGCCTGGTCGTCGGAGCCGAAGAACACAAGATGGGCATTCGCGGCTCGTCGACGTGTCCGTTGAGCTTCGAAGACGCGCGCGTGCCGATGGAGAACCTGCTCGGCGTCGAGGGACGCGGCCACGTCATCGCGTTCAACATCTTGAACCTGGGGCGGCTGAAGCTGGGCGCAGGCGTGCTCGGCTCGATGAAGCATCACCTCGAAGGCTCGCTGCGGTACGTCTCGGGCAGAACACAGTTCGGTACGCCGCTGGTTCAGTTCGGCTTGTCGCGGGAGAAGCTCGCGCGCATGACGGCGTCCATCTACGCGGTCGAGTCGATGGCGTATCGCACCGGCGGGCTCATCGACGCGCAGCTGGCCAACGGTGTGTCGAAGCTCGCGGCCGTGGAACAGTTCGTGGTCGAGTCTTCCATCTTGAAGGTGCTCGGCTCGGAGGCGCTCGGCACCGTGCTCGATGACGCGCTCCAACTGCACGGCGGTGCGGGCTACATCGAGGACTACCCCATCGAGCGCGCGTATCGCGACGCGCGGATCAACCGCATCTTCGAGGGCACGAATGAGATCAACCGGCTGCTGGTCACGGGCACGCTGCTGAAGCGCGCGTCGCGTGGGCAGCTGTCACTCGACGCCCCGGTGGATGATGGGAGTGTGGCGTCTCGGCTCAAGCAGCTCGCGTTCGAGGCGTTGACGAAGTCGGTGGAGGCGTTGGGCGTCGGGCTCGAGCAGCATCAGCTGGTGCTCGCGGCGGTGTCGGACCTGATCATGGAGGCGTTCGCGGAGGAGTCGGTGGCATTGCGAAATGCCCAGACCGATTCCACGCCGTGGCGCGCGGCCGTGGAGCGGCTGGTGGAGGAGGGCGCCGTCTCGCGGGCGTGGCAGTCGGCGAGGCGGGTCTTTGGTGTGGTGCTCCAGGGTGATGAACGGGCTGCAGCGCTCGCGAGAGCGAGGGTGTTGCTCGAGCTCGAGCCGACAAACCTCGAAGCCACGCACGAGACGATTGCCGCAGCCGTCGAAGCCGCCGGTGGTTATCCCCGCTGACATGTCACGGCACACGGCGACGATTGGTTGGAAGCGGGAAGGCGACTTCGCGAGGAAGAAGTACCACCGCGGGCATGTGTGGAAGTTCGACGGAGGCATCGAGGTGCCGGCGGCCGCGTCTCCGCACGTCGTCCCGAAGCCGTGGACGGTCGATAACGCGGTCGACCCCGAAGAGGCGCTCGTGGCCGCCATCTCGAGCTGTCACATGCTGACGTTCCTGTTCCTCGCGGCGAACGATGGCTTCGTGGCCGAGTCGTACGATGACGAAGCGAGCGGGCTGCTGGCCGATGATGGAGGTGGCCAGTCCATCACCGAGGTGGTGCTGCGGCCGCGCATCGTGTGGGCAGAGGGGAAGGCGCCCACCGTGGAGCAATTGGCGGCGCTCCATGACCGCGCGCACCACGAGTGCTTCATCTCACGGTCGGTGAAGTGTGCGATTCGGGTCGAGTCGCCGCCCTGACAATGGAGCAACAACTCGCATAGAGAGGTCCAATGGGCCTCGCTCTTCGCGCCAAAGCTGTCATTCCGATGGTGACACTCGTGGTCGTGCTTGGGCGTTGCACACCAGATCTCACGAACCTTCCCTGCGAGCGTGACGAAAATTGTCCGACGGGATTGCGATGCGTTGCGCTGCGCTGCAGCTCGGATTCAGCGGGGGCGGGCGGAACTGCCGGCGGGAATAGCGGTGGCGGAACTGCTGGTGGCCGAGCTGTGGATGCTGGAGTTGTCGATGCTGGAGTTGTCGATGCTGGAGCTGTCGATGCTGGAGCTGTCGATGCCGGAGCTGTCGATGCCGGAGCTGTCGATGCTGGCGTTGTCGATGCTGGCGTTGTCGATGCCGGCGCCAATGTCGCCCCGAGCGTCGCTGACTCGGTGTTGACCGCGAACCCGAGCACCGCACTCGCCAACGGCACCGCGCCAATCTCGCTCGCGCTCCTGGTCCGCAATGGCTTGCAGATGCCGCTCGGTGGACTTCCGGTGGAGTGGTCCTCCAGCGGCAGTAACAATCTCTTCTCATCAGACGCAGGAACGACTGACACCGCAGGTGTCACGACCACGATTCTCCGCTCGACCCGCGCCGAGCAGAAGACCGTGACCGCCCGCATCGGGAGCTGGACGATGACGAAGACGGTCGAGTTCCTCGCCGGCCCGCCCACCGCCGCGACCTCGTCAATCATCGTCAGCCCGAACCCCGGCATGGTCGCCGGCGGCCCCAGCACGCTGACCGTGGCGGTGGCGCTCGGCGACGCGCTCGGCAATCCCGTGAGCGGTGCTCCAGTCTCGCTCTCGGCGACCGGTAGCCAGATGGTCTTCAGCCCACCGAGCGGCGTCACCAACATGGCTGGCGTCTTCACGGCGTTGCTCGACTCGCCCATCATTCAGCGCCAGACGGTGACCGCGACCTCGGGCAGCATCGTGCTTCGGACGAACGCCAGCTGGGTGTGCCCGAACGCGCCGCGGTACGTCACCCTGCCGCCCGTGTCGACCGGCGGTACCGGTTCACGGTGCATCGCCTCGGGAGACATCGATGGCGATGGCAGAAAAGACTTGGTGGTTGGCAATGCGACGTCGAGCAACGTCTCGGTGCTGATGGGAAATGGGCAGGGGGGCATGACGTTGGCGGGCAGGAGCAACCTGAGCATGGCGTCCGCCTCCAACGCTGTCCTGGCCATCGCGGTGAGAGACCTCAATCGCGACGGGCGCGACGATGTGCTGACGGCGAACTGGTTCTGGGGCACCTTCGACAGCTTCCTGGCTCAACCAGACGGCGGCCTCTCGGCGGCGCTGGCCCGAGGGTCTGGAGGCTTCAGCAGTGGTCTCTCGTTTGGCGACTTCGACGGCGACGGCCGAGACGACCTCTTCATCGCGGTTGGAGGTGCGCAATACAACGCCACCACCGCCTTCCGCGGGCTGGTCGACGGCGGCTTCGACTACGTCGGCGGGGTCACGGCCACCAACTCGAACGGGGTCGCTGGTGGTGACCTCAACGGAGACGGCCTGGCTGACATGGCAATCGCGCAGAACACGACGGCACACCTGGGCATCGCGCTCTCGCGTGGAGATGGCGGCTTCACCGTCCCCGTCACGTACGGTGGGTGTGCGGGCAGCGGAGCCAACTTCGTGACGGAGGCCGATGTCGACCGCGATGGGCGCCTCGACGTCATCACCGCCGAGACCCCCTGCAACACCGTCACGGTCTACCTTGGGAATGGCGACGGAACGCTGCGGGCGACCGTACCGGTCATCGTGGGCACGGGCCCGAACGGCCTCACGACGCTCGACGCGAATGGTGATGGGCTGGTCGATGTCGCGACCGTCAGCGGCAGTCGCGGCATCTCGCTTCTGTTCGGCCGTGGCGATGGTGGCTTCAGCGCCCCGTTCAGCTTCGACGCGGGCCCGGCTTCCAACAGCATCACCGTGAACGACTTCAATGGAGATGGGCTGCCAGACCTGGCGACGGCCTCGAACTCCAACGAGGTGTCGGTGCTGCTCCAGTCGGGCTGCCTGCCCTGAAGTCGGGCCAGCGACCGTTCAGGGTCGGTTCTCGACGGCTCAGGGACTCCGGGCGCTCGCCACGCATGGCCTGACGCATCGTTGGGTCATGAGCTTCCTTCTTGCCGCCGTGCTCGCTGCCTCGCCGAGTCCGTGGACCGAGCTGGGCCTGCCGTCGTCCCTGCAGCGCGTGCTCGACAAGGGCGACTTCGGTGGAACGCCGGCGGGCTTTCGCGCCATCACGTTGAGCCACGTCGCCGATGGCTGCGTGTCTCAGGCAACACAGAAGCCCGAGCACACCGAGGCAGCGAAGAAGTGCGTCGAGCGCGCGTACGTGCAGGCGCTGGCGCTGCAACCGAAGACGTGTCCGAAGGGCGTGTGCGACGCGAAGCCGCTCGCGACCTCGGATCCGCTCTTCCTCGCGCACCTGTTGCTCGTGATGGGCGCGAACGACGCGATGGGCACGTGCGCCAACGAAGCGCTGCACGTGGAGCTTTCACGCGCGTTGTCCGAGGCGTCGGTGGCTGATCCGTTCGCACACTTGCCGTCCTATCGGCACCTCTCGCTGCGCTGGCCGGCTGATCAATCGGCGCTGCTCGCGGGCCTGCATCGCACCGACGTCGCGCATGGAACGTCGTTTCACGTCGAGCCCACGAAGGCGTTCTTCACGTTCATCGATGAGAAAGGCACGCACCGCTCGGGCCTGCCGAAGTCGGAAGTGACCGGGAAAGGGCCGGGAGCGAAGTACCCACGTGGCTGCGCGCAGTCGTTCATCAGCCGGTACCTGGCCGAGGTCGACGCGCCTCGTACGCTGGCGTGGTGGAAGACGTACCGCAGTGGGTACTTCGTCTCGTTGCCGTTCGGCATTGCGGGGTTTCGGGAGTGGCCGAAGGGCGTCGAGGGCCAGGTGGATTCGGATTCGGGTCCCGTCGTGCTTGGCATTGGAACGGCTGCGAGTGCGCTCGCCATCAGCGCCGCGAAAGCGAATGGAGACGCGGGCACCGCAAGACAGCTCGAGCGCTCGGCCGAGACGGTGATGTCACTTGGTGTTGGTGGAGCGGTCGTTCACGCCGCGTTCGCCGAGGCGATTCGCTTCGAGGGGCGCTGGCACGCGGTCGCCGCTGCAGCTGAGTGATTCGCGCTACGCTTCGCGACGAGCATGGCTCGCGCGACCCACTATTTGTATCAGGAGTACCTCGCGTCGCTCGCGATGACTGAGCTGAAGCTCGAGTACTGCGAGGGCGTCATCGACGCGATGGCGGGCGGAACGCCGACCCATGCCGAGCTTTCGCTCAACACAGGCGCGATTCTGAAGCGCGAACTCGCGAAGTGCTCCGTCTTCTCCTCTGATCTGAAGGTCCGCATCGAGCGCACTGACCTCTCTGCATTCCCCGACATCTCCGTGGTCTGCGGACCGCGCGAGTCCTCATCCGTCGACCGAAATGCGCTGACCAATCCGGTCATCCTCGTCGAAGTCACGAGCCCATCGACCGAGGACTACGACCGTGGGGAGAAGCTCAGCCACTACAAGCAGCTGCCGTCCCTCGCGGCTGTTCTCTTCGTGTCGCACCGCACCCAAACGAATCACCGTCGTTCGACGTGGAGCGACTGGCTGGGAGGAACTGGAGTTTCGCGCTGGCGAGCGCCTCGTGCTGCAGACGCCAGCGCTCTCGTTCCTGGTGGACGAGGTGTATGCGGGCGTCACCCTCGAGAGCTGAGCGATGAGGTCGTAGCGGAATCCATCAGACGGAGTGATCCATGATTGCCATGCTGCTTGTCGGCGTCGTCGCCGGTGCTGCCATTGTGGTTCCGCGCGGTGAGGCCGTGTGTGGTCCGGAGAGCAAGAAAGAGGGCGTGGTGCTCTCGGGCCGCGTCCGGCTCGGCAAGGGAATCAACATTGCCGATGTCGAGGTCCTGGTTGCCGACGCGTCCTATGATCCAGAGTCCGGGTTTTCTTCGCATGACGTCGTCGAGGGCCTCACGCTCTCGGAGTCGGGCGGATTTCTGCTGTCGCGGCCCAAGCCGAAGATTCCCGTCGGACTCATGTATGCGGTGGTGGTCTCAGCACGAAAACACCGGCTGATTGAAACTGTCGTTGTGAGACCCTTTCACTGTGTCGAGTTTGACCTGATTCTGCCCGTGAAGGACTGACCCCATAGGAATGCTGACCGATGTCGTCGCGCTGGGAAAGAAGAAGCCTGCCACGGTGCTTCGGCAACCGTACGAGAGCGCGCCGTGGTTTCAGTGGAAAGGCATCGGCATGGTCGAGCTCGCTCAGCTCGGCGCACTGCTGAAAGTCGCTCCGGTGCAGAAGCTCGTGAGCCAGTTCAAGCTTCTCGGAGGTGAAGAGGCCGTACTGGTCTCATTCCCAGCCGCGCTCGCCGATTCCATTCGAGAACTGCCGGGCAAAGAGGCCAGGGCCATCGCAAAGAAGTGGGCGAAGACGGAGGAACTCGAGGGCACGAAGCCGGCAGACCTCGCTGAGTACCTCACGTCGCTTGCGGCGTTTCTCGCCACGCACCAGGGGCCGTACGCGCTGTTCTTGAGCCCCTGACGGCAAGGACCTCAGGGGCCGCCATCGACGCCACCATCGGCGACACCCGCATCCGAGGGCAGGCAATTGCAGTCGACGGCCCCGTTCACACAGCGAGCGATCGGGGTGAGGCCGGTGCCGCACTCGTTGACGCACGCGGTGCTCGCGGGTCCAGTCACGGGGTCGCAGAAGGGGATGGGGGACACCGGCTTGTTGTGCACCAACAGCCCGTTCGCGACGAAGTCGTGCAGCTCGTGCTCGATGGTGAGGTCGAACACCTGTTCGAGGCTCACGGTGGTGCCGGCTTCGGCCACTACGCGCTCGAGCAAACCGTCGTCAGCTTCGGGCACCCACAGCAGCGTCGAGCGCTTCCCGAGCACCCAGTCTCCGGCATCCGCCCACGTCGCCGTGTCGGGGTCGTACAACGGGTGGTCAGTGGTGCACCGCAGAACGCCCCGGCTCGTCGAGAGCGTCACGCATTCGCGCTGCGCGGTGCGCATGGCACTCACCGTCGTCGAGACCCGCTGCCCGGTGACTGCATCGATGCACGTCACCTCATCACCCACCTGAAGCGCCTCGACCAGCCGCTCGCCCCGCTTCGTGCGAACGCGAGTGCCCTTCGCTACACAACAGGCAGCGCTCGCACCGAGCGCGACCGACAGGCCCAGCTTCTGAATCAGCTTCATGTCGCCTCCCCAGACTTCGAACTCTGTTGGCGTTTTTGCAACGGTGACGCCAGCCGCGAGGCGCTGCGGTTGTCGACTGTTGCTGGGGCTGTGTGACGAGCAAGTCAGGGCGCCACTGTCAGCACGCACGCCTGACCCGCTGATCAAGGACGCTTCATCGCCGCAGCGGACTGACGACCAACCGGTCCTGCACGTCGTCGATGCGCACGCCCTGCTGTCGCAACACGCGCTTCGAGATGACTTCCGCGTCGAGCCCCGTCTCCTGCGCCACGCGTGAAAGCGTCGGCCCCCACGCAATCGACCGTGCGCCATCAGCCTCGGCGCGACCCATCAACGCCACCTCGCGCAGAATCGACTCCCAGGCCTTCGAGACGACCTGGTCCTGCAGCAGCGCCGCCGTCTGTCCGTTCAAGTCGAGAAAACTCGACGCCACCGCGCGAATCGCGAGCGAGATGAGCGACGTGCGCTCCATCTCGTCTTGCAGGAACGAACGCTGCACCACGGCGACGCGGGTCTCCATCAACGCCGTCACCGTCGCGAGCCGCGGGTTGTTCGTCAGCACCGCCGCTTCGCCAAACATTTCACCGGGCCCGAGCAGGCGAAGGTTCTGTTTCTTGCCAGCCACCATTCGCGTCACCTGGCAGTGGCCGTCGAGAATGATGTACGCGCAGTCGCCGGGCTCGCCTTCTTTGATGACCACCTCGCCCGGCTGAAGCGTCTGCTCGGGCAGGCGCGCGGTGCCGTGAATGAACTCCTCGAGCTCTTTGCGCAGCTCGCTCACGGTCTGAAACCGGTGCTCCTTCTCTGGAGCGAGCGCCTTGCGGCAAATCGTCGCGAGCCTCGGTGGCATCGGCCGGCCTGGAGCAGCCACCAACTCCGGCGCCGGCATCGCGACCTTCCGCGCGAGCTCGAGCGTGTCTTCCGCCGTCGCCGCGACGTACGGCGGCTTGCCCACCAGCACGCGGTAGAGCATTCCACCGAGCAGGAAGACGTCGGTGCGCTCGTCGATGAGGTGGTTGTTTCCCCGCGCCTGCTCGGGCGCCATGTACGCAGGCGTGCCGACTGCGCGGTGGTCGTCTTCGCCTTCCTTCGGCAGCTTGTCCTTGCGGCGCGCGAGGCCCCAGTCGACGACGTAGATTTGCCCGTGGTCGCCCACCATCACGTTCGCGGGCTTCAGGTCGCAGTGAATGATGCCCTTCGTGTGCGCGAACGAGACGGCGTCACACACTCGAATCATCACCTCGAGCGCGGCGAACAGGCCTTCGACGCCGTCGTTCTTCCGCTTCTCGAGCATCTGCTGAAACGTGAAGCCCTCGAGCACCTTCATCGTGAAGCAGGTCGAGCGCTTCTTGTCGGCTGACAGCGCGTACACCGGTGGCACGTTCGGGTGGTCGAGCTGCGCCGTGATGGCCGCCTCGTCGATGAAGGTGACGACGGCGTCGTCGTCCTTCAGCAGGTCGGGCTTGAGCACCTTGAGCGCGACTTCCCGCCCCAGGTTCTCGTCGCGCACGCGAAACACCCGCGACATGCCGCCCTGCCCGAGCAGCCCGAGCTCGGTGATGTCCCAGCCCGGGGGAATCGGCTGATTCAGGCCGTTTGGATCATCTTTCTTCCAGAACATGCGGCCTCCAGACCGACAGGTCTACGACAGGAGCGGCGCTCCGTCGCGTCTTGCAGCTACGCTCGTTTTCATGCGTCACGTTCTGCTGTCGGTGCTCGTGCTCCTGGTCGCGTCGTCGGCCGCTGCCAAGGGGAAGAAGTCGAAGGGGCACTCGGCGAAGGGCTCGATTCTGCTCAACGACGAGCAGGTGCTCGTGCGGTGGACCGACGGCGACTCGTTCAAGTTCCTCTCGGGCCCGTACGACGGAAAGGGCACGCGCCTCGTCGGCTACAACACGCTCGAGGCGTACGGCCCGGTGCATCGCTGGGGCGAGTGGACCGCGAAGGAGCTCTTCGCCATCGCCGAGGCCTCGTCACAGGTGGCCGCCTCACGCGAGTGGAGCTGCACGACCAACGGCAAGGCCGACGGCTACGGCCGCGTGCTGGTGAACTGCCCGCAGCTCGCCGAAGAGATGCTTCGCCAGGGCCACGGGCTCGCCTACGCAGTCGAAGGCACTTCCCCCGAGAACCTGCTCGAGGCCCAGCGCGACGCGATGAAGCAGAAGCGCGGCATGTGGGAGAAGGGCGCGGTGAAGGGCGTCATCACCAGCCTGCACTCGGTCGGCGAAGACGGAGACGACACCAACGAACCCTACAACCGCGTCGTCGACACCCGCACCGGCGCGGCGCTCAAACGAGAACACAAGAACAAGTACGAGATGTGCCAGGAGGTGTGTGAGGTCACCGACGGCGACACCTCATGCATGACGTTCGTGCCGTTCAAGCGGCGGTACAAGAACAAGCCTGATTGTCTGAAATAGGCGTTATTGCAGACACGCAGGAATGGTCGGAATGGTGTTGCGGAAGTGCAAGCCCGAGTAGCAACGCCCTGCAGCGTTCGCGCAGACACCGCCATCGACTCGGCCGCCGAGGGGGCAGACCCCGGCATCATTGGCGCGCATGCACAATTGGGCGACAAGCGAGGCCTCGATGGCAGGTTCGAGTTCGAGCACGGCATCGCTCACGATGCTGTCGAGGATGGGACGCACAGCCGGTTCGAGCTGACCAAGCAGAGGTGAATTCGAGCACAATGAGCTCCCCAACCCCATCTGGTTCGTACCCACCGACAGAATGTTCAGAACACCACCATCGCTTTCGTCGATGCGGAACGAGAAGTTGACGGACATTTGGATCGGGCCGACCGAGTTGGGTGCTCCACCCACGCAGACGCTGGTCCCCAAGTAGCCGACCGCGTTGTCATTGACTGGACCCGTGATTTGAATTGGCATTCGCTGGATCCGCATTGGCACCAGGCCATCTCCCGAGAGAACGCCCCCAGCTCGGGCCAGCCCGAAGACGCCCAGACCCATGTTGGCTTCGAGCACGCAGCTCGGGGGACTGGCGCCAGGCATCGAGCCACTCCCACAGACGACGTAGGAGATGGGGCCGACGAGGGAGCTGACGTTGCCAGTGGTCGTCGAAACGGGCAACCGCAGCACACCTGCGTCAGCGAACGTGCCGAGCAGCGCGCGGCCTGTGATGGCCGGGTCGAGCAGATACGAACAGCCCGAAGCGGAGCAGGTTCCAATGCTGCACACATTCCGGTCATCGCACGCTGGCGGGAGGGGCGCTGGCGGCGGTGGGCAGAACGTCGATGCGCCTGTACAGACTTGAGGCGGCCGACATGGGTCCGTCGAACAGACAGTGCCGGCGTCGCGAAATGGCCGCATCGGACAGTTGGCCGCCAGGCCGTTGCAGACCGCGTTCGCTTCACACACGCCCACGGCGTTGCTGCAAACCGTTCCATTGCTGAACTGATCGACGGGGCAGTTCGCGGAGAACCCTGTACAAGACTCCTCGGCATCACACATGCCAATGGCCGACCGACACACGACCGCTCCAGTCGCAAATCCATCCGTCGGGCAGGCCATCGTCGTTCCGTTGCAGCGTTCGGCGACATCGCAAATGCTGGTGGCTGGGCGACACACCACACCGGCGTCGACGGGTGCGGTCGAGCAGATGCCGTTCGGGAGGCAGACGGGCACTGAACAGGCCATTGGGCTGCCGCAGTCCGAAGCGCGAACACAACCGCTTCCACCACCGCCCCCAGTCACTGATCCTCCACCGCCTCCGGTGGAGCCTCCGCCGACGGATCCACCACCGACGGATCCACCGCCGACGGAGCCACCACCGACGGAGCCACCACCGACGGATCCACCGCCGACGGATCCACCGCCGACGGTTCCACCTCCGACGGTTCCACCGCCGACGGTTCCACCTCCGACGGTTCCACCTCCGACAGCTCCACCAGCATCGGCGCACGTCGAGCAGGGCTGCGGCGGCGAACCACACGCCGCGAGCAGAACGAACGGCAACAGTCGGTCGACCGTCACCCTCAGTGGCCGCCGCTCAGCAGCGTCGTGAACATCAAGACGGCGAGCCCGAGGCCGATGACGACGGCGATGAGCCCGAAGATGCGGAAGCTGAACTCCCACAACACGTTGCGAGGCGTCTCGATGAGCATGCCCTCGGGAGCGCCTTCCGCTTCGTAGCGCTTCAGCTGGTCGCCGCGCTCTTCCATCATCTCTTCTTCACTGACCCGCCCGTTGAAGATGACCGTGTCCATCGGCATCTTCTCCGGCCGGAAGTGCGTGTTGAAGAAGTGCACCGTGAAGATGAAGCCGGTCGCCAGCAACGCCTCGTCCGAGTGCACGATGGTGGCGAGGTTGAAGGCCCAGCCCGGCACGAAGGTCGCGAACCACTCGGGGAACCACAACATCAGGCCGCTCAAACCGATGGCGAACATGCCCCAGAAGACCGCGAGGAAGTCGAACTTCTCCCAATAGGCCCAGCGGTCGAACGTCGGACGCGGCCCGCGGTAGAAGAACCACTTGAACATCGCCAGCATGTCCTTCGCGTCGCGTGTTCTCGGAAAGAGCGAGTCGGGCCCGAACAGGCGCTTGAACAACCCACCCTTGGCTGGGGTGTTCTTGCTGAAGAGGAAGCGCAGGCTCATGCCGATGGCGATGGCAAAGTAGGTGAAGGTGATGATGGCCGCAGCGTGGTGCACCGCGCGCGCTCGCTCGGTACCGCCAATCAGGTCCATCAGAATCTTGCCCCAGCTCGTCGCGTTGAACTTGAGCGGCAGGCCCGTCACCGAGAGCGCGAGGAAGCTCACGATGACCATGATGTGAAGGATGATGTCGAGGGTGGTGAAGCGGCGGTAGGTCTTGGCCTTGCCGGTGTTCGCTTTGGCCTCGTGCGGAACGTGGCCCGCCTTCATGCGCTCGTGGCGGTCGACGAAGGCCCGCAGCGCCCACAGAATCGAGTGAATCCAGAAGAAGAGGAACGTGCCCACCAGCAGCGACGTCATCACGATGCGCGTCCAGTACAGCACCGGGAACTTCTTCACGTCTTTGTCGTCGCCGTGCGCGAGGAACTTCGTGAATGACTCGGTCGTGTCGGGGTGGCACTGACGGCAGGTGGCGACCAGGTTCGCCGAGTGAATGCTCGACTTGGGGTCATCGTGGTTCCGCACGTCGTGGGCGGTGTGACAGTCGGCGCAGCCGGCGACGCGCTCGGGGTAACCCAGGCGCACGTTCTTCCCGTGGAAGCTGGTGAAGTACGTCTCGCCTGCGACTGGCGTGGCGGCCTGGCCGTGGGTGTCGTGGCACTTCAGGCACGTCAGCGTGTGGAACTCCCGGCCCTGCGCGTCGTTGTCGACCTTCTGAATGCCGTGCACGCCGTGGCAATCACCACACGAGGGCGCGTGCGCGACGCCGTGGCAGCCCGCCGATGAGCACGACACCTTGCCCGACTCGAGCTCGGGCAGCGACCGGTGCTCCTTCACGTTGGTGAAGACGGGCTTCGAGAGGTCGTGGCACTCGCGGCACGTCGCGTTCGGGTACGGCCCGTCGGCGTTGCTGCCCTTCTCGATGGCCTTGTAGTGAATCGACTCGAAGTAGCCCTGCTGGCGCTCGTGGCAATTGCTGCACAGCTTCGCCGCGGCGGCTTTGTTGCGCTTGATGGACTGAATCTCGTGAATGTCCTGGTGGCACTTCTCGCAAGCGATGGGCAGCCGGTGGCTGTCGTGAACGCTGTTCTTGTATTCCTTCGCCTGCGCCTGGTGGCACGTCGCGCAGTTCGTCTCTTTGAAGGTGGCGACACAGCCCTGCGGCGCGCCCGCCCCGGCGTCGGCCGAGAGCAGGTGCAGGCGGTCGATTTCGTGGCACGCCGTGCACTCGACGCTGCGGTGCACCGAGCTCTCGAACTTCGAGACGTGCTCGTCTTTGCCGTGACACGAGACGCAGTCGGTGCGGCGGTCGGCCCAGGCCGAAACAGGCAGGGCACAGAGCAGCGCCAAGGTCATTTTGAGGGTGGCGCTGCTGGTGAAGGTCTTCACAAGAACTCCCGGAGACGACTGGTGGAGCGGCACGGCTGGGTCAACCACACAGACCAGAAGCGCGACGCGCCGTCTTCATCTTGATTTTGGCTTTCCACGAGTCTGCGGGCACCGTGTCGAGCACGCGCGCAGGCGGGTGGCTGAGGTTGAAGTGTTTGGTGGCGGTGAACGCCGAGAAGGTCTTCTCCCACTCGCGCAACCCGTTCTCGAGCAGGTACAGGTTCGACACGCCTTCGACCTTGAGGCGCTTCCAGGCGCGCACCGCTTCGCCTTCGTCGTCGGCCACCACGATGACGAGGCCGTGCCCAGGCAGCTGGTTGAGCTCGTAGACGAGCTTGGCGTCGAGGAGCTGGTCGAAGGTGAGGTTGCGCGCACCATCGAGGTGGAACTTCTCGAACTCGGCGGCCGGCCGCAGGTCGAGCGTCACCAGCTTGATGGAGGAGTCGTTCCAGCTGCGCACCCACTCGAAGGGGTGAATGAACACCTCGCGCTGGTCGAGCATGGCCTGGTACTCGCCGCCCATGTGGTCCCACTTCTTCTCGGGCGAGGGCTGGCCATTGGCCCACACCAGGCCCGAGAGGCCGAGGGCGACCGCCGCACCGGCGATGTAGCGCTTGTTCGAGGGCTTCCAGTCGATGGCCGCATCAGGCGTGCGGTAGCTCTGCTCCACGCGCTCGACGAAGTAGAAGAGCACCAGCGCCAGCGCCGTCACCACGAAGACAGCCTGACCCAGCGACCAGCCGAACACGTCGGAGAGCAGCAGCCGCTCGGTGTACGACGAGTTCCAGAAGTCGCGGAACGAGCCCACCGTTTCACCGAAGAGTCCCACGCCAATCGTCGCGCCAATCACGAACACCACGCCGTCGAGCTTGAAGCTGGCGGCCGAGACGATGGAGGTGCCGGGGCAGTAGCCACCGACGACGAAGCCCACGCCCATGACGAGTCCGCCGATGATGCCCGGCCAGAGGAACGTCTGGTTCACGAAGAGCTTCGAGAAGTCGAGGTAGCCGAACGACGCCGACAAGAAGATGAGAATGGCGGCCGTGACGATGCCGGTGAACATCGTTTTGAAGACCGTCATGTCCTTGAAATAGAACTGCGCTGACAGCTTGCGCGCGTCGCCGAAGCCCGCGAGCTCGAGCACGATGCCGAAGGCCGCGCCGAGGAGGAAGAAGGTTGCGGTGGTGGCCCAGGGGCCGAGGTCGAGGGGAAGCATCGTGTCTCCTAGTTCCACAGCCGGCGAACGAACCACGCGACCATGTACGCACCGGCGAAGACGGAGAGCATGAAGGCCCACGAACCAGCAGAGAGCACTGCGCCGCCGCTCAACGCCTGGCCGCTCGTGCAGCCGCGGGCGAAGCGCGCGCCGTAGCCCATCACCGCGCCGCCGATGGCCGCGAGGAAGAGCCGCGTTCCGGGGCTGATGCGCGGGCCACGGCAGACCTCGACCTTCAGCCGCCTGTTGCGCCACGCCGCGATGAAGCCACCGACGAAGGTGCCGAGCAGCATGTAGACGCTCGGGTGGTCGAAGCTCTTGCGGTCGCCGCCGCCGACGGCCGCGAAGTAGCCCACGCGGTCGACGTGGTCCTGCGCGACGACGCTGGTGAGGCCGATTTGAATGCGGCTGATGGCGCCCGACGCGCCCAGGCCGCTGTGCGTGAGGGCGAACGCGCCGAACAAGACACAGCCCAACAGCACCCCCGCGAGGTAGGGGTTGATGAATGGCTTAGCTTCCATGGGCCTGTCCTCCGACGGGGTCTCTCTCGTAGCCGAGCGCCTTCCAGTCCATTCGGCCCTCGGTCGAGTGACATTCATTGCACGACACCGCGCGCTTCACTGGCGCTGTCATGTGATTGATTGGCCAGTACATGGACGTCTTGATGAAGCCGTACTGGCCGCTGTACGGCAGCCCCGCCGCCTGCATTCCCTTCTCGGCCGCCGTCTTCCAGTCGAACGTCGTCCAGTACCCACCTTCGCCGCTGGTGAGGGGCGGGATGAGCACCTTGTTGACGGGGTCGTAGATTTGCTTCGCGCGGTGCAGCTTGAAGGGGAAAATCCTGGCCGTCGCGTCCTGCCGCGAGCCCAGCGGCTTGTTGATGAAGGCCTCGTCGTCCGACGTCAGCTTGTCGCCCGTGACGTAGCGGTCCATCTTGCCGTTGAACCACGCGTACACCGGCGGCACCGACTCGTCGTACTCGAACGAGCCTTTGATTTTCAGGTACTCGTGCGCGTTCTCCTTGCGCTTCGCGTCTCCGGCCTGCGACCAGTCCCACTCCATCTTGGTGGCGTACTTCCGGGCGAAGGAGGGAATGTGGCAGGTCTGACAGGCGACGCGCGCGACGTGTTTGTTCAGCTGCGAGTCTTCGTGTGGCGTCTTCGAGTGGCAGTCGTTGCAGTCGAAGCGGCGCACCTCGGTCGCGTCGGTGTAGGTGGCGTTGATCTTTCCGGGAATCTGGTGGTGCTTCGTCTTGTGGCAGTCGACGCACTGCAGCCCGACCCGGCCCATGTGCACGTCGACCTCTTCGCTCGCGTTGATGAGGGAGTCGTCGAGGTCACCGTGCTTCACGCCCATGCCGCCACCACCGTTGAAGTGGCAGGTGCCGCAGTTCTCACGCGCCGGGGCCCGCACGCTGCCCGCCACCGTGGCGAGGTTCACCGACGCCGCGGGGTAGCCCTGCTTGTCCTTCGCGTAGGTGCCCGAGCCGTCGTGGCAGACGACACAGTCGACGCTCTCGACCTTCGTGAAGTCGAAGCCCTTCTCGTTCATGCCGTAGCCTGCGTGACAGCGGCTGCACGACACCTCGTTGCCGATGACGCTGATGCAGAAGTTGTTCATCAGGTTGCGCTTGCCGGTGCGCACCAGCTTGCCGTCGCGCATCACGTCGCCGCTCAGCCAGAGGAAGTGGGCCGACTTCAACATGTCGGTGCCCTGCTCCTGATGACACGACAGACACTGCTTCGTCAGCGCTTCCGGGCTCTCGATGGGCTTCTTGAAGAAGGCGGAGTGGTCGAGGTGGCTCTTCACCCGGTTGGCGATGGGGTTGTGCGGCGCCCACGCCTGACTCGTCGAGAGGTTCTGCGTGTGTGGGGTGCGCCCGGTGCCGTAGAGCGTTGCCGAAACCAGCACGGCGACCACCCCTCCTACCAAGAAGACTGATCGCCTCATGAAGACTCCCGACAGCCATCGATAGCAGTGGCTATGCCATTTCCTGAAAATTCAACGAACTCGGCGCCTTGCACCGGTCGCCACCCGTGAAGAACGCAAGAAGTGCGTTCGTGCGGGGTGCCGCTTTGACGGCGAGCAAGGTTTGCCTGGATCAGCTCGCGCCCTCGCATCACTTCTTCCCGGAGGGCGGCATGGCAGGCACGAAGAGGTGGCAGCTCGCGCACTGGGTGGGCGGTGTGGGGTGCGTGTCGAGCTTGAGCGCCTTGTGACACGACTTGCAGACCGCGGTGCCGAGGCTCGGGTCAGGCGTGTGCGCGGTGTGGCACTTGTCGCACGTCTGGTGCTCCTTCTCGGCGTGCAGGCCGGGCAGCTTCGGCACCTCGTGACACTGGACGCACGTCTTCACCAACGCACCTGAGTGGCTCTCGTGGCACTTCTTGCACTCGTCGTGAGCCTTCTCGATGGGCTTGCGCTTCTCGTGACACGACAGACAGGGCTTCTGGCCCGCGAGGCCGTGCGGCAGCGTCTCATGGCAGGCTTTGCAGTCCGTGTGGCCCTTGCCCTTGAGGTCCTTGACGCGCGCCGTCTCGACGTACTGCTTGTCATGGCAACGCTTGCACTCCTTGGGCGTGGCAGGCTTGCCATCGTGTGACTCGTGGCACTCGTCGCACTTCACGTCCTTCGCGTGCACGACAGGCGCGTTGAAGGGCGCCTTCGTGTGACAGGCGAGGCAGCCCTTGGGCTCGAGCTGTTTCGCGTCGTGAACGGGGTGGCAGCCGACGCAGCGCTGGTTCTCGACCTTCGGGTGCTTGACGACTTCGTCCTTGTGGCAGCTCTCACAGGCCACGGGCGCCGACCGCGGCTGGTGGGCCTTGTGGCAGTCACCGCAGGCCGCGTGGTCCTTCGGCGCGAGCACCTGCATCTGCTTGTGGCACGAGGTGCACGGCTTGACGGCCTCTTTGTCGAACGTGTGCGCGAGGTGGCAGCTGCCGCAGCCGACGTGGCCCTTCTCGAAGAGGGCACCCGGAGCCACGCGGGCTTCGGCCTTCATGGTGGGCTTGGTGTGGCACGTCACACACATCGCCGACGCCCGCGAGGCCTCGGTGTGGTGCTCGTGGCAGTTCATGCACTTCTCGGCCAGCGTGTCGCCCTTGGCGCCGTGCTTGAGCTTGACGTCGTGACACTCGGCGCAGTCGGCGGCCTGGGTGAAGGGCTGCAGGTGGGGGCGATGGCACGACTGACAGTCTTCTTTGTGCACCTCGATGGGCGAGATGCGGCTGAGCACCACGCCTGCGTCGTTGACGAAGCGCCCCTGCGGCTTCTGGTGGCAGTCGAAACACAGCCATCGGTCGAACTGCACCGCCGCCGACTTCACGCCGAACGGGTGACAGGTGAGACAGGTGAGGTCGATGCCCGCGTCGAGCGGGTGGTGCTGCTTCATCTCGTCCTTGTGACAGGACTCGCACACCGCCTGGGTCGGGAGCGTGAAGCCCGCATCGGACAGCTCGTGACAGTCGCGACAGAGCACGGCTTTGTCGCCCTTGAGGCCGAGGTGCAGCCGGTGACCGGGCGCGAGCTTCGCCAGGCGGAACTCGGGCGGTACGCGGCTCGTCAGCACTTCGCCGACGACGCCGCTGTCCGGAGCGGGAGGTGGTGACTCGCACCCCGCGACGAGCAGGAGGAGCGCAGCGGCGACGAGGAGCGGGCGGCCCCACGACGCGGCAGGAAGCGGCTGACGAACCTCCATATGCATCCTCAAGGAGCGACGGCGTGAGCGACGTCGACACCGGCCGAGCGGCCCGGAGCGTGGCACACGGCACAGGCCTCGAGGCCCGAAGCAGTGGTGTTGAGCATGGCGTGCGCCGACGCGGCGACGCTCAGGTGACAGCCCGTGCAGGCGGCGGCGGTGGGCTGCTCGAAGACGGGCGTGGCGGCGACGGCGCCGGGCAGACAGGCGACTCCGCCATCGGAGGGGACGCTCGGGCCGCCATCGGGCAGCGCCAGGTTGCACGTACGCACCTCACTCTTCGAGGGCAGCAGCCCCGACGGGAGCGGCAGCGAGAATGAGGTGGCCGTGTGGCACTTCTGGCAGTGGTTGAGCGGTGACGGGTACTCGGCCAGCGCGTGAATGCGGTGCACGAGGTCTTTGAAGTTGGCCGCGGGCGCGGTGACGGAGCCGCCGTCGCGCGGCGTGGTGACGTTCTCGACGAGGTTGCCGCCATGGCACACCGCGCAGTGCTCGCTGTTGTTCCGGGAGCCGCCGTGGGCCGAGAGGTTCTGATGGCAGGTGTTGCACTGGGCCAGCGTGACGGGCTTGCGGCGCGGCACAGCCGTCGCGTCGGTGACGGCGAAGGGCGCGACCGGGTTCAACGCGCAGTAGCGCACGCCCGCGTCGTTGTTGGTGCACACCTCCATGCCGAGGGTGAAGCTGCCGACGTCGGTGGCCGCCATCGGGTTGAGCGCGCGGTAGCGGAACACACCGGCGTCGAGGCGCTCGAGGCAGGCGCCGCCATCGGTGACGACGGCGCAGTCAGCGGCGGTCTCTGCCGTCTCGGACGTGTAGCGCGCGACGTCGGTGTTGGGCCCACCGAAGACGAAGCGCAGGCGGCTCATCCGTGCGGCCAGCACGTCGCGCGGTTGCCCGTTCACGTTGACGCCGAAGGTGACGGTGGGCCGGCTGCCGGGAGCCGTCGCAGGCACCGAGATGATGTTCGCCGACACGTTCACGCGGCCCGGGTCATGGTTGGGCGCCGGGTGTTTGTTCGGAATCGGCGCGACCGAGGTCTCGGCGTGACAAATCATGCACTGGGCGTCGGTGCGCGGGCCCACGGAGTGGAGTGTGAAGCCGGGCGGCGGCGAGTTGTCGACGAGCCAGGTGCGGTCGTGGCAGCCCGAGCAGTTCTCGCGCGTCGCGTTCGTCTTCCAGCGGTCGCCGTCGGTGCCGGTGTGGCACGTCTCACAGGCGTTGAGGGTGCCGGGGAAGCGCACGTTCGAGAAGTTGCTCACCGCGTTGTTGAAGCCGACGAAGAGGTACTGCGTACCGGCGTCGACGCTCGCGAGCTTCGGGCCTGCGTGAAGGTTGTGCACCATCGTCTTGAAGTCGAAGCTGTTGCCCGACTCGGGGTCGATGTCGTTGGTGTTGGTGTGGCAGAGAATGCAGAGCCCGATGTCGCGGCGCGCCCCGCCGTGCGCTTCCAGTCGCGTGTGGCACGTGTTGCAGCCCTGGTCGGTGACGATGTCGCGGCGCTTCGTCACGGGCTGCCCGTCGGGCCGGAAGTGGAAGAGCGTGTTGTCGACGTACCGGACGTTCTGGCTGGTGCGCGTCGCGTAGAGACCCAGCGTGTGGGTCTTGTTCGCGTTGGCGCCGACCGCGATGGGCGTCGAGAACTGGTAGCGATAGGTGCCCAGACCAAGCTCGGTCCACGCGCCGTTCGATTCGGCGGCGTTCTGCACGAAGGTGCCACCATCGAAGGTGACGTTGCGCTTCGTGTAGGAGACGTACTGCAGCGCCAGGCCGTCGGAGCGCTCGTCGAGGTAGCCGAGGACGAAGGACAGCGCGACCGCGCCTTCGGTGAGAATGCCCGTGCGGTCGAGCTCGCGGCCCGTGCTGTCGGCCAGCTTCACGTCGACCACCGCTCCACCGTCCACCACGCCCGCGTCGAGCACCGTCACCACCAGGCCCGGCCCGCTGAAGCGGAAGTCACGGCCGTTGAGGCCGGCGTCTCCTGCAGGGCCCTGCTGGCCGTTCATGCCATTGGTGCCGTTCTGCCCGTTGGTGCCGTTCTGGCCATTCTGACCGGTCTGGCCGGTCGCGCCCGTCGAGCCAGCCGGGCCCGGGCCGCCGACACCTCCTGTCTCTCCCACCGGCCCCTGTGGCCCGGCAGGACCTGCCGCGCCCTGACAGGCCGTGACGACGAGGACGGCGGCGGTCAGCAGAATCAGCTGCAGCGGTGCGCTTCGGGGGGACAAGCGGGTCGAGCTGTTCATCAAGGGAGTCTCCGGTTCGAGCGACCGTGCGTCGGCTGTACCAAGTGCTGATCAAGCTGACACCACGCTGACATTCTGCAATTTCTGCGGCTGGAAAAGACGGCCCCGCACGATGTGCGTCGTTGAGACCGCCTTCGCCGTGTTCCTTGGCTGAGAACGGATCTTGTCTACAAGGGTTTCGAGATTCGAGGGTACCCGTGATTCGTCGGCTGGGCAGAGACAGGGTGTGGAGGCGAGCGGTGCTGGCCAAAGGCACGGCAGTAGCGTGTCTGATGTCGGCCGCGGCTCTGGCTGATGTGCCGACCTGGGTCGACGCGAGAGCGACGCTCCAGGCACAGGCGTTTCAACAGGCGTTGCTGCCGGGCGTTCCCGGAGTGGTGGCGCCGATGCCGCTGGCGTTGCCGTTCACGACGACGGGGTTTCTTCGTTTTGGAGGGATGGATCTGCCCGGCGCGCCCGACACGTTGAGTGGCGAGGTGGCGGCGTGGGGCCGGGTCGGTCCGCGCGATGGGCTGCTGGGAGACGGTGACGTCACCACGGCCTGGGCGCAGTACCGCAGCGGGCCGTGGCGCGTGAAGCTGGGCCGGCAGGTGACGTGGCCGGGCTCGGCTCGCTACGTGCGCTTCGACGGCGTCTCGGGTGGAGCGACGTTCGGCCGCTTCGACCTCGACGCGTACGCGGGCTTCGTCGCCCTGCCTCGCTGGAGTCTGCCGCGAGGCGCGTGGGTGCTGGGCTCCATCGGTGAAGCGCTCGAAGACCCGCGCCTTCGTGAAGCCCAGAACCGCGCGGGCCAGTTCCTGCTCGGCGCGCGGGCGGGCGTGAAGTTCGGCCAGACGTTTCGTGGCTCCCTCGCCTTTCACGAGCAGCACGACGACATCGGCGTGGCGTACCGCGTGGTGAGCGCCGACGTGGGCAGTCAGCCAGTCAGCTGGATGGGGCTTGGCGCGCGCGCGGCCTTCGACGTGAAGTCACTGGGCTTCTCGGAAGCGCGGGTGTGGGCCGACGTGACGGGGTGGCGCTTCGCGACGGCGTCGGTCGACTACGCCTACCAGAGCCCCTCGCTGCTCCTGCCGCAGACGAGCATTCTCGCGGCGTTCGGTGGAGCTTCGTGGCACGAGCTGGGCGCCGAGCTCACGGTGCAGCTGCCGTGGCGCATGACGTTGACGGGCCG
This sequence comes from Archangium gephyra, assembly GCA_943370055.1. Classification (GTDB taxonomy): domain Bacteria; phylum Myxococcota; class Myxococcia; order Myxococcales; family Myxococcaceae; genus Xiheimicrobium; species Xiheimicrobium gephyra_A. The sequence goes on from CALRPN020000004.1 coordinate 264,054, forward strand.
TGGCGCGGGCCAGCTGTACGACGGAGACCGTCCCGGTGGCCGCGGGCTCGCCAGAGTGAAGTGGATTCCCGACGTCGACGAGCGCTGGCTGGTTCAGGCCGAGGTCGCGCGGGTGATGATGGCCACGCAGGGCTACACGCAGGGCCGGCTGGGCGCCCGCTATCGCGCCACCTCCACCATCACCGGAGCCCTCGACAGCGCCCTCTACGTGTATGACGCCCCGATTCACGGCGTCTCTTCATCGCTCACGGGTATCGCGAGCTGTGAGTGGGCCATCACGCCGTGGTTGCGCACCATGCTCTCAACCACCCTCATGTCGACGCCCTACGCCGCATTCGAAGTGCAGGGCCTGGGTCGCCTCATCGTCGAGCTCGAGCCGAACTCGACGGGAGGCCGGCCATGACGAAGCGTGCGGTCGTTCTCCTCGCGCTGGCGCTGCTCATCTCGGCGTGCGCGCGCGGCCTGCTGACGCGGTTCCCTCATCGCCAGCACCTCGCCGAGCTCGAGTGCGGAGGCCCGGGCCAGCAGGCGTGCCTCTCGTGCGCCTCGTGCCACCAGGGCGACGAGGTGAAGAAGGACGAGTGGAAGCAGCCGCAGGTGACGTCGTGCACCAGCTGCCACAAGGACTCCAACGAGGTGTACGCGAACTCGATTCGCCCCGCCGTGGCGACGATGCCGCTGGGCAAGGCGATTCAGTTCAAACATGACCCGCACCTCAAGCTGCCCTCCGTCAAAGGCCAGTGCGTGAACTGTCACGCTGGCGCCGTCGGTGTCGCAGGCGGAGACCCGCTCTTCCCGCCGATGTCGACGTGCCTGTCGTGTCACGAGCACCAGAAGCAGTTCGACGAGGGCGTCTGCACCAACTGTCACAAGGAGGCCGACCTCAAGACGTTGGTGCCCTCCTCCTTCCTGCGCCACGACGCGGCCTGGACGAAGCGGCACGGCCAGGAAGCGCGCGCGAACCCGGTGGCGTGCGAGACCTGCCACTCGCAGACGACGTGTGACAGCTGCCACGACGCCTCGCGGCCGTCGTCTCCTGCGCAGCGCAACCCCGAGGCCATCGACCGTGAGCTGGTGCACCGCTTCGACTGGGTGACGCGCCACGCGTTCGAGGCCGACTCGCAGCCCGGCAGCTGTGTGACGTGCCACGCGAACACCGAGTGCGATGCCTGTCACGTCGCGCGCGGCGTCTCTCCTTCTCGCGCTGGAGCCGAGGGCATTCACCCGGCGCAGTGGGCGAGCGGCCTGGGCCTCGCACGAAACGGTCACGGCCTCGCGGCGCGGCGCAACATCGCCTCGTGCGCGGCGTGTCACGACCAGGGCGCGGCCAGCAACTGCGTGCGCTGTCACAAGGTGGGCGGCACGGGAGGCACTCCACACCCCGCTGGTTGGCGCAGCACCGCACCTCTCTCCAACGCCGAGTGCTCGGCGTGTCACGGAGGCTCGCTGTGAGCCGGCACGCGTGGACCCTGACGATTCTCTGCTTCACCGCCTCGGCCTGCTTCGTTCCGAGAGAGCCTGGCCCCCGGCAGGACAACGACTGCGTGCGCTGTCACGGTGACTCCACACGCGCGGGCGACGAGGTGACGAGGGCCGCTCCGCCGAGCGACACCTTCGGTAACACGGCGGTCTCGTACCCTGGCGTCGGCGCGCACGCGGAGCATCTCGCCGCGTCGAAGACGCACGGCGTGGTGGCCTGCGTCGAGTGTCACAAGGTGCCCGAGACGGCCGAGTCGGCTGGCCACAACGACGGCAAGACGCAGCTCGTCTTCGGCGCGCTCGCGACGAGAGACGGTGGGCTCTCGCCTGCGTGGGACCTGGGCACGCGGCAGTGCACCAACTCCGGCTGCCACGGCCCGGTGTCTGGCAAATGGACGCGCCCGCGCACGTCGGAGGAGGCGTGCGGCAGCTGTCACGCGCTGCCTCCGAAGGCACCGCACCCGCAGTACGCAGCCTGCGAGGTGTGTCACGCCGAGGTGGCCAACGCGCAGGGCATTCACGCCGCGCAGCTGCACGTCGACGGCGTCGTGCAACGCAACGAGGCGTCGTGCAGCGCGTGTCACGGCTCCACCGACGCCGGAGCGCCGCCCCGTGCGCTCGATGGCGGCACCGACGTCACGAACGTGGGGGTCGGCGCGCACACGGCGCACGTCTCTGGCGGGAAGTGGAGCAAGCCGGTCGACTGCGCGACCTGCCACGTCGTTCCAGCGATGGTCTTCACCTCGACGCACCCGAACGGTGGCGCGGCCGAGGTGCTCGCAGCGGTGCGCTACGACGCCACGACGCGCACCTGCGCGACGGCCTGCCACGGCGTCGGAGATGCCGGTGTGCCGCGCTCCCCCGAGTGGAACACGCCCGATGCAGGCCTCAGCTGCAGCTCCTGTCACGGCGCGCCGCCCGCGCTGCCGCACCCGCAGGTGCAGCCCACGACGTGCGTCCTCTGTCACCCTGCCGAGGGTGGGCAAATCGCGCGCGGTACGCACGTGAACGGCCGGGTGGAACAGAACCAGCCCACGATGTGCAACGCGTGCCACGGCAGCGCGACGAACGCGGCGCCGCCGAAGGACCTCTCGGGCTCGATGGACACGGCTCGGCAGGGCGTCGGGGCACACCAGTCGCACCTGGTCGGTCGTGGGCTGGCGCGGCTCGTGTCGTGTGACGAGTGCCACGTGGTGCCGGCGACGGTGGTGGCGATGGGCCACTTGAACGGCGTGAACGACCTGCGCTTCCAGGGCGTGGCCACGAGCAACCTCGCGATGGCGAGCTACGCGCCCGCGACGGCGACGTGCACGAACGGCTGCCACGACGTCTCGCACCTCATCGGCGCGGCGAACTCGGGTGGCGGGTTGAAGACGGCTCCGAAGTGGACGCAGGTCGATGGCTCGCAGCGGCAGTGCGACTCGTGTCACGGAGCTCCGCCTCCGCTGCCGCACGTGGCCCGCACCGACTGTGGCGCGTGTCACTTCAATGCACTGCCTGATGGCGGCTTCGTGCGCCCCGAGCTGCATGTGAACGGGCGCGTCGACTTCGCCCTGCCGTGACGAGCTGATGGTCGTGCGGAGGCGGCTTCATGCGACCCGAGTTGCAGGTGAACGCGCGTCGACTTCGCGCGCGACGAGCTGATGGCGCCAGGTGTCGGGTGTGTCGCCTTCGCACGCCGTGACCAGCTGATGGCGCCAGGTGTCGTGCGCAGGCTTCGTGCGAGTCGCATGTGAACGTGTGTCGACTTCGCGTGTGGTGACGAGCTGATGTCGTGCGGAGGCGCCATCGTGCAACCCGAGTTGCAGGTGAACGCGCGTCGCCTTCGCGCGTGACGCTGATGGCGCCAGGTGTCGGGTGTGTCGACTTCGCGCGCCGTGACGAACTGCTGTCGTGCGGAGGCGGATTCGTGCGACCCAAGTTGCAGGTGAACGGGCGCGTCGAGTTCAGGCGGCTGTCGGCGCCGTGGGTCTTGAGGCCGTCAACAGCGCGACGTTTCGGGTCACGATGTTGATGAGACCTCGCCCAGCTCGGCGGAAGTTCGAGCCCTGGTATCGCTCGCCTTCCACGGTTTGACTCAACGGGTCGCGCAGATGACGACGTCACGCCACTGCCCTGAGCGCTTCCGTTGCTGCCACGAGCGAAGGTCGACCGGCCTGATCACCGCACTTGCCCCGCGTGAGCCGGATTGTTCGAGCCGCTGCCGCTGCGCGTGTCTCCAGGCACGGCTTCGCGCGGAGTCCGTGGACCCATTCTGTTGCCACTGAAGTCGCACGAAGCCTTCGAGCGATGCGTGCTACCAGCCATGAGATGCATCAACTCGACGCCCTCGATGCGGTGGCTGCTGGTCGACTGTCCCTCGCTGAAGCTGCGACCGCACTTGGCCGAACACCGGCCGAGGTGGAACGCCAGCTCGAGGTATTCCAGCTCGCGCGCGCGTTGTCGGCGCGGGAGTCACGGCGCCTTCGTTCGCGAGTGCTCCGCGGCGTCGTGGGCCTCGGTCTCGTGGGAGCACTCACGCTCGTATTCCTCAACCGCACTGCCTGGGCCGCGGGTACGTGCGCGCAGACGCTCCCTGCGCCGTTGGTGACGTTGTGCCCTGACGAGCCGGCGCTCGCGTCCGAGGTGAACGGCAACTTTGCGTCGCTGGCCTCGGCCATCAACAACAAGACCGGCAGCCTCACCGGCACCGGCATCACCACCACGGGAGACCTGAGCGGCCGCAACCTCACACTGAGCGGGTACGCGGACTTCACGGCAACCTCGACGCTGCAGGCGATTCGGCTCGCGTCGCCGTCGTACGGCATGGGCGTGCAGAACTCGACCACGTACTTCCGCACGGCGGGTGGCTTCTCGTGGTTCGCCAACGGCACGCACGTCGCTGGCGGCGTCGATGACCCGGGTGCTGGTGGGAGCCGGCTGATGCGTCTCGACAGCGGAGGCAACCTGACCGTGCTCTCCGTCAACGGACGCCGGCCTTCCTTCGTCGCGACGAATACGTGCACCACGGGCACGTGCTCGGCCTCGTGCGCGCCCGGCGTCGTGAAGAGCGGCTTCGGTTTCCACGGGTACAATTGGAACACCAACAACGACTCGGCCTCGGGCGTGTGCGGCAAGCAGTACCAGTGGATGGGCGCGTGCATCGGACAGACGACCTGTCAGGTGACGACCGGTTGCAGCAATTCGTCCATCTGGCTCGACTGCTGGTGACCGGCGGCGGCTCACGAGCGCGAGGCAGTTGCTTCACGATGGCTCGCTGAGCGCGACCTCGACGGTCCGTACGGTGTAGAGGCGCGCTCCTATGACCGGAGCCGCCGCGTGCTGACGACCTTCCTCACCAGAGCCGAGGTGTCGCGTCGCATGCAGGCGCTGCATCTGTTGAACGAGGTGAAGCAGGCCTTCACGGTGCGCGGCGTGCAGCAGACGGTCAGCTTCGACGTGCCGGGCCAGCTGCCCACGTCACTCCGCCTCGCCACGCACCCGGGCATTCCCGCCTGGAGCCTGTCGGTGAAGACGGACCAGCCCGCTGACTCGAAGGTCTCGGGCACGGTGGTGCAGCTGTTCGACGCCGAGAGCGGCAAGCTGCTCGCGCTGATGGATGGTGGGCACCTCACGACGCTGCGCGCCTCCATCGTCGGAGCGCTCGCGGCCGACGTGCTGGCCCGCCCCGACGCGACGAACGTGGCGCTGCTCGGTGGAGGCCCGTCGGTGTCGAGCGCGCTCAAGGCGCTGCGGCTGGTGCGGTCGCTCGAGCGCGTCACGTTGTTCGACGAAGACCTCGCGGCCTCGACGGAGCAGGCGATGAAGCTGCAGGCGACGCTCTCGGCGAGGGTGAGGGCGTGCGAGACGGTGGAAGAAGCGGTCGCGCTCGCCGACATCGTGGTGCTGACGGGCTCGGTGCCGCTGCCGGCCGACTGTGTTCGTGACGGCGCGCACGTGACGGTGATGTCGGCCGAGCGATGGGAGAAGTCGCCGCTGCCCGAGGCCCTGCTCGCCCGCGCGCGCTGCTTCTCGGACGAGAAGACGTCGCTGCCGTGGGCTCCAGCGCTGCAGGGAGACCTGAGTCAGGTGCTCTCGACGGCGGTCGCTCCTCGCGCGAGCGTGGAGCAGGTCACCGTGTTCCTCTCGACGGGCCCGCCGTTCCTCGACCTCGTCGCCGCCTGGCACGTCCATGAAGGCGCGAAGCACGACGAGGCCGTCACCCGGCTCAACCTCGACGCCTGATCACGGCACCTGGCAGGCGAGGTTGTCGAGGCCCGTGCAGGTCGCGTCGTTCCACAGACCGCTGCTGTACTGCTGCAGGCAGTTCTCGTTGGAGCCGCCGTTGGGCTCACTCGACTCCCAGTTGGTGAAGTCGAGCGGGGCGCCGTCGTTCCACGCCCAGCCGCCATCGACGTTCGTGACGCCGCCGTCGGCGTGCTGATCAGCCGCACCAAGCACGACGCTGTCGAAGCCGAAGTAGGTGGTCGCGCGCTCGCGGAGCGTCGTGTTGATCAGCTCCGACTTCGCGTACACGCCGGTGCCGCCGTCGAACAGGGAGCGGCAGGTGGCTTCGACGTCACCGCGGGCAACCCGCGTCGGGCAGAACGCGAAGTTGACGGAGACGGTGCCGGCGTCGACGAGCGAGTCAGGCAGCTGCGGTCCGCCATCGCGGCCACGCGGCCAGGGCGTCGAGGGGCGCGCCACCCAGCAGCCAATCGACGGCGCGCACACGGCACCCGCGTCGGGAACTGCCGCACCGTTCTGCGAGACGATCAGGTCCGTGCCGTAGCCGTTGTCGGCGAGCTGACTCCACAGGGCCCGCAGCCCACACTCGACGTACAGCGGGTTGCTGTTCACCTCGATCTGGTGTGCGAGCGTCGCCAACAACGGCATCGTGAAGACGCGCAGCTCGGGGTTGTTCGAGACGTGGCTGCGCAGCTGGCCGCCTTCGCCCATGTCGAAACTCGCGCCGTCCATCGTGAGGCCGGTGAGGCGGGGAAACGAGAGCTGCTCGACGCCGGCGACGTTCACCATCTCGAGGCGGCCGACGCGCTCGAGGTTGGGGAAGTCCATCACCGCCGGTCCGGCGATGACGGCCGAGCAGCACGTGTCGGAGCCCTGGCCGATGGTGAGCGTGCCGGTGATGCGGCGCACCTGACGGTAGATGCGGTAGTCGACGTCGTTGCGAATGGTGACGCTGCCCTCGATGACGACGTCGGCGACGCTCTGGCCGCAGACGTAGTTGCGGGTGGTGATTTCGGTGTCGGCGAGCACGCCGTCGGCGTTGGTGTCGGCGCCGCTCGCGACGAGCACACCGCCGAGCGGGCAGTTGGCGCCGGGGTTCTCGGGAGCGACGCGCACGAGCGTCTGCGACGCGGGGCCACACACGTACGTCCGCGAGGTGACCTCGGTGTCGGCGAGCATGCCGTCGTTGTCGGTGTCGAGGCCGACGAGAATGGCGGTGCCTCCGTTGCGGCAGTTGGTGCCGGCGGGCTCGGTGGCGGTTCGCACGAGCGAGGAGCGGCCGTTGGTGCCGTTCGTTCCCGTGGAGCCATTCATGCCGTTGGTTCCATTGGTGCCGTTCTGCCCGGCCTGGCCCATCGCGCCTGCGGGGCCCTGTGGACCTGTGGCGCCATCAGCTCCGGCGGGGCCTTGAGGGCCGGCGTTGTTGCACGAGACGAGCGTCACGGTGAGCGTGAGGAGAACGCGGGAGGTCATGAGGCGCTCTTTGCACTGTCGGCGCAGTTCTCCAACTCTCCATCCTCGGATGGATGGTGATGGCGGTCGGCGCTCGCTACGACGTGCTCGAGATGAACGCGCTCGCGACCTCGAGACGACTCGACAGGCCCGACTTCCGGAGCACCGCGTGCACGTGGTCCTTCACGGTGCCAAGGGAGATGCCGAGCGCGCGGGCGATGTCCTTGTTGCAGCGGCCCCGCGCAAGCTGCTGGGCGACGGCGCGCTCCCGCGGTGTGAGGTCGTCGACGAAGGACGGGCGCGGTTGTTCGCGAACGACGACGAGTGGAAAGCCCAACGCCTCGACCGCTGTGAAGTCGATGGTGACGCGCGCTCCGGCCGTGCTCTTCGCGGCTTCGAGCAGGGCGGCGAAGGGCACCGTCGTCGAGGGCGTCGAGAGGCGCTCGACCGTCTTGCGCAGGCGTCGCAGGTCCATTCACGCAGTGTAGTTCTTCCTGGAGCCACGATGACGATTCCACCCCCCGCCGTCTCCGAGTTCTTCCGTTGCATGCAGGCCGGCGCCTCGACGGCCGACGCGATGATGGCCTTGTTCACGGACGACGCGGTGTACGTCGAGCCGTTCACGGGAAGCGCGCAGACCCACCGTGGGGTGCAGGCGATTCGCGCGGCGATGACGCCAGCGTGGGAGCGACCCCTGCCCGAGATGACCATCTCCATCGACCGCGTCGAGCTGGCTGGAGAGACGGTTCGCGCAGAGTGGACCTGCCGCTCGCCTGCGCTGCCGGGCGGGGCGGGTCGAGGCGTGAACGTCTTCACACTGCAAGGCGGGCGCATCGTTCGGCTCGAGACGACGTTGGTGGGTGGCGCGTGAAGGTGCCGCTGCTGATCAACCACGTGATCATCGCGCTGTTCGGTGTCGCGTCAGGCGTCTTCAAGGTCGTGGGTGGGCAGGCTGATCTGGACGTCTTCTCGCACCTGGGGATGGGCCGGGTGGCGGTCGCACTGTTCGGAGCCGTGCAGGTGCTCGCGGCGGTGGCGACGATGCCGGCGCGCTCGAGGAAGGCGGGCGCGTTGCTCCTCGCAGCCTGCAACGCGCTCGCGACGGCGGGGTTGTTCGCGGCGGGAGTTCAGCCGTTCGGGGTGATCTCCGTCGCGTTCGTGGTGATGGCGCTGCTGGTGCTGCGACGAAAGGGCTCTCGAGAGCGCGAGGGCTGACAGAGGGCGCTCCGAAGCCTCGAGTGAACAGCGCTGTTCAGTGGAATGCGTTCCATCGAGACCAGCGCACCGGAGGGTGACCCTTCCAGGGTGGTGTAAACCTGTGGTCGGAGAACACACCACCCTGGAAGGCGACCCGCCCTCCCCTGCGTCGGTCGGCGGAGCACCACACCTCGCGCGATTCCACGTCACGCTGATCACTCGAGGCTTCGGAGTGCCCGCTGTTCACTTCGCAGGCAGCAACACGAGCGAGCCTTCCGACTCGGCGTCGAGCTCGGCGCGCGTCATCGGCAGTCGCGTCGGCTGCCCACTCGTCCACGCAGGGAACTGATCGAGCGCGTGCGGTTCTTTCGGCGCTCCGCTCTGCCCGGTGTCGATGGTGAAGCGCGCACGCGGTGGCGTCGACAGCTCCACCACCATGCGCATCGCGGCGCCGTGGTCGACCGGCAACCCGCTCTCGGCGCGAATCGTGTTCCCGTGGCCCGCCTGCTCGGTCACCGGCCCGGTGAAGAACCCACCGACGAGCGGCGCGCGCGCAAGCACTCCCTTGAACTGCAGCGTGTGCACGGCACCCCAGCGCCAATCGGAGGGCCGCTTTCCCGTGCGCGCGATGACATCATCGAGCGCGTCGTCGACGGCTGCCGTCATCATCGACTCCAGCCCCTGACCAAAGAGCGGCGAGCGACCACCGCTGAGCAACGCGAGGTGAACCGCGTTCGTGACGGGAAACGAGCGCGCCAGCGACTTCGGCTCCTCGAAGCCCACCGAACGCACCACCTGGGCCCGCAGCGCAGCCAACGTCGACACGAACGGCAACGCACCGAGGCTCTCGGTCGAGAACACCCCATCGAAACCACGGAGCGCCGCACAGAAAGCCTTCACCTGATCAGCTTCATGCCGTGGCGTGGACGATGGACATGCCGCTCCCAGCACCGGCACCAGGTCGCGCGCCTCGAGCGAGACGATGTCCTGCTGAATCGCGAGCAGCTCGTCGGGCGTCGCCTTCTTCGCGCCCAGCAACGCCTCGAGCCGTTCATGAATCCGCCGCGCCCGATGCGCGGGGACGCCCGAAGTACCGACCGACCCGACGTGCGGATCATCGTCGCCGATGACGCGCTGGTTCGCCGCGACGAGGAACCCCTTCGATGGATTCGTCAGCGACGGCTTCTCGGTCTGCTTCAACAGCCGTGTCTCGACCGAACGTGAACCATCACGCGGCACCCGCCCCGTCACCCCCTCGGGCCGCTGCGGCGCGTACGTCGCGAGCCGATACGCAATCGTTCCATCGGTGAACGCCATCGCCACGTTCTGCCCGGCCACCTGAAAGCGCTCGATGGCGCTGGTCGCCTCTTCCACGTTCTTCGCGCGCAGGAAGTCCCAGAAGCCGCTGATGGAGGCGACGTTGCTGCCGCCCACCTCGAAGGCCGGCCACGAGACCGCGTAGCGCTCGCGCACCGTCGACTCCGGCAGCACCGGCCCGAAGCGCGTGCCCAGCCACGTCTCGGTCTTCACCTCGGCGTCCGGCTTGCGACCCAACTTGAACCGCTGCTCGAGGCGCTCGAACGGCACCGTGACGCCATCGACCACGTAGCCGTTGCCGTCCCCGGTCACCTGCAGCCGGAAGAGGTCTTGCGAGTCGGCGTACGACACGGTCATGCCCCACGCGAGCGAGCGCGTGTGACCGATGAGCACCGCAGGAATGCCGGCGAACGTCACGCCCACGCCCGTGAAGTCAGGGTGCTCGAGGTGCGCGAGATAGAAGACCGACGGCAGCTCGTGGCTCAGGTGCGGGTCGTTGCAGAGCACCGGAACGCCCGACTCCGTGCGAGCGCCGTGCACCGCCCAGGAGTTCGAGGCGCCGAGCTGATCAAGCCCCAGGGAATGTGCGAGCTCGGCAGCCGCCGCGGGCAGTTCGTTCACCGTGAGCTTCGCGACGGCAGGCGAAACGCGCGGCGAGGCTTGTGTGACGGGCGCGCCGCTCACGATGGGAACGCCACCCGTCCAGATGGGTGCGTCGAAGAGGCTGATCCGCTGATCACCCGGCGGCAGCCGAGCCAGCAACTGGGCGCGCGCGAGCTCGTCGCGATGGTCTCCCGACAAGGTCCACGACTGCAGCCGCATGATGGCGAAGCTGTCTTCCGCGGTGAACTCGCCGAAGGGCACGTCGAGCAACGCGAGCTCGGCCGGAGGGCCCGCGTGCGCAGCTCCAGCGTTGACGCCCTTCGCGTACGCCTCGAGCGTCGTGTGGTCGCGCGCCGAGAGCGCCGCGTACGCCTCGGGCAGCCGGTACGAGAGAATGCGTAGCTGCTGGTCGAGTGGCAGTCCGTCGGCGCCGAACAGCTCGGTCAGCCGGCCCCGCGCGGCGTGCTTCATCACCGCCACCTGAAACGTGCGGTCGCGCCCGTGCATGAAGCCGAGGCCGAACGCGAGGTCCGCCTCCGACTGGCCGAAGACGTGCGGAATGCCGCGCGCGTCGAGCACGATGTCGACCCGCGCCTCGGGTCCCTTCAGCTCGAGCGTGAGCGGCGTCTTCGGGTCGAGGCGGGGCGGGGCGTAACGCGCGAGACACCCGCTCGCGAGCAGCGGAATCAACAGCAGTCGGTGGAGCACCCGGCCGCCCTACGCAATGCCACCCACGCGAACAAGCAGCGTCGTCAGGAGAACAGCCTCGCGAGCAGGTCGGGCTCCGGCACGAACTGGCGGCCGAGCACCAGAGAACCGCCGAACGCTTCGGTGAGCCTCGTCTGCTCGGCAGTATTCATGATGCGGTGTCGCGAGAGGTCGAGCCGCGTCAGGTGTCTGAAGCGCGGCGCCAGGCGCACGAGCTGGTCGACGTCGCGCTCCTCGAGCAGTCCGTTGCTGACGTCGAGCGTCTGCAGCTGCGGGAGCAGTGGCGACTCGGCGAGCGCCGTCAGGAAATTCAGCGTCCACGTCGAGTTCGAGACCTCGAGGTGCACCAGCTTCGGCACGTGCCGGCCCGACAGCAGCGGCGCGACGTCGGCCTCGGTGGTGGCGCGGCCATAGAACGACTCTGGCTCGGGCGGTTCGAAGTGTGGCGCGCTGTCGGGCCAGCTCCCGGGCCAGAGCGTGAGGCGCTCGAGGTCGGGGAGCGGCGTCGCGCCGATGGCCTCGAGCGTGCTCGCCCGAACGAAGCGCGAACGAAGCGTCAACGACCGCAGCGTGCGCGGCAGCTCGGTGAACCTCGTGCCTTCTCCATGAAGCGTCAGCGCCTTCAGCCTCGGCAGCTTCGCGAAACCAGGCTGCACGTCGCCCAGCCAGCGACTGGGCCGCAGAATACGAGCGCCCGGCGTTCCCGGCCGGCCGGACGTCACCATCGAGTTCGACCGCTCCGAGCGCTCGAGTGATTCGCGCTCATCGCTGCCCAGCGTCAGCGCTTCGAGGGAGGGAGCGACCAACGCGGCCAGAACACCGGCGGCCCACTCCCACTCGCCGCGGCTTCCGAGCACGCCGAACGACACGTCGTCGGGGAAGTGCTGCGAGAGCTCGAGCGAGCGCACGAAGCGGCCGCACGGCGCGCTCAAGACGTCTTCGAGCGTCTGCGCGAGCGACCCTTTCCATGGATTCTCGAGACGCACCGCCTGCAGGTGCCCCGCGAACCACAGCCAGCCGAACGCGAGCGTCTTCTCGGCCTGTGCGACCGCGACGTCGAGCGGGTGCCAGTCTCCCCGTCCCTCACGGCGGTGCTGCTTCAGCTCGACGATGCGCGAGCGGTCGGCCGGCGCCTGCAGCTCGAGGGCGCACAGCTCTCCAGTCGGGTCGCCCTGCGAGCTCAGCCAGTCGGCGTAGACGGCCCACGCCGCCCGGTCGTCGAGTCGCTCACGCAGCGTGTCCATCGGAAGCATGACCGTGCTGCTAGCCGCTTCGAGCGCGAGACCGAACACGGAATTTCGAAGCAGCCGACACTCATCCGTTGAAGGCGAGGGGCCGACTCGTCGCTCGGAAGGCTGACGCAGATGTCACGGCCTGCGACCTCGAGTGCGCGCGCCGGTCTGACGATTGCAGCGGGTGCTGAGGGCTTCCAGGGAGAGGCGTGATGTTCGTTCCGTTCGTCATGGTGGTCCTCATGCAAGCGCCCGCTGAGCGCCTGCACATCGACTGGCTGGCGCCGGAAGGGTGCCCTGACCGCTCGACCCTGAGCGCCACGCTCGAATCCACCGTGCCGCGCAACAAGACCTTCTCGGCGTCGGTGCGAATCGACGAACCGAAAGAACCAGGACATTCGTGGCGTGCCGTCGTCATCACGCGGCTGCCGGAAGGGCAACGCACCCGTGTCGTCGAGGCGACGGACTGCGCTCGCGTGACCGACGCCGCGGTGCTGGTGGTGACGCTCGCTGCGACCAGCCTGGCGCACGAACCAGCGCTCGATGCAGGTGCCGCTCCGTTCTTTCCCGAACTCGACGCAGGTGTTCCCGACCTTCCGCTCGAGCCTCCGGCCGCCGAGCTTCCCAGAGACCCACCGCAGCGACGGCTCCGACTGCGGCTGCAGCCCATCGTCGGCGCCAACGTCGGCGTCTTCCCGCTGCCCGGCGTCGCTGTCGGCGTCGCGGTGAACTTCGAGCGAGGTCCGCTTCGGCTCGAGCTCGCGGGTGCGCAGTGGCTCGAGAGCCAGACCGTCGAGACCCGCCGTGGCGCGCGCTTCAACCTCACCAGCGTGCGGCTCAAGGGCTGCTGGCTCTTCGAGCTCACCGAGCTGACCAGGCTCGGGCCCTGTCTGGGCGCTGAAGGCGGGCCGCTCTCGGCGACGGGGCTCGGGGTCTCGAATGCCGCGCGTGGGACCGTCTTCTGGGCGGCGGTGCTGCCAGGCGCCACGCTCGGGTTCCTGCAGTCGCCGTACGTGCACCCGTGGGTGTCGCTCGAGGTCGGCGTCAACCTGGTGCGCCCCACCTTCTCGCTCGCGCTCCCCGGCGACACGGCGCTCGTCGCGCACGCCGTGGGCTTACCCGTTGGCCGGCTCACCATCGGCGTCGAGCTGATCATCAACTGATGGAACGCAGACGCTCGCGACACTCAAGGAACGATGGGCACTGAACTCGACATGACGGCCTCGGCCACGGGAGCAGGTGAGCAGTCGGCGCTGCGAGCCGACTTCGACCAGCTCTACGAGAAGCACGCCTCGTTCGTATGGCGCACGCTGCGCAGCCTCGGTGTCTCGCGGGCCGACGCAGACGACGCGACCCAGGAGGTCTTCCTCACCGTCTTCCGCAAGCTGGGCTCGTTCGAGGGGCGCTCGTCGCTGCGAACGTGGCTGTGCGGCATCTCGGTTGGCGTCGCGAAGAACCACACCCGAAAGGTGAAGCGGCGCTCCGAGGTCGACCAGGCGTTGCCGAAGCCGGGCTCGGCGACTCCGGAAGCAGGCAGCGAAGCCCTCGACCTCGTGACTCGCTGCCTCGACGACCTCGACGAAGCGCTGCGCATCGTCTTCGTGCTCTCAGAGCTCGAGCAGCTCACCGCGCCGGAGATCGCCGAGGTGCTCACCATCAACGTCAACACCGTCTACTCGCGGGTGCGGGTCGCGCGGGAGCAGTTCGAGGCGAGCGTGACTCGTCACGGAGGTGCGCGATGAGTCTGTCAGCGCGAACGAAGGGCCTGCTCGAGAATGCGCGCCGGGAAGCCGAGCCGACTCCAGAAGACCTGCGTCGGGTGCGTGCCCGGCTGTCGGCCAGTGTCGCGAGCGTGGCCGAGACGCCCTCGGTGGTGGCGGTGCCCTTCGCGTTCCTGAAGGTGCTGGGTGGGCTCGCGGCGGTGGCTGCCGTCGGGTACGGCGCGTGGCAGTGGTCGAAGCGCCAGCCTGTGGCTGAAGTCCCGCCTCCTCCGCCGGTTTCCATCGCGCAGGCCTGTCCTCCCACCCCACAGTGCCCGCCTGTCGCCGAGGCAGCGCCGACGAAGCCGCTGCAGTGTCCGCCAGCCGCACCAGTCGCGTGCGCGAAGGTGCCTGACAGAGCTCTGCAGAAGGAGCGCGGCGTGCAGAGCCACACCTTCTCGACGCCAGCCGATGTTGGCGACCAGTGGGAGCTCGAGCTCGGCCTCTTGTCCGATGCCCGAATCGCCCTCGACACGGAGCGCGCGCTCGATGCCCTCGGGGCCATGCAGAAGCACGAGCGGCTCTTCCCCAACAGCGCCTTCACCGAGGAGCGCCTGGCGATTCAGGTGATGGCCACGTGTCTGATGGGTCAGCGAGACGCTGCACGGCCGTTGTTCGAGCAGTTGCTGCAGCGCGACCCCGAGTCGACGTACCTGCCTCGAGTACACAGCGCGTGCGGAGCGGACTTCGGGCAGCCGAAGGTGGACGACGAGCATGAATGAGCGCGTGTGGCTGAGTTGCCTCCTCCTCCTCGCCTGCCGGCCCAACGTGCCCATCGGGACAGATGATGCAGTCATCGTCGACATGGACTGCGTCTCGGTGGCTGCCACCGTGAGCTGTCCTGCGCCGGGCTCCTGGGGCCGCGTCTCCACGCCGTCATCGTCAGCTGAACTTCGGGCGCGGCTGCTGGGCCAGTGGGCGTTCTGCGGAGGCGAACGGCGCTCCACCGGCAGAGGCACGCTCAGCGGCTTCTACGGCGGGGCGGGCGTCGAGTTCTGGGAAGAGAGCGGCACCCTGCGCTACTCGTTCCTCGAAGGCACGGGCCCGTATCGACGTCGCGCCGCCGGCTTCAACGAAGGCACGGTTCGACTCGAGCTCTCGGCGACAGAGGCCCAGGCGGTGTTGGTGGCTGCCGATGGTCTCGAAGCGTCGTGGAAGGTCGAGCTGTTCGACGGCCAGCGCGTGATGCGCAACTCGGCCTTCGACGTGTGGAA
Source organism: Archangium gephyra (assembly GCA_943370055.1). Taxonomy (GTDB): domain Bacteria; phylum Myxococcota; class Myxococcia; order Myxococcales; family Myxococcaceae; genus Xiheimicrobium; species Xiheimicrobium gephyra_A. The sequence continues at coordinate 279,243 of CALRPN020000004.1, forward strand.
CTTCGTCGCCGTCACGCCGCCCTGATCAGAAGTTCTCCGACTACCAGAACCGCCACCACGGCTTGCTGCCACTCGCCGGCGCCGCGCCTGCGGGAACCCCCGTCGCGAACCCCTGCACTCCCGCTGCGCTGATGGTCAGTGGCATCGGCGCGAGCCGGCGTCCCGTTGCCTCGCGGAACATCTTCTCTGCGACCTCGAGCATGTTCAGGTTCGTCGCCCCCGCAGCCAGCAACATGCCTTCACGCGCGGCGACGAGACACAGCGGCTCGCCGACGACGCGGCACAGCTCGGCACACACGCTCGGCAGCAACAACGCCTCGGGTGCGTACTCATCGACCAACTGCGCCGCGGCCCCGCTGCGCGTGACGGTGAAGGTCCGCTTCGCCAGATTTGCCATCGCCTCGGCCTCCAGCTCGGCCAACGAGCGCCGCTCGAGCTCGCTCATCGGCACGCGGGCCAGCGCGTTCCCCTGGTCGAACGCGAACGTCAGCCACGGCCCGTCGTCGATGGTCTTGAACAAGCGCCGATGCACGGTCGTGTTCACGTGCGGCCACGCCGCCTCACGAAGCACGGGCAACAGCGGACCGGTCGGCGCCTCCGACACCATCTGAACCCGCGTGCCCTCGAAGAGAATGTCTTCGTTGCCAGTGCTCATCGAGAACGCACGGCACTGCACGCCGAACCGTTTGCAGACATCGAGCAGCTCGCGGGCCTCGGCCTCCATCATGAAGCACAGCGCGACCCGCTCCACCGGGCCCTGAGACGTGGAGCCGCCCATCAACTTGGCCAGCGCCTCGATGCCCGCCTCGTTCAGCCGCGAGCCATCGGAGCGGATGAACCCCATCGCCACGGTCTCGAGCAACATCGCGTTCTTCGCGTCGTAGAGCATGCCGAAGAGACACCTGATTCGCGCCGGGGGTGAAATGTTCCGCGCTTCCACGAGGTTGCAGCATGTTCGGGACTACGCTCTGACGATGTCGACGCCCTGGTGGTTCTCGCACGTGAGCACCCTGGCGGCGCCGGAGGCCGTCGGCGACCTCTCGCTCGGCACCCTCTGGAGTCTCTCGGAGCGCCTGCGCTTCATTCGCGACAACGTCGACCCCGCGCTGCTCGCGCTCGACCTGCAGGCGGCTCCGGAGGCGTCGGCGAACTGGACGGCGTTCGTGGCCCGCGAGACGCAGGTGGCGGCGGCGCTCGGGCTCGCGACGACCTCGGAGCAGCGCGCCATTCGTGACGGCGGCCGGCCTCCCGCGGCGTTCCGGTCGCACTGGGAGACGCTGGGCTTTCTCTCGCACGAGCGGCGCGACGGCACGCCAGCCGACGACTACCTCGACGCCCTCTTCAAGACCTCCCGGCTCACCTTCGACTCCTCCACGCAGCCCACGGCGCACGTGAACCTCGGATCGCGCGCGTCACGCGTCTCCGATTTTCTCGGCGTCACCGAACCCGCCACCGACGACGTCGTGTTCGACCTCGGCTCAGGCAGTGGAAAGCTCGCCCTCACCGTCGCCGCCAGCAGCGTCACCTCGGTGCAGGGCGTCGAGTTGCTCGAGCACGCGGTGAACGACGCGAATGGCTCGGCGGTCGCGCTGGGCCTTCAGAACGTCGCGTTTCACCGCGCCGACGTGCGTGACGTCGATCTCTCGGCGGGCTCCATCTTCTATCTGTACTACCCGTTCCACGGCGAAGTGGCGTCGATGGTGGCGAGCTCGCTCGGCACACTCGCCCAGCAGAAGGACATCACCATCTACGCGTCGGGTCCCCTGCGCGAGTACGGCGAGTTCTTCATGCGGGAGGTCGACCGTGGCGCGCTCACGTTGACGCAGCGCCGCGGTGAGTTCGACGAGGTGATGGTGCTCGAGAGTGGCCGCGGCTGATCAGGGCGTGCACGACAGCGCCAGGGTTCCCGACTCGCCTCCGCTGCTGCTCCAGCGCGCGGTCTGCGACCCGTCGAACACCAGCTCGGTCGGTGACGTCAGGCCCGAGAGATTGCTCTTCCCCGTCGGGCAGTGGCCACACGAACGAAGCTCGAACACGCCGGTGGCGAGGGCGCCAGAGTAGCGGTGACAGATGGCGCTCCAGGAGAAGTTGATCCGCTCGCTGTTGCTCGCGTTCGAGATGGTGCCGATGGGCTCGCCGTGTGCGGTGCCGAAGCTGAGCTCGCGCGAGAGCGTGAGGCGGCCGAACGCGCGATGGTCGATGGTGCCGGTCAGGGTGCCCTGGTTCATCCAGTTCTCGGCGCCCACCATGTCGAGCGCGATCGAGGCGGTGCCGGAGAAAGGCTCGGCCGAGAGCGGCGCGGTGCAGTCGGTGAATGAGAGCCCGATGACGTCACCAGTGCCGGTGGCCTGAGCACATCCAGCAGGCTGCGCCTCGCGCACGAACGCAGCCTCGTGTTCGCGGGCGAACGGAGCCCCTGCGTCGGGCTTCAGGTACCAGGGGCCTCCGTCGGGCGTTTGATTTCGAAGCAACTCCCACGCGAGCGTCGAGACGAAGAGAGTGCGCTCGACCTCACGCCCATGCTCCTTCGCGACGACCGCTGGAGGTGGAGGGCAGGCGAGCAGCACGAGACATGAGGCCCAGATGATTCGCACGTCCTGCGTGACCCCACAGCCGGGCCCGGAGTGAAACGGAATCGTCGGTTTCAGAACGGCTCACCCTGCGACTTCGGCTGGCCCCAGCGTCTCAGCGCGCCCAAGCGGCCCGAGCGTGAAGCGGAACAAGACGGCGAAGAGGCCCAACGCCAGCACGCTGGTCACCCCGAGCACCACCAGCACCGGCAAGCGCACGTTGTCGGGTTGCGACGCGAGGAAGTTCACCGCGACCGTGGTGCTGCTGACCATCGCGACCGCGAGCGGAGCAAAGCGTGGCGGCGTGCTGCCGAGCGCCAGCGCGAACACGAGCATGCCCAGCCCCACCTCGGCCATCGTCAGCACCACCTGAACCACGACCCACAGGGACAGCTCGTGGTTCTTCAAGCCGAGGAGACCGCCTGCCGTCGTCAGAAGCGAGAGCACCAGCACGGCGAGCACGGTCCACGGAAAGGCACGCGCGGGCACGAGACCGAGCACCAGCGCCAACACCAGACTGGCGGGCAACAGCAGCAGCGGGTTCAACGTCATCGCCCAGGTCGGAAGCTCGAGGTCGAAGGGCTGGGTCTCCACCATCAGCCAGAGGAACGCGTTCACCGGCACCAACAGCAGCACACCAAGCAGACCCATCGCGGTCGGCTCAGGAGCGGCGGCCGGTTTCGGGAGCACCTGGCCAAGCACCAGCGCTCCGCAGCACGCCACCGTCAACAGCACCACGGCCACGACTGGCGCCTTCGAGAAGCCCTCGGTCGCGGCAGGAATGACGAGGGGACCCAGCAGCGCGCCGAGGTTGATGACTCCGTATCCGACGACGCCCACGACCGTGCGCGCCCGCGCCGAGTCGACGAAGTCAGCCGCTGCACAGACGATGGTCACCTTCATCATCGCGGCGCCGAGCCCAATCACCATCACGCCGAGCGGGAAGGTCTCCTGCGGCCCCATGATGGCCGTGAGGTAGCCACCCAGCGCGACGAGCGCTCCGACCGGAGCCATCCACACCCGCGGCGCGACGATGGCGATGCACGCGAAGAACATGGGCAGCAGGGTGACGACGTTGGTGAAGGTGGAATAGAGCGTGAGCACCTCGGAGCGCTCGAGCCCTCGCGCCACCTGCACCGCCACGAACTGCGACCGGAACGCGTAGTACGCGAACCGCTCGAGCATGAGCGCCAGCAGCAGCAACACGGACACCAGCGGGCGAGCGCTCATCTTCGACGAGTCTGCATCAGCACCGGTGACTCACTCACTTTCTGGAGAACGACCAGAGCAGCCAGGCACGAGCGACCGGGTGCAGGTCGAGCGAGAGCATGGCCTGACCCGCCTTGCGGCGCGCTTCGGGCGTGGTGGCACGCTGCGGCGCCTTCGGGTTCGGCAGGAACGCGTCCGAGAGGTAGAGCAGCGCCTGGGTCGCGCGCAGCCTCGTGTACGGGTCGCTCGTCGCAGAGAGCGCGAGCCGTTTCAGCTCGGGCGCGATGGTGCTCTGCCGCTCTGCTTCTCGCACCGACCGCGCGAACCGCCACGGGCCCAGCCCCTCGTCACGGCCCGGCCGCGAGATGAGCAGCCCGAGGAGGAACTGGTCGACGTCGATGCCCGTGCTGAGCAGCCGGCTCGACTGGGTCTCGTGAGAGGCCTCTCCGTACGACGACCACGCAGTTCGGTTGAACTGGTCGCCCATGATGCGCACCTGGAGCTGCAGAAAGCGGCCGAGGTCACCACGCTCGTACGCGAACTCGGCGTAGAGCCGCGCGGCCTCCTGCGGCGTGGTGTCCATCGAGCAGGTGCCCATGGGACGGAACGTGCGGAAGCGTGCGTAGAGCGCGTCATCGGCCTTGTGCGCCTTCGCCCAGGTCTGTGCGTCACCCGGCTTCTCGAGGCCACGCAGCACGGCGAACAGCTGCTCATCACCTTCAGCGCCCTCGTCGTAGAGCGGCCCAGACGAGGCCAGCAGCGTGGTCGCGTACGTCCACGGAATGAGGTCGACGTCGGCCATCTGGGCCCCGAGCCGCTCCTCCAGCGTGAAGGTGCCGGTCGCCTGCCAGTGCGTCAGCTTCCACGTGGTGCCCTCGGTGCTCGCGGCCGTCCACCCGTCATCCGGCTCGCCCTTCAGCGCGACGAGCGGCACCAGCGTCGTCCCACCTTCGTGCGGCCACAGCGCGAACCAGCCCTTCGTTGACTGCGCTTCGAACCGAATCGAGCCCCGCACGATGGGCACGCCCTGGGTCGTGTGTTCGCTCCACGCCGACTCGAACTTCTCGGCCGTGGGGAAGGTGAAGCGCTCGAGCCTGGCGAGCTGAGGCTGCTTGAGCGCTTCGGGAAACGGTGTCGCCGCGAGCAACAGAGACAGAATCACCATGAGACCTCCGAGGTGGCGCTTCGACAACCCGCAGTGTGCTCCGGTTTCACGACGGGTGTCTTCTCGCGTTCACGTCGCCCTGCGCCACTGCTTGCAGAGCGCTGGCCAGCAGCTGATCAACCGAGCTTCAGCTTGCGCCACAGCAACTTCCGGAAGTCGTCGACCGACTCGCCGCGCTTGTACCGCTGCGGCGAGAGGATGAGGTCGTGCGGCATCAGCACCTCTGCGTCGACGCGCTCGAGCAGCTTCGACGTCGCCTCGCACCACGCGATGAAGAAGTTCACCACTCGAGTCGGCGGCTCCAGTCCGGGGCCAGCGGCAAGCAGCACCACCTCCTGCTCCTTCACGTCACGAATCGTCTGTTCGCCGCTCTCCTCCTTCTGCCAGACGACGAGCCGCACGACGGCCTTCACGACGCTCTCGCGGAGTTCGTTGCTCACGTAGTGGAGCGAGCTGATCAGCGAGTCCTTCTCACCGCTGGCCAGCGTCGCACCATCGAGTGAACGGAACCACGCGTCGAGGGCTGCATGGGCAGCGACGAGCGATGGCTGGGGCGGCAGGTACGCAGCGAACTCGAGCCGCCAGGCCTCACGCAGCCCGTTGGCGTCGAGCTTCTCGTCGTCGAGCAGCTTCTTCAGCGGCTTCCACAGGCGGAGCGCATCGGCCGGAAGCGACGGCTCTGACCGCGCGGCCTGCTCGCGAAACACCTCGCCCACTACGTCCAGCCACGCATCCAGCACGGGCTCGAGGCGCGGGTGCTCTGGCAGCTCGAAGAAGAGGGTGGTGTCGACCTCGAGCGGCGTCTCGGGGCCGTTCCAGGACGCGCGAACGCGCTCCACGCCGCGATACTTGAACGCCGGACCGTGTTCGGCCGACGGGTCGAGCTCGAGCGAGAAGGCGCCCTCCACGAGCGGCAGGCGGAACAGCGCGGCAGGCGTCATGGCTCGCGATACTCGCTCAAAAGCGGCCGCTTCTGCGTCAGAAGTGCCGAGTCCCTGCGGTGCCGCCATCATCGGGAGCCCGTGCTGATCAATTGGACTCACGCGAGCTCCGATGCCGCTCAGTACGCGTAGTTGTTCTTCTCGCCGAAGCTGCTGAGGCTCTTCTTCATGTTGTCCTTCGCCTCGGTCTTCGCGTCGTAGCTGCCAGCTTCCCAGCGCTGCTTCGTGTCACCGATGACCGCGACCTCTCCGGCGAGCGCGTCGGCCGAGGTGCCGAACATCGCGCGGGCGTGGTCGAGCAGTCCGAGGGCCGTGGAGCGGTCTCCACGCTCGAGCGCTTCGCTCGCCAGCACCAGCTGCTCGTTGCCGAAGGCGCGCGCCACGTCGGCGTAGAGCACCTCGTCACGCGACATCGCCACGGCCACCGCGTCTTCCGAGCGCCCCACCACCACACCCGCCTCCGCCGCTTCACGGACCCCGGCCGCGTTCGTCCAGCTCAGCCGCGGGCGCAGCAGCGTCATCGAGCCCAGGCCCGAGTCGTGACGCAGCTTCACCAGCACCCGCGCCGTGGCGCCCGAGGTGAAGTCCGGCAGTGACACCACCGAGCCACGCAGCGTGCGGCCCGCGGCCGAGACCACCGTCACGCCGTCTCCAGGCGACAGCTCGAGCGTCACGTTGAGCGCGAGCGGTTTGCGGGCGAGCTCGAGCTCCTGCGCCAGCACCACCTCGAGCGCCTCGGGCTGGCGAAGGTCGCCATAGAAGCCGCCACCCGACTGGGCCATGCCACGCATCAGGCCCGGGTCGAAGTCGTCTCCGACGCCGATGGCGGTGAGCGTCATGCTCCGCTCATGGGTGAGCATGGCGTGCCGCTCGAGCGAGACGCGGTCGACCTCTCCGACGGTGGCCTTGCCATCGCTCACCAGCACGAGCCGACGGCTGCCCGGCGCCCCGCTGAGCACGTGCTCACCGGCAGTCAGACCGGCGCTGATGTTGGTCGCGCCGTCGGGGCCGAGGCGGTCGATCCACGCGAGCGCGTTGGCGCGGCCTTCGCTGTCCATTCGCGTGAGCGGCCAGATGCGGGCGTCGTTGCTGAAGGCCACCAACGCGAGGTGGTCGTTCTCGCCGAGGCGGTTCACCAGCGAGCTCGCCGCGTTCTTTGCCTGCGTCATCTTCATCCCGGCCATCGAGCCCGAGACGTCGATGACGACGGCCAGGCTCACGCGCTGCGGAGCGACGTCGTCTTTCCCGGCCGCCACGTCGATGACAGCCCACGCGTCACCGCCGTTCGTCGAGAGCAGCTGGTGCGTCGACGCAGCGGTGAAGGAAAGCGTGCCGCCAGTCGCCGCGACGGGCGTCGCCACGACGGTGGAAGGAGCCGAAGGTCTGGCTGGAGTGGAGGTGGTGGAGGCGCTGCTGCGCGGGCCCTGCGTGAGCAACGCGACGAGGGTGAGCGCAGCGGCTGCTGCGAGGATGGCGGTGGTTCGGTTCATGGTGCGCTCCAGAGACTGCGTGAGGAGCTGCACTGTCTCAGCGGGAAGCCACGTCGAGTATCGGCCGTCGGGAGGTCGACCCAATGACCGTCGGGCGATCGACCGATGCCTCTCAGCGCGCGAGCGACTTTCACGGCCCAGAGCGCCGGCCCCGACGCGTGCGTGAGGTTTGCGCTGAGCAGCAGGTCCCCATGCTCGTACTCCGTGGGAGCTGACGCCTCGCCGTCACCGTGCCGATGATCTTTCCTGGCGTGCACTCGAAGCCACCCCGACTGCCGGCACGGACAGCGGCACGCGGTGCACGGGCACGGGCGCATCGGGAGGGCCGAAGGGGCGTCGCCCTTCCCTTCGTCGCACGAGGGAGCCCGACCAACGCCACAGCCCGTCACGACGCTCGAAGGCTCACTGCCTCGGGCGCAGCGCCTCGAGGGCCTTCGCCACCGCCGCGCTCTCGTTGATGGTGCGCTGACTGAACGCCGAATCACGCCCGAAGTAGCCAAACGCCCGCAGCGCACGCGGCTGCTCCTTCACCGCGTCGAGGCGCGTCAGGTCGAACTCCGGAGCGGTGAACAGGTCGACGTTCGCCGAGTTGTCGATGCCGTGAAACCGCTCGGCGTTGGTGCGCGCGCGGCTCGCGACGTGACAGCTCGCGCAGTCGATGGTCTTCGGTGACGAGCGCTCAGGGTGCTCGATGCGCAGCGCCGACGTCAGCGCCTTGTCGAGCGTGCGCCGGTCGGCCAGGCGCATGTCTGCCTCGCGGATCAACGTGTCGAGCTGATCATTCGCCGCCGCAGGGACCAGCGCGCCGTTGCGGAACGATTCGCTGCCGAACTCCTGAAACGCCTGCACCTTCAGCATCGGCATGCGCGGAATGAGGTCGTCGACGAGCGCTCCACCCGCGACGTTGAACGCGCCGAACTGCCACAGCGTGCTCTGCGCATCGACGCTCATGAAGGCCACACGCGACAGGGTCGCCGCGCCGCACGCGTCGAGCACCAGCTGCTTCAGCTTGCCGTGGTACGGCCCATCGAGGCCCTGCCGGCGAATCAGCGGGTGCACGTCGAGCGGCCCGTTCGTCATGTCGCCCGCGGCGTCGTCGAGCTCGAACAGCGTCTTGACCACCTTCGCGAACGCCGCGTCCTGCAGCGAATAGAAGAGGTGCACCGTCGCGTCGCGCGTGCTGACCGCGCCGTCCTTCGTGAACACCGGCTGAGCGACGAGGCGTATCTGCTTCACACAGGTCGGCGCAGCCGGTGGCGTCGTGCCTGGAAAGCACGGGTCGATTCGCACCGAGACGACCCGCAGCTCGCCGTACAGCTGGTCGGCGTTCTCCCCCTGCACGAGCAACGGGAGGCCGTCGTAGAGCCGGCGAGGCAGCAGCGGGCCCATCGCTCCGTCGGCGGCCATGCCCAGCAACGAGGCCTCGCGGTTCACGATGGGCAACGGCAACAGGAACGAGACGTCGTTCAGCGTCAGCTTCGGGCCACCGACCACCGGAGGCAGTTGGCCAGGCAGCGGAGCTCCACCACAGGCCGTGAGCACGAGAACGAGGGCGGCGACGACGGAACGCATGAGGCCGGCAGAGGCAAACGAGAGACCAGTCGACACTCCAGCCAACACGCGGACTTCCACTCGCAGAACGCTGACACCTCAGATTCCCGTCATCGCGAAGACACTGAGATCCGTCGTTCGACAGCGCTCCTGGCCGATCGAGTATTCTGCTCGTCGTGAGGCTCGCCGGGCTGGGCATCGTCTTTCGGTTCACCCTCGCGGTTGCCGGGCTCCAAGGCTGGTCGGCATGTACCTGCGCTCGAGTCCCCGAGGTCGCGTTCGCGTGCGAAGCAGATGGCGGCTGCGCTCAGGAGGGCTTCCGGTGTGAAACCAACCTCATGCTCTGCGTGAGACGAGAGGTTGGCGGCGGGACTGCTGCGGGTGGAGCGGCTGGCGGTGGAGCGGCTGGCGGTGGAGCGGCTGCGGGTGGAACGACTGCCGGTGGAACGACTGCCGGTGGAACGACTGCGGGTGGAATGACCGCTGGTGGAACGACTGCGGGTGGAACGACTGCCGGTGGAACGGCCGGTGGAACGACTGCTGGTGGAACGACTGCTGGTGGAACGACTGCCGGTGGAACGACTGCCGGTGGAACGACTGCTGGTGGAACGACTGCAGGTGGAACTTCTGCAGGTGGCACCACGGCGGGAGGCACTGGCGGCCGAGGTGGCGGGTCTGTCTCAGGCGGAGGCTCCTCAGGCGGAGGCGTGCCGACCGGCGGAGGTGAGCAAGGTGGCGGCTCGTCCGTCGGTGGAGGCGCGTCGACCATCTGCTCGACCGATGCGTTCAACGGGATGCCGACCCAGCTGCTCCTCGCGGACGGAGGCTGGGGCGGTACGGGGTTTCTCCTCGCTGGCGCGGTGACCGCGTCGGCCAGCAGCAGCGCTCCCTCGGCGCCAGCCTCGAACATCGCAGACGGAAACCTCATCACGCTCTGGCGCCCTCAGAACGCCTGCGTGCCAGTCGCGAACACCACCCAGTACTGCTGCGAGCCGGAGTGGGTTCAGGCGACGGTCGGGAGCGGCTTCCTGGGCGGAGTGGTGATTCGGAGCGCACGCGGCCTTGGCGGCCAGAGCCGCGTACTGACCGGCGTCCTGCAGTTCACGCCCCTCTCGACGGGTTCGGCCATCTCTTTCAACGTCGTGTTCAGCCAGTTCGGCGGGGACTGGGCGCTTCAATTCCCGTCCGTGATCTCCGGCCCCGGCACCTTTCGCTTCAGGCCGGGCTGGGCAACCGGTGCGAACGCCGGCGTGGCCGAGATCGAGCTCTACGCTCCATAGCTGTCGCCTGCGAGGCGACACTCCCAGCGGTGACGCCCGCGCGGCGACAGTGGTGCTCCGCGGCGCAGTCGCAGTTCAGGGCTGAGGCGCAGCAACGCCCAGCAAGCTGTGCAGGTTGGCCACGCCGGCGATGGGCATCGACCGTGCACTGAGCTCCCTCGTCGTTGACCTTCACCCACGAGGACTCACGCCATGCGCATCAACCGTTCGAAGCACCTCGACACCATTCGCCAGGCCACCGTTGATCAGCCCCGCCCGCCTGCTTCCCCCGGCCGTCACCGCCCCATGCGTGACGCCTTCGAGACGACGCGGCCCGTCGGCCCGGCGCTGACCTCACCCCAGAACGCCAACGTGAACGTCGAGGTCGACGCGCTGCTCAAGGCGTTCGCGCAGCAGCTGCTGGCCGCGGTGAACGGGCTGGCGGCGAAGAAGACCGACGAAGGACAGCCCACTCCGCAGCCCACGCCGGTCGGTGGCCCTGGCGACGAGTGGACGCCTCCTCCTCCGCCCCCTGTCGAGACCACGCCGTACTCTGGCTTCTCGCCGGCGCCGCCTCCGGGAGTCGCCGACCCACGCATTCCCCCGGTCATCACCGCGACAGAGAAGCGCGCTGACACCTTCCCCGCTCAGCAGCCCGGAGAGTCACTGGCTCAGTACGCGATGCGCACCGCGAGCGTCACGGGCTTCAACGTCAACCTGCTGGGAGCGTTCGTCTCGACGGCTGGCAGCCTCGGCGGCGCGCCCAACGCCTCGTTCGCCGAGCTCGTCGACCGCTTTCAGAACAACACCGCGTACATGTCTGGAGCCGAGATCGACCGCGCCAACGCCCTGCGCGCCGCCGACCTCGCCGCTGCGAACCGCAGCTACTCCGGCCCCGTGCCCGCCAGCTCGCTCACGCCCGAAGACCGCAGGTATCTGATCTCGATGGAGCAGTGGGAGCCCGGTGTCGGCGACCTCTTCCATCGGCTGCTGTCTGGTTCACACGTCGAGATCGCCCGGCTGATCAACGACACGGTCTACAACCTCGGCAGCGTCAGCAGAGCAGAGGTGGCCGCCTACCACGGGCCGCTGCGCTCCCTCGTCGAGAAGGTCATGGCAGAGAAGGGCATCGCTCACCCCTGACGCGTCACGTCCACCGCAAGTCGAACACGACGCCCTGCTCCTGCGACACGCTCGCGATGCCCACCTTCACGGCTTTCGCGCCGCCGAACTCGAGCCCCGCCTCGAGCAGCCCGCGGAAGTAGTGCGGGAACGCCACCCGGTTCACCCAGAGGTGAAAGTGGTTGGGCCCCTGCTCGGTCAGCTTCGTGTCCGAGTAGTTGTTGGTGGTGCGCAGGTTGCGAGACATGCGCTCGAGCGCGCGCCGGGGGCCGAGCACCTTCACCAGCTGCAACAGCGCCTTGCCCATCACGGTCTGGCCGTACGACTCGAAGATGGCGCGGCCCATCAGGAACGTCGCCTCGTCGCGAGGCAGCGTGGGCCACAACACGTCCATCGCGAGGTTCAGTGCCTGCAACCACAGCTCGTATGGATAAGCCGGGTTCGGGTTGAAGAGGTCGACGCCGATGGTGAGGAATTGCTGCTTCACCTTGCCGTCGAGCGAGGGGCCGAGCACGCGCACCAGCGCCTCGACGGAGTTCCCGAACACCACCGGCGCTTCTGTTCGAAGGTCGCTCACGAGAGCCCGGGTGAAGTCACGAACCTCAGAGGTTACTCGCCCTTCGGCGCATGGCGAGCATGACGAGGCCGAGCAGCACGGCGCTCAGCCCGTCCGGTGAGGGACTCCCGCAACCGCAGACCGGAACCCAGACCGCGACGCCTGCGTCCATCGAACCACCGTCTGCGACGACGCCACCGTCGTCGAGCACTGCTGCATCAGGAGCCCCCGCGTCAGGCACTCCGACACCACCGTCATCGAACACCGCTGCATCAGGCGCCCCTCCGTCAGGCACTCCGACGCCACCGTCATCGAACACCGCCGCATCGGGCGCCCCTGCGTCAGCATCTCCACCGTCGAGCCCGCCATCGGTCACGAAGACCGGAATCGTCCGCAGGCGAATGAGGACCGAGTCGTTCACCAACACCGGCCAGGCGACTGCCGTCACATGCGCCGGAGACGAGGCAACGACGGGAGCGCCGCGATGGGTTCCCGGCGTGGTGTCGAGCTGGGCCAATCGTGGCCGCTGGCCTTCGGCGAAGAGTCCGGCAAAGAGACCTGCTTCGGTATCCCAGACTGCCAGCCACTGGCCGTCGATGGCCGTCATCTGCAGGTCGCGGACGCCTGCGTCGACTGCGACTGTCCAGGTGCCACCATCGAGGGTTTCGACGGCGATCCTGCTGGCCGGCTCGTACGACGTCACGAACCCCACGCGCGGCGGCACGGCGAACGGCTCGGTTGCGACACACGACCGATTGCCCGTCCTCACCTGGCCCATCGATGGCAGGGAATCGTCGGCGAACCGCGAGATGCTGACGGCTCCTGCGACACCGAGGCGAGTGACGATGAACTCACCCGAGGCCCAGGCGGCGCACGTGACCTCTCCCTGGACGTCCCGCGCCAGGGGAACCACAGCAGCCCCACGCATGACCAGCTCGGTGTGGTTCACGAGGTTCTGTGGAGTCCACGCGAAGCCAGTCGAGAGCGCCGGAACGACGCCTTGAATCGAGGCGTCGAGCGACTCCGTGACGGTCACCGGGCCTCCAGTGCTTCCCGCCGAGAAGACGAAGTTCGTCGTTCCGTTGTCGAGCGCGAAGAACGAGAGGCCACCGTCGAGCAGCCCCACGACGCGGGGCCAGCCTCCGTCGATGAAGAGCTCGGTCGGGAGCTGCTGGGCGCCGTCCGGCATCACCACGGCACGTCTCGACGTCCACGTCGAGGCCGTCGGTCGAGCGAAGGGCCAGCCCTTCAGGTCTTCCAGGCGCCTCGAGTCTCATCGAGCTGTCCGGAGGAATGCTCGTCCACAACCGGGTGCCCGCGTCGAAGCCGTAGACGAACGCGAGCCCGCCATCACCGAACCGCGCGCCGTACGGACGGTCGGGGTTTGCAGGCAAAGACAGGGTCACGGGGGCAGTGGGCGGTAGGAAGGTGGACGTGGTGACGAACCCGAGGGCCGGCGGGTCGGTGCCGCCGACCAGGTCGAACGCGTTCAGGAGCTGGCTGGTGGGAACGGTCAACCCCTCACGCATCAGCACCAGAGAACCAGCCTGCTGCCAGCCGATGTAGGTCGACACTGCACCTTCGACGGTGATGACGTTCGAGTGCGGTCCCGTCATCGCGCCCCCCGGGTTCGTGACCGTCGTCCCCACGACGTCGAAGCGGTCGATGCTGGTTGGCGATGAGAGCACCACCACGAAGTCACTGCCCCTGGCCGACACCTCCGACGTCGTGAGCAGCGAAGAAGGAAGCAACAGGCCGCACTCGCCCTGGGCGTCGAGCGCTCCGCTGGTGTCGAGCCGCGCGAGGTGGGTGATGCCAGGGTCGAGGAGACCGCCATCGAACCGAACCTCTGACCAGACGAGCCCTGCGGTGCCCGTCGTGCGAGAGACCGCCAACCGCGGAGTCGAGACCGAGCGTGGCGTCGGGCAGAACAGCTTCGCGGGCTCGGCTCTCTGGCCGAAGAACTTCACCCACACATCGTCATCGACCTCGACGGCACGCGGGGGCCTCGACATCAGGTGCAGCCGCCGGCTGTCGGACCACGCCACCAGGTAGCCACCGTCGAAGACCTGCACCGACGCGCGGCCCGTCATCGCGACCCCGACGGCCTGCCCTGACGCGGGCAAGAGCAGCTCAGGTCCCGGAAGGAGAGGCTGGCTACACGACAGCGCGACGAGCAGGGAGAGCACCTGCTGTGAACGCTACCGCATGCTCGGGTGACTCTTCGAAGCACTGTTCTTCTCGTGAATGTCACGCGTCGATGGGTGGGTCTGGAGCAGGCTGGGTGCATGAGCGTGCTGAAGCGCATCTGTGCAGACCCTGCCGACCTCGAGCTGCGGCTCGTGCACGCTGATCAGCTCAGCGAGCGTGGAGACCCGCGCGGGGCGTTCATCGCGCAGCAGGTTCAGCTCGCGCGAACCGATTCACTCGATGCGGCGTACGCTCCGCTGCTCGCGAGCACCCGCAGGCTCGAAGCGCGGCATGCCCTGGAGTGGTTGGGCAAAGACGTTCCTGCGGTGAAGCCTGGCAGCTTCTCGAAGGTCGAGGTCAGCGCCTCGCGCAACGCCGTCTTCGAGAATGGGTTTCTGGCTCGCCTCGCCGTGACCGAGGCCGAGCTCTCGCGCGTGTGGAAGGCGCTGTCGGCACGGGAGCCCATCGCCGGGGTCGAGCTGCTCGTGGGTGAGGGCGTCGATGGAGCCGCGTTTCCCGAAGCGGCGGTCTTTCGAACGCTGAAGATCAGCCCTGACTCCTGGTTCACCTCGCACTCGGTCGGCACCGTGCTGGCGTGGGGCATGCCGAAGCTCGAGGCGCTCGACCTCTCGGGCTGCGACCTCGGCACCACCGGCGCACGGCTGCTCGCGAACCTCGAGACCGACCTCGCCCAGACGTTCACCGGGTGGAAGGCGCCTCCACCGTTCGCGAAGGGCCAGCTGAAGTCGCTCGTGCTGCACGGGTGCGGCATCGGAGACGAAGGCGCTGCGCTGCTCTTCGCGGCGGAGTCACTCTCGGGCCTGCGAACGCTCGTGCTCTCGCAGTGCCGGCTCACTCGCGCGGCGACGCTGAAGGCGCTGAAGCAATCGAAGGCGATGGCGGGCCTGACGCGGCTCTCGCTCTCGGGGAACAAGGAGCTCGGCGGCCACTTCGACGAGCTCGCGGGGTGGAAGGCGCTGCCGAAGCTCGAGGCGCTCGCGCTGCCACAGACGGTGACGGCCGATGACGTTCGCGCGCTGTTCCCGAAACCGTCGAAGGCGCTGCGCGAGCTCGACGTCACCAGCGCGAAGACGTTGCTCGAAGAGCCGTTCGTCGTGTTCTCGGCGGCAGAGGCGCTCACGCACCTCGACCTCGGGCTCACCTCCATCGGCGACCGCGGCTTTGGAGACCTCGTGCCCGAGCTGCAACGGCTGCTCGAGCTGCGCGTGAACGGGTGCTCGTTGAGCGACGCGGCCATCGAGGTGCTGGTCACGAAGGGCTCGACGCGGCTGGTGACGCTCGATGTGTCGAGCAACAAGCTGACCGACGCGGGCGTGAAGCGGCTCGCCGGCTGGAAGGGGCTCGAGCACGTGACGCACCTGCGGCTCGGCAACAACCGCAAGGTGACGGCGGCCGGGCTGAAGGCGCTCATCGACGCGAAGCCCTTCGAGCCGGCGGTGCTCGACGTGGGGAAGGTCAGCGATGCGAAGCTGATCAGCGAGCTGGCCGCGCGCTTCGGGAAGCAGACACTGATCACCCGCTGATCAACGGGCTACGGCACGTACTCGTACAGGGAAGTGGAGACGAACAGCGTCCGGCGCCCGACCTCGTCGTAGAGCAACCTTCCGCCAGTGCTCGTCTCGGGAGGCTGATGCGCGAGCGGTGGCCTGCTCCACACCGTGCCGTTCCACTCCCAGGTCTGCGGGTTGTTGAACGTTGGCGAGGCGACGACGACGAGCACGCCACGCACCGGGTCGAAGGCGACGCTCTTGCCGTTCGTCGGCACGGTGCCCGCGTCGGCCCGCTGCGTCCAGCCGAGCCCGCTGCGAACCCAGGTGACGCCAGCCCGGTCGACGACCACGAACTCCTGACGTTGGCTGTCCCACGCGGCGAGCAGGGCCGACGGCGCACCGTCGAAGGAGCTCCAGGTGGTGCCGTCCCACTCCCAGGCGGTGTGCCCACCATCATCGAGCGGGCAGCCGACGTACACGGTGCGCCCGCGAACGGCATCGAACGCGCTCTCGGGTCGCTCACAGGGCGTCGCGCCAGGCGTCGGTCTCAATGACCAGGTCGAGCCGTCCCACTCCCACAGGTCCGCCGTGAGCCCCGGCCCGCGAGCGCCGCCAAACAGCACGAAGCGCCGACGTGCGGAGTCGAAGGTGAACGAGGCCTGCGAGCGCTCGTCCGGGCCTCCGTCGACGGCCGTCGCGACCCAGCCGCCATCGATGAGATGCCAGGGTGTGGCCAGCGTCACGACGAGCGGGCTGCTGACGAGCGGGTCCCACGCAACGGGCAGGGTTCCGACGGGAGCGATGGGCTGACGCACGATGAGCGTGAAGCGCAGGCCATCCCACTCCCAGGTGTCGCCGCCACCGACGAGCACGACGGTGCGGCGCACCGGGTCGAGCGCCATCGCAGCACTCGGCAGGGGCGGCAGCGACGGCACCATCACCTGCGTCCAGGTCCCGTCATAGGCCCAGAGCTCGGCGGTTCGCGCACTCGCGCGGTACGCCAGCACTCGTCGACCGACCGGGTCCCACGCCGCGGCGTTGGTGGTGAAGGCGGCAGCGACACCTGCCTTCTGCGTCCACGAAGTCCCGTCCCACTCCCAGGTATCGACGAGCTGCTCGTCGCCACTGCCGCTGTTGGTGACGCCACCGAAGAGGACCGACACGCGCCGAACCGGGTCGTAGACGAACTGGCCGAAGAGGCGCGGCGGCGGCATCACCGCTGGCTGAACCTGGCGCCAGACGAGCCCGTTCCATTCCCAGAAGTCGGAGAGGTACCCACCGCCTTGCGCTCCACTGAAGAGCCAGGTGCGCTGTCGGGCTGCATCCCAGACAAGGCTGGCACCGAACCGCGGTGGCGGCTTCGGGCCTGATGGCGTGCGCGACAACCAGGTGGTGCCGTCCCACTCCCAGGTGTCGTTGGCGGCGGTCGAAGCACCCGCCAACCCTCCGAAGAGCACGAGCCGGCGGCGCAGCTCGTCGGTCGCTACCACGGTGTAGTTTCGGCTCGACGGTGAGTTCGCCGGAATGACGAGCGACCAGGTCTGGCCGTTCCACGCCCAGGTGTCGTCACTCGAGCCGAACGAGCCTCCGCCAGCGAACAGCAGCATTCGACGGCCGACCACGTCGTAGCCGAGGACCGGGTTGGACCTCGAACCGAGCGCGAGCGGGAGCCAGGTGCGCGTGCAGCGCCCGCTGCCGGGCCGCGTCCGCGTGACGCACTGCCCGGTGATGCACACGTTCACCGTGTCGAGCCGGCAGTCATCGACGCCACACACGACGCCATCGTCTGCGTCTTCGATGAGACACCCGCTCGCCTCGTCGCAGCGCGCGCGCTGGCACGGGTTGCTGGGTGGCGCACACGTGCGGGCCACCACGCCGCAGCCGGTGTCCTCCGAGCACACGCCGACGGTGCACCTCGTCTCGGGGCAGGCCATGGCCGCGCCTTCGCACCGCTCGGACCGGCACTGGCCCATCACACAGCGCGTCTGGCACGCCTCGCCGTCTGGCTTCGCCGAAGCGACACAGCGGCCAGCCACCGGGTCGAAGCGCGTGGCGGTGCAGACGTTCGGTGAGTCACACGACAACGGCGCGAGGCCGCGGCCAGAGAGTGGGACCTCGAGCCCGCCGAGTCGCAGCACCGTGGCTGCTTCTCCTGCAGTCACCGGAGTGAAGAGGACGCGGAGGCGCATTCCTCCCGAGGACAGCGCGTCGGGCGTGGTCTCGAGCGAGAACGGCGGTGACAGCTCGACGGTGACGGCGCGCGCCACACGGGAGGGGTTGGTGACCTCGAGCTCAGCCGAGGCGGTCGCTCCGACGAAGGTGTCGGCGAACCGAAGCGACGTCGGCGCGATGACCAGCGGCTCTTCTTCCACCATCGTGACGGTGGGCCTGCAGGTGCAACCGGCGAAGAAGGAGAGCGCGAGCAGCAGGGTTCGCATCGAAGCCACGAACACTAGCGCGCGTTCAGTCGACGGCGTTTCAGTTGCTCACGCCCCACTGCACGTTGTCGAGCGAGCCCGTGTCGGGGCCTTCGTTGAACTCGCCACGAATCCACAGCGCGGTGGTGTCTTTGAGCGCGTTCGTCATGTCGGCGTCGGTCGCCGCGGCGCCCGAGAGCTTGCCCACCTTCCACCCCGCGGCGGTGAGCGGCACGCTGTAGCTGGTCCACTGCTCCGTCGGGTTGTTGGGTGTGTCGAACACGAGCGTGACGCCGCCGCCAATGAGCTTCACGTCGATGTCGTTGAAGGGGTTCGTCGGCACCTTGTCGACCTTCAGGTCGAACTTGAGCGCCTTGCCCGCGATGGAGCTGTTGTCGCCGAGGTACTTGGCTGGCGCGACGAAGTACCAGACGCCCCCGGTGACGTCGTCTTTCGCGCTGATCAACCCGTCGGGGTTGCCGCCGGTGCCGCTGAAGTCGGGCTTCACCGAGGTCGACTGCGCGTCGCCGCTGATGACCCAGCCATCGGCATCGACCACGAAGCCGCTGTTGGCCTTGCCCTGCAGCGTGGAGCCGCCTCCGCAGCCGAGCGCGAAGACGAAGAGAGGAACGAGGTGACGAAGGCTCATGGTTCTTCCTTTCAGTGGAGCCCGATCGCTAGCGCTCCTCACGACGGAAGGCGGTGATTTTCGCCCGCATGGGACCTGCCTTGTCGCGAATCAATCAGCGTTGATCAGCGCTGACGGCTCGAGGCCTTCTGCTGCTCGTTCGCCACCAACCAGCGACGCCGCAGCGAGCCGCGTTGCTCAGGGTAGCGCTCGTCGAGAAAGCGCACGGCGAGCAACCGGTCGATGCGAAAGATCCGAAAGTCGCGTCGAAGCTCGCACCACGCGATGAGCACCCGCGTCGACGTGACGTAGCCAATGAGCACCGGCCAGACCGTGCGCTCGCTCACCTTCCCGGCTTCGTCGGCGTAGCGAATGATCAGCTTTCGCTCCCGGCGTGCCCAGTCGCGCAGCACGCTGACGTCGACCGCCGAGCCACGTTGGTGGCGGGCAGGCGGCGTACCAACCACCGGCTCGTCGATGAGGTGGCGCAGGCGCTTCGGCACGATGGCAGCCACCTTCGCCAGCACGTCGACCGCTGCAGCCGACAGCTGCGCATCGCCGTTCGCCACCACCCACTGGGAGCCGAGCACCACCGCTTCAATCTCGTTGGGCGTGAGCATCAGCGGGGGCATGTCGAAGCCGCGCTCCAGCACGTAGCCGACGCCCGCCTCTCCTCGAATCGGCACCCTTCGGGCGATGAGCGCCGCGATGTCGCGATACAGCGTTCGTCGCCCCATCTCGAGCGCATCAGCGATGGCCTGCGCCGTCATCGGCCCCTTCGCGCGCCTCAACACTTGAATGATCTCGAACAGCCGCTC
Source organism: Archangium gephyra (assembly GCA_943370055.1). GTDB lineage: Bacteria > Myxococcota > Myxococcia > Myxococcales > Myxococcaceae > Xiheimicrobium > Xiheimicrobium gephyra_A. The sequence continues at coordinate 298,670 of CALRPN020000004.1, forward strand.
CGCGCGTCGCACGAACCACTCCTACTGCATGGCGGCCAGAATCGAGCAGTTGATCAGGTTGCCCACCACGAAGAAGGGCGCGTTGATCACCCCGTAGAACAGCGGCCTGGGGATGTTGGGGTTGATGGCGACGTTGAACGTCGTCGAGGCGAGGTAGCCGACGCCGGTGATGGAACCGAACACCAACGCGCTCGACACCGAGGTGACTCCGAACGAGCGCATCAGCACCGCGTTGGTGATGGTCAAGACCACGCCGCAGACGAACGGGCCCGCGATGAAGATGGGCCTGGGCTTCTGGCCGGCGAGGTCGGTTCTGCCCAGGGCCGTCGCGTATGGTTTGGCGAAGAGCGCCATGAACCAGGCGGCGCCGAGGGCTGTCAGCGCGAGGTTCGCCAGCAGCACCGCGAGCCAGTTGATGGACCACGAGAGTTCGAACATGGGGCAGGTCTCCGTGAGAGGAGCCGTCGAAGTACTGCCCTGCTGTGGCCACCGTGCTGGCAGCAGTCTCTCAACGCCTCGACGGCTCCTCGAGGGGAGCCGAGATGAGGTCGCCCTCGCGCCGCAGCACCTCGATGCGCTTCTTCAACTTCGCGTCGGGCGAGTACCACCCCGCGTCGAGCTCGTACGCCTGGTACCCACGACCGCACGAGTAGACGTGAACGAAGCGGTCCGGCGCCTCCAACCCGAACAGGGCCTTCGCGCCGGCACATGCTCCGGCGGCGGCTGGCGGCTGACGAAGGTCCCAGTATCGGCGTGCCGCGGCCGCCTGCGTTTCGAGCTCGATGGGCCGGTCGTGCAGCTTGCGCCAGAACGACCTGAGAATGATGGCCGACATGTCGTCGGGGTGGAAAACGCCCATCGCCTGAAACCGTTTCGCGAGCGGCGAGCCACCCCACAGCCCCCACCTGTTGCGAAGGCCAGTGCCGAGGCCGTGGTGAAGCCGGTACATCTCGGTCTCCTCCTTGCTCGCGCGAAGCTGGGCCAGCGTCTCGGCGTCGCACAGCTTCGTGAGCAGCTCGAGCGCCTCGGGGAGGTCATTCGGCACCGGCTCCAGGCGTTTGAGCGGTGGCGGCTTCTCCGTCTTCGCGATTCGTCTCACCGACTCCTGAACGGCCGGCGCGAAGAAGAGCTCGACCAGCGTCGCGGCGACGCCGTCCTGCAGCGGCAGGCAGGCCTCAGGCTTTCGTCCCTGCGCCATCGCCTGGGCGACGAGCACGCCTTCGTCGAGCGGAACGACGTACACGCTTCGCTCCCCGACCCGGAACACGACCGCTGGGTGCGTTGCGAGCACGAGGTCGGCGTACGTCTGCTCGTCCCATCGGCGAATCGCTGCGGTGACCTCGATGGACTCCGTGGCGATCAACTGCTTCGCGAGGTCGAGGGAGGCACCGGGGATGAAGTCGAACCAGATGGCGTTGCTGCACGAACCGTCCTTCGAGCGCACGACAGGCGATGGCTGCATCACGTTCGGGTCGAACCTCCAGCCCTTCGGCACCGGAAGCGTGACGTCGGCGGTGTACGCCTTCCACCCTCCGAGCACGGACAGCACGATGGCGAGCGGAGCGTTCATGGCCGAAGTCTGCCACGAGCACCGGCAGCAGCAGCGTCACGCCGTCGCGCCGAGCGACTCCACCAGGCGTTCGCGGCTCACCTTGAGGAAGCCGGTGTTGAAGCGCAGCAGCGCGCGCGACCCGATGGCGAGCAGCACCGCGACGAGGCTCATCACCAATCCGCTCCACTGCGGAGCGCGCTGGAACAACGAGTACGACGCGAAGAAGAGCAACCCGCCACCACCGAACACCGTTCCCATCGTCGCGAGCACCACCACCAGCGGAGGCCGCATGCCGCGCATGCCACTCTTCGTCAGCGGGTGCGGCTGCCAGATGCTGACGAACTGCCCGATGCTCGAGATGAGGAAGAACGAGCACGCCGCGATGGCGACGCCGAGGAAGAGCGCGAACGGGTCGGTGTAGCCCGACATCACCATCAACCCTGCGAGCATCACCGTCTGCACGGTCTGCCACGCAGCGAAGGCCCACTGCTTTCCTTCGAGCACCGCGCGCTCGTCGACGGGCAACAGGAACAACGCCTTCACGCCGTGCCGGTCGAGGCCGAACTGGTTGAAGAGCAGGTTGGTGCTCGACATGCCGGCGTAGAGGAACGCGGCCGGCACCACCCAGCTGCCGCGGTTCAGCAACTGCGAGAGCGGCCCGCGAATGAGCACGATGGTGAGCGGAGGCATCAACAACATCATGCGGCCGGGCAGGCTCGTGGTGAGCGTCTCCCACTGCAGGCGCGCGATGCCCCAGGTGGGAGAGGTGAAGCTCCACAGCTTCTTCGCGACGCCACCACCCTGCTCCTGCGCCATGGGCTTCTCGCGCGAGACGAGCAGGTACGCGACGAAGAGCGTGCCCAGCATCAGCGCCACCATCGGCACCAGCTCGAGCGGCACCGTGCGCCACGCTCCTGTGTAGGGCGCGGTCGCGGCCTCGAGCGCCTGCCCGACGGGGAGCAACCGGCCGACCGACTGCGCCACCACCCCGACGTCGGTCTGCCGCTTCGACGTCAGCACCGCCATCACCTTCGGAGAGCCGAACGAGAGCAGCAGCGCCATGATGGGCAGCACCACGAACATGATGCGCACCTGCTTCGACACGCGCTGCGCCAGCGACGCCACCAGCAGCTGCACCGACATCGTCGTCACCACGCTGCACAGGAAGATGAGCAGCAGAAACGGCGCCGCGCGAGGAGACGCCACCGCGACGCCCGCGCACACCCCCAGCAACGCGAGCAGCTCGGCCAGCGCCAGCACCTCGGTCGACCCTGCCACCAGCTCGGCCGCGAAGAGCGCGCGTGGACTGACGGGGTACGCCTGCAGCGACTCCCACGGCAGCTGACGGCTCGCGCCTCCCAGTCCGGCGAAGGCGCCACCCAGCACGGTGAGCGCGCTCAGGAAGATGGCGATGGCCGAGAGGTTGCGCTCCGCCTGCCCTTCACCCTGCAGACAGTCGCCCAGCAGAAAGCCCATGAAGGTGAGGCCGGTGACGAAGGGCACGACGAAGAACAGAAACGCGACGCCGATGACGACGGCGCTGGCGACGACGCCGAGCGTGCCGAACTGTTTGCGCGCGCGGTTGAAGCTGCCCTCGAGGTGCGCGGTGACGACGGCCCGCAGCGGGCTCACAGCCACGAGAGGCTGCCCTTCTGCTCGCCGCCCACGAGGCCGACGAAGAGCGACTCCAACGTTCCGGCGCCGCGGCCGAGCTCGTCGTGCGTGCCGAAGGCCTTCAGCTTGCCCTCGTCGATGATGGCGATGCGCGGGCACAGGCGCTCCACCACCTCGAGAATGTGGCTCGTCAGCACCAGCGTCACGCCCTTCTGCTGCAGCGAGAGGAGGATGTCTTTGATGGTGCGGTTGGTGATGGCGTCGATGCCCTCGAAGGGCTCGTCGAGGAACACCAGCTTCGGCGCGTGCAGCAGGGCCGAGCAGAGCGCGAGCTTCTTCTTCATGCCGAAGGAGTAGTCCGTCACCAGCGTGCGGGGGCCGGGGTTCAGGTCGAGCGTGTCGAAGAGCTCTCTGGCGCGCGTGTCGATGACGTCTTCTTCGAGTCCGTACATGCGGCCGACGAAGCGCAGGTACTGCGGGCCGGTGAGCAGCTCGAGCAGCGCCATGTCTTCGGGCATCACGCCCATGAGCCGCCGCGCCTCGAGGCTCTTCGTCGCGATGTCGAGGCCCAGCACGGTGATGGAGCCGCTCGTCACGTCGAGCAACCCCGTCGCCATCTTGATGGTGGTGGACTTGCCCGCGCCGTTGCGGCCGAGCAGCCCGACGAACTCGCCTTCACCGATGGTGAGCGAGAGGTCGTCGACGGCCAGCTTGTCACCGAAGCGTTTGGTGACGTTCTTGAGTTCGAGGGCGGCGGGCATCGGTCAGCGGCGCGGCTTGTTGGGAATGATGCGCACCGTGTTCTCCGGGTCGTCTTCCTCGTCGAGGGTCTGCGAAGGGCCGCGCTCGATGACGAGCACCTGGCGTGTCTCGGGCTCAGAGGTGGTGCGCTTGAGGGGCGTGAAGGCCTGCGTCGGCTCGCCCAGCTCGAGCACCGTCGACTCGCCCAGCTCTTCTTCGGCCATACGCAGGGTGAGCAGGGCCTCGAAGGCGTTCGCCGGCCGGCGCGACTGGTCCTTCTGGAGCAGATGGGCAATCCAGTCCTGCAGGGCGACGGGCACGTCCTGGCGAATCGAGCGAATCGGCGGCGGCACCGTCTGCAGGTGGTTGCGCGCGAGCTCACCCATGGCGCGGTAGGGGAAGACGGGGCCTCCGGTGAGCAGCAGCCACGCGACACAGCCAACGGCGTAGAGGTCGCTCTGCGGCACGACGTTTCCACCGAGCTGCTCGGGGCCCATGAACCCCAGGCTTCCGACGGTGACTTCAGGGGCCGTGAAGCGCTCGCGGTCGGCCCGGTGCGCGACGCCGAAGTCGAGCAGCTTCACCTTTCGCTCGCCGTTGATGGTGGCGAGGAAGAGGTTCGTCGGCTTCAAGTCACGGTGCACGATGCCCGCTTTGTGCGCGGCGGCGAGCGGCTCGAGCAACCCGCCCAGCATCCAGAAGACCTCTCCGATGCCCAGCGGCGAGTGCAGCTTGATGTGCTCGTGAAACGAGTGCCCTTCGAGCAGCTCCATCACGAGGTAGGGCCGGCCGTCGGCGAGCACGTTGGCGCCGAAGATGTCGATGATGCCCGGGTGCTTGATGGCGTTCACCACGCGCGCCTCTTCGAGCAGGCGGCGGGCTTCGGTGAGCGCTTCAGAGGCCGGGTTGCGCATCACCTTGATGGCGACGCGCTTGCCAATCATCGGGTGAATCGCTTCGAACACCTCTCCCATCGCGCCCGAGCCGAGCTGCCGAACGATTTCGTATTCTCCGACGGGCGTGCCCTTCGCGAGAGCCATGGAGGCGAGGACCCTAGCGCGAAGCGCCACGGGCCGGGACTCATTGCAGGTAGTACGGTGTGGCGAGCGCCGCGCGGCATTGCCAGTTGAAGCTGCGCAGCTGGCCGATGGTGCCGTCGTTCGCGAAGCCGGTGACGAAGTGCATGGTGTTGGTGCGCAACGTCATGTCCGTGCGGCCCGAGTAGTGGAAGGCCATGGCGCCGACGTAGGCGACTTCTCCCCAGTGCTCGTTGAAGTCGTCGGGAGCGTTCGCGCCATCGACGCCGAGCAGGTAGTGCGGCCGGCCTCCCATGGTGTTGCGATTGTCGGGGTTGGTGAGGCGGCGGCCGAGACGAACGATGGCGTCGAGCCCGCGCGTGCGGTCGGCGGGTGATGCGTCGTCGGCCCAGGCCTCGAGCCCTTCGGCGACGATGGCGCTCATCCACGGGCTGCAGACGAGCGTGGCCGCGGCGCCGTCGAGGTTCACGTACTCGGAGATGTCGTGGGCCTGCGGGGTGTGCGCGAAGCAGCGGTGCGTCGTGGGCACCATCTTGTTCGCCGGCGCCGAGGCGAGGTTGAGCGTGGTGTTCTGAATCGCTTCGAGGTTGGTGACGATGGTGTTCGCGCGGGTGCGGAAGGTGGCGGCTTGATCATCGCTCACGCGCGCGGCGTAGACGTTGGCGAGCAGCGCGAAGCCTGCGTGACGTTCGGTCCAGAAGGAGGTGCTGATGGCGCCGGTGTAGCCGCTGACGGTCGAGCGGTTCGCGATGGTCTCGGCGGCTTCGCGGAAGCGGTCGTCTCCGGTGAGCAGGTAGTGGAGCGCGAGGTTCTGCGTGTAGTTGTACTTGAGGTCGCTGCTCGGCGGCGTCGTGGAGCTCGCGAGCAGGCGCTGCCGGTAGAGGTCGGTCTCGCGATACGCGCTCTGCTGCGGGTCGAGCGCGCTGCTGACGGCGTAGGCACGGTACAGCGCGGTGCCGCGGTCGTAGAGCCAGGGCCCTGCAGTGCCCTGCTGGGTGGCGAACGCCGCGGAGCCGTACATCGCCGGGTCGCAGCGCGTTCTCCAGGCGTTGAGCGGCGCGGTGTTGAGCGTCGAGTTGCGCACGAGGTGGCCAGCGACCGTGCTCAGGACGAGCATGCTCGAGGGCAGTGTGACCCAGACACGTGGGGTGCGAACGGGTGAGGTGCCGAGCATCTCGTCCCGAAGCAGTGTGTCGACCGCGACGGCCGTGAGCGCTGGAGCCGCGGTGCCGACGAGCACTTCTGCCGTCGTCACCGTGTCGGCGGCGTCGAACTGCACCTGGAAGCTGCGGGAGTTGCCGCTCGGGTAGGCCGCGAGTGAGCGCGAGAAGGTCGGCACGATGGAGCCGTCGACGCGGACGGCGATGGGTGTGGTGGTGGCGACTCCGTCGGGTACGGGGAGGCCGAAGTTGATGCGCTGCGTACCCGTCACACCACTCGCACGGGTGAGGAGCAGAGAAATGATGAAGGTGTTCGCGGATCCACCGGCGGTCGCGGATCCACCGGCGGTCGCGGATCCACCGGCGGTCGCGGATCCACCGGCGGTCGCGGATCCACCGGCACTCGCGGATCCACCGGCGCTCGCGGATCCACCTGCGGTCGCGGATCCACCGGCAGTCGCGGATCCACCGGCACTCGCGGATCCACCAGCGGTCGCGGATCCACCGGCACCGCCATCGGTCGAGCCCACCGGCTGGCCGCAAGCCATCAACGAAGTTGCGACGACCACGCACGAGCACGCAACCACACGAACGAATGGGGAGACCATGCGAACTCCTCGGCAAATGAAGCCACGATCATGGCGCAGGTCAGGCCACCACGCACTCAGTGGCGTTCCACTGGAGACCTCCTCATCGAGACGCTACTGGTGTGGCCATGGCGCTTCGTTCACTGACGCTCCTCGTCTGTCTGACGCTGGCGTGTGCTCGCGTTCCGCCCCGCACGTCGCTCGATGAGCAGCCCGTCACGCTGCTCAACGCGTTCTTTGGTCTCGACGACTCGCTCCCTATGGCCGCGGCCGGGTTGTGCCTTGCCGCGCCGGGGAAAGACGGAATGCCGGTCACGTTCTCACAGCGGCTCTCGGCGGCACCGACTCCGGGCGCCTTCGCCATCACGACCCGCAGCGGAGCCACGAAGACGCCACTCTGCGCCACCACGGCACCCGCGAACGAGCGGAGCGAGAACCACACCGTGCTCCTCATCGGAGACCTCGGCTCGGCATCGGACCCACCCATCACCGTCTCGACGGTGGGCGACCTCACCTTCGAGTCCGACGCGAGCGCGAAGGGCACCTCCGTCGCCGTCACGCCACTCGACGACGGACCGACGCTGGTGCTCGCCATCTCCTATCGTCCAGGTGAGCTCGACAGCGACTGTCCGGCCTCGACTCGTCAGCTCGTGATGGTGGTGTGGGCTGGTGGCGTGAAGCCCGTCACTGATCAGAACGCCCACCGCCTGGCGTACGGAGTCGTGACGAGCGCTGGCCGTGTCACCCCCGTGGCCCTGGGCGACCTCGACGACCAGGACAACTACGTGCACCTCTGCCTCGACACCGACGCCACCGCCGAACGAGTCGAGGCGCAGGCTGGCGTGCTCGTCGACCCGCGCAACGACCTCAACCCGTCGACCATGGTGACCGTGAGCCGTTGAACCTCGTCACCGACGACGCGACCGAACGAGGCGGCGTGCTCCGTCTACCGCGCAACGACCTCAACCCGTCGACCGTGAGCCGCTGAACCTCGTCACCGACCACGCCTTGACTCGCCGTGACGCGCCGACTGCACTCCGCCGCCTCATGAGCGCACCCGACCTGTCCTCGGTGTTCCCTCCTTCACCGACGTCGGTTCCTGCGGGTCTCACCGCGCCGACGAAGGCGTACAAACGTCACGCCTGGCTCGCGATGGGCGGTCTGCTCTCGTTCGTCGGCCTCTACCTGGGCCTCACGGGCTACCTCACGTGGAGCGTCTGGCGACTGCTTGGCAACGCGATTCTCCACGGCGGGAACGTGTTCGGCGCGGCGTTCCTCTCGCTGCCGGCGCTGTTCTTCCTCACCTTCCTCGTGCGTGGGCTCTTCATCGTGAAGCGCGGCGCAGACTCGTCGCTCGTCGAGCTGAAGCCGGCTGATCAACCCACGCTCTTCGCCTTCCTCTACAAGCTCGCCGACGAGACAGGAGCCCCGCGCCCGCACAAGGTCTTCCTCTCGGGCCGCGTGAACGCCGGCGTCTTCTACGACCTCTCGTTCCTCAACCTGCTCTTCCCCTCGAAGAAGAACCTCGAGCTGGGGCTTGGCCTCGTCAACTCGCTCACGCTCGACGAGTTCAAGGCCGTGCTCGCGCACGAGTACGGGCACTTCGCGCAGAAGACGATGGCCGTTGGCCGCTGGGTCTATCTCGCCGAGCAGATCGCCGGGCACATCGTGATGTCGCGCGGCATCTTCGACCGCTTCCTCACGGGCCTCTCGCGCATCGACCTTCGCATCGCGTGGATCGGGTGGATTCTGCGCCTGTTCGTCTGGGCGATTCGCGCGGTGCTCGACACGGCGTTCCGCATCGTCGTGCTGGCCCATCGCGCGCTGGGCCGTGAGATGGAGTTCAACGCCGACCGCGTCGCCGTCTCGGTGAGCGGCAGTGACAGCCTCGTGCACGCGCTCCATCGCCTGGGGCCCGCTGACGAAGCCTGGCAGGAAGCGGTGTCGTTCTCGGCTGAAGAGCTCCACTCGGGCCGCGAGGTGAAGGACCTGTTCCAGCTGCAGTCACTCGCGCTCGAGCACCTGCGCCGCATCTTCGACGAGCCAGACTTCGGCAAGTCACCGAAGCGCCCCGAGGGAGACTCGTCGTTCCGCGTGTTCGACGCCGGCCTCGCGCAGCCGCCGCGCATGTGGCTCACCCATCCACCCAACCGCGAACGCGAAGACAGCGCGAAGGAGCTCTACCTGACCTCCCCGCTCGACGCGCGACCGGCCTGGGAGCTGTTCGCCAACGTCGACCAGGTTCGCGCCGACGTCACCGCGCAGCTGTTCCAGAAGGCGAAAGAAGAGCGCGCGAAGAACTCCGCCGGTGCACCCGCGCCTGCGCCCGTCGAGACCACGATGGAGGAGCGCTTCGCCAAACGCTTCAGCCGCGCCGCCCTCGACCCGCGCTACCGCGGTGTCTATCTGGGCCGCTCCATCGCCGCGTACGAAGAGAAGCCTGACGCGCTCATCGGCGACGTCGAAGCGCTCGACCACCAGAGCGTGCTCACCGCGCTCGAGAGCCTGTACCCCGCGTCGCTCCGCTCGGAGCTCAAGTCGTACCGCGACCGGCGTGAAGAAGAGCTGCAGCTCGAGGGCCTGGCCGATGGCGTGCTGACGGCTCCCGGCGGCGTCATTCGCTATCGCGGCCGCGAGATTCGCCGAAAGGAGCTGCGTGGCGTCATCGAGGCCGTGCGCACCGAGCGCCGAACCGTGGAGCAACGCATTCTCGACCACGACCGCACCTGCCGCGCGACCCACCTCGCGGCGGCCAACCTCGTCGGCAACGGGTGGAACGACCACCTGCAGGGGCTCGTCGAGCTGATGCACTTCGTCTCGCACTCGCTGCGCAACCTCGTCGACGCGCACAGCCACCTGCACCACGTGCTCGACATCGTGCTCGCCGATGGAAACGTGTCGTCAGCCGAACGCGCGCGCGTGCTGCACTCCGCCGACGACCTCTTCATGGTCATCACCCGCCTCTGGGACGCGAAGAAGGACCTCGTGCTGCCCGACGACGTCGACGAGGTCTACGAATCGGCCGGCGGCTTCACCGCGCTGTCAGACGAGCTCGGCCTGCTCGGCCCGAACGAAGGCAACCTCGGCGACTGGCTGCGCGTGATGGAGGGCTGGGCCCAGGGCGCCATCGGAGACCTGCGCGTACTCGCCGACGTGACGCTCGACCGGTTGCTCGAGGTGGAGGACCAGGTCGCGAAGTGGGTGCGTGAAGGCGGCGAGGTCGAAGAAGCGCCCGAGCCCGCGGTCGTGCCCGCGAAGTACGCCACGTGCGTCGTCGGCAAGGAGCGCGAACGGCAGAAGCGCCTGGGCTGGTGGGACCGCTTCCAGACGGCAGATGGCTTCGTGCCTGGAACGCTGCGCGCGGCGGTGGCGTCGGGCGTGTTGCTGCCCGCCCTCTTCATCAGCGGCCACATCGGCTCCTCGACGGTGCACGTGGTGAACGGTCTCAACGTGCCGGTGAAAATCGTGATGGAGGAGCGCGCGCACGTCGTGCCGGCGAGCAGCACCGACAAGTGGGAGCTCGACCCTTCTGGTGACGTGCAGGTGAAGACGACGCTGCTCGACGGAACCCTCGTGGAGCAGTTCGAGGTCGGCGTCGGCGGTGGCTTCTCGCACGCGCTCTATGACGTCGCGAGCGCGGCAGCCCTCGTGGAGTGGACGGCCGTGTACGGCGCAGGCGGAAACTCCGAGCTGCCCGATGTGCCCGTCGGCGCGCCGCGATGGAGCGACGCTCCGCAGGACTACTTGTTCGTGCAGCCCCCGCGGTCGATGTCGTTGAAGCGTGGACAGACGGCGTACAAGCGCGTGCTCGAGGCGCCGCTCACCGCTCCCGCGACGTCACAGGTGGCGCTGGTGAAGGCGGCTGATCAACGCCGCGACCTCATCGTCGCGCACGTGAAGTTCGACGAGGTCGGCGAGTCGTTCGGCAGCTGGGCGTCGTATGCCGACGAGGTGCCCGAAGCGATGGCCGTGCTGCTCGCGCGCGCGAAGACAGAGCCGTCGAACGTGTTCCTGCAGCGAACGGTGCAGGACTTCCTCGAGCCGGCCGAGCGTGAGGCGCAGTGCGCGACGCTCGCGGAGTCGGCGAAGGCGAAGCCCGATGATGGCGACCTCGCGTACCTGTCGTTGCGGTGTACGCAGGCGAATGGTGGCACCGCCGACTACCTCGACGCGTGGAAGGCGCACCCGAAGAACCCGTGGCTGAACTGGGCCGTCGCCGAAGACCTCGCGTCGCGCGGCGAGTGGAAACAGGCGCTCTCGGCGTTCGACGTCGCCGAGGAGTCGAAGGCGTTCGCTCCCTTGCGCGGCTCCTCTCTCGTCGAACACCTGCGCGTGCTGCTTGGCGCTCGGGCGGCTGGCGTGTCGGTGACGATGCCGCAGTCCATCACCATGGCGCCGAAGGAGTCGTCGGTGGCTTTCATCCAGCGAATCGAAGGCGCGGCGCAGCAAGACGACTGGCCGTTCCTCAAGGCGTACCGCCACCTGCGCGCGGGCAGGCTGCTCGAGGCTCAACGAGAAGGCGGCGGCGCAAGCGTGTCGGAGGCGGGGCGGTCGCGCATGACGCTGCTCGTGGGCGCGTCCGATGGTGCCTCAGCGGAGCAGGTGAAAGATGCGCTCGAGGTGTTGCCGGCTCCCGACCTCGGGTGGGTCGACGTGGCGTTGTCGCTTCGTGAGGGTCAGTCGGTGCAGACGGTCGGCGAGGCGGTCGCTGGCCTTCGCAGCGCGACCGAGCGTGAGGAGCTCGCGGCGGTGCTCTCGGACGACGGGCTGGCGAAGGCTCCCGCGCGGCTCGAGGCCATCGCGAAGCCGCTGCTGCTCAGAGACCGCGCCGTGGTGCTGGCGATGGGCGTCATCGTGCTGGGCGACAAGGCGCCCGCGCGGTGGCGCAGCGAGGTCAAGTCGCTGCTGTTCACCATCGAGCGGCCGTACTTCAGGTGAGCTGGAGGGGGCTGATCATCCGCCGACGGTCGAGCACCGCCGTGACTGATCAGCGCGCGTAGACGACGTACTCGCCCTGCGGCGGGAGCGACTTGAACCCCGAGCTCGCCGCTGCCTTCGCGACGGCCTGCGTACACTCGGCGCCGTGGAGCTCCACCAGCATCGCGCCTACCCGCGAGAGCCAGTGCGTCTCTTCGGTGAAGAGGTGCTTCTCGCCGCCCTCGATGTCCACCTTCAGCAGGTCGATGGGCGCGCCCTTCGAGAGCTCGTCGATGGTCATGCCCCGCATGCCGTTGCTGCTGTCCTCGCGCGGCTTCTCACGCATGCGAAACGCCCAGCTCTCGTCGGTCGGGTTTTCGATCTCCAGCATCACCGGCCGCGGCCAGACAGCGCCTTCGACGATCTCAACCTGCGGGTAGGTCGCGCAGTTCTTCCGCGCCAGCGCTGCGTTGTTCACGTCGGGCTCGACCGCGACGATGCGCGCCTGGGGATACGCGTTGGCGAGGAACACCGCGGTGCAGCCGATGTTCGCGCCGGCGTCGAGAATCAGCTTCGGCGCCTGGGGAAGCGGCACCGCGCACTGGCTCAAGCCGAACGTCTGCCAGAGCACGAGCACGTCGGGCTTCGTGGGCCGAATCACCAGCGGGTGCGGCACCTGCGGCAGGCGCACGTGGAGCGTCGCGTCCTTCGTGCGCAGCACGGTGATCAACTGCCCCGGTCCGAAATCGAACAGGAAGAAGCGCACCGTTCCGATGATGTAGCGCCAGATGTTCTGCAGCATGCCGTCGCGTTTACGCACGACGGGCCGGTTGCTCAACTGCCGTCACTGATTCCAGGCGGAGCCGGCGAGGGGTTGGCCCAGCACCCTGCGGAAGGCCTCCGTCGCGTTGCGGCCCAGGTCAGCCCCGACGCTCGTCTCGACGCGCTGGTGCTTGCTCTTCACCGCCGTCACGTCGCTGCTGCTGCCCGCGAACACCGAGCCGGCGCACAACGCCTCGCCTGTCTCTCGGTTCACCACCACGAAGCGCGCCGAGAAGACGCCTGGCGTGTACGTGTCGCTCGAGACCACCCGCGGCAACACGACCTTCTTCGGCTCGACGATGACCAGCACCCCGCTCTTCCGCGCAGCCGTCGTCGCCTCCCACAGCCACCGCTCGGTCTTCTCGTCAGCTGGCGTCCGCAAGCGTTCGGGCTCTAGCCCACCGATGACGTCTCGCGCGGAGTCGAGCAGCTCTCTGGGCGTCGTCGACGAGAAGAACGCAACCCGGCCAGCCATGAAGCCTGCAGGCACGAGCCCCTTCATTCGCGCCGCGTCGCACCTCACCTCTGCCGCTTTCGCCAGCGCCGCGGAGCCGCGTTCGACGGCCTCTGCGACCGCCATGAGGTCGGCTCGACGCTGTTCGGGCGACTGGCTCGCCGAGGCGGCCTGCGTCTTCTCGAAGTCGGCGATGGCGCGCTCACGCAGGTGGAGCTCGCTGTAGCCGGTGTAGACCTCGAACACCTTGCCACCCTGCACGCGCGCGAACCGCCTCGTGCGGCCGCCTTGTCTGTCCAGCTCCACCCAGCCCGCGCGCAACAGGTCTGCGCTCACCGCCTCGATGACGACGTCTTCGCCGCCAACCTTCGGGTCGAACGTCAGGGTGACGTCGTCGTCATTCGCGAAGCGCACCTCGAAAGCGGCCACCGACGGCATGGCTGCCGCCCACTTCGGGTCGAGCGGCGGCGCCCGTTTGCAGCCCACCAACACCAGCACCATCACCAGGAATCTCACGCCGCCTTGACCCGCGCAGTGGCCTCGCGGTGCAGGTTTCCTGACGTCAGATGGCGGCGTCGTACGACAACACGAGCAGGGCGGGCCCCTCGGCCTCCTCGGCCGGCTTCTCGTCTTCCTTCTTCTCGCCCTTCTTCGCCGGCGGCTTCTTCGCAGCGGGCTTCTTCTTCGCTGACGGGTCCGGCACGAGCTCGACACGGCACGAGCCGCTGCCACACGAGAGCGTCGCCGGCAGCGACGTGAAGCTGCCGTCTTCGAGCGCCGCCAAGAGCACCTTCGGCTCGGCCATCGCGTCCTTGCCCATCGGCAACGTCGTCAACACGCGCCGCGCGACTGCGACGGCTTCGGCTCCGACGGTCTTCGTGTTCAGCCCTCCGCCCTTGAGCGAGAACGAGTACTGCACCCGCTCGCAGCCCCCAAACTCCACGGTGGTCTCCATGCCGTCGGCGAGCTTCAACACCTGCTTCACCTTGCGCTTCTCCTTCTTCGTCGAGACCAGCTTCAGGCCCTTGGGCAGCTTCGCCGAGAACTGCGGAGCGATGGCCTTCGCGTCGAGCGCGCATTCATCGGCGAACGCGGGCATGGCGAGCAACGACACGACGACGAGACTGGCGCGGAGCATGTCGAGCAGTATGCCGTCAACGCGCGCGCCGTACCTGTTTGTGCTCGAAACATTCCTCGCGCGGAGCCGGTCATGTTACCGGTGGAAACATCAACCACCAGGAGGTGCTCGTGGAGCAGGCCACCATTGCAGCGATTGCGACGCCGCCAGGGCGAGGAGCGGTCGGCATCGTGCGCGTGTCGGGGCCGCGAGCGATGGCGGTGCTGCGGCGGTTCTCGCCTTCCGTGGAACCGAAGCCGCGCGTCGCGACGCTCGTTCATCTGCAAGTCGAGGGTGTCGTCGTCGACGAGGCGCTGGCGCTCTGGTTTCCAGGGCCGCGCTCGTTCACCGGTGAAGACGTGGTCGAGCTGCAGACGCACGGCTCTCCGGTGTTGCTCGAGGTGCTGCTTCGTCAGGTGCTCGCCGAGCCTGGGGTTCGGGTCGCGGAGCCTGGCGAGTTCACCCGCCGCGCGGTGGGAAACGGGCGGCTCGACCTCACGCAGGCCGAGGCCGTGGTCGACCTCATCGAGGCTCGGTCCGAGAGCGAGGTGCGGTCTGCGGCGGCGAGGCTCGAGGGCGCCTTGTCGCAGGTGCTCGATGGGCTCTACCAGCCGCTGCTGCAGGTCTCGGCGGAGCTCGAGGGTGCGCTCGACTTTCCCGATGAGGCCGAGGGGGTCGAGCGGGGCGTTCGGGGCCGTCTCGAGGCCGCGCACGCACAGGCCGTGGAACTCGAGCGAATGGCGGTCGCGGGAAGCCGGCTGCGCCGCGGTGGGCTGGTGGTGCTCTACGGCCCCGTGAACGCTGGAAAATCGACCCTCTTCAATCGGCTGGCGGGCAGCTCCCGGGCGCTGGTCGATGACGAGCCTGGAACCACGCGAGATGCGTTGGAGGCCAACCTGGTGCTGGGTGGAACGCCGGTGACGCTGGTCGATACTGCGGGGCTCCGCGCGGATCCGGGCCGGGTCGAGGCGTTGGGGATCGCGAAGACGCGGGCGTTGATCAACCAGGCGGACGTGGCGGTGTTGTTGATCCCTCCTGGCTCAACTGATCACTCGCTGGCGGAGTGGCGAGGCGAGGCCGACGCCACGAAGCGTCTCGAGGTCTGGGGCAAGTCCGACCTTGGTCCCGCGGCGGGGCTGGCGGTGAGCGGCCTGAGCGGAGCGGGCATCGGCACCCTGACGTCGGCCATCGTCGAGCGCGGCCGTTTTCAGGTCTCCGACACGGTGATTGCGCACGAGCAGCACCTCGAGGCGGTGCGAGTGGCGCGAACCTCCCTGGAGCGAGCTGTCGAGGCCCTCGAGGTGGCCCCGCTCGATGTCGTGGCCGGAGAGGTCGGGCTCGCGCTCTCCGAACTCGCGCGCCTGATGGGACTCGACCATTCGAAGGAGCGCCTCGATGCGCTCTTCGCCCGGTTCTGCATCGGGAAGTGAGGATCGTTTCACGTGGAACATCGCCCTCCCCTGCCCTGATCAACTCGATTGCTGTTGGGACTCCTCGCCCACCAATGAGCTGGGCATCTGCTCGACTCTCACTCAACAGCGAGTGCGAGCCCTCCTTCACGTGGCAACACCCGGCCTCGAGCCACTTCTTGGTTGAACTGAATTCAGGCCCTGCGAGGAAACGACGACTGGGAACGAAGCGAACCACTGAGGGGTGCTCCTGATCAGCACCCGGACGGCTCAACGCTGACGCCCGAGTCGGTGCTCCCAGCGGACGACTGATGCGGTGGCTTGAACGTGCTCCTGATCAGCACCCGGACGGCTCAACGCTGACGCCCGAGTCGGTGCTCCCCAGCGGACGACTGATGCGGTGGCGTGAACGTGCTCCTGGCCAGCACCGGGCGACCTCAACAAAAGCGCTGACCGAAGCGGTGCAGACGACGCAACGGACCGAGCGACACCAACAGGGCGCAGCTGGTGCTGACGAGCACCAAACAAGGCGCCAACAACGGGGCGTGCGTGACGAGCACCAACGGAAGACTTACCGCAGCGATCTCAACGGTGGTGCGTGACGAGTACCAACGGACGACTCGACCTCAACAAAGCGCCGATGACCGAGGTGAAGCGTGACGAACACGGACGACTCACCGGACGCGACCTCAACAAAGCGCCGATGACCAACCTGGTGCGTGACGAACACGGACGAATGCGGACCTCAACAAGCGCCGATGACCGAGCTGGTGCGTGACGAACACGGACGACTCACCGGCGCGACCTCAACAAGCGCCGAGACCGAGCTGGTGCGTGACGAACACGGAGGTCTCACAGACGCGACCTCAACAAAGCCGATGACCGAGGTGGTGCGTGACGAACACGGACGACTCCTCGGACGCAACCTCAACAAAGAAGCCGCTCGGCGCGATCGAGAAGAAGGAGCGGGAGCGGATCCTCACCGCGCTGACGGAGGCGCGTGGCTGCAACGGTCTTGCGCTTGCGACGAGCACCACCGGAGCCAACAAGAGCGGCGAACGGCCGAGGTCGTTGGCCTCGAGCTCGTGACGAGAATCACAACTCGGGCACCGGGCAACAAGAGCGCCGAGGTGTTGGTGTTGTGATCGTGACAGGCGCAACCAGACAGCTGCTGACGACCAAGGGTTGCAAGACGACGCAGCGGTCCGAGCGACCGACGCCGTCGGCTCCTCACCATCGACGGTTTCGGGACGAGGTGAACCGCTTGGACTTGTGCTCCTCGTCACACGCGTTCGAGGACGACGTGAAGCTCTTCGCCAGCAATCGGAGTGAGCGCCCAAACGGTGGTTTGAACTTGTCCTCGCCACCGTGCGTTCGACAACGATGTGAACGACCGTTGAGACCGTGCTCCTCGCGGTGCGGGTCACGAGCGACGCTCGCCAACCACGTGAGCGGCGTTCGACGTCTGGAATCAGCATCCCGCCGAGGCTCCACGTTTCACGTGAAACAGACTCACTTCGACCGGCGCGCGAACTTGAACCGTCTCCCGTTCACCAACAGGAACAGGCCGCGCGCGAAGGTCACGCCGACGATGGTGAAACCGACGGGCGGCAGCACGTTGTCCATGAAGTACAGAAACGAATCGCTGGGCCCTTCGGCTCCGAACAGCTCGGGCACCGGCACGAACATCACCAGCAGCATCACCACCAACAACACGCCGCTGAAGACGAGCCAGTACTGCCCCACTGTCGCAGCATCACCACTGAGCCCGAGCTCACCAATCGAGAACAAATCGGGCGCGAGTGCGTTGGTGGTCAACGACACGTTCGCTTCGGGCAGCGCGGTCGGCAGCTGAGCGCCAGGCAACGAGTTCACGAGCACGCGTGCAGACTCTTCGTCGAGACCGCGCTCGCTGATGAGCGCCTGCTTCACCTCGGCCGGCTTCTTCCCGCTCTCGAGCAGCGACTTCGCGAAGTCGAAGGTCGAGCCCTGCGTCGTCGTCGGAGTTCCTTCGCCTTCAGCAGTCTCGGCCATGCGCTCACGAAACGTGTCGCCCGCGTCGATGTCAACGTCGCTCGCGTCAGGTTGCCCGGCCGCGCACGCCAGCGTACGAGCACCTCATGACGTTCGACGTCGTCATCGTCGGTCTCGGCCACGCCGGCGCAGAAGCAGCGCTCGCTTCGGCGCGCATGGGCCTCTCGACTGCAGCCATCACGCTCTCGCTCGAGCGCGCGGCCGTTATGTCGTGCAACCCGGCCATCGGAGGCACCGCCAAAGGACACCTCGTCAGAGAGCTCGACGCGCTCGGCGGTCAGATGGCGGCCAGCGCCGACGCCGCGGGCACGCACTTCGTCACCCTCAATCGCTCGAAGGGTCCCGCCGTGCAGGCCACGCGCGTGTTGTGCGACCGCAACGCGTACTCGGCGCACGTGCAGTCGGTGCTCGCGACGCAGTCGGGGCTCACGCTCATTCAAGGAGAAGTCGCGACCATCGAGGTCGAGGACGGCATCGCTCGCGGCGTTCGGCTCGTCGACGGTCGTTCGATTCAAGCGAAGGCCGTCGTCGTCACCACGGGAACGTTCCTGCAGGCGATTCTTCACCGTGGCCCCGTACAGGATGTCGGCGGTCGGCTCGGAGATGCCGCTGCTTCCGCCCTCTCCGCTTCACTGCGCGCGCTCGGCCTCGAGCTCGGTCGCTTCAAGACGGGAACGCCCGCACGGCTTCGTGCATCGTCCATCGACTGGTCTCGCTGCGAGCGTCAACCCTCGGAGACGCCGCGCCCGTTCTCGTCACGAACTCCGAGAACACCCTTCCCGCTCAACCCACTGCTCGACTGCTTCGTCACACACACGACCGAGACGACGCATCGGTTGCTGCGCGAGAATCTGCATCGCTCTCCACTCTTTCAGGGTCGCATCGAAGGCCGTGGGCCGCGCTACTGCCCGAGCCTGGAAGACAAGGTGCATCGGTTCGCGCATCGGCCCAGGCACACCGTCTTCCTCGAGCCCGAAGGACCGACGTCGCCACTCGTCTATCCCGCCGGGCTCAGCACCAGCCTTCCTGATGACGTGCAGCTTCAGTTCCTGCACACGATTCCCGGACTCGAAGCGGTCGAGGTGGAGCGCTTTGGCTACGCCGTCGAATACGACTACTGCCCGCCGACCCAGCTGTCGCCGACGCTCGAGACACGAAAGGTGAAGGGCCTCTTCTTCGCGGGTCAGCTCAACGGCACGTCTGGCTACGAAGAAGCGGCGGTTCAGGGACTACTCGCCGGCATGAACGCAGCAGCGCAGGTCTCGGGTCGGTCGCCGCTGGTGCTCGGTCGTCATGAGGCGCACGCCGGTGTGCTGGTCGACGAGCTCGTCACGCATGGAGTCGACGAACCATTCAGAATGATGACGTCTCGGTCGGAGCATCGGCTTCGACTGCGTGAAGGCACAGCAGCGTGGCGATTGGCCGAACACGGTCATCGGCTGGGGCTCGTTTCGACGGAATGCTTCGAAGCGGTGAAAGAAGAAGAGCGGGTGGTTCGCGAAGAGGTGGCGCGCCTCGAGAAGGGTGGGGGAGCGACGTTGCTCCGACGTCCCGGCGCGACCTGGTCTTCGGTCACCGCGTCGGACCCTTCCGCCCCCAAACTCACTGACGACGTTCGCGAAGCGGTGGAGATCGAGGTCCGCTACGCGCCGTACATCGTGCAGTCAGAGACCGAGCTGGCGCGGCGAGCCCATGCGTTCGACGAGCTGGTCGTTCCCGAGGGTTTTGACTTCGGTGCCATCAACGGGCTGTCGAACGAGGTACGGGAGCGGTTGACGAAGGCCCGGCCGGCCAACTTTGCGGCGGTTCGGAGCCAGCGCGGAGTGACTCCCGCTGCGGCCACGCTGGTGCTCATTCACCTGCGTCGCGCGGCCCATGTTTCACGTGAAACATCGCCTGTGGAAAACAATGTGGACAACGGGCAAACGACGCCGTCGCCTGATGTACCGCGGGCTTGACCTCCCCTCTGCCTGGAGCCGGTTGTGGACAACTCAGTGAAGGACGCGCTGGACCGGGGGCTTCGGGAGCTCTCACTTTCCGACGAGTTGGCGACCCCGTTGTGGGCCTACGCCGAGCTGCTGTTGAAGTGGAATGAGCGGGTGAACCTCACTGCCATCACCCGGCCGCTCGAGGTGGTCGACAAGCACCTGCTCGACTCGGTCGCTGTGCTCGCCGAGGTGCCGTTTGGCTCCCTTGGGGTTTTGGACCTCGGTGCGGGGGCTGGGCTTCCTGGTATTCCTTGGGCCATCGCCCGACCCGACCTGTCAGTCACTTTGGTCGATGCGGTTCAGAAGAAGGTCGCGTTCGTGAAGGCTGCGGCAGCTTCCCTGGGTCTGGCCGGTCGGGTCAAAGGGGTCCATCAGCGAGCGGAAGGGAAGGGTGATGGTCTGGGCCAGTACGACCTCATCGTTTCGCGGGCGTTCATGGATATCGACCGATGGCTGCCCCTCGCCGCCCAGTACGTGAAGCCGGGTGGACGGGTGATGGCGATGCTCGGGCAGGCACCTGACGAGGCGGTCGTGGAGGGGGCGGCCAGGACCAGCGGCCTTCAGCGAATCTCAACCCGTCGATTCGAGCTTCCCCTCAGCCGAGATGGGCGCGGGGTGATGGTCTTCACTCCCGTCTAGGTCAGCCCGTCTATCTAGAGCCGAGCCGCCGTCCGAGCCGAGCCGAGCCGCCGTCCGAGCCGAGCCGAGCCGCCGTCCGAGCCGAGCCGGAGCCGCCGTCCGAGCCGAGCCGCCGTCCGAGCCGAGCCGAGCCGCCGTCCGAGCCGAGCCGC
>CALRPN020000005.1:0-309845 GCA_943370055.1 Archangium gephyra
CGCTCAGCATCGTGAAGGCCGTCTTGGCGTCCTGCTTGCGCACGGTGTCGCTGAAGACGCGGAAGGTGCCGTCGGGAGTGGTTGGCGGGGCCTTCTGACAGGCGGCCACCAGAACGACGAGGAGCAACGAGGAGCGCATGGGCCGCCACTTCATATACCTGGGAAGCCCGCGCGCGCGCTGCTCCGTTTTCCCGACCAGGCGGGGTGGGTCACTCCGCCTGCCGCACCTGATTCCGCCCGCCCTGTTTCGCGTCGTAGAGACATTCGTCCGCGAGCTGAACGAGCTGCTCCGGCGTCTCGATTGCCGACGATGGGGCCGTGGAGACCCCGATGCTGGCCGTGCACCGCACCGTCTCGGGCGGCTCCACCGTGCGACAGGTCAACCGCATCGCCTCGACGCCCATGCGCACCCGCTCGGCCGCGCGCCACGCCTCTTCAGGTGACGTCTCGGGCAGCAGCGCGATCAGCTCCTCGCCGCCGTAGCGGGCCAGCACATCGACGTCTCTGAGCGCCCGTCGCGCCACCGCCGCCACCTCTTTGAGCACCACATCTCCGAACGGGTGCCCCCAGGTGTCGTTCACCTTCTTGAAGTGATCGATGTCGAGCAGCATGCACGAGAGCGGAGCGCGGTACCGAAGACTGCGCGCCCACTCCGCCTGCAGCCGCTCCTCGAAGTGCCGGCGGTTGATGAGCCCCGTGAGGCCGTCCGTGCGCGAGAGGTGCTCGAGGGCCGCACGCTTCTCTTCGAGCTCGCGGTTGATGCGATCGAGCTCTTTGTTCTTCTCGACCAGCGTGTCTTGCAGGGCCTTCAGCCGCAGCATCGACTTCACGCGCGCCGAGAGCTCGTGCATGTCGAACGGCTTGACGAGGTAATCGTCGGCGCCCAGCTCGAGCCCTTCGACTTTTCCTGCGCTGCGCCCCGCCGTCATCAGGATCACCGGCGTGAACGCGAAGCCCGCGCCCTGGTTCGCCTTCACGATGCGGCAGACCTCGACACCTCCGAGCCCGGGCATCTCGACATCCATGAGGATGAGATCGGGGTGGTGTTTGCGAATCGCAGTGAGCGCCTGCGTGCCGTCTTCTGCTTCGACGAAGCGGTAGCCCTGAGGCTCGAGCCCACGTCGCAGCAGCTCGAGCACTGCGCGATCGTCGTCGACGAGCAGCACCAGCCGGCCCTCGAGCTTGATCGCCGTGTCGTCCCGGCGCGCGACCTCGAGTGTCTTTCGGCGGGCCTGGGCCATTGAAGGGTCAGGAGCCTAGCGCATTGTGACCCGGCGGGAGCTTCACCAGCCGCGCCCGGTAGACCGGCTGACCGCTGACCAGATAGCGGCGTTCACGTGTCGAAGGCGCCTCTTCGGGATCGTAGGGATGGAAGACGCCGGGCCCCAGCGGGTTGTGAAAGCCGGACTTCTCGAGCACGGCGAGGCCCTGCTGCGCGCGTTCTTCGACGTCCGTGCGGAAGTCGAAGCGGCCCCCGACCTTCAAGAGCCCGAGCAGCAGCTTCGTGAAGTCGGGCAGCAGAATGGCGCGCTTGAAGTGCGCCCGCTTCCACCACGGGTCGGGGAACTGCAGGTGAATCACGTCGAGCGAGTTGGGCGCGAAGATCTTCGGCACCACGATGCGCGCGTCGCCTTCGATGACCTTCAGCCGCGTCAGGCCGTGCTTCTCTGCACGGAACGCGACCTCGCGCGCGTACTTCTTGCGCCACTCGAACGCGAGGTAGCGGATGGAAGGGTCGCGGCGGCAGTGCTCGAGGGCGAAGCCTCCAGCACCACAGCCGATCTCGAGCTCGAGCGAGCCGTCACCACCGAAGATCGCCGACCAGTCGGGCGGCTTCTCCATCGTGGCGATGTCTTCGCCGGCCTTCACGGGGCGGAGCGGAATGCGTGACATGAACGGGGGGCCGCAAACCACAACTCGCGTCGGTTCGACAGTGAACAACGCCAGCTTCGGCTATAGCTCCCGTCCCGATGCTGACGTTCCCGTCTCTGACTGCTGCTGCCGACGCGCATGGCTTGAAGGGCTTTGCCGTGTGCCTCGGCAACTTCGACGGCGTGCACCTCGGGCACCAGGCGCTCTTCGAGGCCGCAGCTGCGCTCGGGCCCGTCGGCGTGGTCACCTTCGACCCGCACCCGGGGAAGGTGTTGCAGCCCGAGCTCGCCCCGCGCCTCATCGCCACGCCGGAGCGGAAGCTCGAGCTCCTCGCGGCGGCTGGTGTCGCAGCGTGCGTCGTGCAGCCCTTCACCCGTGACTTCGCCCGCACCACGCCGCAGGCGTTCGAGGCCCTGCTCTTCGACCGACTCGAGGTGAAGGCCGTCGTCGTCGGCGCCGACTTCACCTACGGCACGAAGCGCTCGGGCTCGGTGGAGACGCTTCGGGCCGCTGCGCAGGCGAGGGGCGCCCGGGTCGCCATCGTCGCGCCGGTGTCCATCGAAGGCGTCGTCGTCTCTTCGACGAAGGTGCGCGAGTACGTGCTCGAAGGCCGCATCGAGGCGGCCGCCCGGTTGCTGGGCCGGCCGTTCGACCTCGATGGTGTCGTCGTGACGGGCGCGCAGCGCGGCCGCACCATCGGGTTTCCGACTGCCAACGTCGACACGGCCAGCGAGCTGCGGCCAGCCGCTGGCGTCTACGCGATCTCCGTGACGCTGCCAGGTGGAGCGGTGCACGGCGGCGCCTGCAACCTCGGCGTGAAGCCGACCTTCGAAGGCCAGGACGTCACCATCGAGTGCAACCTGTTCGACTTCAGCGGCGACCTCTACGGTCAGAAGCTGCGCGTGGCGTTCATCGAGCGCCTGCGCGCTGAACAACGCTTCTCGGGCCTCGAGGCGCTCAAGGCACAGATCGAACGTGATGTCGTCGCCGCACGCGCCGTCATCAATCGCGGTCGCGCCTGAGCAGCCCACACGCTCACACACCGTCGTGAAGCTTGACTCGTGTGGACGCAGGTACTTCCATTTCGCGGCTCGTCGACCTCACTTCGCAGCAAACGCGAGAGGCAATCAAACATGTCTGGCCGTCTGGGTGAGCTGCTTGTCCGGGAAAATCTGATCTCGGTGCAGCAACTGCGCAAAGCGCAGGAAGAACAGCAGAAGAACGGAACGCGCATCAGCACCGCCCTGATCAAGGTCGGCGCGATCGAGGAGTCGAAGCTCACCGATTTCCTCTCGAAGCAGTACGGCGTTCCAGCCATCAACCTCAAAGAGTTCGACGTCGACCCCGAGATCATCAAGCTCGTGCCGAAGGACGTGGCCGAGAAGCACCTGGTGATTCCGGTGAACCGCGCCGGCAGCTCGCTCATCGTCGCCATGTGCGACCCGTCGAACATCTACGCGGTCGACGATCTGAAGTTCCTCACTGGCTACAACATCGAGCCGGTGGTCACGAGCGAGCCCGCGCTCCGTGAGGCAATCGAGAAGTACTACGCCGAGAAGGGGCCGAACCTCGAAGACATCATCAACAACATGGAGGACGACGTCGAGGTCGCGGACGACCACGACGAGGGCGGCAACGTCGAAGAGATGGCGAAGGCCGCCGACGACGCGCCCGTCATCAAGTTGGTGAACCTCATCCTCAAAGACGCCATCGGCAAACGCGCGTCCGACATTCACGTCGAGCCCTACGAGAAGGACTTCCGCGTTCGGTTCCGCATCGACGGCGTGATGTACGAGGTGATGAAGCCGCCCATGAAGCTGCGCAACGCGATCACCTCGCGTCTGAAGATCATGGCGCAGCTCGACATCTCCGAGCGCCGACTGCCGCAGGACGGTCGCATCAAGATCAAGCTCGGCGGCGGCAAGGAGATGGACTTTCGCGTGAGCGTCTGCCCGACGCTCTTCGGCGAGAAGATCGTCATGCGTCTGCTCGACAAGTCGAACCTGCAGCTCGACATGACGAAGCTGGGGTTCGAGGCCGAGCCGCTGAAGTGGTTCAAGGAGCAGATCGATCGCCCCTACGGCATGGTGCTCGTCACGGGGCCCACCGGCTCTGGCAAGACCACGACGCTCTACTCGGCGCTCGCGGCCCTCAACGATCCGACCACCAACGTGTCGACCGCCGAAGACCCGGTCGAGTTCAACTTCGCCGGCATCAACCAGGTGCAGGTGAGCGAGTCGATCGGTCTGACCTTCGCGTCGGCGCTGCGCAGCTTCCTGCGGCAAGACCCTGACACGATCATGATCGGCGAGATTCGAGACTTCGAGACGGCTGAAATCGCCGTGAAGGCCGCGCTCACGGGCCACCTCGTGCTCTCGACCCTGCACACCAACGACGCGCCCTCGACGGTCACGCGCCTGTTGAACATGGGCATCGAGCCCTTCAACGTGACGGCGTCGCTCAACCTGATTCTCGCCCAGCGCCTGTGCCGCAAGCTCTGTCAGAACTGCAAGCGCCCCGTGCAGGAGTTCGACGAGAAGGCGTACACCGACGCCGGCATTCCGCAGGAGAAGATCGGCACCTTCACGCCGTACGAGAAGGTCGGCTGCAAGGAATGCAACGACCGTGGCTACCGCGGCCGCGTCGCCGTCTACGAGGTCATGCCCTTCTGGGACGGTCTGAAGGAGATCGTCATCAACGGCGCCTCTGCCGCCGAGATCAAGCAGGAGGCGATTCGCCTGGGCATGCAGACGCTCCGCATGTCGGCGCTCAACAAGGTCATGCAGGGCACCAGCACCCTGGAAGAGGCCGTCGGCAACACCGCTCCCGATCGCTTCTGATTCGCCGCACCCGCTCTTCGAACAAAAAGGACGTCAACGCCGTGGCCAACCTGCATCAGCTGCTCAAAGCGATGGTCGAGAAGGGCGCGAGCGATCTGCACATCACCACCGGCTCGCCGCCGCAGCTGCGGGTCGACGGTGATCTCGTGCCGCTCAAGATGGCGCCGCTCACGCCGGTCGAGACCAAGCAGATCTGCTACTCGATTCTGACCGACGCCCAGAAGCACGCGTTCGAAGAGAACAACGAGCTCGACCTCTCGTTCGGTGTGAAGGGTCTCTCGCGGTTTCGCGCGAACATCTTCATGCAGCGAGGGGCCGTCGCCGGAGCCTTCCGCACCATTCCGTTCAAGATCCTCACCTTCCAGGAGCTCGGCCTGCCTCCGGTCGTCGCCGATCTCTCCAAGAAGCCTCGCGGTCTCATTCTGGTGACGGGGCCGACGGGGTCGGGCAAGTCGACGACGCTGGCGTCGATCATCGACAAGATCAACACCGAGCGTCACGAGCACATCATGACGATCGAGGACCCGATCGAGTACCTGCACCCGCACAAGAACTGCCTGGTGAACCAGCGCGAGGTCGGCGCTGACACGAAGTCGTTCAAGACGGCGCTCAAGTACATCTTGCGACAAGACCCCGACGTGGTGCTCGTCGGCGAGATGCGAGACCTCGAGACCATCGAGGCGGCGCTCGTCATCGCCGAGACCGGTCACATCGCCTTCGCCACCCTGCACACGAACAGCGCGGTGCAGACCATCAACCGCATTCTCGACGTGTTCCCGCCGTACCAGCAGCCCCAGGTGCGAGCCCAGCTCTCGTTCGTGCTCGAGGGCATCATGTCGCAGTCACTGCTGTCGAAGGCGAGCGGCAATGGTCGTGTGCTGGCGCTCGAGGTCATGATCCCCAACCCCGCCATCAGAAACCTGATCCGCGAAGACAAGGTTCATCAGATCTACTCGTCGATGCAGGTCGGCCAGTCGAAGTTCGGCATGCAGACCTTCAATCAGGCGCTGGGCCAGCTCCTCTCCCGAAAGCTCATCTCGATGGAAGAGGCGTTCGCCCGAACGAGCGACGCCGATGAGCTGAAGAACATCCTCGCGACGGGGCAGGGCGGCGGCATGCAGCTGCCAGGGCACACGGCGCAATCGGGGCTCCCGACGAGAGCGCCTCCGGGCAGGTAGGCGTGAGTAGGTGGGCCGGTTCCTTCGGGTGCTGGCTCAATTGAGGTAGGCTTCGCCACGTTCGGAGGTCGTTCCATGCCCGCAGCAACCGCTCGCACCCAACCCGCCGCTCCCAAGACGAAGAAGTCGTCGGTTCCCATCTTTCTCTGGGAAGCCAAGACGAAGAGCGGCGAAGTGAAGAAGGGGGAGATGGAGGCGAATGACGCCGCTGCCGTCGACGCTCGCCTCAAGTCCCTTGGCCTCACACCCAGCAAGGTGCGCAAGAAGACGTTCCTCGACGCGGGTATCTCGATTCCGGGAACAGGCGGCGTCGGTGGCAAAGACCTCCTCATCTTCGTGCGTCAGTTCGCAACGATGATCGATGCAGGTCTGCCCCTCGTTCAATGCCTGGACATTCTGGGTTCGCAGACGCCCAACCTCGGGTTTCGAAAAGTCATCTTCGCAATCAAGACGCGCGTCGAAGGCGGCTCGACCTTCTCAGACGCTCTCAAGGATCACCCGAAGGTGTTCGACGAACTCTTCGTGCAGCTCTGCGCTGCAGGTGAGGTCGGCGGTATTCTCGATACCATCTTGAACCGCCTCGCGGTCTACCGTGAGAAGGCCGAGAAGCTGAAGGGCAAGGTGAAAGGTGCCCTCACGTACCCCCTCATCGTCCTCACGGTCGGCATTGGCGTGACCGCGCTCCTGCTCCTGAAGGTCACCCCGGTCTTCGCGAAGATGTTCGCAGACTTCGGCTCTGCCTTGCCTGCTCCAACGCAGGTCATCGTCGACCTCTCGGAGTGGCTGCAGTCCTACATTCTGTACATCATGATTGGCATTGGGGCGTTCATCTTCTCGTTCGTCACCTTCTACAGAAATCCCCGTGGGCGGCAGATCTTCGACAAGGTCATTCTTGTCGTTCCGGTGCTGGGCTCAGTCATGACGAAGGTCGCCGTGGCCCGGTTCACGCGCACGCTCGGCACGATGATCAGCTCGGGCGTTCCCATTCTCGATGCACTCGACGTGACCGCGAAGACGGCCGGCAATCGAACGATCGAGAACGCCATTCAGTACGTTCGTACCAAGATCTCCGAAGGTAAGAACATCGCTGGGCCCCTTGCCGACACGAAGGTCTTCCCGTCGATGGTGGTGCAGATGATCGGTGTCGGCGAAGCGACCGGCGCGATGGATCAGATGCTCACGAAGATCGCCGACTTCTACGACGAAGAGGTCGACACCGCCGTCGCCAGCCTCACCGCCGCCATCGAGCCCGTGATGATGGTGTTCCTCGGCGGAGTCGTCGGCGGATTCCTCATCGCCATGTACCTCCCCATCTTCTCGCTCGCCGGTGCCATCAAGTAGCGAGTCGCTGCGCGGCAGACTGACCTGGTCAGTCGCCGTTCGAACGGTCGCGACCACCGTTCTGCTGTTCGCGGTGGGCTTTCAGGTCTGGCAGGTCCGCAGGACGGAAGAGCTCGCTTCGGCGCTGGGCTGGTGGTTCGTCGTCGTTGCCGGCAGCTACGTCTTCGTCATCGCCTCGTCGTTGTTGATCCGTTCCGGTGTCGACTCCGCACGCACGGGGTGGGTTCAGGTCGCTGGCGATCTCGCCTTCGCCGTCAGCCTCGTGCTGTTGTCCGAGGCGCGGTACTCGCCCTTCTGGTTCGTCTTCCTTCTGGCAATTCTGGAAGCGGCGCTCCTTCTGGGTCGGCGAGGCGCCATTGCAGCGGCACTGGCTGCCATCACGCTGAGCATCGTTCTTGGCGTGGGCGGCGTGGTGTTTCAGGGGTGGGTCTGGCGGGAGATCGCGCTCGACTTTTCGGTGCAGCTCATGGCCCAGCTGCTGGTGGGCGCGCTCAGTGCCTTCCTCGCTGAGCAGCTCGCGAGCACCAGGGGACAACTGGTCGAGAGCGTCGAGGATCTCAGACGTCTCAGCCTGCTCAAAGAGAAGCTCATCGAGTCGATCCCTTCGGGCGTTCTCGCGGCCGACAAGGGCGGAACGGTGAGCTTCGTGAACCCGGCAGGCCGCGAGATTCTCGGGCTGGGCCCGACGCAGCCATCGCCAGGGCTCGACCTCTTGCTGCCTGGCGTTCGAGCACTCGTCGACAACGAGCGCGCTGAACTCACCACGAACACCCCGGCCGGTCCGGTGCTCCTGGGAATCGGGATCACCCGCCTCGACGATCAGGGCTCCCTGCTCGCCGTCTTTCAGGACCTGACCGAGGTTCGGCGGAAGGAGGGTGAGCTTCGGCGGTTGAATCAGCTCGCCGAGCTGGGTCGAGTGTCGGCCGAGCTTGCTCACGAGGTGAGGAACCCGCTGGCGTCGATGCGTGGCTCGGCGCAGCTGCTGCTGGCCGAGGCGACTCAGGGTTCTCACGAAGAGCGCCTGAGTCAGATCATCCTCCGCGAGGCAGACCGGCTGGCCCAGCTCGTCGAGCACCACCTTCGCCTCGCCAGACCGCCCCCGCCGCAGCTTCGCCCGACTCGTCTCGACACGCTGGCTGCCGAGACGCTCGAGATGCTCGCGCTCGAGCCTTCGAGCCGCTCGAAGTCGATCTCACTTCAGAGCGAGCCCGTCGAGGCGCTGGCCGACCCGGCCCAGATCACCCAGGCCATGATCAATCTGCTTCGCAATGCGCTCGCGGTCGCGGCCAATGGTGGGCTGGTCGAGCTTCGCGTGCGGCCCGCCGATCGCGAGGCCCTCATCGAGGTCTGGGACAGCGTCGGCGCCCTCTCGACGCAAGACGTCGAGCACATCTTCGAGCCCTTCTTCAGCCGAACGCACTCCGGCACCGGGCTGGGCCTGTCGACGGTTCAGTCGATCGTGCACGCACACTCGGGCCGACTGAAGGTCGAGTCGAACCCGACCTCGGGCACCACGTTTCGCGTGTTCCTCCCACGCGCAGGAGTCTCGCCATGAGTCAGGTGCTGATCGTCGATGACGAGCCTTCGATTCGTGAGTTCCTCGAGGTGCTGCTGTCGAAGCACGGCTTCACCACGGTCTCGGTCGGGACGCTGAGCGAGGCAAAGGCGCAACTGAGCCGAGAAGTGTTCGACGTGGTGCTGACAGACTTCCGGCTGGGAAGGGAGTCGGGCCTCGACGTGCTGAAGACCGCTCGCTCGCTGACCGCGCCGCCCGAGGTGATTCTCATCACCGCGTACGGAACCACTGCTTCGGCCGTCGAGGCGATGCGTCAGGGAGCGTACGACTACGTCACCAAGCCCTTCGACAACGACGAGCTGGTCCTTCTCCTCGAGCGTGCCTCCGAGAAGCGGGGGCTGCGGGTCGAGAACTCGCGCCTGCGACGCGCAGGCCTCGGCTCGGCCTTTCTCGGGGTGTCGCCCGCGATGCAGAGCGTCTGGTCACTCGTCCAGAAGGTGGCGCCGACGCGCTCGACCGTGTTGGTGGTGGGCGAGAGCGGTACTGGAAAAGAGGTCGTCGCCCGGGCGATCCATCTCAGCAGCCCACGCTCGAGCCAGCCCTTCGTGCCCGTGAACTGCGGCGCCATCGCCGAGGGTGTTCTCGAGAGCGAGCTCTTCGGTCATGTGAAGGGCGCCTTCACTGGAGCGACCACTGACCGGCCTGGGCTCCTGGTCTCGGCGGGCCAGGGCACCGTCTTGCTCGACGAGATCGGCGAGATGCCGCTGGGCACTCAGGTGAAGCTGTTGCGGGTTCTCCAGGAACGAACCGTCAAGCCGGTCGGCAGCACCCGCGAGGTCCCCTTCGACGCGCGGGTGATCGGCGCCACCAATCGTCGTCTCGAAGAAGAGGTCAAAGCGGGCCGGTTTCGCGAAGATCTGCTGTTTCGCCTCAACGTCATCACGATCGAGGTCCCTCCGCTTCGCGAGCGGCCTGGTGACATCTCGGAGTTCGCGAACTTCTTCCTGTCTCGAATGGCGACCGAATTGGGGCGACCAGCGCTCACCTTCGCGCCCGAGACGCTCGAGCTGCTCCGCAGCTATCGGTTCCCCGGGAACGTTCGCCAATTGCAGAACATCATCGAGCGCGCGGCGACCCTGGCCGAATCAGACGTCCTGCGGCCGGAAGATCTGCCCCCCAGTGTTCGGGGCACCGCTGACGCAGAGGTCGAGCAGCAGGTCGCCATTCCCGAGGACTTCTCGCTCGAACGACACCTCGATGCGCTCGAGCGGCGGTACCTCGTGGAAGCCCTCAGACGCGCCGGTGGAGTCAAGGGCAAGGCGGCCGACCTGCTCGGACTCACCTTCCGCTCGTTTCGCTATCGCGTGGGCAAGCAGGGCCTGGGCGATCGCGAGCCCACTACGGAGTAGAGGGGGTCGAAGGCGTCTTCGCGTCTCGTGCCGCCTTCTTCTCCCGAGCCTCCCTGGCTTCCTTGACGTCGTCGGCGCGGTTTTGAACGACGAGGGCATCGACTGTCTCGGGCTGAAGATCGCGATAGATGAGGAGCGCCCGGGCCTCGGCAATCGCCTCGGCGTCGTTCTGACGCACGGCCGTTCTCAGGAAGAGCTTCGCGGCCTCGATGTCGATTGGCTGGGAAGTCGTTGCGATTCTGAACTGCGCGAGTGCGCGGGCGAAGTCCCCCTTCGAGCCCGCTTCATAGGCTTCGCCCAGCGCCCGGCGAGCTTCGGCTTTCTGCGTGGCCAGGGCTCGCTCACGACAGAGCAGCTCCAACTGCGTCAGGTTGGCCGCGCGGGCCTTGAGTTCTGCGAGGCGAAAGAGCGCCGGGCTTCGAAACTCCTCCAGGCGACCCTGCAGCTTTGCCGTGACGCGGGGCTTCGCATCGGCCGCCAGCGAATTCCACGTGGCGGGCTCGACAAACAGCCAGCCCAACGGGTCCTCGTTGGGCTGCGGTGCCGCGATGGTCTCGCCCGAGTCGACTCCTCCGCTCGCGATGATGGCCGCCCGGCTGTCGACTCGCGGCGGCAGCGCAGTCAGCGCCGTCAGACGACTCGTCAGGTCCTTTTGTGACCAGGCTGCGAACCGATTGAACCGAAGTTGAAGCTCGGGGTCGGTCAGCGACTCGGCCAGCTTCGAAGCCTCAGCGGTCTTTCCTTCTGCGAGCAACTGGCGCGCTTGCGCGTAGCGGCTGAGCTCGCCGAGGGTGGTGCCCGCGAGGGCGGCCGCCATGCCTGGCGCAGCGCCCGTTCCCTTCCCGGTCAACGGCAGGCGGCCTGCGCGGCTTCCCAGCGCTGACTCGATCGCCTCGAGCAGGAAGGTGCGGGCGTCGGCTCCACGCACCACTTCGGGCGTGAGTCCCTGGACGACGAAGCCCTTCTTCGCGACCTCCAGCGGGTTGGTCTTTCTGGGGCGCTGAACCCCGAACTCAATCAAGCCATTGTCGTCGGTGTTCCTCGCGGTGAACGTCGCCGCTGGCTTCGCCGTTGAGCTCTGGGCGATCAGGTGAGACGCAAAGAACGAAGGCTCGACGTTCGCGGGGTCGAGACCAAGGTAGACCGGGTGACGGGTCAGCTGTTCCATGACCGCCACGTCGAACACGAGCGGCGTGGTGCTGCCGACGAGGTAGAAGGCACCAGCTTCGGGCACCCAATAGATGAACCAGGAGGGAAAGACCGAGGTGAAGGCCCCAAAGAGCGCCTCGATCGAGGTGTCGGGCATGTTCGACGGGCCAAACCAGGTCGAGAACACGCCCTGCTCGGTGAGGTTGGCCTTCGCCAGCTCGAAGAACTCAGTCGTGAACAGCGCCGACGCGACCCAGGGGTGGGCGGGCATCGAGGTGATGAAGTCGTAGGAGTGGGGTGACTTCGACGAGGCCGACAGCAGATAGCTGCGAGCGTCGTTGTTGATGACCTTCACGCGCGCGTCGTTGAGGGGGTTCTGCTCTTGCCAGATCTCGCCGACCGCAGCGACGACACCCTTCTCGAGTTCGGCGACCTCGAGTGCTCCAACCCCGAGCTGAAGCAGCTCGCGCACCGTGCCACCCGCCCCGAGCCCGATGACGAGGGCCCGATCATGGCGAGGCGAATGTTGCCAGGGAATGGTGGCGACGAGCGTCGACTCGAATGCGATGTCGGGCGGCACCTGATTGCGCGAACCCTGTCCGAGGCCATTCAAGAGGAGCCCAGTTCCACGACCGATGGTCGTCACCTGAACCGTGGCGACATCGCCTTCGTGCTCAGAGATCGTTGCGCCCCGCACCGATTTCAGGCTCCGCAAGTAGGTGAAGTAGTCGACCGACAGCGGGTTCCTCGGGGTGAGCACGTCGGTGTTGAGAGAGGGAAACGCTGCTGCACCGACCAGCGCGCACGCTCCAAGCCCAAGCGCCGTCAGCCGCCGATCGCTGCAGGTGGCGACCAGGAAAATCACGAGCGCCAACGTCAGGAGCAGGAAGAGCAGGTAGAGGATCGCCGCCGACCCAATCATGGGCAGCAGCACCAGCCCGACGACGAGCGATCCGCCGATGCAGCCAACCGTGTTGGCCGTGTAGACGCGCGAGAGTGTCTCGCCAGCTTCTGCCGCGTTTCGTCCCAACACGCTCACGAGCGCCGGCATGCTCGCACCCGACGCGATGGTTGGCGCCGCCAGCAACAGAAACACGGCCAGCAGATCGCCATGGTGCAGGGCGTCTCCACTGAGCCCCGCGGTTGGGAGCAGGCCAACCAGGTAGCCCGTGAGGGGCAGCCCCAGGATGAACGCGATGACGCCCAGAAGAACGGCTCCCTGTATGAGCGCGGCCGTCACCGCGCGATGCGTGCTGCGCGACATGAGCCGAGCCGCCAGCAGGCTCCCAAGGGCGATGCCGACGAGAACGCTCACCAGCACCGACCCGATTCCGTAGCTCGTGCCCCCGAGGAGAATCGCAAAGGTAC
The DNA here is from genome assembly GCA_943370055.1 of Archangium gephyra. GTDB lineage: Bacteria > Myxococcota > Myxococcia > Myxococcales > Myxococcaceae > Xiheimicrobium > Xiheimicrobium gephyra_A. The sequence goes on from CALRPN020000005.1 coordinate 12,674, forward strand.
GAGCCCAGACGATCTGTGCCCCAGTCGCAGCGAAACCGCCAATCAAGGTCGCGACGAGGACCGCCACGCGAACTTTCGGATCGATCGACGCAACCGGGCCGGCGATGGTGGGCTCGTGCACTTCGGCGACGCGCCCATCGCCACGCCGCCCCATCACCAGCGCGACGAGCCCCACGATGACGTTGACGGACACGACGACGAGCGTCGAGCCGAAGATCCCAAGGTGGGGCAGGAGCTGAAACGTGATCACGTAGGCGCCCACGCAGGCGCCCAGCGTGTTGATGCCGTAGATCAGGCTCACCCCGCTCCCTGCCTGAACATCGCTCCTCACCGTCGCAACGGTCACGAAGGGCAGGGTCGCGCCCATGAGGAAGGTGGGCGGGAGCAGCACGATGGCGGCAACCAACAGACGGAAGAGGAGGGCCGGTGCGCCGACCCCGGGGTCGACCCTCGCGATCAGGGGCCCCAGCGACACCAGCACCGGGTAGAGCAGCAAGCCAAGCCCGCCCGTTGCCAACTCGAGGAGCGCATAGGCGCGCAGCGGCGCCTTCACGACGAGGCTGCGCTTGCCAGCCCACCGTGAGCCGGCCGCGAGGCCACCGAAGAAGACCGCCAGCACCACCGAGAAAGACGCCGTCGTGCTCCCCAGACTGAAGGTGAGCAGTCTCACCCACAGCAACTCGTACGACAGCCCAGCGAACCCCGAAAAGATCAGCAGGGGCAGGATCCAGCGACGGGTCATAGGAACGACGAGCGATACCATGTCCGTTGGTCGCTTCGACTGACGAAGAGCGCCCGCCGACTGACAAGAATCGTCAGTTCAGAAAGGATGTGGACAGGTCCTTTCGCGTGCGTACACTCTCGCCCGTGTTCGTTACCGAGTGGCCTCAAACTTGCTCGGTGAGACACCCGGCGTAAGCCGACCCAACCAATGGAGAGTGCATGAACAAGATCAAGAAGGGCTTTACCCTCATCGAGCTGATGATCGTCGTCGCCATCATCGGCATCCTCGCCGCCATCGCCATTCCGAACTTCATTCGCTTCCAGGCGCGCAGCAAGGCGTCTGAGGCGAAGGGCAACCTCAAGGGCATCTTCACCGGTCAGAAGGCTCGCTTCGCGACCGATGATCGCTACGTCGGCGACATCTCGCTCATCGGCTTCGCTCCTGAGCGTTCGAACCGCTACGTCTACGAGATCGCCGGCATGGCCGACGGTACTGCCGCTGCAGACTGCGACTCGCTCCAGTCGCGTGCCGGTGGCTCGCTCATCACGGGCGTCTACTGCGGCGTCGAGGCCGACTCGAACCGCTTCGGCATGGCCTTCCTCACCGCCTCGCTTCGCGGCCTCACTGCCTACATGACGCCTCCGGCGATGTGGACGATGGCGGTTGGCGAAATGGCTCTCGCGGCGGGCCCGGGCGTTGCCGGCGGCGGCGCTGGTCTGAACGGCTGCCCTGAGTGCGCGTTCTCGGCGACGGCCTACGGCCAGCTCGACAATGATGCTCAGGCCGACACGGAGTGGGTGTCCTCGCAGTCGATCGACGTCGCCGCGGTTGCCGGCTGCGCCGAGGCTGCGACGGTCGCGACCAACACCGCGATCTCGCCGGGCTCGATCGCCGTCACCAACGAAGACGTCGGCTGCGACTGATCAATCGCACTGATTCAATCGGTATGAAGCGGACGATCGCGGCAGGTATCATCGGAGGTATTCTCGTTTTCCTCGCCTCCGGTGAGCCTGCCGCACGACGAAATTCCCGGCAGCTCGCTCCAGCACTCTTCAGACCCGAGGGCGCGCGCACTGTCTTGAAGTCGCAGTTGCCTTTGCTGGTCACCACGTACTGGCTGCGTGTCGTGAATGCGCTCGGCGAACGAGAGTCTGCGGTGCACAACCGCGCCCTCGCCGACTACGGGCGACTCCTCACCACGCTCGACCCCAGATTTTATCACGTCTATCTGTATATTGGTTTGTCGGTGCCCTACCGCCTCGGCGTGGGCGAGTATACGAATCAGCAGGAAGCCGCAGCCTTGCTCGCGCGGGGCGTCGAGCAATTTCCCGACGACCTCAACCTGCGAACAGTCTACGGCTACACCTTGTTCGAGATGCTCAAAGACTACAAAGGTGCAGCAGCGCAGTTCGAGCATCTTTCCAAGCTGCCCAACGCCCCTGACTATGCGCCGCGGTTGCAGGCTCGACTGCTCACGCAGGCGGGCGAGTCCGATGGGTTGGGAATCTTGCAGGTCCTGGTCGACGCCTGCGATCCGGAGGACCGCTCGTGGGAGTGCGAGCGGGTTCGCCGAGAGTATCGGGAGCTTCGCGTCGAGCTTGCGCTTCAACAGGTGGAAAAGGCAGATGTGGCCTTCACCAGACGCACTGGTCGCCACGCCAGTTCGGTGGCCGAGCTGGTCGAGAACGGCGACTACATTGGGGTGGGGGTCGACCCCGAGGGGCAGCCCATCGAACTCCGAGAAGGCAAGGCGACCAGTGCCTCTCTTTCGCGACGTTTCGAGGTGTACCGGTGAGCGAAGTCATTCGGCTTCGGGGGCTGACGAAGCAGTACAAATTGGGGTTGCTGAAGAGCCGCAAAGTCATCGCGCTCAGCAACCTCGATCTGTCGGTGGCTGAAGGGTCGGTGCTCGGCGTGCTCGGCCCCAACGGCGCCGGCAAGTCGACCGCGATCAAGCTGATGATGAACATCATTCGGCCAACGAGCGGAACGGTGGAGCTCTTTGGCCGATCGCCTGAGGAGACGGCAGCTCGACGCGAGGTTGGCTACCTGCCTGAGAACCCGTCTCCGTACGAGTACCTCACTGGCTACGAGTTCGTCGAGTTGGGTGCCGTGTTGAGCGGGGTGCCCAGCAACGAGCGTCGCAAGCGGGTCACCGAAGTGCTCGAGCAGGTACACATGGCGGCCGCCGCCCACCTGCAGATTCGGCGCTATTCGAAGGGCATGGTCCAGCGCGCGTCCCTCGCACAGGCGCTCGTTGCTCGCCCTCGGCTGCTGGTGCTCGACGAGCCGACCTCGGGTCTCGACATTCTGGGCCGTCAGCTGATTCGCGACATCATCGCGAGCGAGCGCGCGCGTGGCGCAACGGTGCTCCTGTGCAGCCACATCATTCCCGATGTCGAGGTGCTGTGTGATCAGGTCGCGGTGATCATCGGGGGCAAATTGATGAAGGAGGGGCCGGTGGGCCAGCTCCTGTCCCAGGGCGCCTCCGACATGGAGCTCGTCGTCGAGAACGCCGCCGAGACGCTCGTCGCAGACGCGCAGCGGCTCGGCGCCTCGGTGGAGCGTGCAGGTGGTCGGCTCACCATCAAGGGCACGGACACCATCGTCACCGGCTTGTTGCCAAACCCGGCGATTGCAGCCGCTCGCGTCATCTCGCTGCAGCGAACCCGCTATTCCCTCGAACAGCTCTTCCTCGACGCGATGAAGAACGCTGGGCAGACCGTCGGAGGTCTCATCGAATGAACGCCGTCCTCGCGCTCACGCTCAACGGTTTCAGGGAGTCGCGTCGAAATCGCGTGACGCTCGTCGTCTTCGCTTTCGCCTTCATTCTGATCATCGCCGCGATGCTCTCACTCGAGCTCACGGTCGCGACTTTCGATCGCGTCATCACCGACGTGGGCCTCGGGGTGATGAGCATTCTCACGGCGGGGCTGACCATCTTCCTCGGCAGCGGCCTGATTCCCCGCGAGATCGAGCGGCGTACCATCTTCATGATCATCGCGAAGCCGGTCAGCCGCTCGGCGTTCGTGGTCGGCCGCTTCTTTGGGAACGTCTTCACGGTGTGGGTCATCACCATCGCGATGGGCCTGCTGTTCACGGTCGAGCTGGCTCTGACCAAGTCGACGATCGATCAATCGCACTTCGTTGCGTTGTGGGGCTTGCTCCTCGAGATCCTGCTGCTCTCGGCGGTCTGCTTCGTCTTCGCCTGTGCGTCGTCTCAGTTCGTCTCGGCGCTCTCGACGGTTGGCCTCTATTTCATCGGCCACATGCTCTCGGACCTGCTTCGGTATGCAGAAAAGTCGCCGAGCGCGATGGTGAAGGGCGTCGGAACGTTCTTGTTCTACATACTCCCGAACCTCGAGAGGCTCGATTTCAAGGGGCGCGCCACCTACTTCCAGGCCACGAGCCTCTCGGAAGTCGCGAGCGCCACCGTCTACGCCTGCGGGTACTCGATGATCGCGCTGGCCATCGCCGCAGCCATCTTCAGTAAACGCGACTTCCGATGAGCTGCTGAAAGCACCACAATCGGCTGATGCGGCACCTCACGCTTCTGCTCTGGGCTCTGCTGCTCGCTGCGCTGACGAGCGGGTTGACGAGCCTGGCGATGCAACCGGCAGTCGACTCGCTCCTGGTGTCGGTGCGTGATCTCTCGGTGGGCATGGTCGATCGCGTCGACTCGGTTCGGCGCAGTTTTCTCATTCTGGCTGCGGTCAACTTCCTCAGCTCGACCGTCTTTCTCTACCTCGCGTTCCGGCAACTCTGGGGCAGGCCTCTCGAACACCTCGAGTCGTCGGCGTCACGGGCGTTGCGCGATCACGGCGGCCCGCAGCGAGTTCAAGGCGTCGACGGCGTCACCCGCGCCATCGATCGTCTTCGTGGCGCGCTGCTGGAAGAGCAGGCGCGCAGCGACCGTCGGCTCGTCGAACTCTCGAAGGAGGCTGATCAGAAGGCGCGTCTTCAAGCCGAGCTGGTGGCGGCTGATCGACTGGCGACGGTGGGGAAGCTGGCAGCAGGCGTCGCTCACGAGGTGGGCAACCCGCTCTCGGGCATTCTCGGGTACCTCTCGGTCCTTCGGCTGCGCGCTCAACAGAACGACCAGACCCTCGAGGTCGTCGATCGCATCGAAGCCGAGGTGAAACGAATCGACTCCATCGTGCGCGGGTTGCTCGAGATGGGCCGTCCCTCGCGGGGCAAGGCGCAGCCGCTCGATCTCCGGCCCATCATCGACAGCTGCGTGAAGATGGTGTCGTCGATGAAAGAGAACGCCCAGGTGCGTATCGAGGTCGACTGTCCCGAGACCGCGTGGGTGCGCGCCGAGGCAGGTCCCCTCGCGCAGGTGCTCGTCAACCTGCTGCTGAACGCCTGCCAATCTCAGGCGGGGATTGGCTCGGTGCGGCTGAGCTTGGCGCTCCAGGACGGAGAGGGGCACCTGTTCGTCGACGACGAAGGGCCCGGCATCGCAGTCGACGTGTTGCCAAAGCTCTTCACGCCGTTCTTCACCACCAAGCCGCCAGGGCAGGGCACAGGCCTCGGGTTGGCGGTGTCGCGACATCTGCTCGGGCAGTTCGACGGGAAGCTCAAAGCAGAGAACCGCGCGCAGGGTGGAGCGCGCTTCACCATCTCGCTGCCCGCACCCTGACGGCGAGACGCAGGTCGAAAGCATGCGCGCAATTGCGTATGTCATCGGCATGGGCTTGCTGCGCTCCATTCTGGTGGTCGACGACGAGGCCTCGATTCGGCACGTCCTCACGCTCGTCCTCACGGAACACGGCTACGAGGTGCGCGCGGTCGCCGACGGAGAAGAGGCCCTCAAGGAGCTCCAGGCTCGCCCCTACGACGTCATGATCTCTGACGTACGAATGCCGAAGCTCGACGGCATGGCGCTCTTGAAGCAGGCGATCGCGCTTCAGCCCGAGCTCACCGTGCTGGTGATGAGCGCGTATGGCTCGAAGGACCAGGCCCTCGAAGCCGTCGCGCTCGGTGCGTACGACTTCGTGCAGAAGCCGTTCAAGCCCGAAGAGATCGTCTTCACGCTGCGCAAGGTCGACGAGCGCGCGCGGCTGCTTCGCGAGAACCGGCGCCTTCGTGCGCCCGCCGGGAGCGCGACCCTCGAGCTGATGCTCGGCACGAGTGAGCCGATGAAGGCGCTGAAGAAGCAGATGCATCGCGTCGGGCCGGTGAACAGCACCGTGCTGATCACGGGCGAGTCAGGCACTGGCAAAGAGCTGGTGGCACGCACGCTCCATGAGCTGTCGCCGCGCGCGAACGAGGCGTTCGTCACCGTGAACTGCGGCGCCATTCCCGCAGGGCTGATCGAGTCCGAGCTGTTCGGCCACGCGCGTGGTGCGTTCACCGACGCTCGCACCGCGAAACGGGGCCTGTTCTCGGACGCGCACAAAGGCACCATTCTGCTCGACGAAGTGGCCGAGCTGCCGGCGCCTGCACAGGTGAAGCTGCTGCGGGTGCTGCAGGAGGGCGAGGTTCGGCCAGTTGGAGAGAACCGCGTCGAGAAGGTGGACGTGCGCGTGATCGCCGCGACGTTGCGTGACCTGACGAAGCTCGTCGAGCGTGGCGAGTTCCGAGAAGACCTCTACTTCCGGCTGAACGTCGTGCAGCTGCGGGTGCCGCCCCTTCGAGAGCGCCGCGACGACGTTCTTCCGCTCGTCACGACGTTCATGAGCCGCTTCAATCGCACGTTCAATCGAGAGCAACCGGTCACCACACTTTCACCCGAAGCCCAGGCGGTGCTGCTCGCCTACGAGTGGCCAGGCAACGTTCGTGAACTCGAGAACGCGATGGAGCGCGCCGTGCTGCTCACCGACGGCCCGACCATCGAACTCGACTCGCTCCCCGAGCGCGTCACTGCGAGACGGGCGCCTCCACCCGGGAGTGCGGTCGTCACGCTGCCGACGCCACAGGAGACCGAGTACTCCCTCAAGCGAGCCATGCTGCAGCTCGAGGAGCGCTTCATTCGCGCCGCTCTGCGGAAGACGAAGGGCAACCGCACCCGCGCCGCTGATCTGCTCGAGATCAGCCACCGTGCGCTGCTCTACAAGATCAAAGACTACGGCATCGATCCCGACGCCGAAGGCGCGCTCGAGCCCTGAGACGCACCACGCTGATCCACTCCACACCCACAAGCCCTTGGGGTGCGCCCTCGACCACACACTGTTTGAGGTATAGCTTCATATCTTTGACATATAATTATGTGGTCAAAGAAGGATCAGTTCGTTTGACAAGCGGACTTCTGCGGGTCACACTTCTGATCCGATGAGCTCGAACGAGGACGAAGAGAACGCTCGCAGGAACAACGTTCAGCACCTGCGCGAAGAGCGCCTGCTCTCGAAGGCCGAGCTTGCGCGTCGTGCTGGCGTCTCGGTGCTGACCATCGACCGGGTGGAGCGCGGAGCCTCGTGTCGACTGGACACCAAACGAAAGATCATTCTCGCGCTGGGCCTGAAGGTCACCGACAAGGATCAGGTGTTCGAAGACTGATCAGCGGGTTTTTTGGAGGGGCTGCATTCCGGCCCTAGTCTCTCGCAGCACGCAGTACGGCGAAGGAGCCACGACGCGATGGCCAAAGGGAAGCTGGCACTGGGGCTCGACATCGGATCATCCGGCGTCAAGCTCATCTCGTTGAAAGAGAACCGCCGTCGCGGAGAGGTCGTCTACTCGCTGCAGAGCTTCGGAATGAAGCCGCTGCCGCCCGAGGCGATCGTCGACGGCGCGCTCATGAACTCGACGGCCATCGTCCAGGCGGTGCAGGAGCTCGTGGGTGAGCTCAAGCTGCGCCACAAGGAAGTGGCCATCGGCGTCGGCGGGCACTCGGTGATCATCAAGAAGATCTCGATGCCCCGCATGTCGCAGGACGAGCTGGAGGAGGCCATTCAGTGGGAGGCCGAACAGCACATTCCTTTCGACATCAAAGACGTCAACATCGACACGCAGATCCTCAAGGCCGACGCGAATGATCAGACCGGCCAGATGGACGTGCTGCTGGTCGCGGCCAAGAAGGACATGATCAACGACTACACGCAGGTCGTGACCGAAGCAGGGCTCACGCCGGTCGTGGTCGACGTCGACGCCTTCGCCGTCCAGAACGCCTTCTCGGCGAACTACGAGGTTCCCGCGAGCGAGACGGTCGTGTTGATCAACGCCGGCGCCGCGGTGGTCAACATCAACATTCTCTCGGGCGGCGTCACCGTCTTCACGCGCGACGTGACCATCGGCGGCAACCAGTTCACCGAAGAGATCCAGAAACAGCTCAACGTCTCGTACGAAGAGGCCGAAGCGCTCAAGGTCGGTGGTGGTCGCGGAGACGCCGACGCCGTCGTTCCGCAAGAGGTCGAGAAGGTCATGAGCCAGGTCGCCGAGCAGGTCGCGGGCGAAATCCAGCGCAGCCTCGACTTCTACGCAGGCACGGCCGCCGACGCGACCTTCTCGAAGGTCTTCCTCTCTGGCGGCACGGCGAAGGTGCCCGCGCTCTTCAAGACCATCGAGTCACGCGTGGGCGTGCCCGTCGAAATCTTGCAACCCTTCAAACGCATCGAGATCGACAACCGGAAGTTCGACCCCGCGTTCATCATGGACGTTGCACCTCAGGCGGCCGTCGCCGTCGGACTGGCCCTGCGCAAGCCGGGCGACAAGCTGGGCTGAAAGGAGGCCGACACCGATGACAGCCATCAGAATCAACCTCCTGCCGGTTCGGCAGGTCAAGAAGCGGGAACTGGGTCGCCAGTTCCTCGTCCTCGTCGCGGGCACCATCATCATCGCGGGGGCGGGCAACTACTACTGGTTCGCCACCCGTGACGCAGAGCGCAGTCGCCGGCAAGAGCAGGTCGCTGAGACCCAGCGCCGCATCGACGCGCTCGAGAAGCAGATCGGCGAAGTCAACGACCTCAAGAAGCGCAAGAAAGAGGTCGAAGACAAGCTTGCCATTCTCGACAAGCTCAAGAAGCAGCGCAGCGGGCCCGTCAAACTGCTCGACGCGTTGTCGTCCGCGATTCCGAAGAAGGTCTTCATCAACGACTTCGACGAGAAGGCCAACGCCGTGCGGTTGATGGGCAGCGCCGAGAGCCACGAAGACGTGTCGGAGTTCATGCGTGGTCTGGCGAACGTCGTCTGGACACCCAAGGGAATCGGACGGGTGGTCGAGCGAAAGCGTGACGCACGAACGGTTCGCGTCGAGCTGCTCTCTGCCGAGGGCTCGATCGAGGACTTCGAGGTCAAAGACCTGTCGAACTTCTTCACCGGGGTCGAGCTGAAGACGAGTGAGCAGCAGGACAAACAGACGAAGTCGACGGTTCGCTTCGAACTCGTCATGAACGCCAACTACGCGACGTGACCAATGGAACAACTCCTCGAACGCGTCAACAAGCTCCCAACTGCTGCCAAGGCCGGCATCGTCCTCGGCCTGCTCATCTTGATCACGGCAGGCACCTGGTTCTTCCTCATTCAGGACGCCGAGACCCAGATCGAGGCGCTCAGGTCGCAGCAGGTCTCGCTGGACCAGACCTATGCCGAGAAGAAGGAAATCGCTGACAACCTCATCGAGCGCCGCCGCGAGATGGATCAGCTCGAGCAACGTCTTCAGGACGCGCTCACTGAACTGCCTCAAGAGAAGAACATCGACGAGCTGCTGGCCGCGCTGAACGACATTGGCAAGAAAGCCGGACTCGAGATCACCCGAGTGGTTCCGGGGAGCGAGAGCGCCGAGGCCTTCTACGCACGCATTCCCATCGTCATGTCAGTGAAGGGCAACTACCACGAGGTCGCGGTCTTCCTGCAGGAGATCGCTCAAATGAAGCGCATCGTGAACGTGAACAACATCAAGTTGAGCACGCCGACCCTGCGCAACGAGAAGGTGATCTTGAGCAGCGACTTCCTGGCGACGACCTTCCGCTTCGTGACCCCGAAGGGAGCCCAGAAATGAGGGCGCTCATCGTTCTCTCGGTCGGGCTCGCCGGCGTTTTCGCGTGTGGCGAGCCGACCGTCACCACCGCTCCCACGCTGGCGCTCCAGCCGATGAAGAAGACCGTCGTTGACGCGGGGGTCAGCCTCACGACTTCCGAGCCCTATCAGTACTCGTACGTTTCGATGGGTAAGCGCGACCCGTTCCGCGGAAGTCTTGCCGGCCCAGAGGAAGGCACGAAGGGCCCGCAAGACACGAACACCGAAGGTTGCGACGAGCCGCTGTGTCAGTTTGACCTTGATGACCTTCGCCTCGTCGCCGTCGTCAGCGGCGATGCCAACCCGGTGGCGATGGTCGAAGACCGATCTGGCGTGGGTCACGTCGTGCGACGCAACACCAAGGTCGGAAAACAGGCTGGAAAAGTGACAGCCATTCTTCGTGAGTGCATCGTGGTGACTTCATTCGTGGTGGGCCCCGATGGTCGTGCCCAGCCCAACCGGCAGAATCTGTGTGTCAGTACCGAGGGACAGGCCACGAGCCCGATTCTCGACCTCATGAACGGAAAGGCGCGAGAGTAATCATGCGTGCATTGGCAATGGAGACCCGGTCGATGAATCGATTTGGATACCTCGCCCTGTGTTGTGTCGCGACGGTGGCGATGGGCGCAGAGCGGAACGAACTCAGTTCCTTGCGAGTGGAAGCGGCCCCACGAAATGGCGCGGCCATTCGGGTCGAGTCTTCGGCTCCACCAGTCTTCACTGTCTTCAGACTTCAGGACCCCGACCGGTTGGTGGTCGATGTATCGAACGCGCTTCGAGGGTCGCTCGCTGGGCACTACGACGGTGTTGGCGCCGTCAGCGGAGTGGTGGTCTCGCAGTTCTCGGACGGCAAGAGTCAGGTCGCTCGACTGCTCATCGGCCTCGACCACGCAACCCGATACGACGTTCGAGCCGAGGGCACGACACTGGTCGTGTCCGTCGAGGCCGAGCAGGTCGCGGGGGCGGCTCCCGAGATGCCCTCGACGCCGGTGACGGCTCCCGCACCGACAGCCCCCGCCGTTGCTGTGGCCGAGAATGCCGAGCCAACACCTCGAGTCGACGAGATTGCGGTCGATCGTCAGGGCTCACGTGTGACGGCCGTTTCCTACTCGCGTGGGTCCTTGCGCCTGAAGACGGATGGCCCGGTCGCTCGCATCGAGACCCTCACCTTGTCGAACCCGTCACGCCTCGCGATCGATTTGGTTGGTTTCCGTGGCCCCTCGCGAGGCCCGAAGGTTGGCGACGCCCTGATTCGTGCATTGAGAGTTGGTGGTGACGAGCACCGGTTCCGTGTGGTCCTCGAAGCCGAAGGTGCGATGCCTCAGTACGAGGTGAAGCGGGTCGACTCATCCGTCACGGTGAAGCTGTCGGCGGCCGCGAAGGAGACCCGAGACCCTGCCGAGATCGTGATCGATGGTCGCGCTGTCGGCGTCGAGGAGCCAGAGCTGGCGGCGATCGAGAACCTCACGTTCAAAGAAGACGGTGCGGGAGGTCGTGTTGAACTGGCCCTCACCGGCAAGTGTGGTTGGAAGGTCGAGCGCCCCGACGGACAGAGTGCGGTGTTGACGCTCGACGGAACGAAGTTGCCGCGGAAGTTCGAGCGCAGTCTCGACACTGGAGATCTGCAAACCTCGGTCAAGATGGTGAGCGCCTTCACGGTACCCGGCGCCGAGAACAAGGTGCGCATCGTGGTCGCTGGTGGCGGGCCCTTGAAGGACGCCGTCACAACCCGGCCAGGCGTTCTCGTCTGGACCTTCAAGCCCGCTGCCGAGCCCGAAGCCATCAGCACGGAAGGGCGCGGCACGTCTGGCGTCGCAGTCGAGTCATCGACCGTCGCTGTCGAAGGCGCCGCTCAGCGCGCTCGTTACGTCGGCAAGAAGGTCTCGTTCGAGTTCAAGGACATCGAGATTCACAACCTGCTCCGCATCATTGCCGAGATCTCGAAGAAGAACATCGTGGTCGCCGATGACGTGACGGGCAAGGTGACCATTCGGCTGCGCAACGTTCCCTGGGACCAGGCCCTCGAGCTGATTCTTCGTTCGAAGAGCCTCGGCATGGAAGACCTCGGCAACATCATTCGAGTGGCACCTCTCGCGCGCCTTGAAGAGGAGTCGCGCCTGCGGGTCGAGCGTCGGAATGCAGAGAAGAAGGCCCGCGAGCTCTCGGTTCAACTCGTGCCGGTCAACTACGCGACGGCTGAAGAAATGTCGCAGCGTGTGAAGGAAATTCTGAGCGAGCGTGGAAACGTGGCGGTCGACGCGCGCACGAACACCCTCATCGTTCGCGACCTGCCTGAGAACATGCAGCGGGTTCGTTCGCTGGTCGCCAGCCTCGACTTGCAGACGCCTCAGGTGCTGATTGAAGCGCGCATCGTCGAGGCCAACATCAGGCAACAGCGTGAAATCGGTATTCAGTGGGGCGGTCAGGCGGTGATGTCTCAGGCGACCGGCAATCCCACGGGACTCCAGTTCCCCAACAACCTGGCGGCGACGGGCGGCATTCAGGGTGGCAACCAGGCGGGTGTCAGCACCTCGCCAAACTACGCTGTCAGCCTGCCAGTCGGCGCTGGCGACGGAGCGGGTGGTGCCATCGGTCTCGTCTTCGGAAGTGCTGGCAGCGCAGCAACGCTGAACCTTCGACTCTCTGCCCTCGAGTCTCAGGGCTCGGTCAAGACGCTGTCAGCCCCGCGCATCACCACCCTCGACAACCGGTTGGCCCGCATCTCTCAGGGTACGTCGATTCCCTTCAGCCAGGTCTCGGCGGCGGGTGCGAACACCGTCTTCGTCGACGCGATTCTGCAGCTCTCGGTCACTCCGCACGTCACGCAGGACGGCAGCATTCTGATGAACATCAACGCGAGCAACAACCAGCCTGACCAGGCCAACGCTGGCTCGAACGGTCAGCCTGCCATCAGCCGCAAGGAAGCCCAGACGAACGTGCTCGTGAAAGATGGAGACACGACGGTCATCGGCGGCATCTATGTGCGCCGTGGCTCGTCGTCGACTTCAGGGCTGCCGCTGCTGAGCAAGATTCCGATCATCGGGTTCTTCTTTCGCAACTACCGTGAGCTCGATTCGAAGGACGAGTTGCTGATCTTCATCTCGCCTCGCATTCTCAACCGTCAGACCGTCGCGCAGAACTAGTCAGGAGGAACTCATGAAATACTTCCCAATCATGTTCTCGTTGGCGCTCACGGCGTGCACCACGAGCCAGGGCCCGGTCTACGTTCAAAGAGTTTCGCCAATTGTCGACACCGGCATGGGGTGTGGCATCATTGACGACGACACCATCATCATCACCGATGTTCCGCTGCTCGATATTGCCGCCGGTGAGCCCGATGTCAGCGTGACTCTGCATATCGGTGGGTTTGATGAGTTTTTCAGCATCGAGTCCAATCCCCCACTGGCCGTCACGGGCGGAAGGCAGCTGGCTGCTGGTGGTCGTGACCGCGTCCTCATTCAGCAGATCGTCCTGCGATACGCATCGAAGCCCTCGATTCCTGGCATTACAGCTCAGCTGACGGACACCATTCCGAAGGTTGTGCCCGTTTCCAGACCCGGAGAATTTCGTATCTTCTCGCCGCTGTTTGGGAGCAACGCCCGAGCGCGGCTCGAGGCGCTGTCTCCGAGCAACACCGACAAGTTTCAGTTCACGACGACCATCGAAGTGCAGGGCGTCACCGAGCCGGGTGGCACTCCCTGGCGCTCGCAGCCGATCGCGATGCCAATCACTCTCGTGAAGTCCGAGGTTTCGTGCCCAGGTCAGGCCTCGACGAAACTCAAACGCTACACTTCCGCTGGAGATGCCCCGACTGTGGCAGAGACTTTGTGCAAGTACCGCGGTCTCGGGCGTCGCATGACTCAGGACGACTGCTGCACGGTCTTCAGGCCCGAGATTCCCGGTTGTGAGCAGGCGCCCTGATGTTCACGGAACACTTGAAGGCGATCGTCGACGGAGTCGAGGGCGCGATCGCCTGCAGCGTGATGGGCTTCGACGGCATCTCGGTGGAGACCTTGCCGAAGGACATGCCTGAAGCGGCGGTCGAGATGGACATGCAGGCGGCCTGGGTCGAGTTCGCGAACCTGATGTCGCAGGCGAAGCTGACGGCCGAGACCCTGAAGACAGGGAAGGTCGCCGAGCTGTCGATCAACTCCGAGAAGGTGATCACGCTGCTGCGCATGGTGAACCAGGACTACTTTCTGGTTCTCGGAATGCTGCCGACGGGCAACTACGGCAAGGCCCGCTACGTGATGCGCATCACCGCGCCGAAGGTCGCCAAAGAGCTCTGACGCAGGGGCGTTGTCGCCGAAAAGCCATTGCTTGCCCGGTCTGAGAGGTGGCGGTATGAGCCCGCCACCTTTTTTCTTTTCCCGAGGCGCACATGGCTGGAGTGATTGACACGTCGGATTTTCGCAAGGGTCTCAAGATCGAGATCGACGGCGAACCGTTCGAAATCGTTGAGTTTCAGCACGTGAAGCCGGGCAAGGGCTCTGCCTTCTGCCGCACCGTGTACCGCAGCCTCGTGTCCGGACGTCAGCTCGAGAAGAACTTCAAGAGCGGTGACAAGGTCGGTCGCCCCGACATCGAAGAGAAGGACATGCAGTACCTCTACAAGCAGGGCGACGAGTACCACTTCATGGAGAACAAGACGTTCGAGCAGACGTTCGTGCTCGACGGCGTCATCGGCGAGGCCCGCAACTACCTGAAGGAGAACCTGCCCACGCAGGTGCTCTTCTTCAACGGCAAGGCCATCGGCATCACCCTGCCCAACTCGGTCGAACTCAAGGTCGTCAAGTGCGACCCCGGCGTGCGCGGCGACACGGTGTCTGGCGCCATGAAGCCGGCGACCCTCGAGTCGGGCTACGAGGTGAACGTGCCCCTCTTCATCAACGAGGGCGACGTGCTGAAGATCGACACGCGCGACGGCAAGTACCTCACCCGCACCGCCACTGCCTGAGTCCACTGCCATGGCCGACAAGAAGAAGAAGAGCGTGGTGGCTGGCTCGTCGGTCGAGGTGACTCCGGGCACCTCGTTCGATCTCGACGCGCTCAAGCAGATCGTCGAGCTGCTCGAGGCCTCCGAGGTGACCAGCCTCGACTGGCGTCGCAACGGTGAGCGGCTCAGCATTCGACGTGGACCGCCGCCAGCGAACGTCATGCAGCCCATGTCGATGCCGCTGTCGGCTGGCGTGCAGGTGATGCCGGCAGCGCCCGCGCCCGCCGCGGCGCCAGGCCCTGCGTTGACGCCCCGCCCGTCGGCACCACGGCCGACCGCCGCTGCCGAGGCCCGCGAAGAGAAGAAGGGCCACGTCATCACCTCGCCGTTCGTGGGCACGTTCTATCGCTCACCCTCGCCAGATCAGGCGGCCTACGTCGAGGTCGGCTCGCCGGTGAAGAAGGGCGCCGTGCTCTGCATCATCGAGGCGATGAAGCTGATGAACGAGATCGAGTCCGAGGTGGCTGGCAAGGTCACCGAAGTGCTCGCGCAGAACGGCCAGCCCGTCGAGTTCGGCCAGGCGCTGTTCCGCGTCGAGCCCTGAGCACGTCACACGCTTGAACGGAGGAGCCGGCGCGCTGAAAAGCCCCGGCTCCTCGTCCATTTTCGAGGGAGGCTCCTGTGTTCAAGAAGGTCCTGATCGCGAACCGAGGCGAGATCGCGCTGCGCATCATTCGTGCGTGTCGTGAGCTTGGCATCGCCACCGTTGCCGTTCACTCCACGGCCGACGCGAACTCGTTGCACGTGCGCTTCGCGGACGAGGCTGTTTGCATCGGCCCGCCGCCCTCGAAGGACAGCTACCTGAACGTGCCGGCGCTGCTGTCGGCGGCCGAGATCACCCGGGCCGACGCGATTCACCCTGGCTACGGCTTTCTCTCGGAGAACGCCGAGTTCGCCGAGGTCTGCGCGAAGTGCAGCATCGGCTTCATCGGCCCCAAGCCCGACGTCATTCGGCTCATGGGCAACAAGGTTCGCGCGAAGGAGGCCGCGCGCGAGGCGGGTCTGCCGCTGCTCCCCGGCTCGCCCGGTGTGCTGAAGAGCGCTGACGAGGCCGTCGAGGTCGCCAACGAGATCGGGTACCCCGTCATCTTGAAGGCGGCCGCCGGTGGTGGTGGTCGCGGCATGAAGATCGTTCGTGACGCAAAGTCGATCGCCAGCGCGTTCGCGACCGCGTCGGCCGAAGCCGTGGCCGCGTTCTCGAATGGCGACATGTACCTCGAGCGCTACGTCGAGAAGCCACGCCACATCGAGATTCAGATCGTCGCTGACGTCTACGGAAACGTCGTGCACCTCGGCGAGCGTGAGTGCTCGGTGCAGCGCCGCCACCAGAAGCTCATCGAAGAGAGCCCGTCGCCGGGGGTGAGCCCCGCGCTGCGCGCCGAGATGGGCAAGGTCTCGGTCGATGCGATGAAGCGCATCAACTACTCCAACGTGGGGACCATCGAGTTCCTCATGGACGAGAACGGGCGCTTCTATTTCATGGAGATGAACACCCGCATTCAGGTCGAGCACCCCGTGACCGAGCAGGTGACAGGCATCGATCTGCTCCGCACCCAGATCATGCTCGCGGCAGGAGAGAAGCTGCCCTTCACGCAGGACCAGATCGTGATGAAGGGCGCCTCCATCGAGTGTCGCGTGAACGCCGAAGACCCCATCACGTTCGCGCCGTGGCCCGGGAAGATCACTGCCTACAGCGCGCCGGGTGGCCTTGGCGTTCGGGTCGACTCACTCGCCTACGAGAACTACGTCGTGCAGCCGCACTACGACTCGCTGGTCGCCAAGCTCATCGTCACGGCTGAAGACCGCCCCACCGCGATTCGACGCATGAAGCGGGCCCTCGCGGAGTACGTGGTGCAGGGCATTCGCACGAACATTCCGTTCCACCGCGCCGCGCTCGACGAAGAGGCCTTCGTCCAGGGCGTGTACGACACCCGTTTTGTCGAGCAGATGCAGGCCTCAGAAGCGGGTACCGCCCGACTGAAACGAGCGATCGAAGAGAGCCCGTAACATTCTTGGAGGGTTCGATCGGCTCTGGTAGCGTCCCCGGCCGATAGTCTGTTGTTTTTCTTCGCGAAACCCGATTCCCCAAGAGCTTCTTGGACAAGAACAAGATCATCGAGGCTGCCGGCAAGCTCGTCGCCAAAGGCGCCTACGACAAAGCGATCAAGGAGTACCAGAAGATCCTGGAGGTGGATCCGAAGGACGTTCGGATTCTCCAGAAGATGGGAGAGCTGTACCAGAAGAAGAACGACAACGCGCAGGCCGCCACGTTCATCATGAAGGTGGCCGAGAGCTACGCGAAAGACGGCTTCTTCCTGAAGGCGGTCGCTCAGTACAAGCAGGTGCTGAAGCTCGACCCGACGCTCATCGACGTCAACGTGCACCTCGCCGAGCTGCATCAGCAGCTGCAGCTGATGGGCGAGGCGATGGCGTACTACCAGATCGTCGCCAACCACTACGACAAGCAGGGCGACGTGAAGAAGTCGCTCGACGTCTTGCGGAAGATGGTCGACCTCGACCCCGACAACGTGCAGTCGAGGGTGAAGCTCGCCGATCTCTACATTCGCGAGCGAATGAATGACGAGGCGAGCGGCGAGCTGCAGCGCGCGGCCGAGCACCTCAAGCGTCAGAACCGCATCGACGACTACCTGCGGGTTGCTGAGAAGATCAGCGCGCTCAAGCCCGACGATCTGCAGCTCGCGCGTGAGCTCGCCGAGATCTACCTGCAGCGAAGCGATCAGAAGCGCGCGCTCGCCAAGCTGCAGGTCTGCTTCAAGGCCGACCCCCGCGACATCGACACACTTCGATTGCTTGCGGTCGCGTTCCAGGGGCTCGGCCAGACCTCGAAGACGATCAGCGTCTACAAAGAGCTCGCGCGTGCGTACGCCGATCGTGGCCAGACGCAGGAGTCCGAGGACATCTGGAACCAGGTCGCGCAGCTCGACCCGAACGATCCAGACGTGCAGGCTCGAAGCCCGCAGCAGCCAGAGCCCGCTCCGATTCCGATGCCTGTGGCGGCTCCCCAGCGAACGGGAAACACGGGAGCGGCGCAGGCCTACGTGCCCGCGGCGACCACGGCGATGCCTGCGCACCAGCCACGCGCGCAGACCTCGCAGCAGCCGACCTATCAACCCGCAGCCACCACCACGACGCCCGCCGCGAAGCCGCGAGCTGATTCGCTCGGCAAGCTGCTGACCGAGACCGACGTCTACGTGAAGTACGGGCTGCACGACAAAGCGCTCGAGCACCTGCGAAAGATCTTCGGCGTCGAGCCCGAGAACATCGACGCGCACGAGAAGGCCTACGCGATCTACGTTGCCTCGAACAACCACGCGCAGGCTGCCGAGCAACTGCTCAACGTGCTCCGCCTGCACACGCGCATCGGCGACAAGGAGCGCGCACAGCCGTACCTGACGACGATTCTGCAGCAGAACCCCGGCCACCCCGAGGTGCCGGTCTTTCTGCAGTCTCTGAGGCTCGAAGGGGGCACGGCGGCGGTCGAGGAGCACGCGCCGCAGGGCGAAGTTCCCGAGGACGCGATTCTGGTCGACTCGAGCGACGACGAGGTGATCGTCGCAGACGAGACGGCTGACGAGCCCATCAGCGCCGAAGTGGCCATCTCGTCGGAAGAGTCGATCGACGCGCCCGAGTTCGTACCCGACGAGATGGCGATCGCGCCCGACGACGCCGCCGCTGCCGCGTCGGTCGAGGTCGATCCGCCGCCCGTCGCGGACGAGTTCATCGAGTCTGCACCCGTCGTTGCTGACGAGGGCTTCGAGCCCCCGACCAGCTCGATGTCGTTCGACGAGCCGAGCACGGGTGAGTTCGAGGCGGTGAACGCCCAGCAGTTCGCGCAAGAAGGCGACAGCGAGAACCAGTACAGCGCAGATCCGTTTCCCGAGCCGGGCCCCGATCCCTTCGCCGAGCCGGCCTCCGACCCTTTCGCGCAACCCGAGCAGGAAGATGAAGGCCCGACCGCGGGAACAGGCATCAAGGTTCAGCAGCCCGTGACGCAGCCGACCCAGGCCGCCATGAGTGCGGCGACTCGGCAGACGCCCGCCTTCGTTCCGCCTGCTGCCCTGGGAGACGACGAGCACGAAGCGCCGACGCGCGCGATGAAGGCCATCGACCCGTCGCTGCTGAAGACGGCCACGGGCTATCGGTCTCCGGTCGCTGCGAGGCCTGCGTTCGAGGTCGAAGACGTTCCGGCCGCGCCGAGCCCGAACTCGACGATGGCCGAAGAAGAGGCCGCTCCGGCAGAGATGCTCGAGACCTCGACCCCGGCGCCCGCTCCCGAGGAATACGTCGAGCCTCCGCCCGAAGACGAGCCGGCGTCGGAGGAGTGCGACGAGGCGACGTTCTTCATCGAGCAGGGGCTCTACGACGAGGCTCGCGAGATTCTCGAGACGGTGCTCATCGCGTACCCCGATCACCAGCGCGCGGCGCAGCTGCTGGCCCAGGTCGACGCGGGTCAGAGTGGCGGGTCGGTGCAGATGTCGGAGCCCGCGACGGGAGAATCCGACGCTGCTCCCGCAAACGGCGAATCGCGTGATGCGTTCGATCTCGCGCAGGAACTGGCTGATGAGCTCGGTGACTTCGGTGGCGAGCAGGAAGCGCCCGCCGCGGCATCGAGCGGAGACGACGACTACCAGGTGTCGGTCGAAGAGGTCTTCGCCGAGTTCAAGAAGGGCCTCGAGAAGGTCGTCAAACCCGAAGACGTCGACACGCACTACGACCTGGGCATCGCCTACAAAGAGATGGGCCTGATGGACGACGCGATCAGCGAGTTCACGATCGCGCGCAAGGGCTGCATCGGGAAGAAGAAGGAGATCGACTGCCTCACGATGGCCGGTCTGCTTCAGGTGATGAAGGGCGATTACCCCATGGCGGTCGACGCCTTCCTGCAGGCGCTCACCAGCGAACACGCGACGGGCGAGGTCGAGAAGGCCACGCGCTTCGAGCTGGCCGCGGCCTACGAAGGCAGTGGGCAGACGGGCAAAGCGCTCACCCAGTACCTGAAGGTTCAGGCGAGCGACCCCTCGTACCGTGAGGTCGGGGCGATGGTCGATCGGCTCTCGGCCATCACGGTGCCCGAAGAAGATCCACCCCCGTCGGGCGGCGGAGCGCCACCTCCCAAGAAGGGCGGGCCGTCGGGCGCAGGGCCTTCACGCAAGGTCGGCTACGTCTGAGGCGGGCACATGAGCTACCTCGACCACTTCGGATTGACGGCTGAGCCCTTCAGCAACGCGCCCGTCAGCCGGTTCTATTTCAATGCGCCGCAGCACCAGCAGGCCCTGACGCGGCTGCTCTATGCCGTCAGCTCGATGAAGGGCCTGGCGGTGCTCGTGGGCGACATCGGCGCAGGCAAGACGACGCTCGCCCGGCGCATGCTCGATTCACTGCCCGAGGAGGAGTACGAGGCCGCGCTGCTCGTCATCATCCACTCCGGCATCACCGCGAGCTGGATTCTGCGGCGCATCGCCCTGCAGCTCGGCGTCGAGAACCCGGCGCAGGAGAAGCTCGCGCTGCTCAGCCAGCTCTACCAGCGCCTGCTGCAGATCTACGAGCAGGGCCGCAAGGCCGTGGTGCTGATCGACGAAGCGCAGATGCTCGAGACGCGGGAGCTGATGGAGGAGTTCCGCGGGCTGCTCAACCTCGAGGTGCCCGAGCGCAAGCTGATCAGCTTCGTCTTCTTCGGCCTGCCCGAGATCGAGAAGAACCTGAAGCTCGACCCGCCGCTCGCGCAACGTGTGGCCATGCGCTACCGCCTCGAGCCGTTCAACGCCGAGTCGACCGAGGCGTACATCAAGCACCGCATGCGGTTGGCCGGCAGCCCCCGGTCTCCGTTCACGAGTGACGCCATGGAGGCCGTGCACCGCCGCGCCTCGGGCACGCCGCGCGTCATCAACACCCTCTGCGACAACGCGCTGTTCGAGGCGTTCCTGTCGCGCAGCCAGGAGATCAAGGCGAGCCTCATCGAGCAGATCGCCGACAACCTGGGGCTCGAGACGGGCAAGAACGTGGCTGCCGAGGCGAGCGCACCTGCGCTGGCCGTTGCGCCCCCGCCTCCACCAGCAGCGTCGTTTCAACAGTCGCCAGGCATTCCCAGCGCGATTCGTCGCGACCCGGAGGCTGCGGTCGAGGGCGGCATGACGGTGACGGCGACGGTGCAGGGTGGCTCCGTGGCTGTCGTTGCGCCCCGGCCCAACCCGGTGATCGTTTCGCCGCCAGCGGGCACCCAGAGCTTCGTGCCTCGCACGAGCCCTTCCAGCGTGGTCGCAGCCCCGGCCGTTCAGCCAGTGGTGCCGCGCGCCTCGAGCCCGTCGAACGTGGCGCCGCCGCCGCCTCCACCGCCGCCGGTGGTGGCCCCCGTGATGGCCGTCGATCCGACCGCGCACATCGAAGAAGCCGTGATCGTGCCGGCGACGCCCCCACCTCCGCCCGCACCGACAGAAACGAACACCAGCGCGCCGCCTGCGTCAAAGCCGCGCACGGGGGTCGATCTCGCGGAGATTGATCGCTACCTCGAGGGACTCGGCAAGCTGTAGCCGGGGTTGTTTCGAAGGGTGACGCCGATGATCCGTTGGCGACGAGGACGGCTGGTGCTCGCCATCGTGGCGCTGTGCCTGTTCGTGCTCGCGCTGGTGTTGCGCTCCGAACGGGCAGGCTCGTGGGTGTGCGGCCAGGTTCGCGAACGGGCTCCCGAGGCCATTGGCATGGCGGTGCGCATCGATCGCTGTGTGATCGATCCACTCACGGCCTCGGTGGAGCTGCATGACGTCGTGGTGGGCCCGGAGTCGAAGCCGCTGCTCACGGCCGAGCTGGCGTCTGTCTCGCTCGCCGGCTTCTTTCCCGGAGGCGTCTCGCTGCAGGACGTGACGGTGATTCGGCCCAACGTCGAGGTCGACGTTCCAGAGCAGCAAAGTGCTTCGGCTGGCGGGTGTCCGCTCGACGTGTTGGCGAAGGTGCGGGTCAGCAAGCTCGAGCTGCAGGACGGCACCGTGACGCTCCGCTTGCCAGGCGGCCGCTCGCTCCACGTCGACGGCCTCGAGGTGCACGCGAAGGTGGGCCGGCGGAACAGCGAGGTCGAGGTGTCGCTCCGGCACGGCGTGGTGACGCTCGACGAGACGCATCGGCTCTCCATCGGCCGCGTCAGCGCCGAGGCCACGCTCGACGCAGAGGAGCAGGTGCTCGAGGTGCAGAAGACCGAGCTCTCACTCGAAGGCATCAACTTCAGCGGCTCGGGTGAGCTGCGCGAGCTCTGCAAGCCCACGCCCGAGCTCGACGCGAACGGGCAGCTCTTCGTGCCGCTCACGGCGCTCACGAGGTTGGGGTTGCCGCTCCCGTCGCCTTCGGGGCAGGTGTGGGCGCGCGTGTCGGCGGCAGGCCCGGTGACGTCGCCCTCGGTTCGCGCCGAGCTGCGCGCCAGTCAGGTGGTGCTCGGCGAGTTCACGCCCGGTGACTTCTCGGCGCAGCTGACCCTGGCCGATGGCGTCGCGCACCTCGATGACTTCACGACCGCGGCCGGTGATGGCGAGATTCGGCTCTCGGGTGAGGTGAAGCTGAGCGAAGGCTTCCCCGTGAAGGCGAAGATCGCGACGCGTGAGGCCTCGTTGGCGCGGGTGCTGGCACGCGCGAGCGTCACGGGCGCGTGGGTCGATTTTCCCGCGACGGTGACGGGGGAGGTGACCGGGCACCTGCTGCCGACGGTGTCGCTCACGGGGCCCATCGACTTCGCGGCCGGCAAGTTCCTGCTCGCGTCACGCGCCTACGACGCTCCCAAAGCGAGCGGCACCGACATTCTCGCGTTCTCCGGCGCGCGAGGGACCTTCACGCTCGGAGTCACGCCCAGCGCGGTCACCTTCGAAGACATCGCTCTCTCGGTCGGAGCGCAGGGCCACACGAAGGTGGGCGGCCTGGTGAAGCTCGGCATCACCGATCACGGCCTCGATCTCGACATCACCGCCAACGCGTCGGCGATCGATCTCTCGGACTTCGGGCAGATCTCGGAGCTGCCCTGGTCAGGCAGTGGCAGCGCGACGGTGACGGTGAAGGGCCCCTCGGGAAAGGTCGTGATCGCGGGGCAGACGTCGCTGCGTGACTTCAAGTTCGCGGGCTACTCGCTCGGCGTCGTGCAGAGCCCCGTGCGCTACGAGGGCAACACGCTGAGCTTCGACGGGCTGGTCGCGCAGAAGGGCCGCACGCAGCTCTTCGGAGACATCGGCCTCGACTTCCTCGACACCGGGCTGCACACGCGCGCGTCAGTGCAGCTGCCAGACGGCCGCGTGGAAGACATCATCGACCTGCTCGTCGATCTCTCGCCCGCGATGGAGAACCTGCAAGAGGTGCTCGTAGGTCGCGTCTCGATGGTGGCGGCCATCGACTCTCCGGCGAAGCAGTTGGCTGGCGTGCTTGCGATTCGGGTGAACGACGTCGCCTACTTCGATCGCCGCTTCGGTGGCGCGAGCCTGATTCTGCGCTTCGAAGACGGCGAGCGCCTGGTGCTCGAGCCGACCACCTTCGAAGGGCCTGCTGGGCGTCTGGCGGTCGACGGCTCGTGGGACTTCGACGGCCCGCTCGACTACCGCATCGCGTGGGACGAGGGCTCGCTCGCCGAGGCGGTCGACCCGGCAGGCAAGAAGGGCCTCGCGCTCACGGCTCCGTTGACCGGCCGCTTCGTGGTGAGTGGAACGACCGATCTCTACCAGGTGAAGGGCACGCTGCTGTCGGACGAGGTGAAGTGGAAGACGCAGCGGCTGGGGCCGATGAACCTCGGGCTCACGCTGCTCGGGCGCGATCTCACGGTGACAGGGCAGGTGGTGACGGGCGTGACGGGCCGGCTCGCGCTCGCGATGCGCAACGAGTGGCCGTACGACTCGACGTTCAAAGTCGACTTGCCCGATCTCTCCGCGTTCCTCCCGGCGTCGGCGAAGGGCCTCTCGGTCGGTCTGGCGGGCGCGGTGACCGCCGTGGGGCCGATGCGCGACTTCGGGCAGACGAAGGCCGTCGCGTATCTCGAGCGCCTCGTGGTGGCCCGTGGAGACGTCTCTGCGACGAACGTGGGGCCGGCCGAGCTCGGGTGGAACGCGGGCGCCATTCAGGTGAAGTCGTTGGCGATGAAGGGCGCGACCACCGAGGTGAGCGCCGAGGGCTCGTGGGGCCCTTCCCGCATCGACATGCGAACGCGCGGCGCCGTCGATCTGCGACTGCTCAGCACCTTCGTGCCCGACATCGAGCGCACGTCGGGGCGAATCGACTTCACGGCCGCGTTCGGTGGACTCGTGTCTGCGCCCACCGTCATCGGGAGCGCCGATCTCATCGACGCCCGCCTCGCGCTCAAGGGCCAGGATCTCGCCATTCGTTCGCTCTCGGGCCACGCCGACTTCTCGGAGTCGCGCATCGTCATTCAGGACGTGAACGGGTTCCTGAACGATGGACGGCTCAAGGCGCGTGGTGACGTGCGCGTCGACAAGCTCTCGCTCGGCGCCATGGAGCTGCAGTTCGATCTCGAAGACGTGACGGTGCAGGTGCGGCCGCAGGTGCCGGCGACGCTGTCGGGGGCGCTGCTGTTCTCGTCGCGTGGAGGTAACTCGCCGTACCAGCTCTCGGGCGCCATCGACGTGGTGAAGCTGCGCTACACCGAGCCGCTCTCGCTCGAGACGTTGCTCGAGAACGCGCGCAAGCGGCCGGTGCCGTCCGACGAGCAACCCTCGGAGTGGCTGCGGCTCGACGTCGACATCGCGGCAGGCAACGACGTGCGCATCGAGAACAACCTCGCGCGCGCGCGGTTCCTCGGGAAGCTGAAGCTCGCGGGCACCAACGTGAAGCCCGTGCTCGTGGGCTCGGTGGAGGCTGCTCAGGGCGCGCAGGCCTTCTTCCGCAACAACGTCTTCACCGTCGGTCGCGCAGTGCTCCAGTTCAACGGCTTGTGGCCCACCTTCGACTTCTCGGCGCAGACGGTGGTGCGCGAGTTCCTCGTGAACGTGAAGGCCTTCGGGCGCTTCGAAGACCCCCGCGTGTCGCTCACCGCCGAGCCCGCGCTCTCGGAAGCCGACGTCGTCTCGCTGCTCACCCTCGGCGTCACCACGCGTGAGCGCTTCGCCGGTGAAGCAGGTGCAGGCCTCGCGGCAGAGGCGCTGCTCTCGGCCACCGGGCTCGATCGGCAGGTGCAGAAGTTCCTCTCGCAGAACGTGGGCCTGAAAGATCAGCAGGTGCGGCTCACCACGACCTTCAACGAAGCGACCGGCATCGCCGAGCCGTCGGTGACGTGGGAGTCGAAGGTCGTGACCGACAACCTGAAGGTGGGCGTCACGCAGCCGGTGACGGGCAAGGGCACGAAGGCGCAGGCGGAGTACCGCTTCAACCAGAGCGTCTCGGCCCGCGCGCAGTGGGACAACCAGAACCAGAACACCACCGTCGGCAACCCCGGCGTCGACCTGCGGTTCCGCTTCGAATGGGAATGACGCTGCTCCTCTGTGCGCTGCTGGCCCAGGCGCCCGCTCCCGAGACGGAGCGGCCAGAGGTCGTGCGCGTCGAGCTGCGGCTGCCGGTGGGTGTCGACGAGAAGCTGCTCGATCGCATCACCGAGTTGGTGACGGTGCGGCGTGGGCAGCGGCTGTCACGGCGCGCGGTGCGGCGATCGATCGAGAGCCTCTTCGAGTCGCGGCGGTTCTCGGATGTCGTCGCGCGTGTCGAGGACGATGCTTCTGGCCAGGGCGTCGCGGTCGTCTTCGAGCTCTTTCCCCGTGAAGTCGTCGCCGACGTCTTCTTCGAGGCGGGCGCGGGCAACCCTCCACTGCCGCTCCCACTCCGGACGGATTTGCTTGCCGCCGGTCGACTGCAGGTCGGCGGCGAGTACTGGTCCGAGCGAGGTGAGCTGGCGGCCGAGGCGATGACCGACCTGCTGCGGCGTCGTGGCTTTCGCGACGCGCAGGTGCGGCACACGGCGATCGACCCCGAGCATCAGGGCCTCTCGGTCGGCTTCTTCGTGACGCTGGGCCGGCCGACGCTCATTCGCAGTGTGACGCTCGCGGGTGACCCGGGCCTGCCGACGGAGCGGCTGCTCACGGCGATGAACCTGGCGACAGGGCAGGTGCTCGATCTCGAGGTCGCGCAGAAGGGCGTCGAGGCGCTGCGCGTGCTGCTGCGACGGGAGCGCTACTACCGCTCGCGCGTCGAGCTTCCCGTCGTGTTCGACGGTGGCCGCTTGGTGGTACCGATCGCCGCAGGGCCGCGCTTCGAGCTCGTCTTCTCGGGCAATCGCCGCCTCACCGACGCGACGCTGCAGGCCGTGCTCGCCTATGACGGCGAGGAGCTGCTCGACGCCCAGCTCGCAGCGCGCCTCGCGAAACGCCTCGAGCGCTTCTACCGGTTCCGCGGCTTTCACGACGTGCGGGTGGCGGTGGCCGAGGTGACGGGCGCGGGCTCGACGCGCGCGGCGCTGGGCTTCACCATCGATGAAGGTGACCCGGTGCGTGTCGTCGACGTCGCGTTCGACGGCAACAAGGCCATCGGCGCGGTCGAGCTGCGTGACGTGCTCTCTCGGGTCGTCGAGGCCGCGACGCCGTCACTCATCGAGGCGCACGGCACCTCAGACCCGCTCGCGCTCGAGGGCCGCACGGGACCCATCTTCGCGAAGGACTACCCGAGCCCGCCGCCCATCACCGTGCTCGACGAAGACACGTATGGCGAGGCGCTCAAGGCGATGACGGCGCTGTACCGCGAGCGGGGCTACCTCAAGGCGCAGGTGAGCCTGGCGGGCATCGATCGCACGGGCTCGAGCGCGTACGTGCGCTTCACCATCACCGAAGGCGCGCAGGTTCGCTTCCGCCTCGTGCAGAGCAAGGGCTTCCCCAGGGGCTTCCGCTCCGAGGCGCTCGAGGTGCTGCGCACGAACAGCGTGTTCTCGGCGGCCGCGCTCGAGAGCGTGCGTCAGACGGTGGTGCGAGAGCTCTCCCGGCGCGGCTACTACTACGCCGACGCCGACGCTTCGTTCGTGCTGGACACGACGGGACAGCATGCCGACTGCCTGATCGACACGAGACCAGGTCCCCAGGTGCGCGTGAGAACGGTGCTCGCGGTGGGCGCCGATCGCACCGACGGTGAGCTGATCTTGAAGCAGGCGACGATGATCGAAGGGCAGCCGCTCGACTCCGAGAGCCTCTTCTCGACGCAGAACAACCTGCTCTCGACGGGGGCCTTCCGTTCGGCCGAGGTCGAGCTGCTGGCGCCCGAGCGCGCAGAGCCCCTCAAGACCGTGCTGCTCAAGCTGAAGGAGCGGCCGCGCATCTCGGGGGAGATCGGCGTGGGCTACTTCGTCGCCGATGGTCCGCGTGTGGTGCTCGACGCGTCGGCGCCCAACCTCGGGGGCCGGGCCGTCAACCTCGCCCTGCGCGCGCAGCTCAACTACTTCGGGCTCTCGGTGCCCGCCCGCACGGGCGCGGTGAACATCACCGACCTCGACCCTTTTCAGACCGAGAACCTGAAGGACTTCGTCGAGCGCTTCCCGTTCCTGATGGCTGGCCGCGGCAACCTGTCGATTCAGAATCGCGGCCTGTTGCCGTTCGACATCGGCTGGCGCATCGACGCCGTCGGCGAGCGTGTGTTCCGCCCGCAGTTCCGTTTCACCCGATGGGCGGCCGTGCCCAGCCTCGATTGGTCGCGCAGCTTCGAGATTCCCCGCATCGAGAACCGGCTGAAGGTGACGCTCGCGCTGCAGTACGAGCTCGAGTGGGCGCGCGTGCAGGAGACGAGCTCTCCCACCACCTCGGTGCCGCTCACCTTCGTCGACCAGGAGCGCCTGCGCTTCCTCTTCGGAACGTTCGCGCTCCAGACGGTGCGGTTCCAGCCGACGTTCGATTTGCGCGACAGCGCCCTGTCTCCGCGGAAGGGCATTCTGCTGCAGGGCTCGGCCGAGGTGACCGGCGCCATCTACGCGGGCACGCCGATCGCTCCAGGCAGCTCCGAGGAGCGGCCCGTGCCAGTCTCGTTCTTCAAGACCTCGGCACTCGCCACTGGCTACATCCCCCTCTCGCAGCGCGTGGTGCTGGCGTTGTCGTTGCGAGGCGGCCGCATCGTTCCCCTCGTCGCCGACGCCGTGACGCCGCCCGTGAAGCGCTTCTTCCTCGGTGGCTCCACGTCGATGCGCGGCTTCAACGAAGATCAGCTCATCGCGGAAGATCGCCGTGCCCAGTACCGAAGTGAGATCGCAGCGTGTCAGGTGCTCGCCGTGAAGAACGGGTGCACGGCTGCAGCCAACACCGTGGGTGCGAGCCGGCAGATTCCGTCGGAAGGTGGCGAGTTCTTCGGTCTCGCGAAGCTGGAGGCGCGCTTCCCCGGCTTCAGCGTGTTCGATCTCGGCGCGTTCTTCGAGGTGGGCAACCTGTGGCTCGCGATGCCGACCGAGCTGACGCGGCTGCGGTACGTGCTCGGAGGCGGCGTTCGCTATGTGACGCCGATCGGCCCGCTGGCGCTCGATCTCGGCGTGAACCTCGACCCCGACCTCATCATCAACGAGCCGCGCGTCGTCGTGCACTTCAACATCGGCGTCTTCTGAGTCGGCCGGGGTAAGGTGCCGACCGTGTTCTACCGACTCGTCAGAGGCATCGTCGCGTTCGCGCTGCGGCTGTTCTACCGGGTCGAGGTCGTGCAGCACACGGGCGACCTCTCGGGGCCGGTGATGTTCGTCGGCAACCACCCGAACAGCCTCATCGACCCTGCGCTCGTCTTCGTCATCACCAACCGGCAGGTGACGTTCCTCGCGCGCGAGCCGCTGTTTCGCGTGCCGGTGATGGGCTGGCTGCTGCGGGGGTTGAAGGCGCTGCCCGTGTACCGCAAGCAGGATCACCCGGGCCTCATGGAGAAGAACGAAGGCACGCTCGACACCGCCGCCAGCGCGCTGAGTTCGGGTCTCGCGATCACCATCTTCCCCGAGGGCAAGTCGCACTCGGCGCCGCAGCTCTCCGAGATCAAGACCGGCTGTGCCCGCATCGCCCTCAAGGTGGCGAAGTCAGGCAAGGCGATGCGCATCATCCCCATCGGGCTGACCTACGAGCAGAAGCACCGCTTCAAGAGCCGCGTGCACATCGAGGTCGGGCAGGGGCTGCTCGTCGAAGCGGTGGGCACGCTCACGCCCGAAGCCGAGCAGGAGTGGGTGCGCTCGCTGACCGATCGGGTCGGCGATGCGATGCGCTCGGTGACGCTCAACCTCGAGGACTGGGAAGATCTCGGCCTCATCGAGACGGCGGATCAGCTCTTCGCCCTGAAGAACGGCTTCCGCGAGAAGGACAACGATCGCCTGCGGCTCTTCTCGAAGGGCGCCTCGCTGCTGCGCAACGAGCAGCCCGATCGGTTCGACGACATCAAGGAAGACATCCTCTCGTTCCGAGCGCGGCTCGAGATGATCAACGCGCAGCCGGGTGATCTGCAGGTGCACTATCGCGGTCAGAACGTCGCGCTGTTCGTGCTTCGAAACCTCGGCGCGATCCTGCTCGGGTTTCCGCTCTTCGCGCTCGGCGTCGTGCTCTTTTTCGCGCCGTTCATGTTCCTGCGAATGCTCGCGATGCTCGCACCCGTCTCGAAGGATCGCATCGCAACGCTCAAGTTCGTGTCGGCACTCTTGATGGTGCCCGCGTGGTGGACGCTGCTGACGGTGGCGGGCTGGTTCCTCGCTGGCACGGTCGGGCTGGTGGTGGCGCTGGCCGGTGCACTGCCGCTCGCGCTCTTCACGCGCTACTTCCTCGAGCGACGCCGGGCCGCGATCAACGACGCGATGGCGTTCTTCCGAATGGGAAATCGTTCACGACTTCGTCAGCACCTGCTCTTCCACGGCGAGCGGTTGCAGGAAGAGATTCAGGCGCTGGTGCAGGAGATCAAGCCCAGGCTCGACGCCGAAGGAACCTGAGCCTCACGCTGGCTTTTCTGCGAGGCGTCTCCAGCCGAAGATCCAGATCAGCCCGCCCAGCCCGAGCGTGATGGGAACGATCACCAGCGCTCCGACGAGGCTGCCGGTGCGATCCGAGATGCTGCCGATGATCGGCGGAGACACGGCGTCACCCAGCGCGTGAATGCACAGAATCGAGATGCCGAAGGCGCGCGCGCGAAGACTCGGCTCGACGCTGTTCACCAGCAGCGCGTTCACCGGAGCGTTGTAGGCCCACACGAAGACCTGCGCGGCGATGACCGAGCCGATCACCCAGGTCGGATCCTGGAAGACGAAGAGCGAGAGGCAGACGAGCAGGGTGGCGGGCACCATGAAGACGCCCGAGACGGCCAGGTACGGCTGGCGCGTCACCCCCACGAGTCGATCCGCCACGAAGCCGCCGAGCGAGGTTCCGAGCAGCCCTCCGATGATGGCGGAGGCGCCGATGGCGAGCGTGGCCTTCTCGAGCTCCATGCCGCGCACGCGGTGCAGGAACTCGGCGAACCAGTCTCCGATGCCGCCCGTCGCGAAGGTGACGAGCGTGTAGCCAGCGACGGTGACGAGGTAGACGGGGTTCTTCAAGAGCAGCCGAATCGCCTCGGGGAACGACACCTGTCGCGGCGGGGCGTCGTCGAACGCACCTCGCACCGGGTCCTTCATCAACAGCGCAACTGCCGCGATCGCGAGACCCGGAAGGCCGACGGCATAGAACGCCGTTCGCCACCCGTAGGCCGTGCCGAGTGCTCCACCGATGGCGAAGCCGAGCGCCGAGCCGACGGGAATCGCGACGTAGAAGATCGTGAACGCCTTGTTGCGCTTCTCGGGCGGGAAGAAGTCGGCGAGGAGCGACGGCGCGAGGGTCGCGTACGCAGCCTCACCAACTCCCACGAGCGCGCGCGTCACCATGAGCGACCAGAAGCCGACCGAGAGCCCGGCAGCTGCAGTCGCGATGGACCACGCTGCCACGCCGATGGCGATCAACACGCGGCGGTTCTTCGTCTCGGCGAGGGCTCCGAAGATCGGGCTCGCGATCATGTAGACGAAGATGAACGCGGTGAGCGGCCAGCTCGTCTCGGCGTCGGTGAGCTGCAGGTCTTCTTTGAAGAGCGACTTCACCGCCGACGGCACCCAGCGGTCGACGTAGTTGAGCAGGTTCATCGCCGTCAGCACGACGAGCGCGAACGTCGCTCCGGGCGCATTGGCGCGCGGGCCACCAGCAGGCGCGGCGGCAGACGACACCGGGGCTCCGCTCACGAAGCCTTCCCGAACCGATCGGCGAGCAAGCCCCAGCGAAGGCCGCGATCACTCACGGTGACGGACGAGGCCGCGATGCAGTTGACGGCGATCTTCAAGATGAGCCCGCCTGCGACGATCACGTCGGCGCGCTTCGGTTGAAGGCCCGGCAGCGTACGACGAAGCGGCAGCGGGAGATGGGCCAGGCGGTTCACGGTCGCCTCGATCTCCGCACGGCTCAGTTCGGCACCGTGCACGAGCGTCGCGTCGTATGGGTCGATCTTCTTCGCCACCGCGCAGATCGTGGTGACCGTGCCGGCGACACCGACGAAGCGAAAGCCGGCCGCTGCTTTCGGGAGCGGCGCGAACGTCTCGCGCAGGAACTTCTCCATCGCCGCGAGCTCGGCTTCGGCCGGAGGATCGGTCTTGATGAAGCGCTCGGTCATGCGCACCGATCCGACGTCGAAGCTGTGGCGGTACGAGATGGCGCCGTTGGCGTCTCCGAAGATGAACTCGGTCGAGCCACCGCCGATGTCGATGGCGACGAGCGGGCCTGCACCACCGAAGTCTGCGAACGCAGACGCGAACGACAGCCGCGCCTCTTCGTCACCCGACAGGATCTCTGCAGGCACGCCCGCGCGCTGCAGCACGCCGTCGAGAAAGACCTTCCCGTTGCTCGCGTCACGCGCCGCCGAGGTCGCGCTGATGGCGAGGCCCTTCACGCCCAGCGACTTCGCCTCGTTCGCGAACCGCCCGACGGCCTCGAGCGTCGCCTCCATGGACTCGGGAGAGAGCGTCTTCGACTGATCGACGCCCTTGCCCAGCCGCGTGATCTCAGCGCGCTCTTCGACGGCGCTCCACTTGCCGACAGGGTCGCGCTCGGCGACGAGGAGAAGCACCGAGTTCGTTCCGATGTCGATGGCGGCGTAGCGGCTCACGGGGCCCGCGACACTAGCCCACGGTTTCACAGAAGCGAGGGCAGCACGGCGGCCAGCTTCTCGGCATCGGCGAGCGTCGAGTGCAGGTGCGCCGACACACGGAGGCACCGTTTCCCCTCGAAGGTGAAGAGCGGCACTTCGATGCGGTGCTGATGCCACAGCGCGTCCTGGAGCGGATCGAGCGCACCCATTCCCGGCAGCGAACCCTGACCTGTCGTCGCGTTCGGCAGCGGAATCGTCGCCATCATGCCGAGCAGCGAATCAGGCACCGCGGGTGTTGCTCCGATGGCCTTCAGCACGACGTCACGCATCTGCTTCACGAGCGCTCGGCTGCGGGCCCGAACTTCGTCCCACCCTCCGGGAACCAGCTTTCCAATCGTCTCGATCGCGAACGGCACGGTGAGGAAAGGCGTCGGGTCATGCGTGCCCTGCCAGTCGAACTCCACGCGAAACCGGCTGCGATCGCGACGCTGGGCGTTGGCGCCGTGGCTGATGGTCGCCGGCCGAATGGAGGGCTGGCGATCTCGCCGAACGTGCAGAAACGCCGCGCCCTTCGGAGCGCACGTCCACTTGTGCAGGTTGCCCGTGAAGTACGACGCCCCGAGCGTGTCGAGCGAGAGCGGCTCCTGGCCGGGAGCGTGCGCTCCATCGACGAGCACCTGCACGCCACGGCCTTCGAGCTCACGCACGATGCGCTCGATGGGAAACACGATCGCCGTGGGGCTGGTGATGTGATCGATCAACGCGAGCTTCGTCTTCGGCGTCACCGCCTTCGTGATCGCCTCGACGATCTGCTCTGCCGACTGAAGCGGAAAGGGCACGTTGGCGATGGTGACGCGCGCTCCACTGCGTTCGGCGACGAAGCGCATCACGTTGTTGCAGGCGTTGTAGCCGTGCGAGGTGATCAGCAGCTCGTCACCCGGCGAGAACTCGAGGCTGCGCAAGACGCAATTCACCGCAGTCGTCGCGTTGGTGACGAAGGCGAGATCGTCTCCGTTGCAGCCGAGGAACGAACCGAGCGAGTGCCGGGCCGCATCGAGCAACGGCTCGTATTCCCGCGCGAGGAAGCGCACGGGCTCGGTCTCGAGGCGATCCCGCAGGCGCTGCTGTTCGGCCAGCACGACGCGCGGACACGCCCCGAAGCTGCCGTGGTTCAGGAACGTGACGTCGGGGTCGAGCGCGAAGTGATGCTTCACGCGCCGGTTTTCTCAGAGCGCCAGATCGAACGCCACGTGCGTGTCTTCGAACCCGAGCCGCGCGAAGAAGGCGAGAGCGGCGTCGTCACTCCTTGGCAGTCTGATGCGCAGCTTCGTGCACCCGGCGATGCGCGACCGCCGAACCATGTCGCGAATGAGCAACCGCCCGACGCCGCGGTGTCTCGAGTTCGCCTCGGTGACGATGGCGACGATCTCGGCGTCCGGTGAGGCAATTCGCAACACGGCGACGCCCAGCACGTAGCCCTCCCGCTGAACGACCAGCACCTGCCCGTCACGCACGCTCGCGCCGCACAACGCCAACAACGACTCCGCCTGTGCACTCATGCGTGGCCCGCTCTCTTCGACCGTGGTCTCGACGACTCGCTTCGCCTTCACGACACCTTGTGAGTGCAGGTCGCAGGCCACCCTCCCAAGCTGACGCGCCGTGTCGTCTCGCGTCCTTGCGCCGTGACGGCTGTCACACCATAAGCCGCGCGGTTTTCACTCTCGGAATCGAGGTTTGCATGCAGGCGTATTCCCGCATCTACGGCTCCGGCTTCGTGACCGGTGAGGTCATGGTTCCCAACGAGCGCATGGCGAAGGTCTGCGACACGTCCGACGAGTGGATTCGTGAACGCTCGGGCATTCAGCAGCGGTACTTCGTGAACGAAGGCACCGGCACCAGCGATCTCGCGGTCGGCGCAGCGAAGAAGGCGCTCGAGGACTCGGGCACGAAGCCGGAAGAGATCGACTACATCGTCGTCGCGACGATGACCCCGGACTACTACTTCCCGGGCGTCGGCAGCCTCGTGCAGGCGAAGCTCGGCCTCACCAACATTCCTGCGCTCGACATTCGGCAGCAGTGCTCGGGCTTCGTGTACGGCCTGCAGGTCTGCGACGCGCTGATTCGTTCGGGCCAGGCGAAGAAGCTGCTCTTCATCGGCGCCGAGATTCACACCGGCTTCATGCCCTTCACGAAGCAGGGCTGGGACGTGGTGATGGGCCGCTCCACGGCCGAGATTCCGCAGTCCGAGAAGGACTGGAACTCGAAGTTCCGCCACCTGCTCGTGCTCTTCGGAGACGCCGCCGGCGCGGTCGTCATGGGCCCCACCGATGATCCGAAGCGCGGCCTGCTCGGCTTCGCGCTGCACTCCGACGGTAAGAACGTCGAGGCGCTCTACGTGCCGTCGGCCGGCTTCGCGTACCGCCCGTACTTCTCTGACGAGCACTTCAAGGAAGGCCGCGGCGTGCCCGTGATGGATGGCCGCACCGTCTTCAAGATGGCCGTCACCAAGATGCCCGAGGCCGTGCATGAGGTCTGCGCGAAGGCCGGCGTCACCATCGACGACGTCAACCTGCTCATTCCGCACCAGGCGAACCTGCGCATCTCGGAAGGTGTGCAGAAGGCGCTGAAGCTGCCGGACGAGCGCGTGTACAACAACATCCAGCGGTACGGGAACACGACGGCCGCGACGATTCCGATCGCGTACGACGAGTGCAAGAAGTCGGGTCGCATCAAGAAGGGCGATCTCGTCTGCTTCGTCGGCCTCGGCGCCGGCTTCCACTGGGGCGCGACGCTCTTCCGCGAGTGACCAGGCGCGCCCGACTTCCCGCAGCGCTCGTGGGCTTCGCGCTCACCGGAGCCGTCTGCTGGACGTGTGCGCACCGCCCATCGTCTGCCGAAGGTCACGAGCAGGGCCGCCTCGAACATGGTGGCCGCGCGCGCACCTTCATCTCGTACGCGCCTGAAGGCCCGGGTCCGTTTCCGCTCGTCGTTGCGCTGCATGGCCGGCTCGGAACGGGCGCGCAGATGCTCGAGCTGTCGTCGTTCACGAAGCTCGCGCAGCGCGAGAAGTTCATCGTCGTCTACCCCGATGGCATCGGGCGCTCGTGGGCCGATGGGCGTGCGACGTCTCCGGCGTCGCAAGAGGGCGTCGACGACGTGGCGTTTCTCTCGGCGCTCATCGACGAGTTCGTTCAACACCGCCACGCCGATGCGTCGAAGGTGTTCGTGACGGGCATGTCGAACGGCGGCTTCATGTCGTTGACGCTCGCGTGCCGCATTCCCGAGAAGCTGGCCGGTGTTGGTTCGGTCACCGGGTTCCTGGGCGACCAGTTCGCGAAGACCTGCGCTCCGACGAAGGCGATTCCCGTCGCCATCATCGCGGGAGACACCGACCCCATCGTTCCGTACGCGGGAGGCGACCTCAAAGGCGGGCGAGGGGTCACGCTCGGCGCTGAAGCCACGGTGGCACGTTGGGCCGAGCTCAATGGCTGCAGCGGAGCGCCCGTCATCACCGAGCTGCCCGACGTCGACCCGAATGACGGGACACGTGTCGAGCGTCGTGACTTCACGACCTGTCGTAGCCCGATCCGCCTCGACGTCGTGAAGGGTGGCGGTCACACCTGGCCGAGCGGCGACAAGTACTTGCCCGAAGGCATCATCGGAAAGACGTCGCGCGATCTCGATGCGTCTGAAGAGCTGTGGCGCTTCTGGATGACCGCGACGAAGTGACGCTTCAGGGGCCCCAGTCAGGCGTCGTGTAGTCGCCCTTGTCGAGCGGCAGGGCCATCTGGTTGTTCCCGTCGAACGTCATCACGTACAGCGACTTCGAGCCGCCGCGCGTCGAGGTGAAGAGAATCAACCGGCCGTTGGGCGAGAACGACGGCTCTTCGTTGTTCTTCGAGTCCTGCGTGAGGCGCTTCACCTTGCCGCTCGCGACCTCGATGGTGAACAGATCGAACGCGTTGCGCTCGTCACGGGCGGTGAAGGCGATCACATCACCACGCGGGCTCCACGCCGGCGTCTGGTTGTAGTTGCCCTGGAAGGTAAGGCGCTTCACGTCGCTACCGTCTGCGTTCATCACGTACACCTGCGGAGACCCGCCACGGTTCGACACGAACGCGAGCTTCTTTCCATCGGGCGAGAAGCACGGCGACGAGTTCAGGAAGTACTTCGTGTCGGTCACCTTGGTCGCGCCGCTGCCGTCGGCGTTGGCGACGAAGAGCTCGGCGTTCTCGCCGTCAGACACCGAGTACGCGATGCGCTTGCCATCGGGCGAGAAGTCGACGCCGGCGACCATGCGGCCATTCGCGACGAGCGGCGTCGAGTCTCCACCAACGCGGCCGAGGAAGAGCTCGGGCTTGCCGCGCTTGTATGAGGTGAAGGCCACGCTGCGATCGGGCGCGACCGCGGGCAGCACGTTGATGTTGCCGTTCGACACGGGGGCGGCGTTCTTCCCGTCCCAGTCGGCGAGGTAGACGTCTTTGCCGCCGCCGGTCTTTCGCACGTAGGCGATGCGCGACTCGAACGGGCCCGTCTCTTTCGTGAAGTGTTTGTAGACGGCGTTCGCGAGCTTGTGCGCCAGCCGCCGCGCGTCCTTCGCGGGAGCGGCTTCGCTGACCTTCAGCTCTTCACGGCCCGAGTTCACGCTGAAGAGGCGCAGGTCGGCGCGCAGCGTGTCTCCGTCTTTCGAGAGCTGCGTCTTGATGAGCGTCTCGGCGCCGACGTTGAGCCAGTTCTGGAAGGTGATGGTCGCGGCCGTCACGCCCTCTTTGGAGTCAGCGAGGTACGACTTGCGGTCGAGCACCTGGAACAGCCCGCACGCCTGCAGATCGAAGAAGAGCGCCGAGTCGAACTCCGCGGTCGACGCCTTCGCGCCGTCGTCCTGCGCGAGCGGCACCGGCAGCGCCATGGGCATCGGCCGGAAGTTGGCGCCGGAGATCTCGATCACCGTCTGCTGCGCGAACGCAGGCACGGCGATGAGGAACAGCAGGGCAGACACGAGCGGCTTCATCAGGCGGGCTCCAGTCGAAGACGGAATGACCCAGAGAGGTTACGGCGAGAAGACGAGGGCCACACCGTTCTTCTTCAGGGTATCTCTCAGGTGTTCAGGCGGGGGGCCGAACGGAGCCGCTTTCTTGATCGCTCCCAGCACGGCGCTATCGAACAGCTCGTTGCCCGAGGGCTTGCTCAAGTCGACGTCGAGCAGCTCACCGGTCGCGCCGAGCTTCATCATCACCGTGGCCTTCAGCGTTCGTCGCTCGGCTTCAGGGATGGTGTCGGAGACGTCGTAGTTTCGCTTCACCACCGCGCTCAGCAGGCCGTAGTACCGCTCGCCTTCCTGCTTCGCAGAGTCGCCGTCCTTGTCGCCCGCTTCGTCACCTTCAGGCGCTTCCTGCGAAGCCGCGCGGCCCGTCTTGTTGAACGCGTCGAAGAGGCTCTTCTTCGTGTCTTTCGCGGGCTCTTTCGCCGTGTCCTTCTTCGGCTCGACCTTTGCGTCCTTCGACGGCAGGGCCACGGCTTTGTCGGGCGGAGCTGCGACGGGCGCGGGCGCAGCCTTCTCAGCAGGCGGAGGCGGTGGAGGCGGCTCTTCTTTGCGCGGCAGCAACTTCTCGTCGCGCTTCTTCCCGAGCCGCACCAGCGACGCCTTGATGGGCTCTGGCTCCATCGAGAGGCGGGGCGGCGAGAACAGCCACGAGAAGATGGTGAGGAACGCAGCGAACAGCACGTGCACCACGAGCGAGATCGACACGAACGCGACGATCGGCGTCGGGCGCGGTTGGAGCAGGCTCTCGGTGCGAGCAGTCGTCATTTCTTGTCGGACGCTTTGGGGGCACCCATCGGGTCCGTCACCATACCGAGGTTCGTCACGCCGGCCTTCTGGGCGGCCGCCATGACGTCGACGACGATGCCGTAGGGCAGGTCACGATCGGCGTGCAGGTACAGCTCCTTCTCGGCCTGCAGCTTCGCGTTCGCCTTCAACTTCTCTTCGAGCTCGGCGAGCGGAATCTCGACCTCTCCGATGAAGACCTTCTTGTTGATGTCGATGGAGAGCACGAGCTTCTTGTCGGCGGCCTCGACCGGCTGCGCCTTCGTCGTCGGCAGGTTCACCTTCACGCCCTGCTGAATCAGCGGCGCGGTGACCATGAAGATGATGAGCAGCACCAGCATCACGTCGACCATCGGCGTGACGTTGATCTCGGCCATCGTCGTGCGGCCACCGCCTTTGCCCGAGCTCATGCCCATGACGGTGCCCTCACTTGAAGAAGTGGCGCTTCACGATGTTGAGGAAGTCGTTCGAGAAGTTCGACATCTCGGTGTCGAAGATTTTGATCTTCGAGAGGAACGAGTTGTACGCGACGACCGCGGGGATCGCGGCGAACAGGCCGGCAGCCGTAGCGAGCAGCGCGTTGCCGATGGGCGCGGCGACCGTGGTGATGGTGGCGTTGCCCTTCTCGGCGATCTCGTTGAACGCGCCGAGAATGCCCATGACCGTGCCGAAGAGGCCGATGAAGGGGCCGGTGCTGCCGACGGTGCCGAGGAAGGGTACGTGCGCCTCGAGCGTGGTGATCTCCTGCAGCGACGCGCGCTGGAGCGCCCGCTCGACGTTCTCGATGCCTCCGAGCCGCTCACTCATCGCGCCCTCGGCGCTCTGCTTCTGCTGCGCGAGCTTCGAGAGCTCTTCGTAGCCGGCGCGGAACACGCGCGAGAGCGGGCTGGCCTCGAGCTTCTGCGCCGTCGTGTAGATGGCGTCGAGGCGGTTCGACTTCCAGAAGGTGTCGAGGAAGGTGACCGACTCGACGCGCGCCTTCCGCAGCTGCATGAACTTCATGCCGATGAGGGCCCAGGAGTAGGCAGACGCAGCACCGAGCAGGAGCAACACGAGCAGCTCGACGGCCGAGGCGCTCTTGAGCACATCCAGGTAATTGATCGCGGCCAGCATGGAGGGGCCGGGCTACCAGAGGCGACCGGGTGCGGCAACAAACCACTGGAGAATCATGGATTTGCCAAATTGTCGGTGAATACAATCGGCAGGTTCCCGTCTGGAGAGCCCATGAACCGTTCCTTCCTGAGTGTTGCGACAGCCGCAGTGATCTCGTTGCTGGCGTCGGGCTGCATCATCGTCGCCAACAACAAACTCGCAGGTGACATCACCGTCGTGTGGTCGTTCAACGGCCAGACCTGCATGTTCGTTCCCCAGGTTCAGAGCGTGCGCGTGACGATTCCCGGTGCGCAGCTTCAGAACAACGGCGTCTACCCGTGCATGTCGAACAACGTCGCCGGCATCACCTTGCTCAACTTCCGCGGCGGCACCTACCAGCTCACGGTCGAGGGCCTCGACTCGGCAGGTCGCGTCGTCTACCGCGGCACGACCTCGGCAGTGGTGGACGGCAACGTCTCAGTCAGCGTGAACCTCACGCCGCAGCAGGGCGCCACGGGCTCGGCGATCATCTCGTGGGTGTTCCCCAACAACCTCACCTGCGCGCAGGTCGGTGACGTGGCTGGTGGCCGCCCCGTCTCGCGCATGAGCGTCAGCATCGACAACGCGACGCCCACCATCGTCGACTGTGCGCGCGGCAACGCGACGGCGGCGAACCCCTCGGCGGCCATCACCATCGACAACCTCACCGGCTCGCACGTCATCGACGTCATCGCGATGGACAGCGCGAACTTCCCGTACCTGCGGGCGACGAACACCATCACGGCCATGGTCGGTGGTGCGGCGGCGAACACGCTCCAGCTGCAGTGGGTCGTCGGCAGCCTGCCGCTGCGTTGGTCGTTCCTGAACCAGGGTGTGACCATCACCTGCCAGCAGGCGCAGGTGACGCAGGTCTACGTGAACTTCCGCAACCAGCAGACGCAGCAGCTCGTGTTCAACGACAACAACATGGCGGGCCCCGCCGTCCCCTGCGTCGACGCGAACAACATTCAGGGCACCTTCTGGCCGTTCTTCTCGGCGGGCAACTACGAGGTCTTCGTGCAGGCCCCCATCACTGGCGGTGCGTACACGTACAAGTCGCCTCAGACGGGCACGATCCCCGTGCTTCAGGTGCAGGCTGGCGTGTTCGCCCAGTCGGCCGCGATGGGGCAGCAGCTGGTCCTTCAGTAACCCTCGAGCGCTGCCGAATTCGCCGGGCGTGGATCCTCCTCAGAGGCTCCACGCCCGAGTCGTTTCGGTGGCGCGCCGTGTGCTAACCGCTCCCTCATGCGGCACGACAGACACAGCCCCATCGGCGTCTTCGACTCCGGCGTCGGTGGCCTCACGGTGCTCAAGGCGCTCGTCGAGCGGTTGCCCCTCGAGTCGACCGTCTACCTGGGAGACACCGCACGTGTTCCCTACGGCACCAAGTCGCCAGAGGTCGTCACCAAGTACAGCCTCGCGAACGCCGAGGTGCTGCTCGAGTACGGCGTGAAGCTGCTCGTGGTGGCGTGCAACACGGCCTCAGCTGCAGCCCTGCCTGCCCTCCGTGAAGCGCTCCCGATTCCGGTCGTGGGCGTGATCACGCCCGGCGCGACCGTGGCTGCGCATGCCACGAAGACCGGAAAGATCGCGGTCATCGGGACACCCGGGACCATCGCCTCGGGCGCGTACCAGCAGGCGCTCGCGTCGATTCGCACCGACCTCGAGGTGCACACTCAAGCGTGCCCGCTGTTCGTGCCGCTGGCCGAAGAGGGTTGGGTGGAAGGTGACGTGCCGCGCATGGTGGCCGAGAAGTACCTGGCCGGCGGGCTGCTCTCGCGTGGCGTCGACACGCTGGTGCTGGGCTGCACGCACTACCCGCTGCTCTCGAGCATCATTCAGCAGGTGGCCGGGCCGGGCGTGACGTTGGTGGACTCCGCGCGCGCGACGGCCGATCGCGTGGCCGAGGTGCTCCAGGAGCGCGACCTGCTCAAACGTGAACGCCTCGCGACCGAGCGCCACTATCTGGTGACCGACACGCCGAACCGCTTCATCGAGGTCGGAGCCCGCTTCCTCGGCTACTCCATCTCGGGCGCGCGGCAGATCGATCTCAAGCTCAAGGGCTGAGGTGCGCGCACGGCTCATCGGCGGAGCGTTGGTCGTCGCGCTCGTGGTCGGCCTCTGGTGGTCGACGACGCGCGATGCCGACGTTGCTCCGAGTTCAGCTCAGGTGGTCGAGGCAGTTGCTTCGCGTCCGGCTCGAGTCGCCGAGGCAGTTGGGGCTCCGCGTCCGACGAGCTCGACCCGCGTGCTCGCGCCAGCGTTCGTGGCGCCAGTCGTTCGCGCCGAAGGACTGCCGCTCGAGCCTTCTCCGGTGTTGGGCGTTGCGGACGCCGCCGTTCCTGGGCCACCCGCAGAACGTGAGGTGATCGATGCAGTCGCGGAGCCCAAAGACTCGGGCGCGCCTGTCACTGCCGACCAGCCGAAGCCTGTCGAGCCGAGTCCACGAGAAGACGACGCTCGCTTCCAGGTTCGCTGGGGAGACGAAGGCCAGTGCGGGTCGAAGCGGCTCGCGGCGATGCGGGCCGAGCGGGAGTCGCTGCTCGCGAGCTTTCCCACGCGCAGCTTCGGCGAAGCGACGATCGCGTTCGACTCCCGACTCGACCCTCGCGTGGTGGCGCTGGTTGCCGATCGGCTCATCGCGGCGCGCGCTGCAACGGCGCAGTGGATTGACTGGCTCCCGAACGTTCCGCCGCCCGCGACATTCGTCTACTTCGACACCGCACAGCTTCAGTCCGTCGCCTGCGTCAGCGCACAGACCATCGGCTACTTCGACGGCCGGCTGCACGTCAGCGCCGATGCCTCGCTCTCCGAGGTGATGGTCGGCCAGACGGTGATTCACGAGTACGTGCACTTCGCGCTCAACACGCTGTCGATCCCAAAGCCCATGTGGCTGCACGAAGGCCTCGCGATGCGCGTGGCGGAAGAGACGTGGTTTCAAGACAGCCGCCTCGACTTCGCACGCTGGCTGCGGGAGCACCGGCTGCCGTTCGACGCGATGGTCTACGCGTTCCCACATACGGCAGACGAGAAGTTCGCGCTCGCGGCCTACTACCAGAGCGCGCGTATGGTCGACTTCATCCAGACGCAGCGTGGGCCGACCGCGGCCCGCGAGCTGGTTCGGCTGCTCTCGACGCACGCCGTGACGGCCGATGACGCGTTCGTGCGTGGCGCGGGGCTCACTCCGTCGTCACTCGAGCCCTACTGGAAGGACTTCGTTCAGGCCCGCTGATCAGCTGCGCGTGGCGTTCGGCTCGGGCTGCGGCTGCGTCGCGACGACCACCGGCGCAATCTTGATCGCCGCGTCGAGCCCGATGTCATCGGCGCGGGGGATGAGACCAGTCGTCATCGTCACCAGCTTCTCGAGGGTCTTGAAGAAGCCGATCTTGGTGAGCGGCCAGTTCAGCCAGCCGGTGGTGATGCAGTAGTACTTGTCGAACGGCGCGGTGTGGTGAACGTCGTGGTGACCGACCGGCAGAATCAAGTGCGCGCGCTGCAGGAAGCGGATGAAGCCAGGCAGCTCGTGCGCCTCGAGGTGCGACCACTTGTGGAACTGGTTGGTCATCATCACCCAGAAGATCATCGAGCCCAGCGCGACCATCAGGAAGATGAGCAGCGACTGGTAGCCCTCGACGTCGAGCGGCATGAAGATGCAGATGCAGCCGACCCACAACGAGATGAGGCAGTTGTTGCCGTTGGTCTCGATGGCGTCGTGACGGGTCATCGCCTTCGCGTCGACGTGGTGCTCGCGGAACGGGCGAATGAGGCCGGGCCCGATGAGCGGCAGCTTGGTCGAGCCCCACGTGTCGGCGAGCCAGTGCACGAACCCCGAGATGAAGTCGGCCATCACGTAGCCAGTCATGAACGCCGACGCGATGAGGAAGCCACGGCCTTCGCTGACCGACCAGGTGCGGCGAACGATGAGGGCGATGAGGGTGAAGAAGGCGAAGATCGAGAAGATCTCCACGTAGCGCCACCACGAGTGGTACCCGGCGGCGAGCGTCTTCGCGTCATGCATCTTCAGTTTCAGGTTCTGGTCGCTCATGACTTTCCGATCCCCCGGACAGACTCAATTCGTACGTCTGCCAGTGTCGCCCGGTTTTGTCATCTGGGTGTCATGACGGGGGCTTGCGACTTTGACGCGGGTCAGCCCGGCGTTGCAGCACCAGCGGGATCTTCCAGCCGCGCCTTGAGCAGCTCGAGGCCCTTCGCGCAGTACAGGCCGTCTTCGATGCGCTCATCGAACGTGTATTTGATGGAGCACATCTGCTTGTTGCCCTCGGGCGTCACCACGGTCTGCGTGCGCCCAATGGCGGCGAAGAAGGGGCAATTCCCGTACTCGTAGAGGTGGTGGTACGCCGAGTCGAGCTTCAGGCTGCCGAGGTTGGCGATGAACATGCTGCAGTAGAGCGGGTCGCCCTCGATGAAGCTCGCCGGCACCAGGTTCCACGAGTCGAGCCATCGCAGCGCGCTCATGCCGAAGCGAAGCAGCGGGGCTGGAATGCGAAGGAAGATGTTCAGCTCTTTGTCGACCTTGCTCTTCTTGTCGCTGCGGCCTTCCTTCACGTCGCCGTAGACGAAGTCGACGAGCTGCGCGAACGAATGTGACGGGTCGAACCTTCGCTTGAGCACCACCAGCGGCGCTCCATCTTCGAGGCGCTTCTTGGCCGCGTAGCTCAGGTAGATGCCGTGCCGCTGCCAGATGCGGCTCCCCATGACGAAGCGGTTCAGCCGTGGGCGCTGCTCGATGCCGTAGACCGCCGCCCAGAGGAAGACGTGAAACACCGACGCCTTTCGTTCGGGGTTCGCGGCGTTCCACTGCTCGAGGAACACCAGCGTCTTCGTCAGATCGATCCACTGCTCGAAGCAGACGGCCGACTCGGTGCGCGTCGGCATGAGGAAGGGAATGATCGATCGCGTCGGCGCGAGGTCCGTGCACTTCGTCCCATCGGGTCTGGTGAAGAGCATGCGCCTTTCAGAACTTCTCGTAGTCGGTCTTCTTCTTCTTCTT
Organism: Archangium gephyra; assembly: GCA_943370055.1. Lineage (GTDB taxonomy): Bacteria > Myxococcota > Myxococcia > Myxococcales > Myxococcaceae > Xiheimicrobium > Xiheimicrobium gephyra_A. The sequence goes on from CALRPN020000005.1 coordinate 56,388, forward strand.
CACCGGGTTCGACAGCTTGCCGTCCTTGAAGAGCTCGACGCGTGAACCACCGGGCGCCGAGAGGCCCTGCGCGTTGCCCACGAGCGCCTTGGAGTCAGGCGGGTGGTAGACGACGCGCAGCTTCGAGCCTGCTGGCAGGTCTCCGATGTTGGCGTCGATGAGCAGGTAGACGCTGGTGCCCTGCGCGAGCACGCGCTCCTGATCTTGAACGGGATCGAGCTCGGCGAGCTGACGACCCTGATCGATCTCGGTCGAGTCTTCGGCGAACTGACGCACCTTCACCTTGAGCACCGAGCGGCTGGAGGACTCGCGGTAGACCTTGGTGCCCTGAATCGTGATGGAGAGGTCGGCGCCGCTCTCGAGGGCCTTCGGGTCCTTCAACTTCAGGCCCGTCGCCTTGTTGTTGTCGGTGTCGAGGAAGAGGGTGGCATTCGCGCAGCGTGTGCCGCAGCCGTCACCCCACGGCTCCTTGTTGAACTCGATCTTGAACGCGTAGTCGGTGCCCTGCGGCCCCACGACGATCTCGGTAATCAGCGGCCTGTCTTCTTCTCCAGGAGGCGGCGGCTTGTAGGTGATGGCAGGCTTCTCGGCGAAAACAGTCGACGCCAGAAGCGCGACCACGACGACCAACGGGCGGAGCATGGACCAAACGAAAGCAGAAGGGCTGTACGCACGCCAGCTACCGCTGGGGCCGATGAAGAACTTCGTCTACCTGATCGGCGCGACGGGCAGCTCCGACGTGGCAGTCATCGACCCCGCGTGGGACGTGCCGGCGATTCAGAGCGCCGTCGAGGCTGACGGAAAACGGCTCGCGGCGGTGTTCCTCACGCATCACCACAACGACCACATCAACGGCGTGCCCGCCCTGCTGAAGGCGCACGATGTTCCCGTGTACGTGCAGAGCGCAGAGGTCGACTTCGCCGAGGCGGTGCAGAAGTTCGGCAGCGCGGTTCGTCGAGTCACTCCCGGCGAGGTGGTGAAGGTGGGCGCGCTCGAGGTGACCTGTGTGCACACACCGGGGCACACGCCAGGCTCGCAGTGTCTGCTCTGTCGGGGAGCGCTGGTCTCGGGCGACACCGTGTTCGTGAACGCATGCGGCCGCTGTGACTTTCCAGGCGGGAGCGCAGAGCAGATGTTCGATTCGCTCCAACGCGTGCTGGGCGCGCTGCCGGCCGAGACGATTCTGTACCCGGGCCACGACTACGGTGACGTCGCGGTCTCGTCGCTGGCGCGCGAGCGGGAACAGAACCCGTACTTTCAGCTGGGCATGCTCGAGCGGTTCGTGGCGCATCGGAACCGGCCGCGTGGGTGAGGAACACGTGAGGCGCATCGTGTGTTCAGCTTCGACGTCATGAACCGCAGCGAGCTCCACCTGGGCCGTCTGGCCGCGCTCATCGGCATCGTCGTGGTGTCGGTGTTGCTGTGGGACTCGTCGGTGCTGACGCCGTTCAAGCTGCTCGCAGTGATGGGCCACGAGACCGGCCACGCGATCGCCGCGAAGTTGGTGGGCGGTGACGTGAACCAGGTGACGGTGCGGCTCAACCAGTCGGGCGAGTGCCTCTCGTCGATTCCCGATGGGTTCTTCGCGAAGGTGCTCGTGTACTCGGGCGGCTACGTCGGGAGCGCGATCATCGCCGTGCTGTTGCTGGTGCTCACGTACCGGTTCAACGCGCGGCGCTTCATGCTCGGCGCGGCCGCAGTGTGGCTCGTGGTGATGGCGCTGTTCTACGGGCGCGATCTCTTCACGCTCGGGTTCTGCATCGGCATGGCGGTGCTCTTCGCCGCCGGAGCGAAGTGGCTTCCGGTCGAGTTCGTCGGCGGACTGAACCTGTTCATCGCGACGTTCACCGCGCTCTACGCCGCGATGGATTTGAAGGACGATCTCTGGAACTCGCAGATCCGGTCGATGAGTGATGCGCAGCTGTTGTCGAACGTGACGATCGTGCCCGCGATCGTCTGGGCGCTGCTGTGGACCCTGGTGAGCGTGGCGATCCTGGCGCTCGGCGGGTACTTCGCAGTGCGCGAGAAGAAGGTCGCCGCTCCGGTTGCGAAGACGCTTCCGCTCACGGCGTGAGGGTCAGTCGATGACGACTCGTTGCGTCAGTGCGACTCGTCCCCTACAAGCGCGCGCCAAATGTCCCGTTACGAGCCGTCAGTCATCGAGCCGAAGTGGCAGTCCGAGTGGGAAACGAAGAAGCCGTTCAAGACGCCCACCGACCTCGCCGAGCTGAAGAAGAAACCGAAGTACTACGTACTCGACATGTTCCCGTACCCCTCGGGCGCGGGGCTGCATGTCGGCCACCCCGAGGGCTACACGGCGACCGACGTCGTCGCGCGGCTCAAGCGGCAGCAGGGCTTCAACGTGCTGCACCCGATGGGCTGGGACGCGTTCGGTCTTCCCGCCGAGCGCGCGGCCGTTCGTGACGGCATTCACCCGGCCGTCATCACCAAGCGCAACGTCGACAACTTCCGCCGGCAGATCAAACGCCTCGGCTTCTCGTACGACTGGGACCGCGAGGTCGACACCAGCGCCGCCGACTACTACCGGTGGACGCAGTGGATCTTCCTGAAGCTCTACGAGAAGGGCCTCGCGTACATGGCCGAGGTGCCGGTGAACTGGTGCCCTGCGCTCGGCACCGTGCTCGCCAATGAAGAAGTGAAAGACGGCAAGTACGTCGAGACCGGAGACCCGGTCGAGCGCCGGCTGATGAAGCAGTGGATGCTGAAGATCACCGCGTACGGCGATCGCCTGCTCGAAGATCTCGACGGCCTCGACTGGCCCGACGGCATCAAGGAGATGCAGCGCAACTGGATCGGCAAGTCGGAAGGCGCCGAGGTGACGTTCCAGGTGCAGGGCACGAACGAGTCGTTCACCGTCTTCACCACGCGCCCAGACACGCTCTTCGGAGCCACGTACTGCACGCTCGCTCCCGAGCACGCGCTGGTCGCGAAGATCACCACGCCTGCGCAGAAGGCCGCCGTCGACACGTACGTCGCCGAGGCAAAGAACAAGAGCGAGCTCGTTCGCAAAGAAGAGGCGAAGAAGAAGACCGGCGTCTTCACCGGAGCGAGCGCCATCAACCCCGCGACGGGCAAGCCGGTACCGGTGTGGATCGCCGACTACGTGCTCGCGAGCTACGGCACCGGCGCGATCATGGCGGTGCCGGCGCACGACGTTCGTGACCACGAGTTCGCGAAGACGTTCGGCTTGCCGATCGTCGAGGTCGTGCAGGGCGGCAAGGACGTGCAGGCCGAGGCGTTCGTCGAAGAGGGCGTGGCGGTGAACTCCGGCCAGCTCGACGGGCTCAAGACGCTCGAGGCCAAGAAGAAGATGACCGCGTGGCTCGAAGAGAAGGGCCTCGGCAAGAAGCGCGTGCAGTACCAGCTGCGTGACTGGCTGTTCTCCCGTCAGCGTTACTGGGGCGAGCCGTTCCCCATCATTCACCTCGAAGACGGCTCCATCGCGACGGTGCCGGAGTCACAGCTGCCGGTCGAGCTCCCGCACGTCGACGAGTACAAGCCGACGGCCGATGGTCGTCCGCCGCTCGCACGCGCCGGTGATGCGTGGCTCGGCGTGACGCTGCCCGACGGCCGCAAGGGCGTGCGCGAGGTGAACACGATGCCGCAGTGGGCGGGCTCGTGCTGGTACTACCTGCGCTACCTCGACGCGAAGAACGGCACGCAGGCGTGGAACCCCGAGATCGAGAAGTACTGGATGCCCGTCGACCTGTACGTCGGTGGCGTCGAGCACGCCGTGCTGCATCTCCTCTACGCGCGCTTCTGGCACAAGGTGCTGTTCGACTGCGGCCTCGTCTCGACGAAGGAGCCGTTCCAGAAGCTCTTCAACCAGGGAATGATCCTCGCGTACTCGTACCGGAGCGAGAGCGGGAAGTACTTCTACCCGAACGAGATCGACGATCGCGAAGACGGCGCCTACGTGAAGGTGACCGGCGAGAAGGTGCACAAACAGGTCGAGAAGATGTCGAAGAGCCGCTTCAACGTCGTCTCGCCCGATGAGGTCATCGAGCAGCACGGCGCCGATGCGATGCGGCTCTACGAGCTCTTCATGGGCCCGCTCGAGCAGGTGAAGCCGTGGCAGATGTCGGGAGTCGCCGGCGTCGCGCGCTTCCTCGATCGCGTGTGGCGGCTCGTGGTGAACGAAGAGACCAGCGCGCTCGCGGGCAAGCTCACCGACGCGGGTCCCGAGTCCGAGCCCGAGCTGAACAAGGCGCTGCACAAGTGCATTCAGGCCGTCGAGAAGGACACGCTCGGCCTGCGCTTCAACACGGCCATCAGCCACATGATGACGTTCGCGAACGAGGCGACCGGCGCGAAGACGTTGCCGAAGGCCATCGCTCGCACGTTCATGACGGTGCTCGCACCATACGCGCCGCACCTCGCTGAAGAGCTGTGGAGTCGGCTCGGTGGTGAAGGGCTCGTGTCGATCGCTCCGTGGCCGAAGTTCGACGCCTCGCTCGTGGTCGACGACACCGTCACTTACGCGGTGCAGGTGCTCGGGAAGCTGCGCACCGAGGTTCAGGCGCCCATCAACGCGACCGAAGCCGAAGTGCGCGCGCTGGCAGAAGCGGACCCGAAGATGAAGCCGTGGCTCGAGGGGAAGACGGTGAAGAAGTTCGTCTTCGTGCCGAAGCGGCTCGTGAACTTCGTGGTGGGCTGATGCGACGGCTGGCGCTCGTGATGCTGGTGACGACGGCGTGTGGGTATCGCGTCGTCGCGCCAGTGAGCGAGCTGCCAGGCGGGCTGTCGTCGGTGCAGGTGCCGGTCTTCGCGAACCAGACCTCCGAGCCTGGCGCCGAAGCCTTCTTCACCCAGGCGCTGCGCGAGAACTACCTGAGGGCAGGGCGGCTGGGCGGAGCCGATGCTCCCGGCCGAATCGAAGGCGTCCTGCTGAGCGTGGCGTCGTTTCCGCTCATGACGCCCAGCCCGGGCCGGCTGCCGAACTACCGGTTTCAGGCGACGGTGAAGCTGACGCTGGTGAAGAACGGCGTCGCGCTCAACACGGTGCAAGTGACGGGTGGAGAAGACTACCCACCGGGCGCTGACGTGCTCTCGAGCGAGACGAATCGTGGAACCGCGCTGCGCCGGTTGTCGGAGTCGTTGATGCGTGAAGGCGCCGAGCGGCTCGCGACCGGTTGGTGAGCGCTGCTTCAAAAGAAACCGCTCGTCACACCACTCAAGGGTCATGAACGCTGATTGGAACTCCTGGGTCGACTTCGCGAGGGCGCGCCGTGAGGCGAAGGACTCCGACACGACCATCATGCTGGCCCTCGTCCAACGGGGCGCGAGCGCTGGTGAGGCCGAGGCGGTGGTGCGCTCACTCGGAGGAGGCTTTCAGCTCTCTGCCGATGATGCCGCCGCGCTCGCGGCTCAGAAACGAAGCGCGCGCCTGAGCCTCGTGCTGGGGCTTCTGTCGGTCGTCGGAGGCGTCGTGCTGTTGGCGTTCCTTGGTCCACGCGCCTTCCTGGGTGGTCAAGGGCCGATCGTGGCCGGCGGGCTCATTGCCTTCGGACTGTTCAAGGTGGGGACGAACATCGGCACCACGTGAGGTCCTGAGGCGCCCAGCTCGCGACCGGGTGTGAGGTACACTCCAGGCCGTGGGTGACACTTCACCAGCGCAGGCGCAGAAGCACGCGAGCCTCATCGCCGCCATGACCCCCGAGCAGCGAATCGAGGCGCTGCGCGCGGTCGATCGTGGAGTCCGCCGGTTGGTGATGGCGAGACTCCGATCGCAGTACCCGAACGCGACCGAACAGGAACTCGTCATTCGCCACGTCGCTCAGGTTCACGGCGTCGAGGTCGCGCGTCGCGTCTACAAGACCTTGCCGGCGGATCTCACGTGAACCACATCGTCGACGTCGCCTGGAAAGTGGCCCGTGCCCTCGAGCATGTCGGCGTTGCGTATTACCTCGGTGGAAGTGTCGCGAGTTCGCTCCAGGCGACTGCGAGGTCGAACTTCGACATCGACCCGTTCGTGAAATCGACGGAAGACAGCATTTTGAAGAAGCTGCAGTGGTTCAACGCTGGCGGCCGGGTGTCTTCGACTCAGTGGCGTGACGTGGTCGAACTCCTGCGCGTCAATCGCGGTCGTCTGGATGAACCGTATCTTGCTCGTTGGTCGGCTGCGCTCGGCCTCGAGGACCAACTCAGCCTTGCTCGGAATGAAGCCGTGTCGGCTGGGCAGTGAATCGGGACCTGTCCTTGTCGACGAGGGACTGCCAGAGCGCGACCGACTCCGCACTGCGTGGATCCTGCTGGTGGAGCGCCGCTTCCGCATCGGGCCGTGCGCGGATGATCGTCATCGCATCACGACACACCGACTCGAGGATCTTCCCGCGCTCTTCCAGACTCAACCCGCGGAGTCCGGCGACGTCATCTTCCACTTCGTCCCGCAGTGTCTTCCGCTGGGCATCGAGGCGCTCGAGAAACCGCCGTGCGCGGGCATCACTCACGAACCCCAGCCTACCACGGCCGAACCGTCACCCCGGCGGCTCGACCGCCACGAACCGGCCGGTCAGCTCATCGAACGTGTCGTAGAGCTGATCGATGCCAAAGCGGAAGGTGCCGTTGACGCTCTCGAGCAGCGCCGCTTCGAAGCCCCGCGCCTTTGGATCTCTGAGCAACACTCGCAGACAGGCGTCGCGCTTCACCTCATTGATGGCGACGACCTCTTTCACCGAAAACCCGCGGGCGAACCGGCGCCGGGCGAGCGCTTCACAGTGCTCCTTGAAGATGGCCTTCTCTCGCGTGCGAATGGCGTTCTTGAGCTGCCCGTAGGTCTGCTGCGCCGAAGTGGTGAGCTCTTCGACCGAGAACAGCTGGTAGTTGGGGAAGCGCTCCCGCGTGCCGATCGACACGCACGTCTCGACTGCGTGCTTCACCAGATCGGCCTCGTGCTCCTCGATGAGCTGGCAGATGTGCAGGTGCACGGGCGTCTTCACCTGGCGCATGGCCGCGAGGTTGCGGCGCTCCCACTCGACGGGCTGCGTCTTCAGGTTCTCGGCGAGGAAGGGCATGCGGCGCAGCACCGAGAAGCGCTCGTTGGGCTCCCAGCCCAGGCGCTGCCGCGTGAGGCTCGCGTCGACGGGCATCGCCTTGTCGACGTAGTCCGCCATCCACGGTTGTTCGAAGGGCCGCTCGCCCAGCATCGAGCCCAGCAGGTTGAGCGCCCACAGCCCGGGCCTGATGAAGACCTTCGGCATCAACGTCGGCTCACCGGGGTGCTGGCCAGAGAGAGCCTCCATGCATGCCTCGAAGAGCTGCCGGTGCGAGCTGGCGTGATCGGGGCTGCAGATCAGCACCTCGCCGTTGCCGAGATCGTCCTGGCGCTCCAGCACGCGCGCGAAGAACGACACCACGTCGCGCACGTGAACGTAGGGCAGGGCGGCGGAGCCCGTGCCCGCGAGAATGCGCGAGCGCCACGAGCTGCTGAACCAGGTGCGCATCAAGGTGTAGAGCGGCGTGAACTCGCCCCAGTCGGAGTACACCGCGCCGAGGCGAACGATCACCGAGGGCACGTCGGCGGCGTACTTCGCCAGCATGGCTTCGCCGGCTGCCTTCGAGCGCGCGTAGGGGTGTTTGCCGTCGACGGGGCTCCGCTCGGTCAGCACGGTGCCCGGTTCGGGGAAGGAGCAGGCCGCGAGCGAGCTGGCGAAGATGAAGAGCTTCGGCTTCAGCGCCTTGCTCCGCTCGAGCACCGCCTTGAGGCCGTCGATGTTCGTCCGCTGGTATTCGGGGTCGTCGCGGCCGGCGAAGTCGTAGTGCGCGGCGAGGTGCAGCACCGCGTCGACTCCGCCATCGTCTGCGATGCGCTTGAAGACCGCATCCATCGTCTCGGGAACGCCGAGATCGACCTGGTGCCAGGTGATGTTGGGGCCTTCGGGGGCGCGGGCCTCGGCGGCGGTCCGGCGACCGAACGCGTGCACCCGCCACTGACGTTGGAAGGCTGCGACGACGTGCCGGCCGATGAAACCAGAGGCGCCGGTGACGAGAAGAGAGGGCAAGCTCACGACGCGCTGCGTTTCGGTTCCGGAGCCCGGCAAGTCAAGTCACAAGGCCGTGTGCCGACGCGCGAGGCGCAGTCGGAAAACACGACGGCCGGCGAGGCTCCGTGGAAGCCCCGTCGGCCAGTGCAAAGGTGACTTGAAAAAGGTCTGTTACTTCGCGGGAGCAGCGGCCGGCTTCTTGGCCGAGGTGCTCAGGTTGTGACCCATGCGCGCGACGAGGCGGCTGGCGGTCGCGGAGTGAACGACGCCCTTCGAAGCGGCGCGATCGATGAGACGGGTCGCCACGCGCACGGCCTCCTTGGCCTTGGCAGCATCACCCGACGACGTGGCCTCGCGAGCGGCCTTGATGGCGGCGCGGAACTCGGCCTTGACGTAGGTGTTGCGCAGCTTGCGCTTGAGAGACTGGCGGTGCCGCTTGGCGGCAGAGACGGTGTTGGCCACGGGAGACTGCTCCTTCGAACAAAAGTGAGAGGCGGGCCCTTACCGGGCAGGACGCAGCCGGTCAAGACCGGTTCGCCGCCTTCGCAGCCTTCTCTGCCGCCTTGGCCTCGTCCCAGAACAGGTCCATCTGTTTCAGCGTCGCCTCGCCGAAGGGAATGCCCGCGGCCTGCAGCTTCTCTTCGACGAAGTGGAACCGCGACGTGAAGCGCTTGTTCGTCATGCGCAGGGCGTCTTCCGGCGGGCAGTTCACCTTGCGGCCGACGTTCGCGAGCGCGAACAGCACGTCACCGAGCTCGTGCTCGATCGCGTCGCGGTCTTTCGACGCGATGGCCTCGTCGAGCTCCTTCAGCTCTTCGTCGACCTTCTCGCGCGCCCCCGAGACGTCGGGCCAGTCGAAGCCGATGCGAGACGCTTTCTCGGTGAGCCGCTCGGCCCGTTGAAGCGCAGGCGCCGCGGAGGGCACGCCATCGAGCACGCTGCCGGCCTTGCCGGTCTTCGTCTTGCGCTCGTCGGCCTTCAGCTTCGCCCAGTTCTGAATCACCTGCTCGGCGCCCGCGACTTTCTCTTCTCCGAACACGTGCGGGTGCCGACGCTCGAGCTTCTCGGCGATGGCGTTGGCCACGTCGGCGAGGGTGAACTCACCTTTCTCGCTGGCGAGCTGCGCATGGAAGACGATCTGAAACAGCAGATCGCCCAGCTCCTCGGCCAGGGGTTTCCATGACCCGCCGTAGGCCACCCGGTCCATCTCATCGAGCACCTCGTAGGTCTCTTCGACGAGGTAGGGGCGCAGGCTGCGAAGATCCTGCTCCTTGTCCCACGGGCACCCGTCGGGGGCGCGAAGACGACGCATCACCTCAGCAATCCGCTCGACGGCGGTCCCGATGTCCGACATGGCGCGGGCTGTAGCACGAGGGTCGGGTCATGTCGGAGCGACGAAAAACACAGTGCTTCCCGGTTGCTGGGTTAGATTCCCTGCACTGCATGAGAGCTTTTGCCTGCGCCTGCATGCTGGTGGTTTCTGCCACCGCCTTTGCCCAGGTCGAGCTGGTCGATCCCGACGCGCCAGCCGTGCGCACGCAGAAGAAGAAGCCGATCGAAGACGTCGACCCGAGCGATCAGCCCACGCCCGATGACGAGGAAGACACGCCGACGCGGAAGCAGCCGTCGACGCCGAAGGCCGGTGTCGTGCCCGGCCCGAAGAAACCCGACGCAGGCGTGCCACCGCCCCTCGCGAAGGACGTGAAGGCGCCGCCCGAAGCCACGCGGCCGCCCGACATCGACGCGCACGAGGTCACCGACGCCGATCTCGATCTCGCGTGGAAGGTGTGGCGTGAAGCGAACGCGAAGTCGTCGGTCGACATGAAGGCCGAGCAGGTCGCGCGGCAGCGGCTGCTCACCGTCAAGGAGGAGATCGGCGTCTCGAACATGGACACGTGGGCCATCGGGCTCCTGCGTGCAGCCGAGGCGCACGAGGTGGCGGGAGACTCTGGCGGTGCAGTGGAGATCGCGCTGTCGGCCACGCAGCTCGCGCCCGATCTTCCGGCGACGTGGGTCGCGCTCGCCCGCGTGTACTTCCGCGGAGACCCGTCAGACGTGGGCCGCGTCTTCGGCGCGCTCAAGAACGCCGTCGTCACGCAGGTGACCGACGTTCGTTACGGCCGCAGCGCGCTGGCCGATCTCATCACCGTGCTGCTCTTTGCCCTGGTGATCACCACGGTCGTGTTGCTGTTGGTGCTGGCGATTCGACGCGGCTTCTACGCGCTCTACGACTTCCACTTCCTCTTCCCGCGCGTCGCCTCGCGCTGGCAGACGGGAGCGCTGGCCTTCGTGCTCCTCTCGTTGCCGGTGGTGTTCCGGCTGGGGCTGGTGCCGGTGTTGCTGACGGCGTTCTTCGCGCTGGCGCTGTACCTGACGGTGGCCGAGCGGGTGGTCGTCACGGTGCTGATCGGCTTGTTAGGGCTGGTTCCGACGATCGCCGCAACCACCGTCGAGCGCCTCGCGTTTCCGGGAACGCGCGCCGAGCAGCTCTTCCTCGTCGAGCGCGGTGGCTCCGGCATGGACCTGCTCGTGGGCGAGCTTCGAACGCTCTCGCAGGAAGACAAGGCCTCGTACGCCGAGCTCTTCGCGCTGGGTCGTCACGACCTTCGTCGTGGCCGGGCTGAAGAGGCCGCGAAGAGCTTTCGCAAGGCGCTGGCCGTTCGCCCGAACGACCCGGCTGCGCGCGTGAACCTCGGCATGGCGCTCGTCATCACGGGCGATCTCGAGAACCCGCGGGCGCTCTTCGAGGAGGCAGGGAAAGCAGCTCCGACGATGGTGCAGGCGCCGTACAACCTCGGGCGGCTCTACCAGCGTCGCGTGGCCCTCTACGGCGACAAGGTGTCTGGCGAGGTCGATCGCATCTCCCAGGCGCTCTTCACCGCGCGCACCCTGGTCCCCGCGTACGCCCAGCTCTCGAAAGACATCGAGGGCACGCCTCGCTCGCTCGCCGCCAACGTGTACCTGCAGTCGGTGCCATTGCCGCTCGAGGAGATTCTGGTCGACGCGAAGGCCCCCGACGCCGCCCGCCGCGTGAAGAGCCAGGTGCTGCAGCTGCTCATGGGTGAGGTGAACGAGACGCTCGCGATGGTGTACCCGGGCCTGCTCTCGCTCCTGGTGCTGGCGTTCGGCTTCCTGTCGACGACCATTCAGGCCGCGCGCAGCTGCAACAAGTGCGGTCGGCCGGTGAGCAAACGCGGAGACCCCTACGTCTCGGTCGGCAGCCTCATGTGCACGCAGTGCGTGAACGTGTTCGCGAAGAAGAACGTCGCGGCGCCGTCGCTCAAGGTGCGCAAGCAGCTCGAGGTCGCGCGGTACCAGAACCGCATCGAGCGCACGAGCTCGATCCTCGGCATCGTCTGCTCGGGCATGGGCCACGTGTTCGCCGGCTTCCCCGCGCGCGGCACGCTGTATGGCTTCTTCTTCATCACGCTGCTGACCGCCATCGTGCTTCGCAACGGGGTGCTGCGCGCGCCGTTCGAGCCGCTGCCGCTGGTGCTGCGCATGGTGCCCATCGGGCTGGCGCTGGTGCTGCTCTACGTCTTCACCCTGCGCGGCCTGCGCAAGAAGCAGGGTGGGTGACCCATGGCGCTCAAAGGCACGCTCAAGGACTTTGGCATCGCCGACATCCTCCAGCTCATCGGGCAGCAGCAGAAGACGGGCGTGCTCTCGCTCACCAACAAGGGTGAGAGCGTCAACGTCTCGTTCAAGGACGGCAACATCGTTCGGGCCGAGTCGACCTCGCGCAACCGCAAGGATCTGATCGGCACCATGCTGGTCGCGGCGAACCTGATCACCGAGTCGCAGCTCGAGTTCGCGCTCGAGACCCAGAAGCGCACGCTGCAGCGGCTGGGTGACGTGCTCGTCGGGCAGGGCAGCGTGCCGCTCGAGAAGTTCCGCAGCATGGTGGCGCTGCAGACGAGCGAGACGCTCTTCAAGCTCTTCGGGTGGAAGTCGGGCACCTACGCCTTCGAGGCGAATGACGTCGAGGCCGAGACCGCCTTCACGCCGCTGCGCGCCGAGTCGGTGCTGATGGAGGGCTTCCGCCGCGTCGACGAGTGGCCGGTGGTGAAGAAGCGCATCACCTCGGACGCGATGACGTTCGAGAAGATCAAGGAGCTGCCGCCCCCCGCCCTCGAGAAGGACGACTTCGACGCGGCCCTCGACGACGCGTTCGCCGAAGAGAAGAAGGAGATCAACAAGGGCGAGTTCCAGTCGGTCGGCGACAACGAGCGCCGCGTGTACGAGGTGATTGCTGCCGGCCGCACGGTCACGCGCATCATCGAGCTGTCGATGCTGGGCGAGTTCGAGACCTCGAAGGCGCTCTGCAACCTGATCAACCTCGAGTACACGAAGGGCATCGCGCCGGCAGGTGCGGCGACCGACACGGACAAGCCCTCGCGGCTGAAGGGCGTCGTCGGCGGGTTGGCGCGCATCGCCGTCTCGATGCTCGTGGTGGGCGCGCTGCTGGTCGTCTTCACGCGCGTCGACTTCGGCAGCTTCCGGTTCGGTGGCTCGGGCGGCACGACCTACAACGACCCCGCGGCGCAGCGCTTCGCCTCGGCCGCGCAGATGACGCGCCTGTCGACCGCGCTCGAGGTGTACCGGCTCGAGAAGGGGCAGCTGCCAGACTCGCTCTCGCAGTTGGTCGAGACGGGCATCGTGAACCCCGACGACGTGCGGTACCCGTGGCGTGACGACTACTACTACCGGCGTGACGGCGCAGTGTTCGTGCTGCTGCCTCCGCTGCGCTGACGATGGGTCAGGAGCGCGTCACAGGCTCGTCAGGCGGGCATGCCCGACTTGCATGCACCTGAGCCGATGCGTTACCCGTCGACTCCTCTCTTCGACAGGAGCCGCTCCACCGAGATGAAGTCCATGCACGTCGACCTGGCCGACACCGATGTCGCCAGAACGCTCGCGGGGGCGCAGAACGAGAACCTCAAGCTGGTGGAGCGACGCCTCGGCGTTCGCGTCGGTCAGCGCGGCACCGAGCTGCACCTGTCGGGTCCCGAGGCGGCCGTCAGCACTGCCGTGAAGCTCATCGAAGGGCTCGCGAGCGCGCTCAAGGGTGGCCGCTCGGTCTACCGGGAAGACGTCGAGCAGGCGCTCAAGGCGATGGGGCAGGGCGGTGACGAGAGCCTGCGGGCGCTGACGCTGTCTCCGATTCTCACGCAGAAGAGCGGCCGGCACGTGACGCCGCGCTCACTCGCGCAGCAGAAGTACGTCGAGCTGATTCGCACCAGCGACGTCGTGTTCGGCGTGGGGCCTGCGGGCACTGGCAAGACGTACCTCGCGATGGCGATGGCGGTGCAGGCGCTGACGGAGCGCAAGGTGAAGCGCATCGTGCTGGCGCGGCCGGCGGTCGAGGCGGGCGAGAAGCTGGGCTTTCTGCCGGGCGATCTCGCCGAGAAGGTGAACCCGTACCTGCGGCCGCTCTACGACGCGCTCAACGACATGATGGAGCCCGAGCGCGCGGCGGCGTTGCTCGAGCAGAACATCATCGAGGTGGCTCCGCTGGCCTTCATGCGCGGCCGCACCTTGAACGACTGCTTCGCGATCCTCGACGAAGCGCAGAACACGACCGTCGAGCAGATGAAGATGTTCCTCACACGCATCGGGTATCACTCCCGCGCGGTGGTGACCGGGGACGTGACGCAGATCGACCTGCCCACCGGCAAGCAGTCGGGGCTGGTGCACGCGAAGCGCATTCTGCAGAACGTCGAGGGCATCGCGTTCGCGCACTTCACCGATGTCGACGTCGTGCGGCACCCCGTGGTGGCGGAAGTCATCAAGGCCTACGCGAGGGACGAGCTGTCGCAGGTCGACGCGGTCGAGGCTCCAAGGCCGTCTCGTCCGACTCCGCCCAAGCCCTCGGCGCCGCGGTTTCCGCCAGCGAATCCCAACCTGCCCTGAGCAAGCGTGTGAGCGTTCACGGGCGCCGCAGCGTGGAGCTGAACGGTTCGCGATGAACCGCCCGCGCTGACAGTGACACCACCAGCGGTCGTCGTCCCGAACGGCGGCTGCTGACACGGCTCGACGACGAACCGCTGAGGATCGAAGTCAGGCTCGGCGATGCGGGTCACTGACGGTTTTCTGTTTTCAGGCGCCGCGGTGTCGATACCCCGTGCGCTCTTGTCTGCTGCTGCTTCCGCTCGTCGCCTGCGTCGCCCCACCTTCCAGCATTCAGCCCTGCGCACCTGACGCCTCAGCCCCGCGGCCGGTCGATCAGCTCGCGGTGTACCGCCCCGAGAACCAGGGCTTTGCGTTCCGCGACACGGCGACCGCGTCGTTCCACGTCAGCCAGGTGCGCATGGGCTCGACGCTCAAGTTGCCCTTCGCCGGAGACTTCGATGGTGACGGCTTCTCCACCGTCGGCCTCTACGACCCCTCGACCGGAAAGGCCTCGTTGCTCGACTCCAACTCGTCCACTGCGGCCGTCGAGGTGCGTACGGGTCCTGTGAACGCGCGGCCCATCGTCGGCGATTGGGACGGTGATGGGCGCGACAGCCTCGGCTGGTTCCTGCCCGCCACCGCCACCTTCGAGCTCGCCGAGGCGGGCACGTTCGTCTTCGGCCCCATCTCAGGCTGGCCCGTCGCTGGAGACTTCGATGGTGATGGCCGTGACGGCGTTGGCGTCTGGTCGCCCGAGCTCGGCATCGTCGAAGTGCGGGAGTCGGTCACCATCGCGACCACCCGCAGCCTTCGTTTCGGTGGCCTCTGGGGCGGCCTCTCATTTCCGATCGCTGGAGACTTCGATGGCTCAGGTCGTGACGAGGTCAGGCTCTTCGTCTCGGCCACGAACACCGTCTATCGCCTCGAGGGAGACGAACCCGTCGCCGCGCAGTCGTTCGGCCCACGCGGCTATGCGCTTCCGCTCGCGGGTCATTTCGCAGCGGTACCGAAGGAGCCCAGGGGCTTCGCGTGGCCGACGGGGTCGCCCGCGTCACAAGGGCTCGACGGTGGCGCGCTGGAGTCGATCCTCGGCACCGCGGCGCAGCTCGAGAACCTGCACACCGTGCTCATCGTTCGCCGAGGCGTGCTCGTGCGTGAGGCCGTGTTTCACCGGGTCGCCGACGAGCCCAACAACGTGCAGTCGGTCTCGAAGTCGGTCACCTCGCTGCTCGCCGGCATCGCAGTGCAACAGGGGCTGCTCGACGTCGAAGAGACGGTCGCCCACTACCTTCCGGACGCGATGCCCAACGACGCCGAGCCCCGCCGTGCGCGCATCAAAGTGAAGCACCTGCTGACGATGACGAGCGGGCTGGTGATGCCCGATGACGCGGCGTGGTTGGCGGCCAATCGCGCGCCCGACGTGGTGAAGGCCGTGCTCGCCGCGCCGATGGACTCGGAGCCTGGCAGCACCTTCGCGTACTCCACCGGCGTCTCGCACGTCATGGGCGCGATCCTCGAGCGGGTCACGGGCAGCTCGCTCGACGCCTTTGCGCGAAAGCAGCTCTTCGAGCCGATGGGCGTTCAGCTCGCCGGCTGGAGCACCGACAAGAACGGCGTCACGCAGGGCGGCTCGAGCCTCGTACTTCGCCCACGTGATCTCGCGCGGCTCGGCGAGCTGATGCTGCGCGGCGGAAAGCTGGGCGATCGTCAGCTCGTTCCATCGACGTGGGTGACGGCGAGCACGACCATGCAGATTCACGCGTTCGGCTCCATCGACTACGGCGCGTACTGGTGGCTCACCACGATGAATGGCCACCGCGTGTTCGAAGCGCGTGGGCACGGTGGGCAGGTGGTGCTCGTGGTGCCCGACCTGGAGCTCGTCGTGGTGGTCACCTCCAATCCCTTCGTGGGTCCTGAAGTCGGCAACGCCATGCTCGACAGCGCGCTGGGACTCGCCGAGGCCATCGTCGGAACAGCAAACTGACCTACAGCCACGCTGATCACCGCAATGCTCAGGTGGTGCGTACAGGCGGCCTCAGGATGATGGAGCGTCACAGCCCAACACGTTGATCTTCCGCTCGAAGACCCTCGGCGCGACGAATGCACATCTCCCGGGCCTGCTGCATCACGTTGGCAGGTCACCCACAGGGAGGTCGCTCATGCGGTTCCTCATCCTCGTCGTCGCTGCCCTTGGCTGTGACCGCCCTGTTGCACAGCCGCCGGTGATCGCGGCTCCCGAGCCTGTCACCACCTGCGCCTCCGTCCATGGGTCCGCACTCGGCCAGCTGCCGCTCAACATCGCCCTCGGTGACGAGACGATCGCCTTCGCCGAGTGGAGCGTGCCCGACGAACACTCCACCGATGTCGTGGGCTTCGCGGCCCACCTGCCTGGTGACGTGAAGTTCACCGTGAAGGCTGGCGACGACGAGTACACGAGCGACTCTCCGCGGTGGATGCACCCTCGCGGCATCTCGGGCCCGCGCGTTCACCCCGTCGAGCGCATCACCTTCTGCCGCACCGTGACGCAGCAGATCGTCGCCACCCGCTGATCAGCTCCTCTCGGAACTTTTCGGGTCGCTCGTTTGCTCACCCTGCTGGTGGGGCCTACATTGGCCCTCCCGGGGAGAACGTGTCAGCGCTCGAAACCTACGGCCGCTACCAGCTGATCAAGAAGCTCGCGACCGGCGGCATGGCCCAGATCTATCTGGCCAAGCAGCTCGGGGTGCAGGGCTTCGAGAAGATGCTGGTGGTGAAGCGCATTCTTCCGCACCTCGCCGAGAACGAAGACTTCATCACCATGTTCCTCGACGAGGCCCGCATCGCGGCGCGCCTCAATCACCCGAACGTCGTGCAGATCTTCGACCTCGGGCAGCAGGACGACACCTTCTACATCGCCATGGAGTACATCCACGGCGAAGACGTTCGCAAAGTCTGGAAGCAGGCCGAGCGGCAGGGCACGGCGATTCCGATTCCGCTGATCTGCCGCATCGTCATCGATGCCTGCGCCGGCCTCGACTACGCGCACAAGAAGACCGACCCCGGCGGCCGCCCGCTCAACATCGTTCACCGTGACATCTCGCCGCAGAACATCCTCGTGAGCTTCGAGGGCGGCGTGAAGGTGGTCGACTTCGGCATCGCGAAGGCGGCCGATCAGGCGACGGTGACGAAGTCGGGCGTGCTCAAGGGCAAGTACTCGTACATGTCGCCCGAGCAGGCGCAGGGGCGGCCGGTCGACGCGCGCACCGACGTCTTCGCGCTCGGCGTGGTGCTCTACGAGCTGCTCACGGGCGCGCGCCTGTTCAAGCGGGCCAACGACATTCAGACGCTGAACGCGGTCACCGAGTGCAAGGTCGAGCCGCCGTCGAACATCGACTCGCGCCTGCCGAAAGACCTCGACGCCATCGTCATGAAGGCGCTCACGAAAGATCGTGAGGCCCGCTATTCCGACGCGCGCGAGATGCAGCAGGCGCTCGAAGACTGGGTGCTCAAGAACAAGCTGCCCTCGGGAGCGGTGCACCTCGCCGCCTTCATGCAGGACATCTATGCCGAGCGGCTCGCGCGTGAAGCGGAGGAGGGGCGGCTGCTCTTCACCGAGTCGAGCGCCGATCTCTCGGCGAGTGAGCAGCTCGACAAGGCCACGCCGAACCGGCCGACCAAATCGCTGCGCACGCCGACGATGTCGCGGCCGAGCGTGGGTGGAAAGTCGAACTCCCGCAAAGAGGCGACGCGCGCCGAGGCGGGCCGGTCGGGCCCCATCTCACGGCCGAACGACCTGCCGCTGGGCGCCGACGTCAAGCCGCCGCCGACCGAGAACAGCCTGCCGACGCAGCAGGGACGACGGAGCACCGGCCCACTCGTCGCGCTCGGCGCAGTGGTCGCCATCGCGGTCGGCCTGGGCGCGTTCGTGGCGCTGCGGCCTGCGAAGGCGAACGTGGTCGTCACTTCGGATCCTCCCGGCGCGATGGTGAAGTTCGACGGGCGCTCCATCGACTGCCGCACGCCGTGCACGCTGCCGACGATGGGCGAGGGCGAGTACCCGCTCGAGCTGACGAAGAGCGGCTTCCAGTCGTTGACGACGCGCGTGGTCGTCCCCTCGACCGGCGACCGCACCATTCCGTTTGCGCTCGACAAGGCGTCAGAGCCCACCGTCGCAGTGGCCGTGAAGAAGCAGGACGTGGCGGTGACGCTCACGACCGAGCCTGCCGGAGCCACCGTGACGCTCGATGGCACGAAGCGAGGCGTGACACCGCTGACCGTGAAGCTGGCGCCAGGCTCCAACCCTTCCTTGACCATCGAGCTCGACGGCTACCAGGGCCTGTCGGAGCGGCTCGACGTGCCGGCGGATCAACCCGAGGTCACGCGACCATTCACCCTGAAGGCCGTCGAGAAGGTCGTCGGCAAGAACACGCCACCGAAGAAGGACCCTGTGGTTGCTGCCGTCGTTCCGAAGAAGGAGCCCGAGGTGCGGGCGGTCGGCTCGGGCACCGTGCGCTTCATCGTGAACCCCTACGCCACCGTCGAGTGCCCGCCGTACAAGTTCGGTGACACGCCCTTCGGTGACAAGGCGATGCCGGCGGGCGACTACAAGTGCACCTTCACCAACGCCGAGCTGGGCAAGACGCAGACGAAGGTCGTGCACGTCGAGCCCGGTGAAGTGCTCAAGGTGAAGATCTCGTTCGAGTAGCTCAGTAGCGGCAGAAGTTCGGGGTCGTGTTGGGGTAACAGGACGAGCCCGTGGTGACGCCACCGCAGCGATCGTCATCATCTCCGCACGTGCAGCGCAGCGCCGAGCAGGTCTGCCGCGTGACGTTCCCCGGCCGAGGGCAGTCAGCGGCGACGGTGCAGGTGCAGGAGCCCGAGGTGAAGCCGCCACCGCTCACGGCGGTACAGGAGCCACTCGAGCACGTGACCCCACAGACGCCGCAGTTCGTGGGGTCGTTCGACAGGTTCTTGCAGGCCGTCGCGTTGGGGGCCGTCGAGCAACACGCGGTGCCGCTGCCGTTGCAGGCCTTGTGCAGACAGTCGGTGTCGGCACAGTCGGTGGTGCCGTCGCAGTCGTTGTCGACGCCGTCGCTGCAGGTCGTCTCGGTCGCGCCGGTCGGCGTGCACGAACAGCTGGTGCCGATGCAGGTCGAGATTCCAGTGCAGGCGGGGCCGGTTCCGCAGCGGCAGGAGCCGCCGGCGCAGAGGTTGGCCTGGGTCGGGCTGCAGGCGGAGCACGTCGTACCCGGCGCTCCACACGCCGCCATCGTCGGCATCGTCACGCAGGTGTTGCCGCTGCAGCAGCCGGCGCAGGTGGCCGTGTCGCAGACGCAGGTGCCGGCCTGACACTTGAGGCCGCTCCCGCAGGCCGCCGAAGCGCCACACTTGCAGCTGCCACCGCTGCAGTTGTCGGCCTTGTTGGTGTCACAGGCGGTGCAGGAAGCGCCCGTCGTTCCGCACGAGGCGGTCGTGGGCGGCGAGACGCAGGTGGTTCCGTTGCAGCAGCCGCTCGGGCAGCTCGCCGCGTTGCAGACGCAGGCGCCGCTGGCGCAACGTTGACCCGGCGCGCACATCGCGGTCGCGCCGCACCGGCAACCAAACTGCGTGCACGCATCTGAACGGTTCGTGTCGCAGGACACGCACGCCGCGCCGTTGACTCCGCACTGGGTGAGCGAGGGCGTCGCGCAGGTGCCTCCGCTGCAGCAGCCGCCCGCGCAGGTCGCAGCTGAGCAGCCGTCGCACGTCTGGCTGGTGCAGGTCGACGCGCAGGTCGAGCAGGCCGCGCCGCCCGTTCCGCACTGCGCCGCCGTCGTGCCGGCCTGACAGCGGCCCATGGCATCGCAGCAGCCGGTGGGGCAGCTGGTGGCGTCACACACGCAGGAGCCGCCCACGCAGCGCTGGCCCGCGAGACAGGCGGGACCGGTGCCGCACGCGCACGCGCCCGTGGTGCAGCGGTCGGATCGGGAGTCGCACGCCGCGCAGCTCATGCCGGCCGCTCCACACGCCGTGGCCGATTGTGAAGCCGCCGAGACGCAGGTGTTTCCTGAGCAGCAGCCCGTGGAGCAGCTCGAAGGGGTGCAGACGCAGGTGCCGTTCGCGCAGACCTGCCCCGCGCCACACGCCGCACCCGCGCCACACCGGCACGCGCCACCCGTGCAGGCATTCGTGGTTCCGGTGCAGGCCGAGCAGGCCGCGCCGCCCGTTCCACACGCCGCCGCCGTCTGCGCGGTGCCGACGATGCACGCGCCCGCGCTGCAGCAGCCCGTCGGACAGCTGGCGGCGTTGCACACGCACGCACCACCGACGCAGCGCAACCCCGCACCACATGCCGCGCCCGTGCCGCAGCGACAGGCGCCCGAGGTGCAGCGATCGCCAGCGAGTCCACAGCTGGAGCACGCCGCTCCTGCAGCGCCGCAGGCCGTCGCGCTCGTCGGGGTGCAGACATTGCCCGCGCAGCACCCGCTCGGACAGCTCGTCGCGTCGCAGACACACGCGCCACCCACGCACCGCTGCCCCGAGCCGCACGCTGCGCCAGCTCCACACGCGCAGGCGCCGTTGCGGCAGTTGTCGGAAGCCGGGGCTCCACACGCGGCGCAGGTCGCCCCCGCAGTGCCGCACGTCGTCGTCGCGTTCTGCCGGCACGTGCCCGCGAGACAGCAGCCCGTCGGGCAGTTCGTCGCGTCGCAGCCAGAGCACGTCTTCGCCGCAGTGCAGGTCGACGGGCACGTCTGGCACGCCACGCCACCGGTTCCGCACGCGGTCGCCGCGCTGCCGGCCTGGCAGACACCATTCGCGTCACAGCAGCCGTTGGGACAGCTCGCGGCGGTGCACACGCACAGCCCCGCGACGCACTCCTGGCCTTCCGAGCACACGCCGTTTCTTCCGCACGCACAGCCCGAGGTGCCGCAGGTGTCGGAGTGAACGGGATCGCACGCCGCGCAGGCAGCACCGCCCGTTCCACACTGCCCGAAGGTGGGCGACACGCAGTTGCGGCCGTTGCAGCAGCCGCTCGCGCACGAGGTGGCGTCACAGACGCAGAGCCCGCTCACGCAGCGCTGGCCCGCTTCACACGCCGGTCCGGTGCCGCAGCCACACGCACCCGAGACGCAGCTGTCGGTCGTGGCCGTCTGGCAATCGACGCAGACGGCTCCGCCCATGCCGCACTGTGAGGTTGCTGGCGCCTGGCAGACCCCGTTGAAGCAGCAGCCGCCGGGACAGTTCTGAGCATCGCAGCCCGCGCAGGCGCCGCTCGAGCAGAGGCCCTGGCCGCACGTCTGACACGCGAGCCCGCCGCTGCCGCACGCGTCGCTCAACACGCCCGGCGCGCAGAAGGTGCCGCTGCAGCAGCCACCACACGAGAGGGGACCGCAGCCCGTCGCACTCCCTCCACCGGCTGCTCCACCTGCGCTGTCGCCTCCGGCCGAACCACCGCCCGCGCTGCCGCCCGCCGTCTCGCCTGCGTCGGTTGGTGAATCGCCTCCGCCTGCATTGCCCGTACGGCACACGCCGCTGACGCACGAGAAGCCAGCGGTGCAGTCGGCGCTGCTGCTGCACGCATAGGTGAGGCGGCCAAAGTCGGTGTCGCAGGTACACCCGGAGAGGACGAAGACGGCGACGAGGCCAACGAAGCGCACGAAGGAATTCACTACCGCAATCGTAGCTTTTTCACGGTCTCTTCGTTGGGGAGGATTTCGACCTCGACGGTCTGATCGATACCCGCCTCGGCGTTGACCAGGCGCAACAGGTGGCGGCCTGAGGGCAGCGTCGTTCCCAGCAGCGGCGTATCGCCCAGCTTGCGCTCTCCGAGGAAGACGGTGGACCAGGGCGTGGTGTCGAGGCGAAGGGTGCCTTTGCGTGGGCCGGCCTTCACGACCCTGGCGCCGGCGTCGACGGCGATGGGCGCCTCCTCGTCGAGCTCGAGCACCAGCGTGCTCCGTTCACCAGCGACGATCTCCACCGTGCGTTTGAGCGGCACGAAACCCGGCGCCGAGAGCGCCAGCTCGTGTTTGCCCGGGCTGGTGGTGATGGGCCCGGGTTGAAGCTCGACGCCATCGAGCGTGCGCTTGGCGGTTGGTGGCGTCACCTCGACGAGGAGCGTCCCGGTGACAGGCACGAGGACGACGCCAGCATCGATCGGCGCCTGCTCGACGGTGGTTCGGGCCGGGCTCAGCGCGTAGCCGCCAGCGATCAGCACGATCAGCACCAGCACCGCCCCCAGCACGAGCGGAAGCCGGGAGCGCGAGGGCGGGCTCAGCGGCATGACGTTCGTCGCCGTCTGAATCGGAATCTCGGGCTCGGGCTCGGGCTGCCTCGCACCCTGCTCGGCGAAGTCGGCGCGAATCTTCCGCTCGAAGGAGTTGGTGACCTTCGGGGCCCCGCTGGGAGACGACGGCGTGGCCGCGCCCTCGAACGCCAGCTGCCCGGCAGGGAGCTCGCCTTTGCGGGCCTGATCGATGAGCTGTTTGCGGGCGGCGATGCGCTCGGCGAACAGCGCTCGCATGAACTCCGAGACGTCAGCGGCCGAGGTGCGCGAGCTGCCCGAGACGAGCCAGTCTTCGAGGGCGAGCTGAAACTCGCGCGCGCTCTGGAACCGATGCTCGGGCTTCGAGGCCATGGCTTTGGCGACGATGGCGTCGAGCTCGGGGGGCGCGTCGGGGCGACGCTCGGACAGGCGCGGGAAGGTCTCGATCACCACCAGCTTCTTGAGCAGCTCGAGCTCCTCCATGGAGGGGAAGAGGCGGCCACGCGCGAGCAGCTCGAAGAGACAGACGCCGAGCGCAAAGACGTCGGAGCGCGCGTCGACCGGCTCGGCGCGCGCCTGCTCTGGCGCCATGTACGCGAGCTTGCCCTTGAGCTTGCCGCTCGACGTGGCCTGCGAGGCGATCTTCGCGATGCCGAAGTCGACGACCTTGATCGACCCGTCCATCGTGACGAGCAGGTTCTGCGGGCTGACGTCCCGGTGCACGATGCACTGCAGGTTGCCGTGGTCGTCGACGCGGGTGTGGGCGTGGTGCAGGCCCTCGGCCGCCCAGGCGATCAACCGGCACGAGATGGCGTCGCTGAGGGCGTAGCCGTGCTTGCGGGCCTCGCGCGCGACCGTCGACAACGTCTCGCCGTCGACGAACTCCATCACGATGAAGAACGAGCCCTCTGATTCGCCCAGCTCGTAGATCTGCACGATGTGCGGGTGCGTGAGCCCGGCCGCGAGGCGCGCTTCGGCGAGGAACATCTCGACGTGGTCGGGGTCTTCTTCGAGCGCGCCCATCATGCGCTTGATCACGACGAGCTTCTCGAAGCCACGGAGCGCCGGCTGCCGGGCGAGCCAGATCTCGGCCATGCCTCCAGATGCGAGTGGCGTCAGGAGCTCGTAGCGACCTACCATTCTCTTCGGCAGCCACGGGCTCTGAGCCGGCACGGTTCCCAGTGTCCTTCAGGCTTCTTCGAAGTCAATCGGGGTCACACGCGACATGGGCCTGCACATTCTTCTCGTCCTGGTGAGCGCTGCTCCACTCACGGCGCCGCAACGGCTGACTGAAGCGCGCCGTCACATGGACGAGCTGCACTACGACAAGGCCGCGCGGTCGGCGGAGGCGGGGCTGCAGCAGCCCGACATCGATCACCAGACGCTGGTGGGCTTGTTCCAGGTGGCGGGCATCTCGTGGGCTGCGCTCGACAAGCCGGCGAAGGCGAAGGAGTCGTTTCAATATCTGCTGTCACTCGAGCCTGGCTTCGAGCTCTCGAAAGATCTGCCGCCGCGCATGCGCACGCCGTTCTTCGAGGCGAAGAGCTGGCTGGCGCAGACGACCCCGGTGGCTGCGAAGGTGACGCCGTTCGTCGCCGAGGGGCGGCTGGTGTCGCTCGACATCGTCGTCACCGACAACGAGCTGCTGCGGGTGAAGTCGGCGCGCATCACGTTGACGCCCGCGGGTGGAGCGCCCGAGCAGGAGCCGCTGCGCCTCGAGAACCTGAAAGCCTCGGTCGCAGTGAATCCCCAGGGCACGAAGTGGCGCGTGGAGCTGTTCGGCGATCGTGGCGTGCTGGGCGATGTCCAGGGAGAAGCGACGAAGCCCGAAGCGCCGCCGCCTCCGCCGCCGATCGTGAAGGCGCCGCCAGCCGTGTCGACCACGCCGTCGCTGCGGTGGGCACGCACGGTGGGCTGGGTGACGGCGATCGGTGCAGGCGTGACTGCCGGTGGTGGCGTGGCTGCAGCGCTGGTCTCGTCGGGCGCGCGAACGCGCATCAGCACCGCCGCGCGCGATGATCAGAACGTGGTGATCGGCCTGACGCAGGTCGAGGCGAGCCGGCTCGATGCGCAGGCGCGGCTGATGGCGACGCTCGCCAATGCGCTGTTCATCTCGGCAGGCGTGCTGGCAGCGAGCGCGGTGGTGTTCTTCACGCTCGGCGCCGACTCGACGCCCGTGGCCGTGGGGATCGGCCCGGGCAGCGTCAGCGCTTCCATTTCATTCTGATGCTGGGCTCCATCACCGTGACAGGGCGTTGAGCTCTCCCAGCTCGGGGCCCAGGTTCACCGGCAGCTCGAGGCCCGCGCGGCCGGTGTAGGCGAAGTACGTGCGCTCGGTGAGCCGGTCGGCGCACTGGCGGGCGAGCTCGGTCTTCGGGTTCTCGCGAATGCACGACTCCAGCGTCAGCCACTCGAGCCGCCACAGCGCAGGGTCGGTGGTGGCCGCGCTGACGACGCCGAGCAGGTACAGCGCTTCAGGGCGGAAGGTGGCGTTCGGCTCGCGGCGGAGCGCTTCGAGCAGGTAGCCGGAGGCGCGCAGGTGGCTGATCAGCCGCGCGTCATCGGCGGTGATCTGCTTCGCGATGCCGGTCATCTCGATGAGGGCCTTCGCGCGTGCCACCAGCCTCGAGGGTGCCACCTTCGTCGCGACGAACTTCTCGGCCTGCCAGGCCTTCGCTTCGACGAGCCAGCGCTCCATCTGGCGGGTGACGAAGCCGGGCAGGGCCGCGCGGGTGCGGTTCTGCTCGAGCACCGCGATGACGGCGTCGGGGTCGTCCTTTCCCTGCACGAGCACCGAGAGCGCCGTGCGCAGGGCCTGCGTCTGCTCGAAGGCCTCGACGTCGTTCTTCGGCTCGATGGAGAAGAGGCGCTTCCACTCGGCGAGCGCACGATCGAACTGGCGCGTGGTGGCGTAGAACGACGCGCGCTCCATGGGCGTGAGGCCCTCGGCACCAGTGGCTGGCGCGATGTCCTTCGCGTCCGGTTGTCGCAGGTGACAGGCGAAGCACAGCGACGAGATGGAGCGCAGCCGCGCCCTCGCGCTCTCGGTGTCACGTTGGGCGAACTCGCTCTTCGCGCGCGAGATCTCGGTGGTGAACAGCGAGGCGATGGGGCTGGAGACGCCTGATCCGAAGAAGTGATCGAGCGGCGCGAGCGTGTCGAGGCTGGTGCGAATCTTCTCGGCGTTGGCGGGGTCGCGAAACGCGCTCGCGCTGACGATGAGCGGCTGCAGCGTGACGACGCTCGTCATCGCGGCCTGCATCGAAGGTTTGAGTTGTTGAGGCGGGGGAGCGGCGAGCAGCAGGGCGATGAGCAAAGTCATGGGACCCTCCGGCCCTTCACGTTGCACCCGCCACGCCAGTCCTTGCCCATGGATGGCGCGAGCCGCAGCGCATCGAGTGCGCTTCGCGGGAGTTGCGTGGGGGAAATGCGCACGTTTCTGACATTCGGTGCATCTCCCAGACATGCACGCGCTCGATGGCTACTCGCTCAAGCAGTCGAACATTCTTCGCAACGGCAAGAAGGTCGGCACGTTGACGAAGACCACGTGGCAGCTGGTCGATCAGGCCGGTCGGCAGCATGGCGGCACGGTCGCGGCGCTGCTGGAGGCGCGGGCGAAGGCGAAGGGCCCCTCCGGGAAGCTCCGGTTGCACCTCGACACGCTCGAGGTCGTCGGCGGAGTCGTCTTCTTCGAGCGCCAGCGCATCGGCACGGTCGACGCGCGTGGCCAGTACGCCGTGACGCTTCGGGGCCGCGCGTGCAAAGGCAACATGCACCAGACGCCGGGCGCGGTGTGGCTGGGCGGGGCGGGCGGCTCGGGATCCATCACCGTCGGCGGCGCGACGTACCACGCGTTCGAAGGCGCGATTCACGAAGGCCAGACCGTGATCGGCTGGCTGCGCGCTGACGGCAGCTATCGCGGTGTCACGCGCGGTGGCGACTGCTTCTTCGGCTCTCTGAAGGTCCCCGGTTCTTCGCGGTTGCTGCGGTTGGTCTCTTCTTCCCCCGAGGTGGCGTCATGACGTCGATTCGTTCCAACTCCCAGCTTCGAACCGGCCACGCAGATCGTCGCCACACCGAGTGCGAGACGACGAGCCCAACGCGCCACGGCCGCAACCCGCAGCGCACCGACGGGTTCGAGCGCACGTCGCCTGAGACGAACCGGCCGACGACGACCACGAGCTCGATCGATGCCAACTTCAACTTCACGATCGACGTGGGTGGTCAGAAGATCCAGGGCAACCTGCTCGAGCTCATCCTCGCGGCGGTGCTCGAGAAGCTGCTGGGGTCGATGGCCGGTGAGGAGCAGCCTGAGATCGGTGAGCAGGTCACTGGTGATGGGCGGCAGTACGTCGTCGAGCCAGGCGACACGAGCACGTCGACCGACTCCGTGATTCGCCCCCACGGTCGTCCTGATTCCACGCGCCCCACCGGCACCACGCCGTCGACGGGCTCCACTCCCGAGACCTGGCCGAGCTGGCCAAGCAGTGGAACGACTGGCACCACGCCGTCGACGGGCTCCACCCCCGAGACCTGGCCGAGCTGGCCGGGCAGTGGGACGACTGGAACGACTGGGCCGGCTGGAACGACGTCGACGACGGGCACCACTCCGACGACCGCCACCGCGCGCGGTGAGATTCCCGCAGACCTGCGCAGCGCCGATGGTGGAGCCAACATTCGCAGCGCCGCCGACATCGATCGCCTGCCGATCTGGCAGTCGATGCACCCGAACGCGGTGTCGTTCTACAAGAACAAGATCCGCGAGCAGCTCGAGAGCGAGCAGCCCTCGACGATGGGCATCAGCGGGCTGGTGATTCACATCGGTGGGAACGATCCGGTGACGGCGCCCACCACGGGGCCGGCGCAGGACATCGATCGGTTGCCGATCTGGACGAGCGAGTGGGACGCGCCGACGACGGCCGCGTGGAAGCAGCGCATGGCGGCTGACAGCACTCCCATCGCGGGCAAGCTGGCGGCGCTCGACAAGTTCCGTGCGTTTCAGCAGGAGCTCACTGGCCAGGCGCCCCCCGCGTTCAACTCGGGCTACCAGTCTGGCTACGTCCACAACATGTTCATCACGGGCGCGATCTACAACCCGCGCTTCTACGAGCTGGGCCGTGAGCAGAAGCAGTTCATCAGCGGGGAATATCAGCGCCTGCTGGGCCGGCCGCCCTCGAGGAACGAGCAGCAGAAGTGGATGTACCTGTCGCCGAACATGGCGGTGAACGAGAGCGAGTTCACGAAGCTGAAGGCGAAGTTCGCGACGATGACGCCGGGCGAGCTGACGGCCTCGGTGGCGGAGCGCTTCACGGATCGCGAGATCGCCGACGGCGTGAAGGCGTACCTGCAGGCGAACCCGAACGCGACGGAAGCGCAGATTCGCCAGGTGGCGACGAGCCAGTACGGCGTGTCGAGCTCGCAGCTCGATCGCGTGAAGCGCGACTTCTTCCCCGACGCGGCGCCGGTGACGACGCCGACGACTCAGCGCACGTACACGGACCGCGAAGTGGCCGACGGCGTGCGGGCGTACATCGCGGCGAACCCGAACGCGACCGAGGCGCAGATTCGGCAGGTCGCGACGAGCCAGTACGGCGTGACCAGCGCGCAGCTCGATCGCGTGAAGCGCGACTTCTTCCCGACGACGGCTCCCGTGACGACGCCGCAGACGCCGCGCACGTTCACCGATCGTGAAGTGGCCGACGGCATTCGCGCGTACATCGCGACGAACCCGAACGCGACCGAGGCGCAGATTCGGCAGGTCGCCACGAGCCAGTACGGCGTGACGAGCGCGCAGCTCGATCGCGTGAAGCGCGACTACTTCCCCGCGACGCCAGCTCCGGTCACCACGACCCCGGCGCCGCGCACGTACACGGACAGCGAAGTGGCCGACGGCGTGCGCGCGTACATCGCGGCGAACCCGAACGCGACCGAGGCGCAGATTCGGCAGGTCGCGACGAGCCAGTACGGCGTGACGAGCGCGCAGCTCGATCGCGTGAAGCGCGACTACTTCCCGTCGACGCCTGCTCCGGTCACGCAGCCCGTCACCCAGCCGGTGACCCAGCCGGTGACCACGCCGGTCACGACGCCAGCCGCGCCCACGTACACCGATGCGCAGGTGGCCGATGGCGTGCGCGCGTACATCGCCTCGAACCCTGGAGCGACCGAGGCGCAGATTCGTCAGGTGGCGATGAGCCAGTACGGCGTGTCGACCGCGCAGCTCGACCGCGTGAAGCGCGACTACTTCAGCTGAGCGGTCCGCGGCGGCAGGGGAATGAACGGGCTCGTCGAGGCGACGTACTCGGCGTAGCCCGGGCGGTGCTTCATGGCTGACTCGAGCATCGCGACGCCCGAGACGCGCACGAGCAGGAAGGTCATGAGGGCCGCGGAGGCGATGGTCCACCAGGCTCCGACCGAGAGCCCGAAGCAGGCGAAGCCCCACCACACGACCGCGTCACCGAAGTAGTTCGGGTGTCTCGTGTAGCGCCAGAGGCCGACGTTCATCACGCGGCCCTTGTTGGCTGTATTGGCTTTGAAGCGGGCGAGCTGCAGGTCTCCGATGGACTCGAAGCCGACGCCGGTGAGGACGAGCACCGTTCCCACCACGTCGAGCGGGTTCAATTCTGTACCACCGGCGCCAATCGCGAACTGCACCGGCAGGGAAATGAACAGCATCAACGCGCCCTGCAGGCCGAAGACGATGAACAGGGAGCGAAAGGACCACGCGGCTCCATGCCGGTTGCGCATGGCGGTGTAGCGCGGGTCCTCACCGCGGCCGTGGTTTCGCCAGGTCAGGTAGATGGCGAGGCGCATTCCCCAGAGGGAGACGAGGGCGCTCACGAGCCAACCGCGAAGCGACGCTCCGTGAACCGCGAACGTCACCCAGCCGATGACGACGAAGCCGAAGCCCCAGAAGAGATCGACGATGCTCGAGTCGCGCAGGCGCAGGGAGAGCAGCCACAACAGCACCATGCAGCCGGCGATGACGCCTGTACTCAGCAGGAAGGCGTTCATCCCGTCGCCCGGAAGCGCTCTTCGACGACGACGGGCTCGGTCTTGGTGAGCCACGAGTCCATGCGCTCCCAGCAGTGCTGGAGCCACTCGAGGCGGGCGTCGTCGGTTCTGGGAATCGAAGCCGCGCTCTCACGCCAGAAGCGCAGGTGAATGGTTCGGCCGACGAGGCCACCGCTCCAGATGTCTTTGAAGGTGGAGAAGCCTTCGAGGCCGGTGTGGCCGACGAAGAGCACGTCGCAGGCGGGGGCGGCGTCGAGGAGCGCGAGCGTTCCACCCGGGCGGGGCAGGAGCAGTCGCTGCAACCTCGACGCACGTTCGAACGCGACCGGATCGCCCTTCAACCGTTCGAGGGAGCGGGCGCGTTTGGCGGGGGTGAAGCGGGTGCCCTCTGGGTAGAGCAGCACGCCCTGGTTCTCGCGCAGGTTGGCCTTGAGCGCGCGCACGGCGTCGATCTCTTTCGACGAATCGGAGCCGTCGCGCGAGACGAAGTGGTTGGGCAGCCAGTGGCCGGCGACGTCGAGGCAGGGGTCGACGAGGAGCTCCTTCTTGAGCACGTAGCGCAGCTCGAGCAGGTGGCGGTTGGCGAGGAAGACGCCGGGAATGATGGTGTCGACGATGCTCGAGTGGCGAATGAGCACGAGCAGCGGGCCCTTGCCGACGAGCGCGTCACTCTCGACCTGGAAGTCGAGGCGGTAGATGGCGCGCACGAAGAAGAAGTGCATCGCGACGTAGCGGCGCTGCACGGGCCAGGTGTGGCGCTCGAGGCGCTCGGCGTTGCCCAGACAGCGCACCCAGAGGGCGAAGAGCTGCACCAGCCCGAACGCCTCGGTGAAGAGGTACGCGAGGAAGAAGGTGATGAGGCGGGTGGTGGCGAGGGAGCGGGCGGTGCCGCGGACGAGGTCGACGGCGAGGGCGACCAGCGCGAGGAGCGGGAAGAGGGCCAGCGCGAGCACGAAGCCGAAGCACACCGCGGGAACGGTGAGGGCGCGGCGGGCGAGGCGGCGGAGGATGGGCTCCGGGGTCATCACTGCTCCGTACGGAGCATCCCGAAGGAAGTTGCGGCGATCCACGCGAGCCAGACGGGGCCGGCAATCGCCAGCAATTTCGCGGCGTCAGCGGAGGCCCACTGGAAGGCGACGGGCAGGCTGAGCAGGCCACCGGCGAGGGCGAGCCAGCGGAGCTTGCCGGGCTGCGCGACGAAGGCGGCGAGCAGGCCGAGGCCGAGACAGCCGTTGAAGGTGGCGTCGAGGAGCAGGGTGAAGCGCAGGAAGGCCTGGCCGATGGCGGGGTCGGTGGCGAGGGCGACGAGGGGCGCGGGCGTGCCGGCGGCGTCGAGGAGCGCGCCGAGGCCGATGAAGACGCCGGCGACGATGGCCGCTCCCGTGCGCAGGCGGGCGGCGAACCCGGCCGCGAAGGCCGCGAGCGCGACCAGGCCGAAGGTGAAGGCGAACGACGAGACGGCGGTGCGAATGGGGTACTGCGCGCAGCTGGCCAGCCAGCCGGGAATGTCGGCGGGCGAGTAGGGCGAGACGAACGGCTGCAGCGCCACGACGGCGATGACGTTGAGGAGGACTCCGAGGAGTCCGGCGATGCCGATGGCTCGGGGGCTCCCGGTCATGAGGGCAGGGTACGTCGGCGTCAGGAATCGGCCATGATTTCCTTCCTTGACGGCGCGGGCGGAACTCACGTAGTGAGCCCGCACATCTCGCGGGGTGGAGCAGCCAGGTAGCTCGTCGGGCTCATAACCCGAAGGTCGCAGGTTCAAATCCTGCCCCCGCAACTCTCAACAACGGCTGGAAATCCTCAGGGGTTTCCGGCCGTTGTCCTTTCGACGCTAGAGTCCACGGCTCGGAGGTTCGATGACTGCCACACAGCTCGTTCTGGCTTCTCCCGCGACGCTCTCCGAGCTCGTTTCGCGACTGCCCGCCGAGGCTCGCGCGCAGGTGGCGTGGACGCCGAAGCGCATCGCCGACATGGCGACCGCCCTGCTCGAGATGCCGCTGCTCACCGATGGCGCGATCGAAGCCGCTGGCGATGCCTATCTCGAAGCGGCGCGGGCGCTTTCTCCGGCGATGCTGAAGCTGGCTCCGCGGGCGAGCGAGCTGAGCGCGCTCGTGCAGGCGGGTCTGGAGAACGACCTGAAGCGGTTGTCAGCCCTGGCTCCTGCGAACGCGAAGGCGGCTGTGCGCGCGACCGCGACGATCCTGGTCCTTGCGCAGCTCGGGTTGCAGGCGCTTGGGCGCGTCGAGGTGGCCGAGCTGCAGAAGGCGTTGGCCGAACTCGACGCCAGCCCACAGGAGCAGCACCTGTCACTGCTACGCGCTGCCGCGCTGGTGACGGCGGTGTTCGAGGGGCTTCGACGTGGCAGCCCCGTTCCAGGCCGGGTGGAGGCGCTCGCGCGTCGCGCCGATGCGGCTGCAGCAGAGTTCGCTTCGAAGCTGGCCAGAGAAGACGATGCCTTGCGGCTGCCCTGGTACGTCGAGTCGGCGCCGGGCGCTGCGTCAGTGGAGTCCTTCGCAGCATGGAACCCGGCGAACCAGGCCAGCCTGCGGCAGCTCAGCCAGCCGACCCGAGAGGACCTCGAGACCTGGGAGCGCGTGAAGGCCGACCTCGATAGCACCCGGCATCATCGGCCTGTCTTCACCTGATCGGCGTCGTCGATGCGGATGCGCAGACGCGCGCCCCTTCAGGACGAGGCCGGCGAACAAATCGCTGTGCACACGCCACGAACCTGCCTCACGCTGTTCATGGACCCAGGAGGCAACAACCATGACCAGGACAGAGATGAAGACCGCCATCTGCAACTACACCGCGCTGAACGAAGAGGAGGCCAAACTCCGCCAGCTGGGCTTGAGGGATGACAACCCTCGGCTGGTTCGAATCTACAGGCAGCGAAGGACGATCCTGGAGTGTTTGGAGTTGATCGCTCCGCTCGATGCAGACCCATCGAGTCCGTGGAACTGATTGGAGTTCCCGAGACGGAGCGCGTGAAGGCAGACATCGATTGCGCCCGACCGCATTGGCAGCTCTTCGCATGAGCCCCATCCGCTACCGGTCGAGCCAGAGCTCAGCCGCCGCAACTCCAAACATTCTGCGAAACGTCCGGCTCAGGTGCGCCCAGTCCGAGAAGCCCGCTGCAGACGCAGCCGCCATCACCCTCCAGATGCTACGGTCGACCGATGCGCTGGCAATCATCACGTCTCCTCTTGCTCTCGATCTTCGGAGCCACGATCGCCCACGCCGCACCGACGCTCAGGGTGCAAGTCGACCAGCGGGGCGACTTCCTGCTCATCGGCAACACCTTCGGGTACGAGTGCGCAGCGGGCACGCCCGCCCCGCTGGTCGGCACCGTCGGGGTGGGGGCCTGCTCGGGTCAGGCTGCGAGCATCAACGACTCGGCGCCTGATCTGCACTGGCGTGCCGACGCGCCGGCTGACGGAGAGGCGCTGGCCGACGCGACGGTGACCGCGGCCACCGCACGCACCACGGCCGTGCTCGCGCTGCCCTCGGGCGCGACGGTCACGCACGCTTTTCTGTACTGGGCGGCCGGGGCGGTGACCACGCCCGGCACGACAGTGACCCTCGATCGCGTCGGCACGTTCACCGCCTCGGTCACAGCGACGAGCACCTTCACGACGCCCAGTCTGGGCTCCCAGCAGGTCGCCGACGTGACCGCGTTGGTGAGGCAGCACGGGTCGGGGCCCTATCGCGTCAGTGGGGTGACGATGCCCGAGCTCGATCACGTCAGCGACGACAACGCCTTCGCGGGCTGGGCGATGGTCGTGCTGTACGCGCTCGCCAGTGACCCGGTGCGCAACCTCGCCCTGTACGACGGCTTCGACACCGTCACGCCCAGCAGCTCGGCCAGCGCGCAGGTCTCTGGGTTCGTGGTGCCGAACTCGGGGTTCTCCGGCCGGCTCGGCGTCGTGGCCTGGGAGGGCGACAACGGCGTGATCGGCGACTCGGTGTTCTTCAATGGCGGCGCTCCGCTCACCAATGCCCAGAACCCGGCAGACGACTTCTTCAACGGAACCCGCTCGAGGCTGGGCAGCGCCGTCTCGGTGGCCGGCGACCTGCCCCAGCTCACCGGCACGGCGCAGAGCTACGGCGGCATCGACCTCGACGTGGTCGACGTCACTGCGAGGCTCAGTGCCGGCCAGACCTTTGCCCCGCTTCAGGCCTCCACGGTGGGCGACGTCTTCCACCTCGGCGCGATGGTGACGTCGATCAGCACCACTCGCCCGATGTTCGGCAGCCTGCGCAAGACGGTGGTGGACCTCAACGGCGGCGAGGTGCAGCCGGGCGACGTGCTCGAGTACAGCGTGCAAGCGACGAACGAGGGGAGCGACACGGCTGTCGGCGTCGTGCTCACCGACGTGCTGCCCGCCGGCATGACGTACGTGCCCGGGACGCTGCGAATCTCGGCGGGGGCGAACTCGGGCGCGAAGACCGACGCCCCAGCTGATGACCAGGGCGAGTACCTCGCCTCGACGCGCAGCCTGACGGTGCGTCTGGGGTTCGGCGCGGACAGTGCGACGGGCGGGCAGCTTGGGATCTCTGCGAGCACCACCGTCGTGTTTCGCGTCACGGTCGACGCAGGCTTTGGCGGCACCCTCGACAACCAGGCAACCCTGAACGCGGCTGGCCTGCTTGGCGCGGCGCCGGGCGACACCCTCTCAGACGCCGACCTGGTCGCGCCCGGCCGCAACCCCACGCGGGTGGTGGTGCAGCAGTGCACGGTCGACAGCGAATGTTCGGGAGCCACGCCCCACTGTCTGGCCACGGGGAGCCCGCGAAGGTGCGTCGGCTGCATCGCCAACAGCCACTGCATGGGGCGTCAGCCGCGCTGCGAGCTCACGACCAACACCTGCGCGGCGTGCCTCGCGAACGGGCCTCCGAGCTGCGTGAACCCGGCGGCTCCGGCGTGTCAGCTGGCTCCCAGCCCGCTCGCGGGAGCGTGCACCGAGTGCTCAGTCTCTGCGACGGGGCTGTGCTCGGCGACGAAGCCGGTGTGCCTCGTCGGCACCGGCCGTTGTGGTTGCGCCGCCGATGCCGACTGCGGCGGGCCTTCGAGCGGGCAGCTCTGCGTTGCAACGATGCAGTGCGCCGCCGGCTGCCGCGGCACCGGTGGCAACGGGTGCCCGATGGGGAAAGCGTGCACCTCGACCGACGCCACGCCTGGCACCTGCGAGGTGGTCGACGCCGGTGGGGCAGGCGGTGGAATGGCAACCGACGGCGGCAGCGGGACGGGTGGAGGTGCCGGCGGAGGCTCGGCGACGGGCGGCAGCGGGACGGGT
This sequence comes from Archangium gephyra, assembly GCA_943370055.1. Classification (GTDB taxonomy): domain Bacteria; phylum Myxococcota; class Myxococcia; order Myxococcales; family Myxococcaceae; genus Xiheimicrobium; species Xiheimicrobium gephyra_A. Next base: position 90,815 of record CALRPN020000005.1, read on the forward strand.
GGAGGTGGAAGCGGTGGAGGCTCGGCAACGGGCGGGAGCGGGGCGGGTGGAGGTGGAGGTGCGGGCGGCTCGGCAACGGGCGGGAGCGGGACGGGTGGAGGTGGAACCGGCGGAGGGGCGGCGACCGGCGGAGGTGGCGCTGGCGGAGGCTCGGCGACAGGCGGCGGCGGCAGCGGGACGGGCGGTGGAGGTGGCGCTGGCGGGGGCTCGGCGACAGGCGGCGGCAGCGGGACGGGCGGTGGAGGGGGCTCGGCGACCGCCGGTGGCAGTGCGACCGCCGGGGGCCAGGGCGGCACGGGTGGGGGAAGCAGCGTTCCGAGCGGGTGTGGCTGCAGCGGGAACGGCGGTGGCGCCGAGCTGAGCGGGCTGGTGCTCGGCCTGCTGTCGACCCTGCGGAGACGCCGGTCTCGCGCGCGGGGCCGGTGAGCCGAACTGCCCGCCCGAGTCGGCGAGCGACGACCATTGGCGAGAGCGGCATCTCAGGACTGTCATGTCGTTTACGCCGCCTGAGGCACGATGGTTGCGACGTGAGCAGCTCGTCTTCGACGGCGCGGGCCACCACCTCGAGCTGGAGCGGACGGCCGACATCGCGCGCATCATCGTGGAGCGGGTCGAAGCGCCATGAAACACGAAGGCCCGGGTCTCCCACCTCAGTGGAGCCCGGGCCTTCTCAGTTCTGTCATGCCGTTCACGCCGCCTGGGGCGCGATGGTGGCGACGGGCTTCACGGGCTCCGACTTCTTCTTCACCTTGCGGCTCAGCTTGATACCGAGGGTGGCGAGCACGGCGCGGCCCTGAGCGACGGCACCCTGCAGGTTGAGGAGCGCGGCGTCGAGGTCGCGCTGGCTCGAGGTGAGGGAGGCCTTCGCCTGGGCGGCGGCGGTCTCGGCGGCGGTGAGGTCGCGGAGCATGTGCGCGAGGCCATCGGCCAGCGGCGGGCCGAAGCCGCTCACCCGGCGCATCTCGGGCTCGAGGCGGCGGGCGAGGCCGGCGTCGTCACCGCGGTCGACGACGGTGAAGTACTCGGCCGAGACGAGGCCGCGAATCTCGCAGATGTTGACGCACGCGGCGTTGAGCAGCCGCACGTTCTTGCGGAGCGTCTCGTACGCGCTGGTCGTCTCCTCGGCGATGCGGGCGGCGTTCTGCTTCGCGGTCGCGGCCTTCACCGTGGCCGTCTCGATGGCCTGGAGCCGCTCGTACGCCTCGACGGCGTTGGGCGTGTTGAACCCCGCGAGCGCGGCGGTGACTTCGGCGGACTGACGGCTGCTGCTCTCGAACTTCGTGCTGATGTTCTGAATCGACGACATGGTGTGCCTCTTTCGGGTGTGGAGCGGGTTCATTCCCGCTCACGAGACAGAGGCATTGCCCGCGAAGTGCCACTCGCAAGTGGGCGTGACGTCTGGGCGCGGTTTCGAATCGTCCCGTCCGCGGCACGAGATGAAGTTCATCCGCATGGACTGAAGGCCCGGATGAACTTCATCCGAGGGGTCGGAGGTGCCGGATGAACTTCATCCGAGGGGTCGGAGGCGCCGGATGAACTTCATCCGAGGTGTCGGAGGTGCCGGATGAACTTCATCCGAGGGGTCGGAGGTTCCGGATGAGCTTCGGCCGACGGGGCGGAGCGAGGTGCCAGATGAACTTTCTTCGAGGATGCTGACCTTCCCGAAGTTGTCAGCGGTGTCGCCAGAATGCGGCGAAATCGAGTTCGAACTTCTCAGCTCTTCTCCGCCAGGGCAGCACACGGCGTCCTCACGCGGCGAGAGGCCAGGTCCAAGAGATCTGTCGCTTGGTGCGGCCCTGAAGGTTAGGTACGGTCCTGCCGTTGCTTGGGAGGCGAGTGGACCCTGACGAGGCAAGCAGCAGTTCGTCGGCGAGATTCGGCGCTCTCAAGATGTCAGCAATCGTCGCAGCACCCCCTTGATCGTCCACGCCGAGGTACCCATTGTCAGCGATCGGGGCGATCACCCTTCACACCCAGCGAGACGTCCTGCGAGCGGCAGCAGTTCGCTTCTGCGCGATTCCGCTTCGGACTCATGACATGACCAGTAGCCCCGTTCGTATCGCCCCTGAGGGGTCAAGCACGCCGAAGATCCGGGCGTTCAAGCCGCGCCTCCCTTTCGAGGCGCTGCATCGACTCCTACAGCTCTGCCGCGCAAAGAAGCCGAGCGCCGAGCTGAGCGCTGCGCTGCGGGCTCGAGCAGAGAAAGCAGCAGCCGAGGATCGGCCTTGGAGCCTCGATGAACGCGCGATCTGCTTGGTGCTTGCCGATCTCGCAACGCTCGGCTGGCGCTTCTCCGTCGCGAGAGAGGTGATCTACTTGGCGCCTAGGTCGCTCGTCGACACCACGATAACAGAGGCGAAGGCACGACTTCGAGAGTCCCTGCTCGACGGTAGGGCAAAGCAGCTTGCGGATCCGAGTGTCCGCGCCTTCCTTTCCAGGCTCCATGAGCCGCGTCTCCATCGCGGCGCGGTTATCTCGATCGAGAACCTCGTGGACGACGGCGCGCAGCTCGCTGCCGGACTCCGAGCACATCGGCTCGGAGGGCTAGACAAGGTCGTTAAGCCCTACGTGCAGTTGGCCCAGAGCGGAGAGCGGTGCGCGCAGACGGGCTTGGACCTCGGCGAAATCTGGCGTTACTTCCGCCACACATGGTCATTGGAGTTCCGTTCGACGCCCGGCCGAACGATCAACTTCCTCATCCGCAACGCGGTTCGTCCTCACCACCCAGTGATCGCCATCGTGGGACTGGCGAACGCCGTGTTCCAGCTCAGCTCACGTGACGCTTGGATCGGCTGGACGGTGCCGTCCCTCGTGAAGCGGCTCATCGAAGAGCCCTCGCTTTGGCCGAAGTTCCGCTCGGCCGCCGTCGCCTGCCTTAAGGACTCGCGCGAAGCGATTCGCGCCGATGACCTCCTCCGTGAGGCGCGCAGTAAGGGTGACCCGCTTGCGACAGTCGGCAAGCTTCGGCACATCGCCCAGGAGCAAGCGAACCTCCGCAGGGACAACCTGCGCGCCGAGCATGAAGGGTTGGCCGAGCGAGTCTCTCCTCGGGCGATGGCGAAGCTGGCCAGCGGGGCGCGAGATTGGAAGACGCAGAGCGAACTGCCGCTCTTCAAGCGCAAGAGAGCTGACGCGCTCGCGGACATCCTCTTCGCAGAGTTTCACCTGACCCAAACTGCCCGCAAGCAAACCGACTTCGCACCGATGGTCCGGCTTGAGACGGATCGCGATGGTGAGTCCAAAGTGGTCTGGGCCAACGAGGACACCGGCAAGGCAATTGGAATCGCGCTGCGCGAGATCAAGAAGAACGGCGTCGCAACACGCCTGCTTGACGTAAATGTCTGTGGCGCGACCCCTGTCTATCGCGAGTTGCTCGGCGGGAAGCTCGCCGCGATGTCGCTGTTCGCGCGGGAGATTGGCGAAACCTATGCGCGCCAGTACGGCGGTCGGGCGTCCGAGATCGCGTCCAGCATGGCCGGGCGACCCATCTTCAAGGACACCGACCTGTGCGTGCTGACGACGACGAGCCTCTACGGAGTCGGCTCAAGCCAATACAACCGCGTGCGCTTCCCCTACGACGCGCCGAAGCTCCGTTGGCAGGAGATCGGGGCAACGGAGGGCTTCGGTACCATCCACATGACCAAGGAGACCGTGCTGGCACTCCGTGAGAAGGCCATTGGGAAAGCTGGCCTCCGAAACGTCAACAACCAGTTCGGTGAAGGTACCAGCCCGCTTCTGCGGCAACTCCGCGAGGGTCTCTCGGCGCTTGGGTTCGAGGCCAATGAGATCCTGCAGCATGGCCAGAGCCGCATTATCTACGCGGCTGAGCTCTATCCCGAGGCACGCGAAGACCTGCTCCTCGACAAGGCGTCCCGGTCAAAGCGCCCTCCGATGGAGGACATCGCCGCAGAGTGGACTCGGCGATGGCTCGCGATGCGGATTCAGAGTGACGAGGTGCTGGCGCGTGTCGCTGGTGTGAATGCCGACAGTGTGCGGAGCGATTTGAAGCTGGAAGGCGTACCGCTCCAGCGTGTGATTCCCCTGAGGTGACAAATGGCTGGTGGGGCAGAGATTGCAAGGACCCTCTACAAGTCGATCACGTCGTGCTCGGACCACCACACCGACAGGGTGATCGAGCAGATTCACATCCCAACGCCGGTTGATGACGCCATCGTCCTGGGCGCCAACGAGAACAAGGTCGTGATCGTCACCGGCAACCCCGGAGACGGGAAGACGCACCTGATTCGTCGCGTACGTGACCAATTCCCCAAGGGCCTGCGACAGGATGCCGTCAAGACCGACGCGAACGAGTTAGAGGATGCCGACATTGTCGAGGCGATCGGAAGCGCGCTCGAGAAGCGGCGTGGACTCATTCTGGCCATCAACGAGGGTATCCTGCTTGAAATCTGCGAGAAGCACCGCGAGCGACTCCCGTGGGCCGCAGATCTCGCGGATCGAATCCTTCGTCCGTTCATCTATGGCGAAGACACCGCCCCAGGGCGCTCAAAGATCGTCCTGCTCGACCTGAACCTCAGGAACTGCCTCGGGCCTACAGTCGCCAGGGCGGCGCTCACCAAACTCCTGGATATGGTCGAAGACGACAAGGACAGCAGCAGCAGCATGGCGGAGAACACCAAGCGACTGAGACACCCGGCCGTGCAAGAGCGGGTGCTCCATCTGCTCGGCAGCATCGGTCAGACTGGCTTTCACGCAACGATGCGGGAACTGCTCGGGTTCCTCTCCTACCTCATCGCCGGAGGCGTGGAGGCGGAGCAGGAATCGCCACACTACGCGCAGAATGCGTTTGGCCTCGGCCAAGGTGCGCTGTTCGACCGCGTCCGGGAGCTAGACCCAATCCGGATGCCAATGCCGTTTCTCGATGACGCGCTCTGGAACTGTACGGACACCCCAGCAGACTGGGAAGTGACCGACCCGGGAGAGTATCGACAGCCCAATGATCGAGACGCATTCATCTGCCGCAAGCGCAGGGCACTCTTCGAGCACCGAAAGGGGCGCGACATCATCCGCCTCGATCAGCAGGCGGTTGAGCGTGAGTTCACAAAGCTCAAGAACAGCAGCCACTCTCCGGAGCAGGCGGCAATCCACCTCATCAACAACTTTTTCAAGCCAGGAGCGACGGCCGAGAGCCTGATTCTCTGGACCTATCATCAGTACTCAGTGCGGCCGATTCGTCACTTGGTATCGCGACAAGCGGTCCGCGCCCAAGACCTACGAGTAGCTGTCCCTCGCCTGCCGCAGGCTCTCGCGAAGGCGTTTCGGGACTTCCAGCCGGATCACGTGGTGCTGCACCACAAGGACATGAGCCCAGCCGAGGGGTTGGTCATCGACCGCCGACTGGTTCGGATGCTGAAGGAGGGGGACAGGTCAATGGGGCTAGGGAGCAGGAACCTCGAGGCGCAGAAGAAGGTAGCTAGCTTCTTTGATCGGCTGGCACGGCACGCGAGCGATCAGCAGGTCGTCTCAATCCTCCGCCTAGACAGCGGAATCGAGAACCAGATCGGCGTGGACCTCGCGAGCAAGACCTACTTCATCCCGGGAGGGTGACATGCGCATCACTCGCATCCTCGACACCGTTTTCGAGACGAAGGTCGGCTGGAACCCGAGCACAGGCGCGATCAAGCCCGTGCACATCGCGAACGGTCTCTTCCGGGCGCTCACACACCGGCAATACAACACCGAGGACGTGGTCTCGTTCGCCGTGCCTGGCAAGAAGGGCGAACCGCCAATGCGGGACCGCACCTTCGAGGCGATGGTGCTCAAGACCGAGGACCCAAGGTTGAAGGCGTTTGCTGCGCCGGGGCTGGAGGTTCGTTTCGAGCGCCTTCGAGAGGCTGTCCGTGGCGTTCTCGCGGCCGACAAGGCTGTCTTCCCCTCAGCGAGCAACAGCGCCCTGACGCTGACCTGCCAGCAGATGATCAGCGCCGATGACATGGACAAGCGCGTGGGCGAATTCATGGCCGCACTACTGAGGGGACCTGAGGATGATGGACTCGGCGCGCTCGCAAGATTGTTGCTCGCCCAGATGGACACGCGCGATCGGGCCAACGTCCCCCGCGACCCGATCTCGTTCCTCGCCTGGCCCCTGCTCAGCCAGGAGCCGAAGCACCTCGAGCGCGATGACGGGCGTTCCATGCTGTTTGGGAACAAGGCGCTCGCGCCGTTTGCAAAGCACCTGATTGCGGCATCTGACGCGCTCGCCGCACACGAGGAGGCGCAGGGCAACCGTCTCGCCACCCTCCAGCGCGCGGTACAGTTCGTGTGTCTTGCTGTGATCGCACACGCGCAGGCGCTTGCGGCAAAGGGCAAGCTGGAGCAACGCAACCCGCTCCTGCTGGTCACCTCAGCCCCGAAAGGCTCCCGACTTGCGATCGCCTCTGAGAGGAGCCTGCTTCGGTTCTACGAAGCATTTGAGGACTGGCTTGGCCTTGAACTGGGTGAGCGCATCCGCCAGGGACGACCCGTAGCCACGGTGAAGGACGCCAAGCACCCTTCCCCGGCCCAGAAGGCACCGGACTCCCTGAATCGGAACTCGGTACGTGCCTGGCTCCGGACCTTCGCGGACGCGAAGGGCAACGCACCCGACGCGGATCTCATCGAAAGCCGAATGTCCATCTTTGAAGGCGCGCTCGCCGAGTATGGCAAAGACAACGTCCCGTACGTTCTCGGGGCCGCCGCGGCCGCGTGCTACTTCGAGGAGTACTCCGGCGGTGGGCCGCGCCCATTCCTGCAAGGCATCGGGAAGCAGGTCGGACTGATTTTTCCGCAGGCGCAAGGACGCTCACAGGAGAAGCGAATCAAGCCCTCCGTGCAGACGCTCGATGTCCTCGTCAAGTCATGCACGCCGATCGGCAGGTCAGTCCCGTTCGACGAGTTTCTGCACAACATGTGGCATCGCTTTGGGATCGTCGTCCAAGGAGAACTCGGCGGCGCTTCGGCGCACGACCAGCTTCTTGAAGTCGGAATCGATGTGAGCCCTACGGACCTCAAGGAGAACCGCGAGGCGCTCATCGAACACTTGGTGGAGATCGGGTTGGCGCGACGGTACCCGGACAACGTCGCGTACGTCGGGAGGTTCGATGCCTAACGCAAGAGAGCTGTGCGCCGTACTCGCCGCGAGCGCGATGGTGAGGGCTCGTCGAACGAAGGACCTGGGGTGTATCGCGGAGGACCTGCCCCCCTTCGAGCTCAAGCGCCTCGCAACAGAACTGTCAGCGCGGGTCTCGGGTCCTCTGCGCCTGGCGGTGCTCGGGTACTCAGAGAAGAGCGACCCTCGTGCCCCGCAAGTTGAGTTCACCACGAGCGAGACGAAGGCGAATCGCTGGCGCAATGACGAGAAGGCCAAGGCAGGAACTCCCCTCTTCGTCGTGGTCCAAGGAACAGTCTCCAAGCTCAAGTCGCTGCAGACGTCGGTCACGGTCATCAACGACCGCCAGTTGCGCAAGTTGCTGTCCGCCGAGGCCATCGGCTGGGCCGATACTCCAGCGCGGCGTGCCTTCTGGTCAGCACTCGAGCACAACGCCGACCTGTTCTCGATCACCTCTCTTCTGGAGTTCGCCGCTGTCGGTCAGGACGTTGCGACGAAGAGCAATCGCATCGACCTTCCGGACTGCGAGGCCCAGAATCTCCATCTGCTCGGCCTGCTGCCGGACCGCGACTTCTGGAAGTCGGCCGGAGAGAAGAAGATTGGCGCAACGCTTGAGCGCAACGCTGACTTGGCGGAGCGCCTGCGGGTGTTGACGAAGAAGGACCGCCTCCTCGTCGCTCGTGTCGCGGAGGCGGATGGCGAGCTGGCCTCCGTTGCGCAGAAGGTCTTGCAGTTCCATCGAACGAAAAAGGCAGAGGCGCTTCGAGTACTCGACTTCGGTGCTGTGTCGAAGGTGCTCACGCCCGCACGCAAGCCAACCGCGAAGGGCGGAGATGCGGAGGATTTCGAGTCAGCAGTGCCCAAAGGAGCCCGCTCGCTGCGTGCCGACGAGGCCGGGTTTCTCGACCTCGTCGAGAACGACGGGGAGAATCTCGAGGAGATCGCCAGCGCCATCAGGGATATCGATTCGGCGCCTGAGGAAGATGGTCCGCGAAACCCCAAGCCCATCGAACTCAAGAGCGGTCAGGTCGTGCCAAAGCCCAGGGCTGGGTCGGCGCAGGCGATGTCACTTGCGCACCGCTTCGCTACGACTGAGGTCTTTGGTGGTGTGGCCCGCACCGACGCTGCTGACGCCGTCGGGTGCGTCAAGATGTTCGAGGCTGGAGAGTCGACCGATTCGGAGTTCAGGCCGCTCGACGAAGGCGCTGTTGGCGCGCTCATGGAGCAGGCCGTCTCTGTCTTTGGCATGTCGAGTGATGTCGTGGACCGATGGCGATCGTATCTCGCAGCTCGCACCAAGCTGCTGCGAGTGCGCAATGAGCTCGTCTCGTTCCCGCTGATCTGTCTTCAGAGCGACGACGTTCTCGAGGACGCCGAGGCACTCGTGTCCGCCTACGGTGAGATGATGAACGCCGTCAGGGAGGTGCGTGACAAGATCTCGGCCGAGAGCCCCGACTCGGCTCGCGAGCTCGTTGGTGGAGCCCTCGCCCTCGACGTCATCATGCTGCAGTACCGAGAGGGGAAGGTCGCGGTCGCCGGTCCTCTGCACCCGTTCCACCTCTGGCGCTACACGCAGATCGCCCGAATCATCAAGGCACACAGGGAGGAACTCCGGAGTCTGAGCCCTGAGCAGATCCGGCAGTTCACGGAGCCGGTCGTCTCGAGCCCTCACCTTGTCATCTCGCACTTCCTCGACCACTCCCTCCTCAAGCCGATCGCATTTATTGGGGTGGGCTCGCTGGGGTACCTGCCTCTCTACGCGGACCCCGAGAGCCGGGTCGCGACGCAGCTCCGAGCTAGTGGCCTGGGCAAGATCGCCGAGCGATTCGTGCGCTCGACTGGTCATGCAGTCTTCGGCCTCGATGTCGTGTTCGTCGATCCGCCAAGCTTGGCGGACGTTCTCGACGCAGTTCTGTCCGTGAATCGGAAGCTGCCGCGCGAAGAGCAGGTCCCCATTCACGTTCGGGTCTTCCGCACACGTCCTTCGCCGTCGTCTACCGACGAAGAGGAAGACGAGATGGAGGAACTCGCCGAGGCATTGCGTGATTGCCGCGGCTCACTCGACGTCGACTCTGAGCCGCACGGCGTGAAGATGGTTGCTGAGCGGCTGGCCCGCCAGCAGGCGCACTACACCGTGGTCTTCGAGCCTGGCGAAGCCACCGCATTTCGCATCGGTGCAGACTCAACGCCGCGCCGGTCGCCGCTGCTCCTGCCCCGCCACTACAAGTACGACCGAATGAAGGACCGCTTCACTGTTCACGTGAGCGGTGACGACTCGGCGTTCGGCGCGTATCACACTCTCTTTCAGGACCATCTCCAGATACCGAGCGATGCAGTCATCGGCCGAAGGTCTGGAGCTCAGCAGTGGGGACCTGCTCTGGCGGAGATCGCAAAGAGCACCATGTGGCTTTCGGTCATCGACCAAGACGTCGAGCCGACGTTCACTATCGAGGGCGCCGTGTGCCTCGAGCGCGCAGTCGTTGGGGACCGGGACCTCCTGACGTTCACCAGCTACAGCGAGATCCTCGACCGCAGCTTGCACCACGTCATCGAAGAGGCAGGACTGCCCGCGACAGACGCGACCAGAGCACGAACACATCGGCTCTTCCGCAGACTCGGCGGGAATCTCCTGAGCGAGGTGGTGGGTCGAGCGGTCACGCAGCAGTGCGTGGGGCTTGTAGGCGTTCTCGGCGTCGTCGACTGGCACGTACGGACAACACCGGATGCGATCCTCGCGACGTTGGACTCCGCTGCCGCCAGGGCGTGGATTCTGAACGCAGTCGAGGGCGACAATCGGCGCGGCGACATGCTCTGCCTGCGACCGCTGAAGAACGGTGGCCTGCGGCTCGATGTCATCGAGGTTAAGACCCGCGAGAAGGAGAGCTCCGTCCTCCAGGTTTCAGGCAAGAAGATGACTGGCGCAGCGCCCGAGCAGATCGACAACACGATCACGGCGCTGACGCGCATCCTCGGCGATACGCCGGACGTGCTCGACTGCACTAGGAAAGAGGTCCTCAAAGACCAGATGTACCAGGCAGTCGCCTCTCAGGAACTCGACAGCAAGCAGCGACAGCGCGCCGTAGCGATGCTTGAGGAATTCTTCCGAGATGGGCCGAGCGAAATCGGCGGCCGGGTGTTCGTCGTTCACCTTGAGCCCGGCGCTCCGTTCGCGGCGGAGCCAGTCGGCAAGGGCGGCGAGACGTCCCCCGCTGGTCATCCCATCGACGGCTATCGGCTCACGTTCGGGGAGGCCGACGAGGATGGCGGCGAGGACTTGTCAGGGCAGGCCGACGAGCCGCCAAGTCCATCCTCGCCTCCTAGTGAAGGAGGCTCCCGGAGCAACTCCGCAGCAAAGAAGCCCAGCCCGAAGACGACGCCTGCTGCGTCGGCTCCGCGCGGGCGACGAAGCGAACCGAAGGAGGCGTCAAGGGAACTCGTCGAACTCCCGCCGGCTGCAAGCCCCGCCCCGGAGCTCAAAGCCGCATCCGCCACACCTCTTTCGGCGCCTGACTCGGTCTGCATCCACCTCGGAGCGGACCCTCTCGGCAAGCCGATCACATGGGACACAGCGGCGAATCCTGGCTTCGGCCTCCTGGTCACCGGCGATACCGGTTTCGGCAAGACGCAGACTCTTCGGGTCGTCATCGCCGAGGTCCGGGCTGCGCAGTTGCCTGTGCTCATCTTCGACTACAAGCCTGACTACAGCGACGACGCGTTCACGAAGGCGCACGGCCTCAAGGTCTATGACGTGAAGCGGAGAGGCTTGCCCTTTAACCCGCTCGCGCTGATGCCGGACAAGAACGGCGAGGTATACCCGTACGATCAGATCTACGAACTCGCGGAGATCTTCCGACGCGTTCTTGATCTTGGGGAGCAGCAGGAAAACCGCATCGTGGAGGCACAGGCGGAGGCGTACCGAGCCAGAGGCTGGGACCCTCGGGCGTACTCGAAGTTCGACAGCTCGCGATCATTCCCGACGTTCGCGGACGTAATGGCGGAGCTCGAGGCGATGAAGAAAGACAACGTCGCCAAGACGACGTTCACGCGGCTGAAGAAGTTCTTGGACATGAACTTGTTCCCCTCGGAGGCGTCTGAGGCGACCTTTGACCAGCTCATCAGCTCGAGTGTCGTCCTCGCGATGAACGAACTCCCACCTGAACTCGCGAACACCCTCTCAGAGGTATTGATCGTTAAGCTCCATGGGGCGCTTCGCCGAGGTCCGCAGCCCCGGAAGCTCCGGCGCCTGCTGGTCTTCGACGAGGCATGGCGCGTGAAGGGGAGTTCAAAGCTCACGGAGCTGGCACGCGAAGGACGAGCCTTCGGCGTTGGCTTGGCGATCGGCACACAGAATCCGAAAGACCTGCCGCCCGAGTTGGTCTCGTGTCTGCGCGCCCAGGTCTTCCTCTGCAACAAGGATCCCGACAACCAGAAGGCCATCGCCCGTGCAGTCTGCGGTCAATCCTCCGGCAAGGAGGCGCAGCGCATCATCGACCAGGTGAAGGGGCTCGCTAAGTTCCAGGGCATCATCATCAGCGAGCAGTTCAAGGAGGGCTGGCGGGTCAATGTCGTGCCCTACAGCGACCGCGCCTACCCCTCAGTATTCGGTGCCTAGGCTTGCGGTCGCCCTCTCGCTCGCAGGTCGCGGCAACTCAGGAAGTCGTGAGGTGGTACCTAGCGCGGTACCACCTCACTGCCCATGACCTCGGTGGTCCGACGACGTTTGTCGATCCTGACCGCGTCGGTCACTTCGCCGTGCCTGTCGCCGCGTTTGAGGCGGGTGAGGCGGCTGCGATGTTCAAGGTGTTCATCGCGACGACCGTGTTTCAGCGTCTGCAGGATCAGTTGGTCTTTCGCATCTTGCGCGGGCTCTCGCCGCAACGAGTGAGCAGGCTCTCATCAGTTCGTTCGCTTCTCGCTGCCGTTTCGCGAGCCCCGTGCGAACTGGTGAAAACCTCGACGGATCTCCATGAAGTCTGTGACCTCACCAAGGTCCCGGACGGCGCGAAAGGCGTCTGCGCACGCGCCCCTAACCTGCGCTGCCACCTCAAAGACCACACCATCTGGCTCAAGCGTTACGGCCACTTTGGGAAGGTGCCCAGTTCTGCCGTCCTGATGCTCAAGGAACTGGGCGTCCGTGACTTCGGCGACCTCTTTCGGTCCGCGCTCAACATGAGTTCGCCACAGGAAGGTGCGGCCTTCCTCGAGAACGCACTCATGCGAGTGTGGCGCGTGAGCAGGAAGATCGCCGCGATGTTCCTTTCTGCCGCCTGCAACCCCGACTTAACCAGCATTCGGGCGCCGTGGTCTGACGGCATCGACTGGTCGCGTTTCGTCGTGATCGACAGCAACACCGACCTGTTTCTCAAATCGATCGGGTATCAAGGCGCAGGAACCTACGATGCGCGATTGAACTTCCTCAGCGAAGTGGCACATCGAGTGGACCTGCGCGCCATGAGCCCGCGACTGACGGCCTACAACCCTCGACTCGTCCAGCAGGCGATGTACATGTTCATGAGCGCATCCAATCGACGTGCCTCTCGCGCGGACTGCAGCTTTCAAGATGTCTGCTCGACGTGTCCTCGCGAACTCTCACTTCGGTGCCCTCTCCGAGTCACGCTGAACGATAATCAGCCTGGGTAGCGAACTAGCCTTCGCGAACAGCCAAAGCATCAAGAGCGCGTACTCGCTCTTGAGACCATTGAGCAGCCCCTAGAAGACCCGCGCACCTCGCGAGCGTTGTCATTCGCCGAAGCGTCTCTGCATTCAGTTCATCGGAGCTCTGCAACTTGGCGCCCGCGTACAGTGCACCCTCAGGTGCAATCTGGAGCGGTTCGAACCCAAACTGGTCTCCAGTTAGATCCACGTCAATCACGCCGATCGATGTCGGAAGCCGGTTGAACCAGTGGCTAACGCCATTGACATCAGCACTGAGCATCTGACCGCCTAGTTCATGCTGAACAATCGCAGCGACGATCGCACAATGTCCCGTGCTGCGCTCGACGCCGAAGAAGCCGGGGGCGGCGGTCTCGGGCCCAAAGAACTGCTGCAGACGCGCTCGAAGTGCCTCAAGAGTCTGCACATCAATCCTCATCGGTAACTCGTTCTGAGCGTAGAGCTACAGGCCATCGATCAACTTCTTGCTGTCACTTCCCGACTTCAACAGAAGCCCGCCGATCTTTCCGAGCGCCGAGAGTGCAAGCGCAGACGCTACTGTCCGAATCGCGTTGGTGTGCGCCCCATCGTACCAGGTGGGCGCCGACACGAAGGCGTAGACTGCAACCGCCGCCAAAGCAGTGCGCGCCGCGAACTCCAGTCCAAGAAGGAGTCGGTCTCTTCGGACTCCAATGGGAATTCGGGCGCTAAAGATCCGGGGCCACAGGGACGGCTGCGCTTGAGTTGCCGCCTGATTAGCGGCGGGCGCGGGCGCTGCATCTCTAACCGGATTCGCGACCAGAGCGAGTTCGGTGTATCCGGTGGCCTTCGCGACAAGCGTGAACTCGACCGCGTCATAGCGGCCGACGAGGATGTCTGCGGCACTCTCAAGTTCGAGCGAGTCACCCCGAAAGTCGCAGTTGACTTGGAAGTTCTGCTCCACGCCCGACGAGGGCTCGCTGTGTTGAAGCACTCGCAGTCGATAGTGGTGGCCTGCCACCAACTCAAAGCCCTTCACGCGCGGGTCGAAGCAAACCGAAGTCTCTCGTGGAGCAAACATCCACGAGCGCGTTCTTACTCGTGTGACGTCGTGCACGAAGAACAGCGGGACGCCCTTCAGGCTTGGCTCCTCCATGAGAAGGGCAACCGCTGCAGCCCAAGATCGGTCATCACTGAACTTACTAACATCTGGCTTAAAGGTGGGTGGGCACTCGCGAAGGTACGAGCCGTGCGGCAGGGGTCGCCTGAGGTCAGTCTGGGTGTCGGCACCGATTGCGGACAAGCCTAGTGCCGTCATCTTCGCTGCAGCGGCCGCGTCTGGCACTGGAGGTTCCGCACCCTGCTGTTTCGCTAGAGGCACCGCCCAAAAGTCTCCCACTTTGAAGCGTAGGAAGATCATTGGGCCTAGAACTTCGATGCCGACGACCTCCGCATCTCTGAGGGGCAGCAGGCGGCCCAGTTGCTCGGAGTGGAAGCAGAGAGTGAGCGGCAGTCCCTTCAGTTTCTCCCCACTCACGATCTTGTCCCGGAGGCCAGCGTCGACCCACTTGTGGCGGTAGCGAAACCGGAATTCGAAGCCCCTAGGAAGGGAAAGAACGTGCGGGAGGTCGAACAGAAATGGTCGTGCGGTACCCGTGACAGCAACGAGGCGACGGAGTGCTTTTGGGGGACTCACACTCGGAACTGAACACGATTCGAGAGACCGCCACAACGCTTCGAGAGCGGCGATGTGCTTGATGTGAACGCTTGGCGAAGGGCAGCTTCTTCAAATCCGGCTACAGCTGGCACTACTCCTGCGAGAGATGTAGCCAAAGGCTTGGCTTCGCCAAACGAAAGCCCCGGAAACGCATTCGCGCTCCCGGGGCGTCGGTTCTTCGAAGACTTCGCGTCAGCTCACTTCACCCGGCGAAGCACCGTCACCGCATTGCTCACACCCGACCCACCGACGTTGAACGTCACGCCCACCTTCGGGGTCTTCTTCGTCGGAGCCAGGCCAATCGGCTCCTCCATGAGCTGCTTGTAGACGAGGGCGTGCATCGAGGCGCCGGTCGCTCCGACGGGGTGGCCCTTGGCCTTGAGCCCGCCCGAGAGGTTGATGCTCACCTGCGCGTCATCGGGCCCGAAGCGGCCGTTGACGTAGTCGAAGCCCGCCTTGCCGTCGGCCGACAGCCCGAGCGCCTCGGTGGTGAGGATCTGGTTGATGCTGAAGCAGTCGTGCACCTCGGCGATGTCGATGTCCTTCGAGGTGATGCTGGCTTCCTGGAAGGCCCTGGCGACGGCGACCTTGCCGGCGGCGAGCTCCCACTTGTTGTCGCGCTGCGAGAGGGGCAGGTGCTCGACGGCGTGGCCGATGCCGGCGATCTCGACGACCTTCTTCTTCGTCGCCTTCGCGTTCTCGGTGGTGGTGATGACGACGGCCGCGGCGCCGTCGGTGACGAGCGAGCAGTCGTGCAGGCGAAGCGGAGCGGCGATCATCATGTTCGAGCCCTTGCCCGAGTCGGGCAGGCCCAGAATCGCCTCGGCCGTCTGCGGCCCGTTCTGCACGTGCGCGAGCGGGTTCTTCGCCGCATTCCGGTACATGAGCGCCGAGATGTGCGCGGCCTGCAGGCGCCACTCGTTCTCAGACAGCTTGTACTTCTCGATGTACGCCTTCGCGAGCTCGGCAAACAGCCCGGGGAAGGTCATGCCCTTGCCGCCCTCTTCAGGCCAGTACGAGCACATGGCCAGCGTCTGCGTCATCGACGGCGTGTCGAGCAGGTTCATCTTCTCGACGCCGATGACGAGCACGTTCTTGTAGCGGCCCGACTCGACCGCGTACGTCGCGTCGTAGATGGCCACCGACGAGCTCGCGCACGCGGCCTCGGTGCGCGTCATGGGCTTGAAGCGCAGGGCCGGGTCGATGCTCGTCGCCAGCGGAGCCACGTGCTCCTGGTTCACGAACTTCGACGGCGAACACGCGCCGATCCACACCGCGTCGATGTCTTTCGCCGAGAGGCCTGAGTCGGCGATGGCTCCACGCCCCGCCTCGGTGATGAGCTCGTAGAACGACTTGGTGTCGATCTTCTTCTTGAAGGAGATCATGTCCTTCACGTCGATGAGCGACCCGAACTTCGTGTTGTACGCCCCGATGATGCTGACCTTGCTCATGGTTGTGTTTCCTTTGAAGTCGAAGTGAGTGGAGTTACTTCGCCAGGCCGTTGCTGATGAGCCCGCCGGTGATCTCGAGACAGGTGGCGTCGACGGCCTCGTTCTGCGCCGCGAACATGATGATGTCGGCGATCTCGCTGGGCTCGATGAGCCGGCCGATGTGCACGCCCTTCAAGATGCCGGCGAGGGCCTCCTGGTTCATGCCCTTCACCATCGGCGTGCCCACGTAGCCGGGCGCAATGGCAACACAGCGGATGTTCGTGATGCCCTTCATCTGGAACTCGCCGACGAGAATCTTCGGCCACAGCGCGATGGCCGCCTTCGTCGAGGCGTAGTTGAGCTGGCCCGTCTGGCCGGCCTTGTTCACCGACGAGATGGGCACCAGCAGGCCCGCGTAGCCGTTGTTCGCCATGCGAATCGCCGCCTCGCGCATGGTGATGAACGAGCCGACCAGGTTCACGTCGACGACCGCCTTGAACTGATCGGTGGTCATCGCCCGCTTCACCTTGCCGGTCTCTTTGTCGAGGTTGATCATCAGGCCGTCTTTGATGATGCCGGCGGCCGAGACGCAGATGTTGAGCGAGCCGAACTTCGCGATGGCGAGATCCATCAGCGCGGCGACGTCTTCTTCGTTGGTGACGTTCGTCTTGAGCGAGGCGACCTGACCGCCGGCCGCGGTGATCTCGGCCGAGACGCGATCGAGGTTCTTGCTGTCCATGTCGCCGATGACGACCTTCACGCCCTTGAGCGCCATCGACTTCGCGACCGACTCGCCGATGCCGCTGGCGCCGCCCGTGATGACTGCAACTGCTCCCTTGAGTTCCATGTGTGCCTCGCTCGTGATGAGTCGCGACGCATGGTGCGCCGCAACATGAACCGAGAAGTGACAGCCTCTGGCCCTCTGGTCAAGCGATTGTGCAGTGCATCATTGTTCGCCTGGCTTCAGGGTCGTGTAAGCACCGGGCCATGCACCGATTTTCCCGAACCGCCTCGGCCCTCTTGATCGTCGACATTCAGGAGCGCCTCGTCGCCGCCATGAACCCCGCGCGGGTCGACCGCCTGCTCAACCGCACCATCGCGGCCATCGAAGGGGCGAAGGCGCTGGGGCTGCCGATCGTGGTGACCGAGCAGTACCCGAAGGGCCTGGGGCCGACGATGAAGGTCGTCTCGGAGCGCATTCCCGACTTCAAGCCGATCGAGAAGCTCGAGTTCTCGGCCTTCGTGCCCGAGGTGAAGGAGCGGCTGACCGGGCGCTCCACCGTGCTGGTGACGGGCATGGAGACGCACGTGTGCGTGTTTCAGACGGTGCGCGGCCTGGGTGACGCGAAGCTGACGGCGTATCTGGCGGCCGATGCGGTGTTGTCACGCTCCGAGGTCGATGAGCGCGTGGGCCTCGAGCTGTGCCGGAATGCGGGCGCGATGATCACGACCGTCGAGACGGTGTTGTTCGATGCGCTGGGCAAGGCCGGTGGCCCTGAGTTCAAGGCCATCTCGGCGGCGGTGAAGTAGCGCTCAGAAGTGGACCTTCGCGGTCAGCTCCGTCTGGCTGCCCGCGTAGAAGATTCGAATCGCCGTGTCGGGCTGGCCAGCAACCACGTCGACGTCGAAGCACACCTTGCCCTGTTGCCTGAGTGGCAGCCCCGTGGCGGGATCCATCGTGACCGAGAGCGGGTTGGCCACGAAGGTGCGGAAGGGTCGTGCGAAGCGCAGCGCGGCTGAGGTCGAGACGTCTTGTGGTGACTCCGTGCCCCAGGTGGCCGTCACTCGAAGGTCGGCGCACACGCGCTTCAGACCGAAGCCTCCGAGCGCGAACTCGTTCGGCGTCAACGTCGCCTGAAGCGACGGCGCGTTGACGACGTTGGTCACGACGGTCGCGAAGACTCCGCAGGTGCTGAGGTGGCAGGCCACCACCCGCCCTTCGCCCAGGCTCGACGGACAGAACCGCATCGAGCCCGACGCCTGGAGCGACCCCGCGGCCGTGACGGTGGCGACCCGATCGAGCGTGCGGAGGAAGCTGCCCGACGACTCCTGCACGACGCCGTAGACCGCGGTCGTGAAGCACTCGCCCTCGCGCAGAACGTCGAGGGTGCGACTGGCGTCGGGCAGCAGCATGCCGCTGTCGGCGCGCGGCAAGCCGAAGATGATGGAGCCCAGCGCCTGGCTCGCGCTGACGGTGATCGTCGAGGTGCCCTGCGGCAGCGCCTGGCCCGCGACCTGGTAGCGCGCCGTGAGCGTCGCCGTTCCAGCGACTCCGCCGAGCACCTCGCCTGACGCGTCGACCGTCACCACCGATGGGTTGCTCGACTCGATCACCAGGCTCGAGGGCAACGGCAGGGCACCCGTTTCCGACGGCGCGCTCGGCGGAAAGGCGAGCTCGAGCTCGACGCGAATGGGTCGGCGCTCTCCGGTTCCGAGCATGCTCTCGGAGGTCGAGGGGAACGTCGACGGCGAGACGAGGCGCGTGCCTCTCACCGAGCCACTCGAGAAGGGGAGCACCTCGACCGGAGCCGTGCCGATCGTCTGTGAGCGCCCCTGCCCATCTTTGACGACGAGCGACACGGTCGACATGCCTGGAGTGAGGCCCGTGACCGCGCCCTTGCAGCCGGGCAACGACGCCGTGCCAGCGCGCCCGTCGGCCGAGCTCCACTCGAGCGAGAACCCGGCGCGATCGATGCGCAGCGTGTTGGCGACGGGAATGTCGTAGCTCGGGTCGAGGATGAGGCTGGCCGAGCGCCCATCACGGAAGGCGACCGTGACGTTTGGGCACGCTGCGAAGCCCTGCAGCACCGCGATGGGTTTGATGATCGCGGTGATCGGCAGGTCGACGCCCGCGTCAGTGGGCTGGCCAGCGTCGACGGGTTCCTCTCCAGCCACGCACTGTGCGCCGACCAGCCGGGTGCCAGCACCGCAGGTGACGGGCGGCGAACACCCAGCACTCAGGGCGACGAGCAGGCCAACGACGCAGAGCTTCGCGATCATGCGGCCTTTGTGCCGCAGCAGACCGCTGTGATTCACCGCGCTGGTTTCAGGCGTCGTAGAGTGCGTCGACGTAGGCGCACAACAGATCGCTCACCAGGCCCTTGAACGGCAGTGACGACGCGAGACCATAGACCGGCGCCATGCCGTCCTTCGCAGGCGGAGAGTCGCGCACCGCATCGATCGACGCGCGCAGATCGCTCGCGAACTTCTCGGCCACGCCCGGCATCGTGTGCCGCAACGTCACGCACAGGTGCACGGCCGCGGGGTGTTGCAAGCCATTGAGGCTCCACCCGCGCTTCGCCATCTCATCGAGCACCCGGTACACGTCGACGACGTCGGAACGGAATGCGATCACCCACAGCGGGTTGCCCACGATGCGCAGCTCGGGCATCGCCTCGATGCTCTGGCGAATCTTCCGGCCCGTCTCGAGCACCGCCTTCGTGTTCTTCACGTACCCGTCACGCCCCATCGCCACCATCGTCGCCCACGCCTGCGCGATGAGGGCTCCCGGCCGGCTGCCCGCGAAGCCCGGCGTGACGTACAGCCCGCCCGTCCACTCCGGCGTCGTGAAGTACTGGTGCCGTCGCAGCGCGCGCCCCCGGTACAGCACCACTGAGCTGCCCTTCGCCGCGTAGCCGAACTTGTGCGTGTCGGCCGACATCGACGTCACCCCAGGCAACGAGAAGTCGAAGCGCGGAACCGGAAAGCCCGCCTCGTTCGCGAACGCGAGAATGAACCCACCCAGACAGGCATCGGTGTGAAAGCCGATGTGTTTGTGTTTGGCGAAGGTCGACAGTTCTTCGATGGGGTCGATGACGCCGTGCGGGAATGAGACCGCCGAGCCGATCATGACGAGTGTGTTGGAATCGACCGCTGCCTTCATCGCGTCAACGTTGGCGCGGCCATCGGCGTCGACCGGCACGCGCCGCATCTCGACGTCGAGGGTGTGTGCCGCTTTGTCGAACGCGGGGTGCGCTGAGACCGCCGCGACGAAGTTGCCGCGCTTGATGCCACGCACGAGGCGCCCGTGATCCCGATACGCCTTCATCGCGAGCATGATGCTCTCGGTTCCGCCCGATGACAGCGCGCCGCAGACGACCTTCTCGTCATCCTCGAGCTTCGAGTCGCCGCCCATCAGCTTCGCCGTGAACGCGACGATGTCGGCCTCGAACCGCGCCACCGACGGCCACACATCGGCGTGCAACGGATTGGCCTGCGAATAGAGCGAGTACACCTCGTCGAGGAAGCGCAGGTGCGTCTCGTCTCCATGGTACACGCCGCCAGAGACTCGACCGTCGCGCCACATCGGCGCCTCGCGCGTCGACAACGTCTTCAGCGTCGCGAGGATTTCGTCCTTCCCAAGCCCGTGAGCGGGCAGGGCGTCGAAGGCGAGCTCGGTCGGGCGGTGTTTGCGCACCGACTCCCGCATCGAGTCGCTGACCTTCTTCTTCTCGGCGCGAACCATGTCTCCGACGAAGGGCAGCTTTTCGAGCACGCCTTCGATGCGGCGGGTGAGGCCCTTCGGAAGGCGCGAGAGAACGGCGTTGGCTGCATCTGGAATCTGCATGTCAGTGACCACCTGTGAAGCGACGCGAAATGGCTCTGCGGTGTTTGAACTCGGCGAGGAATTGTTCGAAGCGCTCGTCGAAGAGGTTCTTGTATTGAGCGCGCGGCTCCCAGGTCTTCGCGATGGGCACCAGCGGGTTGACGTCGCTCCACTTGAGCAGCCCGAGCGCAACCAACGCAGAGATGCCGGCTCCACGCGCGTTCGTCATCTGGGGATCTTCCGCCTGGCGAACCGGGCGCCCCAGCACATCGGCCTGAATCTGACACCACAGGCCCGAGCGCGCGCCGCCACCCACCACCGTCACCGCCTTCAGCGGCCGGCCGAGGTTCTCTTCGAGGTGTTTCTGCAGCCAGCGCGTGTTGAGCGCCACGCCTTCGAGCACCGCGCGAATGAGATGGCTGGCGTTGTGCTCCAACGAGAGGCCCGCGAACCCACCACGCACCATCGGATCATCGATCGGCGAGCGCTCTCCATGAATCCACGGCAAATACATGAGCCCATCACTACCGGCCGGAGCCTGCTCTGCCTCTGAAAACAGCTCGGGGTAGTTACTGCGCTTCAGAAGATTCTCTGCCACCAGCTTGAGCCCACCGGCCGCTGACTCCTGCTCATTACAGAACAGATATCGACCGGGAATCGCTGCCGGCAGCGACGCCATGTTGTGATCGAGGTCCGCCTTCTTGAACGGTACGTGCGCGAGCAGCCACGACGAGGTGCCAAGACAGAGGTGCGCGTCGTAGTCGTCGACGGTGCCGGCTCCGATGGCGGCCGTGTGCATGTCGGCGCCACCCGCGGCGACCTTCACCTTCGTCGAGAGCCCGAGCGCAGCGGCGGAGTCGGCGGTCAGCTCTCCCACGATGGACGCGGAAGGGATCAGCTCGGGCAACTTCGAGCGCTCCAGCTCGGTCAACTTGAGCATCGCGTCGTCGTAGCGAATCGCGTTGATGTCCCGGTTGTCGGTCGCCCAGTGGAGAATGATCGAGTCGAAGCTGGCCGCCATGCGCCCGGTGAGCTTCTGGTTCACCCAGTCCTTCGGCTCGAGGAAGCAGTGCGCCGCGTCGTACGTCGCGCGTTCGTGCTTCTTGAGCCACGCGATGTGGCCGACGGGATCTTTCCCCGACAGGCTGGGGATGCCTCCGGTCTTGCGAATCCAGCTGAGCGCTTTGAACACGCCGTAGCCGTCGACCGCCGGGAACCCGCCCGCGATGCGCCGGCTCTCTTCTTTGCCGCGCGAGTCCATCCAGATCAGAGCGGGTCGAATCGGAGTGCCGGCTTTGTCGACCGCGACCGTCCCGCCCCACTGCGACGAGAGCGCGATGCCGACGACCTGCTGGGGTTTCGCCACACCACGCGCCCACAACGCCGAGGTCGCCTTCACGATCGCGGCCCACCAGTCAGACGGGTTCTGCTCGGCGCCGCCACCTGGAATCATCGTGACGGGGAGTGGCACCACCTCGCTGTCGACGACCGACGCACGCGACGAGATCACTGCCGCTTTGAGGCCCGAGGTTCCGAGATCCAGCGCGAGCACGGTGGCGTCTGACATGGCGCGAGGGCTTTACACACCTGCCCGAGTTCGCACCCTCGGATTTGGGAACCGACGACTCAGTCGGTGAACGCCGGTGCGTCGAGCGAAGGAAGTACCCGCAGCGCCTTGCGTTTGGTGCAGTCGGCGTCGAGGTCGATGCGCTCGAGGATCTTTCCGGGGAGGAAGCGCAACGAAGAATCGCTCGTGTCTTCGTCGAGCGTCAGCCTGCAGCCGAGCAGAGGGAGCTTCTTCATCGCCTTGCTCGCGGGCAGCTCGTCGTTCCCCCCGCACTCCTCGCCGGGGGGCAGGTTGAAGTGGAGATCAGTCGAGTGAACGGGTGTCACTTCGGTCCAGCACGAGAGGAAGAGTGAGTGCTGGCCATCTTCGGTCTTCGCAGCGGCCGTCAGGCTCGTGGCCGTGTACGTGCGATCGTCGCGGGTGACTTCGATGGAGTCGCGTTGGCGCGTCACCACGGTGCGTTGTGTGCTCGGTCGCTTCTTCGAGATGAGGGAGCCGTGCAGATCGCGCAACACGGTGACGCCTTCGGGGAAGAGGCTCCAGTCGGGCACGGGCCGTGTCGCCTCGCGATAGCCCGTCACGGGGCAGTCCTCTTTCCAGCGCGTCCACTCGACGCCGGGAGCAGCAGAGAAGAAGAGCACGTCGGAGGCCGAGAGGCCTGGCAGCAGATCGCGCGAGAGCGAACACGAGAGTCCCGTGACCGAGCGGGTCGTCGTCGGCTCCCAGCTCGAGGCGGTGGAGCAGCGCTGCTCGCAGAGATCACACGGTGCAGCTTTGAAGATGGTGGCGGCTGCGACGTGCACGGGCACCTTCGCGGGTTTGCAGGTGATGCTGACGCCGTCGAACGACCACACGTTCTTCTTCCCCGTGCCGGTCAGCGTGCGCGAGCGCTCGGGCTGTGGTTGCCAGACGTTCGGGTTGAAGCGGCCGCGCAGCTCGTTGGGCGGCTGCTCGGTGACGATGACGAGCGTGGCGGTGCCGTCCTTCTCCGTGGTGAGCGTCAGCGTCGAGCGGCCCCACGGGCCCGGGTAGAAGCCGGGGTTCCAGTTGGTCGCGACGAGCGGCTGTGCGCTGGCGGCGGTCGCGACGAGACAGAGCAGGGTGGCTCGCATGGCGCGGAGTATGGTCCGACTCGGTGGAGAACTTCATCGACGCAGGGCCTTCGAGTGCGGTGACCGAGAAGGGGAAGCTGGTGGTGACGGTCGGCGCGCACTCGGTCGCGCTCGTGCGCATCGGTGGGCGTGTCTACGGCGTCGACAATCGCTGCCCGCATCGTGACGGAGAGCTGGGCTTCGGCGATCTCGACGGGTTTCATCTGTTCTGTCCGCTGCACGCGTGGGTGTTCGACGTGCGTGATGGGCGCGGGTTCTTTCCGAAGGGCGCCGAGGTGGCGTGCTTCGAGGTGAAAGAAGAGGGCGGACGGTTGCTGGTGGCGACCCGTGGCGTGAAGCCGAGCCAGACGGGGAACTGGCCATGATGCTCACGGTGCTGGTCGCCGTTCTCGAGAGCGGGTCGATGGAGCGGTGGCTGCCTCCGAAGGCGGGGCTCGAGCAGCTCTTCCCGGGCGACTTCGCTCAGCTGCTTCGTTCTCCCGATCGCGTCGTCGTCGAAGGGCTGACCGACGCGACGACTGATCACGCCACTCCGTTCGGGCCTGACGAGGCGAAGTTCGAGGTCGCCTCGCGTCAGGAGATCTCTGGAGCGCTCCGCCAGTCGGTGCTCGCGCTGTTGTCGAAGCCAACGAGGTGGAAGACGCAGGACCATCGGCAGTGTGCGCCAGGCCGCTGCGTGTTCGTGATGAGGTGCGGAGGGTTTCGTCCGTCGCTTCAGGTGTGGCTCGAGAAGGGCGCACGCTCGGCGCGGCTGCTCATTTGTCTCGATTGCGCGGAGGTGTGGGTCGATCGGTTGGACGCTGATGGCCGGCGTGTTGGCCGGGAGCAGGCGATGATCGAGCCGCGCGACGAGTGGCGGAAGGTGTTCCTTCCAGCAGCGCCATCCCCGGCACGTGCTGGAACGTCTTCGTCAGCAGACGCAGGAACTCGCGCACCCTCGTCGGAGTGAACTTCGCGGTCGGCACCACCGCGCTCACCTCGAGTGATTCCGGCGGCGCATCGGGGAGCACGACCACCAGCTTCCCGCGGCGCAACTCTTCTTCGACGAGCCAGCGCGTCACGAGGCCGACTCCCAGCTCACCCAGCAACGCCTGCTTCAAGGTGATCGCGTTGTTCGAGAGATATGACGGCGCCATCTCGACGCTCACCGAGTTCAGGGTGAGGGTGTTTCCGCTCGGCAGACCGCTGAAGCGCACCGCGCGGTGGTTCGCGAGGTCTTCGGGAGTCCGCGGCACACCGTGCTTCTTCAAGTAGCCGGGAGCGGCGACCAGCAGGCGCTCCATCGTTCCCAGACGACGGCGCACGACCGACGGATCGGTGATCGCTCCGAGCCGAATCGACAGATCTGCCCCTTCGGTCACGAGGTCGACGTAGCTGTCGAGCAGCGTCAGCTCGCACCGCACCTGCGGGAACTTGCGCTGAAACGCGACCGTCGCGGGGCCGAGGAAGAGCTCTCCCAGGACGACCGGACCGTGCAGCTTCAACGTTCCGCGCGGGACATCGCCCTCGGTCACTTCTGCGTGGGCCTCGTCGAGCACCGCCAGCGCCTGTCGACATCGCTCGTAGTACCGGCGGCCGGCGTCGGTGAGCGTCAGCGTGCGCGTGCTGCGCAAGAGCAATCGAACGCCGAGCTCCTCTTCCATCGCCGCGATCGCCTTGCTCACCGCCGGCTGGCCCACGCCGATGTCGGCCGCGGCCTTCGACAACGTGCCGCGCTCGACCACCTTGCTGAACATTCGCAGCCGCTGGAGCTGATCCATGACTCATTCCTACGTGGAATGAACGATATGGCCAGCATCGACCTTCCGCACTGCCGAGCCCGCTCCTACCTTGCGCCCACACCTCAACACTGGAGCGCACGATGAAGATCGCAGTCCTTGGCACTGGAAACGTTGGAGAGACGATCGCCTCGAAGTTGATCGAGCTGGGTCACGACGTGCGCATGGGCTCGCGCACCGCGACGAACGAGAAGGCGGCGGCGTGGGTGAAGAAGGCGGGCGCGAAGGCCTCGGCCGGAACGTTCTCTGACGCTGCGTCGTTCGGCGAGCTCGTCTTCAACTGCACGCTCGGCAGCGGCTCGGTCGAAGCGCTCGTGATGGCAGGCGAGAACAACCTCGAGGGGAAGACGATCATCGACATCTCGAACCCGCTCGACTTCTCGAAGGGCATGCCGCCGAGCCTCTTCGTCGGCAACACGGACTCACTCGGCGAGCAGCTGCAGCGGCGCTTCCCGAAAGCCCACGTCGTGAAGGCGCTCAACACGATGAACTGCAACATCATGGTCAACCCGCGCCTGCTCCCTGACACGCACCACACCTTCCTCGCGGGCAACGACGCTGGCGCGAAGACGAAGGTGAAGACGCTGCTCTCCCAATTCGGGTGGAAGGACGACGAGGTGCTCGATCTCGGCGACATCACCAATGCGCGCGGCTGCGAGAGCGTGCTGCCCATCTGGATTCGCATCTGGGGCGCCACGAAGAACGGCGCGTTCAACTTCAAGATCGTCGCGGCGAAGTGATCGCGCTGTAACCCCGACCCCGTCTGCGACATCTGTGCGGCGTATGCCCAGACTTTCTCCAGGCGACGTGGTCGAACCGATGCAGCTCACCAGCCTCAGCCACGGGCCGGTGCGCATTCCTTCGTCGAAGCCGGTGCACCTGCAGTTCCGCCGATTCGCCGGCTGTCCGATCTGCAACCTGCACCTGCGCGAGTACTCGAAGGGCCTCGAAGCGTTGAAGGCGGCCGGCATCGAGTCGGTCGCCTTCTTTCATTCCACGGTGGAAGAGATGCTGCCGTACCAGGGAAGTCTTCCGTTCGCGGTGATCGCCGATCCTGACAAGACGCACTACCGGCGCTTCGGCGTCGAAGCGTCGCTGGTCGGCATGCTGCATCCGCGGGTCGCGCTCTCGTTCCTCCAGGGCGCGTTCACCACGAAGTCGAACATGATGGACGGGAGCGGCGGTCACCTCGGCCTGCCCGCTGACTTCCTCATCGCTCCCGATGGCAAGGTGCTCGCGGCCCACTACGGCACGCACGCCGACGATCACTGGAGCCTCGACGACGTGCTCGCCGCGTCTCGATAGCCATTCACCGCCTCAGGCCTTACCCTGCGGCCCGATGCCGACGGCGGTCGTGACAGGTGCAGGAATCAGGGTTGGTCGGGCCATCGCGCTCGCGCTCGGCGCGGCAGGCTTCGACGTCGTGCTGCACGCGAATCGCTCCACCGACGCTGCGCTGAAGGTGAAGGCAGAGCTCGAAGCCCTCGGCCGTCGCGCGTGGGTCGAGTCGGCCGACCTGTCGGACACCGACGCGGTCTCGAAGCTCGCGCAGCGAATTCGCGCCGAGCACCCGACCCTCGACCTGCTGGTCAACAGCGCCGCCGCCTACGCGCATGTCGACTTCGCCGACGTCACACCCGCCCAGCTCGAGCTCATGTGGAAGGTGAACGTCGCCGCTCCATTCTTCCTCACCCAGGGCCTGCTGCCGGCGCTGCGTGCCTCGAAGACCGCTGGCGTCGTGAACATCACCGACATGGCCGTCTCGCACGCGTACACGTCGACGCACTTCTTCTCGCACTACCTCGCCGCGAAGGCCGCGCTCGACCAGCTGACGCGCTCACTCGCGCTCGAGCTTGGGCCTGCCATTCGGGTGAACGCCGTCGCTCCCGGACCCGTCGCGATGGCCGCCGAGACCACGACTGAACAGCGCGACGACATCTTGAAGCGCATTCCCATGAAGCGTGAAGGCACCCCCGAGGACGTCGCGCGCGCCGTGGTGTTCCTCGCCACGGCTCCGTACATCACCGGCCAGACTCTTCGCGTCGACGGAGGCTTGAGCGTCGCATGACCGACACCGACGTTCAGCTCTGCGTGCTCGAGGTGGGGAACGAGACGTACGTCATCGATCTCAAGCGGGTCGACGAGATTCTCCCCGCGCAGAAGCCCACGCCCGTGCCGCGCGCGCCCTCGTTTCTCGAAGGCGTCGTGAAGCTGCGCGGTGAAGTCGTGCCGGTCGTCGACGTGCGCAAACGCCTCGGCGTCGAGCCGAAGAGCGCCGGCACCACCGACAAACGCGTCAAACGCCGCGAGCGCCTCGTGGTGTGCAAGCTCGGCCGCCGCCGCGTCGGTTTCCTCGTCGATGCCGTCACTCGCGTGATGCGCGTCGCGAGAACCGATCTGAAACCGGCTCCGCTGACTGCGACGCCCGGGAAGAATCCGCACGTGCTCGGGGTCGTTGGCGAGCCCGGTCAGCTTCGCCTCATGTTGGATCTGCTTTCGCTCGTGGGAGACGACGCATTATGAGTTGGATGGACTCTGACCCCGCCGCCGAATCGCGTTACCGAACCGTCGCCGGCCTCGAGCCGATCGCCACCAGCTTCACCTCGCTCATCGAGGCGCTCTTCGACGAGAGCTGGCGCGTGCGTCGCCTCGCCGCCGACAAGCTCGCCGCCGCGACGACTGGAGAATCGCTCGTCGCCTCGCTGCTCGACGTGCTCTCGAAACGCGGTCAGCCCGGAGCGAGGAACGCTGCGGCGACTGCGCTCGCTCACCTCGGGCTCTCGGTCGTGAAGCCGCTCGCAGGGCTGCTCAAGCATCCCGACCCTGATCAGCGGAAGTTCGCCGCCGACATTCTCGGAGAGCTCGGCCGCGTCGAAGCGTCACCCGCGCTCATCGCCGCGCTCAGAGACGAAGACCCCAACGTGCTGGTCGCGTCTGCCGAGGCGCTGGGGAAGACGGGCGGCCCCGATGCGCGTCGTGCGCTCGAGGTGTTGCTGGCCGAGCCGGATCCCCTGCTTCAGGTGAGCGCCCTCGAGGCACTCACCGCGTTGAACGCGCCGCCACCGCTCCCGATGCTGGTGCCGCTCGTCGCGAGTCCGCTCACTCGACGAAGCGCCTGGCGGTTGATCGGTCGCGTTCGTCACCGCTCGGCGTGGGTGTTGGTCGTTCAGGCCCTGCGCACCAAGAACACGCGTGACGCCGCGCTGCTGGCCCTCGGTGGAGCCACCACCACCTTGTCGGCCGAAGTCGAGGCCGAGCTCTCCGTCGCGCTCGCCGGTGTCGAAGACGCGGTCTCGTGGCTGACGAAGTGCCTGTCGTCTGAAGATCTCGAGCGTCGCATCGGCGCCCTGCATCTCGTGCGCGCCGTTCGTCTGCCAGAGCTCGCGCCCCGTGTCGCCGAAGCGGCCGAGGGTGGAGACCTCGCCCAGCTCTCGCTCGCGGTGCTGCTCTCCCTCGGAACGCCTGGCCTCGTCGCGTTGCTCGAAGGGCCGGCGCCAGCGCTGCTGCAGATGTCGCGTGAAGGCCGCTCGGTCGCCAGCGAAGCCATCGTCGAGAACTCGAGCCCGCGCTTCGTCGGTGCGCTCACGTCGTTCCTCGACATCGGTGAAGTCGAGCTGGCCGAGGTCGCCGTTCGAGCGCTCGGTCGAAGCCAGTCCGTCGCGGCGATTCCTCCGTTGCTCAAAGCGCTCGCGGACGACGCGCTTTCGCCCACCGCCTCGCGCGCGCTGACACACCTGGCGCAGACCTTCCCGCACGAGGTGAAGCAGGCGCTCTCTGAGAAGGTTCAGCAGCTCCAGCCGCACGTCGTTCGGGCGTGGGCCAACGTCGCCGGCACCGACGCGCTCCCGGTGCTCCGCCGCGCCCTGCACGACGAGAACGAAGCGGTCCGCGCCTCAGCCGCGCAGGTCGCGATGGTCGTTCCTTCGGAGGCGCAGGCGTTGCTCGGCATGGCGGTCGTCGACGAGTCGGCCCGCGTTCGTCGTGGAGCCGCGCGCTCGGTCGCAGGGCTCGGTCCCGTGAAGGGCAGGGCGCTGCTCGAACGACTGCTCGGCGATCGTGAACCGTCGGTGCTGTCTCTCGCCGCCGCCGCCGCGATGGAGTGTGGCGCCACCTGGGCCACCGCGCGCCTCGTCGAGCTCACGAATCACTCCGACTCCGCGGTCGTGCTCTCGGCCGTGCAGTCGCTCATGGTGCTCGGTGGCGCCGATGACGCGCAGCTGGCCCGCGTCGCCACCCACCCCGATGGAGAAGTGGTGAAGCAGGTGCTGCACGAGGGCTGTTCGTTCCCCTCGGTGCTCGTCCAGGCCGTGCGGTCGCTCGGCGATCCTCGTTGGGATGTTCGCGTCGCCGCCGCGCAGGCGCTTCAGGTCTCGGGCAACGCGAGCCACCACCTCGCCGCCCTCGAAGACGCGCGCGCGAAAGAGACTGATCCGCTCGCCGACGACGCGCTGCTCGCCGCCATCGAGACGTTGAAGGCGCGGTGACGTCATGGCCGAGATGACGCCGGAACAGCTTCGACTGCTGCGCGACGTGTTTCAGAACGCGTGCGGCTTCGTGCTGCGTGACGATCTCAAGTTCATCGCCGAGCGCCGGCTCGCGCCGCGCCTCGAAGCCCTCGGCCTGCGCGACTTCGGCACCTACCAGCGCTACCTGCGCTTCGACTCCCGCGGCAAAGAAGAGCTCGACGTCGCGATCGATCTGCTGCTCCCACGTGAGACGTATTTCTTCCGCGAGCCCGCGCAGCTCACGACGCTCGTCGACGAGGTGATTCCCCGCCTCGCGCAAGACGCCATCGGCCGCTCGCTGCACGTCTGGAGCGCCGGCTGCTCGAGCGGTGAAGAGCCATACACGCTCTCGATGTTGATGGGCGCGCACCCGCTCTTGAAGGACTGGGACATCGACGTGCTCGGCACCGATCTCTCCCAGAAGGCGCTCGCGACCGCGCGTCACGCCGAGTACGGGCCGTCAGCGCTGCGCTCCACGACGCCCGAGCAGAAGGCGCAGTTCTTCGACCTCGCCGACCAGGGCCGCGTGAAGGTGAAGCGCGAGTTCAAGGAGCGCGTTCGATTCGGCTGGCTCAACCTGCTCGATGCCGAGGGCGCGCGGCTGTTGCCCTCGATGGACGTCATCTTCTGCCGCAACGTGCTCATCTACTTCGACACCGAGACCCGCCGCCGCGTGGTGCAGCTGTTCTCGGAGCGCCTGCGCGACGGTGGCTACCTGCTGCTCGGCCACTCCGAGAACCTGTTCAGCCTCACCACCAAATTCGAGCTGGTGCAGCTCTCGGGCGATCTCGTCTACCGGAAACCGCGGCTGTGAACGTGCGCTGCTTCGCCGTTCTGATGTAGTGCCTTCGGCGTCTCTCCATGCGTCCCGAACGTCCCATTCGAGTGCTGGTCATCGACGACTCGCCGTCGAACCGCCGCGCCATCACCGCGATGCTCGAGTCAGCGCCCGGCATCGAGGTGCTCGACCGCGCCGCCGATGGAGAAGAGGGCCTCAAGAAGGCCATCGCGCTCAAGCCCGACTGCATCACGCTCGATCTCGAGATGCCGCGCATCGACGGCTACTCGTTCCTTCGGCTCATCAACTCGCGCGCGCCGACGCCGGTCATCGTGCTCTCGTCGTACGGCCACCCCTCTGACGTCTTCAAGGCGCTGCAGCTGGGAGCGCTCGATTTCGTCGCCAAGCCGGCCAAGGCCGACAAGGCCGGTCTCGAGCAGGTGCGCGCCGAGCTGATCGAGAAGGTGCGGGCGTCGGTGTTCGCGAAGAAGCGGCCAGCCGAGCGCGGCATGGGCCCGTTCCACACGCCCGCGGTCTTTCCTGCCGCCGTCATGCCCGACCTCGGCAAGAAGCCCGCGTCGCCGACACCGACCGATTCGGCCACCCTCGTGTGCATCGGTGCCTCGACCGGCGGCCCGCCCGCGGTGCAGAAGGTGCTCGAGTCGCTCGCGGGACTTCCCGTCTGCGTGCTCGTCGCGCAGCACATGCCGACGCGGTTCACCGAGGCCTTCGCGCAGCGCCTCGATGGCGCGCTCCCGTTTCGCGTGAAAGAGGCGCAGACCGGCGACCCGATCGTCCCCGGCCGTGTGTACATCGCGCCGGGCGGAGAGCAGCTCGAGTTCGGTGAGCGGGGTGGAAAGCAGATCACCATCGTCTCCCGCTCAGGCCCCACCGACCCCTACGCCCCTTCGGTCGATCGACTCTTCCTCAGCGTCGCGAAGGCAGGGGTGACCTCGGCCCGTGGCGTCGTGCTCACCGGCATGGGCAACGACGGCGCGCTGGGCGTCAAAGCGCTGCTCGCCGCGGGCGCCGAGG
Source organism: Archangium gephyra (assembly GCA_943370055.1). GTDB lineage: Bacteria > Myxococcota > Myxococcia > Myxococcales > Myxococcaceae > Xiheimicrobium > Xiheimicrobium gephyra_A. The sequence goes on from CALRPN020000005.1 coordinate 122,019, forward strand.
TCTGGGTCGAGTCGGAGGAGACGGCCGTCGTCTTCGGCATGCCGCAAGCCGCCATCGCCAACGGCCCGGTGACGCGCGTGCTGGCGCTCTCGCTGCTCGGCCCCCAGCTCGCCCAGGCCATTCAGGTCTCACGCGGCTCGGGGAATTTCCCGGCGCTCAAGCCGAAGAAGTGAACTTCTCGTCTCGCGTGGCGCGCCTGTCGGAGTAGGGTGGTTTTCGACCATGACGATTCGTGCCCTGGTGGTCGACGACTCCCTGCAGCTGCGCCGCAGCGTGATGTACGCGCTGCAGAAGCTGCCTCAGCTCGTGTGCGTCGAGGCGGGTGATGGCGCCGAGGCGTTGCGAAAGCTGCGCGGCAGTACGTTCGACATCGTCCTCTCAGACATCAACATGCCCGTGCTCGACGGCCTCAAGCTCGTCGCGCACATTCGCCAAGACGCCTCGCTCGCGAAGCTGCCCATCGTGATGATCACGACCGAGTCGGCCGAGGCCGATCGCGAACGGGCGATGCGCCTCGGCGCCAACGCCTACCTGGTCAAGCCGGTCCAGGCCTCTGAAGTGCTCGAGACCGTGAAGTCCCTCCTCGGGCTTCCGTAGACCCAGAAACATGATCCTCTCTGCTCTTGCGGTGGCGGTGCTCGGCGGCGCGCCCATGGCCGATGTCTGGCCGTTTCAGGGCAAGCGGCTGGCCGATGGTTCCATCGAGTACGCGTACGATCTCACCGCTATCAAGGCGTCATCGGGGTTCGGAGACGCGAAGGAAGCCAACGGCGAAGACGCGGTGAAGAAGTTCCTCACGGCGCTGCCGAAGCAGGTGACGGTGAAGGTGCCCGCCGGAGCCGCCGTGACGCTCAGTGGAGGCCTCGGCCTCGAGAGCGCGCCGCTCGCCATCTCGTTCGCGCTGACGCCCGATGGGCCGCTCGCCACCGAGAACCCGCTTGGCAAGAAGGCTGGTGCGCGGTTGCTGGCGCCGCTCGATCCCCGAACGCCGCGCGTGCTCGTCGGCGCCGAGCTGCCGCTGTGGCTCGCGAGGAACGTCGAAGACGGCGCGCTCGCCGCGGTGGAGATCGACACCGAGTGGATGCGCCGCGATCTCTGGAACAAGGTCGCCGACAAGGCCATCGCGCGGGCGAAGAGCTCGGCTGGAGACACGCGTGAAGGCGCCTTCGCCCTCGCCGTCCGGGTGCTGGCCGCGTCGAGCTGTGGCGAAGCAGCGAAGATGCCCGACCGCGCGAAGAACGACCCCGAGCTCAAGACCGCCGTCGAGGCCGAGCTGTCGAAGCTGAGCACCGATGGAGACTCCGTCGTGCCGCCCGCGCCCTTCTCGTGGACGCCCGAGCTCGGCTGCGCGTGGTTGCGAGCCCGGGCGTTGTCGCGTCCCTTCGAAAACAGCCGCGCTGGCACCGCCGCCGTGCTCGTGTTCTTCGAGCTACTCGAGAAAGACCCGAAGCTCGCCAACCTCTGGGAGCGCACCCGCCAGCGCCGCGATCGTTTCCTCGGCGCGCCCGCGACCGAGCCGATCCTCGCGTGGAAGACCGCTGCGAAGGGTGACGTGTCGAAAGCGCTCGACGGCCTCAACGAGTTCCTCGAAGCGCTGCCGCTGAACGATCGCACCCCTCCGCCGCTCGCTGCGTGGCCGGTGACGCCGTTCACGAAGTTCCTGTCCGAGCTCTCTGGCGCCGAGCGCTCCGCCGCGATGGACGAGCTGTCGGCTGCCGTCGGTGATGGCCGCGTCTCGGTCTCTGGCTCGAGCTGGCCCGTGCTGCGTGAAGCCGCCATGGCGCCGCTGCTCACTGACGCCTCCAAGGTGGTGCAGGTCGACTCGGGCTGGCGTGATCGGCTCTCGGGCGCGTTCGCGTCGCTGCAGGGCAGTCATCGTGAAGCCCGCCGCGGAGGGCTCGACGCCGAAGACGAAGTGCTCGATCGCACGGTGCTGCAGCTGCGGCTGAACGTCCCTCCGTTCCTCGAGGTCGAGCCCACCGGCGCTGCGTTCGAGAAGCAGGCGCGCTCGCTCGAGGCGCTCATCGCGGCGCTCACGACCGAGAACCTCACCGGCCTCAAGGGCTACACGCTCGATGGCAAACGCAGCCCAGACACCATCCTCAACGACGCGAAGCGGCTCGTTCCGCTGCTCGATGGTCTCGCGAAGCTGGCTCAGCCAGAGGCGACGGGCATCGAAGGCAAGTCGGTCTCAGAGGCGCGGCGGTTCATCGCGACGTGGCGCTCGGAGGGTGGGCTCACGCGCGACGTGCGGGCGACGTTCGCGTTCCCCTGGGCTGCCGGTTCCGAGCGCGCCCACGCGGCGATCCTCGGCGTCTCACGGCGGGAGCTGCGCGTCGGCTACTCGTCACCACCGAAGGCCACGCTGAACGACTCGTCGAAGAGCTTCGTGGTGAACACGGCCGTCGAGCAGCGCTACCTCGTGCCGGTGCTGGTGACGGGTGGAACCATCGCTCCGCACACGCTGCGCGCGGCTGAGCGAGCGGCTCTCAAGTCGACGGTGGACGAAGCAGGAAGAGATCTGTCGAAGCTGGACGGCGCGTTGCATGATTCCTTGCACCGCGAGCAGAAGCCGGGTGTCAACGGAGCGGAATAGGCCCACCGGGCCTTCCTGGGAGCAATACACAATGAGACTTCAGATGGTTGTGGCCGCCCTCGCGGCCATCGTGACGGGTGTGCTCGTGCAGTCGTGTGGAATGCCTTCTCGCTGTTCGTCGGCGAACTGCGCCTCGGGCTGTTGCGACAGCACCGGCATCTGCCAGACGGGCAACTCGACGAATGCCTGCGGTGCGCGCGGCAACACGTGTTCGGCCTGCTCGCTGGGGCTTTCGTGCGTTGGCGGCAGCTGCACCTCGCTTGGAACCGGCGCTGGCAGCTCTGGCGCGGGCAGCGCAGGCGGTGGCTTCGTGGCGGCAGGTGGCTCCGCAAGCGCGGGTGGCACTGGCACGGCCGGCGGCTCTGCTTCAGCAGGTGGCTCGGCAACGGCTGGTGGCACGGCGACGGCCGGTGGAACCGCGTCGGCAGGCGGAACGGCGTCAGCCGGTGGTGACGCGGGTGGAGCTGCATCGGCGGGTGGAACTGCGTCGGCGGGTGGAACTGCGTCGGCGGGTGGAACCGCGTCGGCGGGTGGAACCGCGTCGGCGGGCGGAACCGCGTCGGCGGGCGGAACCGCGTCGGCGGGTGGAACCGCGTCGGCCGGTGGCATCGCGACTGGCGGAGGCTCCGCGTCGGCAGGCGGATCGGCGACTGGCGGCGGAACGGCGCCCTGCTCGGGCTGCCTGAGCGGTGGAAGCTGCGTGCCCGTCACCACTTCGGTCAACACCCCGTCCTCCTGCGGCCTCGGCGGCGGCGTCTGCGCGGTGTGCTCGGGCAACACCCCCATCTGCAACAACGGCACGTGCCAGGCGGCTCCGTGTGGTCCGTCGAACTGCGCGAGCGGGTGCTGCCAGGCCGGCGTCTGTCAGCCCGGCAACGTTCCAGGCGCGTGCGGCGTCGGTGGCAACACCTGCAACACCTGCAGTGGTGGCACTCCAGCCTGCGTCGCCAACTCCTGCCAGGCGCCTGCGTGCGGTCCCGGAAACTGTGCGGGCTGCTGTCAGGGCGGCGTCTGTCAGGGCGGCAGCGCGGCCAGTGCGTGCGGTGTCGGCGGTGGTAGCTGCAGCGTCTGCAGTGGCGGCACGCCGACCTGCAGCACCGGCGGCAGCTGCGTCGGAGCGCCTCCTTCCTGCGGTCCCTCGAACTGCTCGACGGGCTGCTGTGATGGAACCATCTGCCGCACGGGCTCGTCGCCTTCGGCCTGCGGAACTGGCGGCCTCGCGTGCCAGGCATGTCCCTCACAGGCCTCGTGTGGTGCGGGGGTCTGCTTCTACAACCAGACGTTCCCGACGGGTGTGATCGGAGCAACCTGTACGGCCGACTCCTCGTGCCAGAACGCCAGCGGCGGCCAGCCGGCTCCTCAGTTCACCTGCGAGACCGGCTTCCCGACTGGGTACTGCGCCCCGGACTGCGCAACGAGTGGCAACCCCTGCCTCGCTGGTACGTGCTTGACGATCAACTCCCTCAACATCTGCTTCGCGAATTGCACGGGGCCGGGCACAGGCCGGGGAAGCTGCCGCACCAACTACGCCTGCGCGCCGCTGACGGTGGGCGGCGTGCCTGCCCTGCACGGTGCCTGTTTCCCCGACTGCCGCGTCGCAGGCCAGGGGTGCATGACTCCCGCGGTGTGCAACAGCACCTCAGGGCTCTGCAACTGATTCACTGGCAGCGATGGCGCTCGAGCTGAGCGCCCTGCTCGGTCCTCCGCAGAAAGAGGATCGAGCCGTCACCCGAGACCGTCAGCTCTCTGAAGGTCTCGTCGGCCACGGTGTTCGGGCTGAACACCGCGCGCCCGAGCACCGCGCCATCTCGTCCATCGAGGCAGAGCACGACGACGCCGACCTTCGGCTGCTCGGGCGTGGAGCCCGGAAGCTCGACGTTCGCCCCGACGAAGCCGATGCCCGTGGTGTCGCTGTCGAGCATCACGAGCTGAACGATGGGCTGGCCGAACGAGAGCTGCCGCGTGAAGCGGTGCTCGAGCGTCGACTTCGCCACGGCCGTGACCGCGACGAGGCCATCAGCAGCGCTCGCGATCAACGCCGTCAGGTAGTTCGCGCCGTCTTTCGAGGGCCGGCCTGGCACTTCGCCGCGCTCGGTGTCGGCCTTTCCGTCCGTCTTCCCGATGCGCACGAGATCGCCGTGCTCGCGCTCGACCAGCACGTCGTCGCCGTCGGCGAAGAGGCCCGTCGAAGCGCCGCCTTCGGCCATGCCTTTGCCTTCGATGGGCAGCTCTCCGCGCGGCTTGCCGTCAGGCCCGATGATGGCGACGGTCTTGTCGACGAGGCGATCGAGCACCAGCGACGTTCCGTCCTTCGTCACCAGCACGTCCTGCGCGGCCTGCACCGGAATCGGCGTGGAGCCGACCCGCTTGCCTGAGGCGTCGAGCTTCACGAGCCGCTGGTTCACCTGATCGAGGATGACGATCGTTCCATCGGGCGCGACGGTGAGGCTCATCGGGCCCTCCGCGTTGCCTTCCTGCTGCCGTTCCCGCCCGAGCGCTTCGTCGCCGCTGCCCCAGCCAAAGGTGGCGATGACGTTCGCCGGGACGGGAAGGGGAGGAGTGCCGCTGTCGCCGCTCGCAGGGCGCGTCGTGGGCTGGTTCGCCAGGCTGGCTCCAACCTGGCCCGTCACTCCCGCATCGAAGGCCGAAGCGTCACCACGATCGTGCTCGTGCTCGCCCCTCGCGTGATCGCTCTTCGTCAGCCACCAGAAGACCACCCCCGCCAACACCAGAAAGCCCAGCCCCACCACCACTGTCCGGCGCCGCGTCATGCGGGCCCAACAACCACATCTCGGCTGTCGCGCCCACTGTCACGGGAGCGCGACTTCCATTCAGGGCGTTCTGGAATCAGTCGGGGGTGTCTGAGGTCGCAACACGTTGATGACTGAGTCGAGGGCGCTCTAGATGTAACGTTGCTTTCTTCTCTTCGGGTCTGATCAATGGGTTGGCGAGGGCCTCTGTCCGATGTCGGATCTGGTACGGAAATCGCTCTCTTTGTCTTTCAGTGTGTGTCACCCGCGGGTGACACTCCGAACCTCAGGAGCACGAATGGCCGCAATGACGCGAATCGGAGCAGTGGTCCTCACCGCAGCCCTCGTTGGCTGTGCTGGCACTGCTGGCGACACGGCGGCTGACAGTGAGCTGCTCGCGGGCGGCAACGAAGACACGGCGACCATCAGCTCCGAGCTCTCGGGTGGCGTGGCGATCGGCTCGACGCTCCGGACGACCTCTGGCCTGAACCTGCGCACCGGCGCTGGCCTCGACTTCCGCGTTCGCCTCGTCATTCCCCAGGGCGCGACCGTCACCACCATCAACCGCAGCGCGCCGGACGGCAGCTGGTACAACATCCGCTACAACGGCATCGAGGGCTGGGCGCATGGTGGCTACCTCACGCTCGTGAGCTCGCCGCCGACCCAGCCGGTCACGCCCACCCAGCCCACTCCCGTCAGCAGCGCCCGTGATCAGGCCATCAACCGCGCGAAGGGCGCCGTCGGCTTCGGCTACCGCTGGGGCAAGGGCCGCTGGATTCCGAACGGCGTGACGTCGTCGAACAAGGGCGTGTGCACGGGCAGCTGCCCCAACTGCACCTACCGCGGAGAGTACGGCGCCGACTGCTCGGGCTTCGTCGCCAAGGTGTGGATGGTGCCCTCGTGGAACAACGTGATGACGACTGAGGCGCACCCGTACAGCACCTGGGACTTCAACAAGGCCAGCAGCCAGTGGTCGATCGTCTCGCGCTCGTCGCTCAAGAAGGCCGACGCGCTCGTGTACAACGACGGCAGCGCGGGCCACGTCCTCATCTATGAGTCGGGCGACGGCTGGGGCTCGGTGTGGAGCTACGAGGCTCGCGGCTGCGCCTACGGCATCGTGCACAACCTCCGCACGGTAGGCTCGGCGTACAAGGGCATCGCGCGCGCGGGCTACTGAGTCAGCCTGAAGCCGCTGTTCACGGCCGGTGCCTCCCACCTCGGAGTCACCGGCCTTCTCATGTCTGCAGCTCGGTCGACTTCGTCAGCTCCGAGACGACCTTCCCGCAAGCCCACGCTGCCCCCAGGAAGAGAATCGAGCCGAAGAGGCCGATGAACTCACCCGCGTCGCCAGCCTTGCCCTCCAGGCGTGAGCCGACGTTCGTGACGATGTTCGCGCCGAGCCACAGGCCCTGCCAGGTGCCAACGGCGCTCGTTCCCTGTTCGGTCGACGCGATCTGCCTCGCGATGGCGTAGGGGCGGGCGAGGTTCACGAAGGGAATGAAGAAGGCGCCCACGGCGCCGGCGGGCGTCGTCTCGAGGGGTGTGCCCTTCGCCTGCGCGTGCCGCACCAGCAGGTGGAACCAGCGGCAGAACATCACGACCGCCACGATGAAGACGAGGAGGTACAGCAGACCCGAGCAGCCCAGGGCCAGCACCTGCGGCAGGTCTTCCGACTGCTCCGAGCCCTCGGGTGAGATGCCGAAGCTCAGCAGGCTCACGATCAGCCCGAGCACCGAGGTCGCCCAGACGAATGGCATCGCCAGCTTCGCGCGACCACTCAGCGATGGAAGGCCAACGGCTCCACGTGCGCGGCACGCCGAACAGAGGCGCTGCATGCCGACGAGAACGAGACACTCACTGCAGCCGAAGGCACCGCAGCGTTCGCAGACACCCGAGGCTTCACGCTCGGGGTGCACCGCACACTGAGATTGGGACATCGGCCGAGATTACAGGCCGGGCACGCCCACCGTCCCGCAGAAGACGTTCTTGTCGAGCTGGCGGGTGAACGACGGCAGGCGCTGGGGCAGCGTGCGAAGGGCAGGGTAGTCGTGCAGCAGCTCGTTCAGATCCTTGTGGCTCAGCACCGACAGGGTCGCGAACTGGGGCGCGTGCATGCGCAGGCGGCCCGGAGTTCCCGTCATGGCCGAGGTCACCATGACGAACTGACCAGGCGTGACCTCGAACGAGCGGGGCTGCTCACCGGGGCGCGAGCGCTCTTCCAGCAGCAAAGAGCCGTGCGTGACGACGGCGATGAGGTTGGTGACCTCGCCAGGCGACATGAGCTGCTCGCCGGTCTCGACGTTGCGGTTCGCGAAGCGGCCGATGAGGCGCGCGCGGGCGATGGAGTCGATGTCGTTGAACAGCTTGCTCGACATGAAGCTCTCGAGCAGGCGCTCGCGGTGCATCTGCAGCACGCGGGTGTGAACCTGATCATCGTGATCGAGCAGCTCCTGCAGGCGATCACCCGAGACCTCGATGACGACGCAATCACCGATGGCGCGGCTCGAGGCAGCGCGCAGCTGAGCCGAGAAGAGCCCGAACAGGCCGAGCGATTCGCCCGGGTTCGCGTGCCGCAGGGCCACTTCTCGCCCGTCCTTCTGGCGGAGCAGCTCGATGGTGCCTTCGACGACGACGTAGAAGCTGCGTGCCTCGTCACCCTCGAGGAAGAGGAACTCGCCGTCGGGGATCTCGAGCTGTTTGGCACCCGCGATGAGCGCCTCCATCGAAGAGATCGGCAGGTCCTTGAACATGCGGACCTGCGAGAGCGCGAACATCGCCACTTCGGGATCGGCGTCGACCTCGGTGAAGATCGGCAGATCGTCAGGCATCGCGAGCGGGGAGGTGCTCGGCTCCTGATCAGCCACCACGCGCGTCTCGCGCTCGACCTCTTGCAACACGTCGAACGGAATCAGCGAGGGCTTGAGCACCGGGGGCTGAACAGGCACTGCCACGCGCGTACGGACTTCACGTGATGCGAGCGGCGGGAGCTGTTGGCCCATTCGGTGTTTCCCCCAGGCGGGTGTGAACGACTGTGGGCGGTGGTGTATGGAAATCGCTGACTTCCCGTCAAGGTGGGGTAACACGATTTCTGATTTCAACTGGTTGGAGCCAGAGTCGGCCTTCGTATGAGCACCCTTTCCGTTGCCATCATCGCTGGAGGCGCCGCTCGTCGACTGGGGGGCCGGGTGAAGGCCCAGCTCGAAGTCGAGGGACGACCGATTTTGCCGGTCCTCCTCGAGCTCGTGCCGTCGGCTCCCGTGATCGTCGTCACGCAGCAGCCAGAAGCGTTTCCGGGGCTGCGGTGCGTGCCAGATGTGGTGGCGGGCAAAGGGGCTCCCGGCGGGGTCGTGACGGCGTTGTTGGCTGCGTCCACCGAGTGGGTGCTCGTGGTGGCTGGAGACATGCCTCGGCTGCGCAGCTGGCACGTCGAGGCGTTGCGAGCGGCTGCCCTGGCCGACGCGCAGGTCGTGGTCGCGACCCGTGACGACTCACTCGAGCCGCTCTTCGCGCTCTATCGCGCCTCACTCGGTTCGAGGTGGCTTGCGAAGCTCGAGACCAATCCGTCGCTCCGTGAGCTCATTGGCTCGGTTTCTCACGTGCGGGTGGCGCTCGACGCCGAGGCGCTCGAGAGCATCAACACGCCGGAAGACCTCGCGCGACTCGGCGGGTCGTGACGGGCAGGTCGGAAAGTTCTCGTGGTCTCTGGGCTTCTGCTACCTTGCCGACAGGTTCCACCAATGGCCAAGACGTTCGAAAAAGCCGTCACCGGCTTCAACCACAACATCAAGCACAAGGGGAAAGTGTACCACGTCCAGACGGAGGACTCTGGCGTGAACAACCCCCACATCATCACGCACCTCTTCGTGGGCGGGAACATTCTCGCGACGAAGAAGAACTCGTACGCAGACATCACGAAGGCGCCGAACCTCGCTGAGCACGTGCGCGAGCTGATGGAAGAGCAGCACAAAGAGATGCTGCGGAACCTGATCAACGGCGTCTACGACAACGTCGGGAACAAGAGCTCGACCTCGTATCAGCCCGGTGAGATTCACACCGAGGCGCCGAAGAAGCCGATTCCCGTGCCAGAGCTGCCGCTGATCGAAGCGCAGCTCACGCCGCCTGCCCTGCCTCCCGAAGTGCTCGCCGCTCGTCAGCTCAAGGAAGCGCCGAAAGAGAACAACGTCGGCGTCGAGACGCTGTTCGGTGAAGATCTCATCAGCGAGAAGAGTCTCGATGAGGTCATCTTGAGCTACCTCGCGGGTGAAGGCGGGAAGTGAATGATCTCGTTGCTGGTGGTGCCCCTGCTCGCGCTCGCGACGGTGGATGGATCTGTCGTCGACGCCGGTGTTCGTGATGCGGGCGCTGCCTGGGACGGTGGCTTCGACGCGAAGGTGCCGGCCTCGTGGGTGCTCTCGGCGAAGCTGAGCAAGGGCAGCGCGCTGCGTGCCTCGCTCGTGAAGGACCTGACCGCGAAGAGTGGCGGCGCTGGAGAGTCGGCGCTGACGGCAGAAGAAGCCGAGGCGCTCTTCGACGACCCACGCGCGCAGCTCGTCTACGCGGACAAGACGGTTTCCATCGTCGCGCCGTCGATGGTGTCGCGGCACCGGCAGGAGCACCTCGACCTGATGAAGCTGTTCCTCAAGCCCGAGCGCGTCGACGCGGGCAGGGCGTTCGCGAAGCAGTACGGCGAGAAGCTCGAGGCCACCGAGAAGAAGACCGGCGTCGATCGCAACGTGATCATCGGCATCCTGATGTGGGAGTCGAAGCTGGGCACCATCACCGGCGACTACCGCGCGTTCAACGTGTTCACCTCGCAGGCGTTCTTCATCGACGAAGCGAGCGCGGTGGCGTTGTCGAACATGGACGAGAAGAAGAAGGCGAGCGCGGCTTCACAGTCGAAGCGGGTCGAGTCGATTCGTGCGCGCGCCCGGGGAAACCTGCTGGCGCTGCTGCGGCAGTGCAAGACGCGCGGCATCGACGCGCTCGAGGTGAAGGGCAGCTGGGCCGGAGCGCTCGGCTTCCCCCAGTTCATGCCCGCGTCGTTGCGGTGGGCTGATGACGGGAACGGTGATGGGCAGATCGATCTCTTCAACATGGAGGACTCGATCGCCTCGATCGGAAAGTACCTGCAGGCGCATGGGTTCAAGGAAGACCGCACGAAGGCGGTGTGGGGCTACAACCATGAAGACGCGTACGTGCAGGGCGTGCTCGCGTTCGCCGATGCGTTGAAGGGCTCGGTCGATGGCGGCACTCCGTCACGCGATGGCGGTTGACGGAATTCTGAGATCGCTCTGCATCTGACGTCGTGTTTCCGCCTGCTCGAAATCGCACGGTGTCGCGGTGAACGAAGCAGGAATCGGCTTTGCACGATGGTGCCGCCCATGACTCGACGATGGATGTTGCTGGTGCTCGCGTTTGGCTGTGGCCAGCCGGCGATGAAGGTGACGACAGGAACCGCGCCTGTCGATGCTGGTGTCACGCAGGTCGACGCGGGTCTGTCGCCCCCGGTTCGGCCCGATGGTGGTCTTTCGGTCAATGACGTGTCGTGGCTGCTGCCGTTGTCGAACGCGCTGCCGCCGCTCTCTGACTTCTTCACGCCTGCGCAGCTCACCGCCTCGCAGTACCAGGCCTTCGCGACGCCCCGGGTCGTGAGCGTTCGAATCGACCCGTGTTTTCCAGTCGCGGCAGGTGTGTGCGAGCGGCAGGTTCGGCTCGTCGCGCAAGGGTTGGATCCCGACACGTTGGAGGTCGAAGACAGCGCGATTCATCTCTTCTTCGTGTTCGAGGAGGCCGCGTGGAGCGACGTTCGCCGCGATGTCTACGATCTCGCTCGCCAGAGTGGAGCGCGGTCCGCAGGCGTCACGCTCGGCGTTCACCCCGTGCTCCAGCAGGAGGGCGTGAACGGCGCGTGGGGCACTGCGATGCGCGCGTTCCTGACCCGGCACTGCACGCCCGCTCGTCTGCACGAAGTCGCGGTGATGAACGCCAACGTCGATTGGCGGTTCTTCCGCTTCTCGGTGATGGCCGGCGTGCTGACGCGCATCGCGACGACGGGCACTGGACTCTTCTCGCTGCTCCCAATGGATGAAGTTCGTCTGCAGCGGCAGGGCTACGGACAGCCTGGCCTCGGCGCCGAAGTGGAGCCCGAGGGCATCGTCGACGCCGACGGCGGCGTGGTGGCGACCGTGCTCGAGCGAATTGCAGCGCAGCGCAACGTGCAGGGGGATGTTCGTGACGCCATCGAGCGGCTCGAGAACCCCAGCGACACGCCGACGCCGCTGATCGACTGCGGCGTGTGTCATCGCGCGACGCAGGTGCGGGTCGATCATGAACAGCGGCGAGGGCTGTCGGCGCGTGCCGCCCGCTTTGGCCTGCCTGCCGTGACTGCGCCCACTCCGTCGCTGAGCCGGAACAACTTTCACGCGTTCAGCTACCTCGGTGATCAGCCGGCGATCATCGATCGCACCGTGTACGAGAGCGTGCAGGCCGCGAACTCACTCTGACTCGTGGGATGCGAGAGCAGCACTGATCAGCGGACTTGCGCCGTGCCGCCTGCTAACTCGCGGCTCCATGACGACCTCTGGCCGTGAGCTCGATCTCCTCTGCATCAACACGCTTCGCACCCTCGCCATCGACGTGATCCAGAAGGCCGACTCCGGCCACCCCGGACTGCCGCTCGGCGCTGCGCCCATGGCCTGGGTGCTCTGGAACCGGCACCTCAAGCACTCGCCCTCGCAGCCGCAGTGGGCCGATCGTGATCGCTTCGTCCTCTCGGCCGGTCACGGCTCGATGCTGCTGTACGGCCTGCTCCACCTGCACGGCTACGCGCTCTCGTGGGACGAGGTGCTGAACTTCCGCCAGTGGGGCTCGAAGACGCCCGGTCACCCCGAGTTCGGTCACACGCCCGGCGTCGAGGCCACCACCGGTCCGCTCGGTCAGGGGCACGCGAACGCCGTCGGCATGGCGATGGCCGAGCGCGCGCTCGCCGCCCGCTTCAACAAGCCCGGCCACACGGTCGTCGATCACTTCACGTACTGCCTCGTCGGCGATGGTGACGTGATGGAAGGCGTCGCCATGGAGGCCGCGTCGCTCGCCGGCCACCTCAAGCTCGGCAAGCTCATCTGCCTCTACGACTCCAACGACGTCACGCTCGACGGGCCCGCGAAGCTCTCGTTCACCGAAGACGTCGCCAAGCGCTACGAGTCGTGGGGCTGGCAAGTGCTGCACGTCGTCAACGGCAACACCGATCTCGACGGCATCGACGCGGCGATCACCTCTGCGAAGGCCGAGACGCACAAGCCCACGCTCATCGTCGTGAAGACCACCATCGGCTTCGGCTCGCCGAACAAGGGTGGCAAGTCGAGCTCGCACGGCAGCCCGCTGGGCAACGACGAGATCGCGCTCACGAAGAAGGCGCTCGGCTGGGATCCCGAGAAGAAGCTGTGGGTGCCCGACGAGGCGCGCGCGCACTTCATGAAGGCCGTCGACGCCGGCAAGCAGAAGCAGGGCGAATGGCAGACGCGCTTTGACGCGTATGCGAAGGCGTTCCCCGAGCTCGCGAAGGACTTCGAGCGCGTGATGAAGGGCGAGCTTCCGGCGAACTTCCGTGAAGGGCTGCCCACGTTCGCGGCTGGCACGGGCGTCGAGTCACGCACCGCTGCAGGCCAGGCGCTCAACGCCGTCGCGCTCAAGGTGCCCGAGATCTTCGGCGGCGATGCCGATCTCAGCGGCTCCACCAAGACGTCGCTCAAAGACGGAGGCAGCTTCGACGGTCAGACCGGCGCGGGCCGCAACATTCACTTCGGCGTTCGTGAACACGCGATGGCGTCGATCGCGAACGGCATCTCGTACCACGGCGGTCTGCGGCCCTTCACCGCGACGTTCTTCTGCTTCACCGACTACATGCGCCCGGCCGTTCGGCTCGCGGCGATGAACCACCTGCCCGTCGTCCATGTGTGGACGCACGACTCCATCGGCCTCGGAGAGGACGGCCCCACGCACCAGCCCGTCGAGCACCTCATGGCCATGCGCACGATGCCGGGCCTGCACGTCGTTCGCCCCGGAGACGCCGCCGAGGCCGCCGAGTCGTGGGTGTACGCGCTCGAGCGGAAGAACGGGCCGACCGGTCTCGTGCTGAGCCGTCAGAAGATCCCCACGTTCGATCGCGCGACGATGGGTCCGGCCGCGGGCCTGCACCAGGGCGGGTACGTGCTCGCCGAAGCGACGGGTGGAACGCCGAAGGTGATTCTCATGGGCACGGGCAGTGAGCTGCAGCTCGCCGTCAAGGCGCGCGAGCAGCTCGAGAAAGACGGCATTCCCACGCGCGTCGTCTCGATGCCCTGCATGGAGCAGTTCCGCGCGCAGCCGAAGAGCTACCAGGAGCAGGTGTTGCCGAAGGCCGTCACCGCGCGCGTGTCGATCGAAGCGGGCGTGACGATGGGCTGGGAGCGCTTCGTCGGCGATCGCGGCATCGCCATCGGCGTCGACAAGTACGGCGCCTCGGCTCCCGACAAGATCCTCTACGAGCAGTACGGCATCACGGCGGCGAAGGTCGTCGAGGCCGCGAAGTCGCTCGTCTAAAGCTCGATGCAGGTCAGCGCTGCCGTAGGCCCGGACTTCTACAGCGGGCGCGGTCCCTGGGTCGTCAGTGGGCGCGACGACACACTCGTCTTCGTCAGCCGCGCGACGATGCACGCCGCCTCGGTGCCCTCAGAGGGCCACCTCGCATTGCTGCAGAAGGCCCTGGCGCGCGGCTGGCGTGGGTCGGGCACTATCGCGACGAGGCTGACCTCGTTCTTTCAGGAACTCCATTCGCTGTTGGTGGCGCAAACGGCGACTGACGTGCACCCGGCGAACCGCGGCTGGCACATCGAGATCTGCGCTGCGGCCATCGAGCCCGGCAGCGTCTGGGTGATTCACGTCGCCGACCACCGCGTCTGGCGGGTTCGGGGCGAGCGCGTCGACCGGCTCACCGTCGATTGCACGCTGGGCGAAGACGCGAAACGAATCGGCACTTCAGTCTCCCAGGGTCTGGCGGGCGTCGTCACGCGGGTGCTCGGCTACGAGGCCCAGCAGGAGCCAGCTCCCATCGTCGTCTCCCGCCACGACCTGACAGCCGGTGACGTGCTGGTGCTGACCTCTGGCTGGTTTCACCGCGACACGCCGGAAGAGGCCGCCGAGACGCTCATTCGCCGTGCGGGAGCGATTCCCGATGCCGAGACCGCCGCACGTTTCCTGCTGGCCGAACGCGTGGCGAGCCTGAACACCTTCCCGCACGCCGTCGACTTCCAGCTGGCGAGCACCGGAGTCCTGGTCGTTCACCCCTGACGGATGTTCCTGTGACAGGAACGTCACAAGGGTTCATGCTGCGCGGGTGAGCAACGGGGAGCGGCCCAAAGCGGGGCCGAGCATCTGGATCTGGGCGTTCGGCTACTTCGCCGCGTACGCGCCCTACAGCGCGCTCACGAAGGCCCTCAGCGACGGGCAGCTCGGCGACAAGGTGCCGGGCAATCGCATCCTCCCGGTCTCCACGATGGCGAGCTTCATCGCGATGGTGCTGTTCGTCTTCGCGACCGGCTGGTGGAAGGTGGCGACGCGGCGAAAGGTGGGCTCGCTCGAGGTGCCGACGCCGACCCGGTGGACGGCGCTCTCGGGCCTGTGCGGCGCGACGATTCTCACCACCACCACGCTCGCGTACACGATCGAAGGCGTCTCGATCGTCTTCATGATGCTGCTGATGCGGGGTGGCGTGCTGTTGATGGCGCCGCTCGTCGACGCGCTCTCGGGTCGCAAGGTGCGCTGGTACTCGTGGCTGGCGCTCGCGTTGACGATGACCTCGCTCGCGGTCGCGACGCTGGGCCGGGCCGAGCTGAAGTTCTCGGGCCTCGCGATTCTGAACGTGGTGCTCTACCTGAGCGCGTACTTCGTGCGGCTGCGTTTCATGAGCCGCCTCGCCAAGAGCGACTCGCCCGACGTCACCAAGCGCTACTTCGTCGAGGAGCAGTTCGTCTCGACGCCCGCCGCGCTGCTGGCCCTGGCGCTCTTCGCCATCATCGGCACCGGTGGCCTCGAGGAGTTCCGCAACGGCTTCGTCGACTTCCCGTTCACGCCGCAGGTGGGCTGGGCGGTGCTGATCGGCGTGCTGTCACAGGGCACGGGCATCTTCGGAGCCCTGGTGCTGCTCGACAAATCGGAGAACTCGTTCTCGGTGCCCGTCAATCGCGCCTCGAGTGTGCTGGCCGGTGTGCTCGCGACGCTGTCGATGTTCGCGCTGGGCCTCGGCAAGCCGCTCGACCTGCACGAGGGCATCGGCGCAGGAATCGTGGTGCTGGCGATTCTGGTGCTGAGCATCGCGCCGATGGTCGAGGCCAATCGGAAGAAGATCGCCGCGCCGTGAATCGGTTGGTGTTGGTGTTGTTGGCTGCCGGTTGCACGCACCAGCCTCTGGCGGGCGAGTCTCCTGCCGAGGTCTGCACCCTGGCCAACCACGAGAAGATCGTCACGGTCTCGGGGTACCTCACGCCACCCTCCGTCGTCACCAGCTGCACCGAGAGCTGCTCGATGTTCGTCTCTCCCGAGGCCGGCTCACAGACGGGCGTCTCGGCCGTGTTCCGCGTGGGCCCACAGCCAGGTCAGATGAAGGCCATCCCGCCAATGAAGGACTCGTTCCCGGGAGAGGTGCGCCGGCTGAGGGCGAGCGACTTTCAGGTGAAGGGCTCGGAGAACCGGCTTGCGCGCGCGGGTGAGGTCGTGCGCGTGACGGGACGCCTC
Organism: Archangium gephyra; assembly: GCA_943370055.1. Classification (GTDB taxonomy): domain Bacteria; phylum Myxococcota; class Myxococcia; order Myxococcales; family Myxococcaceae; genus Xiheimicrobium; species Xiheimicrobium gephyra_A. The sequence goes on from CALRPN020000005.1 coordinate 138,135, forward strand.
ACCTTCACGCCGGACTCCATGTTCGAGCCCTGTCGGCTCGAGGTCACCGCGGCTGAGGTGGTTCGCTGAGCTTCTCGACGACGAGCACTGCGGCGAACGGGCCCGTGTCTTCGTCGACCGAGCTGCCCTCGACGGCCAGACCCGAGATGACACCGTCGAGATAGAGCGCATCGGCGCAGCCGAGCGACTCTCGAAACAGCATCGCGAAGTCGAAGAGCGACACCTCGTCGCGGGAGATGGCGAGCACGACGGTTCCATCACGGCGCACGCCAACGCCGTTGCGAATCGCGCGATGGGTCGAGCCCGGCTTGAAGGAAGGGTGCACCACCCCTGCGCGCAGCAGCAGCGGGCCCGACTGCGTCGCCTCGAGCACGCCCTCGGCTCGGAACTCGCTGGTCTCGACGACGTGCGCGCCATTTGCGGTGTGGAAGAACACGCCGTTGGGTTTGAGAAAGAAGTTGCCCGCGCCGTCCTGCATGTTGAGCGGGTGGAGCTCGCGGCCTCCAGAGATGAGCAGCCCCGTCGGCGTGAGATCAGGCTCGAAGATGCCGGCGTTCATGCGCGCCATTCCGGGGCCGTGAAGGCGCGTGCCGCCGTCCTCCCGCCGCAGGCTCACCGTGGCGGCGAACGCCTCGACGACGTGAAAGTGGGCTCCCTCGTATTCGACGATGGTGCCGACCGGCGGTGAACGAACGCTCAACGCCCACCACAGCCGCGGCGCCCACAGACCGAGGACCACCATGGCCAGCATCACGATGACGACGCGCTTCACCCTCAGGTGAGCGTGTGCAGTTTTCGTGCAGCCCTCTCACCGTCTGGTCGAACGGCTCTCGATGGCCTGCGCCGTGCGACTGCCTGGACGAACGCCAACCGCGTCGAGCGCGCCAGCTTCGAGCTTCACGAAGAGGTCACTCTCTGGTGCCGAGAGTGCCTGCACCAGCCGCGCTTCAGTCGCGTCGGCGTACTTCACGAGCAGCAGCTCGAGGAGCCAGTCCGTTCCATACGCTGCTCCCACCGACGCTCTCGGCTTCTTGGCGAGGAACGCTGCCGCAGCCGCCTGGCGCAGTTGCTCGTCGCCAGCGCTGCCGGCCTCGAGCGGCACGGACTCGCACGCCTCGAGCTCGTGCTGTTGGAAGGAGACGTGCGGCAACGCCAGCGCCTCGAGCCGCTTCACCACACGCGACGAATAGAGCGCGCTCATCAGCGAATCGTTGGCGCCGGGCCTCAAGACGGGAATGGAGTCGTCTTTGAGGAGACGCAGCGCCCGACGCTCGGGGAAGAAGACGAGCCAGTGATCGCACCAGCTTCGACCTGCGGCGCCGTGAACGATCTCGAGCGGCAGCGCACGAAAGCGAGCGTGTTCGGCCTCCAGCACCGCAACGAACGCGCTCGGCACCACGATGGAGCCCTGCGGAGCGCTCTCCCAGGGCAGCGGCTGGCTCTGCTCGATGCTCTGCCGAATCTCGTCTCGGCCGTAGTCCCGCCCAGCGCCTTCGAGCTCGGCGCTTCCCTTCACGCGCCGCAGCCCAGCGTGCCGGCCATCGATGGTCGAGGCTTCGAGCTCATCGATCCACTCGTCGAACGGCTCCGAGTCGAGCAACAGCCAGCTCGTTCCGGCGAGGTGCGGCGCGCAGCTGATCGACGCGTACGTCAGCTTCACGACGCTTTTTCAGCCAGCCTTCAGCTTCACGACCTGCCCGGTGATCGTCACCTCGGACGGCAGGGGGAAGATGAAGAAGATGGCGCCCACCACGCGCGCCCACGGCGTGTACTGCGTCATGTGGTACCGCACGCGCACCACGCCATCGCCGCCGAGCTTCTTCACCTCGGGAATCAGCGTCTCCCGGAAGCCCGCTTCGAGATCGGTGCCGATGATGTCGATGTTGCCGAAGAGCAGCACGCCCGCGCGGTGCACCTGCACCATGCCGAGCACGTCGTGCGGGGCCGAGATGTCACCGGCCGTCACGAAGATCTCCTGGCCTGGCGCGCCGGGCACGGAGGGAAGGGCGATGGAGTTCACCACCGTGCAGCTCGAGGCAGTGACGACGGCGAAGCAGAGGAGAAGGGATCGCATGGTGGTTACTCCGTGAAGACGATGACTTCGCCGGTGACGGTGACGTAGCGCTCTTTGGTCTCGATGCGAGCGCCGCCCGAGAGCACCGAGGTGACGGTGTTGTACGCGCGCTGGGCCTTCTCGACGTCGGTCGAGGGGTTCTCGTCGAGGAACTCGATGTTGATGACGCCCTGGCCACCCATGCGCGCGGCTTCTTTCGCGAGCGCGTTGTGAATGGTGCCGTCGAGCTGGGCGTCGCCGATGTCGCCGTAGCCGCCCCACTCCTGGCCGTAGCCGCGGATCTGCACAAAGCCCACCGTGCGGAACTTTCGCGGCGCGCTGCCGGTCGAGAGGAACAGCGTGTTGTCGGTCTGCGGAATGCTCGAGAGCCGGGTGCCGCGCACGACGGCGTTGCAGGCGGGCAACATGAGCAAGCCGAGGAGGATGGGGATCAGACGATTCACAGCGGACCTCCCGTGGTGCCAGCTGGAGGAGGCGCTCCCGGCAGCGACGGGGGCACGCCCTGCGGCGCGCGACGAACCCGCACGAGCTCGCCGGTGATGGTGACCTCGGAGGGCAGGGGCGCGAAGAAGAAAATCGCGCCGACGATCTTCGCGGCCGTCGTGTAGTTCGTCTGCTGCACCTTCATGTTGATGAGGCCGTCGGCGTTGGCGCGCCGAATCTGGCCTTCGACCTCGCTCACGGCGGCTTCGAGATCGGTTCCGGCAGGATCTGCGAAGCCGAACAGCAGCACGCCACGGCGGGTGACCTGCACGATGCCGACGCTCTCGTACGGCTCGGACAAGCCTTCGGCGCTCACGAAGATCTGCCCCTGGGCGCGCTGGCTGGGCAGCGCTGCGTAGTTCACGGCGGTGCACGCCGAGAGCCCCAGGAGGAGCAGGTGAAGCTGTCGATGCATGAAGCCTCCCGCGAGAAGAAAGCGACTCTGGCCCCCGCGGCGGTCGCCGCAAAGCCCAATCGTCAACGCTTCTTGTTGAACCAGTACATCCGCGGCAGCTCGGGCGGCGCCATCACCGACGCCAGCATGATGCCGACCGCGATCACCGCGAGCGCGATGAAGACGAGGGCCTGCGCGTCGAGCGGCAGCCTGGGGAAGCGGCCACGCGCTTGACGGATCTCGCCGATCAACGTCCCGATGCGCATCGTCAGCACTTCGCCCGGAGCGAGCGTCAGCAAGAAGCCCTCCGACGACTCCTTCACGCGCCCCGACACGACGAGCTCGCTGAACGTCTTCGCGCCGTCGCCGTGAAACGAGACCTCACCTTCGACGCCCGTCGAGAAGCGCACCTCGAGGCCAGTGGGTGTCCACGTCAGCTGCGCCTTCGCCGACGAGCCGATGGCCACGTCATCTTCGGGCCCATCGCCCAGGCGCAGGGTGGTGCGACCACGCCCGTCGAGCACCTCGGCGTTGAGCCGTCGACTGCCCCACCGCAGGCGGACCTCCCACGCAGAGTCTGGCGCAGCGACCGTCTTCATCGGGCGCACTTCGTAACGCTCAGCTCGTGGCGTGTCATCCGGGCCTGAAGTCTGAACCCGCTGAAAATGAAACAGCCGGTGCTCCGCGAAGGAACACCGGCTGCTCACTGAGAAGCGACTGGTGGGTCGCTTACTTCTTCTTCAGCTCGTCATCGATGACGGCCTTGAAGGCGTCGATCGGCTGCGCGCCGACGACCTGGCGGCCGTTGATGAAGAACGTCGGCGTACCGTTCGCGCCGACCCGCATGCCCTCGTTCGAGTCGTCGGTGATGTACTTGTCGAACTTGTTCGAATCGAGCGCCGCGCGGAACTTGCCCATGTCGAGCTTGAGCTCTTCGGCGTACCGCTCGAGCGACGGGCGATCGAGGGCCTGCTGATTCGCGAAGAGCTTGTCGTGGTACTCCCAGAACTTGCCCTGCTCGTTGGCCGCCATCGAGGCCATCGCGGCCGGCTTGGCGTTGTTGTGGAACGGCAGCGGCTGGTGCTTGAAGACGATCTTCACCTTGCCCTGGTACTGCTTCTCGATGTCGTGGAGCGTCGGCACCACGCGCGAGCAGAACGGGCACTGGAAGTCCGAGAACGCGATGATGGTGACGGGTGCGTTCTTCGGGCCCATGGCGGGCGCGCCGGTGATGTTGATGTCGGTGACAACCTTCTGGGGCTCGGGAGCGCCCGGAGCCGCCGGAGGAGGCGCCTTGCCGGCTTCCTTCTGCAGCTCGGCGTACACGTTCTCGAGCTTCACGCCGCGCGCGAGCACCTGGTCGGCCTTCTTGATCTCTTCGTCGATCACGCCCTTGAACGCCTCGAAGGGCTGGGCGCCGACGAACTCGCGGCCGTTGATGAAGAACGTCGGGGTGCCGTTGGCGCCGACCTGCATGCCTTCGGCGCTGTCAGCCTCGACCTTCTTGGCGAACTTGTTCGAGTCGAGCGCCGACTTGAACTTGCCCATGTCGAGACCGAGCTCCTGCGCGTAGCGCTCGATGCTGGCGCGATCGAGGGCCTGCTGGTTCGCGAAGAGCTTGTCGTGCATCTGCCAGAACTTGCCCTGCTCGTGGGCGGCCATGGACGCCTCGGCGGCGATCTTGGCGTTGTTGTGGAAGGGCAGCGGCTGGTGACGGAAGGCGATGCGAACGTCCTTCGCGTAGGTGTCTTCGATCTGCTTCATCGTGGGGACGACGCGCGAGCAGAACGGGCACTGGAAGTCCGACCACGCGACGATGGTGACCTTGGCGAACTTGGCGCCGCGAACGGGCGTGTCGTCCGGCACGTCGACCTTGCGGAGCGCGGCAGGCGCGGGGGGCGCGGAAGGCTGCGACGGGGCAGGGGCGGCCGGAGGAGCGCTCACGCCGCGCTCGATGATGCGCGCGTAGACCTGGTCGGCGGGCGTGCCGCTCTTGACCATCTCCTGCGCCTTGCCGAGCTCGGCGTCGATGATGCGCTTGAAGTTGTCGATGGGCTGCGCGCCCGAGAGCTTCTTGCCGTTGATGAAGAACGCCGGGGTGCCGGTGGCGCCGAGCTGCGTGGCGAGACCCTGCTCCTTGTCGATGAGCGACTGGAACTTCGGGCTCGAGAGGTCGCTCTTCCACTTCTCGACGTTGAGGCCGATCTCACGCGCGTACTGCTCGAGGTTCGCGTCTTCCAGCGCCTGCTGGTTGGCGAACATCTTGTCGTGCATCTCCCAGTACTTGCCCTGCTCACCAGCCGAGAGGGCCGCGAGGGCCGCCGGCTTGGCGCGGTTGTGGAACGAGAGCGGGTTCTGCTTCATCACGACGCGCAGCTTGTCGCCGTAGTCCTTCTCGAGCTGAACGACGGTGTTGTGCGCGCGGCTGCAGAACGGGCACTGGTAGTCCGAGAACTCGACGATCGTGACGAGCGCGTTGGCCGAGCCCTTCTGCGGCGACTCCTCGAGCGGAACGCGGAAGGTCGTGTCTTCGCCAGCAGCAGGAGCCGGGCGCGGAGCCGACGGGTTGGACGGCGACGGAGCAATGGCGGCGACGTTGTTGCTACCGCCTGACGAGCTCTTGAACATCGAGCCGACGGCGAAACCGACGACGCCGCCAACGATGAGGGCAATGATGACAGAGGGCTTCATGTGTTCGGGGACTCCCCTTGGTGGTGTAAACGCGCGCGTCGTCTAGCAAACGCGTGGTGAGGCGCAATGCCATCTGCTCATGATCCTGCCCAGCTGGAAGTTTCAACCCTTCTGGTCGATGCCCGCGGAAAGCCCTGCCCGATGCCGATCATCGAGCTCGCAAAGGCGTTGAAGCAGGCAGCCCGGGTCGAGCTGTGGGCCGACGATCCTGCGGCACGCGGCGACCTCGCGACCTTCTGTGAAGCGACCGGCCGGGTGACCGAGCGCCTCGAAGTCGACCCCTTCCTGCGCGCCATCGTCCGGGGTGGGTGAGACCCCGACGGTCGTGGCCGACCCCGACAGACTGGAGTCCCATGCCTGTACCGCTACACTTGGCGTGACCGCTGCACCGTCAGGCTGCTCGCAAGGAGATCAGCCATGGGTGACGGGGGTTCATCGAGGGGTTTTGCATTGATGACCGATCAGGACGTGGAGCTGTCGCGCAAGGAAGCGGAGCAGGCGCAGGAGGAGTCGAACCTGCACGCCGAGCTCACCCGCATCATGGCCGCGACGACGGACTACGAGCGGCGGGTGAAGCAGCTCAAGGGCGCGATGGCAGACGCCGAGAACCACGGAGTGGCCGACAAGCACCTGTCTGATCGGGTGCGCAACCTGGCCGTGCCGACGCTCGATGCCGAGTCTGCCTTCACGCCGGCGAGGCAGCAGCGGTCGGCCGCGCTCCAGGCTCGTCACGCGGCGTCGCACGAGGTTCGCGAGCGCATCACCCAGTTCCGCGCGGCCATCGGAGCCCTCTCGCAGACGATCATCGCCGACGAGAAGTCGCTGCAGCGGTTGCTGGTGCAGGCGAAGCAGGCGCAGGCCGCGGCCCAGGCGCCGAAGCCGCCTCCCGACGAGGCCCTCGGGGCGACGCTCGTCTCGGCCGCACCGCCTCCCGCCTTGCGGCAGCGCGCGCAGACCCAGCCCCCGATTCCAGTGCAGGCCACCGCGATCGGCCGCATGACGCCGCCGGCACCGAAGCGTTCATCACCCCGCGTGCGCATGCAGGCGCAGGTCGACTTCGAGAGCGAAGACAACTTCTTCAACGGCTTCTCGTCGAACATCTCCGACGGCGGGCTCTTCGTCGCCACCGTGAACGTGCTGCCGCTCGGCACCAGCGTCGACGTGGGCTTCACGCTGCCGACGGGCGAGCGCATCGAGTGCAAGGGCGTGGTGCGGTGGGTGCGTGAGGTGGACGATCGCAACCCCGACAGCCACCCCGGCATGGGCGTGCAGTTCGTCGATCTCGAGGAGCGCTCGGCCAGCGCCATCGAGCAGTTCATTCAGCAGCGCGAGCCGATGTTCTACGTCGAGTAATCAGTTGCTGGGCCGGTACCAGAGGTGCCGGTCCTGACTGAGCATCACGATGCGCCGGTTGACCGTGTCGTACTCGAGCTGACCCGCGCGCTCGGCCGTTCGTTCGAGCGTCACCTGCGTCCAGCTCGTGCCGTTCCATTCCCATTGGTCGTAGAGCTCGTTCGCGAGGTTGCTGCCGCCGTAGAGCACCACGCGCTGAAGCTCGGGGTCCCAGACCATGCCCGTGCGGAATCGACCCGCGGGCCCGGTCGCCGAGGTGCTCGTCCACCCCGTGCTGGGGCTGCGCAGCCACGTGTCGCTGAAGAGCGTGGTGACCGCGGCGTTGGAGCCGCCGAAGAGCACCAGGTTGTTGCGGGTGACGTCGTAGGCCATGACGGCAAACTGGCGAGCACCGGGGCCCGCGCCCGTGAGCTGGGCCCAAGTCGTGCCGCGCCACTCCCAGAGGTCGTTGAGCGCCGTGCCATTCGATCCGCCGAAGAGCATCACTGTCTGGCTGTTGGGGTTGTACGTCGACGCGACGTTGGTGCGGGCCGGTGAGGGGCCGACGCTGCTGCGCAGCGAGAAGCTCCCGCCGTCGGACGTGAACGTGTCGTTGCTGCCGGTGAGCACGACGGTCTCACGACGGAACGCGTCGTAGCGGAGCACCTCGGGCGATCCTCCCGACGTGCCGCTCCCGAGGAGCACCCACGCCGAGCCATTCCATTGGTAAGCGGTGCTGAAGAAGTCCGATGCGACGACGAAGGTGTTGCGGGTGCTGTCCCACGTCGCGACGGTGACGACAGCGGTCGGCGCCAGCGGCATCGAGCTGACGTCGGTCCACGTGGTGCCCGAGAGGGCGCGAATGGCCTGGGTCGACCCGTTCGCATTGCCCAGCACCAGCAGGTTTCCGCGGCCGGCGCTGAAGGCGAGCCCAGCGCTGGCGACAGCCTCTGCGTTCGCGGCCAGCGTGGACCACGCCGTGCCGTCGAAGGCCCAGGTCTCGGCGGTGAAGGCCCCTTCCTGGGTCGCGAACTGCGGCGAGAGGCGGCCACCGACGACGACGAGGCGCTGGCCGGTCTGATCCCACGTGGCGGCGTGGTTGTACCGGGCTGCTGGCGGTGAGGCCGGCATGCGCTGCGTCCAGCTCGTGCCGTTCCATTCCCAGAGATCGTTGAACGCGAGCCCGTCGCGGCCGCCGAAGAGAGTGACGACTTGTCGCTGCGGGTTCCACGTCAGCGAGAGGCCGTAGCGGGCGGCGGGACCCGTGGTGCGCGAGAGCCACGTGGTGCCATCGAACTCCCACAGCTCGTTGGAAGGGGCCGACCCCGAAACCGCGCGGCCGCCGAAGAGCACCACGCGTCGGCGCACGGAGTCGAAGGCCAGGCCTGCCTGCCCACGAGCGCTCGGGGAGGTCGCGGGCGTTCGTTGGGTCCACATCGTGCCGTCCCACTCCCAGGTGTCGTTGAGGCCACCGGTGTTGGTCTGGCCGCCGAAGAGCACCACGCGGCCGCGCACCGAGTCGAAGGCCATGGCCGCGCGCGTTCTCGGCGCGGGACCAGCGGTGGCGACGAGCGTCCAGGTGACGCCGTCGGGGCTCTCCCAGGTGTCGCCGAGCAGTTCACTGAACGAGGCGTTGCCCCCGTAGAGGACGAAGCGGCTGCGCGTGGAGTCGAACACCATCGCGTGGCCTTCACGTCGGGTGAGGTGCATCGGAGTCCACACGGGGCCGCAGGTCAGCCCGTTGCCCTGGTAGCCGACGCCACAGGTGCACAGCCGTGAGCCCGGCGTGTTGATGCAGACGCCGCGGGTGGCGCAACCGCCGTTGCTGGTGAGGCACTCGTTGACGTCGGCGCAGGTGACACCGTCTCCGCTGTAGCCAGTGACGCAGGTGCAGGTGCGCGAGCCAGGCGTGTTGGCGCAGGTCGCGTTCGTGGAGCAGCCTCCGTTGCCGGTGAGGCACTCGTTGATGTCGGTGCACGTGACGCCCGTACCGGAGTAGCCCGCGTTGCACGCGCAGGTGCGTGAGCCCGGCGTGTTGGTGCAGGTGGCCGTGGCCGCGCAGCCGCCGTTGTTGGTGAGTCACTCGTTGACGTCGGCGCAGGTGACGCCGTCGCCCGTGAAGCCCGAGGAGCACGTGCAGGTGCGCGAGCCGATGGTGTTGGCGCAGGTCGCGTTGGCCGAGCAGCCGCCGTTGTTGGTGAGGCACTCGTTGAGGTCGGTGCAGGTGACGCCGTCGCCGGTGTAGCCGGTCTGGCAGGCGCAGGTGCGCGCGCCTGGCGTGTTCGTGCACGCCGCCGTCGCAGCGCAGCCGCCGTTGTTGGTGAGGCACTCGTTGACGTCGGTGCACGTGAGGCCGTTGCCGGAGTAGCCGGTGTTGCACGCGCAGGTGCGTGCGCCGACGGTGTTGGTGCAGGCGGCGTTCGTCGCGCAGCTACCGTTGTTGGTGAGGCACTCGTTGACGTCGGTGCACGTGAGGCCATCACCCGTGAAGCCGGTGTTGCAGGCACAGGTGCGCGAGCCGGGTGTGTTGGTACACGTCGCCTGCGCGGCACAGCCGCCGTTGGCGCTCGCGCACTCGTTCATGTCGACGCAGGCGGCTCCCTGTTTCGTGTAGCCGGCGACGCAGGTGAAGGAGCACGCGCCTTGATCGCACGTGGTCGCGACGCCGTTGGCCGGTGGGGGAGGGCAGGCGTTGCAGGAGCTGCCACACGAGGTGATCGCGGAGTCGGAGACGCACGTCTGCCCGCACGCGTGCTGCAGCGATGGGCAGGAGCACGTGTTCGTCGTGGTGTTGCACGTCGCTCCGGAGGGGCAGTCGGAGTTGAGGCGGCAGCCAGCGCGGCACGCTCGGGTGACGGGATCGCAGGAGAAGCCGGCGCCGCATCGCGCCCCGGGCATCGTGCAGTCGGTGGGGAGGATGGTGCACGCACCGGTGATGCAGACCTGCGCGCCGGTGCAGCCGCGGCCGCATTGTCCGCAGTTGTTGGGATCGTTCTGGAGATCGAGGCACATCGAGGTGCATTGGCTCAGCGTGCCAGCGCACGTGCCCTGCATGGTCGAACCGCCGGCCGTGCCCCCAGCAGTGGAGCCGCCTCCCGATGCGGAGCCACCAGCCGATGCGGAGCCACCAGCCGACGCGGAGCCACCGGCCGAAGCGGAGCCACCGGCCGAAGCGGATCCACCAGCTGAAGCGGATCCACCGGCCGACGCGGATCCACCAGCCGACGCGGAGCCACCAGCCGAAGCGGATCCACCAGCCGAAGCGGATCCACCAGCCGACGCGGATCCACCAGCCGACGCGGATCCACCAGCCGATGCGGATCCACCGGCTGAAGCGGATCCACCCGCAGTCGCGGATCCACCACCAGCTGATCCAGCATCAGGAGGAGCGACCGGCCCGCCATCGAGCGACGACGAACCGCCCGTTCCACCCGTCATCACATACGGCCCGACCTGATTGAGCCCTGCGTTCACGAGCACCGAGTCGACGCGCAGTGACGTCAGCCCCATCTTCTCGAGCCCGAGCGCGTACACACCCACCGGCAACGTCTCGAAGGTGAAGCGACCCTCTGCGTTCGTCTGCGTCGTCAGCTCGGTGCCACGCGACGCCGCACGCACGAGCACCGCGGGAATGGGCGTTCCATCTGGCTGCTCGACGCGTCCACTCAGCTGACCCACCGCTGCACTGCCGGGCGAAGGTTGGAGCACGATGAGGCCGACGCGCTCCTCGCGGGCAGCGGCCACCTCGATGGGCGTCGCCTCACTGCGATACCCGGCCGCGAACGCGCTCAACACGAGACTGCCTTCGGGCACTCCACCGAGCGTGAAGCTGCCGTCGTCGCCCGTGTACGTGAGCTGCGGCAGCTGCGGCAGGAACACCGCGATGCCGCCATGACCTGCAGGCAACTGCACCCTGTCTCCACGCTTCACCGTTCCCACGAGCGTCGCGTTTCGCCCGAGCACCACCTGGCCCAGGTTCACGTCTTTGCCGAAGCCCGCCTTCAACGCCTCGAGCGTGAACACCCGCGAGCGGTCAGCGACACCGTCTTCATCGGAGTCGAACGAGAACATCAGCCGGCCGGTCTTCGCGGTGATGCCGCTCAGCTGAACGTTGCCGTCGTCATCGACGGTCGCGCGCAGCGTCGTACCGACCAGCGTGACGGTCGCGCCCTTCGCGGGGCTCAGGTCCTGTCGATTCGGGAGCGCGGTGAAGACGGTCGCTCGCACCGTGCCCGGCCCGAGCACCGAGGGCGAAGGCAGCTGCGTGTCGAGACACGAAGAGACGAGGGCGACGACAACCACTCCCCACAGGTGGCGCATCGCCCCAGAATGCCTTGTTTCCGGTCAATACGCCCTGCTCGTCAGCGGTCGAGGCTCAGCTCCTGGAGCAGCTCGAGGTCTGACGACGAGTCCATGTTCTCGAGCAGCTCGAGGTTCTTCACCACCTCGAGGTCTTCAGCCGAGAGCGACCTCTTCTCGACCGAGGCATCTGGCTTGAGCGCCACGCCTCCATCGAGGGCGAGCAGCCAGCCCACCACCATGGCGCGAATCATGGGCGGCGACGCTCCTTGAGCCGCTCACGCAGCTGCTGCTTCTGCTCGGTCGACATCGAGCGCCACCGCTGCAGGTTCTCGCGCAGCTGCTCACGCCGCTCGGGGTTCTCGCGAATCCACGCGCGCAGGCGCTGCCGCATCTCTTTGCGCTGCTCGGGGTCGAGGTGACGAACCTCTTTCATGCGCTCGCGCAGGTCGGCGCGCTCTTGCGGTGACAGCTTCGAGAACGACTTGAAGTTGTCACGCACACGCTCGCGCTCTTCGGGCGGCAGCGACTTGAAGCGCTCCCAGTTGCCCTTGATGCGCTCGCGCTCTTCGGGCGGCATCGCCTTGAACGCCTTCAGCTTCTCGCGCAGCTCCTGCTTCTTCGCCTCGGGCAGCGCGTTGAAGCGCTCGACCGCGTCGGAGCCGGGCTCCTGCGCGAAGGTGACGCTCGAAAGACACATCATCACCAGCAGCACGGTGCGCTTCATGGGTTGGCCTCCAGCTCCTTCAACTGCTCGATGACCTCGAGATCTTCAGGAGAGGTGAGCCCGACGAGGTCGAGGTCCTCCACCAGCTCCATGTTCTGCGCGAGCAGCACCTGGTCTTCTTCGACGAAGGCAGGCGGCACTTCGACCGCGCGGCCTCTCAGCACCACCGCGAGCACCGCCGCCGCCGCGAGCGCCATCATCGGCACCAGCTTCGGCATGGTGAACCACGACGTCTTCTGAGCAGGCGGCGCGTCGTCGAGCAGCCCCAGCACCGAGGCCTTCATCGACGCCGACGGCGCGGGCGCGGGCAGCGTCTTCATCAACGCCACCGTCTGCCGCAGCTTCGCCTCGAGCGCCTTCAGCTTCGGGTCTCGCTGGAGCGCGGCTTCGACTTCACGCCGGTCGTGCTCGTTGAGCTCGCCATCGACGTACGCGGTCAGCTCGTTCTGCCAGTTCTTGTCGCTCATGCCAGACTCCTCGATGGCAACATTCCCTGCTGCCACGCCTCGACGTGCTTCATGACGGTGACGGTGGCGCGGTGAATGAGGCTCTTCACGGCTGACTCCGTCGACTCCAGGGCCTGCGCAATGTCGCGGTAGGCCATTCCTTCGAAGCGGCACATGGTGAAGGCCGCCCGTTCTCGCGCGCTCAGCTGCTGCATCGCCGAGGCGACCGCGGCCTCGAGCTCTTTGCCGGCCAGTGAGAGCTCGGGGCTCTCGGGCGAGACCTCGACCTCGAGCGCCGACTCGTTCTGCTCGGTCGTCATCTCCTTCGCCTCCTGCTGCCGCTTCTCGTCGAAGCGCCGCAGCTCGTTGAGGCAGTGGTTCGTCGCCACGCGGTAGAGGAACGTCTTGAACTTCGCGTCGACGGAGTACCGGCTCGCCGACTTGTACAGCTTCACGAAGACGTCCTGCGCCAGCTCTTCGGCGCGCGCCGCGTTGCCCACGAAGCGCCCACAGAAGCGCACCACCCCTGCCTGGTGCCGGTCGAACAGCACGCTGAACGCGGCCTTGTCACCGCGCCCCACCGCCACCATCAACCGCGCGTCGTCATCTTCGACCAGCACGTGAATGGAAACCCCGGGCCCACGAGAAAGTCGCGCTGCGACGAAAAGGAAAACGAGATCAGGAGTTTGAGCCGCCCAGGAATTCGGCCTGGGCCGTGCGGTCGAGCGGGTCTCGCCGCTGCTGCGCGCACCACGTCACATAGTCACCGAGCACCGAGAGGCCTCGCTGAAGCGCGACGAGCGTCTCGGGCCCGTCCATCTCGAACCACACGGCGCCATGGCCAGCCGCGCGCGGGTTGGTGGAGAGCAGCGAGAACGCCTCCATGAAGGCCTCGGCGCGGCGGGCGTTCGGCGTACCGAACAGGCTCTTCTCTTTCAGCTGACCGGCGAGCATCAGGCGGAGCAACGACGAGAAGGCGCGCGCGTCGGCGTTCTGCTGCGCATACGGGGCGGCGGTCTCGAGGTACTCGGTCAGCTTCTTGCGGTCGCCGCGGCTCTCGACGTTGAGCAGGCGCGTCGCCGGGCGCGGGTGGCGAGGGTCAGGCAGCAGGTCGAGCGTCTTGGTGGCGAACTGCCAGAAGGCCATCGTCGCCTGATCCGGGTCGTCCTCCTCGAGCACGATGTCGAGCATCTGCCGGCGCGGCTTCACAGCAGGCACACCGCGCGCGGGCGTGGTGGAGGGGGGCGGTGGTGGAGCCGAGGGCGCTTCGTCGGCTTCGACGATCTCGATGTCGCCGTCGGCGCCCGGCACCCACTGCCCCGGTGGCGTCAGGTCTGGCGGCGCAGGAGGCGGAGGCGTCGCATCTTCGAGCGCCTCGATGACGTCGACCTCGTCGCTGGGCTCGGTGACGCCCGGCGGAGGGAACCAGCTGCCGGGCGGCGTGGTGTTCGGCGGCGGAGGCGGCGCGGCGATGGGCTGCTCACCCGATGTCGTCTTCGCCATCAGCGAGCGGAAGCTCGGCACCTGCGGCGCTTCGGCGAGCTCGACGATGAACTCGGGCTCGATGAGGTCGGGCGGCGGCACCAGCGCCGGGTCGGTCTTCACGCGGTCGCGGCCGGGAGGAGGCTGTGGGGGCGCAGGCTCGACGCCGTTGGGGGGCGTCTTTCGCGAGGCGATCTCGGCTTCGGCAGCGGCGATGGCCTGAGCGCGCGCGCGTTTCGCCGCCTGCTCCTCCATCATCTCGAAGAACTCGTCGAGGTACGGCTTGAGGTCGTGCCAGAGGTGCTCGAGGCCCTCGTCGTCGCCGACGAGCTCGTTGGCGACGTCGTCAGACTGGTAGGCCTCGCTCAGCAGCCCGGCGCGGCGCGCGAACTCGGCGCGGCTGGTGTCGACGAACTGTCGCGCGAGCTCGAGATGGTAGAGGCACCGCGCAAACTCGACGCGGCGGTTGCCGGCGGGCTGCAGCTCTTCGATGGCCTCTTTGAGCATGGTGACGTTGGAGCGGCTCTCCCAGCACGCGCCCAGCGCCTTCTTGAACCGCTTCTGCTCGAACGAGACGAGCAGGCTCGTGGCCGAGGCCCACAGCTCTTCGAGCTCAGGGTGCAGCCGCGCGAACTCGACGCCGCTGCCTTCGCGCCAGAAGACGAGCAGGCGATCGGCGACGTCGATGAGCTCGCTGCGCGCTTCAGGGTCGCCTCGGCGGGCACGGTCGAGATCGAACAGCGCCGTCGCGAACTGGGCGCGCGGGTCGGACGAGAGCCGCAGCCCGTGGAGCTCGTCACGCAGACGGTCAAGGTCTCCCATCGCCTCGACGCAGCGGGCGATGGAAGAGACGATCTCATCTGAAAGCGGCGGGGACTCCACGTCGCGCGGAATCCTGCCTGTGGTGACGGAGCAGCGCCACTCGATTCCAACCAGCCGTCAAAGCGCGGCTTCGATCGTCTTCTTCATCTGGTCGGCGTAGATGTAGCCCGAGCTCGAGCCGCCGAAGTACGCGTGCCACTGAATCACGCCGCTCTCGAAGACGAAGCGCGCCTGCTCCGCTGCCGCCGGCTTGATGACGACCTTCTTGAGGGTGCCCTTCACGGCCTCTTTGCCCAGCTCGTCGACGGTCACTTCTTTGAGCGCCTTGATGAGGTTCGGCAGCCCGTAGCTGTCGTGCGAGATGTACTGCGCGTCGGTGATGTTGCCGCTGAAGGCTTCCCAGTCGATCTCGACGGGCACCTCGGCCTGCGCGACCGACTTCAGCTGCGCCACGAACGTCTCTTCGTCAGCCTTCTTCCGCTCCAGCACCCAGCGCTTCTCGGCGAGTCCCATGTGTGTCTCCGGTGAGTTGGTGAATCCGAAGGGGCTGATGCAGGACCCCGCATTTCGCGTGCGCATTTGTTGAGCCGTGCAGGGAGGGATGTGGATCGAACCGACGATGCGAGCCGCCGACCAGCACCTACACGCACCTTCACGAGGCCAGTCAGGCGGCAGGACGCAAAGCCGGTATCATCTCGGAATCCCCCGAGTTCCGGAGTTCCCGATGAGAACCGTCGTCCTCTTCTGCCTGATGGTGGGCTGCACGGGCACGCTCGAAGGCGGCGCGGTCGAACGGACGGGGCAGGGCGGGGGCTCGACGGGAACCGGCCAGTCAGACCAGCCCTTCGAGCCGACGAAGTTCGCGTGCGACGCGCAGCAGACGCCGCTCGAGCTGCCGCTGCGCCGCCTCACCCGGCGCCAATACGTGAACTCGCTCACCGACGTGGTGGCGCGCTCGGGGCTGAGCGGAGCCGACCTCACGGCGGTGCAGAACCTCGTGCGTGACGAAGTCGGCCCGTTCCCCGAAGACCGGCTCGTCGGTGTGCCGGGAGAGAAGCACGGAGGCTTCAGCCGCCTCGACCAGGCGCTGCAGCAGGGGCACGTCGACACCTCGTACAACGTGGCCATCGCCGTGGGCCGCGAGCTCACCTCGAGCGTGAACCGCCGACGCGCGCTCGTCGGCATGTGCGCGACCGACACCAACACCGCGAACGATGCCCAGTGCCTGCGCGACTTCATCACGCGCTTCGGGCGCCTCGTGCACCGTCGGCCCGTGACGATGGAGGACGTGACGTTCTACTCGTCGGTCGCGGGGACGACGCCGGTCGATGCGGCGGTGTTGGCCGATGTCGTCGGGTTGATGTTCACCTCACCCCAATTCCTGTACCACGTCGAAGAGGGTGACCCTGCGGCCGCGGGGCCGACCGAGCTCGATGCGTTCGCGCTGGCGAGCCGCCTCTCGTTTCACTTCTGGCAGACGATGCCCGACGACGCGCTGCTGGCTGCGGCCGCCGATGGCTCGCTGTCGACCGAGGCCGGCTACCGCGCGCAGGTCGACCGCCTCTTCGCCGATGCGCGCACCGATGGCGCCATCGACGACTTCTTCGGGCAGTGGTGGCGCCTGGACGAGCTGCCGCCGCTCAACACGCGCCTGGGGACGACGGTCTTCGATGCCTTCGTCGACCGCGACATTCCGACGGCCACGCTGCACGAAGAGATGAACGCCGAGGTGCTGGAGCACGCACGCGACGTGACCCGCCGCGCCGCTCCGGTGACCGAGCTGCTCACCAGCCGGCGCTTCTTCGCCCGCACTGACGCGCTCGCGAGGCTCTATGGGCAGCCGCGCTGGGACGGCACGGGCACTCCACCCACCTTCACGCAGCCCGAGCGTCATGGCCTGCTCACGCGCGCCGCTTTCCTTGCCACGGGCAGCGCGAATACGCGGCCGGTGATGAAGGGGTATCGCGTTCGGAACGGTCTGCTCTGTACACAACTGCCGCCGCCTCCCCCCGGCGCCGGAGCCACGCCATTGCCGCTCGCGCCCGATTTGACGACTCGCGAAGTCGTGGAGCGCATCACCGAACAGTCCGGGACGACCTGCCAGGGCTGTCACCGCGGCTTGCTCAATCCCCTCGGGTTCGTGACCGAGAACTTCGATGCCATGGGCCGGGTGCGCACGTCGCAGCGGCTCTTCTCTGAGACGGGTTCAGTGCTGCTCGACAAGCCGGTGACCACGGTCGCTCCGCCGAACGTCGCGGGCCACTTCTCGGACATCGACGACGCGGCCGAACTGCAGGACTTGATGTTGAAGGGCGAATTCCAGACCTGCTTCGCCCGCCAGTATTTTCGGTACACCTTTCAGAGAATGGAAGACGACGTGAAGGATGCCTGTCTGCTCGATTCGCTGCAGCAAGACGCGCTGGCCGGCAAGCCGGTGGCTGACGTGCTGAAGACGGTGGCGCTGGCGCCCGGGTTCAAGCGGAGGGACGTGCGATGAATCAGCTCTCCCGCCGGTGGGTGCTCAAGGGGCTGGGGGCGACGGTCGCGATTCCCGCGCTGCCGTCGTTGTTGAACGCGTCCGACGCGCAGGCGCAGGGCATGCTGGAGCAGCGGTACTTCGTGAACCTCGGCACTCATCACGGCGCGGCGTGGGAGCGCTTCATGGTGCCGACGGCTCCGACCGCGGGCCTCACGAGGCAGATGTACGGCGGTCGCGAGATTCGCAGCTTCCCGCTGACGCGAACGCTGGCCGGTGGCAACGCGAGCCTCTCTCCGGTGCTGACCGCTCCAGAGGCGCGCTTCACCGAGGCGCTGAAGAACAAGATGTGGGTCGCGCGCGGGCTCGACGTGCCCTGGTACTTCGGTCACCACACCGGCGGTCACCTCGGCAACTTCGCGCGCAACGATGGCAACGGCGGCGATGGCACCACGGCGCAGATGAACGCGGTGCGGCCCACCATCGATCAGCTGATGGCCTGGAGCCCGTCGTTCTACACGGACCTCGCGGGCGTTCGGGAGCGCGTCATCGTGCTCTCGGGCCGCATGTCGTACGCGTGGCAGAACCCAGACACCCGCAGCGGCGCGATTCAGGAGATCACCGCCACCGCCGACTCGCCGCAGAACCTGTTCCGCCGGCTCTTCCCTTCCATGGGCACCCAGCAGCGCGCGCCCATCGTCGACAAGGTGCTCGAGAACTATCGCCGGCTGCGCACGAACACGCGCCTCTCTCGCGCCGACCGCGACCGCCTGGACGACCACATTCAGCGCGTGAGCGAGCTGCAGCGCCGCATCAACACCATGGCGACGTGCACGACGCCTGCAGCGCCACCAGCGCCGTACGCCACGGCGAGCTCGGGCGCCGTCACCTACAACCCGCCCTTCGCGCCGAACCCCGTCGAGCAGGCCGCGTGGTACCGCGTGATGAACGACCTGGTCGTGGCTGCCTTTGCGTGCGGCATGTCTCGAATTGCGGTCGGGCTCATCAATCCGCATCTGTCCACCTACGCCGGTGACTGGCATCAGGACGTCGCGCACCAGGCCGATGGCGTCGATGGCATGCGCCAGGACGTGCTGTGGCGCTCGTACAACGCATTCTTCAAGGACATCTTCCTCGACCTCGCCGCCAAGCTCGACGCCGTGACCGTGGGAACCGGGAAGACGCTGCTCGACCAGTCGATGGTCTGCTGGACGCAGGAGTGTGGCCAGCGCACGCACGACTACCGCGACGCGGCGGTCGTGGGCTTTGGCGGCGCGGGTGGACGGCTGGCGACAGGCATCGGCGTCGACTACCGGAACATGAACCTGCGCTTCGAAGGCGCGAACGAGATGAACATCATCACGCGGCCCGGGCTGCTCTGGCATCAGTGGCTGGGCACGGTGCTGCAGACGATGGGTGTTCCGAAGAGCGAGTGGGAAAAGCCAGCCGTGAATGGTGGCTACCCTGACTACAATTACATGAACGTGCAGTGGCAGAGCATCAACGCGGCCACGGCCTATCCCCAGCAGGTGTGGGGTGTGGCGGGCGAGCGGTTGCCGCTGTTGTCCGTGGGTTGAGGAGCGACATGGTGGCCAGGTTCTTCGGCGCGGTGCTGGTGTTGGCGGTGTGCGCGTGTGACGCGATGGTGAGCGAGCCGGCTGCGTCGGGTGGTGGCGCTGCGGCTGGCGGTACGAGTGGTGGCGGTGAGGCCGGAGGAGTGTCGTCAGGTGGAGGAGCGGTCACGGCCGGAGGGAGCTCGGCTGGTGGAACGGTCTCGGGTGGAGGCACGGCAGGCGCGGCTGGGGGCATGGCTGCTGGAGGCAGCTCCTCCGCGGGCGGAACTGCCGTCGACGCGGGAACGATGGGACTCTTCGTTGCCATCGGCCACGTCAATCGCTCCATCGTGAGCTGTGATGACGGCCGTACCTGGGTTGGCAATCGTTCTGACAATGATGACATCAGGTGTTTCACGAGCGCGCCTGATGGCGGCAGCTCCGACTGCGACCACAAGTATGGCTCGGGTCGTGGCGTTGCGTTCACGGCGCGCGCAGGGTTTGTGGGCAACTGGGGCTGGGGCGATCCAGGCGTGATTCGTCGCAGCGCCGATGGCGTGAACTGGAGCGTCGTCGATCAGGGCGCCAACTTCGCGAGCATGGCCGTCGGCCCAGATGGAACGCTCTTCGCGGCGTCACGGTCGGGCAAGGTGTCGCGCGACGATGGACGCACGTGGACCTCGGCTGGCACAGCGAACCTCATGGCCGCGGGTCAGCCCGTGTGGAACGTGCGTCGCGGCGGAGCAGGTGGAACGGGGCAGGGTGTCTACGTCGTCGTCGCCGACTCGAACACCGCGATGGTCAGCTCCGATTTGATGACCTGGCGCGCGCCCCAAACCTATCCATCGGTCTGCGGTGCGAACATTCAGTGGGAAGGCGGCGTGGCGAGTGGAAATGGCGTGCTCGTCATTCTCGGTGGTGACGGCGTGGCGTGCCGCAGCACCGACAACGGCGTCACGTGGACGGTGCATCAAACCGGCGGCACCGTCGATTCACGCCTGCTGTGGACGGGCTCTGAGTTCATGACGTGGGGCAACGTGTCGAACCAGCGGCGCGTGCTCCGCAGCCCTGATGGCATGACGTGGACGACGACCGCGACCAGCCTGCGTCGCAATGGAGCACCAGTCGCAGGAAACGGTCCGCTCATCGGCGCCGTCGCGCGCAGCCCAGGTGGCGTGTTCGTGGCCGTCAATGGTGGCTGGCAAACCTGGTACACGAGCCAGCGCTTCTATCGCAGCGCCGATGGCGTCACGTGGGACGAGCTCGCGAGTGGAAGCTACGTCGGCAGCCACCCCATCACGCACATCGTCTGGGGCGAAGGCGCACGACCCGCGGCGTGTCGTTAGACGACGATGCCTTCCCAGCGAGAGACCCACTTCGTCGGGTGAAATGTTGGAATTGGTTTCGCCGTGAGCAGTGGCGCACCGTTCTTCCAAAACGCCTTGAACGGCTTTTTCACGTTGGTCCGGTAGAAATCGACGAGATACGCGAAGTCGCACGCCGAATAATCGGACAACCACTGGTCGAGGTCGTGCACGCCCGCGTCGTGGAAGAGCTGCATCGAGTAGCGGCAGGCCTCGTGTTCGTAGTCGTGCAGGCGCTGCAGCATCTCTTCAGATGGGTTCGGGTAGAGCCGGTACCCAATCTCTCGCGCCGCGACGTCGGTGTTCCACTGCACCGTGTGGCCGAAGAGGTGCGCGATGATGAAGAGCGCGCTCTCGATGTCTTCGGCGTAGTCGACGTGAATCTCGGCGCCGTCGAGGTCGCCCGTGAACGGGTTCGGCACGTCACGAATGCGCACCGGCACCGAGTAGACGTGCTCGATGTGGTGCTCGAGCACGTTGAAGACCTCACGCATTCTCGCTTCCGTTGGCAGCATATCGGCGAGTGTAGGGCGGACTGAGAACGCAGGGCGAAGCTCTTCGGGTGCTACGGTCGCCCTCCTTCGCGCCTCGGGGAGCCCTGAAATGTTCCGTCTCGACGTCACGTGTCTGTCTCTCGCCGTCCTCTTGCTGGCGTGCGCTGACCGACCCCGTCATTCCGAACTCGACGAAGCACTCAGCGCACCTTCTCTCGAAGTGTCAGTCGACCTGCGGCGCTCCAGTGCCTTCGTTCAGACCGACGACGGCTTCATAGCGTCGCGCCCGGTGGGTGGCCTTCGACGCGCGCTGGGCACACTGTCGGCCTCGCTCGTGCTCGCGAACGAGAGCAAGGAGCCGCGTGTTCAGTTGGTCCCCCGCTCGGGCCCAGCGTCGTTCGCGAGCTGGGGTCCTGGCACCGCGTTCGGTGACGCGATCGTCTACGCCGGTGCCAAAGGTTCGGCAGCGCACGTGCTGAAGGTCGATGCCCGCGGCGTCAAGGACGACATCGTTCTCACTCGAACGCTCGGAGACTCGCTGCGGTTCGAGTGGTCGCTCGAGCTCGCAGAGGGACTGAAGGCGCGCCGTGAAGAAAGCGGGAGCATCGCCATCGAGGATGGCGCTGGTCGTCGCTTCACCATTCCCGCTCCAGTCATCAAGACCCCGAAGGGCAGCCGAACCGACCTCGTCCGCCTCACGCTCGAGGGGCAGCGCCTGGTGCTCGAAGCCCACGGCCTCGACGCGCTCGAATACCCGCTGACCATCGACCCGTCGATCGTCGTCACGACGTCGGCAGAGTTCGCGACTGGAAACCTCGAAGACCTGCTGAACGTGACTGGCGGTTCGCTCCAGCGGCCGCTCGTTGGGGTTGGTCTCGGTTCCGTCACCAACTCACTCGTCACTTTGCCGACAGCTCGTTCGGGGCTCGATGCGGTGTTTGCCAATGGCCTCGTCTACGTGACGGGCGGCCTCGGCGCTGGTGACACCACGCTGGGTGAGGTGCTGACCGCTCCCGTCGGAAGCAGCGGAGATGTCGGTGCATTCACGTCGAGCACCAACCAGATCGCTCCGCGCCACGGCCATGCCTCCGTCGTCTTCAACGGCGTGCTGTACGTGATTGGCGGCGCTGTGCAGGGCGTTGGAAATTTGTTCAGCATTCAGATGTCGAAGCTGAACTCGGCAGGACTACCGGGCCCGTTCACCTCGACGACGAACGTGCCATTCGCGAGAACCGGACACTGCGCGGTGGCTTCGAATGGGTATCTGTACGTCGCAGGTGGCGACGGCGTGTCGTCTTTCTCCGACGTCCAGGTGGCTCGTTTCAATCCTGACGGCACTCTGGGCGCGTTCTCGGCCACCACGCCGCTGCCATACGCCACCGCCAACCATGCGTGCGTCGTCTCGAGTGGCCGGTTCTACGTCATCGGTGGCTTTGACCTGAACGCGCAGTCCTCGGCCAGCGGTGTCGTCAACTCGGCACCCATCAACGCGGACGGAAGGCTTGGAGCGTTCGTTTCGACGGCGTCTGTTCCCGGTCGAACCGGTCATCGCGCAGTCGTCATGAACGGCGCGCTCTACGTGCTGGGTGGTCAGCCGAACAGTGGTGACGTCGCCGGAACCATCAACGCCGACGGCAGCATCAGCGCCTTTGCGCCCGTGCCAACCATGTCAGGCAACCGCCGTCGCTTCGCCGCCATCGCCAGTCAGAACACCATCACCGTCATCGGTGGCACCGACGGCGCGATGCCGATGGCAAGTCTGGCTTCAGCCCCGTTCCTGCCGACGCTGCCGACCAGGGCGTTCGACACCTCGACCTCTTCCTTGCTCACTGCCCGCACCGATCACGCGGCGCTCTCCTACCGAGGGCAACTGTACCTCGTGGGCGGAATCGGCCCCGTCTCACCCATATCCACCATCGAGGCTGCCCCCTGGGTCGAGAGCACGGGTGTTGGCACCTTCTCGAGCTTCCTGTTGCCGTCGACTCGCCACAGACACTCTGCAAACGCAGCGAACGGATGGATGTACGTCGTCGGAGGCATCTCGGGCATGATCTCTACCCAGGTGAGCATCGCGGGGGGCGCGTTCGCGCTCGATGGTGGCCTGATGCAGTTTCGTGACGACTTTGCGGCGCTGCCCGAGTCGCGCACCGACCATACCAGTGAGATTCATCAGTCGACGATGTATGTGATTGGAGGTCTTGGCACCCAGTCGTTCGTTCCGCGTGACACGGTGCTTCGGGCGGCCATCGACAATTCGGGGAACATCGGCGCCTTCACCACGACGAGTCCCCTCCCGTCGCCCCGGTGGGACCACGCCAGTCTCATTCATGGCAACCGGTTGTATGTGATTGGCGGGGCCGTCGACGCGGGAGTCCCCGTGACGAACGAGGTGCTGGTCGCGCCCATCAACGCCGATGGTTCGCTCGGCGCCTTCTCGACGACCACGCCCCTGCCGGCGCCACGTCGAGGCCATACGGCCGTCGCCGCGAGCGGGTTTCTGCAGGTGATGCAGGGGGCTGATGCCACCAACACGATCCAGGGCAACTCCTTCACCGCGCCGTTTCTCGCCGATGGTGGCCTCGGCTCGTTCGTCACCGAGCCCACGCCAGGCATTGCGCGCCAGGGCCACGGCGGCGCGCTCTTCGGAACGCGCAGCTTCGTCATCGGGGGCCGCACGGCGTCGGCGGTCTCGGCAAACGTCGCCACCGCTGCCGTCGCAGGTCTCGGTTCCATGGGGCCGTTCCAGACTGGAGCCGCTCCCGTCTTCGACTCACCCGGGCGAAGAGCGCTCGCGGCGGTGGCTCACAACGGCGCGCTGTACGTGCTCGGCGGTCTGAATGGCTCCGGTCGACCGGTCTCGATTCGACAGGCCACCATCGGGGTCGACGGCGCCTTGAGCGCGTTCACGTCCAGTGCGACGAGTTTGCCAGGCCCGCGGGAGGGGTTGGCTGCAGCAGTCTGGAGGGACCGGCTCTACATCGCTGGCGGCTTCGATGGCTCGCAGAACCTGAGCAGCGTGTCAGTCGCGGCCATCAACGCGAACCGCACACTCGGCGCTTTTGCACCAACCTCGGCGTTCTCAGGTGGTCGCAGCCGGCTCGCGCTGGTCGCGGCCCAGGGCTTCCTCTTCGTGGTCGGAGGTAACGGCTCTTCGACCCTGGCAGACGTTCAGCGCGCGACCATCAACCCTGATGGCACGCTCGGAGCCTTTTCTCTCGCGGGCACCATGCTGCAGGCCCGCTCCGCACACGCCGCGGTGGTGAACGACGGCTGGCTGTACGTCATCGGTGGCTCGGGCAGCACGCCCTTCCTGAGCAGCATCGAGGCGGCGCCCATCAACGCCAATGGCTCCCTGGGCGCCTTCGTGCCGCGAGGTTCGATGCTCGACGGCCGCGCCGGGCATGTCGCGTTCGTCGAAGGCGGGCATCTGTTCATCGTGGGCGGCAGCGTCGGGGTGTTCACCGACGACGTGTCCGTCGCGCCGCTCCTTTCGAACGGTGGCCTCGGGTCGTTCCGCAGCGCCACGCGCTTGCCGGTCGTTCGAAGCGAACCAGGTCTGGCCGTCTGGGGTGGTCGCGCCTTCGTCGTGGGAGGCCAGTCGGCCTCGAACGGTTTCCTCGACGACGTGCAGGTGGCGCCGGTGCTCACCTCGCCTGCGCGCAGCTCGTACTCGCGCCTGTTCGACCTCGGCGGGCCTGCACGGGTCTCGTCGCTGCTCGTCAATGGCACGGGCGGCCTCGTGCGCGTCCAAACGAGCGCTGCGGGCTCGACTGGCGCCTTCTCGCAGCCGGTCGAGCGGGGCTTCGCTGATGCAGGCACCCCGGTGCCCATCGCTGACACGAGCACGCAGTACGTCTGGGCGCAGCTGAGCGTCGACGACACGGCCAATCAGGTCGTCAACCCCGACACCTCGTTCCGGCAGCTGACCGATCTCACCCTGGCCTATGACCTGAACCCCGTGCTCTCGCCGAGCCTGGCGTCGGTTCCCCCGCGCGGCACGGTGAGCTTCACGTGCGCTGGAGGCTCGGGCTCGGGGTTTGCGTTCTCGTTCGACGTCAACAGCTCGATGGCAATGGTGAGCCCGACCGGCGTGTACCAGGCTGGCGCGAACCCCAACGCTTCGTCGGGCCTGCTCGACGTTCTTCGATGCACTGACTCGGCCGGCGTCAGCGAGACGGCCAACATTCAGGTCGGGCCCGGTGTCTTCATCGCCCCCGCGACGGCGACCGTCGCCCCCCGCGCATCCCTGCAGCTCGGGGCCGATGGAGGCAGCCGGGCGGGCTTCCAATGGTCGCTCACCAGCGCACCCTCGGGTGGCGCCATCGACGGCGGCAGTGGCTTCTACGTCGCCGGCGCGATGGGCAACGTCAGCGACCAGGTCCTCGTGGTCGACTCGCTGGGCAACACGGCGACCATGGCCGTCTCGGTCGGCCCCATCGTCTCCATCACTCCCGCCTCCATCTCGGTGCCACCGCGCGGCCGTGCCAGCTTCGCGGCCGATGGCGGTGGTGGCAGCTTCGTCTGGTCGCTCGTCGCCAACGGCTCCGATGGTGGGCTCGATGGTGGTGACTACGTGGCAGGCCCCATCGCCAACACCACTGACGCCGTGCGCGTCACCGACCAGTTCGGCAGCGTCGCGACTGCGGTGGTGACGGTCGGGCCGCCCGTGACGATTGCTCCTGCCCTCGTGAGCCTCGTCCCTCGCGGCGCCCAGCAGTTCCTGGCCACGGGCGGCGCCGACGGCGGCTACAGGTGGAGCCTCGGCTCCAACCAGTCTGGTGGCTCCATCAGCGCGACGGGCGCGTACCTCGCGGGCGCCACCGGGAGCGTCGTCGACATCGTCGAGGCGACCGACCCCCTCGGCAACGTCGGCAGCACCAGCGTCACGGTCGGCCCCGCCATCAGCGTCATGCCCGCGACGCCCTCGACGACGCCGCTGGGCTCGCTCTCGTTCTCGGCGATGGGTGGTAGCGGCATGGGCTTCGTCTTCAGCTTCGTCACCAACGCCTCCGGAGGCACCTTGTCGTCGAGCGGCATGTACCGCGCGGGCGCCGGCACGCCGAACGACGCGGGCGTGATTCTGGTTCGAGACCGCGTGCAGGTGGTCGACTCGCTCGTGAACACCTTCGCTTTCGACATCGAGGTCACCAACGGCATCGCCGTCACACCGCGCGCCGTCTCGATTCCACCCCGTGGCTCGGTCGACCTCACCGCGACCGGCGGCAGCATGCCGTACGTCTGGAGCGTGATGACGAATCGCTCGGGCGGGGCCCTCGACGCGGGCGTGAGCACGGCCCGCTACACCGCGGGAACCGTCGGCTCGGTCGTCGACGAAGTGCAGGTCGTCGACTCGCTGGGCTCGCCGTTCGTCACCACCGTCACCGTCACCGCGCCGCTCGCCATCGTGGCGCCACAGCGGTCGACCACGCCGCGCGGCACTCTCACCTTCATGGGGCAGGGCGGAAGCGCGATGGGGCTGACGTGGGCCCTGTCGACGAACGCGTCGGGTGGCTCCATCGCCGCAAACGGGGTGTACGTCGCGGGAACCACCGGCAGCGTGACCGACGTCGTTCAGCTGACCGACTCGCTGGGCAACGTCGCGACCGTCGACGTCATGGTCGGGCCAGCCGTCTCCATCTCGCCCTCGACGCTGTCGGTGACGCCACGAGGCAGTCAGGCCTTCACGGCCTCGGGGGGAACGAACACCGGCTTCACGTGGACGTTGGTGAACCGCTCGGGCGGCACCATCGACCCGTTCGGCGGCCAGTACACGGCAGGCCCGACCGGCAATGTCACCGACGTCGTGGGCGTGCGCGACTCCCTGGGCAACACCGCCACCGTCGACGTGCTCGTCTCGTCGGGCCTCACCATCATGCCCGCGACCCCTCGCACGCCCCCGCGCGGGAGCCTCGCGTTCTCGGTGCAGGGCGGCACGCCGCCGTATCGGTGGGAGCTCGAGACGAACAACTCGGGCGGCTCCATCGACGGAGGGGCCTATCAGGCGGGACCGACCCCGTTGATGAGCGACGTGGTGAAGGTCACCGACGGCTTGATGAACTCGAAGTCCATCGCGGTCGTCGTCACGGCCGGTGTCAGCCTCACCCCCTCGGACCCGACCGTCGGGCCCGGCGGCGCGGTCTCGTTCGCGGCCTCGGGCGGCAGTGAGACCGGCTTCGTCTGGTCGCTGCCGACGAATGGCTCAGGTGCCAGCATCTCGAGTGACGGCACGTACGTCGCCGGCTCGACGGGCGCGACGCTCGACAGGGTGCAGGTCGTCGACTCGCTCGGCAACGTGGCCACGGCCTCGGTCTCGGTCGTCGCCGGTGGCGCGGTGAATCAGGTGCCGTTCGCGCAGCGCCCACCCGTGAGTGGCTGGTCGTGCGGGTGCAGCTCGGGCAACGGCAGTGGTGCAGGGTGGCTCGTCGCCATCGGAGCGCTCGTGGGCCTGCGTCGCCGTCGTTCGCGGCTCGCGGTGCTCTCGATGGCTCTCGTGCTCTCGGTGCCCGCCCTCGCAGCGCCCGCCGCGAAGAAGAAGAAGGCGCCACCTCCCGTCGTGGCTCCGGTGGCTCCGGCGGCACCCGTCGTCGTGGAGCCGCCGCCGCCCGTCGTCGCGCCCGCACCTGCGCCAGCTCCCAAACCCGACCGGCTCTCGGTGGCAGTGCTCGACGTCGACGTCACCGTGCCGCAGGAGAAGCTCGACGCGTCGGCCTTCAGCGAGATGCTGGTCAACTCCATCGACGGCGCTGGCATGTTCCGCGTCATCAGCTCGAAGGAGATCGTCACCCTCATCGGGCTCGAGCGCCAACGTCAGCTGCTGGGGTGCTCGGAAGACACGAGCTGCATGGCCGAGATTGCCAGCGCGCTGGGCTCCGACCTCGTCGCGTCGGCGACGGTGGGCAAGGTGGGCTCGACGTACCTCGTCTCGGTGCGGCTCATCGATGGCAGGACTTCGCGCACGGTGGCCCGCGCGAACGCCGAGGCGAACGACGCCAACCTGCTGCTCAAGGCGGTGTGGACGTCGTCGCAGGAGATGCTGGACAAGTACGGAGCCACCCTGCCTCCAGCAGAAGCCGCGAAGTGGGCCAATCGCCCGAAGCAGGAGGCGCCGCAGCAGCTCGTCGCGGCCGATGCGACTCCCAACTTCTTCGGAGTCGCGGCTGGCGTCGTGGGCGGCCTTCAAGTTCTGTCCGAGGCAGGCAAGCGCGGCTCCATCGGCGCAGAGGTCGACGTCACGTTTCGGCGTGGGCACTTCGACGCGTCAGCCGGCCTCATCATCGGCCCGAACCTGGGCGTGCGCATCGCGGCGACCTGGGCGTTGCTGGCCAGCCGCTTTCGGCTCGGCGTCGGCCTTCGTGGTGCGGGCTACCCCGGCCTCGGGCTCTGGGGCGGCGGCGTGGTGACGACGGGCGAGTTCACCATCGTCTCGGTCTGGTCGGTCTTCGCTGCGGGCGGAGCCGAAATCTACCCGGCTCCCGGAACGCCAGTCGTCGTGCTGCTCGGCACGCTGGGAACTGCCGTTCGGTTCTGACAGTCGCGGAACGGGACGTTTCCGTACCTGTGCGGGACAGCGCTCTGGCCTCGACCGTCACGCAACCCAGACTCATCCGCCGTGGTGTTCGACGCTGAGGGTCAGGGGCAGCCCGAGCGGCTCGCGGCCGGGCTCACGATGGCGGCTGCGTCGATGCTGCAGCTGCCGAACGCGTTCACCCTGATCCGGCCGACGGCACCACCACCTCCGCCTCCACCGCGGTTGTCGTTTCCTCCGTTGCCAGGTGGCGTGCTGCCCGCGCCGCCGTTGCCACCATTGCCTGCGCCGTTGGTGTTGCCACCTGCTGCCGGCGTCGCCGAGTTCGTCGCGCCGTTCGCGCCGATTTCGCCTTGCGTGCCCTGGTCTGCGCCTTCCCCTGCGCCGCCGCCGTTGGCCGTGATTCTTCCCGCGCTCGTCACGGTCAGCGCCGCAGCCTCGAGCAACACGGCGCCGCCGCTGCCGCCGCCACCACCGCCCGAGGAGTTGTTCGTCGCCTGCCTGCCGCCGCCGCCCGACGCGGTGACGACGTTCGACACTCGCAGCCCGCCTGCGACCGAGAGCTGAAGCGCTCCGCCACCGGCGCCACCGACACCTGCGAGCGTTCCACCGCCTGGCCCGCCCGAGCACCCTGCGCGCATCGGCGTCAACGACACCGCTCCGAACGCTGCGCCTGCCGCTCCAATCGTCCCGCCGCTGTTGTTGCCCTGCCCACCGGTCGCACCCGCCGTTCCAAACCCGCCACCACCACCACCGCCGCCACGGCCCGAGTTCGTCGTCCCTGCGCCTCCCGTCGACGCGCCACACAGCGACGTCGAGCCACCAGCCCCCGGCACCTCGAGCAACGCGTTGGCCTGCACGGGCCCCGCGAGCGTGGCGGTGTCGAACACGGCGAACACGACGGGGCGGGAGCCCTGCACCCGCAAGCTGCCAGCGGCCGTCACGTCGAGCCCG
The DNA here is from genome assembly GCA_943370055.1 of Archangium gephyra. Taxonomy (GTDB): domain Bacteria; phylum Myxococcota; class Myxococcia; order Myxococcales; family Myxococcaceae; genus Xiheimicrobium; species Xiheimicrobium gephyra_A. The sequence goes on from CALRPN020000005.1 coordinate 167,251, forward strand.
TACATGCCGAGCACCACGAGGTCGGGTCCTCCATCTTGCGTCACGGTGACGACGTTCGGCTGTGGCTGGTTGCACCAGGTGACGAAGGGCGTCGAGGCATCAGGTGACGAGTTGAACACCGCCGCGCAGTTGAGCGTCACGGTGCCCACGAGCCCGCCCGCAGCCACGACGGCCGGGTCGAAGTTGCTCGGCGTGTACGGGAACGAAGGCGGCGCGCAGCCACCGTCGGCGCGGCAGGCTCCGCCATCGCAGGCCTGGAACAGCGGGCCCACGGCGTAGCTGCAGCCACCATCACCCTGGCAGGCGCCGCTCGGCGCGAAGCAGGACGATGGCGGGGTGGTACAGGAATAGGCGGAGCCACCACCACAGCCACCGTCAGCCAGACAGCTCTCGCCAGACGTGCACAGATCAGAATCACTGCACGCGGCGCCCGGGCTCAACGAATACGCACACCCAGCGTCGACGTCGCACGAGCCCGCGCTGAAGCAGGCGCTCGGAGGGGTGTTGCAAGTCTGTGCAATGGCATCACATGTCTGGGTGGCCGAGCACGCGTCATTGGTTGTACAGAGATTGCCGTCATCGCAGGCTGTGCCGACAGCGCGGGCGGAATAGGAACAGCCGCCATCGGTGAGGCAGGCTCCCGCGGCGTTGAAGCAGCCGTTCGGAGGGGTCGAGCAGGTGAAGGCCGTTCCAACACAGCCGCCGTCTGCCTGGCAGGAGTCACCCAGCGTGCACGTGTTCGAGTCGCTGCAGGTGGCTCCGGTGCTCACCTGGTACGTGCAGCCGCCATCGCCAGGGTTGCAGGTGCCGAACGTCGCGAAGCACTGGCCGGGCGCCGCCGCGCACGTCACCGTCGTTCCCGCACAGGAGCCGTTCGCCGCGCACCGGTCGCTCGTCGTACACGCGTTGCCGTCATTGCAGACCGCGCCGGCGTCGAGCGCTGCATAGACACAGCCCGCGTCGCCCATGCACATGCCGACGGCCGCGAAGCACGGTCCTGGTGGGGTCGCGCACGCCATCGTCGTCTGTGCTGCACAGCCACCATCGACGAGACAGACGTCTGGGCCGGTGCAGGAATTGCCGTCGTCGCACGAGGTGCCTGCGTCGACGCGGGTGAAGACACACGCTCCCGTCGCCGGGTTGCAGACGCCCGTCGAGGCGCACTGGCCCGAGCCGGGAGCGCACTGCACCGCGGTGCCCCGACAGGTTCCCTGCTGGCAGCGGTCCTGCGTGGTGCAGAGCATGCCGTCGTTGCACGTCGAGCCCTCGCACGTCGGCGCCGCGCAGTCGGAGAGCAGGTCGCAGTCGTTGTCGACGCCGTCGCTGCACGCCTCGGGCGCGCCCGGGCGCACCGCTGCGTTGGTGTCGGAGCAGTCGGGACCGTCTTTCAGCGAGGCGCGATAGCCGTCACGGTCTGTGTCGAGGGACGGAGTGGGTGCGGAGACGGCGAGCGTCACCGTCGAGACCTCGTCCTTCACGAATGTTCCCGTGGCGGGGTCGCTCTCGTCGTTGAGCACCTGAGGCGCCTCGCAGCCCTTCCCCACGAAGCCGCGCGCCGTGAGCGTGACGACGCCGTCGAGCTGCGCGCTCGAGTACACGGCGACGACGAAGCGGTCCTTGCGGGCGACGGGCTCCGAGGCGCTCTCGGTTCCATCAGCGCCGCGCGCCACCACCGTGAAGCAGGTGCTCTTCACCGCAGGGTCGACCTCGACGGTCACCTGAATCGCCGAACGCGAAGGTGGGCAGGCGGAGACGAGGACACACACCAGAAACAGACGTGAAGCGAAGGACGTTTGACCCACTGCGAGCGCCTCCCTACTGTTGTCGGAAATGAGACTCGCACGGCCGCTGGGAGTCGCGCTCATCGTCGCTGCATTCTGCTCCCATGCACAGGTTTTCGAAGGGCTCGACCTCACGCCGAAGAAGAAGGCGCGCAAGACGGGTGTGGTCGTGACGCTCACGGTGCCCGTCGTCGGCGCGCAGCTCACCATCGATGGCGAGCCGCCGATTCCGCTGCCGATGGAGGAGAAGACGCTCAAGCCCGGCGAGCACGCGCTGAAGGTCGAGCGCCCCGGGTACCGCACGCTCACCGAGACGGTCACCATCGTGGCCGCGAAGAAGAACGAGTTCAGCTTCACGCTCGTCGCGACGGGCGCCGTGGTGGCGGTGGAGTCGCCGACCGAGGGCGCGACCGGCTCCATCGACGGGGCGCTTGCCGAGAGCCTGCCGCTCTCGAAGGTGCTCGACGCCGGCAAACACGAGGTCACGGTCTCGGCCGCCGGGTTCAAAGAGAAGACGCAGACCATCGAGGTGGTGGCTGGAGTGGACCAGTCTCTCGCGCTCACGCTCGAGCCCGGCACAGACAAGCCCGTCGCCGTCGACCTCACGCCCGAGAACGACAGCGACCTCGACCTGGAGCTCGCCGGGAAGCGGAGCGAGAAGGTCACGCCGCTCTATGCGCGCTGGTACGTCTGGGCCGGAGTCGCGGCCGTCGTCGTCGCAGGGGTCGTCACTGGCGTCGCCGTGAGCCAGGCGCCGAAGCCCACGCCAGACCCGACCGTCGTCTGTGGTGGCCCGTGTGATGCGACCATCGGCTGGCCTGCCGGCGTGCGTTGACCCCGTGATTGTCGTCGGCTGACGCGCTATGCGCCGGCCATGCGCTCTGCACTCCTGCTGGCGTTGTTGGCGGTCAGCTCGTCGTCGTGCATTCGTTCACCCGTCGCGATGATGACGTCGACGCGCCCGCTCACCCAGGGCGGCTACACCGAGCTCGGGCCCGTCGAAGAGACCGACTGTCTCTGGTACCTCTTCAGCGTGTTTCCCATCTCGAGCGGCAACGACTTTCAGGCCGCCATTCGTGATGCGATTCGCCAGCGCTCGGGCGACGCGCTCATTCAGGTGACGGCCGAGACGTACTACCAGAACTTCCTCATCGTCAGCCGGTACTGCACCATCGTTCAGGGCATCGTCGTGCAGAGTTTGCCCAAGCCGTGAATTCGTAAGTCATTGGAATAAGGCATCTATCGCGTCAATGTCAGACCACTGGTCTATGACGGCTGATGTCTGATACGAAACAGGCGTTCAGGTTCCACCACCCCGAGGGGAGCACAATCATGGCGATGAATCAGGAGAAGGAAAAGGCAATCGAGCTCGCGCTGCAGGCCGTCGAGCGGCAGTTCGGCAAGGGCAGCATCATGCGCCTGGGCAACGACGAGCCCATGGCGAAGGACATCACCACGATTCCGACCGGGTCCGTGTCGCTCGACATCGCGCTCGGCGTCGGTGGCGTGCCGCGCGGCCGCATCGTCGAAATCTACGGGCCGGAGTCGTCGGGCAAGACGACGCTCTGTCTGCACATCGTGGCCGAGGCGCAGAAGCGCGGCGGCGTGTGTGGCTACATCGACGCCGAGCACGCGATGGACATCGGCTACGCGCGCAAGCTGGGCGTGCGCACCGACGACCTGCTCCTCTCGCAGCCCGACACCGGTGAGCAGGGCCTCGAGATCGCCGAGATGCTCGTTCGCTCGGGCGCCATCGACTGCCTCGTCATCGACTCCGTCGCCGCGCTCGTTCCCAAGGCCGAGCTCGAAGGTGAAATGGGCGACGCGCACATGGGCGTGCAGGCGCGTCTCATGAGTCAGGCGCTCCGCAAGCTGACGGGCACCGTGGCGAAGAGCCAGACGTGCCTCATCTTCATCAACCAGATTCGCATGAAGATCGGCGTCATGTTCGGCAACCCCGAGACGACGACGGGCGGCAACGCGCTCAAGTTCTACGCGTCACAGCGCCTCGACATTCGCCGCATCGGCGCCATCAAGAACGGCGAGACCGTCGTCGGCAGCCGCACGCGCGTGAAGGTCGTGAAGAACAAGGTCGCGCCTCCCTTCAAGGAGGTTGAGTTCGACATCATGTACGGCACCGGCATCTCGCGTGAGGGTGACCTCGTCGACCTCGCCAGCGAGTCGGGCATCATCGAGAAGTCGGGCTCGTGGTTCAGCTTCAAGGGCGAGCGCATCGGCCAGGGCCGTGAGAACGCGAAGGACTACCTGCGCGAACACCCCGAGGTGATGGCCGACATCGAGAAGCAGGTGCTCGAGAAGCACGGCGTGAAGAACCAGGCGCCGCTGCAGGCCGTGCCCGATGTCGAAGAGACCGAAGAGAAGCGCCCGCGCGTGAAGGCCGTGAAGTAACGGAAGCGGAGTTTCTCGACTGCCAGACCGGCTCCTCAGTGGGCCGGTGAGAAGCATCGAAGTGGGGGAGTGCGTCGAGCGGCTCGCCGGTTCGGGTCCCCGTCCGAACCAGCGGGCCGGCTCACGTCACAGCTTGAACTTGAGCCGCGTGCCGACGAGCAGCGCGTCTTTGCCGTCTCCGCCCGGCGTCCGGTAGTACTGCACGTCTGGCTGCAGGCTCATGAACTTCGTGATGCGGAACTTGTAGAACGCCTCGACGAAGAGCTCCGAGGCCTGGCCCGGCGTTCCGTTCGCCTGCTTGTTGACCGTGAAGTACCCGAAGCCGATGCCCACCGTGTCGTCTTCACGCATGCCGATGCCGTGGAAGGCGACCGAGCCTCCGATGAAGAGCGACATGTTGAAGCGGTCGGGCTGCGCCCAGCCGATGCGCGGAATGAGCGTGAAGCAGCGCGGGTCGTTCAGGTCGTCGTTCAAATAGATGCGCTCGTCGTGCTGCGCGAACAGGCCCCACAGCTCGTTGAAGGTGCGCGGTGAATCGCCAGTGGGGTTCAGCTCTTCGAACTGTCCCTGCTGCCGGTAGAAGCCCAGCGTCGTGGTGCCGTTGCTGCGGCCCTCGGCGCCGTAGCGGTGCGTCGCGTTGATGGACGAGATGATGAAGTGGCCCGCGTCTTTCACGAACGCCGAGTCGAAGCCCACGCTGCCGACCTGTGGCTTGCCCTCGAAGAGTGACGCCTTCACCGCCAGCCACGACACCGGGTTCACCACCACCACCGCGCCGAGCCCGTTCGTCGGGTACGACGGCAGCGGTGAGGACGGCAGCATGCCGAAGTTGTTGTTGATGAAGTTGCCGCCGAAGCGCGGCGTGCCGAACTCGCGGTTCGCGTCCTGTTTGCCGAGACGGAAGCGCACCACGTCGAAGAGGTTCTGCTCGTAGAAGAACTCGCCCAGCTGCGTGTACGGCGTGGCCTCGATGTTCGAGATCTCCGTCACGCTGCCGACGGCTTCGTTGATGCCGGTGCCGTGGTTGTTCTGGCCCAGCACGTAGAACTTGCCGCCCTTCCACAGCCCCATCGCCTCGAAGTCGACGGTCAACGCCATGTCGAGGTGTCCATTGGCCAGCGCCGTGACGTCAGCCGTTGGCGGAGCGACGCCGAACACCTCAGCCGCGTAGACGACGTCGAACGAGAGGCCGTGCGAGCTGAGCCAGGTGCGTGCTCCGCCCCACTCGGTGGTGAGGTGGTCTCCGTGCGCCCAGTCGGGTGGCGCTTCATCCTCTTCTTCGGCGCCGCCATCGACCGGCTCCGCCACGCCTGCGTCTGCCTCGCCCGCATCGACCAGCAACAAAGCCTCGACTCCGCCATCTTCCGGCGTCACGTCCACTGGCTGCGCCAGCACTGCCATCACGACCAACAGGTGCATCACACGCCCGAGATGAAGAAGAGGAAGATGCCTGCGACGAGAATCGGAAACGCGATGCGCGCGGTCTTGTCGACCTTCAGCGCGCGCTCCGGCTGGCCGCTCGCGTCGAGCTTGAACGACACGAACGTCTGCCCCAGCGTCAGCAACAGCAGCACGTAGGTCGCGATGAAGAACTTGTCCGAGAGCACCAGGTAGCCAATCTCGGGCATGTTCTGGGTGACGGCCACGTTGTACGCCATGCACGAGAGCAGCGCCGTCATCGCCACCGACGCAGCCGTGTCGAGCTGGTCGGGCGGCAGGAAGAACACCAGGTACGCCATCGCGAGGATGATGAGCAGGGGGATGAGGATCTTGAACGCGTAGCTCCAGTACTCGCGCTCGAACGACGGCTCGATGGCGAAGCGCGTGTAGCGGGTGCCGGACTTCACCTTGCTCGGGTCTCCGAAGTCGGTCGGGTAGCTGCCCTCGAAGACGCGGCGGTGCACGTTCAGGAAGAAGTAGTCGGGCACGAACAGCGTCGGAGACAGGCCCCAGCGGTCTTCCGCTCCGCCCGAACGCTCGTAGCTGGCGCGGTCATCGACGAACTGCACCTCGTCGACCTCGAGCGACGTGCTCTCGAGCGTGATGGGCAGCGTCTGCTTGTCGAAGGGGTAGTTGCGCAGGTCGGGCACGAAGAAGAAGGTGCCGGTGACGCGGTAGCAGAGGTACTTCTCGTCGCCGACGAGCTTGTCGTCGATGACCTCCTTCGAGTCGAACTTGCCGTTGACGGGCTCGAGGTTGCTGACGGCGGTGATGCGCGCCTCGTCCATGCCGTCGGCCTTGAAGCGCAGCCAGACGTAGAAGTCGGCGGCGAAGCTCTGCGCGCGAACGTCGACGCTGCGCAGGTCGATGACGTGAACGCCGATGAAGACCTTCACGGGCTCTCTGGGCGGTTCGGCGGCGAAGCTGATGGAGGCTGCAAGCACCGCAGCCACGGTGGCGAGTCGTCGGAGCAGGAGGAGCACGGAGGGGCAGCAGCCCACACCAGCCTCGGACACATCGCAACGCAGAAGGGAGATCATGGAGACGAGGGGCGCGCCAGTCGTGATGTCGCACGGTGGGCCGGCACGACCCTGCGAACCAGGGCTGAGTCGTGCCGTCTTGGTGCGCAGCGCCCTTTCCGAGAACGCGGTTTGAGACCAACGCCTCGCCAGACATGTGGCTCCGCCGAGTGGATCGGGTGCCGACGAGTTCGGTCCGGCTCGAGTTCGAGACGCGGAGCGACCTGCCGACGAGGTCGTGGCTGCGCGAGTTCGAGACGCGGAGCGACCTGCCGACGAGGTGGAGGCTGCGCGAGTCCGAGACGCCGAGCGACCTGCCGACGAGGTCGAGACTCCGGGCGCTCCGACGAGGTCGAGGCTGCGCGTTCGACACGCCGAGCGACCTGCCGACGAGGTCGAGTCTGCGCGATTTCGAGACGCGGCTGCCGACGAGGTGGAGGCTGCGCGAGTTCGAGACGCGGAGCGACCTGCCGACGAGGTCGAGGCTGCGCGAGTCCGAGACGCCGAGCGACGTGCCGACGAGGTCGTGGCTGCGCGAGTTCGAGACCCGGAGCGACCTGCCGACGAGGTCGAGACTCCGGGCGCTCCGACGAGTTCGGGCCGCGGTCGCCAGCGACCGGACTCGTCAGAGCCCGACTTGCAGCATCTCACCCACCACGCGGCGAATGAGCTCACGACGAATCAGCTTGCGTGCGTGCTCGTACGCTTTCGGTGGTGGTGTGCCGCCAGACTTCCCCAGCTTCGCGGCTGTGCGAATCACCAGGTCGACGCGGGTCGGGTCGAGCCGAAACGGCTGCCTCGCGTCCACCTTGAGGAAGTAATTGATACCGCGCGTGTCGAGCAGCTTCTCCAGCGTCCGACGGGCGTTTGCGACGAGGGACAGGTCGATGATGTCGGCCATGTGCGGCGAGTTGTCCGACGGTTCTCGCGCGCTCGCAAATTCGGCAACGATTCGCGTGGAAACTTGCGCGCACACGACGCCTCGGTGATCCGCGCGTGACGGGCTACACTGTTGCTCCTCGTGGAGTGGCTCGACGACGTGAAGCAGTGGAAGGCCGGAGACGCGAACGCGACCGAACGGCTGCGCGAGTACGTCACGCCCTTCGTGCACGGCGCACTGCTCGCCCGCATGCCCCACCACCTCGCGAACGCGCTCATGGCGGAGGCGCTCGACACGGTGCTCGTCAGCCCCGAGCAGGTGACGAAGGACTCGCACTTCGTCACGCACGCCGTGGCCGTCGCGCGCAAGCTCGTCAAACGCACCAAGCCCGCCTCCCTTCAGGAGCGCCCCAGCTCTGACACCACCGTCGCCGAGGGCCGCCAGTGGCTCGAGCGGCTGCGCGCCCTGCCCGAAGAGGTGCGCGAGCGCGCGCTGTGGAGACTGTGTGAGGGCATTCCAGGCCCCGAGCTGGTCGAGGTGCTCTCGCTCGACGAGGAGCAGCTCAAGGCCGAGCTCGAGCGCGGCATCGGCGACACCCTCGTCCCCGCGCAGTCGCTGGCCGGCGCCGAGTACGTCTGGGACTTGTCGGGTGAGCCGTCGACCGCGCTCGCCCGCGCCGAGACGTACGCCATGTCGCTGCGCTTCGACCCGCTCGCCACGCCCGAGCCCGCCGATGTCGTCAACACCGCCGCCACGTTCCAGGACCTGTCGAACGCGAAGGTCGGTGAGGTGCGACCCGAGGCGAACCCGTTCGGTGACTTCGCTCCCACGCGCGTGCAGCCGTCGGAGGCGAAGGGCGCGAAGCTGCAGCCCGCCAACACCTTCACCGACGAGAAGACGCAGGGCGCGTTCGACCTTCCCGCGGCGGCCCGTGGCCTGGTGCCGAAGACCGAGCCCGCGGCCCCGGCCGTGAAGACGAGCGGTCGTCAGGCGCTGGTGCCGCCGACCCCGACGCAACGCTCGGAGCCGAAGGTGCCGAAGGTCTTCGAAGACGATCGCCCTTCGCGCAAGCGGCCCGTGCTCGCCGACGAACGCCCGAGCCGCAAGACCACCGTGCCGATGAACGACGGCGTCGGCCGCCGCGAGACGATGGAGGCTCCCATCGAGCCGAAGCCGTCGCAGACCCGCCTCGATGACGACGAGCGCCCGAGCCGCAAGACGGTGCCGCTGAACGAGACGCTCGGACGGCAGAGCGAGCACGACGAGGAACGCCCGAGCCGCAAGACGGTGCCGCTGAACGAGGCGCCGGGACGCCAGAGCACGGAGCACGACGACGAACGCCCGAGCCGCAGCAAGCTGCAGGTGCGCGGAAAGCTCGACCGCCCCGAGGAGTCGGGCCGCCGCCGCAATCCCGAGCTCGAGCACAAACGGCGTCCGGTCGTGACGGAGCCCGAGGCTCCCGGGCTGTCGGGCGTCACACCGATAGGGCCCGTGAGTGAGCCGTCCATCGAGCCCACCGACCCCGAGGCCGAGCGGCCGGTCCGCTCCACCCAGCAAGCGCCGATGCCCAACATCACCGAGAAGCTGATGCCGCAGCCCGTGAATGCAGGCATGCGCTACGTCGCCATCGGCGTCGGGGGCATGTTGTTGCTGCTCGCGATTCTGTGGCGGCTGCGAGTGTTCTGAACCGAACGGCAGCCCCGTGCCGCGAGGAAGGTCGTGGCTCCCGGTGGTGCGAGGACGAGTCAACCGAGGTGCGGTCCCTGCGGCCGCTCAGTCGAGCGGGCACGAGTTCGCGCCGGACCCGTCGGTCGCGAATGGCAGCGCGAGCAATCGTGGTTCTCGTTGCTGCGGCGAGCACGAGTTCAACCACCGCAGTGGTGGTCACCGTTGCGGTCGGTCGCAGAGCGTTGCCGCTGAGCACAAGTTCAACCACCGGAACGGTGGTCTTTGGTGTCGTCAGAAAGCGCGTGGCTCCGAGCACGAGTTCAACCACTGGAGTGGTCACTGTTGCGGTCGGTCGCAGAGCGTTGCGCTGAGCACGAGTTCAACCACCGCCCGTGATGGTCACTGCTGCAGCGGTCGCCGAGCGTTGCCGCTGAGCACGAGTTCAACCACGGGAGTGGTCACTGTTGCGGTCGGTCGCAGAGCGTTGTGCTGAGCACGAGTTCAACCACCGCCCGTGATGGTCACTGCTGCAGCGGTCGCCGAGCGTTGCCGCTGAGCACGACCACCGGAGTGGTCACTGTTGCGGTCGGTGGCAGAGCGTTGCGCTGAGCACGAGTTGAAACACCGCAGAGGTGGTCACTGCTGCGGTTGGTCGCCGAGCGTTGCCGCTGAGGACGAGTTCAACCACCGGAAGGTCTCTGGTGTGGTCAGAAGGCGCGAGGCTCCGAGCACGAGTTCAACCACCACAGTCGTGGTCACTGTTGCGGTCGGTCGCAGAGCGTTGCCGCTGAGCACGAGTTCAACCACCGGAAGGGTGGGCTCTGGTGTGGTCAGAAGGCGCGAGGCTCCGAGCACTCGTTGCGGTCGGTCGCAGAGCGTTGCTCTGAGCACGAGTTCAACCACCGGAGTGGTCACCGTTGCGGTGGCCGAGCGTTGCCGCTGAACCCCGCGAGCCTGCACGTGATCAATCGCACTCCCACACACCGATCAGGCCGTTCGCCGGGCAATCCACGAGACGTGGCGGCCGCTTGGGCTACACTCCCGTGCTGTGACAGTGCTCGAGCCCGGCACCACGTTTGCCGGCAAGTACCTGATCGACGGCGTGCTCGGAAAAGGTGGCATGGGAGCCGTGTATTCGGCGACCAACCAGTCCATCGGCCGGCGCGTCGCCATCAAGGTGCTGGTCGCCGACCTGGCCGACCGCGAAGACGTCAAAGAGCGCTTCGCCCTCGAAGCCAAAGCCGCCGGTCTCATCAACCACCCGGGCATCGTCGACGTGCTCGACATGGGCGAGACGAGCGACGGCGAGCCCTTCATCGTCATGGAGTACCTCGAAGGCGCCACGCTCAAGGCCGTCTTCAAGAAGCGCGGCGTCTTCGCCCCCGCCGAGGCTGCGGGCATCATCGCGCCGCTGCTCGACGCGCTCGCCGCGGCCCACTCGGCGAACGTCATTCACCGCGACATCAAGCCGGCGAACATCTTCCTCTGCACCAAGCCTCAGCGGCTGGTGAAGCTGCTCGACTTCGGCATCTCACGCTTCGGCCAGTCCACGGGTCTCACGCACTCCGGCACCGCGGTCGGTACCCCGAAGTACATGGCGCCCGAGCAGGTGCTGGGCGAGAAGACGCTCGGGCCCGGCGCTGACATCTACTCCGTCGGCGCGGTGCTCTACGAGCTGCTGGGCGGCCGCGCGCCGTACGACGCCGACAGTGACATCGCCACGCTCGCCAAGCTGCTCAAGGAAGTGCACGACCCGCTCGCCACCGTGCGCCCCGAATTGCCGGCGAAGCTCTGCGCCTTCGTCGACGCCCTGCTGGTGAAGGAGCCCGAGCGCCGCGCAAAAGACGCCCTCAAGGTGAAGGAGTCACTGCTCGCCATCGTGAAGGCCGGCGACCTGAGCGCGCTCTTCGAGATCGCCGCCGAGTCGGCCGCGCGCACGAACACCAATGGAACACCGCGCCCGCCGTCAGGGCCTGCGCGGTTGCCGAACACGTCTCCTGGTGGCCGCCGCAACTCGGTCACGAAGATGCCGGCCCAGGCCGCTCAGACGATGGACGAGGAGCCGCCTCCGCCGCGCCCGTCGGTCAAGCGCCCTGCGAAGCGGCCCGTCACGCCCGCGCCGAAGCCCGCCGCGTCGGCGACTTCGCTCGAGTCGGTCGAAGAGCCACCCCCGCCAAAGAGCCGCGCCGGGCTCTTCATCGGGGTCGCCATCGCGCTGGTCGGCCTCACCATCGGCGCCGGCCTCTTCCTCGCGCTCGGCAAGAACGACGAGCCCATCGCGGTCGAGCCTCCGACGAAGTCGACGAAGCCGAAGTCGACCGAGCCGAAGGTTCCCTCGAACGTCGTCGTCACGCTCAAGGCCGAGCCCGCGAGCACGCGCTTCGAGGTCGACGGCGAGAAGCTCGACGGCAACCCGGTGTCGCTCACGCGCACGAGAGACACCGCCGTCTCGGTCATCGCCACCGCGCAGGGCTACGAGCCGAAGTCGATGCAGCTCACCTTCATCGAGAGCCACGAAGAGAGGCTCACCTTGACGCGGCTCGTGGCCAGCGCAGGAGCGGCCACCGACCCGGACCCGACCCCGACGCCGACGCTGACGGTGAAACCCACCAGGACCGGTGGCACGAAGACCGGCGGTGGCAAGCAGAAGGGCGGCAAGTTGACCGTCGACGAGACGAATCCCTACGAGTGACGCGCCCGCTGGGTGGACTACACTCCGTGACGTGCTCCTCACCCGCTGGCTGCTCGCGCTGACGTTGTGCTCGTCGCCGCTCGCCTTCGCGCAGAACGCCGCTGCCGCGAAGAAGGAAGCCGCGGCGAAGAAGAACGAAGCGGCCGACCACTACAAGAAGGGCGTCGCGCTCTTCAAAGAGGGTGACTTCGGCTCGGCCCTCGCCGAGTTCCGCGCGGCGTACCAGGCGGTGCCGGGCTTCGAGGTGCTCTACAACATCGGCCTCACCGAGCGCCGGCTCTTCAAGTACGGCCAGGCCGTCAAGACGCTCAACCGCTACCTCGAAGAGGGCGGCAAGAAGGTGCCGGCCGATCGCCGCGAGAGCGTCGAGACCGAGCTGTCGCAGATTCGCGCGCTCACCTCGAAGGTGACGGTGAAGGTCGAAGGCGCGCCCGCGAAGGTGTTCGTCGATGGTGAAGAGGTGGGCACGTCTCCGCTCGCAGAGCCCGTGCTCCTCGGTCCCGGCAAGCACACCATTCGCGCCACCCGTGACGGAGAGCCCGACGGTGAAGAGACCTTCGAGCTCGCGTCGGGGTCGACGAAGGAGGTCTCGCTCGCGCTCAAGCCGAAGGCCGCGGCAGGCCCTGTCGAAATCACCATCGAGACCGACCCGCGCGACGCGGTGCTGATGCTCGACGGCAAGCTGGCGGGCGTGTCACCGACGAAGGTCGAGCTGACGCCCGGCTCGCACGAGCTCATCGCCGAGATGGACGGCTTTCAGTCGACGCGCACCGACGTGATGGTCGAGCCGGGCAAGCCGCGCACCGTGAAGCTGAAGCTGGTGGCCGGTGGCGCGACGGGCGGTGGCGGTGGCTCAGGCCGGTTTCCCGTGGTGGGCGTGGTGCTCTTCGGAGTCGGCGTCGTCTCGGCCGGTCTCGCGGTGTTGTTCGCCGTGCAGTCGGGCAACGCCTCGAAGCAGGTCTCGGACTTCTACCGAATCGGTGGCCCGTGGGACCCGATGCGCACGGCGGTCGAGGCGGGCGGCCTGAGAGACCAGACGCTCGCGGGCGTCTTCATCGGCGTCTCGGCAGCGGCCATCGCGGGCGGCGTCATCGCCACCATCGTCAGCGTCGCGGGTGGCAGCTCCGATGCCGAGGCCCACTTCTTCCTCATGCCCTCTGCGAACGGAGCGGTGGCCTCATGGTCGACCCGGTTCTGATGCGCACCCTCGTCGCCTTCCTGCTCGCGCTCGGTGCCGGCTTCGGCGCGGGCTGTACCTTCTATTCACCCACCATCGTCGACTGCAGCATCACCTGCACCGAGGGCAGCACCTGCCCGCGCGGAACGGCGTGTCGCAACGGGTTCTGCCGGCTCGAGTCGGCCATGGGTGACTGCGCGTGCAAGCTGGGCGACACGCGGCCGTGTGGCGGTGGCCGTGGAGAATGCAAACCGGGCACCGAGGTCTGCTCCGCCGAGCGCGTGTGGAGCGGCGTCTGCGTCAACGAGGGCAAGCCCGGCGTCGAGACCTGCAACAACAAGGACGACAACTGCAACGGCCTCATCGACGACATGGTGACCGACGTGCAGGCGTGCTCGCTGACGCTGGGCGTGTGCGCGGGCTCGAAGAACCGCTGTGAATCAGGCAGTCAGCTGGTGTGTGAAGCGAGCGACTACGGCTCGAACTACCAGGCCGACGAGCAGCGCTGCGATGGCTTCGACAACGACTGCGATGGCTTCACCGACGTGAAGGGCTCGAGCGTGCTCACGAGCGCAGCCTCTGCGACGGCAGCGTTTCAACTGCTGCCCGTCACGAACGGCTTCGTGCTCGTCTTCACGCGGCAGCAGGCGTCGATGCCGAGTGAGCTGGTGGTGGCGCGCTTCGACGAGCAGCTGATGTTCCAGCGCAGCTACCTCGTGTCGCGGCCGGCACCGCTGCAGTACCACGCGCGTTCGTCGGGAGACTTCGTCTACGTCGTCACCACCGTCGACGGCGGCGTCGACCTGAGCCGGGTGAACACGCTGAGCACCATCGCCGACGCCGGCCTCGAGCACTTCGAGGGCGTGCCAGACGCGGGCTTCACGAGCGGGCTGCGGCTGGGCGTGGCCGAGCAGGTCGTCTCGACCTTCCTCGCGGTGGATGACGAGCGCGCCCGCATGCTCATCTGGCAGCTCGACGGCGGGCTCTCGCAGGTTCGAGACCTGAACGCAGGCGAGGCGCCGGCGACCGTCACGCTCAACTCCGTCAACGTCAGCGACCGCGGCCACTGGGTCATCTACAGCGCAGACGACTCGGCGACGAACACCGTGCGCGAGGTGATTCGGCTGGGGGACGGTGGGGTGCAGAACCCACCCTTCTACGGAGGCGTCGAAGCCGAGCTCATCGAGTGGGACGCGGGGGTCTCGGCGACGTACCCGTACACGAGCACCGACAACTCGTTGTCGGGCATCTACTACCTGCCCGACCTGACGACGGGCGTGCGCGAGGTGGCTGCGGCGGCGTCGAACCTGTCCCAGGAGTGGGGCGCCATGGCGGCGTTGCGCACCCGAGCGGGTGAGCTGCGTCTGGCGATGCAGCAGCGCACCATGGGTGGTGTCGAGCAGGTCGTGGTCGCGACCTCGGTTCCCGTCGGCACCAGCTTCAGCTTCCGTTCGCGCAACCTCGATGGTGGCGCGGGCGTGCCCGGCCTCGTCTCGACCGCAGATGGCGCATGGCTCATCGTGGGGTGGCGCGACATGACGTCCATTCGTGCGCGCCGCGTCTGTGCGCCCTGAGCGTCAGGCCGGGGCGCTGGCTCCGTCGAACGGCTCATGATCGCCATGAAACGCAAGCTCGCCTCCGTCGTGACCGTCGGCCAGGTGTCGTCCATCGCAGGGGCTGACCGCATCGAAGTGGCGCGTGTCGCCGGCTGGCAGTGCGTCGTGAAGAAGGGCGAAGTGACGCCGGGCGAGCTCGCCGTGTACCTGGAGATCGACTCCGTTCCGCCCGACACCGAGACCTTCGCGTGGCTGTGGCAGCCGAAGAACGCTGCTGCTCGGGTGCCGCGGCCCCAGACGTTTCGCATTCGAACGCTGCGCCTGCGGGGAACGCTCTCGCAGGGCCTGCTGATGCCGCTCGCACAGCTTGGCGTGTCCGACGTGAAGGCGGGTGACGACCTCACCGAGCGCCTCGGCATCACGCGCTACGAGCCGCCGGCCCCGTCGGGCATGGGTGACTACCGCGGCCCGTTTCCGAGCATCGTGCCGAAGACGGACGAGCTGCGAATGCAGTCGTTTCCCGCGGTGCTCGACGAGCTGCGCGGCAAGCCCTTCGTGGCCACCGTGAAGATGGACGGTACCAGCGCCACCTTCGTGCGGGTCGATGGCGAGCTGCACGTCTGCGGGCGCAACCACTCCATCGCCGAGGGCGAGAACCTGTACTGGTACGTCGCGAAGAAGCACCGGGTCGCCGAGTGTCTCGACGCCAACCCGACGCTCGCGCTGCAGGGCGAAGTCGTGGGTCCGGGCATTCAGGGGAACCCGGCCGGCCTGAAGGACAAGGAGCTGTTCGTCTTCAGCGCGTACGACTGGCAGGCGGGCCGGTTCCTCACCGACGGCGAGCTGCGAGCGCTCTGTGCGCGACAGGGGCTCACGCCGGTGCCGGTCGCCTTCGAGGGAGACGCGTTCGACGAGACAGTGGAGTCGCTGCTGCTGCGCGCCGAGGGCCTCTACCCGGGCACCTCGAACCAGCGCGAAGGCATCGTCCTTCGCCCGAAGGCGGAGCTGCGGTCGGAGGTGCTGGCCGGGCGGCTGTCGTTCAAGGCCATCTCGAACCGCTACCTGCTCGACGAGCGCGACTGACGCTTCAGCCGTCGACGAACTCGGCCACCTCGGTGTTGAGCCGGGCGCGGTCGAGGTCGTGCGGCAGAATGTGAAACCCGCGCTGCAGCAAGAGCAGCGTGGAGCCCGGCATCGCGTGGTGCAGCGTCTCGATGCTCTGGTGCTGCACCACGTGGTCGTTCACGGCCGCGGCGATGAGCGTCGGTGACGTGACGCGCGGCGCGACCCGCCTCGCCATGCGCTGCAGCTCGAACAAGTCGAACAGCCGCGCGAGCGGGTAGCGGGGCAGCAGGGGAGACTGGCGGCGCGCCTCGTCGTCTTCGAGGTCGGTGCCCTTCTTCTCGATCCACCGTGGGGTCAGGCCGCTCGACACGCCGGGGCCCACCACGTCGAGGAGCCTGCCGAGGCGTTGCTGCACGCGCATCACCGGCGCCATCAACACCAGCTTCGCGACGCGGGAGCCGTGACGTTCGGCGAGCAACAACCCGAGCAGCGCGCCCATCGAGAGGCCCGCGACGCACACCCGGGGAGACCGGGAGAGAGAGTCGAACGACGACTCCGCGGCGGCGAGCCAGTCACGCCACGTCACCCAGAGCATGTCTTCGGGAATCGTGCCGTGGCCCGGGAGTCGTGGCGCGCGCACGAAGAAGCCGCGGTCGGCGAGCGACTCGGCGAGCGGCCGCACTTCCCACGGACTTCCGGTGAAGCCATGGAGCAGCAGCACGGCGGTGGGCGCGTCGGGTGGCCCGAGGTCGAAGGCGGCGGTGCGGGCAGGGTCGAGCGGGAAAGACACGAGCGGCGGTGATGGTGACAGGCCAGAGGGCGAGCGCAACCGCTTTGCTCGCTGGTTCACCCTGCACCGGCGGAGTAGAGGAGCCGCATGAGCGACACGCCGAAGCCACCCGAGATTCAGCTGCAGATTCAGCTCGACGACGCAGAAGCCAACGGCCGCTACGTCAACATGGCGCTGGTGAACCACACCGAGACCGAGTTCACGCTCGACTTCATCTACGTGCAGCCGCAGCAGCCGCGCGCGAAGGTGCTCTCGCGCATCATCACCAACCCCAAGCACATGAAGCGCCTGCTGATGGCGATTCAGGAGAACCTGGCGAAGTACGAGCAGAAGTTCGGGCCCGTCGAGATCATCGACCCGGGCACGCCCGTTCACTGAAGCCCCTGCCCGTGAATGCCGTCGTCCTCACGCCGTCGTTGAAGCTCGTGCGCCTCTGTCTTCAGGCCAGCCTCCTCGTGGCCCTGCTCGCAGTTCGGGCCGAGGCGGCCTGTGATGACGGCGTGCGGTTGTTCCCCGCGCCCGGCGCGACCGTTCCCACCAACGTGGTCTTCGTGCTCGAGGGTGTGCTGGCCGAGCAGGAGCGCGTGGGCAAGCTGGTGGGCGGCTCCGACCTGGCGCTCTTGAGCAGTGGTGAGCCCGTCACCGTCGTCGTCGAGAAAGGCTGGAGCTCGACGATGAACCGCGTGGCCGTGCGGCTCAGGCCGAAGCAGGCGCTCAAGCCGAACACCGAATACACGCTGACGCTCGGGCGCGCGCTGCCGAAGGTGAAGCTGCTCAACGACACCTGGGGCGACAACACGGCACGCTGGAGAACCGGCCCCACGTCGGACACGACGGCGCCCAAGTTCACGCAGAAGCCAGCGGTGTCCGAGGGCTTCTACCAACGCACCCGTGACGGGCTGACGCGCACGCTGAAGCTGCGCTCCCAGGTGAAGGACATCGGCGCGACGTACCTGCTGGTCTCGATGGAGCGCGCGCGCGGCGTGGCGTCGAAGCAGCAGTACTTCGCCCCCATCGACGGTGAGAACGCGCTGCTCGGCCACGACGTGTGCTCGGGCTCGTTCGGCTTCGATGACGGCCGCGCCTACAAGCTGAACATCGAGCTGTTCGACGACGCGGGCAACGCGGGCAAGAGCTTCAAGCTCGAGCTGTCGGCCCCGAAGCCCAGCGAGCAGGACCTCGAGCCCGAGAAGAAGTAGCCGTCAGGTGCCGTCGACGGTCAGCTGCGCGATCGACTGCGACGACGTCGGGTACTGCTCGTCGGGGAACACGAGCCGGCCCTGCAGCTCGAAGACATAGCGGCCGCGAACGTCGAGGGTGACGGTGGGCACTTCTCCGAAGGGGTACGCGTACTGGAAGTCGCGCGAGGCGTTCACCCAGCCGACCGGAGACGTCACGCCGAGCTGACTTCCGCTGGGCCTGGTGACGACGCGCCACGTGTATTCGATGGCCACGCCGTTGCGGTTGGCGGACAGCGGCAGGCGAAACGGCTGACCGACGGTGAGCGAGAGCTGACCTCCGGCGTGAACCTTGAAGGCCGCGGCGGGGTCGAGGCAGTCGCTTCTGTTCGACGGGTCGATGACGAGGCAGTACCTCACGTCGCACGCGTCGCCTGTGCCGTCGAAGTCACCGTCGAGCTGGTTGCGGTTGCGCACGGCGGCGCAGTTGTCCTTGTTCGTCGCCGTCAGGTCCGGGAGCTTGTCGTTGAGGCCGTCGCCGTCGACGTCGAGGTCGCAGACATCACCGCGCCCATCGCGGTCGAGGTCCTGGTTGTTCGGGTTCGCCACGCCGACGCAGTTGTCGAGGTGGTCGAAGATGCCGTCAGCGTCGCTGTCGCGGCGGCACTGCTGGCCGGGCAGGTCGACGTTGGCGCTCGACGAGATGAGCGGGCACAGGTCCGCCAGATTGTCGAAGCCGTCACCATCGACGTCCTGGTCGCAGACGTCACCGAAGGCGTCGTTGTCGAGGTTGGGCTGGCCAGCACCGACGACGGGGTTTGGAAGCGAGGGGCAGTTGTCGACGCCGTTGATGAGCCCGTCGCCGTCGCGGTCGTTGTCGCAGACGTCGCCCTGGCCGTCGCCATCACCATCGAGCTGGTCGGCGTTCGCCTGGGCCGCGCAGGTGTCGCAGGCGTTGCCCACGGCATCGCCGTCGGCGTCGAGCTGATCGCGGTTCGACGCGAAGGGACAGTTGTCTGCCGAGTCGGCGTAGCCGTCGCCATCGGCATCGTCGACGTAGCCGAGCGTCTGCGTCTCGTTCAGGTACCCCGCCATCCACGATGCGGGGAACGAGCCGGTGCGCGGGATCGGCGGGCGCGTGCAGCTGGAGCCAAGACACTCGGGGTTCGAGCTCGCCTGGGCGAAGGCGGTCGCGGCGAGGAGGCACGTGATGAGAGACGTCTTCATGGCGCAACCCCCGTTCCCTGAAGCGGGATGACCAGCCGCGGCGTGTTGGAGGCATTGGAGTGGATGACGAGCTCTCCCGTCGAGACGCCCGCATCGGCGGGAGTGAACCGAACCTGGAAGAACGCCGGCCGGGCGCTGGTGACGGAGACGACTCCGCCGTCCCACGACGATTGCGTGAGCCGGAAGGCAGCGCCCGTGATGGTGACGAGCGTGAGGTCGAGTGGCACGGCACCGCGGTTGCGCACCTGAAGGGTCTCGGTGATGGAGGTGCCGACGAAGGCGCCGCTGCCGAGGTCAGCGCCGAACTCGAGGCGCGTGCGGTCGGTCGCGATGGTTGCTGGCCCTGCTGCTCCGCCAGCCGTTGCAGCTCCACCGGCGGTCGCGCTCCCACCAGCGGATGCAGCCCCACCAGCGGTTGCAGTGCCGCCAGCGCTCGCGGCGCCGCCAGCGGTTGCAGCTCCGCCGCCGGTGCTTGCGGTTCCACCACCTGCGCCGCTTCCCCCGCACTCACACGGAGCGAAGCCGCGGCCGTCGGAGAGACAGGCCTGCGCGCCCTGAGTGCCACCCGGGCACGCACACGACTCGCTTCTTCCAGGGGTACAGATTTGAGGAACACAAGCCGCGACGACGAGCAGCCCGGCAACCACCAGCGCATTCTTCATGACCGCGACATAGCGAACGCGCGCGACGGACGGGAAAGACTCGCGTCACCCGAGAGTGACGCTGTGCAGTGGAGTCATCAGGTGCTCGATCGAGTGCACGGCTCACGAGGCCTCGCGATGCTCCAGGAACGCCAAGAGTCGTGACAGTTCGTTCTGCGCCCTCGGGTCGAACCGTTGGGAACTGCTCGGCAATCGGCGTTGGACGATCCCGCTGGCAAGGCCCTCGCAATGAGTCCGCTCAATGCGCGCCTTCGTCCTCGCCCTCGCCTGTCTCGTCACGATGGGCTGTCTCGGTGAGGCCTCGGCGACGCCCGACGAGCTGAGGCGCTACGAGTTCATCGCGGATGTGAAGGTGAACCCCGAGACGCCGGTGGCGGGGCGCATGGTGAACTTGAACGTCGAGCTGGTGAGCCACTCGAGCGACCGCGTGGTCGTCGACGTCGTGCTGCGCGCGGTTCGCACCAACGGCACGCAGCTGCACGAGCAGATCTGGCGCGACGTCACCTTCCACCCCGAAGAGGTGTGGAACCTCACGCAGGGCTTCATCTCGCGAAACGACGAGAAGGGCGCGTTCACGGTCGTCGTCGAGACGCGCGCCGCAGGGACGGACAAGGTGTTGTGGTTCGGCGGTGGGCCGAGCCTGACGTTCCGCTGATCAGGGCAGCGCGTAGTCCTTGAAGCGCTCGCGCAGCTGACGCTTGAGCACCTTGCCGGTCGGCCCGATGGGCAGCGCGTCGATGAACTCGATGGCGTCGGGCAGCCACCACTTCACCAGCTTCGTCTCGAGGAACGCGCGCAGGTCCTCCTTCGAGACCTCCTGGTCCTTGTGCTTCACGACGACGAGCAGCGGGCGCTCGACCCAGCGCGGGTGCGGAATGCCGACGGCGGCCGCCTGGGCGATGGCAGGGTGCAGCATCGCCGCGTGCTCGACGTCGATGGAGCTGATCCACTCTCCGCCCGACTTGATGACGTCTTTGCTGCGGTCGGTGATCTGCATGTACCCATCACCGTCGATGGTGGCGATGTCACCGGTCGCGAACCACTCGCCGTCGTGGTGCGAGTGGTCATCCGACTTGAAGTACGCGCTCGCGACCCAGCCGCCCTTCGCTTCGAGGTGGCCCGAGGTCTTGCCGTCGTGAGGCACCACCTTGCCGTCGTCGTCGACGAGGCGCAGGTCGATGCCGAAGATGGGACGGCCCTGCTTGAGCTGCACCTGCAGGCGCTCTTCCTTCGAGAGCGACGCGTGCTTCGGCAGCAGCACGTTCGCGGTGCCCAGCGGAGAGAGCTCGGTCATGCCCCACGCGTGCAGCACGCGCGCGCCGTGCTCTTCCTGAAACGCGGTGATCATCGACGGCGGGCACGCGGAGCCACCAATCGTCACCTTCTGCAGCGTCGACATCTTCACGTGCTTCGTCTTCGCGGCGGCGAGCAGGCCGAGCCACACGGTGGGCACGCCGAGCGCGCTCGTCACCTTCTCGGTGGTGATCAGGTCGAGCAGGCTCACACCATCCAACGCGGGGCCGGGCAGCACGAGCTTCGAGCCCACCATCGCCGCCGCGTACGGCACGCCCCACGCGTTCACGTGGAACATCGGCACCACCGGCAGCGTGACGTCCTGACCCGAGATGGCCAGCGCGTCGACCATGCAGATGGCGTAGCTGTGCAGCACGGTGCTGCGGTGCGAGTACAGAACGCCCTTCGGCATGCCGACGGTGCCCGAGGTGTAACAGAGCGAGCTCGCCGTGTTCTCGTCCAGGAGCGGCCACGAAAACGTGTCGGGCTGACCGTCGAGCAGCGATTCGTAGGAGCGCAGCCCGGGAAAGTCCTTCGGCAGGTGCGCGTCATCGGTGAGCGCGACGAAGTGTTTGATGGGCGTCTGCACCGAGGCGAGGTGCTTCGCGAGCGGCAGGAAGGTCGTGTCGAAGCACAGCATCACGTCGCCGGCGTCGTTGGCGATGTACGTGAGCTGATCAGGCGGCAGGCGCGGGTTGATGGTGTGCAGCACGGCGCCGATTCCCGAGACCGCGAAGTAGAGCTCGAGGTGGCGCTGCGTGTTCCAGGCGAGGGTCGCGACCACGTCACCGCGCTTGATGCCCGAGGCGCTCAGTGAATTGGCGAGCTGACGAACGCGCTTCGCGAGGCCGCTCCACGTGGTGCGAACGATGGGGCCTTCGACCGTGCGGGTGACGACCTCGACGCTCTGGTGAAAACGCGCGGCGAACTCGAGCTGCGAAGAGATGAGCAGCGGCTGCTGCATCATGAGGCCGTTCATGCGGGGCTCCGGACGGGCGAGGGATGTACTACTCCACCACGCATGGCGTTCACCCCGAAGGTCGTCGTGCCGGTTCCGTTGCCTGCTTCGACGCGGTGGTTCATCTGTCGAGAGAACGAGGTGCTGCTGAAGAAGGACGCTGTCGGTCTCGAGCAGCTCCCGAGCGGAGCGACCTTTCACGACCTCGAGCCGCAGCTGGTGGGCGAGCTCGACGGCGTGGCGTGCGTCTCGGTTCGTTTTCCCGAGAAGGAGTCGACGCCCGACGGCTTCGAGTTCGTCGGCCTGCGCGCGTTGTGGGCCCGCCTCGATGAGCAGCTCTTCGCCATCGCCGGCCGCGCCAACCAGCTCGCGCACTTCGCGTCGACGCATCGCTTCTGTGGCCGCTGTGGAACGGCCATGAAGCCCGACGGCGCCGAGCGTGCGTTTCGCTGCAGCACGTGCGGCCTCGTGAACTACCCGCGCATCGCGCCCGCCATCATCACGCTCGTGCGAAAAGGAGACACCGCGCTGCTCGCGAACTCGGGCCGCTTTCCGATTCCCTTCTTCAGCACGCTCGCCGGCTTCTCCGAGGTCGGTGAGTCGCTCGAAGAGACGCTCGTGCGTGAGGTCTTCGAAGAGACGGGCGTGCACGCGGGCACCGTTCGCTACTTCGGCTCGCAGCCGTGGCCGTTTCCGAACTCGTTGATGATCGCCTTCACGGCGCAGTGGGAGCGCGGCGACATCGTCGTCGATGGAAAAGAGATCAAAGAGGCGCGCTTCTTCCGTGCGGACGAGCTGCCGAGAATTCCACCGAAGCTCAGCATCGCGCGCCGCCTCATCGACGCGTGGGTGCGCGAAGTGACAGGTCAAGACGCGCCGGGTCCCTGAGCTGCACAAACCAGATGCACTCGGCACCCCATCGGTGCATCACTTCGGCCATGCGCTCGTTTCTCCGCCCTGTCGCTCTCACCCTGACAGTGGTTTCAGCGGCTTGCAGTCCGATGCCCTCAGACCTGGACGCGGGCGTCGATCCTCCTCGGGCCGGCGGCTCGGCAGGCGGGCGTGCTTCGGCGGGCGGAACCAGCAGCATGGGAGGCGGCACCGCAGCCGCGCCGAGGTTGACCATCGACCAGATGGTGGGCGCGTTCGGAGAGCTCGCGGCCGGCAGCGTCTCGACGCCCATCGTCTTCGTCATCACCAACAGCGGCGGTGACTACACCGGCCCGCTCGAGGTCGTGTTGTCCGGAGACCGGTTTCGGCTCGCGACGAACACCTGCACCAACGACACCGTGTTCGCCGGCAACTTCTGCCAGGTGAGCGTCACCTTCGCGCCCGTTGCGGTCGCCGGCTCCGCCGGACGGCTCACGATTCGCGGCATGCCGGGTGGAGAAGTCTCGGCTGCGCTCTCGGGCACGGGCACCGCTCCGACGACGTCGACGCTCACGGTCTCGAAGTCGGGCACCGGCTCGGGCCTCATCACCGGCATGGGCATCAACTGCGGCACCGACTGCACCGACCTCGGCGCCATCAACCGCCAGGTGACGCTGACCGCCGTGGCGATGGCGGGCTCGCAGTTCGCGGGGTGGACGGGCTGCGACTCCGCGATGGACGCGACGTGCTCGGTGACGATGGCGAGCAGCCGCTCGGTGACCGCGAACTTCACTGGCAGCTCCACGGGCATGGTGACGCTCACGGTGAGCAAGGTCGGCACCGGCTCGGGCACCATCACCGGCATGGGCATCTCGTGCGGCGCTGACTGCACCGAGTCCATCGCGGTCGGCACGAGCGTGATGTTGACGGCGATGCCCGCGACGAACGCGACGTTCGCCGGCTTCGTCGGCTGCGACGCGGTGGCAGGCCGTACGTGCACCGTGGTGCTCAACGGCAGCCGCACCGTCACGGCAACCTTCGACGTCGCCGCGAGTGACTACACGCTCACGGTGGTGAAGGCCGGCAGTGGCACCGGCACGGTGACGGGCACTGGCATCGCGTGTGGCACCGACTGCAACGAAGTCGTCCCCATGGGCACGATGCGCACCGTCAGCGCGACGCCCTCGGGCAGCTCGGTGCTCTCGAACTGGGCGGGCTGCGACTCGATCTCGGGCCTCGACTGCATCGTCACCATGACCAGCAACCGCACGGTGACGGCGACGTTCACGGCGACCGCGGCTCCTGCGGCGCCCACGATGCTCACGGCCGTCATCGCGGCGAGCGGCGCGGCCGAGCTGCGGTGGATGGACGGCGCCTCGAACGAGGTCGACTACCGCATCGACCGCAGCGTGTTGCCGACGTCAGGCTTCAACGAGATCGCCACGCTGCCGG
Organism: Archangium gephyra; assembly: GCA_943370055.1. Classification (GTDB taxonomy): domain Bacteria; phylum Myxococcota; class Myxococcia; order Myxococcales; family Myxococcaceae; genus Xiheimicrobium; species Xiheimicrobium gephyra_A. The sequence goes on from CALRPN020000005.1 coordinate 191,368, forward strand.
CTGACAGCACGATGGCGACGATTCCTTCGCTCGGCATCGGCACGCATTACTTCCGCGTTCGCGCGACGAACACCGGAGGCTCCTCGGCGCCCTCGAACACCGCCGTGCTCACCATCGCGCCCCCGATGTACCCACTCACCGTGACGAAGGCCGGTCTCGGCACGGGCAACGTCACCAGCGCGCCGATGGGCATCTCGTGCGGCATGGACTGCAACGAGACGCTGGCTGGCGGAACGGTGGTGGTGCTCACGGCCGTCCCTTCAGGGGGCTCGACCTTCACCAGCTGGAGCGGCTGCTCGAGCTCGACCGCCACCACCTGCACGGTGTCGATGGCGGGCGCGACGACGGTCACGGCCTTCTTCGGCATCATGGTGGGCTCACTCACCGTCACCGCTCCCGCGGGGAGCACGAACGGCACGTACACCGTCTCGTGGAGCTGCGCGGCCGGCACCTGCGGCATGCCGTACACGCTCGACGAAGACATCAACTCGTCGTTCGCGAACCCCAACACCACGATGCCCGGCGCCTCGACGTCGCAGGCGTACACGAACAAGGCCGACGGCCGGTACTGCTACCGCGTGCGAACGCCGATGATGACGAGCAACGCCGCGTGCGTGACGGTCTCGCGCCCAGCGACCTCGGGCATTCTCCGCGTGCAGAACGGCTCGCACTACGACGTCATCGACCTGCGGCTCAACGGCGTGCAGCACACGAACTTCACGTACCAGCTGCCCGTCAGTCAGAGCTACGACGCCGTCTTCCCGCCGGGCACGGTTGGCTACGAGATTGGCGTCGGCTTCTGGAACGGCTCGAACCGTGAGGTCTGGTTCCTCTACTCGGGCACCGCCACCATCACGGCGGGCCAGACGACGACGGTCACCATCGACAACCCGACACTGCAGCAGATGCTGACGAACTTCGGCATGTCGGCGAACTGGGACGGCGGGTATCTGTCGAACGGCATGCTGCGCACGCGGCGCATGCAGATTCTCTCGACGGGCGCGTACACGCTCTTCGATAACGCGATGCAGGTCGGAGTCGGCACGGTGCAGCTCGTCTCGTGGCCCGACTACGCGAGGACCATCTCGTTTCGGCTCTGCAACCCGGTGTGCGGTGGAACGCCGATTCAGCTCGCGGCGCCGTTCAGCATGTTCACCGCGAACAACGGCCCGCCCGAGGCGCCCAACATCGAGTACTACATTCAATAGGTGAACGACTCAGCGCGACTCGTGGTGGAGCGGGTGCTCGACCGCTCGGTGGTGACCTCGGCGCGAGGGCAGGGCCCGCTCAAGTTGCTCACGCCGCAGAACCACGGGCAGGGCGCGTGGGTGTACCAGTCGAGCCTGGGCGGAGGCTTCGTCACCGAAGACGCGCTCTCGCTCGAGGTCGAGGTCGGTGAAGGCGCGGTGGCGTTCCTCTCGTCGCAGGCGGCCGGCAAGGTGTACCGCGCGACGACGAGCTCGTTCGAGCTGAACGCCCACGTGCAGTCGCGCGCGACGCTGGTGAGCTGGCCCGACCCGTTGATGGCGTTCGCGGGCTCGCGGCTCTCGCAGCGGCAACGGTTCCAGCTCGACGAGGGGGCCTCGTTGTTGTGCGTCGACTCCTGCACGGCCGGACGCGTCGCGAGCGGTGAGCGCTGGGCGATGGAGTCGCTCGAGCTGCGGCTCTCCATTTCCTCTTCGGGTACGCCTCGCTTCGTCGACGCGCAGTTGCTGTCTCCACGCCATGGGCCGCTCGAGGCGCGCCTCGCGGGTGTCGAGGCGATGTCGACGGTGGTGCTGACGGGGCCGCGCTTCGAGGCGTTGCTCGACCCGCTGCACTCGCGCATCAGAGAGACGCCGCTCGAGCGTTTGCCGACGACGCTGGTGACGTCGATCCGTTGGCCCTGGGGGCTGGTGTTGCGGCTCGCAGCTCCGACGACGGCGGCGCTGAGCTCGACGCTGCGTGAGCTGCTCACCGAAGCCCTCGTGCTCGCGCTCGATGAAGACCCGTGGGCGCGCAAGTGGTGACCCAGAAGGCCCCGTCACTCGACGACGTGTGTCTGTGACGCGCTGCGGCATTGGTGGTAGTCAGAGGGCGTGAAGCTCACTCCGCAGGAAGTCGACAAGCTGGTGCTGCATCAGGCTGGCGTGCTTGCGCAGAAGCGCCTCGCGCGTGGCCTGCGGCTCAACTACCCCGAGACGGTCGCGCTGCTGGCGACGCAGTTGCTCGAGTTCATTCGTGACGGCCGACGCGTCATCGAGCTGATGGACCTCGGCAAGAAGCTGCTCGGCCGGCGCAACGTGATGGACGGCGTGGCCGAGCTCGTCACCGAGGTGCAGGTCGAGGGCACGTTCCCCGACGGGTCGAAGCTGGTGACGGTGCACCACCCCATCGCGGCTGAGTACGGCGACCTCTCCCTCGCGCTGTACGGCTCGTTTCTCCCCGTTCCGCCGAACGAGAAGTTCCACGTCGCGCCGGCCGTCGACGTGCCTGGCGAGGTGCAGACGGTGCAGGGAACGTTGGAGCTCAACGCGGGCCGACGCTCGGTCTCGGTCTCGGTGACCAACACCGGCGACCGGCCGATTCAGGTCGGCAGCCACTACCACTTCATCGAGACGAACCGCGCGCTTGCCTTCGACCGTGAAGCGACGCTCGGCCTGCGCCTCGACATTCCCGCGGGCACGGCGGTGCGCTTCGAGCCGGGAGAGACGCGCTCGGTCGCGCTGGTGGAGATCGCCGGCGCGCGCATCGTGCGTGGCGGCAACGCGCTGGTCGACGGGCCAGTGAGCGCTCCGCACGAACCGGTGATGGAGCGAGTCAATCGGCTCGGCTTCTCGAACCGCAAGGTGACGCCATGAGCCTGCTCTTCAAGCGCTCGCACTACGCCGACATCTTCGGTCCCACGACGGGCGACACGGTGCGGCTGGGAGACACTGGACTCGTCGCGCGCGTCGAGCGTGACGCCACCGTCTACGGCGACGAGTGCAAGTTCGGTGGCGGCAAGGTGCTGCGCGACGGCATGGGCCAGGCCTCGGGCGTCTCGGCGAAAGACGCGCTCGACGTCGTCATCACCAACGCGCTCGTCATCGACTGGACTGGCATCTTCAAGTGCGACATCGGCATCAAAAGCGGGCGCATCGTCGGACTGGGTAAAGCGGGCAACCCCGACGTCATGGCCGGTGTGACGAAGGGCATGGTCGTCGGCGTGACGACCGAGGTCATCGCGGGTGAAGGCCACGTCATCACCGCCGGCGGCATCGACTCGCACGTTCACTTCATCGCGCCGCAGCAGATGCACGTCGCCATCTCGAGCGGGCTGACGACCTTCATCGGCGGCGGCACCGGCCCTGCGACGGGCACCAACGCCACCACGTGCACGCCATCGCCTGACCAGCTGCGCCTCATGCTGCAGGCGACCGACAGCTTCCCGATGAACTTCGGCTTCACCGGCAAGGGCAACACGTCGCGCCCCGAAGGGCTCGCCGACATTCTCGAAGCGGGCGCGCTGGGGCTGAAGCTGCACGAAGACTGGGGCACCACGCCGGCGGCCATCGACACGTGCCTCGAGGTGGCCGAGCGCTTCGACGTGCAGGTGACGATTCACACCGACACGCTCAACGAGTCCTGCTTCGTCGACGAGTCCATCGCGGCGTTCAAGGGCCGCACGATTCACACGTACCACTCCGAAGGCGCAGGCGGCGGGCACGCGCCAGACATCATCAAGGTGTGTGGCGAGGCGAACGTGCTGCCGTCGTCGACGAACCCGACGCGGCCGTTCACGGTGAACACGCTCGACGAACATCTGGACATGCTGCTCGTGTGTCACCACCTCGACTCGTCGCTGCCCGAAGACGTCGCGTTCGCCGAGAGCCGCATTCGGGGCGAGACGATCGCCGCCGAAGACATCCTCCACGACCTCGGCGCCATCTCGATGATGGCGTCGGACAGCCAGGCGATGGGCCGCGTCGGAGAGGTCATCACGCGCACGTGGCAGACCGCGCACAAGATGAAGGTGCAGCGCGGGCGGCTTGCTGGAGACGTGCACGACGACAACCTGCGCATTCGCCGCTACGTCGCGAAGTACACGATCAACCCCGCCATCGCGCACGGTGTCGCTGAACACGTGGGCTCGGTGGAGGTCGGAAAGCTCGCCGACCTCGTGCTGTGGCGCCCGGCGTTCTTCGGCGTGAAGCCCGAGCTGGTCATCAAGGGTGGCTTCATCGCGTGGGCGCAGATGGGTGACGCGAACGCCTCCATTCCCACGCCAGAGCCGGTGATGATGCGGCCGATGTTCGGTGGCTTCGGCAGCGCTGGAGCGAAGACAAGCCTCGCGTTCGTCTCGCAGGTGGCCGAGCAGGGCAGGGTGAGCGCGCGGTATGGCCTGCAGAAGCCAGTCGTCGCGGTGCGCGGCTGTCGTGGGCTCGGCAAGAAGGACATGAAGCTCAACGACGCGCTGCCGAAGATGCAGGTCGACCCCGAGACGTACGAGGTGCGGGCCGACGGCGTGCTGCTCACGTGTGAGCCCGCCGAGGTGTTGCCGCTCGCGCAGAAGTACTTCCTGTTCTGACGATGGACTCGCGCCTGCTCCAGCTCGCTGACTCGGCGTTTCCCGCGGGCTCGTTCGCGCACTCGGCGGGCTTCGAGGCGTTGCGGCAGCTGGGGCTCTTGAAGGGTGAAGACGCGCTGGTGCTGCGGTTGCGTGAGCTCGTGTGGAGCACGGCGTCGAGCTCACTCCCGTTCTTGAACGACGCGTTCCTGCACGACGCGGTCAAGGCAGATGCGACGTGCGATGTCTTTCTGTCGAGTCAGGTGGCGAACCGCGCGAGCCGGGCGCAGGGGCAGGCGTTTCTGCTCGCGGCCGAGGCGACGTTCGCGAACGAGGCGCTGCGTGGGGCGCTGCCGTTCAGTCACGTCGCGGTGGCGATGGGCCACGCGCTGAAGGTCGAGCGCTTCACGCTGGTCGATGCGCGACGGCTCTTTCTCTTCGGCGTGACGCGCGCGGCGTTGTCAGCTGTCGTTCGGCTCGGCGGCGCGGGTCCCCTTCGCGCGCAGCGGCTGTTGCTCGAGCTGCACCCGGTGATGGACGAAGCGTTGAATGAGACGAAGGACTTGAAGGCGGAAGACGCGACCAGCACTGCGCCGCTGCTCGACCTCACGCAGTCGGCGCACGACCGGTTGTACTCGCGCCTGTTTCAATCTTGAGAGGACTTGAATGAGCCACGACCACGACGGACTCGGCCCGCACTCGCACGATGGTGAACACGGGCACACGCACGAGCACTGGCTGCACCCCGGGTTGTTCCACGAGCGCGACGCACCGCTGAACCGCGACTACACGAAGCGCGCGTTCACCGTGGGCATCGGCGGCCCCGTCGGGAGTGGAAAGACGGCGCTCATGCTCGCGCTCTGCCGCGCGCTGCGAGACGACGTGTCGCTCGGCGCAGTCACCAACGACATCTTCACGAAGGAGGACGCGGAGTTCCTCATGCGCAACCAGGCGCTGCCGAACGAGCGCATTCGCGCGGTCGAGACCGGTGGCTGCCCACACGCCGCGATTCGGGAAGACATCACGCCGAACCTGCTCGCGCTCGAAGACCTGATGCGCTCCGTGAAGCCCGAGCTGCTGCTCGTCGAGTCGGGTGGCGACAACCTGGCCGCGCAGTACAGCCGCGAGCTCGTCGACTACACCGTGTACGTCATCGACGTGGCGGGCGGAGACAAGGTGCCACGCAAGGGCGGCCCCGGCATCACGCAGTCAGACCTGCTCGTCATCAACAAGACCGACCTGGCACCACTCGTCGGCGCGAACCTCGAGGTGATGGCGCGCGACGCGAAGAAGATGCGAGGCGATGGTCCGACGGTGTTCGCGCAGGTGACGAAGGGCGTGGGCGTCGACGACATCTGCCGGCAGATCATCGGCGCGTGGCGAGAAGCCGTGACACGCGCCGCGAAGCAGCTGAACGCTGGCGCCTGAGGGGGCGTCGTTCGACGTCAGACATCGAGGCGGCGAGAAGCGGTGACGCGATCGCGAGGCAGCTGAACGCTGGAGCCCGAGGAGTCGTGGCGTCGTCGACGAATCTGGCTTCAGACGTCGAGGCGTAGCGAGAAGCGGTGACGCGCGCCGCGAAGCAGCTGCCCTCAGACATCCGCGCATGGCGAGAAATGGTGACGCGCCCGCGAAGCAGCCTGAGGTGTTCTCGTGGGCGCTCGGTGAACCGAATTTCACGCGCCTCCTTCGTGAGTGACACGTTCACCGCGGCGCGAGCTCCCAGACATCGGCGAGGTCTTCCCAGTTTCTGGTGAAGTCGGACGTCGAGCCGAACACCGTCAACCAGCGGTCGCCGAGGTCGATCCACTTCGCGCCAAAGCGTGCGCTGGGCCCATCAGTGGGCTGCGGAACCCAGCCGGTGCCGTCGTCGACCCACACGCCGTCTTTCGGCACCGAGCCCTCGCGGCCGCCCCACGACAGCAGTCGCCCCCACGAGTCGAACGCCTGCGTCGGTGAGATGCGCGCTGACGGAGATGCCGACCTCGCCTCGCGGCGCTTCCAGGTGCTGCCATCGAAGGTCCACAGGTCGTCGAGCACCTTCCCGTTCGCGCCGACGCCGCCGCTCAGCACCAGCTCTTCGCGCACCGGATCGAACAACAACATCGCGTCGACGCGCGCAGGAGGCGACTGCGGTGGGTTCAGTCGCGCCCAGTCCGAGCCGTCCCACGACCAGGTCGCGTCGAGCAGCGCCGTGTCGTTGCGGCCACCAAACAGAATGATGCGCTTGCGAATCGGGTCGGTGCCCATCGCCGCCTGTCTTCTGCCCACCGGTGCGCCAACGCCGGTGCGCTGCCGCCACGCCGTCTCGCCACGCTTCAGCGTCCACATGTCAGACAGCAGGGTCTGCCCGCTTCTCCCGCCGTAGAGCACCGCCGTGTCGTCCAGGTACGCGAGGCTCGCCCCGCTGCGCGGAGGCGGTGTGGGCCCCGTCGTGTGCACGCGTTGCCAGTGCTCACCAACGAAGCGGTAGGTGTCTCCGAGCTCGACGCCTCCTGCAGTCACGTAGCCACCGAACAGCAACGCCTCGCCGCGTGGGGCTTGCTGGCCGAAGGCGAAGTCACTGCGCGGCATCGGCATCAGCGAGCGCTCGACCCACGCCTGGCCATTCCATTCCCACGTGTCCGAGAGGTCGACGTCGTCGAAGCCGCCATGCAACACGACCACGTTGCGACCCGGGTCGAAGGACAACGACGGCGCGGTGCGCCTGCCCGGCCGCGGCCCCATCGGCGTCACCTGCGTCCACTGCGCCCCGTCCCATTCCCACTGGTCGGCCAGCGACGAGCCTTTTGGAATCGGCGCGAAGTTCTGACACCCGCCCAGCAGCATCACCCGTTGACGAATCGGGTCGAACACCATCGCGTGGTGACCGCGCGCAGGAGGCAGCGCGCCCGTGACGGCGACTTCACGCCAGCTCGTGCCGTCCCACTCCCAGGTGTCCTGCAGGTTGATGGCGTCGTCAGGGCCCATGGCCTGCCCGCCGAACAACACGACGCGGTGGCGAAGCGGGTCGTATGCCATTCGGGTGTTGAGCCGCGCGGAGGGGTGCGGTGCGGCACCGGTCGCGCGCTGCTCCCAGTCACCATTCGTGAAGACCCACGTGTCGGAGAACGCGTCGACGTTGTCACTGCCCCCGAACAGCAGCACCTGATTGCTCACGCCGTCCCACGACATGGCGGCGCCACTGCGGCTCGATGGGCGATGGGCGCTGACGACCTCGCTCCAGCGCGTGCCGTCGAACTGGCGGAGGTCGTCCTTCGTGATGACGGAATAGGCGCCACCGTCGCGAGGGTAGCCAGACCAGACACCTCCAAAGACGAAGGCCCGGTTGCCGGCGACATCGATGGCGACTCCGGCGTTCTTCCTCGCGGGATATTCGGCCTCAGGCAATGACAGTGTTGCCCAATTCGTTCCATTCCACGACCACGCGTCTTGCAGCGGGCCTGTACTGTGATTGCCAGAGAAGACGAGCGTCGCCTGTGCCGGTGGCCAGTAGAACGCGACGTGATTGCTGCGTGAGGGCGGAGCGTCGAGCACCTTGCGCCAGCTCAGCGGGCCCGGCAGCGGTCGACCCGCGTCGACTCCGGCATCGCTCCCTGCGTCCGATTCGTCCGGCAGACCTGCGTCGCGTTGGGCGGGCTGCCCGCACGCCATCGTCATCACTGCTACTGCCAACATGCCGAAGTTCTTGAGTTCAAGCATCGCCGCACACGTCCCCTGGTCGCTCATCACAGGGCAGACGGTGCTCGACGAGAATGTGACCAACATTCTGCTCAGCGGGTCAGTGGCGTCACCCAGACGTCCTGGTCGAACTCCTTCTCGAGGTAGACGAGGTGTTGGCCGTCAGGTGAGACGTGCGGCTCGTTGAACGCCGAGCTCGAGCGGCGCAGGACCTCGAGCGGTCCGTTCGCTGGCAGGTGGCCGATGAGCTGAAACCCCTCGGCATCAAAGCCACACAGGTAGAAATCGTCGAAGCGGCCGAACGACAAACCACGCACGTTCACGAGCTGGGTTTGACGACTCGACTGCTCCGACCCCGAGAGTTCTCTGACGTGCAACAGCCCATCACGCTCGACGATGGCGAGCCGCTGGCCGTCGTGCGCGAACGCCCACAGATGCCCGGGGCTGGTCGAGGCCGGCAGGCGGAACAAACGCCGCGGTGGGGCGCCGTCGAACGAGACGTCGAAGAACGTCAGCCCCTCGTCGCCGAGCTGGCCGAGCACACAGCGCCGCACCGAGGTGGCGCAGCGAACCCGCTGGCTCTGCGGCGGAACCGAGACCGACATCACGCTTCCCGTCGCTGGCGCCGGAGTGGCGAGCGCTCGCTCGTCGTCGCCGCTGCGCAGCATGAGCGACCAGCTCGAGGGGCCTTCACCCGTCGGCTTCGCGGCCTTCCAGTACAGCAGCTCGCCGGGCACCGAGGTCGGCGTTGGCCAGGTCTGCGCCCAGCCGCTCGTCTTCAACCGCGTCGCCTCCGTGTCGGCGAGACCGCGCAGGGCCAGGTGCGGCACGAGGTCTCGCACCGACGCCACGAGCACGTGGGTGTCGTCGCTCCAGCCCGACGGCCGCTCGTCATAGTCGCCGGTCGTCAGCTCTCGCCCGTGACTGAGCGCACCGCCATCGGTGATGTCGGCGAGGTGGGCGCGAACCCGTGTCTCTTCACGAAGGGTGATGAGCTGCGCTGCCGTTGCCGAGATGCCCGCGAGGTACTGACGCTCTGACGGCGCGAGCAGCACGGCCTGGCCGAAGCCGTCGCCCACGTCCGGCATCATCCACACCGCGCTGCCGCTGCCTTCGCCCGGCGCATCCGAGAGCGCGTAGAGCAGCCCGCCCGCCGATGACCACGCGAAGACGACGGGGACGTAGGCCTGTGCGAGCCGCTGCGTCTGAAGGTGGTGAATGGGCGCGTCGACTCCCAGCGCGCGCACCTCGAGCTGGCGCAGCACATCGCCCGTGCGCGAGTCGGACGACGCCACCGCGAAGTGCCGGCCATCGGGCGCCCAGCGCGCGGCGTGTACCAGGACACCTGCGGGTGACGGGTGCTGCTCCACGACGGCGCCATCACGCACGCGGCGCACCACCACGCTGCTTCCTTCGATGAGCACCAACGTCGCTCCATCGGGCGAGAGCGAGGCGAACTTGAAAGGCCCGTGGAACAGCTGCTCGCGGCGCTCGCCCTCGACGACCCAGATGGAGCGTTCGTCGACGGCTCCCGCAGCCTGTCCGATGACCATGAAGCCCGTGCCACCGAAGCGGGGCTCGACGCTCTGTGCGCTCACGTCGAGTGGAACCCGCGCGGCCTGCTCGGGAGCCGAGAGCAGCCCGATCATCAACCCATCGTCGTCGATGAAGGCGAAGCGCGTGCCGTCGGCGGAGAGCGCCGCGTCGCTGATGGGGCGGTCCTTCGAGTGTCCGGTCAGGCGTCGAGCAGGCGCGGCGACGACCGGCGTTGGCGTGGGGGTGCGAAGGGCTGCGACGAGAACGACGGTGAGCGTGAGGAAGGCCACCAGCACCGCCGGCCACCACGGGCGTCGTGCGCCGGCGTGTCGCTGCAGCTCGAGGAGGGCGTCTTTCACGTCGCTCGCCGAGTCGAAGCGCCCTGCCGGGTCTTCCGACAGACATCGCGCCAGGAGCCCGACGACCCGCTGCGTGGAGCGGCCACACACCGGCCTCAGCGCGGCCTCGAGCACCTGCGACGAGACCTCACCCGTGAGCAATTCCTGCCATACGATTCCAAAGGCAAACACGTCGGCGCGCGCATCGAGCGGCAGGCCTCGGCGTTGCTCTGGCGCCATGTACCCGGCTGTGCCTGCACCGGGCAGCAGCGCGGGCCCACGCACCTCTCGCGCGAGGCCGAGGTCGAGCAGCTTGCAGACGCCGTCGGCCGTCACCATCACGTTCTCGGGTTTGAGATCGCAGTGCACCCAGCCTGCGCGGTGCAACGCGGCCAGCCCGCTGACGAGGTCGAGGCCCCAGGTGAGCCGTTGCGGAAAGGACACGGGCTCACGCAGCAGCGCTCGAAGCGGTGTTCCCACCACCAGCTCCATCGCGAAGTAGGTGTGCCCGTCGATGGTCCCCGCCTCGTAGACCGACGTGAGGTTCGGGTGTGACAGCCGAGCGGCTGCGCGGGCCTCGTTCAACAACCGCTGGCGAGCGCCCTCATCGAGGTTCGCGTGCGCGGGCAACAGCTTGAGCGCGACGTCACGTTGAAGCCGCGAGTCGTGCGCACGGTAGACGACGCCCATGCCGCCGGCGCCGACGACCTCGAGCAGACGGTACGAGCCAAACGTCGAACCAGCGGGGAGCGGCGGTGGCGCCTCGACGTCACCGGGCCCGGCGGAGACCCCGGCCACCTGACGCAACAGCAGCTCGAACTGCGCGTCCGAGGTCAACGCGCCTGAGCGGCCGGCCAGGGTCACGACGGAAGCCAGCCCGCGGTGGTGGCGTGGTCGCGCAGGGTGAGCTTGATGCGCTCGAAGCGTTTGCGAAGCGCGGCGGCCGTGACGTTCGTCGTGGCCTGCTCGTTCCACACGGTGACGATGTCGCCCCAGGCCATGTCGCGGTCGACGCGGAGCACCAGCAGCGCGCGGTCTTCCGGTGAGAGCGCGTCACGCAGCGCGCGGAAGCGGTCTTTCCACTCGCTCTTGAGGAACGCAGCGGTGGTGGTGCGGCGGGCCGCTTCGAGCTCGAGCGACGAGTCGAGTGGTGCGCGCCGGCGGACGTGCACGTCGTCGAAGTGCCGCCGCATCGCGGTGCGGGCGAGCGCGTACACCCACGTGCGGTAGCTGCATTGGTGACGAAACGCAGAGAAGGTGCGCAGCAGGTCTTCGCACGCCTGCGAGAAGACATCGGCGGCGACGTCGCGGTCGGGGAGCGACGCTGCGAGGAAGGACAGCAGCTCGGGCCCGTACCCTTCGACGAGGAGCGCGACCGCGCGGTGGAGTCGACCTGCCGCGTGCTCAGCGTCGACGCTGGCCTCGAGCCGGGCTCGCTCCTCTGGCGACAGCGCGCTCACCGGGCTGGGCGATACCACGCGTCATCGCGAGCTCGCAAACGAGCGCAGGAACCTCAGCGCACCGACGTGAGCAGCTCGCGCACGGCCGCCGCCATCTCGGGGCCCTTCTCGACGAGGCCTGCGTGGCCGGCGTCTTGAATCACGACGAACGTCGCGTTCGGAAGACCGCGCCGCATCGCCTCGAGCTGCGCGACGGGCATGAGCATGTCTTTCGAGGCCGCCACGATGAGGGTCGGCACGGAGACCGTCGGCAACACGTCGGAGCCACGAGCGCCGAGCAGTGAACGCAGCGTCTGCCAGTAGGCCAGTGGATCCATCGCAGCCACGCCGGCGAGGAACTCGTCGATGTCATGACGCGAAGCACCTGGCTGAAGCACGCCCGCCATTCGCGCGAGCGGAAAGGGAAGCCGCGAGCGGAGGAACGCCTTCACGAGTGGCGCCGCGAGCGGGACGACGGGCGTGCCGAGCGCCACCGCTGCTTGCAGCACTGCGAGACTTCCCGGAGCGCGAAAGAGCCAGGTGCCAGTTCCCGGTGCATCAGGAGCTCCCGCGATGAGCGCCATCGCGCGAACGAGCTCAGGTTGGTTCCGGTACAGCTCGAGCAGCACCGCGACGCCCATCGAGAACGCGACGTGCACGGGCGGCGGTCCACCGCGCTCCATCACCCGACGCGTCACGCGGGCAAGGTCGTCAGCGTGCGTCTGCAACGAATAGTCGCCCGAGGCGGCGACCGGGGTCTTGCCGTGCCCTCGATAGTCCCAGTGCACGACGGTGTGATCGACCTTCAGGTCGGCGATGAGGAAGCGCCAGAAGTTCGACGTGGTGCCGATGCCGTTGGTGAGGAGCACCGTGGGGCCCGAGTCGCCGTGCGTGTGAAGGGACAACGGCGTTCCATCGGCTGCCAACACGACCTCGGTGCGCATGATGTCGGCAGTCTGGCGCACCCCGTCCGAAATCTGCGAGGAAGCTGCGAATGGCGCGCTCGGGACTCTCGAAGCTGTTCGACGCGGTATACCGGAAGCCTGATGCGCTCGAGCTGCGTCTCGTGCTCGCCGATGCGCTGCTCGACGAGGGCGACCCACGCGGTGAGTTCATCTCGTTGCAGGTGCGGCGTCTGCAGGATGGAAGCCGGCCGACGCGACGAGAGCAGTCATTGTCGAAGGCGAACGGAGCGAAGTGGCTCGGGCGTCTGGGGCCGTACCTCAAGCAGCCCGTCTTCGAGGGCGGCTTCGTGACCTCGGCGACGCTCGGTGCTCCGTTGAAGCGTGCCGACACGGCCTGGCCGGAGTGGTCGACCCTGATGTCGCTCACCATCGGCTGGCGCGTGAACGCGGCGCTGTTGGGAGCGCTCACCTCATTGCGAAGCGTGGAGCAGCTCTCGTTCGACGAGTTCCTCACGCTCGCGCGCGCGCCGTTGCCGTGGAGCTCAGTGTCCTTGTTGTGCGAGCCGTTCGGGTCGGACCTCAAGGCGCTGGACGGCGCGCATGTGCCTGCGCTCACCAGGCTGTCGCTCTCTTTTCCGAACACGGGCTTCCCGCCCTTCGAAGACCTCGAGCCGTTGCTGAAGTCGAAGCTGTTCACGCGCCTGCGAGAGGTGGCCGTGTGCGTGGACTCCGAGGAGAGCCTCGAGCGGCTGCTGCAGCAGACGGCACGATCGCGCCTGACGTCGCTGCGCTGTCACGTGGAGGACCAGAGCCGAACCGCCACTGTCGACTTCGCCTCGAAGCGCATCGACGTGCCCGCAGACTTGAGTGAGGTGCACACGCCGAAGGGCTTCGAGCTGGTCGTCGGCGGGCTCTCGAAGACGGCGAAGAAGACGCAGCGGGTGTTCGACGAGTTCCAGTTGATTCAGGAGCTGCGACGCGTCGAGGAGTGGGACCTCGTCTGGCGAATTCAGGAGAAGCAGCCGATGACGAAGAAGGTGCAGAAGCTCGTCGCTGCGCTGCGGTCAGGTGAGTGCACGGTCGATGGCATCGACGCCTGGCGAAGAGCGCAGGGCTGAGCGTGAATCGAGAGGGTCGCTCCCGGCTGTGCTGAACTTCGTCCCATGGATGAGACCCTCGACGCGGCTCCCGCTTCCGGCTCCCGCTACCTCGAGCGCACGATCCTCGGCGAAGGCGGCATGGGGCAGGTGCAGCTGGTCGACGACGCGGTGTTGGGCAGAGCGGTCGCGCGAAAGGTGATGCACGCCGAAGTGGCGGCGCGGCCCGAGGGCGTGAAGCGCTTTCTCCGGGAGGCGCGCATTCAGGGCCGCCTCGAGCACCCCGCCGTCGTGCCTGTCTACGACCTCGGCCTCGATGGAAACGGAGTGCCGTGGTTCACCATGAAGCAGGTGCGTGGGCTCACGCTGCAGGCCGTGCTGGAAGGCGTAGCGCGCGGCGAGCGTGAGTTCCTCGCTCGCTTCCCCCGCCGTCGGCTGCTGACCGCCTTCGTGCAGGTCTGCCGCGCCATCGACTACGCGCACAGCCGGTCGGTGCTCCATCGCGACTTGAAGCCCGGCAACATCATGCTGGGCGAGTTCGGCGACGTGCACGTGCTCGACTGGGGCCTCGCCGGCCTCGCGCACGCAGCGACGGAGCCCGAGGTGTTCCCCGAACCGACGGCGCGCAAAGGGTCGGTGTTCGGCACGCCCGGGTACATGGCGCCCGAGCAGGTGCTGCGCAAACCGCTCGACGAACGCACCGACGTCTATGCGCTGGGGGCCATTCTCTTCGAGGTGCTGGCCCTGACGCCGATGTTCGCAGGCACGGTCGAGGAGCGGCTCGCCAGGACGGTCGGCGAAGAAGTTCGAGGGCCCGCTGCACGAGCGCCTGAGCTGGACGTCCCTCCCGAGCTCGACGTGGTGGTGGTGGCCGCGACGCGAAGAGACGTGAACCAACGAACCGCGAGCGCTCGCGCCCTCGCCGACGCGGTGGAGCAGTACCTCGACGGAGACCGCGACCTCGAGCTTCGCCGCGCGCTGGCCGCCCGCCACCTCGACACCGCGCGACCGCTCGTCGAAGCACTCGACGTGGCTTCGACCGAGCAGCGTGAGACCGCGATGGACCACGTGAACAGCGCGCTGGCCCTCGACCCTGGCAACGCGGTGGGCCTCGTGCTGCTGCGACGGCTGCTCACGCACACGCCGACGACGATGCCGCCCGAAGTGCAGGAGCGCCAACGTCAGGCAGAAGAGAAGGCCTGGGCCGGCGTTGCCCGCACCGTCGCGTTGCGCACGGCCATGTGGCTGGCGCTGGTTCCGCTCGCCTGGTCGATGGGCCCGCTGAGCGTGCCGCTCGCTGCGTCGGTGGTGGCGGTCATCGTCGGCTCCTTCTCGCTGGCGTTCTGGGCTGGCAGGCGGCCGCAGCTGTCCGCGCGCGGAATCTCGGTGGTGCTCGCGGTGTCTGCCTTGCCGCTCATCGGCGCCAGCCTCATCTTCGGCTCGTTCGTGCTGGTCCCTGCGCTCGCGTCGACCGGCATGGTGTTGGCCGCCAGCTTCCTTCGACCCGGAGCGCGCGGCGGCGTCATCGTCTTCGGGGTGCTCGTCGTGCTCGCGCCCTTCCTGCTGGGAGAGCTAGGCGTCGTCGAGCCCTCGTACCGCTTCATCGACGATGCGCTGCACATCACGCCGCAGCTGCTCCACTTCCCGCCCTGGCCGAGCAAGGTGCTGCTGGTGCTCGCCACCATCACGACCCTCGCGGTGCCAAGCCTGCTCGCCGGTCAGCTGCGAGACCGTCTGGCGCTCGCAGAGAAGCAGCTGCTGCTGACGGCGTGGCACCTCGAGCGGCTCGGGAAGCAGCTGACGCGCCCCCACCTCGGCGTCCCCGCTCCCCGAGCCACTCTTCCCCAACCACCCCCACCGACCGCGGCAGACAGCGCGAGCTGATCACCGCTTCTGCGCCGCGACGTGTTTGCGAATCGCGGTCAACGCCTCGGCGACGCCACCGCGCTCACCGATGCCGCGCAGAAAGTTGAGGAAGCCGTCGCGCGCGACGACGTGCGTGCCGTACTCGGCGATCGTCGTCTTCTCGTCGAGCGCGTAGAGCTGGAAGAAGCCCGACTGCTCGGTGAGCCCGTCTTCGCCCGACCGGTCGAGGCTCCACTCCATTCGCTGCTCCTCTGGGTAGAACCAATGCTGCGTGCGGAAGCGGAAGGTGAAGAGGAACGAGACGACCATGTCGTTCACCTCGCCCTCGCTGCTGCGCGCGCCGACGGTCTTCGATTGCGTGACGTGCGGCAGGTAGGTCGTCTGCTGAGACGGCTGCGTGATGATGGCGAACACCTCGTCGACGGGGCGATCGAACCGCATCACCGCGCGCACCAGCGTCTGGTCCTTCGTGGGGTCGAGCACCACCTGAGCGTCCTTCTTCAGCGCTTCTCTCGCTGAGGGAGGCAGCCTCGCCACGAAGCGTGCACCGGGCGTGAGCGCGTCGACGCCGGCGACGACTTCGGGGAGCGCGTGACCTCGAGCTGCGGGCCGCTCGGCGAAGGCGGAGAGCGAAGTGACGACGACTGCAAACGCGAGGCGGTTCATGACGCGCTCCGAACCTGCGAGAGGGCTTCGCTGACCTCACCGCGCCAGGCGAACTGCGGCGCGAGCGACACCCACTTCCGGTCCTCCAGGTAGTAGCCGAGGAAGATGAGGGGCAGCGCGGCGTACGCGCCGAAGAAGAGGGCTCCACGCGCGCCGATGACGAGGTCGTGCCAGAGCGGGAAGACGCCGAACCACATCACGGCCACGAAGAGCACCGACGAGACCGTGCCCGGGTACACGCGGCGCCGAGAGAGTGACTTGGCGGTGTGGTGAAGTTCGTGAGCGCCCTGGCCCAGCCACACCGTCATCACCAGCAGGTGCCACGGCGGCCCGAGGAACCCCAGGAACGTCACGACCAGCATGCCGAGGAACGTCGGCACGAAGCTCAGGAACACCGCCTTGCGCGGGTTGCGCGCCCACGCTGACTGCCCCGACGTCAGGTACACCGGGCACTGCTCGAACTCCTCGAACCAGAAGCTCTCGAGCTTGTG
Organism: Archangium gephyra; assembly: GCA_943370055.1. Taxonomy (GTDB): domain Bacteria; phylum Myxococcota; class Myxococcia; order Myxococcales; family Myxococcaceae; genus Xiheimicrobium; species Xiheimicrobium gephyra_A. The sequence continues at coordinate 207,915 of CALRPN020000005.1, forward strand.
CAGCGCCATCGCGACGATGCTGGCGAAGAAGCACCACTGAAACGTCGTCGAGAGCGGCGCGGTGAAGTGGCTGCGGAAGTCGGCGCTGAAGAAGCCGAGCGGCAGCACGACGGCTGCGGTGAGCGCGGGAATGATCATGCCGCTGAGCGCGCCGTTCTTCGGAAGGGTGTTCATGGGTTGGGCCTCGTGGAAGTGGGTTGTTCCCAGAGGCCTTGTGCAGTCTGCGAGCCAGCGCGCAGTGCAGCGATCACCAGCAGTTCGAGGCGCACGACAGGTGAACGCTGGTGACGGTGTCGACACGGGTGGCGACACGAGAGGAGTGCAGGCACGCCCTGAGAGACGAGGAAGTCGGCGTGGCGTGCGCTACGGTCGACGCGTTGAACTCCCGACGAGCGCCAGCCACGGTGGCCGACAGCGCGGTGCAGAGCGCCGAGCGTGAGCCCACGCCAGGCCTCGTGGTGGTCTTCAGTCAGGGCAGGGCCCGCTACTACCCGGTCGTGCTCCCACGCACAGGCACGCTGATGGTGGGCCGGGACGACGTGGGCGGGCTCGCGCTCGCAGACGAGAAGATGTCGACGCGCCACGCTGAGCTCAGCTGGGACGCGGGCTTTCGCGTGAAGGACCTGGGCAGTCGCAACGGCACGTTCCTCGATGGGGTGCGCGTCGATGGTGCCGTGAAGAGCGCTCCTGCCGGAGTGTTGCGGCTGGGCCAGACGCTCGTGCTGCTGCTCGATGACGTCAGCGCGTTCACCAGGGCAGAGGTGTCGCTCGAAGATGGCGTCGTCGTGGGCCCGAAGCTGCGCGCGGTGCTGAACGAGGCCGCCGCTGCGCGTCGCGAAGGCGGTCACCTGCTCGTGCGCGGTGAGAGCGGCGCGGGGAAGGAGCTGGTCGCGAAGACCTTTCACCAGGCGGGGTCGAGCCCCGGTCCGCTGGTGACGTTCAACTGCGCCAACCTTCAGCCCTCGCTCGCAGAGGCGCGGCTCTTCGGCACCACCAAAGGCGCCTTCTCTGACGCCAAGGACAGCTTGGGGCTGTTTCTTCAGGCCGATGGTGGAGTCCTCTTCCTCGACGAGATCGCCGAGCTCGACGCCCAGGTGCAGGCGAAGCTGCTGCGCGCGGTCGAGACGGGAGAGGTGCAGCGCGTCGGCGAGAGCTCGGTGAAGCGCGTGAACGTGTCGGTGGTGGCGGCCTCGCACCAATCGCTGCATGACCGCGTGAAGGCGGGCCTCTTTCGGCGAGACCTGCTCTTCAGGTTGAACCAGTTCGAGGTGAACCTGCCGCCGTTGCGCGAGCGCCTCGAAGAGCTCCCGTGGCTGATGCAGCAGGCGCTCGCAGACAGAGCGCAGACGCTTCACGTGTCGCTCGTCGAAGCGGCGCTGCTGCGTTCGTGGCCCGGCAACGTCAGAGAGCTGCTCAGCGCCACGCTCGCCGCCGCGACGAGAGCAGCAGTCGATGGTGGCGTCGTGAAGGCAGCCCACCTCGGGTCAGGCGCCGGCGTGGCCGACGAGCCCGAAGCGACGCCGGTCGTCACCTCGCCCGCTGCGCCTGCCCTGCGCGCGAGGCCTGATGACGTGACGAAGGAGGCCATCGTGGCGGCGCTGGCCGAGAGTGACGGCAACGCAACCCTCGCCGCGAAGAAGCTCGGCTTGCACCGCACGCAGCTCAATCGCCTGCGCAGCAAGTTCGGGTTGATGGAGCCGTCGGAGGAGTGAGCGGTTCGTGCACTTCTTTGAGCGGCGGCTGCACGAGTCACGACGCACACTCGGTGCATGACCACGAGCCCCATCGCCGTCGTCGCGAGCGACGTTCCTCCCCGCGCGAAGAAGTCCGTCTACCCACCTGTGTTCGCCGCGCGCATGGAGGGCCGTGAGAAGCGCGTGCTCGGCGACCTGTTTGGGCTGACTCACTTCGGCGTGAACCTCACGACGCTCGCGCCCGGTGCGCAGTCGGCGTTGCTGCACGCGCACTCGAGCCAGCAGGAGTTCCTCTTCGTCCTCGAAGGCACGCCGACGCTGGTGACGAGCGCGGGAGAACAGCTGCTCTCACCGGGCATGTGCGCGGGCTTCTCTGCGGCGGCGGGAGCGCATCAGGTGGTGAACCGCTCGAGCGAGAAGGCCGTCTACCTCGAGGTCGGCGACCGCTCGGCCGGCGACACCGTCGAATACCCAGAGGACGATCTCGCAGCGACCTTCGTCGACGGCGCGTGGCGCTTCATGCACAAAGACGGCACGCCCTGGTGAGTCGACTACTGAAGCGTCGTCGGCCTGCCCGTGGTTGCGCCCGAGATCACCGCGTGAATGAGGAACGGGCCGACGAGCTGACCGGGCGTTATCACCTGAGCCCCGACGCTCAGGTCTGCGTTGCCAGCCGGCAAGTACGAGAGGGCGGCAGCGGGAATCACGAGCTGGCCGGCAGACGCGGGCGATTGGCAGACGACCGATTTCAGGCCCGCCACGAGCCCGAAAGTTGCCAGTCCGCTCCGACCCGTCCACGACACCGTCAAGTCGCTGGAGCGGTTGATCGCAGGACAGGTCGTCGGGCCGCACGCTGGCTGGGTGAGCACCACGTCTGACGGACCGTCGGCGTTGAGCGTGAACGCCGGCACGGTGGCTCCAGCAGCGGAGATGGTCAGGGGCACGCCGTCCAACCACAGCCGCTCCTGCGGGAGCGGCAGGATGTACTGGTTGTTCACGTCGGGAGGGATCGTGAGACCTCCATCGAGCACGTTGGTCAGCGTGAGCGTGCCTGCGCTGAAGTTCGTCGGTGCCGTCGAGACGACGCCTGCGTCGACTGGCACGATGACGGCGCAGTCGGAGAGGGTGCAGAGACCGAGGGTTGAGGCTGCGCAGTTGCCGCTCACCGCTGATTGCGTGACGAGAATGCTCGAGAACGAGCCGACGATGTTCGAGGCCCAGGTTCCCTGAAGGCTCTTGAGTTGGCTCATGAAGATGGTGCCTCGCATCGGAATGCCGCCGTCTGCGGTCAACACCGCCGAGCCACCAGCCGATGCCGAGCCACCAGCAGATGCGGAGCCGCCTGCCGATGCCGAGCCGCCTGCCGATGCCGAGCCACCAGCAGATGCGGAGCCGCCTGCCGATGCGGAGCCGCCTGCCGATGCCGAGCCGCCTGCCGATGCCGAGCCGCCTGCAGATGCGGAGCCGCCAGCCGATGCGGAGCCGCCAGCCGATGCTGAGCCACCAGCAGACGCGGATCCACCCGCAGACGCGGAGCCGCCAGCCGTTGAGCCCGCGTCAGGTGAACTGTTTCCTCCGCACGCAGCGAAGAAGGCGAATTGGAAGAGGATCAGGAGTCGAAGGCGCATGGAGCAGTCACGCTAGCAACGAGCCTGCCAGTCGTCGTCGCAAGGAGACGACCCATCCCTGTGTGCTCTTCGCTGCACTCGTGTGCAACTGGTTGCAGTTCAGAGCGGCCGGCGTTCGAGCTTCTGAGCCGCGAGCAGCACGTGCTTCTCGTCGCGAGTGAAGCCGACGGCATTGAGCTTCTTCATCGCGAACGTCTTCATCGTCATCGTCGAGACATCGAGCACGATGCAGCCTGTGTCGTGAGTCGCGGCGACGAGGCGACCACTGCGTGACGGAAAGAGCTCGATGCGCGAGCTTGCGTACGACACCTGGCCGCGCGCTTCGCCGGTCACGCTCGAGAGCGCGAGGGTCACCTGGCCATTGGCTTCGCTGGCGACGAGCACCTGCTCGTTCTGAACCAGACACGCCGCCGCGCCAGGCAGCTCGACCTTCGGCCGCTTCCCCGGCGGAGCGAGCCCGAAGCCAATCGAGAGCCACGTCGTCGGAGACACCCCGATGAGCCGCGAGGCGGGCCCCGTCTTCTGAAGCACTTTGCCCGTCTTCAGGTCGTAGCGCTCGGAGCCCGTGCGCGCGAAGTGCCAGACGGAGTCGTCGGTCACCTGCATGCCCCGCGAATCTTCGACCGAGACCTTCGAGCTCCACACTTCCCGGAAGTCAGGCAGCGAATACAGCGTCACCTCGTGACTGAGCACGGCGAGGTGTTTTCCGTCGGGCGTCATGGCTGAGGCGCCGACGCCCTGACTGCCGAAGCTGCCGGCGAGCGCGTTGGTGGCGGGGTCGATCAGCTGCGCGCCCTCGTAGTCGACGACGAGCACCGCTCCGTCGGCCGTCTCGTCGACGGAGAAGACGCGCATGAACTCGCGCGGCCTGGCCGCCGTCTTCTGCGTCGTCACTGGAGCAACGGTGCCGAACTTCTTCGCGGCAGCTTGAAGCGCCTTCGTGACGGCGGTGACGCTTTGAGGCGTCACACCTTTGCCCGCGACGACCTCGAACGATTCGAGAAAGCCGGCCGGAAGCCCTGCAGCCAGGTCGAGGTGATGCTGGGGAGGGATCGCAGTCTCGTACGAGAGCACGAGCTTCGAGTACCGGCCGTCGCTCCCGCGGGTGAATCGCCACGCGGAGTCGCCCTTCAGGTGACGGACCATGATGGTCAGCGTCTTCACGCCGAGCCCCTGCAGCGCGCTCCAGTGTGGCGTCCAGTCGTCGACGAAGCCGCCGGTGCCGAGTTCGTCGAGCTGGCTCGAGTTCGGCATCGCAACCAGCCACTCAGGCTTCGCGTTCCAGAACACGAGGCGCTTCAGCTTCGGGAAGAGCGTCGGCAATTTCTCTCCCAGCGCGCGCACGTCGTTCGAGTCTCTGACCGAGACGGAGAGTGACTCGAGGCTCCACGGCTCCGACGCTTCGAGCAGGCTCGGCAGGTGCGGCCCATCGGCATGACGCAGGTGACGGAAAGCCGGCCCGATGAAGCGGCAGAACGGCGTCTGACCCTTCGGAATCGGAGTCGGCGTTCCCCACTCGAGCTGCTCGAGCGTCGCCCACTCGACGAGCGCGCCGTACTTCTCAGCATCGGCCTGGTGCCGGAACTTCGTCTTGCCGACTGCGGGGAAGCCGCGACGGAACTCGACGTCGGCTCCGAGCACGGGCGCGAGCGCACCGAGCCACTTCTTCGCGTTCGCCTTCAGCAGCCTGTTCGCCGCCTTCTCGTCTCCCGCGAGCTGGAGCGCGATGAACTCACCGCGCGGGTCGTTCTTCTCCTGCAGCAGGTCAGCGAGCACGTGCCTCGGCGCGTCGTCGGCCGGGTCCGCGAAGATGGCCGCGAGCAGCGACTGCTCGTCTCTTCCGCCGGCAGGCTTCTTCGGTTTCGAGGTCGCGAACGCCTTCACCACGGCCTCGAGGCTCTTCTGCTCATCGGCCGTCGCGGTCAGCTCGAGCGGCTTCATCGACTCCACCGCGCGCGCGAACGCCCGCTCGAGCCAGCCCTGCATCGACGCGCGCACCTTCCACTTCGAAGGCAGCTCCTTCTCGAGCGTCACGAACCGCGCGTCGTTCTGTTTCACCATCAACGCGAATGCAGCGGTCCACGCGGGCTTCGACGAGTCCGACGACCAGGGAACGCCAGAGAGCAGCTCAACCAGCGTGCGCGACGTTCGTGGGTCTCTCGACCAGCTCGTCACTGCTTCGAGCCGGGCCTGCGCGTCAGCGAGCGTGCCCTTCGTGACACTGGCGAGCAGCGCGCCGCGGTCTTTCGCCGACGCCTTCTTCGCGGCTGTCTTGAACGCCTTCGTGTCGCCGTCGAAGGGAGTCAGTGTTCCTTCGAGCGCGACGATGGCGGCTTCGAGTTCCTGCGTCGGCCGCACCTGCCACGCGAGCACGAGCTTCTCGAGAGCGTCTGCAGCGGAGGAGGCCTTCACGGCCTGCTTCAACAGCGCGGCGGAGTCGGACATCGGCCGAGCATGCCCATCCCACCCTTTCACCACGAAGCGGAAAGACGTCGCGACTTCCGCTACGAGGGCGGCATGCGTTCGCTCTCGCTGCTCCTGGCCCTGACGCTCTGTGCGTGCCCGAAGAAAGAGGAGGCGCCCGTCGCGCAGCCTCCACCACCTGCTGCTCCCGTCGACGACTGCACGTTCGAGACGAAGCTGGTGCCCGGCATTCCCGGCAGCCCGGGCCATCTCATTGCGTCGGAGCGCAACCCGAACGGCGCCAGCGAGCTCGCGACGCACATGCGCTTGATGGTGGAGGACGTTCGTGACGCGAAGACGAAGGTGCTCGCGGGGCAGCCGGTGCCGACGTTGTTCGCGAAGCACCGGAAGATCCGCTGCACGTGGCCGACGGCTCCCGGCGACCGCAACGAGAACTTCGACGCGATGGCGCAGAGCTACCTGGCGCAGGTGAAGGCGCTCGACGCGAAGCCGGCAGACTCGAAGGCCGCGTACTCCAACGTCGTTCGGGCGTGCCGCACCTGTCACGAAGCGACGTGTGATGGGCCCATCGCCGTCATCGACGGGCTCGCGCTCGACGCGAAGTGACCCATGCTCTTCGCCTGTCTCGTTTCGGTGCTCGTTGCGCAGCCGGCTCCGGAGCCAGCGCCCGATGCCGGGCCTGCGCCCGTGGTCGAGCCGGCTCCCGTGCTCGCGCCTGCGCCGCCCGTGGAGTCGGAGTTCTCGCTGAACGCTGATCAGCGAAACGCGTTGGGCTTCGGCATCGGCGCGTCGGTCGTCGGCATCGGCGCAGGCCTCGGCTCGTGGTTCGATCGCGATGGAACGTTCGGGCGAATCAGCGCCATCACGTCAGGCACCATCGGCACGGCGATGCTGGTCGGAGGCGTCGCGATGTTGATCGCAGCCGCCGTCTTTCCGAAGGAGCCGCGAGGCAGCACGGTCTCGGGCGTCGTCGAAGAGGTGATCGGCGGCGTGGGTCGAGCGATCGCCATCGGCGTCATCGGCATCATCGCAGCGGGCGTCGGCCTCGTCGGCGGCGCGGTGATGTCGGCGCTCGTCTCTGCGCCTCCCGGCACCCAGCGTGGTGTGCTCGGCGTCGCAGGTGGTGCGGCGATGCTGGCGACGTCGATCACCGTCGTGGCGATTGCGCTTCAGTGATCAACCGCAGGTGATCACCTTGCCGCCGTGCAGCCAGGCCCTGACCGCTTCGCCGAAGACCTCCCAGGAGTACTCCATCACCTCGACGAGGGAGTGACTCCAGTGGGCGTAGCCTGCGTACGCGACGAGCGCGCCGCCCGCGAACTCGATCGCGAGCGCCTGCTTGTAGTACTCGAACGCCGCCTTGAAGCATGGCCGCAGGTCGCACTCTTCTCCGCCCATGAGCGCTGCGCTGGCTCCCGCGTAGAGACACTTGTCGAGATCGACGAGCAGCTTCGCCGTCGCGAGCATGCCGGGCACACCGCCGTAGAACGTGCCTTCGAAGCGCAGCTCTCCGAGGCCCTGACCCGTGCGCTTGTCGAAGCGCCACCACGCGATGATGGGGTCGGCGGCGTCGCTCTTCACCGCGCCCGGTGTCGCGACCACGACCTGGCCTGAATAGGCCGAGGCCGCTTCGACGACCGCATCGGGGAAGAGCGAGTGGTCGAGGTTCTGTGGATCCATCGCGGCCCATCTGCCTGCGAGCGATGGGTCACGCAGCATCGTCGCGGCGCTCACCACGCCATCGAGCCCGTTGATGCGCGCAGCGATGGTCTCGGCCTCGGTCACCAGCGCGGCCATGGCGACCTGCGCTCGCAGGCGCGCGGACGGAGCGGTGGTGTTGTCTGCACGAACGACGAGCAGCGGCGCGTCGAGCACGTCGACGATGGTCTGGTCCACGAGGTCGAGCGCAGCGCCACTGACGCCGAAGCCGCGACGCCGCACCTGACTCAGCAGCCACGGGCGCTCGACCACCAGCGCGAGCCCAGTGCCCAGCTCAGGCGGGGAGAAGTGGGTGACGGCTCCGAGAATCGCGAACGGCAGCGCAGACGGCGGCCCTGGAGGCGGCACCGCTGCAGGCATGCCGGCGAGCTGCGCCAGCTGCGCCTCGAAATCCGCGCGGCGAACGATGGCCTCGCGTGCGGCGACGTCTCGCAACGCTGCGGGCGACGGCAGACCCGAGAGCAGCAGAATGTCGGCGCGCATCGGGAGCAGCCGCCGGGCCGTGCCGTCGGAGTACATCGGCCCCGTTGCTTCTGCGGCGGTCTCGCTGGCGGCGTAGCCGTACCGGTCGACCAGCACACGGTCGATGACCGTCTCTGTGTTCGCGATGTTCGTCGTCAGGCGCAGCGTCACCTTCGACAGGCGCCTCCCGGGCTCGTCGGGCGAGAGCGAAGTCGCAGGACAGCTCGTCGAGTCCTGCGGGCCGATGTGAAACGGCTCACCACGAACCTTCGTCGAGCCCACTTCGAGGAACGCGCGCAGGCACCCCGTCGTCGAGACTGCCGGCACCGCGAACCCCAGCGTGCTCACGTTCGCTTCGGCGATGGCCATCGTGAGGTGTTGGCCGAAGACCTCGTACGGTTTCACCGAGAGCGTCGCGGCGATGAGCTCGGGCCGCTTCCACGCGCCAGCACCACCGACGTAGTGGAGCACCACCTCGGCCTTCAGCGTGATGGCCTCGGTCGCAGGGACGAAGGGTCCATCAGCGCACGAGCCCAGCTCGACCGCCGAACCGGCCAGCGTTGGATCGAGGTTGCGCGTTCCCACCTTCACGAAGCCGTAGCGCTCGAGCCCGACGTTCGCGCGCGCAGTGGCTTCGGTGTCCGTCGCGGTGGCGTCGAGGTTGGCGAGCGGCAGCAGCGTCGAGACATCGCCCGCGATGGCGGTCGAGAAGAACTGCTTCACTGCTTCGTCGCGGCCAGCCGTCGCCGTGTCGAGCCGCGCGACGATGGCCGGGTCACCGAACAGCTGGAGCGCGACTTCACGCTCCTTCGCCGTCGCGGCCGAGAGGTCGGGCAACACGAGCGGCTTCTTCGCCTCGGCGAGCAAGAGCGCGCGCATCGAAGCCGGCGTGTCGTTGCAGACCTGCAGCTCGGCGCTCACGCCCTTCGCCTCGAGGCACGCCTTGAAGAGCAGCGCCTTGTCGAAGCTGTTGCAACGCCGCGTCGAGAGACAGCCGGCCGCGCCACGTTGAACGCCGACGTACGGCTCGAAGCCGATGCCACGGACGAGCGCGAGGCAGCCGTCGGTGTCGTTCACCTTCGCGAACGCCTTCTCGGGCACGAGCAGCGGGTCGAAGACGTCGCGACGAACGGCCTCTGCGCCGGCGACGAGCAGGGGTACTCGCGCGAGCGCTGCGTCACGAACGGCGGCGGGCTCCTGCAGCGTCGGGGCCGGTGTTCCCGCGTCGGAGGTGCACGTCGGCTTCGTCTGCACACAGCCCAGGCCCAGCGCAAAGACCGAGACGAGCAGCCATCGTCTTCTCCGAGCGCTCGCCACGACGAGCACGGCCGTGAGCGCGATGATTCCCGACGTCTCGGTCGTGCCACAGCCACAGCCGGTGGGCGCTGCAGGGGTGCACGTCACGCCCGCGTCAGCATCGGTCGGGACGATGCCGAGCTTCGACGGTTCGACGCCAGACGCCAGACACGCCTCGGGTGCGAGCCGGCCGGTGATGTTGCGCACGGCGGCGAGGAGCTGCGCCGAGTCGGTGAAAGGAACGCCGTCGGCGTTGCCAATCTTCGCGACCGCTTTCGCCGCTTCGTTGTCGGGCGTGTACGAGAGCACGAGCGTTCGAATGTCCTCACGGCTCGCCTTCGTCGCGAGGTCGGCCAGCGTGCCGCGCAGCTCACTGCCACCCACGCACGTGTCGAGCCCATCGGTGATGACGATGAGCACCGCGTTCACGCAATGCCGGAGCGGATCGGCTCTCCGTTTGTTCCGGATGTACTGGACAGCGACCTCCACACCACGGACCAGCGGCGAGTCGCCCATCGGCACCAGCTCGGGGTTGCCCAGCGCTTCGACGCCATCGAGCCAGCGCAGCGCCTCGTTCGCGCCCGCCACATCCATGCCTGCGAGCAAGTTCGAACCGTGGTCGCACTGCAGCGGGTCTTCACCGAGCACCGCGCGTTTGCCTTCGCCGCCCGGCAACACCCGCTCGAGCTGGGCATACCGGGCGAGCCCGACACGATGGTCGTTCTGCACGGCGGTGATGACGTCCCGTGCAGTCTGCTTCGCGAGCGTGAGGCGTGCGTCTCCAGTGCCGAGCGGGCGCGCCATGCTCCCGGACGTATCGATGAGAATGAAGAGGTCGGCGGGCGTGGCGTGCGCCAGCGCCGAGAGCAGCAACGTCGAGAGGATCGCGGTCTTCATGGTGGCCCTCAGCGGCGGAAGGTGAACGTGAGGCTCTCGACGTTCGGCTGCGCGCGCCGGTCGTCGGTGAAGAGGAGCACTTCGACCTGCAGCTTCGAGCCGACGAGGTTGAGCACCGCGGTCGAGCCCGAGAGCGTCACCTCGGTCCACGCGACGGTGGTGGGGTCGCCGTCACTCGCGCGCAGCTTGAGCTTCAGCGTCGACGGAGGGGGCACGTTGCCGGCGAAGCGCAGCGACTCCCACGTCGCGCCCGCGATGCCCGTGTCGTAGCTGGCCGTGAAGGTGCCGTTGAGCTTGCGGAAGAGCCGGTACGCCGCGCCCGTCATGTCGCTGTACGTGTATGGCGCGTTTCCCACCGGTACCGTCGCGAGCAGGCCGCCGTCGGGTGAGAGCTTGGTGGCGTCGTTGGAGTTCGTGTTGACGCTCCAGATGTTGCCTTCGTGGTCGACCGCGACGCCGACCGGCCCGTCACCAACGCGCGCCGTCATCGTCTCGCCCGTTCGACGGTTCACGCGCACGATCGACGAGCCCGAGGAGTCCGCGACCCAGAGAAAGCCCAGGTCGTCGACCGCGAGTCCACGCGTGATGCCCGCCACGTCCCACGAGGGCCCGAAGGCTCCCGTCTCGGCGTCGATTCGGTACACCGCCGCGCCGTAGTCCGCGAACCAGACACCGCCTTCACCATCGGCTGCGAGCCCGTACGTCGAGTGGTTCTCGAGCTGGGCGGCGGTCAGGTGCAGGTTGGCAGTCTTCGCGACCGTGTCGACCCGAATGACGTGCCCTGCCGCGAAGGTCGTCTGGTCGTGCGCCGAGAGCCAGAGGTTGCCGTGCTCGTCGATGGCGATGCCGTAGGGGTGGCCGGGTACGGCGATGCGCTCGAGCACCGTGCCGAAGACGCCGTCGAGCCGGACCACTTCGCTCGTCGCGTACGAGCCAATCCACACGTCGTTCGACGCGTCGACCGCGACCCCGCGCAGCAGATTTCCGACCTCGGGGACGTCGAGCAGAATGCACTCGCGCGTCGGCGTCGGAGGCCGCGTCGAGGGTGTGCACGAACCGGCGAGCTTGACCACGCGCTCGAGTGGACCTGCGCCGCGGTCGCTCGTGTCACCGCGCATCGCGATCCACGCGTCTCCGTTTCCATCGACCGCCGTGCGTGACGGGTTGTCGCCCACGAGGAAGCGGCCGACCTCGACCGCGTCGCTGGTGCGAATCTTCGAGACCGTTCCGTCTCCCGAGTTCGAGATGAAGATGTACGGCTGCGGCAGCGGCACGGGAGGCAGCGCGATGCCGCGATCGTTCCCGACGGTGAGGTTGCGTCGCGCGCCCGACTTGAACCCGCCGCCGGTCAGCTTCGCTTCGATGCACGTGCCGCCGCTGCTGCACGGAGCGCAGAGCAGGGTGAAGCCGTCGTCCACCTTGCCGTCGCAGTCGTTGTCGACGCCGTCACAGACCTCGACGCCCGTGGGTGAACACGAGACCGAGGAGTCTGGAGCGCCACCATCGGGCAGCAGCACCGAACCATCGGGCCGGCCACCATCGAGCCCCGGCTCTGAGCCGCAGTTGCAACCCTGACCGAGCGCAAGAATGAGTGACCACCAGACGAGCGAACGATGCGCAGGTGCTCGAGCCATGCGGCCGCGTCGTGCTCCAGACATGCCATCGAGACACACACTGCACACGAGCAGGAACTGACGACTTCCTCGGCGCACGCAGCATCTGCACTGCACACGCTGCGCGTCGAACGTGATCTGCCGCACGGTCTCGCACCAACGCGCGCCGCGCCGCGATGGCGGGCATGCGCCATGTCACTCCAGTGGGCTCGCAGGCCTCACGCTCGTCATCGCCGAGACCCCGCGGGCCCGCACTGAATCAGAGCGAGTGCTCCTGCATGACGTCTGCATACGTGCGCACGCGCTCTGGCGCGAAGTTGCCCGCAGGGACGATGGGAGGAACGCCGAGCCATCGCTCGAGCCGCCCCATGGCTTCGATGCGCCTGTTCCGGTCGAGGTCGCGAACGCTGATGCCGTGCGAGCCCTCGGCCACGGTGTACTTCGCCGCGTCCATCACGCCCGGGCTGTCGACGGCGCCGCCCGTCCACGGGTCCCACGCTCCGTAGAGGAACTGAAAGCGCGCGCCGTAGCGCGAGAGCCACGAGAGTACGTCTGGCATCGCGCGCGGCTCGAACAGCGGCTGCTGCGAGAGGGGAATGTTGAACTCCGCCTCGGGCTTCAGCATCGGAATCGGGCCGAACGCCGTCAGGTGTTCACGCGTGGTGCCCGGAGCGCCGAGTTCGTTGAGCGTCTGGAACGGGTACATGAGGTCGTCGCCCATCACGGGCGAGGTGAACTCGTCGGCATAACGCTGCGCCTGACGAACCTGCCGACCCACCCAGCGCGGAAGATCGCTCGCGATCGACGCTTCGGCGGTTGCGCAGCCGTACTGCACGTTCTCCATCAGCCCGTACTGGAAGGTGCCCCAGTAGGCGGCGCCGGTCGTTCCCCAGAGCGCGTTCTCGGCGCCCCCGATGCGCGAATACGTGCCGGGCAGCGTGGTGGCCTGTCTCGAGACGTCTTGAATCAGCGCGCGGTCGACCGAGAAGTACGCCTCACGGCACGAGGCCCACTGCGTTCCACCGATGCGCGCGAGGTGCGGGCCGTACCGTTCGTCGGAGCGCCCGAGCGAAATCGGCGTCACGTACGGCGCCGTCGCGTCGACGTCGCAGGGGAAGAAGCGCCGGTGGAAGAGCGCCGTCATGCCGCCCTTCGAGTGACCGGTGCTGACCCACGGCGCCGTGAAGAGCGGTGAGAAGGCCTCGACGATGCGATGCGAATCGGCCGCCGACTGCATGATGGTGAGCGTGTCGAAGTCGAGCGGGTCGGGCAGCGAGGTGCCGAAGAAGCGGTGCTCCACCTCAATCTCGTTGGTGGGGAACACGCGCGACACGTCGGACGAGTAGTCGGCGATGGCGTAGCCCGGCGTGTGCAGCACCATCGGCGTCTCGAGGCTGCGCACGCTGATGATGAGGTGCTGGCGGAACGTGCCGCGCTCGGGGCGCGTGTGGTCGGCGGGCTGCTCGAACGAGACGTCGAACTGGTCGACGCCCGGCCGTTGGTTCATGCCGAAGTGCCGCTCTGCCGAGACGACGCCGGGAACGCAGCGCAGCTGGCCCAGCACGTCGCTTCGCGTTGCCTCGCAGCTGAAGGTGGGCCGCGTGCCGGTGCAGACGGGCGGCGCCTCGTCACGCGGAGTCACTGCGCCCACGACGGTGAGCGAGAGGTGCTCCTTGCCGGTGCTGTGCACGCAGACACGCTCCTGCGCGCTCGAGAGGAGCCACAGGCCAGGCGTGAACTCGACGGCGGGCGGCGCCGTCTCGCTGCACGAACGAACCGTCGCGGTCGCGTTGCCTGCCGTGAGGCTCAGCAGCAGATGGCTTGCGGCACCGAGCTTCGGGAGCGCAACCTCGAGCACCTGACCGACCCCGGGCGCGCCTTCCCACGAGACGCCCGCGCGGGTGTCGATGACTGCCAACGGCGAGACAGGTCGAAGCGTCGTGGTGGCGAAGCGGCGTACGCGGCCCACGGTCGTGAGGGTGACGCTCGCAGGTGACGCGGCGTCGAGACAGAGCGTGCCCGCAGGCAGCCACACGGTCGACGCTCGGCCTGCTTCGACGCTCAGCGCGTCGCTCGCGAGTCCCGTACCCACGCAGCGGCCGATGCTCACCGTCGCGCTGCCCGTCACCGACACCGTCACGAGCTTGAGCATCGTGTCGTCAGCGGTCGGCGTCGTCGGAGCGGTGAGGCGCCGCACCGAGCCGGTCAGCTCCACACGCTCCGCGTTCCCCGCCTCAGCCACGAAGCCGCCGCCCATGGTGTCGAGCCGCATCAGGGGCGAGATGCTCAAGCGCACCGGCGTCTGCTGCGCGAGCTGCACCAGGCCCTGTCCGTCTTTCGCAGAGAGAAAGACGACCGTTTGGCGAAACACGTCGACGCGCGCGCCATCGACCAGCAGCGTCACTGGCGTGGGGCTCGTCACCGCGGCCCACATGCCCTGCACCGAGCGCGCGATGGGCAGCGCGAACGAGCGCTCGTCAGGGCCTGCTTCGACCTCGACGGGGCCCGCGAGCTCGAGCGGCCACCACGACTGCACGGTGCCGAGGGGCTTGAAGGTCGTCTCCGCCGCTCTTCCGGGGAACGACTGGTTCGCGCGCCGCTCGACGGGCCGCGTGGGCTCTTCGAAGCGTGAACCCACTCCACACCCGAGCCACAGCATCGGGAGCACCAGCCACCATGTCTTCTTCACGAGAACGCCTCCAACTCCGGCCAGGCGCGAACGTTCTACCACCGTGCCCGAGCTGTCAGCGGCGAACGGTGACCGACTGCGTGACGGTGACGTGCTCCTTCGAGAGACGCGCGTCGAAGAGGCGGTCGGCTGCGTCGACGAGCGAGTCGGCGTACAGCACCTGACGACGCAGCCGCGCAGGCAGCCCTTCCGTGCCGACGTGCGCGCCGATGATGGCGCCCACCAGCCCGGCGGCGATGTCGACCTCGCCACCACTCGAGAGCGCCAGCGTCAGCGCCTCACGAACATCGGTCGGCGCCTTGAGCACGCAGTACAGCGCCGTCAGCAACACCGGCGTCACGTGCGCAGGCAGGCCCGCTTCAAGGTCGTACTCGGTCGACGAGACACCCACGCGACGAAGCGCGGGCAGCGCACGGTCGGGCGTCCACGCGAGGGCGCGCGGCAGGTAGTACAGCTCTTCGGCGAGCTCCTGATGCGCGGGCGCGGCGGCCTTCGAGACCTCGGTGCAGAAGGAGGCGGGGTCATGCGTCTCACCCGACAGGCCGAGCTGCACCGCGCGCGCGAAGGCAGCAGCCGCCGCCGTGCACAGCGGGTCTTTGTGCGTCACCACCGTGAGGACCTGGGCGTCGTGCACCAGCCGAGGAGGCGAGGCTTCACTCCAGAAGCCCAGCACCAGCGCGCGAGACAGACACGACGGGTCGCGCACGCCGATGGCCGCGCCCGAGCTCATCCACGGCGTGCCCGCGAGCAGCGCCTGCGCCGCGTCGGTCGCGCTCGTCGGAGGCTGCAGAATCACGCCCTCCTGCCACAGCCACGACAGGTGCGCGGCGATGCTGCGGCCATCGATGCGCTTCTCGTTCGCGACAGCTTCGGCGGTCGCCAGCAGCATCTGCGTGTCGTCGCTGAACTGGCCCTTCGCGAACCGGCCACGCGGGCGCGCCGCAAAGTCATCGGCCACGTGCGACAGCCGCGTCAACCCGGGAGGCGGAAGCCCACGCAGCGGAAAGCCCAGGGCATCACCGATGGCGAAGCCCAGCACTGACGCACGCAACCGGTCCTGGAGCTCGGCGAGTCGCAGCGGCATGGTGGGCGAAGGCCGCGGAGGATACGCGTGACTGCCGGTCGCTGGCCATCGCGATGTCACGAGCAGCGCTGCATTTCGCCGCGCCTCTTCACTCGTGATGGGTCGTGCCCATGCCGTCATCGCTTCGGATGACACGCCACGCCGCTCGCGCGTGAAACGAACCTGCCTTGCGCCTCGTGCGCGCTCGTCGTCGCCGGTTGCCATGGAGAAGAGTGCCCGACTGACGCCGCCGGACCTGACGGGTCGTACACCGCGCGAACAATTCGTCTCAAGCTCGAAAGTCGAAGCGCGACTACGGCAGACCGGCGTCGACCGAATCCGCTGCGGGTGCAACCGGAGCGGGCGGAAGAAAGCCCTTCACGAACAAGCCCTGCTGCGTGAGCGCCTCGAGGTGTGGCGCGTCGTGCCCGGGAATCAGGTTGAGCTTCGGCTCGGCCTTCGACAGCCGGTTCAGCTCGGCCAGCTCGCGCAGCACGTTGGCGCGGTCTTCGTTCAGGAAGAACTGCGTCACCAGACGCGCGCGCTCACGCACCAGCTCGACGTTGCGCAGGTGCCAGGCGACATCGCCGAGGAAGAGGTACTCGGCTCCGTCGGCGCGCTGCACGTAGACGAGCTGGCTGCCCGGCGTGTGGCCCGGGGCCTTGATGAGCACGACGCCCGGCGCGATGGCCTGAAGCGCTGCCGTCGAGAGCGGCCGGTAGCCGATGAGCGCCTCGGGCGGGAAGACCAGCGGGTCCATTCGTTTCGGCTCGGCGAGCTGCGCCTCGGTCAGCACGGCCTTCTTCATGAGCGCCTTCACGTCGGGGTGCATGGCGAGCCCGGCGAGGTGGTCGAAGTGCTCGTGCGTGACGACGATGACGCTCGCCTCCGAGAGCGCGGCCTGCACGCGCGCGAACGCCGCGCCGTCGAACCACACCGCGCCGCCTTTCTTGCCCGTCGCTTCGTCCATCGAGGTGTCGACGATGACGCGCTGAGAAGGGAAGACGAGCTGGTACGAGTAGACCGTCATGTCGGTCATCGCCCAACCATCACCGGCGACGACAGCGGTCTTCGGGAACTCGAAGCGGCCGACGGGCTCGAAGTGAATCGCGGTGGCCTTGTCGCCCGGCATGCGGTTGGCGAGCTTTCGCACCTCGGCGAGGTCGATGGAGAACGTGCCGTCGGGCGCGCCTGACTCGAGCAGGAACCACCAGTACGCAGGCACAGCGGCGACGAACAGGGCGGCAACGACGAACGGCCAGCGGCGGGGACGCATCGGGCGCGTCTACGTCATCGGCCTCGGGTTGGTTTGCTTGTTTTCCCCTTCGGGACCTCGTGGGTTCTGGCGGAGTCGCGGAGCGCCTGCGCTTCATCCTTCTTCCCCAGCTTCTCGAGCACGGCCGCGCGGTCACGTTCGGCCGCGGCGACTTCTCTCCATCGATCGGCGCGCTGGTCTTCGACGAAGGTGTCGGCGTTCTCGCTCATGGTGGCGATGGCCTTGACGTACTGCGCGTCAGCCGCAGCGAGGTCGCCGGACGCTTCGAGGGCCGTGGCAAGTCGAAGCCGGTCGCCAGCCGCCGCCATCGCGAACGGGCCACCCTGCGCCTCACCCAACTGCACGCAGACGGTGAGCCAGTCGACGGCGTCCTTCATTCGTTTCGCGCGCGTCGCCAGCTCGGCGCCATCACGCAGGAAGTACAGCGTCGGCGCATACGCCTCGGCGGGCACCTTCGCGAGCTCGCGCACGGTCCAGCTACCAATCGCCCAGGCGTCAGGTGCGCGGCTCGATTGCGCAGTCAGAAACAGCGCCATCGCCGCTTCACGCGTCAGCTCGGTCGACGAGCTCGCCTGCACGCCGGGGAAGATGGTGCGCAGCGTTCGTTCGGCGTCGGCGAGCCGGCCCTGCTCTTCGAACCACACGGCGAGGTTGAGCGCCGACTGCTGCGCGCGTTCGTCTGCCGACCCGAAGGCCTTCGTGCGCAACGCGAGCGCCTGCGTGAGCGCCTCCTGTGGCGTCGGGCAGGCGCCTCCCTTCGGCGACCCGCAGAAGACGAGGGAGAGGTCGAAGAGGCTCGCGCGCAGGGCGTCGTCCAGCGACGGGTCGGTGCTCACGCGGCGATGCAGCTCGAGGTACGCCTCATGCGCCAGGCGGTCGCCCTCTCGCCGCTGCGCGGGGGTTGCCAGAAAGTCCATACCGCGGCTGCCCAGGTTCATCGTCAGCGCGAGCCGGGCCGCGCCGGCGTCCCACTCCGCGCAGGGGACGCTTTGCGGCACTTCGGTGCTCCGCTGCGTCGTCCACTTCGAGCGCTCGAACATGCGCACGGCGTGCAGCTTCACGATGAAGCGAGAGAGCGTGGCGATGGACGGCTGCTTGTTCTCGAGCGTGTTCAGCAGCGCGCGCAGGTCTTTTTCGATCTTCGCCGAGTCACCGCTGCGTTCGCCCAGGTACAGCGCTTCACAGATGAGCTTCTTCCGGCGCGGGTCGGCTGGAGGCAGCGCTCGAATCGACTCGAGCAGCGCTCCATATTCCTGCTCGAAGCCGCTCGCGCCGAAGGCCTTCGTCGCCTGCTCGAGGCGCTGCTCGGGCGTCGGCGCTCCCGCGAGAACCACGGCGCACAGCGCAGTCCAGAACATGAAGCCTCTCTCGCCGCGTCACCGCTCGGTGCGTCGCTCGACGGCCGTCACCGTGAAGGCCTGCTCGACGTGCTGCCACTCACCCTCGTAGCGGGGATACCGCCAGGTCTCGAACTGTGCGCGCAGACACTGCCCGAGCTCGGAGCTGTCGAAGTTCGCGTTCTTGAAGTGCACCTCACCGACGCGCCCGTCGTTGAACACCATCCACCGGACTTCGTAACGAACGGCGTCGGGTGGCTTGAGGCGGCGGGCCTGGGCCGAGAGACACTCCTGCAGCAGCGGCGCGTAGTGCTCGTTGACGGTGCGCACCTGGTCGCCCGTGAGGCCATCGCGTGGTTTCTCCTTCGAGAAGTCGCGGAACATCCACCTGCCGGTGAGCTGCTTCTCGAGCTTGCGGCACGAGCCGGGGCCGTTGGCGCCATCGAACGCAGCGCACACGACGTCGGTCTCGGGAGGCCGGCCCCACGCACGTTCGGCTTCGGGCAACGTGCTCGCGAAGGCCTGCGCGTCTTTGATGGCGAAGCGCGCCGCGTCGTCGAGCTTCTTCTCGGCCTTCGCCTTCGCAACCAACTGCGCGAGCGCGCGCCGTCGCACCGTCACGCACGCGGCGGAGTCACACTGCTGGTCGACGGCCGAGAGCAACGCGACCTGCTTCGGCTCGGGCGCCGACAACGCGCGCACGAAGGTGGCCCGCGCGAGCAGCAGCTCGTCACGCCGGCTCTTCGCCGTCTTCTCGGCATCGGCGAAGCACCGCTCGGGCTTCTTCGCGCGCTCCGAGGCCTTGAAGCAGGCGTCGGCCTTCTGCACGTCGCTGACCTCGTCACGCAGCGCTTTGGTCGCCGAAGGGTCGAGCCGCGCCGTCGAGACCAGCGCGTTGAGGGCCTGCGTTCGGCACACCTCGACGCCGTCACCGCCGCAGGTGACGAGCCAGTCGCGGGCGGCCTTCTGCGCGTCGGGAGCCGCGTTCGACGCGAGCGCGACCTTGAACGACAGCTCGGCCGCCTTGATGCGCTCGTGCACGCCGAGGCTGGTGGCCACCTTCATGGCGCGCAGGGACTCGGCCTTCGCGTTCTCGAGGTCGTTCGACGACAGCGCCTTCTGCGACGACTCACACGCCTCGCGGAATGGCGCGCGCACGTCGGGCAGTGGGGGAGGCGGCTTCGCGGTGACGGTCGGTGCAGCAGCCGTTGGTTCGGGCTCGAAGGCCGCGGCCACCTCGGACTCTTCGGGCTTCGGCGTGGTGCTCGCCACCGGCGCCGGGTTCGAGGTCGCACAACCGAACAACGTGAGCGTCAGAAGGGCCGGCCACCGCACGGGCGGCACTGTGACCGTCTGCGCATGTGGGCGTCAACGCGCACGAACGTCTGGCGCGCGATGCGTCATCGACCGAGCCACGCGCGAATGGGGCCGATGCTGAACACCGCGAGCATGCCGAGGAAGAAGAGTGCCAGCGCCGAGAGCCCGAGGAACGAGTTGCGCGAGCTGGCCGCCACCTCTTCTTCCGGCTTGTCGCTCGCCACGAAGATCTTCTCGAAGGGCACCACGTGCAGGTCCTTGCCAC
The DNA here is from genome assembly GCA_943370055.1 of Archangium gephyra. Lineage (GTDB taxonomy): Bacteria > Myxococcota > Myxococcia > Myxococcales > Myxococcaceae > Xiheimicrobium > Xiheimicrobium gephyra_A. Next base: position 227,595 of record CALRPN020000005.1, read on the forward strand.
GCCACTCCGCGCGTCCCAGCACGTAGAGGTCGTCGTTCACGGCGAGCGCGGTCTCGGTCACGCGCAGCGGGCGGTTGAGCAGCAGGCCCTTCGTCGAGAGCTGGTACTTCGACTCGATGAACGCCTTCACCTCGGGTGGCAGACCCTCGAACGCCGACTGCTTCTCGTGCCGGTCGCGCTGCAGCTCGAGGGTGGCTTTCGTGAGGTCGACCTTCGCGCGGCCGCTGCCATCGTCGAGCACGGTGGGCACGGTCTGCACGTCGCTCACGCGCGTGGTCCACCGGCTCTTGTTCCCGCGGCGCACGTACTCCTCGACGTGAACGCGGTAGTAGACGCAGCGCTGGTTCGTGAGCGGGCTGGTGAGCACCGCCTCGCTGTCGGCCCGCGCGACGCCCTTGAGCTCGATGAGCCCGGCCTGCGCACCCGCGCACTTCGAGGTGGGCGTGTCGAGAATGAGGCGCCACTGCTTGAAGGACGAGCGGGCCAGCAGGGCGATGGCGACGCCGAGGCCACCGAGCAGCAGCGAGACGATGACGAGACCGACCATGCGCGGGAGTTGAGCCGAGCCGCCGTCACTTCGCCATCGAAGCGAGCAACGCACTCCACAACGGCTGCGCGTCGATGGAGCCCAGGCCCGCGAACTGCCAGTCACCCGGCTCGATGACCATCCACCGGCCGTCGTCGAGCTGCCCGAGGTCGATGGTCATCATCGGCGTGCCGACGCGGCGGGCGGCTTCACGCACGAGCGGCGCGACCTCCTCCAACGTCAGCTCGCCGAACGGGTCGCCGAACGGCCAATAGAAGCCCATGGCGAGCGGCTCTCCCTTCGCGACGAACACGCGGTACTCACGCGCGACGGGAAAGCCCTCGAGCTCGCGCCCGGTCTGACGAAGCGGAGCGAGCCGACGCAGCACCACGGTGTCTCGCGCGAAGTGATGCATCGCGAGCAGGCGCTGCACGACGGTCTCGAGCGCTTCCCTCGTCTCGGGGACGCACGCGCGACCCCCACGAACGCCAGACTCAGGGCGGCCGCACCCTGGGCTTGGGCCATCACCTTCGTCCGGAGCTCATCAGTCATGTCACTCTCCCTTCAGGTTGGCCTTCATCCACGCGGCCAGGTTCGCTACCTGCTGGTTGTCGAGGCTCGCCCCGACTGGACCCATCAGTCCGTAGCCGTTGAGCGCGATGGTCGCCAGCTCCTGCGTGGAGAGCATCGCGACGTCGTTGACGATGGCACGCGCCATGGCCCCTTTCCCTGCCGGGCCGTGACAGCTGGAGCAGGTGCTCGAGAACACCTGCGCGCCAGCAGCGGGGTCAGCCGTGAGCGCCGTGATTGCCGGCACCCGTCCCGTCTTGTCCACTGGGGGACCTCCGCAGGCAGTCAGACTGACGATGACGATGACGATGAGCTTCTTCATTCTCGTGAACTCCTGGTCGCGCCATGCGCCGCACCTTGATGCGCAGCCTGCTCTCGAGGATTCGCGACCGCCGGTGAACCGCGGGTCATGAGAGCGCGAGGCTATGCAAGCGCTTGCTCTCTTCGATCGATTGCGCTCGTGGCTTGAACTGGTTTGCTCCTGACATGGAAGACATCGTTTCGCGCTTCGAGGCGAAGTACGGCCCTGCCCAACGGGCAGTGAGTGATGGTTGGGGTGACTGGTGCGAAGTCTGGGCAAGAGGAGACCCCGGCTTCGCCTTGCTCAACACCGATGAAGCGAACGAGACCGGTGGCGTCAGCCCTTCGACGCTCGCGAAGCATGGCTGGCCTGTGGGCGAAGGTACCGCGCTACTCGACGATGTTCCTGTGCTGGACCTCGTTGGCCGGCTTGGGAACGACGGGGTGCTTGTCGATGGGATCTTCCCGGAGAACTTGCCCAGCCTGCTGGTGGCGCTCCCCGCTTCAGCCCACCTGGTCGGCAGGTCGCTCGGGGTTTCCTGGGCGCGGAGGGCAGATTGGATTTACGCCGAGGTTCATTCCGTTCCGGCCGAAGACGGGCCGTCGGTCAGCTTCTCGGTGATGTTCTGTCGTTCCGCTGACGAGATTGTCGCGGGAATCTTCGGGAACGTCATGCCGGAGGAAGTCGCGGAGCTGTTCGGGATTCCGTTCGAGGAATTTGGCATCGCTCGGCGCGAAACCCGGGTGTATCGGCCTTGGTAGCCCGCGGGTTCAGCGAAACACGTACTGGCGCATGAAGGTCGAGGTGATGGGGCGCTCGGCCATGGCCTCGTCGATGGCCTCGAGGCTCGACTGGTTGATGCGCACGAACCGCATGCCCGCTTCAGCCGTGCCGTCATCCTGCGAGCGAACCCAGCGCACTTCAGCGACCGCTTCGACGGTGCCCGTGGGCAGGTCGACCTTGAGATGAATCGACTGGCCCTTCGCCATCGCTCCGATGCCGGCGAGGCAGAGCCCCGTGCGCGAGATGTCGGTGACGGCGCCGCGGAAGAGGAACGTGCCCCCCGAACCGAAGAAACGGGCCTGGCAGGTGTAGCGGCGGTCGTTGCGGAGTTCGGGGTACATGGTTCAGGCGCATCACTCCACGGTTCGTGCCACCTGTCGATGTGTCTGGAATGTGGCTGACCCGATTCGGCAGGCCTTCTCGATGGTGGGGGTCTTCGCCCTCAGCGATGGAGCGAGGCTGCACCATTCCAGTGATGGTGGACGGTTTCCGAGGGGGCTGGCGTTGGTGTCATGGATCAGGGCGGTGTGGGTGTTCGTGTCGACTCAAAGTCCTGAAAACGTTCGAATTTGTCATGGCACGGGGTTCGCTGAACGCACCCACATGGTCGTGCAGGCGTATTGGAAATCAGTCGTTCTGGGCGCTCTGATCGCCGTGTCATTGGCGAGCGCTCCAGCCAACGCGTGTGAGGCCATGAGCGGCATTCAGGGCTTTCTCGCGCTCCCTGCCGAAGGGTCGCGCGTTCCCCGTTCCACGGCGCTGTGGCTTCGCTCGGATCTGCCGGTGTCGGGCAGCAGCGAGAAGATCAAAGACCCGGGTGCGGTGCGCCTCCTCGACGAGCGTGGCAAATCGGTTGGGCTCACCTCGACCGGCGTGCGGGTGTCGGGTGACGAGCCGTCGACGCTCTTCGTGCTGAAGCCGACCTCACTGCTGGAAGCGAACACGGCCTACCGGGTCGAGCTCAACGGCGTCGTCATCACGCGCTTCTCGACCTCGGAAGACATCGACACGCAGCCGCCTGGGTTGCCGAAGGCCACCGTGCAGGCGCAGCAGCTCGCCAACTCGTGCAACGCGCGCGTGACGGTGACGGTCGAGTCTCCCGGAGACGTGAACTTCCTCGTGCCTGCGGCCAACGCGAGCACCACGATTCCTGCCGCGGCGCTCGCGGTCGCCAGTCAGAGCGCGCTCACGGCGGCTGGAGTCGCTGAAGGCACCGTCGACCTGCGCGTCGTGGCCTTCGACCTCTCGGGCAACATGGCGATGTCGTCTGACAAGCTCTCGACGTTCGTTCCTTCTGAGGCTGCGGGCTGCTCGTCCACGCTGGCGGCTCCGGGCATCGGTGCACTCGCGCTGGTCGCGATGCTGCGCCGGCGCCGTCGTTCCTGATGGCGTCCGCGCCCTTCGCTGAGACACACTCGCGCGCATGACGTCGAAGACCGGGCGCTCCACGGCCAAGCTGCCGCCCATCGCTGGAAACGAAGTCGATGCCTTCCTCGAAGCCCTCGACCACCCGCTGCGCGACGACATCGTGCGGGTGCGACGGCTGGTGAAGTCCGCGCTGCCCGACATCAGCGAAGCCATCAAGTGGAACGCGCCGAGCTTTCGAGCCGACGACGTGTTCTTCGCGACGTTTCATCTACGCTCGCACGACGAAGTGCAGCTCGTCTTTCACACCGGCGCGAAGAAGAAGGCGCAGAAGACGAAGGTCGCGCTGAGCCCACGCGCCGAAGCGCTGGTGACATGGCTCGATGACGATCGCGCGATGGTGACGTTGTCGCCGTCGAAGCTCGCGAGCCAGCGGCTGCCGTTCACCGCGCTCGTGCGCGAGTGGGTCTCGCAGCTGGTCTGATCCGCCTGCCTCCGACAAACGCATTCCCTGCGAGAGCTGATATCCACCTCATCTCTTCTTTGGGGTCCCAGGGGGCATCGTGAAACACGCCATCGTCGTTGGCTCCTTCCTGGTGTTCGGGTGCATCGACCTGCAGCTTCCAGGCGCCCCGCCACCGCCTCCGAACGGCAGCGTCGTTGGCAGCGTCGTCGCTGCAGAGCCCGGACAGAGCTCGCTCAGGCCGGCCGCAGGCGCGCTCGTCGAGCTGGTGGGCACTGGCGTCTCGGTGACGACGACCGAGACAGGAGCGTTCACGCTCAGCCCGGTCAGCAGCACCAACGCCAGCCTCGCGGTTCGGTTCGACAAGGACAACGACGGCCGCTTCGACCACCAGCGCCTGCTGCGACTTCAGGGGTTGGGCGCAGGTCCGGGCAAGGTCGTCAACCTGGGAGAAGTCGTGCTCGGGAGCAACGGCGCGATTCGGGGCCAGGTCCTTCGCAAAGATGTGCTCACCACGGGTGGTCACGGCGGTACGAGCGTGCTGGTGCCCGAGGGGCCGTACTTCACCTACACCGCAGACGACGGCTCGTTCCTGCTCGAGGCGTTGCCTGAAGGTCTGCTCACGGTCTCGACCTTTCGCGCTGGTTATCGCGCCGAGGTCGAGACCATCGAAGTGCGCGCCGCTGAGGTCTTCACGCTCAAGAGGCTCACCCTCGAGCCCGACCCGGGTGGAACGGTCGGCGAGGTTCGCGGTCGCGTGTACCTGCCCGGCGCGCTGCCTGCGGCGGGCGTCACCGTGACGCTCTCGAGCGGCGCGACCACCACCACCGACGCTCAGGGCAACTACGGGTTTCAAGGCGTCGCCTTCGGCATCGTCTCGCTCGGCTTTCAGAAGCAGGACTACCGCTCGGCGACGCTGGTCAACCTCGTCATCGGAGCTCCCGTCGTCAACATTCGCGACGTCACGCTCGAGCCCGGCGAATCACGTCCCATCGAGCTCGACGCAGGCCTGCCTCGGTACGATGCCGGCGTTGATGCGGGTGGTGTTGATGCTGGCGTCGATGCAGGCGTCGATGCGGGTGTCGATGCGGGTGTCGATGCGGGTGTCGATGCAGGCGTCGATGCAGGCGTGGATGCAGGTGTCGATGCAGGCGTCGATGCAGGCGTCGATGCAGGCGTCGATGCAGGCGTGGATGCAGGCGTCGACGCAGGCCTTGATGCGGGTGTCGACGCAGGTGTCGATGCAGGTCAGCCGCCCATGGCGGTGCTCGACGCGCCGGCATTCGTGACACCGGGAGCGTCCTTCGTCATCTCAGGCCAGCGGTCGACCGGTGGCCCGTCACTCTCCTACTTCTGGGGCCAGGACGCGGGCCCGACGCTCAACATCATGTTCAACGGAACGCCGATCGTCGCGGCACCACGGCTGACGGCGCCCTCAGGGCCCACGCTGCTGAAGTTCAGCTTGAGCGTGGTGACGCTCGCTGGCGAGCGGAGCGCTCCTGTCTCGGCCATCATTCCCGTTGCCGTTCCACCCGTCGCGACCATCACCTCGATTCCGACCTCGGCGGTGGGCGGGCAACGCCTCTTCCTCAGCGGCGCGACCAGCTCCGACCCGAACGGCACGGGCATCGTCGACTACGCCTGGAGCGTGACGCCGTCGAACCTCGGCATCGTGGTGACGCCGCTGCCAGGAGGCGTGCTGCAGCTCGACATGCCCAGCCCGGTGCTGACCGCTGTGCCCGTCACCGTTCGCCTGACGGTCACGAATGGGCTGACGCTCACCACCACCTCGAGCCCTGCCGTCTTCACGCTCACCACCGGCTCGCTGCCGCAGTGGTCGGTCGACGCGGGTCCCTCGCGCTCCGTCGGCGTCGGTGCCCTCGTGACGCTCGTCGGCAGCGTCTTCTCTCCTCAACCTGACGGTGGCTTCACCTTCAGGTGGACCCCCGAGCGTGAACCTGACGATGGCGGCGTGGCCGACTGGCTCCTCTCGGACCCGACGTCGCCCGTGACGACCTTCATCTCGCCTCGCGTCGACGGGCCGATTCCACGGCCCATCACCTTCACGCTCACGGCCACCGACACCACCGGGCTGCTGTCGCCTGGCACCTCGTTCGGGCGAACGACGGTGAACGTCGTCGACAACCGCAAGCCCGTCATCGTGGCCACCAGCATCTCGACGGGGCACACCGGGCTCTGGTCGGCCTTCGTCGACTTCGACGAAACGCTGGCGGCGTCGAACAACCTCAACACCGTCTCCATCACGGCGGTCGGCCCGGGCCCCGTGACCTCGACGGTGGCCAGGGTGCTCGATGGGAAACGAATCTGGCTGGTTCAGCGCCCACCCATGACGCCCGGCTACCAGTACCAGCTCAGCGTCAGCTCCATCGAAGACGAGGCGACGCCGCCGAACAGCGTGCTGCCCTTCACCAGCGCGCCCTTCATCGCGACCAACTCGTGGAGCCCCGCCTGGGAGACTGGCTGGTCCTCGACGTCCGAGGTCTGGCCGGCCGTCATCGCGCGTTCACCTGCGCCCGGGCAGCCCGTTCAAGTCTTCCTCGTCGGCCGTCGAGACGGAGTCGCGTGGGCGAGCCTGCCCTTCGACCCGACGACCTGCACCGCGCCGCCCTGTCTCATTCCCGACGACACCACTGCGCCCACGACGGCTCTGACGGGACCGCTGCCGCGTGGCCATCGCGGGCATCTGCTGGGCAATCAGCCCATCGCCACGCTCCAGCTCGCAGACCCTCAGGGCACGCCGCCCGTCACCTGGCGGTGGAGCAACGGGTGGCAGCCCCTGCCCGCGCAACCGCCTGGCACCGTCTTCGCTGCGCCCGGCGGGCTCTTCTCTCCGTACGCTGACGACGGTGGGCTCAAGCTGGCGACGTGGGACGGCGGCGCGTGGAACACCTTCGCGACGCTCAGCACCAACACCACCGAGTTCAGCGTCGGCCCGGCGAGCGACCCGATTGGGTTCGGCTCGTCGGCGTCGAACACCCCGCTGCTCGTGTCCGCGCGCACCAGCACCAGCGGGGCGCTCTGGCACTTCAGCTTCAACGGCACCACCTTCACGCAGGGCGGTATCTTCAACAACGTCACCGAGGCGCGCACGTTCAGCAGCGTCTCGGGTGGTGGTGGCGGCGGGCCGATGTGGCGGCAGCAGAACGGCGTGGTCGCGTACTACTGCGCGGTCAGCTGTGGCGCCGGCCCGTACCAGGTCGCGCCCTCTGCAACGAGCTTCGACGTCGCCACGGGCCGGCAACTTCCGTTGATTGCCCTCGCCGTCGCAGGCCAGCTCGAGCTGCGCATCAGCGACAACAACTTCACCCTGCAGCCGGGTCCGCTTCGCAGCGGCGTGCCCTCGACGACGCTGAACAACAACCCCCTGTGTTTCGCCGACCGGCCCGAGCTGGCCATCTTCGACGGCCGCTTCGTCATCGCCTGGCAAGAGCGGTGCGGCGCGGGTCCCTGGAAGGTCTACCTGCGCTACGCCGAGTGACGCACGGGACCAGGCAACCGTTCGTCGCCGAACGCACGGCGACGCCAATCGACCCGTCCTCTGCGCTGACTCACCCTCGTGCGCCACGACGCCGACGGCCGAACACGAGCGCGGCGAGCGCCAGCACGGCGGGTCCATCGACGCTGAGGCACCCACACCCTGTCGCAGCCGGGAGCACCGCCGAGCCCTCTGCGTACGCTGGGACGCTCACGGGCTCTCCTTCTGCGTCGATGGGCTCTCCAGCGTCGGGTTCGACGACGCCGGCATCAGCGTCGACCACCACACCTGCATCGGGTTCGACCGACCCCGCGTCGACCGCCACGCCAGCATCGGACCTCGGCACCACCTCGACGCGCACGGTGATGAACGTGTCAGCCGGGCCGCCGCGATCGGCGAACCACACGACATTCTCCTGCAAGACGCCGAACGTCTGCGTGAAGCTGCCGAGCGTGTTGCCTCTCAGGCGCACCGGAAAGCGGCCCACCTGGCCGGTCGAAGTCGCGGCGGCCACGTTCGTCACGCGGGTGGGTGAGAGCCACGTCGGGTCGGCGAGCGCAGAGGCCTGGTCCCGCGGCGTCGGAGCCAGCCGAGTCGCCGCCGTCGTCCACGAGCGCGTGCCGATGTTGCGCAGGTCGACCCAGCCATCGACTGTCGTTCCGAGCTCGAGGCGAATCGGCGGGAGCTGCGAGGCGGGGAAGCTCTGCGCGACGAACTCGGCGCCCCACTCGGGCCGTGGCGGTGTCACGCCTGCGCACGTCGTCGCCGCCTGCATCACCAGCGAGTTGAGCTGTGCGAAGACGGTGTCACCCGGGCACGCGGTCGCGCCCCACTCCCGGTGCCCTTTGATGTTGGTTCGGTTGAGCGCGATGCCATGCAGGCTGCTCTGCCACGCCATCCACCCTGCGAGGGCGCACGCCTGCTGCGGCGTCAACGTGTCGGTCGTGTACGTGCCGATGAGGCACAGGGCCATGTTGCCCGCGTTCTGGTTCAGCGTGTGGCCGCCCAGCACGCCATCGCCGCGCCCTTCCCAGACCCGGGCGTCGCGCGACATGAGGAAGTTGTAGGCCACGTCGCAGTAGCCCCTCGAGTCCATGTGGTACGCCTGCGTCTGCCGCAGCCGCGCCTCGGGCGTGAAGGTGTCGTTGGTCGGGCTGGCGGTGTGGTGCACCACGAGGCGATACGGGTTCGTCAGCGAGCGGCAGGTCGGCGCACGTGCTCCCCACGCCGACCGCGGCAGAATCGTCGGGAAGGGCGCCAGCGCGTCGACCCGCTTGCCCACCGTGGGCGAGGGAGCCGCCAGCGCCTCGGGCTCGAGCGGGAGCGACGGCTCGCCGAGCGCTTCGATGTCTTCCACCAGCAGCCAGCGCGGCGGGCGCGAGGCGTCGGTGAAGCGGTACTCGAAGTGTCTCGAGCCCGACGGCGCGTCGACGTGGCCCGCGAACGCCTCGTCTTCCGCGAACACGATGGTGAGCGGCTGCCACGCGGTCCAGGTGACGCCGTCGACGCTCGTCCTCAGCTCGAGCGCGGTTGGCGAATGCGCGTCCATCATCACGCCGACCCGCACGAACGGACCGTGGGCGTGCGTCACGCCGCCAGTCTCAGGCGAGTGCAGCGCGAGCGCGTCGTCGGGCTCCTTCATTCTCTCGGCGCAGGCAGCGGCGAGACAGCAGAGCGCACAGGTCAGGGCGAGACGAGCCATGCGACGGGTTCTATCGACGTGCCCGCCGTGGCCAACCTGTTCACTGCAGTGAACGTCACCCGAACGCGACGTGTCGCACGGACTCCTCGGCGAGCGGCCAATCGAGCGAGCGCGCGACTGTCACGCTCAGGGCAGGCGCCACGCGTAGTTCGGATCAGCGCGGCACGGACTGTCGGGGATCTTCACGAGCACGAAGTTCTTGTCTTCGGCGATGGGCGGCAGCTGATTGCCCTTCGGCAGAATGGCGTAGTTGCACGTGCCGGCCTGCGAGCAGTCGTACGGCCAGCCCGGCGAGAAGAGCGGCGCCTTCGTGTGCAGGTACGTCGCGCCACCCATCCACGCGGGGTGCACGGGCGTGAAGAGCCCACAGAGGTCCTTCTGCTGCGAGGCGACGAGCATCAGCCGGTTGACGGGCCCGTTGTCGTCCCACGCGCTGTCGTTGTCGCGGCCCGGGTACTGGCCGAGCTGACCGAACGTGAGCGAGCCGTGCGTCGCGGCAGACTGGAGTGACGCCAGCACCGCTGCGCCCATGCCGACCTGCCGCACCCGCTCGATGGAGAGCCCGGTGAGCGCGACGCCGACGAGCGCCGCCAGCATCGGGAGCATCGGCAGAATGAAGCGGTACTCCTTGTGCGGAGACGCCGAGTGCAGCGCGAAGAAGAGCAGGGCGATGGCGATGAGCGCCGGCGCGCGACGCAGTGAGAGCACGAGCCCGCCCACCAGCACGACGGTGATGAAGGGCATCGACGTCCACAAGCGCTGCGCGAAGAAGTACCAGGGAGCGACGCCCCAGCCCGCGGCTCTGCCCTCGATGAGGTTGAAGCGCAGGTAGACGACCGCGGAGTGGAACCAGCCGCCCGCCATTACCTTCGGGGCCTGGCTCCACGTGAAGGCGTCGAGCGCGCCGAAGAGGAAGGCCCAGACGGCGAGCACCGCCGCGACGTCACGCAGCGCCTTCCACTGCCTGCGCGCCGAGAGCACCCCGACGATGGCGACGCAGACGACGGCGGACTGCAAGCGGAACAGCACCGACAGCCCGAGCAGCGATGCGCCGAGCCAGAGCAGGCGTCGCGCTCGCACGGAAGGTGTCGCTCCGAATGCGCGCTCGACGAGCGAGCTGTCGAGCACGAGCGCCAGCCCCCAGACGATGGGCAGCACCGTCGCGTTCTCACTCATCGCGCGTGGAGCGAAGTACAGCACCGGCGCCGCGAGGCTGAAGATGGAGGCGCAGGCGGCCGCGGGGAGTTCGTCGGCTCCGACCGCGCGCGAGAGGCGATACGTGCCCAGCGCCGTGCCGACGGAGAAGACGATGAACACCACCTTCACCGCTGCGATGTACTGGGCGGGTTGATCAGCGCCGACCATGGCGCAGACCTTCATGATCAACGCGACGAGCCCCGGCAGTGCCCAGTTTCGCGCACCGTCGATGAACTCCCAGGGAATGAGGCCGTGGCCGAAGACGAGCGCGTGGGCGGGCTCGAACGACTGGTAGATCTCGTCGGGCCAGAAGATGCCGTGGTCGCCGAGCAGCCCGAGCCGAAGCACCAGACCGAGCGCGAGCGGCACAAACAGCAGCAACTGCGCAGAGCGGACTTTCGGCATTCGTGAGCCGTGTACCGCGCTGATCGGCGCTTGCCCACATCTGCCCACGCTCACGATTCCAACGGGCTGGCGAAACATGCGGGTGAGCATGGTCAACGGAACAACTGCACGGTTTCTCTCGCCGATGACTCATCATTCGTTCGCCCACTGACTTGAGGATCCCGTCATGACCGTTCGCCGCCTCGACGCTCCGAAGCCGCCGCCGCCCCCGAAGCCCGTGAAGGCCAAAGCCACGCTCGCTGCCACCGTCGGCGCGAGTGGAAGCGTGCGCGCGGGAATCTCGGCGAGCGGGTTTGCCGCTGCAGCGAAGTCTCCCGTCGCGCTCGCGGCGCCCATCGCGCACACCCTGCTCGATGGAGCGCTCGCCGTCGCCAATCACCGCGCGACCGAAGCCATCGGCCTCGCGCGAAGTCTGCTCGGCGGCGCGAGGGACCTGATCAGCGGCGTCGGCAACATCGCCGAGAAGACGACCTCGGGTGTTCGCGACACGCTGCGCACGCTCCTCTCCGACCCGGGAGCCGCGGCTGAGAAGCCGATCAATCGCGCGAACCTCACCGGTCTCGACAAGGCCGTCGTCAACGCGATGGGCCTGGACCGGATGACGCCGGGCCAGAAGACCTCGGTGCAGATCAGCGCGAACGCCGAGCTCGCCGCGGTGCTCGGAGTGGATGTCGGCGCCAAGGTGCAGGTCAGCATCGAGCGCAGCACCGACGACCCGAACAAGTTCAAGGTGAGCATCGGCGGCGGCGCATCGGTCGCAGGCAAGGTGACGGGTGACACTGCCGGGGCAGAAGCGAACGCCGCGTTGTCGGTCGAAGGCACGGCGGGTGTCGAGCTCACCATCGACCTCTCGAAGAAGGGCGCAGCGACCGAGCTGGCGGCGTTCGGCCTGCAGACCGGCGCGATGGCGGGCATTGCGTCACTCCCGGGCGTTGGCCCTGCGGCGGCGTCGTTCCTCACCGGCATTCAGGAGCTGCCTGGCGTGAACCTGCCCGGCGAGCCCATCGACTTCGTGCGTAAACACGTCACGGCGGTCGAGGTCGGCGTCGGCGGAAAGCTCACCGGTATTCTCGGCGGCACGCTCGGGCCCGGTGTCGAAGGGCAGGTTGCTCCGTACTTGAAGGGCGGCGGCCGCATCGAGTTCAACGACAACGGTACGCTCACGCTGAAGGGCACTGTCGCTGGCGGCGTGGAAGGCGAAGTGAAGGGCGCGGTCGGCGGTGGCGGTGTGCAGGGCGCGATTCGGCTCGCGGGTGGACAGGCCGAGGTCGCGTTCGAGCGCAGCCTCGTGCTGCAGCCCGGCAGGCCGCCGAAGGTGCTCTCGGAAGGGTACAAGGCGACCATCACGCTGCAGGGTGACGTCGCGACGCGCGGTGGCCAGGTGAAGCTCGAGGTCGGTGTCGACCAGCTGCCACCTGCGATTCAGGAGCGCGTGCTCGGCGCCCTCGCGCGTGGTGACACGGCGAAGGCGCGCGCGCTCATCGGTGAAGCGGTCGACAAGGGCCAGGTCACGGCGGCCATCGGCGTCACGTCGATCACCAACGTGTCAGGCGAGCTGCAGGTGAAGCCGATGGCGGCGGGCACGGGAGGGGGCGTCACCATCGGCGGCCAGCTCACCAACGAGGTGCCGGTCGCGAACGGTTCGGTCACCGTCACGTCGAAGGGCATCAAGCTGCAGGCCTCGGCGTTCGGCTATCCCGCGGGGACCGAGCTCACGTGGCAGCAGGTGCGAGACCTGACGAAGAGGCTGCCGCCGGTCGTGCAGCACTGATCAGTCGACGTCGAAGTCCCACACGCACTCGCTCCCGTCGGGAACGCACGGCCCCACGAGCCGCAGCGCCTCGGTCGTCACGGGAGAAGCGCCGGGCGGCCCATCGGTCTCGAGGACGCGCGTCTCGAGCCGGTAGCGGCGCGGCGCCGTGACCGTGAAGGCGTGCTCACGACGCTCGGCGTTCTCTCGCGTCACGTGAAGTCCCTTCGCCGGAGAGAAGATGAGTGTGTCGCCTTCACGGCTCCATCGGCCCTCTTCGCGCACGAGCTTCTTCGAGGCGTTCATGCCGCTGCCCGAGGCTTCGACGATGGTGAGGCGATACATCAGCGGCTCGAGCTTCAGCTCCACCACGCTGCCCGGTGGCCACTTCTCACCGAGCGTTCCATCGGAGTTCACCTCGACACCTGTGAAGCCACCCGTGCGCTGCTGCCACGTGCCCTCGAGCGCGCCGTCGAAGCCGGGCTGAACGCTCGCGCGCGTGGGAATCGGAGTGAGCGTTGCGTCGCGCATGGGCAGCAGGAAGAAGGCTGCTCCACCTGCGACGAGACAGGCGGCGACCAGAATTCCCGCGACGATGATGACGATGGGCATGGCGTTCTTCAAGGCACCCACCGTAGCTCAGCCGCGCATCACGCCATGAACTGAGCCATTGGGGCCGAATCGCAGAAAGCCGTGCGACAGTTCCGGCCGGCCACCGTCGTTCGTCTGAGTGCACTGACGCACCACTTCGAACCGGAGCCACCATGAAGACCCTTCTCACCGTCGTCGCCGTTCTCGTTCCCCTCATTGCCACCTCGAGCTGGGCCGTCGATGCCAAGGGGTGTGGCGACACCGTCGTGGCGAAGGCGAAGGCGCTGAAGGTGCTCGGCGCGGGTGGCGAGGACATGGCCCGCAGCATCTGCCACGACCTCAAGCAGGCCGACCGCGACACCTTCACGACCTGCACCACCAACGCCGCGACGAAGGCCGCCATCGACGCGTGCATGCGCACCGCCGGCCGGAAGGCCATGGGCCGCTGACACGAAGCTCAGGTTTGGCCCGGCAGCCGCGGACAGGTGTGGCCGAAGAACCACGGAAGCAGCGCAATCCATGAATTCAGAAGGGTTGAACTGCTGGCACTCATCGTGAAGCGTGCCCGGCACCATGTCGCTCTCTGCCCTCGTGCTCGTCCTCGCTGCTGAACCGGTCTCGGTCAACGTCTTGAGCGCCGTCGTGAAGGACCAGCGCATCGGTGGCGCGGAGGTGACGCTGCAGAAGAACGGCGCGGCCTCGGTCACGGCAACGACCTCTACGGCAGGTGCGGCCACCGTCTCGCCCACGTTCTCGGACAAAGACGACGGCGTGCTGCTCATCGTGAAGAAGCCCGGGTACTCGACGCTCGTCGCGCGCTGCCCGTGTCAGGGCATGACGTACGCGCTGTCGCCGGTGATGCACAGCCTCGACGGCCTGCGTGTGGTGTTGAGCTGGGGCCGCTCGCCCGCCGACCTCGACCTGCACGGCGTCTTCCCCGGCAACCACATCTTCTTCAGCAGGAAGCTCGGCGCGAACGCGAACCTCGACGTCGACGACACCGACTCCTTCGGGCCCGAGACCATCACCATCGAGAAGAAGGCGTTTGGTCAGCCGTACCTGTTCGCAGTGCACGACTACACGAACAAGGCCGAGCCGAGCCGCGCGGCGCTGGCCGAGAGTGGCGCGAAGGTCTTCGTGTACATCGGTGAGTCGCTCATTCGCCGCTACGAGGTGCCGACGGCGAAGCAGGGCACGTTGTGGACGGTGTTCTCCATCGACGGCCAGGGTGAGCTGCACGACCTCAACACGCTGACGCCGGCCGACGTCGACCCCGAGAGCGAGCTGCGCAAGAGGAACAGCGGTGAGCCGACCGTGCGCGTGGCCGAAGTGCCGGTCGTTGCCATCACCGCCGACGCGACGCAGGTGAACGCAGAGGGCGAGCGCGCGTACCACGCCGGCCGGGTGCTGGAGTCCGTCGCTCTCTACCAGCGAGCCATCGAGCTCGCGCCCGACTACGGGCAGGCGTACTCGAACCTGGGCCTCTCGTTCCGCAAGCTGAACCGAAACGGCGAGGCCCTGTGGGCGAACCGCAAGTCCATCGCGCTCGCGAGCGGCGCCGACGCCAACGTGGTGCGCGCGAGCAGCTACTACAACATCGCCCGCATCTACGAAGCCGAGGGCCAGTTCGCCGATGCGCTCACGCAGTACGACCTCGCGAATCAGGAGCGCCCGATGAAGGTCTACGAAGATGCGAAGAAGCGCATGGCCGCGAAGCTGAAGAACTGAGGGCGTCATGCACGCACTCCTCCTCGCGGTGTTGTCGGTGGCTCCCGTGGCGTGGACCGACCGCGCAGGCTGGCCGCAGCCGGTGTCGACGGTGAAGGACTTCGACCGGGCCTCACGGGCCGAGGTGCTGGTCTTTGTCGAGGCACTCTCGGCGTTGCCGCTCGAAGTTCGTGGCAACTTTCTCGCGCAGGAGGTCGGCCTGAAGCACGGAGACAAGGGCGCGCTCGCGGCGTGGAAGGTGTCTCGCAAGGCGCTGCTGCTCGAGAACTTTCGTCGCGGGCTCGTGAGCTGCTCCGCCGACGACGTGTTGTGTCCTTCGAAGGCGCTGGAGTCGTTCGAGACGCTCGCCACCATCGCGACGCCGATGCTCGAGTCACTGCCCACCGAGTACGCGACGTGGCGCACGGGCGCGCGTCAGTTTCACGCGACGCACCTGCGGGAGCTGGCCCGCCTCGCGATGTTGTCGTCGAAGGTGTCGAGTGAGATTGCGCGGCTCGACGACTCCGAGGTGACGGGAGAGGCGTTCGGCGATCGCGAGTTCCTGCTCACGTTCGATGACGGGCCGACGGGCGCGGCGGGAGAGACCGATGCGCTGCTGCCGGTGCTGAAGTCGATCGATCAACACGCTGTCTTCTTCGTGGTCGGAGACGCGATGCACGCGCGTAAGCCGGCGAAGGCGCTCTACGACGGGCAGTGTGTCGGCTCACACGGCAGCTCGCACGCGAGCCACGTGACGTCGCAGAAGGTGGCGCTCCAACTCGATGGGTGGAACTCGGAGCTCGCCTCGTCGATGGGGCCGGTGCGCTGGTTTCGGCCTCCTTATGGGCAGCGCACGCTCGCGCAGACGCAGGCGCTCTCGAAGCAGGGCATCGGCGTGATGTTGTGGAACATCGATTCGCAGGACTGGCAGGCGCCGAAGGACACCGCGTTGGTGGAAGGTCGCGTGCTGACGCTCATGCTGCTGTGGCGGCGCGGCGTGGTGCTGTTTCACGACGTGCACCCGGTCGCGCGAAAGACGGTACCGGGCGTCGTCAGCGCGCTCTCGAGCTCGGTGACGTGGAGCGATTGCCGGAAGTTGTAGTCACTCCTTCTTTCGAATCTCGACGCGACCCTTGTTCGTCAGGTCAGCCTTGAGCGGACTCGCGCGATACATCGACTGCGCGACTGCCTGGAACTCCGTGAGGCCGCGCTTCGAGGTGTCGGAGCTCGGAGTCCAGCGCACGATGACGTGGTACCTCCCCTCGGCGACTTGCTCGAGCACGTACGTCGAGCCGTCGAATCCGACAGTCGGGTCCCGGGTGGCCTGCTTCTCGAAGTTCAGCGTCGCGAACAGTTGCTCGAACGTCGCGAGCGTTTCGGCACTCACCGGAGCGAGCCCCTTCTCGATCAGCTTGCCCAGTTCGTAACCGCCCTGACCGTCGAGGCGCTTTCCTTCGATGGTCGCCTTCCCCTCGATGACGTTGAGCCGAATGGTCACGGGATTGCCCCACGACGGCAGAATCGTCAGGCGATAGACGGTTCCCTTCGTCGTGCCGGTGTGAAGCGGCTGCTCCTCCATCGCGCGCAGCACCTTCGCGTAACGGGCCTCTTCCAGGAGGTCGATGCCGTTCTTGTTGTCGATGGGAAAGAACTTCGCCGAGGTCTGCGCGAGCACGAGGCAGGTGACGAGTCCGAACGCGGTCATGCCTTCATGATGCCCGTTCAGAGTTCGAGCGTCTCGAGCGAGTGGAGCCAGCCGGGGAAGTTGCTGAGCGCCGCTTTGCTGAGGTTGTTCGACGAGACGCACAGGTGCCGCAACTTCGGCCACGGGTCCTCGACGAGCGTCTCGAAGCCAGCATCGCCAAGCTGAGCGGCGTGCAGGGTGAGCGACACCATCGTTTCTCGAAATCGCGCCAGCGCGCTCGCTCCCTGAAGGCCCACCGGAGAACCACCGATGCGCAGCGTCTCGAGGCGCGTGAGAAAGGGGCTGCTGCACAGCGCGACGAAGCCACGACTGCCGAAGTTGTTCTGCGCGAGATCGAGGTGACGAACCGTCGCGAGTATCGGAGCCTTCGCCAGATGTTCGAGCGCAGCATCGCTCAGCCCGTTGATCGCGAGCTGCAGCCGCTCCAGCGCGGGGAACGCGCCCGCCCGCGCCTTGGCCATCGCCGCTGCGCCTTTCACGCCGACGCCCGCTTTCGTCAGGTCGAGTTCCCGCAGCGAGGTGAATCGTCGGCTCGCGAACAGTGCGGCCGAGCCATCTCTCAATCGGAAGTTCGCGAGGTCGAGCTCGCGCAGCCGCTCGAGCCCCGGCGCTCGGAGCACGTCATCGAGTCCACGATTCGTCAGGTGCACGCGAACGACAGGCTCCCGCGCGAACAGGCCTGCAGCCACATCGGGAAAGCTCTGCGCTGAGACCGTCGCGGTGTGCACGAAGCCCCGCTCGAACGTCCACTTCGTCGGGCTCGCGCTCGTGTACTTGCGCCCGAACGCCTCCATCGTGCGCTGGTCGCCCATGAACGGCCGCACCCACTCGCGCTGGTGTTTGTCGAGCAGCACCTGCGCCCGCGCTTCGAGGTCGGAGCGTTCAGGACCTGGCGCCAGACGCGCCGCCTGCACCTGCAGCACGATGAACTCACCGCGAACGTCCCCGCGCTCGAGCAACCAGTCGGCGTAGACGAGCCGCGGTCCATCATCGTCGGGGTTCGCCATCACCGCGGCGAGCAGCGCTTCTCCGGTCTCACCGACGTCGACGAGCCGCCGGTCGCGGGGCCGGTGGGTGCCGAACAGGTCGGTGCGCTCTCTCCGCCGCTGCGCCATCACGACACCAGAGCCGAAACCTCCACGTGGCGCTTTCTGTTTTTCCAGCCCGCGGTGTCTGATGTCGACCACCGTGCGCGCACTCCTCTTTCTCTGCTGTCTGGCCGCCTGCAGCCCGGTGTCGCCCACCGTGGACGGCGGCAGTGGTGGCGGTGTGAGCGGCGGTGGAACAGCCCGCGTCGTCGACGCTGGAGACCCGACCGCGGCCCTCTTCGAGCCGACCCACCTCGTCGAGGTGCGCATCGACGTCGCTCCGGCCGACTGGGAGACGCTGCGCAACCAGACGCGCGACCTCTTCACGCTGCTCGCTGGAAACTGCACGAGCCAGCCGTTCCCTTCACCGTTCACCACCTTCGAAGGCACCGTCACCGTCGACGGCACGCGCCTCGAGCGGAGCACCGTGAAGAAGAAGGGCTTCCTCGGTTCGCTCTCGGTGAACCGGCCGTCGCTCAAGCTCAAGTTCGATTCGAACATCCCGAAGCAGAAGGTTTCGGGGCTCGACGCGATGACGCTCAACAACGCTCAGCAAGACCCGTCCATCGTGCGGCAGTGCCTCGGCTACGCCCTGTTCAAGAAGGCCGGCCTGCGCGCGCCGCGCTGCAACTTCGCGCACGTCGTCGTGAACGGGGTCGACCTCGGCGTGTACGCGCACGTGGAAGCCATCGACATTGATTTCCTGAAGCGTCACTTCGCGAAGAGCTCGGGCGCGCTCTACGAGGGCACGCTGAGCGACTTCACGCCGACGTTCGTGGGCACCTTCGACCTGAAGAACACCGGAGACCGCGCCCAGCTCGACGCTGTCAGCAGAGCGCTCATGGCGAGCGACTCCGAGCTCGAGACGAAGCTCTCGGCCGTCATCGACCTCAACCAGTTCATCGACTTCTGGGCGATGGAGACGCTGCTGCGCCACTGGGACGGCTACGCGGGCAACACGAACAACTTCTTCATCTACGACGACCCCGAGACAGGCCGGTTCACCTTCCTTCCCTGGGGCGCCGACGCGGTGTTCGGCGCCGAGCCCTCCTCGGCCGACAACCCCGAAGGGGCGATGCTGCGCGGTGTGCTGACGCGTCGGCTCTACGGCGTGCCGGCGCTGCGCCAGCGCTACCTCGCGCGCGTGCGCTCGTTGCTCAGCTCGGTCTTCTTCGAGAGCGAGCTTCGTCGCGAGGTGATGCGCATGGAGAGCCTCGTGCGCCCGCACGTGCACCCGATTCAAGCGGCTCAGCTCACGAACGGTCTGGCCGACGTGCGCCGCTTCATCGACACGCGCAGGACGAACCTGACGCGAGAGCTGACGGCGGCTCCGGCGCTGGCTCCGGCGGGTGAGCGACCGTCTCCGTGCATGTACCCGATTGGCCGCTTCGACAGCACGTTCAGCACGACGTGGGGCACCATCACCACCGACAACCCCTTCGGGCTGGGCAGCACCGCGACCTTCGACCTCTCGCTCGACGCCGGCACCATCTCGTACACTCGAATGGCCTCGACGGCGGGCATCGACACCGGTGGCAACGACGGCCCGAGAGCAGGTGTGAACCTCGTCGCCGCGCGCGCTGACGGAAGCTTCGCGCTCGTGGGGCTGCGCTTTCTGCCGCAGCTCTACCCGCCAGCACCGGATGCAGGAGTCATCGCCCTGGACCTCATGCAACGCGTCGGCGTCGTGCTCGAGTTCAACGGCGTCGTGAAGCCGCTCGGTCTGCTCGGGCCGGGAACGGTGGAGTTCACCAGCGCCAGTGATGCCGATGGCGGCGTCGTCTCGGGTCACGTCTCTGGACAAGTCGTCACGTGGCCGTTTGGCGCTGGCATGTGACGCAGCCGAGCTGCAGTCATTGCCCGGGCAGCCACCGAGCTCGAGCATGAACGCCCGGGTCGAGAAGGCGCCCCGTCGTCCAGGTCGCGACGCTACCGCTCGACAGCTGCTGGCCGGACGTGAAGAGTACCGCTCATGCCGGAGCCGACCCTCGAGCTGTTTCACGCCATCACCGACCCGGGCAGCGCGAAGGTGCGCAAGTACGTCGTCGACCACGAGCTCGGCGAGCACGTGCGCTTTCGCAACGTCACGTACCCCGAGGTGGTGGCCGACCTGACCGCGCGTGGTGGTGGTGCGACGCCCGCCTTGTGGGACGGCACCACCCTCGTCACCGGAGCCGACGCCGTCATCGCCCGCCTCGCCGCGCACTCGGACGTGGGGCGGGCCTGATGGTCATCTGCCCCGATTGTCGCCAGCGCATGCAGGCCTTCTTCGTTCCCGCGCGCAGCGGCTCGGGAGAGGTCGAGCTCGATCGCTGCGGCCAGTGCAGCTCGTTGTGGTTCAACGCGGGCGAGGTGCAGGCCGCGCTCGGGCGCTCCATTCGCAGGCGGCAGGGCAGCTCGACGCGCAGCTGCCCGACGTGCCGCGTGAAGCTCGAAGCGGCGGTGCTCGAGGGCAAGGTCGACGTCGAGCGCTGTGGCACCTGTGAGGGCGTCTTCCTCGACGGCCACGACGTCGCGGTGTTGGGCCAGAAGAAGTCGAAGCCGCGGTCGTCAGCGGGTGGTGGCGGGTTCGAGTGTGAAGCCTGTGGCGAGCGACGCCCGTTCGGCGAAGCGCAGAGCACGGTGACGGGTCTCATCTGCGCGGGGTGTGCTGCGAAGGCCAACGCGCA
Organism: Archangium gephyra; assembly: GCA_943370055.1. Lineage (GTDB taxonomy): Bacteria > Myxococcota > Myxococcia > Myxococcales > Myxococcaceae > Xiheimicrobium > Xiheimicrobium gephyra_A. The sequence goes on from CALRPN020000005.1 coordinate 247,913, forward strand.
GGAGCCACAGGCTGCCGAGGAGCAGCGCTCGTTGCTGGGGCGGTTCTTCTCGTGGTTCGGCTCCAACGACGACGCGTCGTGATCGTTTCTCGAGCGGCCGGCAACTGACGGCGGCCCATGCGCCTGCTCCTCGTCGTCTTCGCTCTGCTTCCGTTTGGTTGCGCCTCGACGAAGTCGCTGGGGCCGGGAGCGACGGTCGAAGACCAGCTCCGCGCCGTCTCCCGCGAGAGCGGCACCTTCGGAGACCTCGTCTACGTCGGCACCGTCGCGACGCTGAAGGAGCCCACGAAGCCGGTCTACGAATACGAACGTCGCGTGAAGGACGGCAGCTCGACCAGCTTCACGAAGCAGGGCGCCGAACCCGTGCTCATCGAGCAGGCGACGCACGACGCCGACTACGGCCTCTCCTCGTACGTGCAGTGGCAGTTGCAGACGCGTGAGGTGGGCCGCGTCACGGTGGAGAACGGCGTCGTTCGGCTGAGCCAGTCGTCGGGTGGCGTCGAGCGTTTTGCGGAAGAGCCGCTGCGCGAGAGCGTCGTCGTCGGGCCGACCTTGTTTGGCTTCATCGCGCGGCATCGCGAGCAGTTGCTGAAGGGTGAAGTGCTCACGATTCGGTTCGCCGTCACCAGCCGGCTCGAGACGATTCCCTTCGAGCTCTCACGGGTCGATGGACCCAACGGCCAGACGCGCATTCGAATGGCCGCGAAGAGCGCGCTGGTGGCGCTCATCGTCGATCCGCTCTTCGTGACCTATTCAGCTGAAGGATCGCTCGTCGCCCTCGATGGTCGCGTGCCGACGAAGCTGAAGCAGGGCGATGGGTGGACGGACTTCGATGCCCATGTCGACTACCGCAACGAGGGCGCCTTCCGCTGAAGACATCGCCTCACGGTCGACAGACGGGAGCACCCGCGACGACCGCGCACTCCGCCGTCCCGTTGCAGCACTCGGACGTGTCAGCACATTCGCTGGCCGGGCTCGTTCCTGTGGGAATGCAGATTCGAGGTGGGCTGCTCTGGCCCTGAAGTGACCCGGCAGCGCCACCGCTCAATCCCTGGATCTCCGGCGCGAGCATCACCGCGAAGAAAGGATCCTCTGCGAAGCCGGCGTCCGTCACTTGCAGCGCCGCACGCACTCGATCGCGACCCGCAGGAAGTCTGATCGCGAGCACGGTGTTCGACGTACAGCTGGTCGCCAGGTGCCACTGCGGCGGAGGGGCGGGCATCGCGGTGAACACCAGGTCCATTCCAGTCTCGACGAACGTTCTCCGGTCGAGCGCCCCCAACAGCCCGAATGGAAGCACCCGCACCTCAATCTCGACACACGCCGTGTTGTTCGGGCCGGTTTGCCAGACTCCGCCATCGACGGGGTAGATGCGGTAGCCGCCAGGAGCGACCGTGAGGGGACTGATTACTTGAGCGCCCGGAACGTTGGCCGCGACCTGATACAGACCGATACGCGTCGCTCGCAGCCCGACGGTCGCGGAACTCGTTCCAGCTGCGAAGGAAGGCGAGGCGGTGCTCGAGCACGACGCCGTGCCGCGCAGGGTGCTCCACTCGCCCTCGGGCATTCCGCCGTCGAATGGCAACCCGCCGTCGAAGAGTTGCGCCGTGACGTTGAAAGGTGTCGCGTTTTGAAAGACGAACGCACCGCCGTCGGAGGTTGTCGCGCGAACGATGGTGCTCAGGCAGCTCGAGACGCCAAGGTCGATTCTCCACGCGGTGCCACCGCCCACTCTTTCCCACCTGAGCCCTGACGGCAGCACCATCGCTGAACCGCCAGCAGTGGAGCCGCCAGCCGTGGAGCCGCCAGCCATGGAGCCGCCAGCTGTGGAGCCACCAGCCGTGGAGCCACCAGCCGTCGAGCCACCAGCCGTAGAGCCGCCAGCCGTGGAGCCGCCAGCCGTGGAGCCGCCAGCCGTCGAGCCACCAGCCGTCGAGCCACCAGCCGTCGAGCCACCTGCCGTCGAGCCACCCGCCGTCGAGCCACCCGCCGTCGAGCCACCCGCCGTCGAGCCACCCGCCGTCGAGCCACCTGCCGCAGAGCCCCCATCGCAGCGCCCGGTCTCAAGACAATAATCTTCGTAGGCTCCGCCAAAATCACACGCGCCCCAGAGGAGCAGAAGGGCAGCAGCGACGAACTGGCGAGCGTTCACCACTGCACTCCAAGGCTGATGAGGGCGCTGTCAGGAGAAATGAAGAGTGAGGCTCTGGGGGCTGCAGCGGTGTTCGAAGCCAATCCCCAGATCAACCCCGACGCAGCAGCGGCCACACCAAGACCGGCGAGAGTGAAGCCGATCACCTGATGGTTTGCGCCGTCTCGCGACGCCAGGGCTGCTCGCTCCGGAGCGATGGCTTCCATGCCACGGCGTTGGAGTTCGGCCCAAGCGAGTGCCGCGCTCACGAGGAAGCCTGCGCCCACAAGCGCTACCAGCCCACCGGCGCTTCCCACGACAACGGGACCCAGCGCGAACGCAGCGCGAGGCGTCAGCCCCAGGGCTTCGATGAAGGCCCGCGCACAAACCGAAAGCTCAGTCACGATTCGCGCCTCCGTCGGTTGTTCCGTTGCCCAGCCGAACATCGCGACGCCTGTCGAGGCCTTCACGCCCTTGAGGGTGAGACGATAGCCAGCGCTCGACCGTGCGACCTGCCCGAGCACGACGATCTCGGCCCCAAGCGCGCCCGTCAGCTCGGCGAGACAAGTCGTTCCTTCGCACCCGACCAGCTGGCGCTGACGCTCGAGCCCAAGCACCGCGCGAAGATCAGCTGGAGTGGTGACGACCAACCCTGCTCTCACCAACTCCACGCCGAGCTGCTCGGTGATGTAGTCGGCGCGCTGCTCGGGCAGATCGAGAGGCGTGAGCCCCAGGACAGCGACGGTTGGAGGGGCCGAGACGACGAGCGCCAGAAGCGAAACGAGCATCGAGCGAGATGATAGCCCGGCGCCGCCCGTGGTGTGCCTGATAGGTCACTGGGCCACAGCGCTTGCGCGTGCATCAGCCGGCCGATGGTGAGCGCGCGGTCAGCGACGTCGGCCCCACGTCGAGTCTCGCAACGAGGGCTCCTTCCGCTGACGAGTCACTTGCCGGCGAGCTTGCGCCAGATGGCGCCGCCGATGCCGACCGCCGCGACGACGTGCATCAGCTCCATCACCACGAGGCCGCCCGTCGAGAGGCCCTGAACGTTGGCGGGGCCGCCGAGCGAGAGCACCGTGAAGACGGCCGAGATGACCGCGAACACGAGCGCGGCCTTCTGACGCGCGAACTTCACGAGCAGCAGCGCGAGCAGCGCACCTGGAATTGCCGGCACGATGGACGACAGGAGCACTGGCACCGCGCTCAACGACGCCACGGGCTGACCGGGCTGGAAGACGCCTTCGAGCGAGACGCCGGCTGCGCCCGAGCCGAAGAGCAGCGCGAGGTTGGCGACCGCCGAAGCGACGCCTCCGAGCAGCCCTGCACCAAAGAGCGCGCCTGCTGAAACTGAAACAGCCGTCTGATCATTCGCTGCGGTGTTCGTCATCGTCGTCATGGTGTGCCTCGCGGGGGTGGTGCTGCCGACTGCGGTTGTGCCCGTGAAGATGCACTTGGACAATCGGCGTTCCTGAAACAAACTGGCCCACCTCATGGACATCAGCCAACTCGACCTCAACGCGGTGACGGCCTTCGTGGCGGTGGTGGAGCACCGGTCCTTTCGCGCCGCCGCCCGCAGCCTGAACGTGCCCAAGTCCACGGTGAGCCGCCGGGTGGCGCTGCTCGAAGAACAGCTCGGGGTGCAGCTGCTTCAGCGCACCACTCGCACGGTCACGCTCACCGACATCGGTGAGGCGTTTCACCAGCGCTGCAGTCAGGCGCTCGGCACCATCACCGATGCAGCGCGCGAGGTGCAGCAGAGTGACGCGTCTCCCCGCGGCGTGCTGCGCATGACCGCGCCCGTCACCTTCGCCGAGCACTTCCTCGGAGACATCCTCACCGAGTTCATGGCGGCGAACCCCGACGTGCGCGTGACGCTCGACCTCACCGACCGTTATGTCGACCTCGTGGCCGAAGGCTACGACCTCGCGCTGCGTGCAGGGCCGCTGGCGGACTCGTCGCTCAAGGCCCGGCTGCTCGGCACCAACCCCATCGTCATGGTGGCCAGCCCGAAGTACCTCGCGCGACACGGCACGCCGCAGGCACCGGCCGACCTGCTCGACCACGACTGCATCGTCTACGCGAACCATGAACGCAGCCCGAAGTGGCCGCTGCTCGTCAAACGCAAGGTGACGGCGATGCCGGTGCGCGCACGGGTGGCGGTGAACAGCTTCATGCTCGCGCGTGACTTCGCGGTCGCGGGTCTGGGCATCGCGCGCATGCCCGGTGGGTTCTCGGCCGACCTCGAGGCTGACGGTTCCCTCGTGCGCGTGCTCACCGAGTTCGAGCCCCCGCTCTCTCCGCTGCACGCCGTGTTTCCGCCCGGGCCACACCTCGCGCCACGCGTGCGTGCGTTCGTCGACTTGCTCGCCTCGCGCCTCGACACCACGATGTCGTTTCCCCGGAAGCGCCGCCTCTGAAGGGTCTCGTCATGCGTACCTCGTCGCTCGTGCTGCTGCTGCTGGCCTGTGCCCAGCGCATGCCCGACCCACCGCCGCTGCCGATGCCAATGCCCTCGGCGCTCGACTCGACGCCCATCGTCGCCGACTGCCCCGCCTCTGCCGTGGCCGACGGCGGCATTCGCGAACAGCTCGCGGTGCCCTGGGTGACGATGAATGGGCAGCAGCTGCTCATCGACGTCGCAGGGCCGGTGACTCCAGGGCCGCACCCGATGGTGCTCGCGATTCACGGAGGGGGCTGGAGCAAGGGCGACCGCGCCGACTTCCTGCCGCTCATCCGCTCGCTCGCCAACCGCGGCTATGTCGCGGCGACCGTGCAGTACCGCCTGGCGACGTCACCGGCGAACGCCTTTCCTGCAGCGGTTCAGGACGTGCGCTGTGCGGTGCGCTTCCTTCGCGCGAACGCGGCGGCGACCGGAGGAGACCCGAACCGCTTCGCCGTCGTCGGCGCCTCTGCAGGCGGGCACCTCGCGTCGATGCTGGCCACGGCTGCTGACGTGAGCGGCCTCGACGGCACGTGTCCGTTCGCGAACCAGCCCGTGAACGTGTCGGCGGTCATCGTGCTGTCAGGCCCGACCGACCTGCGTGACCTCTCGGGCTTCGGCACGGGAGCGCTCGAGCAGGAAGACCTGCCAGCCATCGTGAGCAACTTCCTCGGTGGAGCGCCCACCGCCGTGCCGACGACTGCGCGCCTCGCCTCGCCCATCACGCACGTCACGGCGAAGACGCCTCCGTTCTTCCTCTCGCACGGCACCGCTGACGACATGGTGCTGGTGAGTCAGTCGCGGGCCATGCGCGACACGCTGCGCGATGCCGGCGTGAAGGCCACGCTCTTCGAAGCCGAAGGGGCGGGGCATGGCTCGGGGTACACGACGGCGCAGTCGCAGACCATCGCGTGCACGATGGCCGCCTTCCTCGACGCGACCCTCAAACCCTGAGCCTCGTTGGCCTGTCTCACGGCGAGGGAGCCCATGACGGTCGTGAACGACTGACCCCGAGGTGCGCGCTCGATGCAAGTGACGCGCGGGCCGGCCGTGATACAGGCGGCCGTCGTCACTTTCCTTCGTGAAGGGCTTCACATGAACCGCTTCGTCCTCGCCTCGCTCCTCGTCGCCACCGTCGCTCACGCCGAGTTCAAGGCCGCCTTCGTCGACTTCCAGCGCGCCCTCGTCGAGGTCGATGAAGGCCGCGCCGCCAAGCAGCGCCTGCAGTCGAAGGCCGACGCGAAGAAGAAGGAGCTCGAGAACGACAAGGTGCTGCTCGAGAAGGAGGCCGAGGTCTTCAAGAAGCAGGAAGCGACGATGGACGACAAGGCCCGTCGCGAGCGCTTCGACGGCATCATGAAGAAGCAGAACGAGCTCGCCGAGAAGGTGCAGAAGGCGCAGTACGAAATCGCCGACCTCGAGCGCAAGGAGATGTCCACCATCCTCCCCAAGTTCGAGCTCATTCTCGCCGACATCGCGCAGCGTGAAGGCCTGTCGATGGTGTTCGACCGCTCGAGCTCTGGCCTCGCGTGGGCCCCGCCGTACCTCGACCTCACCAACGAGCTGATCCGCACGTACAACTCGAAGAAGGCGCCCGCGAAGACGCCGGCGGCGCCCAAGCCCGACGCTCCGACGAAGTGATGAGCTCGCTGCGCACGGTGGGCCTGCTCTGGGCGGGCGTGGTCGTCGCCATCGTGATGGGCCTGCGCTTTCGCGCGAAGCAGAACGCCGGCCACGGCGCGCGGGGCGGGAAGATCAGCAACCCCAAGGTGCTGTGGCTGTTCTTCGCCATCTGGTTCTGGTTCGTCGAGTGCGCGGTGCTGGCGTTCGAGCCGTCACTGCCCTCGAGCTACCGCCTCATCGTCGCAGCCCACGCGCTCTCGATGTGGCTGCGCGGCGCGGCCGAGATGTTCATGCTGCACGTCACGAAGAACTGGCGGCCGCCCATCGGCATCGGGCACGACGCGGTCTGCATCGCGACCATCATCGGGCTCGCAGTCTGGTCGGGGCCTGAGCTCACGCAGGTCGGCGCGTGGAGCTGGTGGGCGCCCGCGCTCGTGCTGATGCTCGTGTTCAGCCTGGTGGTCGAGCTGCTCTACGCCGCGCTCTTCTTCAAAGCGGTGGAAGGCAAGACGACGGGCGACGACGGCATCTGGTTCGCCGACGCCGAGTCCGAGCGCTTCAAGCGCATCAACCGCATCACCTTCGCGTGCAACACGCCGCAGGTGCTGTTCCAGCTCGGGCTGCTCGGCGCGATGACCCTGTCAGTGCACTGACTCGGTGTTCAGCGAGCGCACCCACGAGACGACGTCGCGGTCGTCGGTGAGGCCCGTCATCAGCAGCCGCTCGAACGCCTCGCGCGTCGCCGACATCGCCTTCTGCTCGTCTCCGGTCGCCCGGTAGAAGTGCGAGAAGAGAATCGGCCCAAAGCGCTGGTACAGCTCGAGGGAGCGAGCAATGGGCGTGGCTTCTGGCGTCAGCGTGCGACGCGTTTTCTTGAGAAGCAGCTCGAGTTCGTTCGTGGGCATGTCACCGGGCTCCGACAGCGTGCAGATGACCAGTTGTCGCCACGAGGTGGGATAAGAAGCGACATCGTGATGGACACTTCGCGCCACGGTGAATATCGATAAAAGTCATATGGTTACGCGGCTCCATGGCGGGTCATGAAGTGAGAACACCGCCAATCGCCAGCCGATGCACGCCGATCAATCGCCGCGATAATCGGGTTCGCGACGTTCCTTGAAGGCGGCGATGCCCTCTTTGTAGTCGTGACTGTCCCAGACCTTCCGACGCTCGCCCTGGATCTGCTCGAAGGTGATGGGCGGCAGCGCCTTGGCCGCAGTGAGGATGTGCACTGAGCGCTTCATGGCGGTGACCGACAGCGGCGCGTTGCGGGCCACCTTGAGGGCGAACGCCATGGTGAAGGCGGCGAGCTCGGCGGCGGGCACGAGGTGGTTGATGGCTCCGAGCGCATGCGCGCGCGTCGCGGGAATCGGCTCGCCCGAGAACGCCATCTCGTTGAGCAGGCTCAGCGGCATGCGGTTCAAGAACGTGAGCAGGCCCGACACGTTGTACGGCACCGAGAGCTTCGCGGGCGTGATGGCGAACGTCGTCTCGGGCGTGGTGAAGACGAGGTCGCAGCTCATCGCCAGCTCACACGCGCCGCCCCAGACGGTGCCCTCGACCATCGCGATGACGGGCGCAGGGAAGTCCTCGATGCGGCGAATGACGGTGCGCAGCGGGTCGGCGAACCCGAGTGGATCTCTTCCGCCCTCGGGCAGCTCGTGAATGTCGTGGCCCGCCGACCAGACCTTCGCGCCGGGGCTCGCGCGCAGAATCACCACGCGCGTCTTCGCCTGCTCCATCACGTCGAGGCCGTCGAGCAGGTCGCCCACGAGCGCGGCCGAGAGCGCGTTGCGACGCTCGTGGTGGTTCAGCGTGAGGGTGCCGATGCGGTTGCTGTGTTCGGTGAGGATGTGGCCCATGCCGCTCGTATACGCCCACCCGTCACTGGGCGCTGTAGCCCTCGGCTGAGCAGCCGCCATCGCTCGAGCTCTGCATCGTGTGGTCGGCGCCCAGCGTGCTCACGCCGCCATCGCCGGGAGAACCCTCGCTGAACGAGTCGACCACGTCACCCAGCCAATCGGAGAAGCCGAACTCGGGTGGCGCGATGACGCCGCCCGCGACGTCCTGCAGGTACGTGCCGGTCATCATCGCCGAGGCCTCTGCGCGGTTCTTGCGAGCCCAGCGGAGCATTCGCACGGCGACCATCACGACCAGCCAGATGCTCGCGAAGCCACCTGCCAGCAGCGCCACCACGAACGTCGCGTTCAGGTCCATGAAGGAAGTCTGCGAGCCGCGCGTGACGGCCAGGTGTCGGCGCCGTGCCAATCGGCGAGCAACACGTTCCGTTCCGAGGGCCGTTGCCCGTGTTGTCCCCGCGAACCCGAGTCTGACCACCGCCGAGGTGGTTGAACTCGTTCTCGTCCGGCGTCCGTTCGCCAGGGGCTCCTCGCGAACCCAAAGCGTCGATGGTGTCGCCGAGCACTCCCCGCAGCGTTCCAGCTCGACCTTCAGCGACAGCTCCGTCGATCAGCGCAGCTTCACGTCGTACGCGATGGAGTCTGGCCCCACGTCGACCTTGAGCAGCTTCGCGTCGAGGTGCCCTGCTCGAAGGAACGCGACGAGCCCCGCGCCGAGGCAGTGGCCCATGATGGGTGACGCCGCGGGAAAGTCGGTGAGCCGGGCCTCGAGCACCACGTCCTTCACGGTGAAGGCCATCACGCCACGCGAGTAGAACTGGCTGAACGCGCGCTGCGTCGAGGCGAGCGCGGTGCGCAGGTCTTCGAGCCGGCTCAGCGAGCGAAAGGTGCTCGAGAGGTTTCGCGAAGCGAGCAGGGTGCCGATGGTCTGCGCGCCGTCGAGCGACCCGCCGTACTTCTCTCGCGTCAGCCACTCGATGGCGCCGCAGTGCAGCTCACCTGGCACCCAGCCGACGGGGAGCACCGCCGTCTCGTCGAAGAACATCGCGTGCTGCTGAAAGGCCGCTTTGAGCGCGGTGAGCGTCTCGGCTCCGAACTGCTCACGCACGCACGTGAGCACGTTGAGCCACGCGAAGCCCTTCACCTGCAGCGTCGTCATGGCGTGCGCGATTCCTGGCATCGGCCATCGGAGCTCACCCAGAGATCCACGTCGTCGAGCTCGATGATGGTGCCAGCCTTGTTCGTCTTGTCTTCGATGCCGACGCTCAGCTCGTCGCCGGCCTTCACCGTGACGTCGAGCTTCACGTTCGGAGGCACCTGGCTCCAGGCCGTCACGGGGCCGGGCATGTCGAACTGGTTGCCGCTCGCGACGCCCGAGTTCGGCGTTAGCCCGTAGAAGCGAACCGTCGTCGCAGTCGAGGTGCTCTTGAGCCACACGCGCAGGCAGTAGCTCGCGGCGGCCGGCGCGATGACCTTCCACTCCGAGCCCAGGCGGTTGCCGTAGATGCCGTTGGCGGTCGTGAACTTGAGGCCCTTGCCCGAGCGGCCGGCCGAGACCTCGACCTTGCTGTTCGGGTCGAGCGCCTTGAACTCGAGCGTCGGGTCGCCGCACTCGAAGAGGCCGTTGCGGGCGAGGTTCGGTGGGTTGAGCGTGGGCACGCTGCAGCTCGTACCTGCGTCCATCGTCATCGGGTTCGGGCCACACGCCGCAGCGAGCACCACGAGGCACAGACAGACCAGTCGCATGGAGCGCCTTGTGCCCTGTCGACGGCGCTCTGACAACGCCCGTCAGGCGCTCTTCGCGTGGCGCGAGGGGCTTGCGCCCGGCTCGACGGGCCTTCAACGTCTGCCCATGGTCCGTCGCACCTGGCTGCTCTCGGTGACCCTGCTGGCGCTGGCCCGCGTGACGCAGGCGCAGGAGCCGACGCCACCACCGCTCCCCGCGCCCGAGCCCGTGCAGCAACCTTCGTACGAGCCGGTGCAGCAACCTTCGTACGCGCCGGTCTCGCAGCCGGTGCAGCAACCACCACCGAGCTACGCGCAGCAGTGCTTCGGTTACCCCTCGGGCGTGTACCTGTTGCCGCTGCCGCGCGTGTCGACCGGGCTCGCGGTGAATGGTTCGACCTCGCGAAACGGCACGGGAACTTCGAGCTCGGGAAGTGGCTCAGGCTCGGGCGGGAGCGGCAGTGCAGGCGGAGGTGGCGGTGATGGAAAGGCGTTTCTCGTCATCGCGGTGCTGGTCGCCATCGCGCTGCCCATCGTCATTTATGCCTTCGACGACGAAGCGACACCCATCGTGCAGCAGCGCTTCGGCTGCCCGAGCTTCCACCTCGACCTGCAGGGAGGCGTCGACACGGGCGTCGCCTTCTCGGGAGCGCGCCCCTTCGGCCAGGGCCGCTTCACCATGGCGTTCGGTTACTTCGGCACCGACGTGCAGGGCGACTTCAGCCCGGCGGCCGTGAGCACCTTCGCCGCGCACGCTTTGCTGCGCATCTTTCCGAGGCAGCACGTCGAAGGCGCGCTCTCGGCCGGCTATCGGCGCATGGTGGTGAGCGGACAGGTGCGTGACGGCTTCGACGTCGGCCTGCCGCACCGGTACGCGTTCTGGCGCGACGACCTGCGCATGTTGGGGCTCGAGCTACGGCCCTCGTTGCAGTTCGGGCCCGCCGGCATCGACGCAGCCCTCGAAGCGGCGTTCATCGCGCCCATCTTCGAGCTGCTCCATCTTCGGCTCGGCGGGCGCGTGTTCAGCTACGGCAATGCCATCGTCTTCGGTGGCACTGCCGGGTTGACGTTGGGAATCTGAGGTTTGTCAGGCGCGCGCGAGCTCGGCGATGGCCAGCCGCATCTCTTCCCACAGCGCCCCGAAGCTGAACGACTCGGTCACAGGCAGCAGCTTGCGCGCCTGCTCCCGCGTCGGGTGCGTCGAGAGATACGTGAACGAAGCCACCACTTCTGCTGCGGCATCGGGCACGGCCTCCGGCTCCTGTCGGCGATACCAATCGAAGAACTGCTCGACACGCATACCCAGCTGGCGAAGCGTCACGTCGTCGTGCATTGCTTCCTCCTGTCGAATCGCTACGGAGCCGATTTCTCGGCCTCGGCAGTGAATTCTGCGCGGGCTTCGTGTGAATTTCTCGTGAAAGAGTCGGCCCCTCGCGTCACCGACATGTGTTGCCATGTGACCGCCGGTTACATTTCATGTTTCCGCTGGTCACTTGTATGTGGCCGGTGGCAACATCTCGCTCCCTTCCGTTGACGCCCGACAGGCCGCTTCCGTGGCTGGTGGGTGACGTGGCAAACCGTGAGGTTCTCCCGGGGGAGTTCATGGTCGCTCGTTCGCTGGTCGCCGTGTTGGTGGTGTCCTTGGTGTCATTCGAGGTCGAGGCGCAGGTCACGTGCAACGGCAACAACGACGGAGCGCTCTGCGACGACAACTCGGCCTGCACGACGGGCGACGTCTGCACGAACGGCGTCTGCGTGGGGCGGGCGGTCATCTGTCCCGAAGACTCGAACCCGTGCACGACGGCGGTGTGCAACCTCGCCCGTGGCTGTGGCTTCATGAACAACACCGCGCAGTGCGACGATGGCAATGCCTGCACGCTCAACGACGTCTGCTCGGCGGGTAGCTGCCAGCCCGGCGCCCCGAAGAACTGCAACGACAACAACGTGTGCACCACGGACTCCTGCGTTGCGGCGACGGGCGCGTGCGTGGCGACGAACAACACGGCCTCGTGCAACGACCAGGACCCCTGCACCACGGGCGACACCTGCAATGGCGGCAGTTGCCTGGGCACCGGAACGCTGACGTGCAACGACAACAACACGTGTACGCGAGACGCCTGCACGGCTGGTGTCGGCTGCACCTTCACGCAGGCACCGCCTGGAACGGCGTGCAACGACAACTCGGCCTGTACGAGCGGAGACACGTGCTCCAACGGCGCGTGCATCGGCTCAGCCATCACGTGTCCCGATGACAACAACCCCTGCACGTCTCCGTTCTGTTCGGCGACGACAGGTTGCGGGTTCGTGAACAACACCGCGGCGTGTGACGACGGAAACGGCTGCACGCTCAACGACGTCTGCGGAGGCGGCACGTGCCGGCCGGGAACGCCGAAGACGTGCAACGACAACAATGTCTGCACCACCGACACGTGCGAGCCCGCGACGGGGCAGTGCGGCTTCGCGAACAACACCGCGACGTGCAGCGACGGAAACCCCTGCACCACTGGCGATAGCTGCAGCGGCGGAAGCTGTGGAGGATCGGGCACGCTCGCGTGCAACGACAACAACACGTGCACCACCGACAGTTGCTCGCCCGTGACCGGTTGCATCTTCACGACGGCAGCGCCTGGAACGGCGTGCAACGACAACTCGCCCTGCACGAGCGGAGACGTCTGCACGAACGGTGTCTGTGCGGGCTCCGCCATCACGTGTCCCGATGACAACAACCCGTGCACGTCTCCGTTCTGTTCGGCGACGACGGGCTGCGGCTTCGTGAACAACACGGCGGCGTGTGATGACGGAAATGGCTGCACGCTCAACGACGTCTGCGCTGGCGGATCGTGTCAGGCGGGCACGCCGAAGACCTGCAACGACAACAACGTCTGCACGACGGACGTCTGCTCACCCGCGACGGGGCAGTGCGGCTTCGTGAACAACACGGCTTCCTGCAACGACGGAAATCTCTGCACGATTGGCGATACCTGCTCGGGCGGAACCTGCGCAGGAACGGGAACGCTCGCCTGTAGTGACGGCAACGCCTGCACGGTCGATGCGTGTGTTCAAGGCGTCGGGTGCACCTTCACAGCCGCTACGCCCGGCGCTTCGTGCAACGACGGCTCTCAATGTACGAGCGGAGACGTCTGCACGAACGGTGTCTGTGCGGGCTCCGCCATCACGTGTCCTGACGACAACAACCCCTGCACGTCTCCGTTCTGTTCGGCGACGACAGGCTGCGGGTTCGTGAACAACACGGCGGCGTGTGACGACGGAAACGGCTGCACGCTCAACGACGTCTGCGCTGGCGGAACCTGTCAGGCGGGAACGCCGAAGACCTGCAACGACAACAACGTCTGCACCACCGACAGTTGCTCGCCTTCGACCGGAGCCTGCGTTGCGACGAACAACACCGCGAGCTGCAATGACGGCAACGCGTGCACCACGGGAGATACCTGCGCGGGTGGAACGTGCTCGGGGACCGGAAGCCTCGGTTGCAACGATGGCAACGTCTGCACCGTCGACACCTGCAGTCCCGCGAATGGTTGCACGTTCACCGCCGCGGCGGCTGGCACCTCCTGCAACGACAGCTCGCCGTGCACGACGAGTGACCACTGCGTCAACGGCGCGTGCCTCGGCACGCTGCTGGCGTGCGATGACTTCGTGGCGTGCACCATGGACGTCTGCAATCCGGTCACGGGCGCGTGCGAGTTCGTTCCGAGCTGCGACGGCGGCGTGCCTGATGCTGGCGTCGATGGCGGCGCAGGCGGTGGCGGTGCCGGAGGCGGAACCGCAGGCGGAAGCGCCGCAGCGGGAGGCGTGGCAACAGCCGGAGGGACGGCGAGCGCAGGCGGAAGTGCTTCGGCGGGAGGCGTGGCAACAGCCGGAGGGACCGCGAGCGCAGGCGGAGGTGCTTCGGCTGGGGGCGTCGCGACCGCCGGAGGCACCGCAAGCGCTGGCGGGAGCTCAACGGCCGGAGGAACGGCTTCGGCAGGCGGGACCGCAACGGCAGGCGGGACTTCATCGGGCGGTGGAGGTGCTTCGGGTGGCGTCGCGACCGCAGGTGGAACTGCGACGGCTGGTGGTTCTGGCTCGACCGATGGTGGCGTCGGGCCCGGCGACATGGGCGGCTGCTCGTGCTCGACCGGGGCAGGCACGCTGTGGTTGCTCGGGCTCCTCGTCCTTCGTCGGCGCCGCATGTCCGATTTGATGCGGTGAAACCTCGCCGTACGCCAGGCTCGAGCTTCTTTTCGGACAGCGGCTTGTCGACGTTCGCGCGCCAGCGATAGCAGCGCGCGCATGATGAAGACCTCGCTCGTCGTGTCGCTGGTGCTGCCTTTCGTGCGGAGCGCCGCAGATGGACTGCAGGAGCGCGTGCTCAGGCTGCTGTGATGGAGAGGTCTGTGTTCAAGGCAACGAAGACCGCGCGTGCGGCTCGAGAGGTGCCGCGTGCGTCTCGTGTTGACCTTCATCCTGTTTTGGTGGCCAGTGCGTGATGCTGGGAGTTCCTGGCGGTCAGAGCGGAGGAGCCGCTGGCGGCGGGCAGAGCGGTGGTGACCTGGGGGGAGGAGTTGCCAGCGGTGGAGGAACCGGCGGAGGCGCGAGCGGCGTCGCCGGTGGTGTGGTCGGCGGAGGAACGAGCGGCGTCGGCGGTGGAACGAGCGGCGTCGGCGGAGGAGCGAGCGGCGTCGGCGGAGGAACGAGCGGCGTCGGCGGAGGAGCAAACGGCGTCGGCGGAGGAGCGAGCGGCGTCGGCGGAGGAGCGACCGGCGTCGGCGGAGGAGCAAACGGCGTCGGCGGAGGAACGAGCGGCGTCGGCGGAGGCACGAGCGGCGTCGGCGGTGGAACGAGCGGTGGCCGAAGTGGCGGTGGTGCGGGCGGCGGCTCAGGTGCTGGCGGCTCAGCTGGTGGAGGAAGCGCGAGTTGCTCGGCGCAGAACGGCACCTGCGCCACGACCGCGAACTGCTGCAGCGGCCTCGGTTGCAGCGGAGGTCATTGCTTCCCGTTGACGTGCCGGGTCGCCGGCACGACCTGTTCGGCTTCGACGCCCGCGTGTTGCCCCGGTTTGAACTGTCTTTCAGGCGTGTGCACCGCACCGATGACGTGCGGCGCGCGAAACACGGCGTGCGCGATCGACCGCGACTGCTGCTTCGGACTCGATTGCACCGCTCCGGTTCCGGGGAGCTCGAAGCGGTGCGACCTGCCCGGCCCTCAGTGCCGCACGAACGCGCAGAGCTGCGGGCCCGGCTTCACCTCATGCTGCAGCGCCACGCCGTTCTGTCGCGCGTCGACTGCGCTCGGCGCGTTGACCTGCTGGACGACCTGCGCGCCGGTGGGCGCTCATGTTCTTCGCAACAGCGACTGCTGCTCGGGCATCAAGAACGACGCGAACGACATCTGCCTGCCCTGACGCGGTCAGCGCATCATCGCGTCGAGCGATGGTCGCAACGGGCTATCGGCGAACTGCAGACTGAACGCGTGCAGCCGGCGCGTCGCTTCGTCACGCCGGCCCGCCGTCCACAGAATCTGAACTGCGAGCGCCTCACGCTCCTCGGTCAACTGCCCCGAGGGAAACTGCGCCTCGTGCGACTGCACCGCGGCCAGGGCCTTCCCGACATCTCCCGACGACAACGCAGAGCGCGCGACGTCGAGCAGCACGCGCTCCCGGCCCAGGGTATCGACCGCCACCACCTTCTTCGGCGGCACCTTCACGACCACCTTCGGCTCGGGCAGGGGAGCCGGCACCTCGACGCGCTCGACCACCACGCGCTCGGTCACGCTGTTCGGCCGGAACACGAGACGATCAGCCGCGACGCCCAGGCCCACGCCGGCGGTCAACGTCAGCACCGGCAGCACCTTCAGCAGCACGCTCGCGCCGCCCTTCGCCGCCACCGTCGTCGACGACACGCCCTGCGAGGCCGCGTTCGACACCACCGCCGCCGCCGACAAACCAGCCGACACCTTCACCTTCGCCAGCACCGCTTCGGCGACACCGGGAGGCAACGCCGGCACTGGCGCCTCACCCAGCGCGGCCAGCACGTCGTCGGGCAACGGCTCGAGCTCGAGGTCGTTCATGCTGCAGCTCCTGACGACGGGGTCTGACGGCGACGCACGGCCTCGGTCACCTCGAGGCGGGCGCTGCGAAGGCGCGTGTAGGTGGTGGCGGCGGGCACCTGCATCACCTCGGAGATCTCGTTCGGGCTCAGCCCTTCGAAGTGGTGCATCACGAAGGCGGCGCGTTTGGGTTCGTCGAGCTCGAGCAGCGCGGCCTGCACCAGCGCTCCCGTCTTCCTCGCTTCGACGCGCGCCTCGAGATCGCTCTCGTCACCGCGCTCGGGCAGCTCGTCACGGCCCTCTTCGAAGCGCCGCGCGCCCGTCTTCTTCCAGTCGCCGTACACGTTGAAGGCGATGCCCAACAGCCACGGCCGCACGGGGCGCTGCGGGTCGTACGAACTCCACCGCTTCACGGCCGTGAGGAAGACGTCGTGCAGCAGGTCGCTGACGTCACCGCGCGGAGCTCCGAGCCGCGACAGGAACGCATGCACCGCGCCGAGCTCGGCTTGATACACGCGCTCCAGCGTCTGGGTGTCCATCGTGGGCATCGACAGGGGTTCTTGGAACGAGGGGCCGCGGTTTGTTGCGGGCCTACAGGAATTCGTGCCGCATCGCGATTCCGGCCAGGGCCGTGACGGGCCACGTCGTCCACACGGGCGTCGCTCCAGACAGCACCGTCACCCGAACGAACGAGGCTTGCGCGCGCAGGAAAGGCTCGAAGAACCAGTGGTTGCCCACCTCGATGACGACGGCCCCGTGAAGCCCACCCAGCACCAGCAGACTGTTTCCCGCGGTCGCACCGGTGACGAAGAGCCCGCCCACCGAAATCGGAGCCGAGAGCCGAAATCGCCCTGCCGCCATGCCGGGGGCGATGGAGAGCAGCAGCGGAAAGGACCTGAAGGTCACTCCACCCAGCGCGGTCGCGGAGGGCACGTCGAAGCGCGCCTCCACGTCGAGCACGAAGTGATCAGCCCGGAGCCCAGCCGCGAGCCCAACGCCCGCCGTGAGCGTTGGAGAGAGCCCACCGCTGCCGAACACCGCGGCGCTCGCATCGAAGACGACTGGCTCCGGCTCGGGTTCTGGAACCGGTTCAGGCGGCGGCGCCGGCTTCGGCGGACTCACGGGCTCGAGCACCAAGGCGATGGCGAGCGCGAGTGACTGGGCAAGCTCCCGGCAGTCGGTCGAGGTGCGCTTTCGCGGCGTGCCTCCGTCGACCGACAGGCTGCTCTGCCACCCCGAGCTCTGCTTCGCGATGCTGGCGAGGAAGCGCGGGCCCGGCGTGCCATCACGAAACGGGTCTCGACCCAGGCGCACGGTGATGGCGTCGCGAATCGTGCGCTCGTCGCTGCACGTGCCGTCCGACGTGAACGACATCACCGTCGGGAGCGGCGCGGCCAGGAAAACGGTGACGACGAGGGAAAGCATGGGCGGCGAACGCGAACGGCAACAATTTCCGACGGCGCGTTCCAACACAAGACATCGCGGCGCGCTGATGCGCCCACGGAGCGTGCACGATGTCGAGATGGATTCTGCTGTCGTTGCTGATGACCGGCTGTGGCGCGGTGGAGCTGAGCGTCGCTTGCGGCCCCGAGACGTGTGGCGGGTGTTGCTCGGCGAGCGGTGAATGCGTCGGCGCGACGGCGATGACCTGTGGCCGGGCTGGAGCGCAGTGCGTGTCGTGCGGTGCAGGCGCCTCGTGTGCAGCAGGTCAGTGCCGGGTGCCGGTGATGACGCCGGTCGATGCCGGACTGCCGCGACGCGATGCGGGCTCCATCGACGCGGGCCTGGTGGTGGATGCCGGCGTGGTGGACGCTGGCTTCGATGCTGGCAGCTCCATCGACGCAGGTCGCCACGACGCAGGCGTGCTCGATGCGGGAGTGTCGTGCCCTGCCTCGCGGCTGATGCCCGAGAACGTCGCCTTCAACGGTGACTTCGAGTGTGCAGGCGCTACTCCGTTCACCTCGTCTGGCGGTGGTGGCCGCGTCGACGTCATCACGGGCCGCAGCGGTCGCGCGTTGCGCTTCACCGTGGCTCCGGGGCTCTTCAACAACGAGTTCAGCTCCACGTGGCGCTTTCGCGTCTCACGAGCCGGCGTGTGGTGCGCACGCGCGTACGTGAAGGGCACGGCGACGGCGGTGAGCATGCGGCTCTACCTCGGGCCTCCGGGAACGGCGGCGGGCGAGATGTTCGACCAACCTGGACCGCTCGCGAGCTGGTCACGGCTGCCTCCGACGCTCGCTGCGGTGAACGTGATGGGGCAGGTGGGTGACGAGGGCTTTCTCGTCTTCTCCGACACCACGCGCACCGCCGGAGCCACCATCGAAATCGACGACGTCGATGTCTGGCGCAGTGACGACGGGCTGTGCCGGGAGGCGCGATGAGTGCTCAATCGAAGACAGGCGGGGGCATTGTGCGTGAGGCCGACTCTCTGGCACGTGGGACGTTCTTCATGCGTCGCGACAATTTCCGGGTGCTCGTTCCAACAGTGCTCGACGGCGCACGAGGCGTCGCGTTCGGGAGTTCTTCGATGCGTGGGTTCCTGCTGGTGATGGTGATGATGGCGTCGGCCTGCAACATGACGGTGCAGGCAGGCGGCTGTGGACCCGGAAATTGCGTCGGCTGCTGCAGCTCGTCGGGGCAGTGCGTGAGCGGCATCGAGCCTTCCGCGTGCGGCTCGACGGGCTCGGTCTGTTCGAACTGCTCGCTCTCGGGTTTGACGTGTCAGCTCGGCCAGTGCGTGCAGGGCTCGTTCAACGCTGGTGGTGGAACGTCGGGCACCGGCGGTGGACTTGCGACGGGCGGAGGCTCGAGTGGTTCGTGCGGACCGGCCACCTGCGACGGCTGCTGCGTCGACGGGACGTGTCAGCTCGGGGTGTTCGACACCGAATGTGGCGCACGTGGAAGCGCGTGTGGCTCGTGTGGCGATGGCCGTTGCTCTGCGTTTCCGAAAGCGATGGACGGCAGCTCACAGGGCGGTCGCTGCCTCGGCGGCTCGGGTGGTGGAACGGCCGCAGGCGGTGGAACGACCTCGTCGGAGTGCAACCTCACCAATTGCCGCAACGGGTGCTGCGACTCGCGCGGGGTGTGTCAGCCGGGGACGAGCACCAGCGCGTGTGGTGAATCCGCCGCTGCGTGCCAGGCGTGCAGCTCGAGCGAAGTCTGCGCCTTTGGGAAGTGCGATCTCAGCGGAGCGGCTGGCGGCTCCGCAGGTGGCGGATCGTTCGCAGGTGCAGGCGGCTCGTTCGCAGGTGGAGGCGGATCGTTCGCAGGTGGAGGCGGCTCGTTCGCAGGCGGAGGCGGCTCGTTCGCGGGTGGAGGCGGCTCGTTCGCGGGTGGATTCGCAGTCGGTGGCGGAGCAGTCGCGGGTGGTGGAGGCTCCTTTGCGGGTGGCTCGTCCGGCGGCTCCTCGGGCGGAAGCGCGGGCGGCTCGGCTGGTGGCGTCGTCTCGGGCACCGGAGAGACGTGCGCGACGGCGGTGCTCGTCACGTCTCCCGGCTCGCGCAGTGGAACCTTGTCTGGCTTCGTCAACGACTATGGCTCGGGCTCCGGCTGTCTGAGCGCGAGTGGACCTGACCGTGTGTACCGACTGCAGGTCGGCTCGGCGGCGCGCGTCTCCGTCACCGTGACGCCGTCGACTTCGTGGGATGTCTCGCTGAGCGCCACCGTCGGCACCTTGAGCCGCTGCGAAGCGTCTCCTCGCACCTGTGACAACGCCATCGACGCGGCGACCGCGGGCAACGCCGAGACCATCGACCTCGCGACCTCGGGCGATGACGTCTTCGTGGTCGTCGACTCCACCACCACCACCGTCGGCGCCTTCACCCTGAGCTGGAGCATTCAGCCGCTCACGACCGGCGACCGCTGCGAAGCGCCGCTTCCGCTGCAGTCCGGCGTCGCGACCACCGGCACCACCTTCGGCTTCACAAACGACTACACGGCCGGCCTCTCGTGCGCGTCGCTCGGCCGCATGGGCGCCGACGTCGTGTACGCGGTGCAGGTCGGACCAGGGCAAGGCCTCGACGTGCGGGTCGCTCCTTCGGGCGCGATGCTCGACACGAGCATCTCCATCGCGACGTCGATGTCGAGCTGCCGCTCGCAGTGCGTGACGGGCGCGAACACCGGCGCCGCTGGAGCCGCCGACGTCGCCTTCTGGAACAACGTCTCGGCGGGCACCGTCACCGCGTACGTCATCGTCGACTCGT
The DNA here is from genome assembly GCA_943370055.1 of Archangium gephyra. Classification (GTDB taxonomy): domain Bacteria; phylum Myxococcota; class Myxococcia; order Myxococcales; family Myxococcaceae; genus Xiheimicrobium; species Xiheimicrobium gephyra_A. The sequence continues at coordinate 267,941 of CALRPN020000005.1, forward strand.
CCTCGGGTAGCTCGGCCGGCGCCTTCACCATCACGGCCACCATCGGCGCGCAGGTGACGTGCAACGCCTCACGCTGTCCAACCGGTTGCTGCCAGAACAACCAATGCGTCGTCGGCTCGGAAGACACGGCGTGCGGCCAGCAGGGCAACGCGTGCGCGGTCTGCGGGCAGTATCAGCAATGTCAGAACGCCGTGTGCACCGACGCGCCGCGGCCGACCGGAGCGCCGTGCGCGATGAACACGCAGTGCTACGGCGGAACGCTCGCGTCTCCCGTGTGTCGCGCCAGCTGGCCCAACGGTGGCTATTGCTCCTCGACGTGTCTGCTCGAGGGCTTCGACTGTGGAGGCCTGCCGCTCATCGCGCCCGGGTACTGCGTCGGCAACGTGTGCCTCGAGAAGTGCAGTTCACCTGGCACGGGGCAGTCGACCTGCCGCAGCAGCTACGTCTGCGAGTTCTCGGGCGGCTCGGGGTCTCAGGGAGTGTGCGTACCGCGCTGCCAGTCCATCGCGTGCACGACGGGCACCTGCCAGACGACCGGCTATTGCCGCTAGGCCCAGAGCTGCCGATTCGTGTTGGTCATCGGCGTCGGCTTGCTGGCACAGCGCGTGTTCGGTTGGCTGACGCGGTGACCACGAGGGCAACCCGGGTGAGAATGGCTGAATGCTCTTCGTCACCGTCGTGATGCTGGCGGCCGGCTCGGTCGACGCCGGCACGGCCGGACCAGTCGACGCCATCGTCTCGTTTGGAGACCCGACTTCGTCGGCCGTGAGCGCTCTTCGTCAGGCCCTCATGTCGAGCGAGGTGACGGACGAGAGCCAGCTGTATGCGGTGCTGACCAGGCTGTACTTCACTGCGTTCGAGGGCTTCACAGCGCTCCCGCCTCCAGGATGGCCGACCTCACTGGCCGAGCTCTGGATGAGCTCGATGAAGCGCTGCAGACGTCTGGCAGGACCAGCTCCGTACCCAGTCACGTCACGCATCGCGTTCGACTGCCGAACCTCGCTGCGAAGGGAATTCTGGGAGGCCTCCCTCGCGTCGAAGGCAGTGCGAACGGTCTACGAAGTCCACGTGACGACGGTCACACCGGCCCTGCTCCCGTTCGTGAGAAACCCGCCGAAGATCCCAGATGGAGGCACTCTCTTCGTGATCAACGGCAGCAGCTCAGGACCAACCGGAGAGAATGAGTTCCGGTCTGGCAAGTACTCGACGTCGGACGAACTCGAGAGCACGTTGGCGTTCGTGGCGCGCAGTGTCGTGAGCCGCATGGGAGCGCGGGCCCGTTACGTCGAGCCCTTCGTCGATGCCTTCGGCAAGGAGCAGGTCTTCAGCGACAAGGTCGCCCTCGAGAGCACCTGTGAGGGCCTGCCCACCGCACTCACCATGGTGGGCCTGCGTGATGCCAACCAACAGCTGCTGGGAGAATCACTCGCCAAACGCTGGACGGCTTCGGTCGTTGGCACGGACTTGCCGGTCAGCTGTTCCCTGCGCGTCTCGGCGTCTCACGTCGGCAGCGGGTTGAGCGCGAAGTCGGGTGTGTTCGCGAAGCTCACGTGCTGGCCCCCGCACACCGCCGTCGAAGCAGACGTGTGGAAGACCTTCACGACCCGCCGAACGCTGGTCGACCTCTTGTCCGACCAGTTGCTGCGCGAGTTCGTCACCGCGCAGTGCGCAGCGCTGGCGGCTCCACCCTGAGCCTGCCGCGAAGTGGACGTGCTGCGCCGACCTGCTTGAACTCGCCTTCGCGTGGTCTTCGCCAGCCTCGTCTTCCTCTACGCGTTCCTGCCAGCGAACCTGGTGCTCTACTTCGCGTGGTCGAACCCGGTCTGGCGCAACTGGCTGCTCATCGTCTTCTCGCTCTTCTTCTATTCGTGGGGCGAGCCGGTCTGGGTGTCGCTGCTGCTCATCTCGACGACGGTGGACTACTCCATCGGCCTGCTCGTCGAGCGCTGGCGCGGCACGGCGAAAGCGAAGGGCGCGCTCGTCGCCTCCCTCTGCGTGAACCTCGGGCTGCTCGCGGTCTTCAAGTACGCCGGCTTCTTCGTCGAGACGGTGAACGGCACGTTCGGCACCACGCTCAGCCCGCCGCCGTTCACGCTGCCAGTCGGCATCTCGTTCTACACGTTCCAGACCATCTCGTACGTCATCGACGTGTACCGCGGCGAGGTGAAGGCGCAGCGCAGCTGGGGAAAGTTCCTGCTCTTCGTCAGCCTGTACCACCAGCTCGTGGCAGGCCCCATCGTCCGCTACCAGACCATCGCTGATCAGATCGACTCGCGGCGCCACACGATGGAGCTGTTCGCCTCGGGCGTGCTGCGCTTCGCGCTCGGGCTCTTCAAGAAGGTCGCCATCGCGAACGTCGCGGGCGAGCTGGTGAAGAAGACCATCGGAGGCGACCTCGCCGGCCTCTCGGTGCTCGACGGCTGGTTCGGGCTCGCGATGTTCACGCTGCAGATCTACTTCGACTTCTCGGGCTACTCCGACATGGCCATCGGGCTGGGCCGCATGTTCGGCTTCCACTACCTCGAGAACTTCGACCACCCGTACGTCGCGCGCTCGGTGACGGACTTCTGGCGGCGCTGGCACATCTCGCTGTCCACCTTCTTCCGCGACTACGTCTACATTCCCCTCGGAGGGCGGCAGCACCGGCCGTACCGCAACCTCTTCATCGTCTGGTTCCTCACCGGCTTGTGGCACGGCCCGAGCTGGAACTTCGTGTTGTGGGGCCTGTACTACGGCGTGCTCATCGCGATGGAGCGCCTCTTCCTCGCGCGGCTGCTCGAGCGCCTGCCTCGGCTCGTGCAGCACGTGTGGCTCGTCTTCCTCGTGATGGTGGGCTGGGCGTTCTTCTATTTCACCGAGCTCGGCAAGCTGGGCACGTTCCTCTCGCTCGCGTTCGGAGCGTCGGCAGCGCCGCTCGTCGGGCCCGACTCGGTGCAGCTCGTCGTCACGCACGTGTTCTGGCTCATGCTCGCGTTGACGCTGTGTCTGCCGGTCGAGCGCGTGCTCTTCCCCGACACGCACCAGCCGCGGCCGGCCTTCGTGCTCGTGGCGCGCGGGCTGGTGACGGCGCTGCTCACCCTGCTCGCGACCGCGATGCTCGTGGGCAAGAGCTACAACCCTTTCCTCTATTACCGGTTCTGACCCGTGCGCCCCTCGCTCGTCTTCAGCGCGTTGGTGGTGCCGGTGCTGCTGGTGGTGTTCGGTGTGTGGTTCTTCGTCGCGCCCGAGGGCAAGACCGTCTCGCAGATCGAGGCGCGCGCGCTCGCGAAGCTGCCGACCTTCTCGTTCACCGAGCTGCGCGAGGGCCGCTACACGCACGACCTCGACCTCTACGTCGCCGACCACTTTCCGCTGCGCGAGTCGTTCGTCTCGTTCACCTTCGGTGTGCGTTCGCGCTTCGGCGTGCGTCGCGAGTCGACGGTGTACGCGTCGAAGGGCGGTGCGCTCGGCGGCATGGAGGACCCGCAGGCGTGGACGCCGCAGCCCGTCGAGGTCCCTGACGCGGCGGTCGAGGTCGATTTCCTGCTCGAAGAAGACGCAGGCGTCGAGGCCGAGGATGAGGACGCGGGCCTCTTCGTCACCGCCGAGGAGGACGCCGGCACCGAGACGTTCGTCGAAGCTCCGGCGACCGAGAAGGGCGGGGTGCTGATTCAGAACGGCCGCGGAATGATGCTGCTCTCGGCCACCGACGACACGGCGCGCGGCTTCGCGAAGGTGCTCGCGACGTACGGCGAGGCGTTTCCGAAAGCGCGCGTCTACGCCGTGATGGTTCCGGGCGCGGGCGCATTCTACCTGCCCCCGTCCCACAGAGACCGCAGCGCCGATGAGCTGCACAACCTCGAGGTGATGCGAGCGGCGCTCCCGCCTTCGGTGAAGTGGGTCGACGTCGCGGGCGCGCTCGGCCAGCACACCGACGAGGCGCTCTACTACCGCACCGACCACCACTGGACCGCGCGCGGCGCCTGGTACGGCTACCGCGCGATGATGGAGGCCGCCGAGCTCGAGCCGCTCCCGTGGGAGGCGTTCTCGTTCAAGCCCATGCCGACGCCGACGCTGGGCTCGCTCTTCCGCATGACGCAGGACCCGCAGCTCGAGCGCACGCCCGACGTCACCGAGTTCCCCACGCCGCCCGTCGAGTACCAGTCCGTCGCCTACGCGGGCGCGAAGTACGACGTGCCGCAGAAGCGCCGGTTCCTCGACGAGAAGGCCGAGGGCTACCTCGTCTTCATGGGCGGAGACACCGCGCTGATGGCCGCGAAGACGAACGTGAAGAACGGGCGGCGCGCGTTGCTGGTGAAGAACTCCTTCGGCAACCCGCTCGGGCCCATGCTGTTGCCGCACTTCGAGCAGGTCGTCGTCGCCGACTACCGCATGTACTTCGGCACCGTGGCCTCGCTGGTGAAGCGCTTCCGCATCACCGATGTCTTCGTGCAGAACGCGACGCTGACGGCGAACGACCCGTACCACCGCGGCCGCCTCAAGCTGGCGCTCTTCACCACCGTCACGTTCACCGATGGTGGCGTGGTCTTCGGTCGATGACGCGCGTCTCCCCGCTTTCACCGTGAGAGGCCGTCGACCTCGTGTTGATGAACTGCCAGATGCCTGTGCTCGTCGCGTTCGAGGCGGCCAGCCAGCTGCGCGCTCTGCCGCCGCGAACTGGCGTCGTGCCATCGTCGTCCGCGATGCCGGAAGAGGTGCGGGTCGTTGGAATGAACGACGTCATCGCCAGCCCGAGCGCCTCGAGGTGAAGCGCTGACTGTCAGTCTCGCCTGACAACCATGTTCGCGCTTTCTTGCGCCCGAAGCGTGACGGCCCGCGCGCCGCTGGAGATGCTCGCGCTCCATGAAACACGCGCTCGTGCTCTCGCTCGTCATCGTCTCCTCGTTTGGTTGTCAGTGCGGTGGCGTTCCTCCCGATGGCGCAGATGGTGGCAGCGCTGGTGGTTCCGCGAGCGCGGGAGGCTCGTCGGCAGGTGGAGCGGTCACGGGCGGTGGTGCCTCGAGCGGTGGAGGCGTGGCGACGGGCGGTGGCGCGACGGGTGGCGGCACGCCCTTCATGGCGAACGACGCGGGCGTGCTCGTCTGCAAGTCGCTTGGTGCTGCGTGCGGTGGGCCGTCGGAGTGCTGCTCGCTCAGCTGTCTGGGCGGCCTGTGCGGCGGCCCGATGTCGGGCGGCTCGTGTGACCCGGTCGCTGCGCCCTGCACCACGGCGGGCGCATGTTGCAGCGCCCGGTGCGAGCCCGTGCCCAACTCGACGCAGCGCTCGTGTCAGCAGGCCTGCTTCGGAGACGGCGTCGCCTGCACGCGCGCGCTCGAGTGCTGCTCCCTGGCTTGCAACAACGGCCGCTGCGGCGGCGCGCTCTGCAAGGTGTCGGGCGAGAACTGCACCGCCAACGTCGACTGCTGCGGCCACCGCTGTGACAACGGCCGGTGCAGCGTGAACGTGACGAACTGCAGGCCGACGGGCGAGACGTGCACCTCGGGCGGAGGCACCACCTGCTGCGGCGTCTGCGACAGGGACGTGATGCCGCGCCCGCGCTGTGTCTTCGGCGCCGACACCTGTCGAGGCACCGGCGCGGCGTGCGCTCCCGATGGCGGCGCTGGCAACTGCTGCCGCGGTCAGTGCACGGCCATGGGCGCCAACACCTTCTGCACCACCCCCTGCGCCGCGCCCGGAGCGACCTGCAACGCGGCGACGCCATGCTGCGCGGGCACCTGCACCAACGGCACCTGCTCGCAGGTCGTCACCATCGATGCTGGCGTCATCGACCTCGGAGACGGTGGTGTCTGTCGCGCGCTCGGGCAGCGCTGCACGGGCGGCGGTGAGTGCTGCTCCCTGCTGTGCTTCGGCGGCTTCTGCGAGCCGCTCATTCAGTAGCGGTTGATGAGCGTCAGGTTTCTGACTCCCATGCCCTGACGATTTCGCTTCGGCCAGAGCGAGGACGGGCGTCTCATGCGGGCCTTCTTTCACAGGGGGCTTCACCGCATGACGATTCGTTCCTTCTGGCTGTCTGCCGCGCTGCTGTTGGCTGCTGCGCCTTCGTTCGCCGAGACCTTCACCATCTACGTGGCGGCGCGAGACAGCGACGCGCACAAGGCCGCCGAGAAGCTCGTCGACGACAAGACGACGTTCTGGTTCGCGAAGATGGGCAAGGCCATTCCCAAGGCGGCCGAGCTGGTGAACGGCACCTCCAACGAAGTGCGCATCTACATGGCGCAGGGGCAGGAGGCGGGGCTCTTTGGCTTCGGCAACGGGCTCGACGGCTCGAAGGCGAAGCTGCACATCCTCGGTGGCTGGTGCCCTGACTGGAAGACGCGTGACCCGTTCCAGTGCCCGACTGAGATCATCTCGAGCGATGGCCGCCCTGATGCGTTCTTCAACTTCGGCGGCAACAAGACGATGTTCAACGAGCTCGTGCTGTCGGGCTTCATCTTCGACGCCGCGCCCTCGAACAAATACGACGCGAAGACCAACAGCCTGCTCAAGGGCACCTCGCGCACGATTCCGCTGCTCGCGCTCAAGCAAGTCGTCGTGCAGCACCTCGTCATCTCGGACAACGTCTTCCTGAACGGGGCGCAGCGGGCGTTCGAGGTCTACCACTCGCCCATGTCGAACGAGACGGTGGTCGACGTGCAGAACAACTTCTTCCTCAACAACATCATCCCGCTGAAGTTTTTCCCTGCGCTGTACAAAGGCAACAAGACCAAGGCGATCAACTTCAAGAACAACTCGGTCATCTTGAACTGGCCCTTCAACCCCGACCCGACCTCGAGCGACGTCGGCGCGCTCACGCTCTGGCACAAGGACTGCTGCACCGAGCTGAACATCGAGAACAACCTGTTCGCGTACAACCCGGGCGGCGCCATGCAGCACGACTGGCCAGAGGCGCGCATGCCGAAGCTGCGCATCAACAACAACCTCTTCTACATGAACGCCACGCTCTTCGGGAACGACAAGCCCGAGGCCGGCTTCTTCGCGGGCAAGTTCGGCCCGAACCCCAGCTACATCGTCGTGAACGTGAGCCCCGGCCTCGTCGACGACTACGGCTACGAGATGAAGGGCAACGTCGTGATGGACCCGAAGGTGCCCGTCGCGCTGGTCGATTTGCAGGCGGCCGACTCGTCGTCGGTGACGGCGAAGAAGACCGTGATGAACGACATTCGCGGCATGTTCGGCATCAACAAAGAGGGCGGCACGGTGGCCATCAAGAACTACGCGCCGCGCATGGGCCTCGACCTGAAGAACCTGCCGTTCCCCGCCGAAGAGAAGGCGAAGCAGTACGGCGTGCAGACCTCGCTCGTCTACAAGTGAGCTGATCCACCGGGCTGAACCATCGAGGCCTCGTCGTCCGACGTGAGGGATGGCGGGGCCTCGTCGTGTCGAGAGACGTCGAGGGTTTTCGGCTGGCTCCATCGCTGCTCCTGGCGCGCGCTCACCCCGCAGCACCACTGGAGCACGCACATGGGAGACAGGAACGTCGTCGGCAGCAATGGAACGGTTGGCTTCGGTTCGCTGAGCAGCGTGGCGCACGTCGACGCGAACTCGGTCGAGACGCCCACCTACAACCAGCCTCGCGTCATCGGAGAGAACACCGTCTACCTCACTGCCTCCGACGCGAAGGCCTTCGACAGCTGGGACAAGGCCGACGTGAAGGTCGACACGAAGCGCTCGACGTTCGAGGCGCTCAAGCAGACGGTGAAAGACATCGCCTCGTTCCTCTCGGAGCCCTGACCATGGCCACCCTCGAGCGAACGTTCGACAAGCGGTCGAAGTCAGCGCAGCAGGAGCTCGCCGCGTTTCAGCAGGAGCTCTTCGAGTTCGGCCAGCGCGTGGCTCCAGCGACCATCATCACGCGCACGAAACGAAAGGGGCCGCTGCTGACGGTGAGCGTGACGAGCGGGCAGGTGAAGCTGGCTGTGAAGTCGTCGGGCAACTTCGTCGAAGCGTGGAAGCCCTGAACGACTGACTACTTCTCGGGCCAGGGAGGGACGCTCTTCGTCGCTCCCGGCTCGAGGCCACCGACGTGCTTGAGCACCATCTGGTACTGCGGGTCGCTCGGCGGGTAGGTGAACTTCGCGTCACCGCGCATGCCGCCGGGGCCTTCGGCGCGCAGGAGCAGCTCGATGGTTCCGTCGGGCAGCATGTGCGCCGAGCCGATGCTGGGAGTCGTCATGCCGGAGCTCCCAGCTCGGTCGCGCGGGCCTCGAAGAAGTCGTGCAGGAAGGGAAACTTCGCGCCCATCGTCGGGTCCTTCGACCAGAAACGCGCCGCCATCTCGGCGTACGCCTCTTCAGGGCCTGCGTCGCCCGGTTGCAGCAGGTAGGTCTGGTTCTCGCGGCGGAGCGCGGGCAGGTCGTTCGTGTACGCCTGGCGGAAGAGCGGGCTGCGTGAGTCGTGGCCGAGCGCGTTGGTGCCGTCGAGCGCGTGGCCAAACTCGTGGAACAGCGCATTGAAGCTGCCGTGGCCGTAGCCGGGGTCGGGCAGCTCGCGTTCTCCTCGCGCGCCGTCGTGGGTTGCCATCACCACCGTCATCGAGGCCGGGTCGTAGACGCCGGGCACCCTGTCCCACGTGCTGCCGGGCGGCCAGCCACGCGGCGTCACCCCGCGCAGTGCCGTGAGATGGTCGGTGATGGAGTCACGGCACGCGACGACCTGCACGCCCGACCGTGACGCGCGCTCGAGCAGAACTGGCGGCAACTTCTTCAGCTCGCCCACCACCGCGTCGACGTCGGCCTGTGTTCCACGACCGCCCGGCTTCACCAGCGAGCGTGCAATCGCCTCGGAGGAGCGGCTCACCGTCGCCGGCGCCACCACGGTGCGCGCGGGCCGTGCGATGGGTGCGTTGCCCAGCTCGAGCTGCTTCTCGAGGGCTGCGATGGTCGCCGTGTGACCCGCGTCGCTGCCGTACGCGCGCTTGTAGGCCGTGAGCTCGCGCTTGCTGAGCGTGCCGTCTCCGTTGCCGAACGTCTGGTCGACCCAGCGGGCCTTCGCGCGCAGCTTCGTCGGCATCGACTGCACGGGCACCGGCGGCTTCGGCTCGTCGTCGAGCTCCGGCGTGTTCGGCACCAGCGTGAGGTGCGAGTTCGAAGGAATGCGTGGCATCGGGCGTTGGGCACCGTAGCTGAACCACGCGCCAACCAGAACACGTGCGAAGCGGCGTGCTCTGCCCGATGCTGCGCGCCGTCAACTCGCCTCGGAGTTCTGCACCATGCCTTCGACCCGCTACGTCCTCGCCGTCGACCAGGGAACCACCAGCACGCGCGCCGTGCTGCTCGACTCGAAGCTCAACGTTCGCGGCATCGGCCAGCAGGAGTTCACCCAGCACTTCCCGAAGGCCGGCCTCGTCGAGCACGACCTGAAGGAGATCTGGGACACGACCGAGCTCTGCATCGCACGCGCGCTCAAGCAGGCGAAGGCGAAGGGCACCGCCATCGCCGCCATCGGCATCACCAACCAGCGCGAGACGACGGGCCTGTGGACCAACGCCGGCAAGCCCGTGCACCGCGCCATCGTCTGGCAGGACCGCCGCACCAGCGAGCTGTGTCAGGAGCTGAAGGCGAAGGGCGAAGAGGCGCGCGTGCGGCAGACGACGGGCCTCGTGCTCGACCCGTACTTCTCGGGCACCAAGCTCAAGTGGCTGCTCGACCACGTGAAGGACGCGCGCCTGATGGCCGAGCGCAACGAGCTCAAGTTCGGCACCATCGACACCTGGCTCGTCTTCAAGATGACGGGCGGAGCGGTGCACGTGACCGATGTGTCGAACGCGTCGCGCACGATGCTGATGAACCTCGAGACGCTGGCGTGGGACGAAGGAATGCTGGCGATGCTCGACGTGCCGAAGTCGGTGCTCCCGCGCATCGCAGGCTCGGCCGAGCTGTACGGCGTCACGCGCGGCATGAAGTCGTTGCCCGACGGCATTCCCGTGAGCGGCATCGCGGGCGACCAGCAGGCGGCCCTCTTCGGTCAGGCCTGCTTCGACCCCGGAGAGTCGAAGTGCACGTACGGCACCGGCGCGTTCCTGTTGATGAACGTGGGCACGGCTCCCGTGCAGTCGAAGGCGGGCCTGCTCTCGACCGTCGCGTGGAAGCTGGGAGACACCACCACCTACGCGCTCGAGGGCAGCTCGTTCATCGCGGGCGCGGCGGTGCAGTGGCTGCGTGACGGCCTGGGCCTCATCAAGAAGGCGAGCGACGTCGAGGCGCTGGCGAAGACGGTGAAGTCGAGCGGCGCGGTGGTCTTCGTGCCTGCGCTCGCGGGGCTGGGCGCTCCACACTGGCGGCCCGACGCGCGCGGCCTCTTCGCGGGCATCGACCGCAGCACCACCAAGGGCCACCTCGCGCGCGCGGTGCTCGAGGGCATCTCGTTGCAGATTCAAGACCTCGCCGAGGCGATGAAGCTCGACTCGGGCCGCGCGATTCCCGCGTTCAAGGTCGACGGCGGCGCGGTGCGGAACGACCTGCTCATGCAGTACCAGGCCGACGTGCTGGGCACGAACGTGGTGCGGCCCAGGAACGTCGAGACGACCGCGCTGGGCGCCGCCTTCCTCGGTGGCCTCGGCGTCGGCTTCTGGAAGAGCCCCGACGACATTCGCAAGGCGTGGAAGGCCGACAAGGTCTTCAAGCCGAAGATGTCGACCGAAGAGCGCGCGCAGCACCTGGGCAAGTGGCGTGACGCGGTGAAGCGCGCATGAGGTGGCTCGTCGCCTCGGCGCTCGTCGTGTTCGCCGGGTGCTCGAAGTGTGGAGCGAAGCCCGTCGTCGACGCCGGCGCTCCCGTCGCGAAGGAGCCGAAGAAGTTCTCGACCGACCTGCGCACCGTGGTCCTCACCATCTACCCCGAGTACCGCGGCACGACGGTGAAGTCGGGCGTCGCGCGCCTGCAGCGCACCTTGAAGGGCAAGGCCGACTGGACTGCGCGTACCCGCGAGCTGTTCGCGAAGCACCACGTCACCGAGACGCCCGCCGACGGTGGCCTCGAGGGCACGTTCGACCTCTTCCACTTCCGTACCGACGAGACGCCGACGGGCGCAGTGGCCAGCATCGAGCTGCCCGTCGACGGTGAGACGCTGGGGCGCCTGTACACGAACCCCGCCTCGCTCTCGACGCTGCAGCTGGGCCTCTTCCTGCCCAGAGAGAACGTCGACATCGAGCGCGACGTCTTCGACTTTCAGCTCGTCTACGTGACGCAGACCGAGCACCGCGCGTCGTTCCTCACCCGGCAGCTCGTCGAGCTGATGCAGGGGAATGCGCAGTGGAAGCTGGAGGGCGCGCCGCCGGCGGGCTGGGAGCCGAACCCGACCGACGGTGGCTATGGCGAGGTGCCCGAGAACTTCAGCGTGAAGCTCGTGGGCGTCGTCGATGGCGCCACGGTGACCGTGACGCGTGAAATCCGGCGCATCACCATCGAATACCGGCTCGTGACGTACGAGCCTTGAACGCAGAACACTTCCAGGGGGAACCATGAAACGTCTCGTCGTCGCTGCGCTCTGTCTCGCGCCGTTCGCTGCCTCTGCCTTCTGCGGCTTCTACGTCGCAGGTGGTGGGGCCGAGCTGTTCAACAACGCCACGCAGGTCGTGCTGATGCGCGAAGGCACCCGCACGGTGCTGTCGATGCAGAACAACTACCAGGGCCCGCCCGAAGACTTCGCCATGGTGATTCCGGTGCCGGTGGTGCTGAAGAAGGAGCAGGTGAAGACGCTGCCGCGGGAAGTCTTCGCCCGCATCGACACGCTCTCGGCGCCCCGGCTCGTCGAGTACTGGGAGCAGGACCCCTGCTGGATCGAGCCCACCTACGAAGAAGAAGACCGCATGGTGCAGAAGTCGGGCGGAGCGGTGCGCAGGGAGGGCGGCGGCGGCATCGGCGCGCTGGTGAAGGTCGAAGCGCGCTTCGAGGTGGGGGAGTACGACGTCGTCATTCTCTCGGCGAAAGACGCGCTCGCGCTCGAGCTGTGGCTCAAACAGAACAAGTACAAGATTCCCGAAGGCGCCGAGCCCCTCTTCCGCCCGTACGTGCAGCAGGGCCTCAAGTTCTTCGTGGCGAAGGTGAACTCGAAGAAGGTCACGTTCGAGAAGGGCATGGCGAAGCTGTCGCCGCTGCGCTTCCACTACGACACCGACAAGTTCGAGCTGCCGGTTCGCCTCGGCCTCATCAACGCGAAAGAGAAGCAGGACCTCATCGTGCACGTGCTCGCGCGCAACCAGCGCTACGAGTTGGCCAACCTGCCGAACGTGACGATTCCCACCAACATCGACCTCGCGCCGTCGGCGAAGTCGGAGTTCCCCTTCTTCTACGTCTCGCTCTTCGACCGCACGCTCGCGAAGAACCCGAAGGCGGTCATCACCGAGTACGCGTGGCAGGCGACGAGCTGTGACCCGTGCCCGACCTCTCCGCTCTCGCAGGCCGACTTCGCGACGCTCGGCGCCGACGTCATGGCGACGAAGCAGTCCGAGGAGGACCAGTGGAAGCCCGAGCGCCAGTTCGTGCTCACGCGGCTGCACGCGCGCTACGACAAGACGTCGCTCGGCGAAGACCTCGTCTTCAAGGCGGCACCGGCCATCGTGGGTGGGCGCGAGTTCCTCACGGACGGAAAGGCGCTCGAGCAGGGCAGCCGGCCTGACTCGATGAACAACTTCCAGGCCCGCTACGCGATTCGCTACCCGTGGAAGGGCAAGGTCGAGTGCAAGAGCCCCGTGTACGGCCGGTGGGGTGGACCTCCCGCGGGTGAGCAGGCGGCAGGGACGAAGTCGGTGCAGGACTCGGCGTTCGTCGCGAGAGATCCCGCGAAGGTCGAGGCGCTCGCCGAGAGCCCCATCGCCGAGCTGAGCGTGAAGGGCCTCAAGGCGCGCGCGGGAGAGGCACTTCGTCCCGCGAAGAAGAAGTGAGGCTGCCCAGGTCTGGTCGGACGGGCGTCAGGCTGCGTGACGTGCGTCGTCGTGCGGCGTAAGGCGCACGCCCGAGCCCCCGCCCATGTCCGACGGTTCTGCAGCACCCCAACGCGCGACGCTGATGACGCTGTTGCGTCTGGCGTTCCCCATCGTGCTGTCGCGCGCGTCGCAGACGGTGGTGGGCCTCTCTGACGCCATCATGGTGGCGCACCTCGGCGCTGCAGCGCTGGCGGCGACCTCGACCGGTGCGACGAACGCGTTCTCGCTGCTCATCTTGCCGATGGGCATCACCTTCATCGTCTCGAGCTTCTCGTCGCAGCTCTTCGGCCGCGGAGACGTCGCGAGCGCGCGCCGCTACGGCTGGTACGGCCTCGTCGTCGCGGGCGTCACGCAGGTCGTCTGCTTCGCCTCGATTCCGTTCTTCGGCCCCGTCATCTCGCTGCTGCCGTACGAGGCGAACGTGAAGGCGCTGATGGAGACGTACCTCTTCTGGCGCATTCTCTCGGGCGGCGCGGGCATCGCCATCGAGGCGCTCGCGAACTACTACGGCGGGCTGGGCCGAACGCTGCCGGGCATGGTGACGAACCTGTTCGCCATGGGGGCCAACGTCGTTCTGAACTACCTGCTCATCAACGGCGCTGGCCCGATTCCGAAGCTGGGCGTGATGGGCGCGGCGCTGGCGAGCAGCATCTCGACCGCGCTCGCCTTCCTCGGGTTCTTCGTCTTCTTCCTGCGCGAGGGCAAAGGCCTGCCCATGCCGAAGCTGTCGTGGCCGGAGTTCTCGCGCATGCTGCGCTTCGGCCTGCCGTCGGGCTTCAACTGGCTCTTCGAGTTCCTCGCTTTCGTCTTCTTCGTGAACGTCGTGGTGGCGGGGCTGGGCACTCCGGCGGTCGCGGCGCTCAACAGCGTCATCGCGCTGAACTCCGTCTCGTTCATGCCGTCGTTCGGGCTCGCGAGCGCTGGCGCGGTGCTCGTCGGTCAGGCCATCGGCTCGAACCGCAAGGACGACGTCCCGCACATCGTGAAGCTCACCGCGGGCACCGCGATGGTGTGGATGACGCTGGCGGGCCTGACGTACCTGCTGATTCCCGGCGTGCTGCTCATTCCCTTCGCGCGCGGCGAAGACGGGGCCGCGGTGATGGAGTTCGGGGTGCGCATGCTGATGGTGAGCGCCGCGTGGCAGGTGTTCGACGCGACGGCGACGTCACTGGCCGAGTGTCTGCGCGCTGCGGGTGACACGCTCTACCCGCTGGTGGTGCGGCTGCTCATCGCGTGGCTCGTCTTCGTGCCCGGCGCCTGGTTCACGGTGCGCTCGTTCGGCGGTGGTGAGATTGGCGCGATGGTGTGGCTCGTCATCTACATCGGGCTGCTCGCGCTCGTGCTGCTGCTGCGGTTCCGCTCGGGCAAGTGGCGCACGATGGAGCTCATCGAGCCGGGCTGATCAGCCGCCAGGTGGCAGGCAGCGGCGCCCCATGAGAAGGTGGACGCCTATGGGTTCGAAGATCCTCGCTCAGGGTGACCGCTACAAAGCCAAGCTCGAGAAGACGCTTGCCGACGGCAAGGTGACGAAGCAGGAGGCCACCGCCATTCTGCGCGACGCGAAGGACGGCGAGTTCAAGCAGGTCGAGGCGCACTACCTGTCGGGCTTCGTCGGGCTCGACGCGAAGAAGTTCGACCCGGCCGCCCACGCCAAGCTGCTCGCCTTCGTGAAGAACGAGATGGTGACCTTCGCCGAGATTGCGGGCGACACCGGCCTCGCCTCTCCGCGCAAGCAGCCGAAGCTCACGCCCGACTCCGAGAAGTCAGGCCGCGTCTCGTGGGAAGCGAAGCCCGGCCAGCTGACGGTCGACGGCTTCGGCATGGACGACGCGCTGCAGGGGCAGGTGGGTGACTGCTACTTCATCTCGGCGCTCGCCTCGGTCGCGAAGACGAAGCCCGAGCTGCTCGCCAAAGCCATCACCACCAACCGCGACGGCACGTACACGGTCACGTTCTACGAGCGCAAAGGCAACGCGACGAAGCCGACGCCCGTGAAGGTGACCATCGACGGCACGTTCGCCGCGCGAGCAGGCCAGCTCGAGTACGCCGCCGCGCGCTCGACGAAGGAGCTGTGGCCGCTCATCTTCGAGAAGGCCTACGCCTCGTGGAAGGGCGGGTTCGACGCCATCGAAGGCGGCATGTCGGCCACCGCGCTCGAGGCGCTGACCGGCGCGAAGCCCGACTTCTTCCCCGTCGACGACGCGTTCGGTGGTGCCGCCATCTTCAAGAAGCTCAAGGCCGTCTGTGCTTCGGGAGCGGCCGTCGTCGCCCTGAGCAAGCCGTGGGACCCGAGCGAGCAGGGCATCGTCGCCGACCACGCGTACACGTTGCTCGGCGTCGAGGAGAAGGGCGGCAAGCAGTTCGTGACGCTCCGAAACCCGTGGGGCGAGCGAGAGCCCGGCCGCGATGGACGTGACGACGGCATCTTCACCATGCCGCTCGAGCAGTTCCTCACCTCATTCGCGACGGTCGAGTTCGCGAAGCTGTAGCGACACCGGGCGCTGGTTCAGCGACGCCACCACGCGCGCGATGCCGTTCGACACCGCTTCCCACGTGGTGAACTTTCGCAGGTAGGGCAGGTGCACCTCGCTCGGCCCGTGTGGCGCGACCACGTAGAGCGGACGCAGGGAGTGACCGCCGGTGCGCTCGCGTTCGAGCCCGAGGTGCGTGACGTAGGCCTGCGGGTCTTTCGCGACGAAGCCGATGAGCGCGAACAACACGGCGTTCAGCCGGTCAGGCGTGCCACCCATCATCGGCGCGTCGAGGAGCGTCTCGATCCACGGGGTGAGCAGCACCTCGCGCTCGGGGTCGCGTGACAGCGCAGCCCAGACCGAGACGTAGCCCATGGTCACCTGCGAGCGCGCCTGCTCGACGTGCTCGGCCCACAGCCGGCTGCGCATCTCGGCGTGCTCTTCCGCGTCTCCGGCGAACGGCGCGCCCTGAGCGACCCAGAGCTCGTGCGTCTGCTCGAACGTCCACTGCGGGTTTCTCGCGGCCAGGAGCACGTGCGTGAAGTGCTTCGCCACCGCCTCGAGCTCTTCGGGGCTGCCCCACATGCGCAGCGCCTTGCGAACCTGCTCGAGCCTCGCGAACACGTCACGCTCGAGGCGCTGCACCGCATCGGTCGAGGCTGGCCCGCTCACCAGCAGCACGCCCGGGGCGTCGATGGCGGCGCCGTCTCCCAGCCCGCGGAACAGCTCGACGAGGCCCAGCGAACACGTCTTCGTCACCATCGCCGTCACCGTGTCGACGACGAGGCACGCGCGGCCGTCGTCACGCACGATGGAAGGGTTCACGCTGTCGTCTTCCGACACGCTCTTCCAGGTCCACTGCCCGGTGCGGACGAGCTGGTGGCCGAAGGCGAACGCGAGCGAGGCGACGTGGCGGCCCTGCGCCGAGGCGTCACCGTTCTGCTTGAGGAAGAGGAGCACCCGCTCGAGCGCACGCACGACGTCGAGCGGCTCGGTCGGCACGGTGCCCGTCAGCCACTGCGCGAGCGCGCGGTCGACGGCCTGGTTCAGCTCGTTCACGTGTTTGTCGCTGAGCGGCGAGACGCGCACGGGCGCACCATACCCAAGTGTCGGCGCCTGCCTGCAGTTGTCGGAGCGAAGCGACACCCGCCACCTCGATTTCACGGGCAGCGGAACTGGCACGCTCCGTGGAACCGCGCCTCAGCATGTGGAGATTCGGGTTCGTGGTGTTGCTCGCGTGCGGAAGGTCAGACCTCGTCGCGCCGATGGACGTGTTGCCTGTCGAGCCTGCGCAAGCACCTCCCGTCGTCAGGCGCCACAGTCAGCTCTCGGGCGCTGGAGACACGGTGTGCCGGCTCGCTCCCGAAGGCGTGTTGTCGTGCTTCGGCAAGAACCACGACGGCACCGTCGGTGATGGAACGGCGAGCCCACGCGCGACGGCGTTCGTTCACACTGGCCGTTGGCGCGCCGTCACGGCTGGACCGCGCGACACCTGCGGCGTGAGAGCCGACGGCACGCTGTGGTGCTGGGGCCGTCACGCAGGGTGGAAGCCGACGAAGGTGTCACCCGACACCGACTGGAGCGAGACCGCGCTCGGCTTCAGCCTGCCCATCGCGCTCAAGTCCGATGGCTCGCTCTGGGTCTGGCAGAACACCTTCGTTCATCCCACGCGCGTCTCGCGCATCGACGGCACCTGGCGCTCGTTCTCGATGGGGCTGTTCGAGGGGACGTGTCTCGAGACAGTCGATGGGCACCAGCGCTGCTCACCGTCGCCGCTGCATTCCCAGCGTGGCGCACAGGTCATCGACCTCGGCGTGACGGGGCCGGTGGCCATCTGGGCCAACGAGGTGTTCATCGTCGTCGAAGGCAAGCTGCAACGCGGGGCGCTCCCGTACTCCGGAGCGGTGACGTGGCGCGACGAGCCGGTTCCGTTCGAGGTCGATCGCGTTCTCACGGGAACACGACGCTGTGCGCACGGGGTGAGCGGCGCGTTGTTCTGCTGGGAGCGAGATGGCGTGAACGGTGGCTTCTTCCCCGGCGTGACGTTGAGCGGGCGGTGGGACGCGTTCGCACCGGGTGACGGGCTCACCTGCGCGCAGGACGCGGAGACAGATGACACCTGGTGCTTCGACGACTTGTCGTTGCCTCCGCGTCGGGTGGAGTGAGCCTCACGGCTTCATCAGCACCGCGCCGCCTTCTCCGCCCAGCCACGTGCGGCCGAGCGAGTCGATGGAGACGCTCGACAGGTTCACGTTGCTGCCGATGGAGCGAATCGCGAAGCGCATGCCGGTCCACTCGCCGACCTGGCCGTTGCGGCCGACGATGACGACCTTCGAGCCCTGCACGGCGAGGTCGGTGAGGTCGAACGTCGCCTCGAGCTCGAGGGGCAGACTCCACGCGTTGCCGTCGTGATGCAGCACCTCGCCCGTGGTTGTCACGCCGTAGAGGTCGTTCACGTCGCCGCGCACGAAGCTGACGTTCGCCGCCCGGCGCTCAGTGAAGGTCGTTCCATCAGTCACCCACACCGAATAGCCCGTCGAGCGCGTGTACCCGGTGATGACTGCGCCGCTCGGCAGCGGCCAAACCTCTTGCAGGGTCAACCCGAACGGCAACATGACCTGCTGCCAACCGGCTGACGTCTTGCGCCAGAGCTCCAGGCCCCAGGCCCAGACTTCGCCGCTCGACGAGACCGCGACCTCTCGGACCTGCGCTGGAGCGTTCGGCGCGCGCGCCCAGGCGATGCCGTCGAAGTGCCACAGCTCGTTGGTGTTGGTCGCGAAGAGGTTGCTGCTGTCGGTGCCGACCACTTTCCCAAGCCAGACCGACGACGGTGCGGTGGCGACGAACGGCCCGCCCTGTCGCGAGCGTCGTCCGCCCGAGAGCCACACGTCTCCATTCGCGAACGCGAGCACGCTGCGCACGGCGTCTCCATGGTCGCGGCTCTCGGCGATGAACGCGCCGTTGCTCACCCGGCCCAACCGGTCTCCGACGACGAACGCATCACGCGCGCCGAGGCCAACACCCGAGAACGCGGCGTTGGGCGCATTCATCACGCTCCGGTACGTGGTGCCGTCGAACTGCAGCACGCTGTCAGAGAAGCCGCGACCCACGACCAGCACATCAGTCGGTGAGCGCGCCGCGAGGTCGAAGAACTCCGTCGCCCGTGGCGTGAACGAGAGCGGCGCTCGCGAAGGAAACAGCTGCGCGACGTACCCGTAGTCGGGGCCGTGGCCGTTCAACTTGCCCGCCGCGTAGACGGTGCCGCCGGCGGTGATGGCGCGGTTGAAGCCCACCATCGTGAGTGACTGCTCCCTCGTCCACGTGCGGCCATCGAAGGCGTAGACGACGGCGGGCCGGTCGATGTTGGGAATGGTCTCCTGGCCGACGGCTCGCAGGTTCGTCTCGCTCGTGCCCGTGATGCCCGTGAAGGTCGTCCGCGGCGGCGCGAAGACGGTGGTGAGTCTGCCGTTCTCGAAGCGGTGAAGACCGTCGGTGCCGGCGATGAAGACGACGCCGCGGGAAGGCGCCCAGGCCGCGCTCCACGTCGCTGACGAGGTGTTGCCGCGCACGTACGTCCACGAGCGGCCATCGAAGTGGAAGAGGGTGGCGCTGCCGCCGACGAGCCACGCGTCATCTGGAGCGAACGCCGCGAACGAGGTGAACGTCTCACTCGTCGGCATGCGATGCGGAAGCCAGCCGCCGTCGGTGCGCTCGAGCAGCGTGCCTCCGACGCCCGCGGCCCAGGCGTGACAGCCATCGACCAGCACATCGTTGAGCTGCATCGCGAAGGGGAACGGGTTCACCCAGCAATAGCCGTCGGAGCAGATGGGCTGCTGCGAGATGGGCTCACATGGGCTCGTTTCGATGACGCCTGCGTCCACGATGAGGCCCGCGTCGATGAGGACGCCGGCATCGACCATCACCCCCGCGTCGAACGCAACGCTCGCGTCCACCGGTTGCTCGCCAGCGTCCAGTGGCTCCGGTGTTCCAGCGTCGGGCGCGGACACCGGTGTCGGGCAGGCCGTCACCATGAGGGCCATCAGCAGCAGACGAACGTGCATGTGGTATGGGTATGCCGCGCGCGAAAACGAGGACACAGCGGGTGACACGATGACACGCGAGGTGTGTGCTCAGCGCACGGCGGCGCTCGAGCCTGCCGGCGGAGCGGTCGATTCCTTCTTCAGCCCGAGGCACGTCGAGAGGAACTGCTCGGTGCGCGCGGCGAAGTCGATGCGGTTCTCGGGGCGCGCCAGCCCGTGCCCTTCGTCGGAGTAGACGACGTACGTGACGGTGCCTTTGGCGCCGCGCATGGCGCTCACGATCTGCTCCGACTCCGACGGCTTCACGCGCGGGTCGTTCTGGCCCTGGCCGATGAGGAGCGGCGCCGTAATCCGGTCGGCGATGAACGACGGTGATGCGGCGGTGAGCAGCTCCTTGTCTTTCGGGTCACTCGGGTTGCCCACGCGGCGGAAGAACGTCGCCTCGGCCGACTTCCACCACGGCGGAATCGCTGCCAGCAGCGTGAAGAGGTTCGCCGGCCCGACGAGGTCGACGCCGCAGCGGAACTGCTCAGGCGTCTTCGCGAGCCCCATCAACGTCGCGTAGCCACCGTAGCTCTGGCCCATGATGGCGACGCGCGAGGCATCAGCGACGCCTTCTTTCACGGCCCACGAGACCGCGTCGCTCAGGTCGTCCTGCATCGCGAGCCCCCACTGCCGGTTGCTCGCGTTGACGAAGCGTTTTCCGTAGCCGGTGGAGCCCCGGTAGTTCACCTGCAACACGGCCGCGCCGCGATTGGCGAGCAGCTGCGCCTGCGGATGAAAGCCGAAGCGGTCTCTCCACCAAGGGCCGCCGTGCACGAGCAGCACCAGCGGCAGCTTCGTCGGAGGCACGCCGTTCGGCAGCGTGAGGAAGCCCTGCAACGTCAGCCCGTCGCGCGTGGGAATCGTCACCGGGTTCATCGAGGCGAGCGTCGCGGGATCGAGCTTTGGAAACGCGGCGCCAAGGGGCGTGGCCTGCTTCGCCTTTCGGTCCCACAGCACGTACGTCGCCGGCCGCGTGTCGCTGGAGAACGAGACGACCCACTTGAGGTCGGTGCGGTCGGTGCTGACGAGGTCGATCTCTCCCGGAGCGACCGCTTTCAGTTGATCGAGCTCGACACCGAAGGCCCAGTCGAGGGCCGTCCACTCCCGCCGGCCGTTCACCTCGAAGCCGATGGCGCGCAGCTGTGAGCTCGCGCGATTCCACACGACGTCGGTGACATCGCTCTTCGCGTTCGTGGCGAGCAGGCGCTCGGTGCCCGACTTGATGGACTTCTCGATGACGCGGTCGGTGTCGCTCGAAATGGTCGAGGCGAGCAGCAGGCTCTTGCCGTCGAGCGTGAAGCCGAAGGGCCGCACGTTCTCTTCGAGGCTCGCGGTGATGAGCGCGCGCCAGGGCGTCTTGAGGGTGTCGCGGACGCGCAGCTCGGAGCCGCCGTTCGCGAGTGACGCCTTCGCCGCGCGCACCTTGAAGTCGGCATCGACGAGCCACTGCGAGACGTCACCGGGGTTCACCGTGTCGTTCGCCAGCTCGCCGGTCTTCCAGTTGAGGCGGAGCACGTCGAAGAAGCGCGCGTCGCGGCGGTTCGAGGTGATGAGCACGTGGTCGGGCGCCTTCACATTCGTGTCGAGCACCTCGTTGCGCGACTTCGGCCACGGCGTCAGGTCTCGCTGCGTCTTCGTCACCGCGTCGACGACGAAGACGTGAAAGCGCTCGTCGCCATCGGCGTCCTGCGGGAAGAGCAGGGCGCTCGAGTCCTCCGTCCACCGGAAGGAGCGCACGCCGCGCGTCGGCTCGGTCGTGAGCATGGTTTCGTCGGTCGCTCCGAGCGTGCGGACCCAGAGCTGCACCACGTTCTTCTCGTCGGGCTTCAGGTACGCGAGCCGCGAACCATCGGGAGCGAGCTGCGGCGCGGCGAACTCGGCGTTTCCCAGCAACAGCGCGCGGGGCAGCAGCGGCGTGCCGGCGTCGGGTGCAGCGAGGAGCAACGTCACGAGGAGTGGAGTCATTTGGGAACGAACTGCAGACCGTACAGGCCAAACCAGAAGAGGCCGCCGAGCAGACCGAGTACCAGTCCGGCGATCGCGCGGCCACGGCCTCCGATGGGCGGCTGCGCGCTCGGGTTCACGCGGAGCAGCGCCAGGATGCTGGTGATGATGGCGACGGGCGCGAAGAGGGGAATGAAGAAGCTGCCCAGGCCCCACGACACGGCAGAGCGAGCCAACGGGTTGTCATATTCGCGGCGCCACTCACGCTCGAGCGTCGCGGCCGAGACCTCGATCTCGAAGAAGAGTCTGGTGCGAACGTTGGTGAGCGCCGAGATCAAGAACAGACCGGGAACGAGCAGCCCGATGAGCGCCATGGGGCCAGCCGAGATCGTCATCCAGCCGGCGAACACGGCGAAGAGCACCACGAGAGCGACGCGCGCTGCTCTGATGCGCAGCCAGAACGCGATGCCGACGATGGCGTAGACGCCGAGGACCAGCGCCCAGAGGAGCGGCGAACGGTCTTCGGCGGTGCTGGTGGTCGCGGTGGCGATCGCTCCAACCACGCTGGCGACCCCCGAGAGGCCGAACAGCCACGCCCAGACGTCGCGTTTGCCCCAGTGCCTCTGTTTGATCGCGTCGAGGTAGGCGATCTCAGGCCGCACCGCGCAGTCTTCACAGAAGACCCCGTTCACCAGCCGCTTCACGTCGTCTTCGCAGACGAACGTTCCGCACCGCTGACACGTCCCGACGGACGCACTGTCGGGATGACGAGGGCAGAAGGCTCCGTCGGGCACGCGGCCAGTCTACGCGTTCGGCCGCCCGCCTCTGGGCTTAAGCTGCGTTCATGTCGGTGCTCCTGGCTCTCATCGTCGCGGCGGCTCCCGAGCGGCTGCTCGACTCGAACGTCGCGGCAGGCGTTGGCGTGCTCGGCTCGAGCTACACGGTGACGGGCACGCGGCTTGGTGAAGGGCTGCTCATTTCCACGCTGTCTGCTCGCGGCGTCTTTGGCGGCTTCGTCATCGAAGGTGGAGCGATGGTCGCGGCTCCGCTCGAGCGTGGTGGCTCGCTGCTCACCCTCACGGGCGCGGCGCGGGTCGGCTATTCGGGTGAACGCTGGTCCATCGTCGCAGGCGTGGTCGCGCAGCTCGCTCCCGAGGCGCAGCCGACGCTGCAGCTGTTGCCGACGTTTCGTGGGCAGGTCTCGTTCGGCCGGGCAGGGCTGTCGCTTGGCGTGTTCGACCATCTCGGGCTCGTGCCGGCGCATCTCTCGGTCGACGTCGGCCCGTTCGAGAACGGCCGCTTTTCACTGGGCTGGGTCGCACCCATCGGACTCATCGGCTCGGCCGACCTCTCGCTCGTCAGCGGCTTCGGGCTGCGCTTCACGGGGTTTGCGTACCGGCTCAACAACGTCGAGGCGGCGATGCTGCTCGTGAGCGGCACGTTCGGAGGTACGCGATGAAGCGCGCTCTGCTGCTTCTTCTCTGCGGCGCCTGTCAGCCTCGCGCGGGCCTCGATGACGTCAGTGGCGACGTGGGCCGAATCGGCAAAGGCCTGCCGCGCGGTTTCTTGTGGGGCACGGCGACGGCGGCGCACCAGATCGAAGGCGGCCTCGACAACAGCTGGACCGACTTCGAGGTGGGCTCGTTCTCCGATGGGCGGCCGCACATCAAGAACCAGGACCGCTCCACCATCGCGACCGACAGCTGGAACCGCTTCGACGAAGACCTCGTGGCGATGAAGGCGCTCGGCTCGACGACGTATCGCTTCAGCGTGGAGTGGAGCCGCCTCGAGCCCCGCAAAGGCGAGTGGAACGACGCGGCCATGCAGCGCTACCGCGAGTGGTGCGTGAAGCTGCGCGCGGCCGGCATCGAGCCGATGGTGACGCTGCATCACTTCTCGTTGCCGAAGTGGGTCGTCGAGGCCGGTGGGTTCGAGAACGAGGCGAGCAAGGCCGACCTCGAGCGCTTCACCCGCCGCGTCGCAGGCAACCTGAAGGACCAGGTCGACTGGTGGGTCACACTGAACGAGCCGAACGTCTACGCGGTGCAGGGCTACCTCGCGGGCATCTTCCCGCCCGGGAAGAAGGACGACACCGTCACCCAGACGAAGGTCATCGCGAACATGCTCAAGGCGCACGCGCGCATGGCGGTGGCGTTGCGTGAGGTCGACGACGTCGACGCCGATGGAGACGGGTTCTCGACGCGCATCTCGGTCGCGCATCACGTTCGGTACTTCCAGCCTGCGACCGCGAGCCCGCTCGACAGCGCCATCGCCGGGCTCACCGACGACTACTCGAACGAGTCGATTCCGCGCGCGCTGAAGACCGGCCGAATTCTGCTCTCGGTGCCCGGCGCCATCACTATCGACGAGACCGTGCCCGACCTGGCAGGCAGCATCGATGTGCTGGGAATCAATTATTATACACGTGACATGGTTCGGGCTGATCTCGGCTCGGCGTCATTGTCTCAGTTGACGTACCGGAAAGGCCGCGCTGTCTCCGACCTCGGGTGGGACCTGTACCCCGATGGCCTGTACAGCTTCCTCACGCGATTCTCGGCGTACGGTTGGCCCATCGTCATCACCGAGAATGGGCTCGCCGACCGGTCCGGAAAACTCCGCACGACGTTCCTCCTTCAGCACCTCTCGGCCATCGAGCGCGCGATTCGTGATGGCGCCGACGTGCGGGGCTACGCGCACTGGAGCCTCATCGATAACTTCGAGTGGGCCGAGGGCTATGACGCGCAGTTCGGGCTCTTCACCATCGAGAAGACGACGCTGCGTCGGGTGCCCACCGAGTCGGTCGAGCCGTTTCGTGCCATTGGCGCGAACATTCCGAGGTGAACCATGTCGAAGCTGCTCTTCGTCGTGACGCTGTGCCTCTGCGCCGAGGCGCTCGCCTGCAAATGCCCGACGGACTCGACCTTCCTCGACAACGCGATGAGCGGCGCGGTCGTGGTGGTGAGCGTCGTCGAGCCCGGTGAGCAGTCGATGAAGGTGACGGTCGAGAAGCAGCTCGCGGGTCCGAAGCTGAGTGGAGCCGTGACGGTCGAGGGCGGTGACGGCGGCAACTGCAACGCTTCGGTGCGCAGCTTCACGAAAGGGCAGCGCCTCGTGTTGATTCTCTCGGTCGCGAAGAACCGGCTCGATCTCAACGGCTGCGGCGCGCACTTCCTCACGCTCGAGAAGGACGTCGCGAAGGGTGTGGTGGCCGAAGGGGTGAAGTCGATGCCGCTCGGACAGCTCGAGTCACGCGTCGCTGAAGCGCAGAAGAAGTACGAGCAGTTCATCAAGGGCGGCGGCTGAGCGGTGCTTCCCTTCGACCGGGTGTGGTGAGACTGCCCGCGATGCCCCGGGCGATGCGGGTCGTGGGTTCGGGCGCGCCGTATTTGTCGATGTTGGCGGGCCGCGTTCCCGTTCAACGCAAGGCGGCAGTCCCGCTGCCTCGTTCACTCCGCAGGGCGCAACGAGCGGGAGAACGACGAGTTCGGCCCTGACATGAAAAGCACACCGACCCGACACCGCTCACCCCGAGTTCCTCCGTCGAGCGACGTGGCGACAACTCCTTTGACGCTCCGGTCGACTGCTGCCTCAACGAGCGCGGGGCCTGTCGGAGGGCGCTCCGAAGCCTCAGGTGGTTGTCGGTGACGTCGAATGGCGCCGAACCCAGAGCCGACCAACCCCTCGCGTTTCAGGGCTCTCTATTAGAGTTGCAGGAATTGATGATTTGCACCGAAATGGAGCAGCATTCGGAATACGGTGCGCGGGAGTGTATCAGGCAGCAAAACATCAATTTGTGCAACTCTAATAGGAGGACCCTGAGCGCACCGCACGACCGGCGATCTCGAGCCGTGGGTCCGCTGACGAGCCAACATCTACTGGCATCGATTGAACGCGTTCCACAACCTTCGCGCGGCATCAAGGTCGTCTCTGCTTGCCTGCACGCAAGAGAAGCAACGCCGCGAATGCGATCAGGTCTGCGGTCGAGTTGCAGCCGCAGCCCGTGCTGCCGCCAGTCGAGTTGCCGCCCGCTGAACCACCGCCTGACGTACCACCGCCTGACGAACCACCGCCTGACGAACCACCGCCTGCTGAGCCACCGCCTGCTGAGCCACCGCCTGCTGAACCACCGCCTGCTGAGCCACCGCCTGCTGAGCCACCGCCTGCAGAGCCACCGCCTGCAGAGCCACCGCCTGCCGAGCCTCCGCCAGCCGAGCCTCCGCCAGCAGAACCACCGCCAGCAGAACCACCGCCAGCAGAACCACCGCCTGACGAACCACCGCCTGACGAACCACCGCCTGACGAACCACCGCCTGACGAACCACCGCCTGACGAACCACCGCCTGACGAACCACCGCCTGCCGAGCCGCCGCCTGCCGAGCCGCCGCCTGCCGAGCCGCCGCCTGCCGAGCCGCCGCCTGCCATTCCCGCGTCGGGCGCAGCCGTCACAACAACCCTGACCACTGCGATGTTTGAGTTCGTAGTGCCGTCGCTCGCGAGGAACGCGAACTCATCGCCCCCGACGAAAGAGGCCGCAGACTCATACGTCAGCGTTGGCAACGTTCCTGTCAGTCGTCCCGCATCAGGTTGCGAGACGACCTGATAGGAGAGCGGGTCGTTCTCAGGATCCGTCGCACTCAACGTCACCACGATCGAGCCCTGAGTGGTCGTGACCGACTGCGATTGTGCTGTCGGCGCGTCGTTGACCGCGCTCACCCAGATGGTCACCGTTGCAGGCTGTGAGGTCGCGCGATCGTCCGACACGACGAACGAGAACGAGTCTGTTCCGAAGAAGTCTCGATTCGGCGTGTACGTGAGGTTCGGCGGCTGTCCCGAGAGCCGGCCATTCAGAGGAGTCGTGTTCACCAACGCGACCAGCGGGGCGCCTTCTGGATCCACGCCGCTCAAACTCACAGCGACCGATTGGTCTTCGGGAGTGACCAGCAACTGAGGGCTCGCCGTTGGTGGCTGTGTGTCGGCAACGAGGGTCGCGAACAGGCGTGATGGTCCGCCGTTGGGTTGGTACTCCGGACGCACGAGCAGGCACTGGCCAGTGCGGCAGGCGATTGAGGAGCCTGAAGAGGGGATCGTCGAGGGTGTTCCGGCGATGGTCTCGACTCCGCCATCGAGCGACACGAACGAAATGCCCGGTGGCGTCGACACCACGAAGCGGCGGCCATCCCACGCGACATCCATCGCGATGCTCCCGATTCGAAGCGGTGCCCCGGCAACCCCGGTGGGGTCGATGAACCGAATGAAGCCGTCACCGGTGGTCGTCCATGCCAGCGCCGAGGTCTCTCCATTCGTTGCGATGAAGGGACACTGAGCGCTGATTCCTCCGAACTCTGTGTCGATGGTCTGCGTCGGCGTCACCCGACGAAAGTGATGCACGGGGCCCGCGTCAGAGCCGAGCCAGCTCACCACCACAGTGCCATTTGCGCTTCTGGCCTGCACGCAGCTCGACCTGTTGTCGTCCGAGATGCGCTGACCCGCGTCGAGTGGCCGGCCCGTCGAGTCCAGTTCGACGCTGGCGACGGCATCGAATCCACCCCAAAAGGCGACAAAGCCGGTGCCCTTCGCCGCGAGCGCCGGTGTGGAGCCCTGTGGAAGGTACGGAGGTCGCGGAGGCCCTTCGATCTCTGCGCGCGTCGCGTGCGAGACGTCGAGCGGCACCGCTTGCGAGGACAGGCTCGAGAAGATCAGGTCCCCGGGGGCGGTCCAGCCAATGAGAAAGTCCTGGCCGTTCGAGGCGACGTTCCACGAGGTATTCGCGGCGAAGGGCCAATAGGGCAAATCGGAGACGAGGATTCCGCCTGGATCCAATGCGCGGCCAAACCGGTCCACCCGCGCAGCGACCAGCTCCGCCGTGTCTCCTCGCTTCCAACCAACGTTCGACGGCGTCGACTGTCCCCAGACCACGAGGTATCCGTCGGCGCTCGCCGCGACCCTGGCTGACCACGGAATAGCGCTGAAGGCGGTGTCTCGCGGAATGGTGAACGTGCGCCCGGCGAGTGACTCGCTCAGAACTCTCGCGACCGCCGTTGGGTCCTGCGGGTGAATCGGCGCGGTCACGACAGTCCACGTCGCGAGCGTGAACTCGGCGTGTGATGCGAGCGAGACCGATTGGTCACGTTCGAGGCCACGAAGCCGCACCGCCCCCTGGGCGTTCGGTTGCCCGTCGTGGGTGAAGCGTCGGAGCACGATGTTGGCTCCTTGTCCCCATGCTGGTGGCTCCTCCCAGCCGAAGAGCAGGTCGGTGTCACGCCAGGTCACCGCGACGCTGACCGCCCGTCCGTTCGTCTCGACAGGAATGGGGGTCGTGTCGAGCACCACGCCACCGTCGACGCGCGCCGCGTACGCCCGCTGGTTCTGGTCGAGCCACGCCACGACGCAGCGGGTGTGACCGCAAGACACCCGAGGCGCGCGCTCTGCCTGTGGCCGCGTCGAGATGGCAATGGGCTGAGCGTCGACCAGCAGCCCGGCTGGCGACACGCGCGCTGCGACGATGTCGTTCGACGACTGCCACGCGATGATGGCGTTGGTGTCGTCCGAGGAGACGCTCGGTGCGCCGCTCGCGCCAGTGGTGGCGATGACGATGACGCCCGCGTCGAGGCCCCCGATGGTCGGAACCGGCCGCGCCGAAACGGCAGAGCCCTCGAGCCATGTGACGAGGAAGGAGGCGCCGAGCCGCGTGACGCCAGGCCCGGTGCCAGTGCCAACCTCGACACTGTCCACGGCGCCTCCATCGATGCTCCAGCGGGTCGCGGTGACGACGCCTGCGGCAGACTCCCACACGGCCATGGCGTGCCCGCGATTCACGGCGACCGCTGGAACAGTCGAGCTCGCGAGACCTCTCGCAACGACCTGCGGCGACCACTGCGCGAAGGCACCCGTCTCGGTGAGCGCCGTCGAGAGCAGCGAGACGCCCGCGTCGTCAGCCGTCGATCTCCACACGACGGTCCACCCCGTCCCATTCCACGCAGCGACAGGCAGTTCGTGACGCGCGCCTCCCGCTGGGCGAGGCGGGCCGATGGCTGCGACGAACTCGGGCGTGATGCTCGGGTCGAGCACCGCAGGGAAGGTCGACCTCGCCACCACCTCTGCAGGCACTCGCAGCACGATGGCCCCAGCGCTGAAGTGTGCAGGGACCGGCGTGGTGCGGCCCGTCCCGTCGATCCACGTCGCGTGGCTGTAGCGCACCGCCGCGCCCGGCGCGCCGAAGCGCAGGCCCTCAGAAGTCGAACCCAGGTAGTTGGCCGAGACTGGAATCGTCACGGTCAGTTCGCCGCCGAACGCCCGCTCGAAGCGCCACGATTGCAGGACGCCCTCGTCGGTCGTCTCGAGCGTCTCGGTGAACTCTCCGTCGAAGGTCACGCGCGAAGCGATGCTCTGGTTGAGCTGGCCCCGCGAGAGCGCAACACCGCTGCGCGCGACACGCGCTGCCGAAAAGACGACTGGCGAAGCTTCGGGCGCCGTCGTCATCTGCAGGGCGCGACCATCGAGCACGAAACGCCACCCGTTGCCGGTCGCCACCTTCGAGACGCCAGCGGTGCGCCAGGCCGGCCCGCTCAGCTCACCAGGTCCGGCGAGCTCGATGGAGTGAACGACCGGCTCGACGACTGCGGTTCGTTCGCAGGCCTCGAGCAGGCATAGCGCCAGCACGCAGGCCGATAGCCAGGAGCGGTTCGCGAACATGCAGACACTGTAGTGGCTCGAGCTGGAGGACTCACCAGCCGCCTGAAACCGCGATAGTCCTCGCGGCCATGAACGCGTCCTGCGCCCTTCACCCCGATACGGCCGCCACCGGCACCTGCTCCCGCTGTGGCAACTTCGTCTGCGGCCGCTGTGAGCTCGACGACGCGAAGCAGTGCCCCGCCTGCGTGGCGCTCGTCGGCGCCTCGACGCGCGTGGTACTCCCGTGGGAGCGGCGCGCAGAGCTCGGCGTCGTGAAGGCCTTCTTCGACCAGGCGAAGCTCGCGGTGCTCAAGCCCGGCCAGTACGTCTCGGGCATCACGCCCGACGGCTCGTGGCGAGACGCGTTCTTCTTCGGCTGGCTCGTGTCTGCCTTCGTGGGCGTGGTGACGATTCCGTACAACACGTTCAACTTCTGGTCGCAGGGCGCGCAGATGAAGCAGTCGCTCGCGCCGCTCGGGAATGGCGAGGGCATTCGCTCCATCGTCAACCTGTACGAGTGGCTTGGAGCGCACCCGCTCGTCGCTGCGGTCGCCATGAGCCTCTACACCGTCGCCGTCTACCCACCGATGTTCTTCCTCAACTCGGGCGCGCAGCACCTGGGCCTCGCGCTCGCTGGCGTCACCGATCGCAAGCCCTTCAACGCCACGATGCGCGCCAGCGCGTACGGGCACGCCGTCAACGTGCTGCTGGCCATTCCCGTCATCGGTGGAATCGCCGGCATCTACTCGCTCGTGCTGCAAGTCTGGGCGCTGCGTTCCGTGCACAACACCACGACGCTCAAGGCCGTCGTCGCCTCGCTCTGGTTGAGCATCGTGCTCGGCTGCTGTGGCGGCGTCGCGGCGGTCGGCTTCGCGGCGAAGATGTTGTCGAGGAGTTGAGCGTCTTCACTTCTCGTACGGCTTCGCAGCTCAACGAACAGCCATCGCGGTACCGACGAGCGCCACGAATGCGCGCGCCTCGTGCAGCCGTTGCGTAAGCACCTGAGGCGTTGGCGAGGCTTCGTCACGCCAGGCCACGACGACGGTGCCGAGCGACTCGACGGTGAACGCGCGACCTGCCTGTGCTTCCGCGACCAGCTTCGCGCGCAGCTCAGGTGGAAAGGACCCGCGCACCTCCTGGCCATTCCACGCGCTGAGCGTGAACGCCTCTTCGAATGCGTCGTCCTGCACCTCGACGGCCACGCAGCCCTTCAGGGAGTCGTCCACGTCTTGCGGGTCGAGCGCGACGCTCTCGGGCTGCATCACGAAGCGCGGCCACGGCGTCTGAAGCTGGAAGAGAAAGCACGCGCGCGAGAAGTACTTCGCGACGCGGCCGCCTCGCCGCACGGTGCTCTCGAGCAGCTCGACGCGCCCGCCCTCGAGCGTGCCCTGCAGCCGCACCGCGGGTGGTCCGCACTCGGCCTGAAAGAGCGTGCGCTCGGTTGGGCTCGGAGTGTTCTCGGGGTCGACCTCGACGAAGGTGAAGTTCAACCGCTGGGCGAGCGCCTTCAGCTCACCGGGCCTGGCCTTCAGCTCCGACGCCTGCCGCAGCGCTCGGGCGATGGCCCACGCGCCCCACGCCAACACTGGAAGCACCGACGCTGCGAGGCACAGCAGCCCTCCGTCCATGGCTCCTCCCGCGACGAGTCGGTCGAACTCTGTCGCCGGGAGGGGACGCGTGCCTTGTCATGGCTCAGGTCGAGCGCTTTTCCCGCCGTGCTGCTCGACGAGCACGCGGTTGCGATAGACGCCTTGCGCGTGCACGACGGTGTCGAAGCCTTCACCGATGCCCGTCGCTGCGAGTGAGGTGATGACGATGACGCGGGACTCGTCGTTCGCCGGCTTGCCGAACTGCACCACGTTCACAGGCACGCCTTCACCTGCTGCGGGAGAGAGCGTGACGTCTGCCTGCGCGGAGAAGTCGAGCCACGTCACCGTGCACTGCGCGTCCTCTCCATCCATCAGCGTCAGCGCCACCGGAGCGCCCCGAGCGAGCGGCCCTCGACCGAGCTCGTGAAAGGGACCCTTCTCTGCACTCGTCGCTCGCCAGACGACGAAGTCACCCGAGGGCGTCAACGCTCCGAAGTGTGCAGGTCTGCCCTTCGGGTAGTCGAACGCCAGCGCGGGAAAGGACGTCGTGCCCGTCACCCCGAAACGCACCGAGGGATTCCTCAGCCCAGTCACCGAGAAGTCCGTGAAGCGGTTCAGGTGACTCGCGGTCGGCTTCGGCACCAGCGTCGCGGCGTCGATGAGCAGCGCGCCAGCGTCGGTCGTCTCGAGCGAGAGCGCGGCGCGACGGTTGGGCTCGCGCAGGCGAGGGCGCTCGATGGCGCGCTCCACGGTGGGCGTGCGCTCCATCGGCCAGAAGCCGTCGTCCGAGGCGTCTTGAAAGGTGAGCAGCGGCGACAACTCGAGGTGCCCGTGGCCGCACGCGGTCGAGAGGCGCTCGGAGTCGTTCAAGGCAGGAGGAAGCGCCGTGAGCGCCGGTGATGTGCCTGCTGCGGCGGGAACGCGCGCTCTCACCTGCACGATTCCCAGCGGCGCGAACAGCACGCTCGCTGCGAGCAGCACCAGCCGCCGTTCTCGAGGCAGCTGGCGGTACGAGCGGTACGTCGTCACCAGCCACAGCACCCCAATCGCGAAGGGCGCGCCGAAGAACGCGCCGTCAGTGCGCGAGAACGAGAACCGGCCCGCGAGCCCGCCCGCCAGCAGCATCACGCCAGGGGCCAGCGCGACGAAGAAGGAGAGGGCGGGGCGGGCACGA
This sequence comes from Archangium gephyra, assembly GCA_943370055.1. Lineage (GTDB taxonomy): Bacteria > Myxococcota > Myxococcia > Myxococcales > Myxococcaceae > Xiheimicrobium > Xiheimicrobium gephyra_A. The sequence continues at coordinate 299,797 of CALRPN020000005.1, forward strand.
AGCGCTCCGAGCGCCGCGACAGCGACGAAGAGCCAGACGATCAGCACGGTGCCAGTCGTCGCCCACCACAGCGGGTGGTCGAGCGGAAAGACCGTGACACGCCGCCACAGCGTCGACTGCGCGCCGAGAGCACAGAGCGTCAGCGAGGTCACCGACATCCACGAGGCGAAGCGCACCGGAGCCGTACTCTGTCAGCGCGCGGTGGGTCTCGTCTCGATCACCACGACGTCCCACGCGTGAACGTCTTCTCGTGCGCTTTCCTTCACGCGCCGGTGCTCCGGCCGATTGTCAGCGCGTGGCTCGTCTCGCTGACGACATCCTTCACCGTGCGGCCGATTGTCAGCGAGGGTCTCGATCACCACGACGTCCCATGCGCGAACGTCCTCTCGTCCGCGCTCCCCTTCCTTCACGCGCCCGAACATCTTCAGCTGCACGCGCTTCAGAAACGCCGCGGTGTGCGCATCAGCGGACTCACGTTGCAGCACGAAGCCGCGTCGGCGGTGAGCGACGCGCGGCAGACACGGCGGGGCCACCGCGCCACCCTGGGCGACGTCGATGGGCTCCACATCGCGCGCTCCAAGGGTCTGCTCCACGGCGGCGAGCAGTCTTCGATTGAACGTGTTGACGACGAAGACGACGTCAGCGCCGAACGCCCCTTCGCGGAGGAGCATCGAGAGCCGCTCGCAGTCGCGCTGCAGCGCCTGACCAAAGGCATCGACATCGGCGTGCCAGACGTGGGTGTCGACATGCAGGTCGAACGTCGCGCCCCGAGCGGAGACCAGCTCGATGCCTGCCGGCCTCAACAGACGAGCGAGCCACGCGCGTGACGTCGGCACGATGATGAGCGCGCGCAGCCCGAGTCGTCGCGAGAAATGTCGCGCGACGTGCGGCCACAGTCCCAGTCCGAGCAGGTACACAGCCACGCCGACTGGGAGCACCAGAGCCCACGACCACCACAGCCCTGCACCCAGCGCGACGACCGCCAACCCGAACGCCACGACGAGCTGTCGGCGCGCCCAACCCTCCAACGCCATCGCGTGCAGGTTGCTGAAGAGGCGTGGAACGGGTCGTGCTCCCGTGGCGAACCACTGGTCCATCGTCAGCTGCAGCCGCCCAGTCGCTCGACCGGCCGCGCCTTCGGAACCGGCCCCGCACAGGCGGCCTTGCCTTCGGGGCTCACGAGGTCCTTGCAGAGCGTCTTCACGTCCTCCACGCGGCCACCGCGACGAAGCTGCAGCACCAGCGCGACGCGCAGTGCTTCCTCTGAAGTCGAACGGCTCAACGCTGCGCGCACCGCATCACGATCGACCGTCTCGTTGAACTCCGCCTGCCGCAGCGTCGCCTCGAGCAACGCCTGGTCGACCGAGTCATTCGTCGCTTCCTGCGAGAGCGTCGTCAGCTGCTCGATGGCCCTCGCATAGCGATGCAGCTTCAGCTCGGCGCGCGCACCCAGCTCGCGAACCCGGCGGCGCTCGACGGCTGAGAGCTTCATGAACTCCTGCTCCGACGTCGTCATGCGCACCCACCGCACGACGTTCTCGAAGTCCTTCTCGGCGAAGCGCTGCTCGATGGCGGCCACGCGTGTCGGGTCGCGCCACAACAGCTTGTCGATGACGGGCACACACGGCCACGCCAGCAGCGGGAGCAGCATCAACGTTGCGAGGAGCGCGCGCATTGCTGTCCACGATGCACCACCCGCAGCGAGCGTGCACGTCGTGGGTGGCTGGAGCACGGTGGGTCGGCTGCATCTCGTCGAGGCCTGCCGGGTCGAGGTCGACGCTGACCGCGAGGCTCCTGTAGCTGCGCGCGGTTCGAGCCGGGCGCACGGCATGCAATCCCGGCTGCCATGAGTGTGTGCGCGCTCGACCTGATGTCGCCTGTCGTCTTCCGATTGAACCCGGAGACTCGCGTCTCCCTCGCGTGGACCTCGATGCGTGACCACGAAGTTCGGCATGTGTGCGTGACCGACGACGAGGGCCGGCTCGTCGGCATCGCCTCTGACCGCGACATTCTCGTGCTGGGTGAAGACCGCTACGCCCCCGCCACCGCGTTGAGCGAGGTGATGACGCCCGAGCCCATCACCCGCACCATCGACGCTCCGGTGGAGGAGCTCGCCGAGCTGATGTTGTCGCTGCACATCGAGGCGGTGCCCATCATCGATATTGAGCGCCGGCCCATCGGCATCGTCACCTCGTCCGACCTGCTGCGCGCGCTGGCCCGAGCGACCTGAGCCCTGAGTCGTCGCGTCACGTCGGGGCGACACGCCTGTGGCCCGCTCGTAGCCGGGTGGGTTATGGGTCAGGGCTCCCATGCGCTTCGTCGCTGCCCTCCTCGCCTGCCTGAGTCTGTGGCTGGCCGCCTGCACGCCTCCGCCGCCCCCTCCGCGCAAGGAGATCTGCGGCAACGGCGTCGACGACAACGGCGACGGCAAGGCCGACTGTCTCGACCCGACGTGCTTCGCCGAGGCGCTGTGCGCGCTGAAGATCGAGAACTGCACCAACGGCCTCGACGACGACAACAACGGCCAGCGCGACTGTGCCGACTCCGCCTGTCAGACCGACCCTGCCTGCCTGCGCATCGAGAACTGCGACAACGGCATGGACGACAACGGCAACTCGCTCGTCGACTGCGCCGACGCCGACTGCTCTGGAAAGACGGGCTGCGGTGACGGCGGCGCCGAAGCGCCCAACGACTGCTTCGACACCATCGACAACGACAACAACGGCAAACGCGACTGTCGTGACCCCGCCTGTCTCGGGCAGTCGTGCGGCTCAGGCTGCGCGTGCACCGACGCTGGAGTCCCCGGCGAGACCAACTGCGGCAACATGTCCGACGATGACCAGGACACGCGCGCCGACTGCGCCGACTCCGACTGTGAAGGGGTCACCTGTGGCGCCGGCTGCGCGTGCGTCGGCGGCAACCGTGGCGAAGGCGAGTGCGGTGACGGGCTCGACAACGACTCCGACGGGCAGCGCGACTGCGCCGACTCCGACTGCGCGATGCGCACGTGTGGCACCGGCTGCGCCTGCAAGGCCGGCGCGAAGGCCGAGACCGTCTGCACCGGCGGCATGGACGAAGACGGCGACGGCGACGTCGACTGCGCTGACACCGACTGCGTGAACACCTCGTGCGGCACCGGCTGCGTCTGCGCGAACCGCCGCAAGACCGAGACGCTCTGCACCGACTCCATGGACAACGACGGAGACGGCAACGCCGACTGCCTCGACACGCCCGACTGCGATGGCACCGCGTGTGGCACCGGCTGCACCTGCGCCTCCGGCCGGCGCCGTGAGACCTCGTGCACCGACAAGCTCGACAACGACGGAGACAGCCTGCGCGACTGCGCCGACACGATGGACTGCTTCGGCGCTGCCAACCGCTGCGCGACCTCACCGATGCCCGAGACGACGGGCTGCGCAGACAGCATCGACAACGACAACAACGGCTTCATCGATTGTGAAGACACGGCCTGCAACAACCAGACGTGCGGCGGCGGCTGCACCTGTCGCATGAACGTGAAGGCCGAGACGGACTGCGGCGACGGGCTCGACAACGACTTCGACACCCGGACCGATTGCATGGACAGCGACTGCGTCGGCCTCGGCGCCGAGACCCAGTGCGGTGATGGGCGCGACAACGACTGCAACGGCGCCATCGACTGCTCCGACATGGGCTGTGTCGCGCAGCCCTCGTGCAGCAACCTCGAGGTGGGCAAGTCGTGCATCGTCGGCAGCCAGTGCACCTCGGGCACCTGCCGCAGCGAAGACCTCTTCGGCTGGCCGGGCGGCAGCTGCATCGCCGGGCTCAACACCTGCAACCGCAGTGACGCTGGCGTCTCCACCGGCTGCCCCGCGAACGCGGTGTGTCTGGGCGATCAGTTCGGCACGTTCTGTCGTCAGCGCTGCAGTGGCAGCGGCAGCACGGCGTGCCGTTCGGCCTATGCGTGTCACGACGACGACGAGGACTCCTCGAGCCCGAACTGGTGCACGCCGATGTGCAGCTCGGACGCCGACTGCCGCGCGCTGGGTGGAACGTACGGCTGCAACCTGTGGAGCCGCCTCTGTGAGGTGAAGGACAAGCAGCAGGCCAAGTACGGCGGCGCCTGTTCGACGAACACCGACTGCGAGTCGGGGCTGTGTCAGCGCGAGAGCAGCAACGGCGGCTACTGCTACGGCTGGTGCCAGCGCTCGGGTGGAAGCTGCGGCGGAGACGGCGTGTGTGAACCCGGCCCGAGTGGCGACAACACCGGCCGCTGCCTCGACGGCTGCAGCATGGTGGGCTCTGCGACCGAGTGTCGCGCCGCCTCCCGACAGACCTGCGGCCCTGCGCCGACCGGCGGCGTCAACGCGTGCTACTGCCGCGTCGCCGGAGAGCGGTGCAGCACCAGCGCGGACTGCTGCATTCAGAGCGGCTTCCCCATCGGCGGGTGCGTGCAGTTCATCAACATCTGCGGGCTCTGATCAGCCGACGGGTGTTGATCAGTGCCCCGTCACGCGTCTGGCGCTGCCTCGACGGGGATCACGCCTTGCACGAACTGACGTTCGATGGAGACGCCTCGGGAGGGCTCAGGCAGTCAGTTCGCGATTGATCAGGCACTTGCCCTCGGGGCTGCCCTGACGCCTGCGACCTCACTGCTCGTCGAGACCGGGGCGACCCAGACCCGTTGGGGTGTCGAAGACCCCGGAGGTCACCTCCCCATCGTCAAAGCGTTGGTGCTCACCCGCGATGCCGTCGCAGATGGCCAGTTTGGCCCGCACCCCGTCGTGAAGACGCTCCAGGCTCGTTCACTCGTCGGCCTGCCGTTGCAGGCGTCTGATCATCGGCCGGTGGTGGGCACGTTGTGGGCGATGTCTCCACACCCCAACGCCTTCACGGCCAACCACGTCGAAGCGCTCAGCCAGGTCGCGTCCGTCATCGCAGGGCTGCTCTCGCCCTCGACGGCAGGTGAAGAGCTGGAGCGCATCGTCAGGGCGCTGCCCACTCCCGCCGTGGCCGTGGTCGGCGAGCGCCTCGTTCCCAACGCGCAGACCTGCAGCCTCATCGGTTACTCGGGAGAAGAGGTCGCCACGCTCGACGCCTGGTTCAACGCGCTCTACCGCGACGACGGGCCGATGGTGCGCGAGCTCTACGACGTCGACCGCGCCTCGGGCTTCCTCGACGCACGCACCGCGCCCATCACCCGCAAAGACGGCTGGGAGCGCCTCGTGCAGATTCACTGCACCTCGGTCGGTGGCGGCGAGCTCTGGCAGCTCACCGACATCACCGAGCGCGTCGCGTCGCAGGAGCGGTTCCGCCTGCTCTTCGAACAGTCGTCGACCCCACACCTCTTGATGGACGCGACGGGCATCGTCGACTGCAACTCGGCGGCGGTGGCGTTGCTGGGCTACCGCTCGAAGACCGACCTGCTGCGGCTCAGCACCTCTCAGTTCTCGCCCACGACCCAACCCGGCGGCGCGACCAGCCACGCGAAGTCCGCCGAGATGGAGGCGCTGGCCTTCGAGCAGGGCAGTCATCGCTACGACTGGGTGCTGCGCACGGCGAGCGGCGTCGACGTCAACGTCGAGGTCACCCTCACGCCGCAGGCCTTCGGAGCGCAGCGCGTGCTGCTCGTCGAGTGGCACGACCTGACCGAGCGCGTTCACTACGAAGAGGGCCTCAAGCAGGCGCGTGACTCTGCGGTCGAGTACGCGCGCGCGAAGTCGGACTTCCTCGCGGTGATGTCGCACGAGATTCGCACGCCGATGAACGGCGTCATCGGCATGACCCGGCTGCTGCTCGACACGCCGCTCTCGGTGCAGCAGCGCGAGTACGTCGACTCGTTGCGCGCGTGTGGCGAAGGCCTGCTCGCGCTGCTCAACGACATTCTCGACTTCTCGCGGCTCGAGGCCGGCAAGGTGACGCTCGAGCACATTCCCACCTCGTTGCGCGACCTCATCGACGAGGCCGTGGCCGTGGTGTCCGACGCGGCAGAGGCCAAGTCGTTGTCGGTGGTGGTGCTCGCCCAGCGTGACGCGCCAGACCGCGTGCTGGGTGACCCGACGCGCCTGCGCCAGGTGCTGCTGAACCTGCTCTCGAACGCCGTGAAGTTCACCGAACAGGGCCGCGTCGAGGTGCGGCTGTTGACGGGCGCGATCGACGAGCACCGGCGCCGCGTGGTGACGCTCTCGGTGAAGGACTCGGGCATCGGCATCGCGCCGCAGGCGTTGCCGCGCCTCTTCAACTCGTTCGCGCAGGAAGACTCGAGCACCACGCGGCGCTTTGGCGGCAGCGGCCTCGGGCTGGCCATCTGCAAACGCCTCGTCGCGTTGATGGGCGGCGTCATCGACGTCACCACCAGCCCCGCCGGCACGACCTTCTCGGTGCACCTCAACTTCGAAGAGGTGCCCTCGTCGTCGGCGCCCGGCCCGCTCGCCGGCCGTCAGGTGCTGCTCGTCGCGCCGCCGTCGACCTCGCGCCAGGGCCTCGAGCAGGTGTTGCTGGAGGCGGGCGCGCTCGTCGAGGTGGCTGACTCCGAGCTGCAGGCGTTCGCGAAGGCCGAGAAGTTCGAAGCCGTCATCGTCGACGACGAGGTGCATGGGCTGGCAGCGCGTGCGCTCGCGGCGAGGCTGGTCGCGCCCCATCGCAAGGTCGGCGTGCTGACCTCGAAGCGCACCGCGGCCGTCGACTTTCCGCCCGGGTGTTTCCGGTTGAGCCGCCCCGTTCGGCGCAGGGCCATCACCGAAACGGTCGTGCGCGCGCTCGTGCTGCCCACGCCCGTCGCCAGCCGCGCCGTCGAAGCCGTCGCGCCCTTCTCGAACCTCCGGGTGCTGGTCGCCGAGGACAACACCATCAACCAGCGCGTCATTCGCGGGCTGCTCGGCAAGCTGGGCTGCCTCGTCACCGTCGCCGAGAACGGAGCCGCCGCCATCGCCGAGTTCGAGCGCCAGTCGTTCGACCTCGTCTTCATGGACTGCCAGATGCCGGTGCTCGACGGCTTCGAAGCGACGAAGCGGCTGCGGAAGCAGCACGGGGTGCAGCTGCCCATCATCGCCCTCACGGCAGGAACGATGGAGGGCGACCGCGAGAAGTGCCTCGCCGCGGGAATGGATGACTTCCTCGCCAAGCCCGTGCGGCCGGAGGACCTGCAGCGTGTCATCGCCCGCTTCGTGAGCGCTGCCCAGGTGACTCTGGCGGGTTGAGCCGAGGTAGGTGCAACACCCATCACGCGAGTGGACGCGGAAGGTGTCTGCGCCGCCAGATCGCGCATGATGACGCTCATGCGTGTCGTCCCCCCGCCCGCTCGCGCAGCGCGTCGCTCTCGTCTTCGTCTCTCGGCTTCCCAAGTCGACACTCGACTCCGCTCGCCACATTCGCCGTGGCTGGGTGAAGGCGGAAACGCGGGAGCCACCGCTCATCAGGCGAGCTCCCGTCTTCGTCTCTCGGCCCTTCTCGTTGGGTTGCTCTGCGCCTGTGGTGGAAAACCCCCGACTGGCGCGGCGCTCTTCGTCAGCATCGAGCGGGGCTCCAGCACCTCCACCTGTGTTCGCATCACCCTCGAAGGAATGGATGGCGCGAAGAGCGTGGGCCCGAAGCCCTTCAACTCCAATGGCGTCGTCGCGCTGGGCATCGTTCAGGAGAACGAAGGGCCCGACGTGCTGGTGACGGCGGTCGGCGGGCAGGGCAGCGACTGCACCCCGACCGTTCCCGAAGAGCGGGCGTCGAAGCGCTTCACCTTTCCGTCGAGCGGCACGCAGGCCGTGACGCTCGTGCTCGAGCGCAATGCCTCGAGTGATGGTGGCCGCCTCGATGGTGGGCTCGCCGATGCGGGCAGCTCGATGGACGCCGGCACGGACGACGCGGGCACCATGTCGGACGCAGGCCTGCTCGACGCCGGCTCCCCGACAGACGACGCGGGCGTCACTGATGGTGGCTCCTCGAGCGATGCAGGCACGATTCCCGATGCGGGCACGATTCCCGATGCGGGCACGGTTCCCGATGCGGGCACGGTTCCCGATGCGGGCATGCTTCCCGACGCAGGACGAATCGACGCGGGCGTGGATGGTGGTGCTCGCATCGACGCCGGTGTCATCGACGCAGGCCCTGTCGACCAGGACGGCGACGGCTCTCCGGTTGGGCTCGACTGCGACGACACGAACCCGCAACGGTTCCCCGGAAACCCCGAGCGCTGCTTCGGCGGAATCGACGAAGACTGCGACACGTTCGCCGACTGTCTCGACCCGATGTGCGCGTCTGCGGCGTGCGGTCTCGGCGTCGACGGAGGCTCGCAGTGCGTGGGCACGGTGTGCGTCGAGCTGAACTGCTCCAACGGCGTCGATGATGACGGCGACAACGCGCTCAACTGCGCCGACTCCGACTGTGCAAGCCGCGTGTGTGCTGCGCTCTCGACGTGCGTGGGGACCGTCTGCGTTCAGCCGATGGAGACCGTCTGCAACGACGGCATGGACAACGACGGAGACACGTTCTTCGACTGCGCTGACGGTGACTGCAACACGCGCGCGTGCAGCGACGGCATGTCGTGCAGCACGGGCGAGACCTGCCAGGGCGGAATGTGTCAGGGCGCGGTCGGCGTCTCGTGTGCGACCCCCCCGATGAACGGCTGCTTCCCTCCCACGGGCACCTGCACCGAGCCTGCGGCGACCTGCAGCTACTCACCCTCCGTCAACGCTTCCTGCAACGACGGCGTGCGCTGTACCCAGTCGGACACCTGCGGCGCCGATGGTGGCTGTCGCGGCAGTGCCGTCGTCTGCGCGCAGACCACCGAGAAGTGCAAAGCCGCGACGGGCACGTGTGTCGAAGCCGACGGCGGCTGTTCCTTCCCGAACCTCTCCAACGGCACGGCGTGCGACGATGGCAACGACTGCACCCGTGGAGATACGTGTCAGGCCGGTCTCTGCCAGGCGGGCCCGACGCTGAGCTGCAACCCTGGTGAGTGCCGCTTCATCGGGTCGACCTGTCTGGGCGATGGCGGCTGCGACCTGCGCAACTCCACGGCAGGCACCCCGTGCGGGCCCAGCAGCGGCGGCGGCACCTGCGATGGCTTCGGCACCTGCTCCCGGTTCCCCTACGTACCGTCGAACTTCCGTGACTCCGACGTGCCGCGCGATGCGGGCCCGGCGCTCGTCGTGACGTGCCCGACCACCATCGCGGTCAACCCCGACGCTGGCATGACGGTGACGACGGCGTGCGGTGTCGTGACGCCTTCGGCGCGCGTCATCACGCAACCGAGCGGCATGAACGCACTCCTGTTGTCGACGCCGTCGCTCTTCATCAGTGACGCGGGCTCGCTCACCTTCACGGGCAGCACCTTCCCCATCATCATCGCGGTCACCGGGCCCGCCGACATCGGCGGCGCCATCGACGTCTCGGGTCAGGCCGCCGCTCCGGGCACTGCGACGTCGGGGCCTGGCGGCAATGATGCGACGGCCTGCGGGGCGAGTCGGGGTGGCGATGGCGGCATCACCGGCACGCTGCCTCGCGGAGGTGGTGCGGGTGGCAGCTTCGGCAGCGTTGGCTTCAACGGTGGGCGCGGCGATGCAACGGCGCTGGGTGGAACTCCGGGACCCGTCTCGGGCAACGCCGAGCTCGTTCCACTGCGCGGCGGCTGTCAGGGCGGCAACGGCGGAGGGCTGCAGGGTCCAGGCGCGGGAGGGCGAGCGGGTGGCGCGCTCCAGCTGTCGACCTCGGGTGCGCTCCTCATTCGCGGGCGCGTCAGCAGCGTCGGCATGGGCGGCTTCGGCGGCAACGCGGACCTCGAGAACGTCGACGGCCCTGGAGGAGGTGGTGGTGGCAGCGGCGGCGCGATTCTGCTCGAGGCGCCGGCGGTGGAGGTGACGGGCCGGCTCACGGCGAACGGCGGTGGCGGTGGTGCTGGCGAGGGCAGCAATGGAGTGTCGACGAACGGCTCACCGGGCAATCGGTTCTCGGACATGCCTGCCGCAGGCGCGGTCGCTCCGGGAGGCGGTGGCGGCAACGGAGGCCGCGGCTCGGCGCAAGCAGGTGCAGGTGCGGCTGGCTCGAACGGCTCCTCAGGTGGCGGAGGCGGAGGCGGA
>CALRPN020000006.1:0-261811 GCA_943370055.1 Archangium gephyra
AGCCGGCGAAGCTCGCCCTCATCGCCGCAATGCGGAAACTGCTGCACGCCATCTACAGCGTCGCGAAGAACCGAAAGCCCTTCGTGCCGCGACTCGAGGTCACCGCATGAAGAAACTGCTTGCTGACCAACACGGAATCTCACTTCACCCAGTACGCGGTGAGGTCGTGCAGCGTGGGACTGGCGCTGGTGCCCGACGACGCGAACCGGGCCTCGGCCTCGAGGAAGCGCTGCGGGCTCGTGCGGGAGCAGCTGCCGCCTGCGCTGTCGACCGCCGCTCCAGACGACGCGAGCTCTCGCCCGAACGACGCCGTCGACAAGCCCGCCTTCGTCGCGGCGCAGCGAACGCGCATCGTGAGCGTCGTGTTGTTGGGCGTCTCGGCCGTCCACTTCAACGTGTTGAAGTGCGCCGTGTCGTCGTTGCTGTCGATGACGCCACGCCACGTCGCGACCGCCTGCCGGCCGAGCGTCACCATGCGCAGCGAGAGCCCGAGCATGTCGCTGTACGAGTACGGCCCCTGCCCCACCATCGTCGACTTCTTCGCGCTGTCGACGCCGTTCACCCTGGTGACCGAGTTCGCCGTCTGACTCACCGCCCACATGTGGCCGTACGCGTCGACCGCCACGCCGATGGGGCCGTTGGGCACGTCGACGGTCTTGAGCAGGTTGCCGGTGGCGCCTTCTATCTTCGAGACGGTCGCGGTGCTGCTCGAGGCCGCCCAGACGTTGCCGTCCAGGTCGATGGCGACGCCTCGCGTGGTGGTGCCGCCGAGCTTCTTCACGCCGAGCAACGCGCCGGTCGAGCCCGAGAGCTTGATGACGTCGTTGCAGGTGAAGCCGCCGACCCAGATGTCTCCGAGCTGGTCGACGCTGATGCCGTAGAGCTGAATGCAGCCGGCGCGCGCGTCACCGAAGACCGACGGCGTCGTCGTTCCGAACGGCCCATACAGTCCGACCACCTGCCCAGTCGCCGTGTTCACCTTCGCGACGCGACCGTCTTGCCCCGCGTAGCCACGGCACACGAGCCAGAGCATCTGCTTCTGGTCGACGACGGCGCCGTAGGGAAAGTCGCAGCCGAGCTGAATGGCAGGTTGGGCGCAGCCGGCGCGGTCGCCGCGGTAACACTGGCCGGTGTCGCCATCGATTTCCCACACGGTGTCGTCGACGGAGTTGCCGACCCAGAGGTGGTTCTTCGCGTCGAGGGCCAGCGCGCGCGGGGCGTGCCCGACGTTGATGGACTTGATGACCTTGCCGTCGCGCAGCGAGACCTTCATCACCTTCACGTCGACCTGCGCGAGCGGCTCTCCGCCATAGCTCTGCAGGTACGAGTTCGTGCCGCGGCAGCCGACCCAGCAGTCGAAGTTGAAGTCCACCGTGGTGCGCGACGGGTTGTAACAGGGCTCTCCCGTGTCGGTGACGAGCGGCCAGGTGCCGACGAGCGCCGACGTCTTCGTGTCGATGGCCGAGATGGAGTTCTCGGACGAGTTCGGCACCCAGAGGTACGGCGTGGCGAAGCGCGACTGGCCGATGGCCATGGTGAGGTCGCCGGCCACGTCGTCAGAGACGCCGTTGTACGAGCCCCCGCGGAAGTCGTCTTTGCTCGTGAAGGTGCGGGCGAAGCGCTCGCTGCCTGGGGTGACGCCGGCGTCGGGCTCGGTGCCGCCGAGGGTGACTTTGGACGAGTTCGACGAGGGACACCCCGCGAGCACGAGGACCAGCGGTGCGAGCGCGCGTCTCATCGCGCCTCCACGGCGAAGCGGTTGCGGTCCGCCGGTTCCAGGAAGGCGCCTGAGGTGGAGCGCTGGAGGTCGGGCGCCGACTCGAGCTCGTCGCTGATCAGCGGTGCGGCCTCGTTCATCGTCACCTGCACCGCGAGCCCGAGCTGCGTGGCGAGCTCGACGTCTTCGCGAAGCGACTCCGAGCTCGTCACCTGCACCGCGTCGACGCGCGCGAAGGCCGAGAGGAAGTTCGGGCGAAGGCCTGCACCCGTGCGCCACCCCGACGGCACGATGGCGACGACGTAGCAGCCGCGATCCTTCAGCCAGTCGACGAGGTCCATCGTTTCGGCGACCGTGCCCGGGCCGTCGACCGCTCCGAGGCCACGCAGCGCCACCACGGGCCGTCCATTCTCACGCACCCACGCAGAGGAGCGCGTCGCGCCCAGCCGGCCTTCGATGACGTGCTCCCAGTCCCACCTCAGCAGCGCGGCCCAGGTCGACGCGTCAGCCCCACGGACGTCGTAGGCGAGATGAAAGAGGCGGCCGTTCGTCTCGGCTGCGCTCCTCACCTGACGTGTCTGCTCGTTGCTGCGCTCGGAGACGACGACCTCATTCAGCTTTCGCTCGAGCCCCACCACGTCGAAGTCCATCGACGAGACGCGCTCCGCGAGGTTCGCCTCTTCGGCGCCAAGCTCGACCAGACGTTGTCCGAGGAGCCCGTGCTCGAGCGGCATTCCAGCGAGGGTGAAGGAAGCGACGGCGCAGAGGAGGGCCATGACGACTGCAGCCTCTTCACGGCGAGTGCCATGCGTCGACCGAACGATTCGGGCCGGTTCCGAAGCTCCCGCGGACCAATCGCCCACATGAGGAGGCAGCGCGGAGGGAGCAGGCGCGCTCCACTTCCGTGCATTGGGAGTTGGTGAGAACTGGAGTGATCAGCGCTTGATCACGGCGAGACGCACATCGCGACGCAGCGGCCGAAGCGGCAGAGGCCATCGGCGCAATCGCCATCAGAGGAGCACATCGCACTCGTGGGAAGTGGGCTGCGGCAGGTCCCCAACGCGCAGCGAAGGGACGGGGCGCAATCGGAGGTCGAGGCGCAGCCCGCGTCGGCCTCGAGCAACGGCAGACAGGCTCGGCCACCATCGGCCACGGTGGCGCAACGGAAGTCGGCGAAGCAGGGGCACGGCTGACCGAGGCGCGCGAGCTGCAGACAGATGGAGCCACCGTCAGGTCCCACGTCGCACACGAGCCCGTCGGCGCAGCTGTGGAACTGCGTCGCGCACGGGGCGCCAACCTGCAGCGACGGCTTGCAGCGGCCCCACGTCGGGTACGCAGTGGGATCAGCCTGACAGCTCGTGCCCGTCTTGCAGGCCGCGAAGCCGAAGTACGGAGCCTGGACGCCGAAGGGCGGGCGAATGCACTCGTCTCCTGCGTCGAGGCTGTTCGGCACGAGCCGTTTGCAGACGCCGCCGAGACACGCGTGACCTGAGAGTGTCTCGCAGCTGCCTCGGCCCCAGTCCATCGAGCACGCGCCGCCCAGCGGCGACGACGAACCGCAGACGCCAGTCGTGACGACGCCGCCATCGGCCGACAACACGAGCCCGCGACAGACCCCGAGAATGCCTCCGCCACAGTCATTGGCGGAGCGACATGGCGGTACGCCGGCATCACGCGAGGCACATTGGCCCGTCGGCGCGCACCAACTCGAAGCGCAGTAGGCCGAGTAGCTCGGCGAAGGACAAGGCGCGCCATTGGCGATGGGCGCAACGCAGGTGGCGATGCCTGGCGTGGCGGGGTCGTAGAGACAGAGGCTGCCGAAGGCACAGTCGTTGGCGACGCAGGTTTGCCCGATGGAGCGCCGCGCACGACAGAGGCCTCCGCCGTCGAACTCGTCGCCGCAGAACGCGACGCTCTGGTCGCAGCGCCGGTTGTCGGTCTCGTACAGACTGCACGGGCTGCCGATGCCCGCGAAGGGAAGGCAGGTGGGTGACGCGCAGGCGCGGTCGCAGAAGGTGCCCGCGCCACAGGTGACTGCTCCGCACGGCGGGTTCGTCGGGACCGAGAAGATGTCTTCGACCATGAGCCCGTTGAAGACGCCGCACGGGGGACCGGCCCAGCACTTCGCCGTCGGCATGCGCTCGAGACAGGCAAGGCCGTTACGCGGCGAATAGCTCGCGGTGCCGGCGTCAGCGCGGGTGCAGAAGGCGTCGTACTCGATGTGGACGCTTCGGCGGCACGCGTCGAGGCCGGCGTCGCTGAAGTACCCGCAGCGCAGCTTGTACGCGCAGGCCTCGTCGATGACGCGCGTGCAGAAGGCCTGCAGCGAGATTCCGGTGGCGCCAGCGTCGATGGATCCGCCGTCGGTCGTTCCTGCGTCGGTCGTTCCTGCGTCGGTCGTTCCGGCGTCGGTCGTTCCGGCATCGCTCGATCCGGCATCGGTCGTTCCGGCGTCGGTCGTTCCCGCGTCGGTGGATCCGCCGTCTACGGTCCCAGCGTCGCTGGAGGCTCCCGCGTCGGACGTCACGCCCGCGTCCGTCGACCCTGCATCGTTCGGCACGCCCGAGTCGATGGCGCTGCCACCTCCGCTGCCTGAATCGCGACCTGACGAGCCTGCGTCGACCTCGACGGGCGGCGTGGGACAACCCAGAGCACCGACCACGAGCAGCACCACGACCAGGGAGCGCATCGCGCGACTCTACGCTGCTCCACCCGATTCAGATTGCCGGCTACTCGCCGAGGTACGCCTTGCGAATGTCTTCGCTGGCGAGCAGCTCCTGCCCAGTGCCCTGCATCACGAGCGTTCCGGTCTCGAGCACGTACGCCCAGTTCGCGAGGCCCAGCGCGAGGTGCGCGTTCTGTTCGACGAGCAGAATCGACATGCCCGCCGCGTTCACGTCGCGAAGAATGCGGAAGATGGTCTGCGTCACCTGCGGCGCGAGGCCCAGGGACGGCTCGTCGAGCAGCAGCAACGTCGGCTTCGACATGAGCGCGCGAGAGATGCTGAGCATCTGCTGCTCTCCACCCGAGAGCGTGCCGGCGAACTGTTCGCGGCGCTCCTTGAGGCGCGGGAAGAGGCCGAAGCACTTCTCGAGGTCCTTCTGAATCTCGGCGGTGTCCTTCCGCAGCCAGGCGCCGAGGTCGAGGTTCTCCTGCACCGTGAGGTTCGGGAAGATGCCGCGCCCCTCGGGTGCATGCGCGAGGCCCTTGGCGACCACGAGGTTCGCCTTCATGCCGGTGATGTCCTGGCCGGCCCACGTGATGGAGCCCTTCGTCGGCTTCACCAGCCCGCTGATGGCCCGCAGCGTCGACGTCTTGCCTGCGCCGTTCGCGCCGATGAGCGCGACGACTTCACCTTTGCCGACCGACAACGAGATGCCCTTGAGCGCGCCGATGGCGCCGTAGGACACGACGAGGTCCTTCACGTCGAGCAGCGTCTCGCGGGGAGCCCGTGTGCCGCGCGCCTCAGGCTGCATGAACCGGAGCCTCTCCGAGGTACGCCTCGATGACCTTCGGGTCCTTGCGCACGGCGGCCGGGTCACCCAGCGCGATGGTCTCTCCGTGGTCGAGCACGGTGAGGTGTTCGCAGATGCCCATGACGAGCTTCATGTCGTGCTCGATGACGAGAATGCCGAGCGAGAACTGATCACGCAGCTGGCGGATCAGCACCATGAGGTCGGCCTTCTCGCGCGTGTTCATGCCGGCGGCGGGCTCGTCGAGCAGCAGCACCCTCGGCTTGGTGCCCAGCGCGCGAGCGACCTCGAGGCGGCGCTGCTCTCCGTAGGGAAGGCTCGACGCGATCTCGTCTCGGCGGTTCGACAGGCCCATCACCGAGAGCAGCTCTTCGGCCTGCTTCGTGAGCGCGGCCTCTTCGCCCAGAAAACCCGACGTGCGCAGGAACGCGCGCCACCAGTCGCGGTAGTTGTTCGTCGCGTCGAGGGCGGCGCCGACCGTTCGCTGCATCGCTCCGCCACGCTTGAGCGCCTGCACGCGCGCCGGGTCGAACCACGGCTTCGTGTCGGCGACGATGGCGATGCGCACGTTGTCGAGCGCGGTCAGCTGCTTGAAGAGCCGAATGTTCTGGAAGGTGCGCGCGACGCCGAGGCGGTTGATTTGAAACGGGCGTTTGCCGTTCACGCGTTCGCCCGCCACGACGACGTCACCTTCGGTCGGTGGGTACACGCCCGTGAGCGCGTTGAAGGCGGTCGTCTTGCCGGCGCCATTCGGGCCGATGAGGCCTTTCAAGTCGCCTTTCGAGAGCGTGAGCGAGAAGTCCGTGAGGGCCTTCAACCCGCCAAAGCGGATGGAGACCTTCTTCGCCTCGAGCAAGGGGCCGCCCGTCATCGCGCGGGACTCCTACACCAGCCAGCGCGGCGCACGAGGGGGAATCCATCAACTCGCTGCGGCGAGGGTGAATGCGAGCGCCAGACAGAAGCCGACGTAGGCGAGGGCGTGCACCCGCGCGGCGAGTCTGAGCTCCATGAACTCGAGGCCCAGGGTGATGGCCTTGAAGGTGCCGACGGCGAGCGCGACGCCGAGGCGGCCGTGCATGACCGAGATGATGGAGGCGGTCACCAGCACTGCCCACGTGAGCAGGCGCATCACGCCCTCGCGAAGAACAACGGGAAGAGGAAGAACCAGACCGCGTCGCAGAGGTGCCAGAAGAGCGCGGCTCCGGCGATGGCCGTCTCTTCGTCGTCGAAGCGCCGGCCGGGCAGGCGCACCACCACGAAGAGCAGCAACGCGATGCCCACGAGCACGTGCAAGGCGTGAAAGCCGGTGGCCAGCAGGTACGCGTCCCAGAAGTCGGAGGCACCGAGGCGATGGCCTGCGGCGGCGTGCGAGGCGAAGTCCGTCACCTTGGCGACGAGAAAGCCGATGCCCAGCAGCGCGGCAGCGAAGAACCACGCTCGCGTGTGCGTGAGACGACCGGCTCGAAACGAGTGAACGCCCTGAGCAGCGAGGGCGCCGCTCGTCACCAGCGTGAGGGTCAGCGCCAGTCCGAAGCGCGCGTCGAGGGACTGCTGGCCGAGGGCGAACGACGATGGGGCCGAGTGACGCAGCATCGCGACCAGCACGAAGACGATGGCGAAGGTGAGCAGCTCGAGGGCGACGACGAGCCAGGGCAGGACCCCACCTGGAGGGTCCGAGAGCGTGCGTGACGTCATGACGCGACTCCGTCGCCGCTGTCGAGGCGGTGCGAGGGCTCGATGGAGCGACGACGCTGGCCACGCGTCTTCATGGGCGTCATCCGTGCCTCAGCGCCGTACTGGTGACGCGGGCGAGCGCCTCGACGAGGTCTTCGGGCCTCGACACGACCGACGCGCGCCCGTGCCCGAACATCGAGGGCAGCCACGCCTTCGCGGCCGGGTCGACGGCGAGGGCGTGCGTGACGACGCCGGCGCCCTGTGCATCGAGGACTGCGCGGTGAACGTCGGCGACGCCGTAGCGGCCTTCGTAGCGGTCGACGTCGCTCGGCTTGCCGTCACTCACGAGCAGCAGCAGCTTCTGCTTCGCGCCGCAGGCCAGCAGCTCGGTGGTGGCGTGCCGAAGCGCAGGGCCGATGCGCGTGAAGCCGTGCGGCTCGAGGCTGACGAGGCGCTGCGCGCCGAGCGCCCACGACTCCTGAAAGCCCTTGGCCACCAGAAAGCGACAGTCGCGCCGGGTCTGACTGCAAAACGCGGCGATGGCCACCTCGTCGAAGAGGCCGTCGAGCGCGTCTCCGAGCACGAGCACCGCCTCTTTCTCGACGTCGAGCACACGACGGTTCGCCACCCACGCGTCGGTCGAGAGCGACGCATCGAGCAGCACGAGCACGGCGGTGTCGCGCGAGTGCCGCCGGCGCGTCGCGTACAGCCGTGTCTCGGAACACGAGCCCGCCCGCAGCGCGCCATAGCGGGCCACCACCGCGTCGACGTCGACATCGCTGCCATCGCGCTGCCGCAGCTTCCACGCGCGCGACGCCTCGAGCTGCTCGAAGACCGCCCGCACCCCGGTCGTCGCTCGCACCAGCCGTGCTCGCGTGCTCGCCAGGGTCGCGGTCGCCTCGGGCGTCACCTGCACCAGCCGCGTCGTGAGCCGGCACCAGTTGCGCTTCCACGTGTGCTTGCTCTCGTCCCACTCGTCGTAGAGCGCTTCAGCGGGAGCGGCCTCGTCACCCTCGACGTCGCCCACCTCACCACCGAGCAGCAGGTCGGCGCGATAGAGGCTCTTCGCGCGCTGATGACTTCGAACCACCTGGCGCAGGTCGAGTTCGTCGAGCGCCTTCTGATGGGCCGCGAGCTCGTCGTCTCCGTCGATGCGTTTGCTGCCGCCCTTGTATTCCTCGAGCGTGTGCACCTTCTCGAAGCTGTGCACGAGCGGGTTCTCGGCGAGCTGCTGCTCGGGCTCCTGAACGCGCTCGACGTGGGTGACCTTCGGCTTGGCGACCTCGGTGCCACCGCTCAGCGCGTTGGCGTCGTCGGACGGCGCCTGGAACTTCGGCGCGCGCGGTGGCCGCGGGAGCCGCCAGCCCCAGAAGGGAATCGCCGGGAGTGGTGTGGTGCTCGCGAGCCACCGCCGACGTGGCGCGGGCAACGTCGTGGAGACGCCACGCCACACCTGCTGCGCCTGCGCCGAGATGACGGAGTCATTCAAAGGCTGGTCGAGCGCGAGCCGAACGACGGCCTCGAGCACGAGTGCACGTTCATCGTCGGGAGCGGGTGTGGGCCGGACCGCAGCGGCAGCGCGCTCGAGCCGGGGCAACGACGCGGCGAGCGACGGGAACTCGACGAGCAGGCGAGCCTTCACGGCCGGTGCGAGCAGGGCCATGTCGAGCAGCGGGTCTTCTGTCATGGGCGGCTCGAGCGTCTCGACGATGGCGAACCACGCGATGGCCAGCACGAGGGCTTCACGGTTGAGCGCGAGCGTGGGCGCGAAGTCGAGGCAGCGAGGGAGCAGGAAGACGTCTCCTGCGACGCCAGTGCGGTCGTCGGTGATGGAGACCGTGACGGGTCGACCCGTGAGCAGGCGCGCGAGCGCTTCGAGCCGCGGCAGTTCGGGAGCGACGTCGACGCGCCGGGCGAGCACGTCGGCCGGAGTCGACGACGCGAGCAGGCGACGCGCACCACTCCACGCGAACGAGAAGAGCGCCTCATCCCACGACATGGGCGGCTCCGGTCGGTCGAGTGGCACGACCGCGACGTGTCGTGTCGCGCCTGCGCCATTCGGCTCGAGAACGACGGCTGACGTCGGTGGTGCGTGCGCGACGACAAGGTCGAGTGGCGGACGAACGCGCTCGCCGGTCGCGCTCGGCGTCGAAAGGGCGATGGAGGCAGCGTCCATCGTGTCGAGTGGCACACGAACGACCTCGCTGGTCGCGTGCCCACCACTCGACGGTGGCCGCGTCGCCAACCATCAGAAGCTCAAGTCGACGAGGTCTTGCAGCGCTCTCGCCGTCGGGGCGTCATCGGTGAGCGGTTGCACCAGCGCCGCCGCGCACGCCACGCGCGGAGCCAGCCCCGACGCCATCAACCGTGCCGCCATCACCAGCAACCGGGTCGACACCGTCTCGGCGAGCGCCAGCGCGTCCTGCCCGCGCACCTTCGCGGCCCACGCCACCAACCGCTTCGCCTGTTTCACGTCGAGGCCAGTCTCTCCGTGCAGCACCTCGACCTCGACGTCCTCTGGCGGGTAGCCGAACTGCAGCGACACGAAGCGTTGCCGCGTCGACGGCTTGAGCTCTTTGAGGCCGCGCCGGTAGCCGGGGTTGAACGACGCCACCACCATGAAGCCCGGCGGCGCCTCGAGCACCTCGTCGTTGCGGTCGAGGAACAGCCTGCGCCGGTGGTCGGTCAACGGGTGGAGCAGCACCACCACGTCCTCCCGGGCCTCGGCCACCTCGTCGAGATACAGAATCGCGCCCTGCTTCACGGCGCGCGTCGCCGGCCCGTCCTGCCAGACGGTGTCTCCACCGCGCACGAGCCATCGGCCCACGAGGTCGGCCGCGCTCGTCTCGTCGTTGCAGGCGACCGTCACCAGCGGCCTCGCGAGCCGCTCGGCCATGAACTCGACGAAGCGGGTCTTGCCGCAGCCCGTCGGCCCCTTCAGCAGCACCGGCAGGCGCTGCGCGTGAGCGCGCTCGAACACGCTCACCTCGTCGGCGACGGGCCGGTACCAGGCGGCCATGACGTCAGCTCCTCGCGACGGCGGGAACGCCGGGGCTCACGTCGGGCGGTGGCGTGACGACACGGGCTCCACCGGACTTCAGGGGCGCGTTCGGCAACCCGTAGCGAATGAAGTTCCACACGAAGGCGCCGATGCCGACGGTGAAGAGGCTCGCCGCGAGGATGAGGCCGACGAAGTGAACCTCGACCTCCTTCTGCACCGTGAGGAAGTCCATGCCGGCGCGGCGCTCGAGCACCACCTGCGACACGCCCGCGACAGCGAAGGCCAGCGTCATCGCCGTCATGCCGATGTTGGAGGTCCAGAAAGCGAAGCCGGCCGAGGCGTGCTCGTACACCTTGCGGCCCGTCATCAGCGGCAGCGTGTACGAGATGATGGCGAGCACGAGCATCGCGTACGCGCCCCAGAACGCCATGTGCCCGTGCATCGCGGTCACCAGCGTGCCGTGCGTGTACAGGTTCACCTGCGGGAGCGTGTGCGCGAAGCCCAGGAAGCCGGCGCCGACGAAGCTCATGAAGGCGCAGCCCACCGTCCACAGCAGCGCGACGCGGTTCGGGTGCGTGCGGCCACCCTTCTTCGCCATCGTGAACGCGTAGATGGCCATGCCGAGGAACGCGAGCGGCTCGAGCGCGCTGAAGACGCCACCGACCATCAGCCAGTACCGCGGAGTGCCGATGTAATAATAGTGGTGGCCCGTTCCGAGAATGCCCGAGAGGAACGTGAAGCCGACGATGACGTAGAGCCACTTCTCGATGATCTCGCGATCGACGCCGGTGAGCTTGATCAGCAGGTACGAGAGGATCGCGCCCATGATCAGCTCCCACACGCCTTCGACCCACAGGTGCACGACCCACCAGCGCCAGTAGCTGTCGACGGTCTGGTTGTCGGTGGGGATCATGCCGGGCAGGTAGAGCAGCGCCGCGGCGAGCAGGCCGAAGAAGAGCACCATCGAGGTGGTCGACTTCTTCGGGCTCTTCCACACCGTCCACCCGATGTTGCCGATGAAGAGCAGCACGTCGATGACGACGAGGAAGTCGAGCGGGCGCGGAATCTCGAGGAACTTCCGGCCCTCCCACCAGTTGAAGTGGAAGCCGATGATGGCCGTCACGCCGGTCACCACGAGCGCGACGAGCTGCACCCACGCCAGCTTCGGCCACGCGAGCTCGCGGTCGCACTCGTCGGGAATGATCCAATACGCGGCGCCCATGAAGCCGGCGAGCAGCCACATCACGAGCAGGTTCGTGTGCGTCGCGCGCGCGGCGTTGAAGGGAATGACCGAGTGCAGGCCGTCGTACCCGGCGTGGGCGAAGCCCATGATGAAGCCGTAGATGATCTGCAGCGACAGCAACAACATGCACGTCGCGAAGAAGCCCCACGCGACCTTCTGGCTCTGGAACTTCACTGGGCGACCTCCTTCAAGGTCTTCTGCGAGGAGAGAAAGGTGACGAGCTCACCGAGCTGCGCGTCATCGAGGGGCAGCTTCGGCATCTTCGTGCCGGGCTTCACGGCGCCCGGGTCTTTGAGCCACTTCTCGAGGTACGCCGCGTCGAGCCGCGTGCCGACGCCGTCGAGCGCGGGGCCCACCGTGCCGCCGAGCCCGCCGAGCGCGTGGCAGGTGACGCAGATCTGCGAGAACACCTGCGGCCGCTGCACCGAGGGAGCCGCCGCCACCAGCACCTGCGCCGGCGCGCCCAGGGTCGGCTTCGCGGGGAACCCGTTCAGGTCGACCTTGCCGGCCCACTCGAAGAACGCGACCAGCGACTCCACCTCGTCGTCGGTGAAGTGGTAGTTCGTCATCTTTCGCTGCCCGGGAAACATCGCCTCGGGGTCTTTGAGCTGCGAGCGGATGAAGACGGGCCCGCGCCGCTCGAACACCTTCGTCAGCTCGGGCGCGTAGTAGGCGCCTTCACCGAAGAGCGTGTGGCACCCCATGCAGTTGTTGTCCTCCCAGAGGTGTTTGCCGCGCTTGACCTGGTCGGTGAGCGCCGCCGCGTTGGTGCGCCCGGGTATCTGCTGAAACGTGTCCCACGTGAGGCTGAGGAAGACGGCCAGGGTGATGGCCGTGCCTCCGAGGAAGAAGGCCTTCGCTGCCGATTTGCTGAGCATGCCGCCGCGCTCTTCAGGCTTCGTGCCAGCCGAGGCTCCCCGGAGCGGCGTGTGGAGGGCGTGGTACGAGATGTTCCATGAATTTCCATTCTGAAACACCCAGAAGAATGCCTGTTCACACTTGAATCAGCGTGAGCCCCGCTTCTGACGGCCTCAGAGCTGGGCGCGCAGCGAGAGGAAGCCCCACGTCGACGGAGCCGTGCCCCGGCCGACACCGCTCGGCTGCACGGCGGCCATGCCTCCGGGAACGAAGACGCCGAACGCGCCAGCCGCCGAGACGACGTTCGTGATGGGAACGGTGACCGACAGGTCGAGCTCGTTGCCCATGACGCTCTCGGTGCGAGCGGCATCGGCTGCGATGAAGACGGCGCCCGACGCGGCGTACCAGGTGCCTCGCGGGTCCCACGCGCGCAGGTGGTGAACGTCGAGCCACACGTGCAGCCACGGCTCCTTGAAGCCGACGGTGCCACGCGCGCCGACGACGTTCTGCCAGGCGGCGTAGTCCATGAAGCCGAGGTGCGCGTGCCCGGTGGGGAAGAGCTGGTTGAAGGTGGAGTCGACACCATCGCCCGGCGTGCCGTCTCCCGTCGCGGCGGCGAGCTCGGCGAAGACGTAGAAGCCGCTGTTCGGCAGGGCGTACGTCGCGCGGCCTGCGAAGGCGCCCGCGAGAATGCGCTCCTTCGCCGAGGTGACGCCGGTCTGCAGCGCGCCTTCACCGAGCAGCGTCACCGGGCCGATGGGCAGCAGACCGCGCGTGCCGAGGGTGAGCCGGTTGTGGTCGGGCCTGAAGCCCGTCGCCGCGGTCGAAGGGTCTTCGAGCAGCCCGAGCACGTACGCATCGACGCCCGCCTTCCCGTGGCGGTACCGCGCGTAGAGCCCGGTGAAGTACGTGCCCGAGTTCTGAAAGCGTGAGCCCGCCGCGTCGGTGAGGAACGCCGGTGGCCGCACGAGCATGCCGAAGCCGTCGACCGTCACGCCGGCTGGCAGCGTCGCGCGCAGGAACACGCCGTCGAACGCGCGCGCGGTCTGCGCCCAGTCGAGGTTGCCGATGAGGCGGTCTTCTCCGTACGAGAGCTCCTGCCGGCCGACACGCACGTCGAGCCAGCCCAGCTTCACGTCGACGAACGCCTGGTGCGCGCCCACGGCCGGGAGCAGCGCCGCCGTCGAAGGCTCGGCTCCGAAGCTGCGCACGTCTTGAAGCTCGAGCAGCACGCCGACCTTGCCGAACGCCGAGCCACGCGCCGACACACGAGCCCGATGGTCGATGCCGAAGGCGAAGTCACGCGCGGGCGTCGAGAAGTCCTGGTCGTTGCGGGCCTCGGCGCGCGCGAAATACTGCAGCCCGACGCCGAACGAGAAGTCGCGCACCCGCCAGCGCAGCGGCCCGTCGTCGAGTGGCACGGCCGCGCTGTGAAAGAGCTCACCCGACGACTTGCGCCCCGGGCCCCACGGCGTCTGCACCACGTCGAAGCCGAGCGTGACGACGCCTGCATCCACAGCCGAGCCAGCGTCATGGGTCCCCGCGTCGACTGGCTCCTGTGCCGCTGCCGACCAACTCACCACCACCATCGAGAGCAGCCATGGGCGCATGTTCGGCCTCCTGACGAACGCAAGGAGCACCGGGCGTGCCGTCGACATTCGCGCGGGGCGCGAGCGACATGTGTTCCGCAATGTGCCAAATTGAACCAATCAACAGGAAGCCTGATGCACCGCTCCTGCTGAGGCAGTTGGACTTCTCCTTGCACAACCCACCGTCACCACCCCGCCGTCGCCGAGGCCGCCCATGCACACTGTCTTGTTGAACCTGCTGCTGTTGAGCGCGCTGCCCGTAGAGAAGGCGGTGCTGACCGAGCCGCCGAACGTTCCGCCCGCCATCACGCGCACCACGCCCGCGAAGGTGCTGGTCGAGCTCGAGGTCATCGAGAAGGTGATGCAGCTCGCAGACGGCGTCGACTACACGTTCTGGACGTTCGGCGGCACGGTGCCTGGCCGCTTCATTCGCATTCGTGAAGGCGACACGGTGGAGTTCTGGCTCGAGAACCACCCGAACAACAAACTGCCGCACAACATCGACCTGCACGCGGTGACCGGCCCGGGCGGCGGCGCGGCGAGCACCTTCACGGCGCCTGGCCACAAGAGCCGCTTCACCTTCCAGGCGCTCAACCCCGGTCTCTACGTCTACCACTGCGCCACCGCGCCGGTCGGCATGCACATCGCCAACGGCATGTACGGGCTCATCTACGTGCAGCCGAAGAAGCCGCTGCCGAAGGTCGACCGCGAGTACTACGTGGTGCAGGGCGACTTCTACACGGACGCGGACTTCGGCCAGAAAGGTCTGCAGCCGTTCTCGATGAAGCGCGCCATCGACGAGCGCCCCTCGTACGTCGTCTTCAACGGCAGCGCGTTGTCGATGGTGGGAGACCGCGCCATCAAGGGCAAGGTCGGTGAGACGGTGCGGCTCTTCGTCGGCAACGGCGGCCCGAACCTGGTCTCGAGCTTCCACGTCATCGGCGAGATCTTCGACCGCGTGTACACGGAGGGTGGCTCGAAGGCGCAGGAGAACGTGCAGACGACGCTCGTACCCGCGGGCGGCAGCGCCATCGTCGAGTTCAAGCTCGACACCGACGGCACGTACATTCTGGTCGACCACTCCATCTTCCGAACGTTCAACAAGGGCTCGCTCGGCATGCTGAAGGTCGAGGGCCCCGGTCGAAAGGACATCTACTCGGGCAAAGAGGTCGACGACGTGTACCTGGGCGACGAAGCGGTCGCGACGTCCATCAAGGCGGGGCCGGCAGCGGCTCCGGCGGCGCAGGTGAAGCCCGACGGCAAGGCGCTCTTCATGACGAGCTGCGCGATGTGCCACCAGGGCGAAGGCCAGGGCGTACCCGGCGCGTTCCCTCCGCTCGCGAAGAGCGACTTCCTCGCGAACATCTCGAACAACAAGCGCCAGGAGCTCGTCGAGCTCGTGCTGCGCGGCAAGACGGGCACGGTGACGGTGAACGGCACCGAGTACAACGGCGTGATGACGGCAGTGGCCGGGCTCGACGACGAGAAGCTCGCCACGCTGCTGTCGTGGGTGTCGAACCAGTGGGGCAACAAGGCGCCGCCGTTCACCACCGACGAGGTGAAGAAGCTGCGGGAGTCGCTGCCCGAGGTGAAGCCCTCCGCGCCGGCGCACTGAGGACCGACCCATGCGCGCGCTCTTCATGCTGACGATGGTGGTGAGCGTCACGGGCGCGGCGCAGCCGATGGCGTCGATTCCCGAGGGGCGGTTCGCGCCGCTCTTCGGGCTCGACGTCGGGCAGCAGGCCTTCCCCATCGGAGCGTTTCGCATCGACGTTCGCCCGGTGACGCGCGCGCAGTTCGCGGCGTTCCTCTCGGCGAACCCGCAGTGGACGAAGCCGCGCGTGTCGAAGGCGCTCGCCGACGAGAAGTACCTCGACGGTTTCGACGCGAAGGCGAACCCGGAGGCGCCGGTGACGGGCATCTCGTACTTCGCGGCGCGGGCCTTCTGCGCCGACCGCGGTGGCCGGTTGCCGACGACGCTCGAGTGGGAATACGTGGCCGCGGCCGACGAGACGAGACGCGACGCCGCGCGAGAGGCCGACTTCGCGCAGCGCATTCTCGACTGGTACGGCAAACCGAACCGGCCCGACGACCTGCTGCAGCCGGGCAGTCCGCGCAACGTGTACGGCGTCGAGGCGTTGCACGGCCTCGTCTGGGAGTGGACCGACGACTTCAACGGCCTCTTCGTCACCGGCGACAACCGGCAGGACGGCGACAAGGACCCGAAGGCGATGTGTGGAGCAGGCGCGACCGGCAGCGCCCGCCGCGAGGACTACGCGGCCTTCATGCGGTACGCGATGCGCTCGAGCCTCACGCCCCGCTCTTCGCTGCCACGCCTGGGTTTTCGCTGCGTGATGAACGTCGAACGGAGCACGCCATGAGACTCCTGCTCTCGTTGTGTCTGGCCACCTCGGCTATCGCCGCGCCCGAAGCGAAGAACGTGCTCGCGCTGCCGACGCAGTGGAACACCGAGGCCGGCAAACGCACGACGCTCGAGGCGTGGAAGGGCCGCCATTACGCGCTCACGTTCGTCTACACCTCGTGCGCCGGCAGCTGTCCGCTCACCACGAAGAAGCTGAAGCGGCTCGACGCGGCGCTCGAGAAGGCCGGCAAGCCGCTCGACCTCGTCATCGTCAGCCTCGACCCGGGCCACGACACGCCCGAGCAGGTGAAGCAGTACCGCGCGCGCTACGGCGTGGAAGACGCGAAGCGCTGGAACGTGCTCGTGGGCGATGACGCGCAGGTGCGCACGCTGACGATGCTGCTCGAGTTCAAGTACACGAAGAACCCCGAGTCGGGCGTCATCCTCCACGACAACACGGTGTTCCTCGTCGGCCCCGACGGCAGCGTTCAGACCTCGATGTCGTCGCTCGACCAGCCGATGGAGGCGTTCATCGCCGCAGTGCCCGCGTCCCCTGCACGAGCGCCGAAACGGCCTTCTCGATGAGCGTGCCCATGGGCGGCGCCATCAACTTTCGCGCGGGGCTGAAGCGGCTGGCGACGAGCACCGAGCGCGCGTGGCTGAACGTCTCGAAGCCCTGACGCCCGTGGTACGCGCCGAGGCCGCTCGCGCCGACGCCGCCGAAGGGCAGTGACTCCTGGGCGAAGTGCACGAGCGTGTCGTTGACGCAGGCGCCGCCAGACTTCACGCGCGCCAGGGTCCGGTCGGCCCGGCTCGTGTCGTCGTCGAAGTAATAGAACGCGAGCGGGTGTGGGCGTGAGGTGATGCGGCTGATGGCTTCATCGGTCGAGTCGTACGTCTCGATGGGCAGCACGGGGCCGAAGAGCTCTTCCTGCATCGCGACGGAGTCGGGCCGAACGTCGAGCAACGCGACCGGCGCCATCACGCGACCATTCGTCGGAGCGTCACTCAACACCTCGACTCGCGCGCCCTTCGTCTTCGCGTCCTCGACGATGCGGAGGAGCCGCGCGTGGGCCCGCTCGTTGATGATGCCGGTGAGCCCGTCGAGCCGTGGGTACGCCTTCGCGACGCTGCGCTTCAGCGCCTCGAGGAAGCGGTGCTCGCTGCCCTTCTTCACCAGCACGTAGTCGGGCGCGATGCAGGTCTGACCGGCGTTGAAGAGCTTGCCGACGACGATGCGCTCGGCGGCGAGGTCGAGGTCGTACGACTCGTGCACGAGCGCGGGAGACTTGCCGCCCAGCTCGAGCGTCACCGGCGTCAGGTTCTTCGCGCAGGCTTCAGCGACCAGCCGGCCCACGTGCGTCGAGCCGGTGAACAGCAGCGCGTCGAGCGGCAGCTGCGTCACCGCACGCGCGACGTCAGCGCCACCAGTCACGACGGCGACCTCCTCTGCGGTGAACGCATCGGTCACGAGGCGCGCGAGCAGCGCAGACGTCTTCGGCGTCAACTCCGAGGGCTTCACCAGCACGCGATTGCCCGCGGCGAGCGCGGGAGCGAGCGGCCCGAGCGCGAGGTTCACGGGGTAGTTCCAGGGCGCGATGATGCCGACGACGCCCCGAGGCAGGTGCTCGACGAAGGCCTTCGACGGCAGGAAGAGCGGGTGCGGCCGCGCGGGCGTGCGCTCCATCCACTTCGCCAGGTGCCGGCGTGCGTAGCGAACCGCGTCGACGGTGAGCAGCACATCGGCGGTCAGCGTCTCTCCGCGGCCGCGCACGCTGAAGTCGTCGGCGATGGCTTCGACGAAGGCGTCACGGTGGTCGATGAGCAGCCGTTCGAGGCGTGCGAGCCGATCATCCCGTTCGTCGAAGGAAGGAACCGGAACGACCTCGGCAGCACGGCGAAGGTGACCGAACGCGCGGGAAACGGGATCGAGAGGCGCTTGCATCGGAGTCTCCAGGAGAACAACTGGCCCGACCACTTCTCCACCCTCGGCGCCCTCGGCGTCAAGGAGGGGGCTTGTGGAAAGCTCAACCAGTCGGCTAACTGGTCGGACCAGTCATGACTCAGACAGCCCGAAAGAACGTCGCAGAGAAGATCGCCACGACCCTGCGCTCCGCCATCGTGAAGGGCCGCCTGCAGCCAGGCGATGCGCTGCCGTCGGAGCGTGAGCTCGCCGAGAAGTACGACGTGAACCGCTCGAGCGTGCGTGAAGCGATGAAGCGGCTCGAGGCGTGGGGTCTGGTGAAGATTCGGCAGGGTGGCGCGACGCGCGTGGCCGACCTGCTGCTCGACGCGGGCCTGGGGCTCGTGCCGGCGCTCATCGAGGCGGGCGGTGAGATGGGTCAGGGCATCATGCGCGACCTGCACGAGGTGCGCGGACTCCTCCTCGGCTGGGGCGCAGAGCAGGCGGCGAAGAAGGCCGACGCGGCGTCGATGGCCAGACTCGAGGAGCTCGCGAAGCAGCTCGCCGACCCGAAAGCGAAGGCCGCTCGGCTTCAGCAGCTCGACTACGACTTCTTCCAGGAGCTGATGCTCATCTCGGGCAACCAGCTGCTCACGCTGCTCTCTCGCGTGGTGCGTGACGTCTACTTCCAGGGCGCCGAGCGGTTCCTGCCGCTGTACCGCTCCGACGTGTTCGACCCGAAGCACCACCGCCGCGCCGTGACGGCAATTCGCGCACGGGATGCGCAGGCGGCTTCCGATGCGATGCGCGCGCACGCCGCGACCGCGCTCGCCCTGCTCGAGGAGAAGGCCCGATGACTGCGCTCAGCTCGTTGTTCACGAAGGAGCCGGCTGACAACGCGCTCCGGTTTCACGGCCAGAGCGGCCACGTCGAGAGCTACTTCCTGCGCGCGAACGACCCGCATCGTCCACGCGCGTTCTGGTTGAAGCAGTGCGTGCTCGCGCCGCTGAGTGGGCCCGCGCTCGCCGAGAGCTGGTTCATCTGGTTCGACGGAGAGCAGCGCCGCACCATCGCGCAGCGCGTGCAGCAGCCGTTCTCCGAGGTCTCGTTCTCGGGCGACGACGTGAACTCGAAGGCCATCACGCTCGACCTGCGCGGGAAAGCACGCGGCTCCCTCGACGCACCGGAGGGCACTGCGAGCTTCGACGTCTCGTGGAAACCGGTCGACTCGCCGATGGCCGCGCCGCTCTCGATTCTGCCGTGGAAGCTGCTGCGCACCGGCCCGTTCCCGAAGTCGAAGCTGCTCACGCCCTCCCCTGCACTGACCTTCTCTGGCTCGCTCACGCTTCCCAAAGAGACGGTGAACGTCGACGCTTGGATCGGCATGCAGGGCCACAACTGGGGCGCCGAGCACACGTTCGAGTACGCGTGGGGCCAGTGCGTCTTTCCCGAGGCCGACGCGATGCTCGAGGGCTTCAGCGCGCGCGTGAAGGTCGGCGGCCGCACCACGCCACGGCTGTCAGGGCTCGTCGTTCGTCGCGGCGCGCGCACGTACCGCTTCGACCGCATCTTCGACGGCTGGCGGCAACGCGCGACGGTCGACGACGACCGGTGGACGCTCTCGCTGCGCAGTGACGACGGCGACGTGACGCTCGCGATGGACGCGCGCAACCAGCCGATGGTCTGCCTCGGCTACGACAACCCGAACGGCGAACGCTCGTACTGCTTCAACAGCAAGCTCGCGGCGGTCGAGGCGACGGTACGGCCCAGCGACGGAGCGTCGTTCGTCTTGAAGAGCGAACACGGCGGCGCGCTCGAGTTCCTTCGCAGGCAGGCCGACCCCCGCTTCACCCGCGTCGTCTGAGGAGCCACCACCATGAAGCTCTCGTTCCAGGAAACGATGCGCGGCGAGGTGATGAGCCTGAGCGGCTACGTGTCGCCCATCGCGTTTCACATTCGCACCCGGCAGACGCACGGCGGGCACTTCGAGTTCGACGGCGTCGTGCACGCGGGGCCGTTCGGCGACGAAGCGACGTGCCATGGCGAGCTCGTCATCTCGCTCGGCGCGCTCGTCTACGAGGTGCGGTGGAACGACTTCGTGCTGAAGGGGAAGAAGACGCCGAGTGTCTTCTCGCCGCTGCGCTCGATGACGGTGCTGCCGGTGACGCTCGAGCGAAAGGGAGAGGCGGTCGCCTCGGGCACGATGACGTTCGACCTGCTCGACCTGCCCTCGTTCCTCGCGTCGTGGCTGCCGATGCCGACCGTTCACACGCGGCGCTTCGAGGCGCGTCACGCCGCTGTCGCACGCCGTCAACTCGTCGGAGGGTCGTGATGTTCTCGGCCGACGAACTTCGCCGCCTCGAGGTGTTCGCGAGCACCGTGTTGCCGGCGGGCCAGGTGCTCCCCGCGGCTGGAGCTGGAGCAGCAGCGCGGGCCGCGGCGCTCATCGAGAAGTTGCCTCGCGTGGCGCAGACGGGCTTTCACGCGTTGCTGCGTTCACTCGATGCGCAGGCGCTGGTGTCGTTCCGCGCGCGGTTCGCTCAGCTGCCGCTCGGCCGACGTG
Source organism: Archangium gephyra (assembly GCA_943370055.1). Lineage (GTDB taxonomy): Bacteria > Myxococcota > Myxococcia > Myxococcales > Myxococcaceae > Xiheimicrobium > Xiheimicrobium gephyra_A. Next base: position 20,384 of record CALRPN020000006.1, read on the forward strand.
TGGAGGTGCTCGAAGCACTCGACGCGAATGAAGCAACGAGTCTCGCGCTGCGGGCGCTGCTCTCTCCCGTGAAGCTCGGGTACTTCGACGACCGCGCCGTGTTCGAAGCGCTGGGCTGCACGTACGAGGTGCAACGTCCGAAGGGGCTCGAGCACGCGCGTTGGCGGGAGCAACACGTCGACGCGGCGACGCTGCCTGAAGGTGAGACGCTCGAGTGTGACGTCGTCATCGTCGGCACTGGTGCAGGCGGCGCTCCCCTCGCCCACTCGCTCGCGAGCGAAGGTCACGCCGTGCTGCTCGTCGAAGAGGGCGCGTTCTTCACGCGCAAGGACTTCACCGGCCGCTCGATGGAGATGATGCAGACGCTCTATCGACAGAGCGGGCTCACCGTCGCGTTCGGCAACACAGCGATTCCAATTCCCATCGGCAAGGGCGTCGGCGGCACCACGCTCATCAACTCGGGCACGTGTTTTCGAGTTCCGTCCTCGGTGCTCGCGAACTGGCGCAACAGTGGACTCGGCGACTTCACCGATGACGCGCTCGCGCCGCACTACGAGGCGGTCGAGAAGTTCCTCGAGGTGGGGCCGTCGTCGAAGGCTGCGCTCGGAAAGCCGGCGGAGCTCATCGCAAAGGGCTGTGACGCGCTCGGGTACTCGCACCACGCGCTGAAACGAAACGCTCCGGGCTGTGACGGTCAGGGGCTGTGCTGCTTCGGCTGCCCGACCGATGCGAAGCGCTCGATGAACGTCTCGTACGTTCCGGCAGCGCTCGACAAGGGCGCGCAGCTGCTCACCGGCTTCAAGGTCGAGCGCGTGCTCTCGGAGCGCGGCGTCGCGACGGGCGTGACCGGCACTGCACAGGGACGACGGCTCACCGTGCACGCGAAGGTCGTCGTCGTGTCGTGCGGCTCGCTCATGACGCCGGTGCTGCTCGAGCGCAGCGGGCTCGCGAAGACCTCGGGCCAGCTCGGCCGCAACCTCTCCATTCACCCCGCGTCGGCGGCCATCGGGCTGTTCGAGGAGTCGGTGAATCCTTCGCGCACGGTGCCGCAGGGCTACGCCATCGACGAGTTCGCGAGCGAGGGCCTCTACTTCGAAGGCGGCACCACGCCGGCAGACCTCTCGGCCGTCGCGCTCGCGGGCTTCGGCCCGTCGTTCACGGCCTTCATGGAGCAATTCGACCACACGTTCGGCTTCGGCTTCATGGTGAAGGACACCTCGCGTGGGCGCGTGACGGCGAACCGCGATGGAACGCCATCCATCTCCTACTGGCTCAACGACCACGACCTCGCGCAGGTGCGGCGCGGCTTCGGCATTCTGGCGCGCGTGTACTTCGCGGCCGGGGCGAAGGAGGTTCGTGTTCCCGTGCGTGGCCATGAGCGGCTGCGTTCACTGCGCGACGTTCAGGACCTGGAGCAGGCTCGCTTCGCAGCGCGGCACGTCGACCTCACCGCGTACCATCCACTCGGGACGGCGCGCATGGGCGTCGACCCGCTCGCTTCCGTCGTCGACGGCACGCACGAGACGCACGACACCACCAATCTCTTCGTCGTCGATGGTTCGGCAGTCCCGAGTTCGCTGGGGGTGAACCCTCAGCTCACCATTATGGCGATGGCGCTCCGGGCGGCGCGCTTCGTCGGGCAGCGGCTCGAGCGGCTCCAGGCGACCGAAGGTTCTTCTCTGTACGCCAGGGCCAGTTGAGCGAGAGGCTCTGCGGCCGTGTCGTTGGTGAACGTCAACTCGCCTGACAGCAACCTGTCGCGGAAGCCGCCGATAACGAGACTGTGCGCCTGTCGATTCGACTCAGCCCGCTCAGCCTGATGCGTGTTCGCGTCAGCATCCGCCAGAGACGGGTGACCCGAGCAGAGTCGAGCGACGCGCCTGTCGTTTCGTGCCCGAGAAACACACCTCTTTCGGAGCACGACCCATGTCGAAACCCTGCCTCTTCGCCCTCCTGACGCTGTTCGCAGCCTGCCGACCCGCCTTCGACCCCGTAGACCCGGCGCTGTGTGCAGGGAAGCGCCCGACCGCCTCGTGTGGACCTGGGTGTCGATTGTTGCGCCAGGAAGCAACAGGACGCCTTCCACGAACGCTCAACCAGACTCCGCTCGAGCTCACGCGCGAGGTGTCGCCGACAGGCTGGCGCACGCTTGCGCCAACCACGCCGGGGCCTTCGGTCGGCATCACCAGCCCCCTCACGGTGAACGAAGTGCTGGGGGCCTCGGGCGACGAGGTGTTGTTCAAGACCGGACCTGTCATCGCGTCACTCGACGCCACCACGGGAGACGTGAGCCGGCTCGTGACGACGACGGGTCTGCCGTTTCGATGGGCGGTCGGACCCGGCGGCGGGTTCTTCGTGGTGTCGGGCCGGAGCATCTCGCCGAGCGCTCCGAAGCACGGCGAGCACGTGGTGACGTTGCCAGCAGCACCGCCGCTGGTCGCCGCTCCGCCCCGCGCGCCGTTGCCGACAGACCTCGCCTCGGGCGTCATCTTCATTCCCACGTCCAGCGGCCTCTTCTCGTTTCAGCCCAACGCGTCGTCGCCGCTCACGCTGCTCGCTGCTGGCGCCTTCACGAGCGTCGCGCTCCTCGGTGGCGAGGTGTACGCGAGCCGCTGTGAGCCGATGGCTTCGACGGCTTCGTCGCAGCTCGAAGCCACCGCGGTCATTCCACTCGACGCACCCTGCGAGATTCTTCGTGCGCCGCTGGGGTCGACCAACGCCTTCGTCACCATCGCGAAGCAGCCAGGGGTCGTCGAGCTGTTGCCGAAGGGCGACCGGTTGCTCGCGCGCTCGGCCTTCGAGCTGACGTCGCTGACGCGCTCGGGAGACCGGGTGCTGCTCTACGCCGTCACGCGGCCCGTGGAGGCGTCACTTGCCTCGGAACCCGTCATCGGGCCTCTGGAAGGCGCCACCGCCACGCCCTCGTTCCGGTCCGGCGTGTGCGTCGTGTCGCTCGACGAGAAGAAGGGCACCACGCTCGAAGAGCCGGCCAACCCGCTCGAGCTCGACATGGGTCTGGTTCGTGTCAGCGCCGTGCCGGCGAACTGATCAGGGCCGTCGAACCTGTCGAAGCGCCAGCACCAGCGGCACTCCCAGCACCGGAACCAGCCCCAGCCACTGCAACACCGGCTGCTGACGAACCCGCGCCTCTTCCCCTGCGAGCAGCGCACCGAGCACCCAGCACGCGACGAAATCGAGCGTCATCGCGAACGGAAACTGCTGCGTGCGGAACAGCGTCACGAAGCCGTTCACGTCTCCCGTCACGAAGAGCGCGATGAGCGTCAACCCCAGCGCGGTCAGCACGATGCCGAGCAGCCGAGTCCCGACGAGCCGCAGCCACCACGTCTCCGCCGGCCTTCGCGGCAGGTCCCACCGGCGAAGCACCAGATACGGCAGCAGCGCGTACGCCCCGAGCGCGAAGCTCGCGATGATGAACGGCCACTTCGGCACCCGCTGCTCCTTCGCGTCGAACACCAGCACCGCGAGGAACGACATGGGCAACACGCCCATCACGTTGAACAGCGCGAAGAGCGAGACGTTGATGCCCTCGAGCTGCCCCGCGAGCATTCGTTTGATGACGTCGTTGGTGTCAGGCGCAGCTGGCGGCGAGAAGACGAACGCCATCGTGAGCAGCAGCACCCACGTCACGAGCGCGACGAGGCGTTCGCGGCTCAGGTGAGGTCCCACACGTCGTGCCTGCCGAAGATGCCCTGCGACCGCGTCAGCGTGGGCATGCGAACCTGGTCGACCTTCTGCGCAGCGCCTCGACCAGCTTCGGGAGCGCGGTCTCTTCGCCGAGGAAGCCCGAGGTGCGCAGGAACGCGCGCCACCAGCCGCTGTCGTTGCTCGTCGCGTCGAACAGCGGAGCGCTCACGGGCTCGCCTCGACGAAGCGTGACACCAGCGGGAGCCTGCCCCGGCCGCCGTACACCACCGCGCGCAGCAGGCCGACGACGCAGCCGCCGATGACGGCGACGGCCGCGGCGGCGCCCAGTGACAGCCCGAGCAGGTGCGAAAACTGGAAGAGCACGCCGACCGCGAGGCCGACCCCCGCGGCGGCGAACCACAAGACCAGCGCCTGCCGCGCGTGCCACGAGACGAAGGCGTCGCCGCTCGCCAGCCACCGCACGGCCACCGCAGTCGGCAGGCCGATGGCCGTGCCCAGGTACGCCAGCACCAGCAGGAACTTCTGGCGGGGGGTGAGGGGCGCATCCAGCTCGCGGCGCACGGGCACCAGGTCCCACGCCTCGTTCGTGCCGAAGATGCCCTGCGACCGCGTGAGCATGATGAGCACCAGCAGCCCGCCGTAGATGGGCATGCGAATCTGGTCGACCTTCTGCGCGAGCGACGCGTCTCCGCCGCCCATCTGCAGGAAGACCGTGCGCAGCGCCTCGGGCAACAGCGTGAGAATGACCGCTGCGACGATGGCTCCCGTCGTGCTGCCGAGCCCGCCCGCGACGATCATCACCACCACCTCCATCGACTTCACGAAGGTGAAGCTGCCCGGGTTGATGATGGGCACGAAGTGCGCGAACAGCCCGCCCGCGATGCCGGCGAAGAAGCTCGACACGACGAAGGCGCGCACCTTGTAGCTCGTGGTGTCGACGCCCATTGCCTCGGCCGCGACCTCGTCTTCCCGAATCGCCTTGAGCGACCGCCCGTGCGACGAATCAGCGAGCCGCCTCGCGAGCAGCACGACGACGAAGACCCAGAACCACACCATGAAGAACGTCGACGTCTGCGGCACGCCCGACACGCCGAGCGCTCCGCCGAAGTTCCCCACGAAGGCGCCGATGAGCGAGAGCACCGGAATGCCCGCGAACGCCTTCGAGATGCTGTCGGAGTTCTGGATGACGACGCGAATGATCTCTCCGAAGCCCAGCGTCACGATGGCCAGGTAGTCACCGCGCAGACGAAGGCTCGGCAAGCCGACGAGGAACCCGAAGACCCCCGCCGCGCCACCGCCGATGAGCAACGAGACGAGCAGGAAGAGCTGATCAGACGCGACAGGCCCGAGGAACGACAGCTGATCATCTTTCAGCAGCAATGACGTGACGCCGGAGACGTAGGCGCCGACGGCCATGAAGCCCGCGTGCCCGATGCTGAACTGGCCGGTCATGCCGTTGATGATGTTGAGCGAGACCGCGAGCACCACGTTCACGCCGACGAGCGAGGCGAGGTAGACGAAGTAGTCCGACGAGCCGAGCGCCCACTGGAGCACTCCGAGCACCACCACCGCGGCGACGACGGGCAGGAAGGACTTCACGTGCACGGCGTCTACACCAGCGACGCGCCGACACCAGCCCCGCGCTATCGTCGAGGTGTGCGTCGCGTCTTGATGCTCCTGGTGGTGGCGCTGGGTGGCCTGGCCGACGCGCAGGTGCTCTGCCTCGACCCGTCGTTCGCCGGAGGAGGCATCACCAGCGTCGACGTTCGGCAGGTCGCAAACGTCGGGTGGACGCCGCAGGGCCTCGACCTGCAGCCAGATGGCCGAATCGTCGTTGGAGGCACGGGCGCCGAGTTCGACGGTGGCAGCTTCTTCGTCTGGCGCCTGACCGAAGACGGCGAGAGCGACCTCTCGTTCGGCAGCTTTGGCTTCGTCGAGATTCCGCTCGGGCTGCCGCGGCCCGAGTTCGAGACGATTCGGGTGCAGGCCGACGGCACGCTGGTGCTCGCGGGCGAGGGGGGCGACACCTCGGTGACGTCGGTTGACGCGTCGAGGGCGGTCATCGCGCGCGTGTCGTCTTCGGGCGTCGTCGAGCAGGTCTTGCTGCCGCGGTTCGCGCCGTCTCCGCAGATCGTGAACGGTCAGGTGGCGCTCCCCGATGGGCGCGCGCTCTTCGCAGGGCAGGGCCGTACGCGCGGCGCCGACTACAACCTCTTCGTCTTCGCGCTCCTTCGCGACGGCGGGCTCGACACCTCGTTCGGCGATGGCGGCCTGACCGAGGTCGACTTTGGCGGAGGCGACGAGTTCGGCGCCGCGCTGGTGCAGGACGCGCAGGGCCGGCTGCTCCTCAACGCAGTGACGTACCGAAGCGGCCAGTTCGACTTCGGGCTCGCGCGGCTCAACGTCCTGGGAGGTCACGACCTCAACTTTGGGCTGGCCAGGCCTGGCCGTGTGACGACCGACTTCTTCGGGCGGGACGACTCGTGCGACGTCGTCGGCGTTCAGCCCGATGGCAAGCCGCTCTGCGGTGGCTCGGTGACGCTCCCCGATGGCGGAGCCGCGACGGCCCTCGTGCGCTACCAGACGAACGGTGACCGCGACTCGACCTTCGGGACTGGCGGCATGGTGTTGAAGGAGAGCCCTCGAGCCTCGCTGCGGGCCCTCACGGTTCACCCGAATGGCACCATCGCAGTGGCTGGAGGCGCGCCCGGCCTGAACGGCGACCTGGACATGACCATTGGCTTCTTCGACCCCTCGGGGAACTCCATTCCCCTCTCATCTTCCGAGAGCATTCTGCGCCTGGACTTGCATGGAGACGAGAGCGCTCACCAACTGCGCTTCGACTCGCGGAATCGGTTGCTGGTGTTCGGCGAGACGAGTGTCGATGGTGGTCAGAACGATGCCGTCGTGGCGCGGTACATCTTCTGCGGATCAGATGGTGGAACACCCGACGCTGGAACACCCGACGCTGGAACACCCGACGCGGGAACACCCGACGCGGGAACACCCGACGCTGGAACACCCGACGCGGGAACACCCGACGCTGGAACGCCCGACGCTGGAACACCCGACGCTGGAACACCCGACGCGGGAACACCTGACGCTGGAACACTCGACGCGGGAACACCCGACGCTGGAACACCCGACGCTGGAACACTCGACGCTGGAACACCCGACGCTGGAACACTCGACGCCGGAACGCTCGACGCCGGAGCGCTCGACGCTGGCATCACGTCGGACGGTGGCTCGAGTCCGTCGAGCCGCTCACTGAAGGTTGGTTGCTCCTGCGACGCCTCGGGCGGGTTGGTGTGGCTCTCTGTGCTGCTTCTGGCGGGACTCCGACGTCGACGCCCTCCGCCGTCATGAACCTCACTTCTTTCGCTTCGCGCGCTCCTTGAGGCGCTTCTGCAGGGTCGCGCGACACAGCGTGTGGTTCTCGAAGTAACCGGAGAACCGCTTGAAGTCGCCGTCGAGGTAGGCGAGCGCGGTCGCACGCACCCACCAGCAGATGTCATCGTCGCAGTCAGGAACGTCGAGCGCGTCCCACATGACCTGGCTCAGCACCGGGTCGTGCGAGTCCTGCACGAGTTCGATGATGAGTGTCTTCTCGGCCCACTTCTTCGAGGCGAGGTATTCGCGCGCAAAGTGCGGCACGTCTTCAGGCTTCACGTGGTCGCGCTCGCTCTCGGTGTCGACGGTGCCGTTGCGGACCTTCACCATCACCTCGTCGACGTACGCGCGGCGAGCGGGCGTTCCTGCATCGGGAGCAGCGAGAATCAACGAGAGCACGAGGAGCATGGCTGGCGTCTTACTTCACGAACCCTCGCAGCACTTCCCGCACGCCGAGGTCGTTGAGCAAGGCGCTGTGCTCGGCGCCGGTGTTCACCACCTCGGGCACGATGGGCTTCGGCGGCATCGCGCGGTTCGTAGGCACGGTGCCATCACCATCTCCACGCACCGGAGTCGTGAGGTCGACGAGCTCACCTGTCGCGCGCCAGCCGACCACCGTCGAACGGCCGGTGCCGATGATGGCCAACGTCTTCCACTCGGGCGCTGCGCCTTCGACGTCACTCAGCTCTTTCCAGAAGCTCGCGTGCTCGGAGAAGCGAGCCTCGAGCTGCGCGCGGTACGCCGGGTTCTCACGCACGGTCTGCTCGGCAAAGAGGCCCCACTTGCGGTCGACCCACGTCTGCGCGTCGTAGGCCGGCACCGCGACGCTCGCGCCCTGCTCGTCGACGAAGAAGTCAGGCGTGGGTGAGAGCAGCTGCCATGTCGAAGGAAACGTGAGCAACGCCTCGGGCCCGAGGAGCGCCGTGTTGCTCGACGTCGGCGTGCCGAGCTGCAGGTCGTCCCACTGCCCCGGGCCGCCTTTGAAGGGCGTGCCGACGAAGGCCACCTTCACCACCGACTTCGCGCCCACGTGGCCCGAGCGCAGACACGACAACGACACGAGCCCGCCCATGGAGTGGCCGATGAGGCGCACCTTGCGGTTGGGGCCCAGCGACGCGATTCGTTCACACAGCAGCCGGCCGCTCTCGCGAATGTCCTGCCGCCAGTCGTACGCGTACACTTGGAACCCCGGCAGCTCGGTCTTCGCCCAGTCCATCCACGAGGCGTAGGGGTCGAGGTCGATGATGAGCGGAATCGCCGTGAGGCGCGTGAGCGGCCCGACGGTGTGCAGCGCTCCGTACTTCGGGAAGTCGCGTTGCCCCTGGAACGGGAGCGCGAGCGAGCGATCTCCCTTCGACAGGCCCTGCCCCGGCGTCACGTACGCGAGCTCACCCGACTCGGTGGCGAGGAAGCTGGCGCGATAGCCGTGGATGAAGAAGGTGACGTCTTCACCAGCAGGCGGCGCGAGGATCGGCTGCGGCGCGATGCAGCCCACAGCGAGAAGCACCACGATGACGAAGCGCATCGTTCGACCGTACACGCTTCCCGCATCGAGCGACCGGCGGCTGAATCGGCAACGCGAACGTCGAGCAGTCCGGCACCAGCGTCGCGAGGTCTGGTCTCGCCTGTTCAGGCGCGCGCTTTGAGGCGACTCCAGTCGACGACGGGCACGATGTGCGGCGCGATGCGGTACTCCACCTGTCGCCTCAGCCCGATGATGTCGCCACCCACCTCGACGGGCACCTCGCGGTCGAACTCCATGCGGCACGCGGTCACGAGAAAGTCGTGGCTGTGCGGAATGGGGTGAACGCCGTTCCACAGCGAGGGAATCTTCAGCGTCGCCTGCGCCGCCGTGCCTGCGTAGACGCGCGCGTGCATGTAGCCGGGCTTCGTCCGCGCGAAGTGGAGCGCCTTCATGCCGAAGCCGAGCTCCATCGTGGTGCCCGCGCCAGCGACGCCATACGGCCCTTCGTAGAGCAGCGTGCCCGGCCCGCCGTTCGGCACCTCGACGACGTTGCCGTGCGGGTCGAAGGTGAAGGAGCGCTCACCCAGGTTCGTCACGCGCACCTGCGGCCGCGTCTTCGCAATCACGTTGCGCGGAATGGTGCGGCCGAAGAGCGACGTGAAGTAGCCGAGCTCTCCTTCGACGAGCTTCTTGAACATCTTCGCCTGCGAGCGCTGCACCTTGTAGTCGTGAAGAATCTCGGCGCCCCACCCGGCATCGGCGAACGGCGTGAGGCGGCCTTCGACCTCGAGCAGCCAGAAGTCACTCGTCGGCACGGTGGCGTCTCCGCGCTGGAGCACCCGCTGCATCGTCTGCAGCGCGGCTTTGGGTGACGGGGCGTTGGTGCCGAAGGCCCACGCGTTGCCCGTGCCGAGTGGAACCAAGCCGAGCGTGGGGAACGAGAGCCCGCGCGCGCGCATGGCGTCGAGAATGCCGATGGCCGTGCCGTCACCACCTCCCGAGAGCACCACCCGCGGAGACGAGCCCTTCATGGTCTCGTCGACGAAGCGGTTGACGTCGTCGACGGTGCGTGTCGCGACGACCTTCGAGTTCGGCAGCAGCTTGCGCGCCCACGCAGCGAATCGTTCGGAGCCTCTTCGTGCGTTCAGGTTCACCACCACGGCGATGTCCATGGGCCAATTCGTAAGACGGCTCTGTCACCGGGCTGTCAGCGCGGCTGTCCCCTACCCAGCCGATTGGAATGACCCAGCTTTCGGGCGGCCAACCCCTCGAAGCGTCGGAGGTCGCGCAAGGCATGCGTGATGCTGAGCCGAGCGTTCATGCCCTCCCGCATCGTCTTTGCATTGTGCACCGTGGCGTCGTTTGCCTTCGCCGAGGTGAAGCCGGCCGCGATTCAGCTGTGTGTCGAGCTGCCGTTGAACGAGCCGGTGTTCGTCTCGCAAGGCGGGCCGAAGCAGAAGAGCGTCTCGCGCGACTGGTGGATGCTGGACTTCGACGTGCGCGTCGATGGTGTGCCGGCCGAGCGCGTGACGAAGGTGAGCGCGTCGTGTCTGCGCGCGTGGGTGTCGCCGCGAAAGGTGAAGCGCATCGAGCTCGACTTCTCCCGGCTGGCGAACAACTTCACCTCGCATGGCCGCGACGTCGCCTTCGACCTCAAGTCAGACCTGCTCTACGACGCGGGCTCGTTCATCGTCGAGCAGGAGCCGTTCGCGACGGTCTCGACGAATCACCCTGGAACGCTGCTGCTCGAGCGGTTGACCGCGAATGGACCCGTGGCCGAGCAGGCCGACCGGCTGCCCGTCGGCGAGTATCGCGTCTCGTTCCGTCCCCAGGTCGCGGCACCGGGCCCCTGCGAGACGAAGCTCGAGGTCGCCACGATTGGCACCGTGACACCCGAGCGGCAGCCCGCGTTGTTCGAGGAGCTGAAGACGCACTACCAGAGCGAGCTGTTGCCAGACGTGCTCTCGAAGCTGCGCCTCACCTGCGACCCGACCGAGGTGGCCGTGGTGCACACGAAGCTCGTCGATGGGGTGTTCTCGAAGCCGTTCGAGCCGCTGGTCGAGCGCCACCGCGTGAAGTCCCGTGAGCCGACGGTGGAGCTGCGGCACCAGACCGAGGCGAAGCCGCTCGCCGAGCCGCTCGTCATCACCATCGGCGCGGGACAGCACTTCGACATCGTGACGACGGTACCGACCGAGCAGGAAGCTGCCGCGACTCCTGCGCTCAGCGCGCTGCGGTGAACGTCACTTGTCGACGTCGAGCTCGAGCGAGCGCCGCCGGCTGTTCGCGTACCAGAGGAAGACGGTGACCGGCCCCGCCTCGGCGCAGCGAAAGCGCAGCTGATCATTCCCGATGGAGCTCATGGTGCAGCGTCGGTGACTCCCCGGCGCCACCTTCTCGAGCCCACCCGGACCTTGAACGTCGAACTCGACGCTCCGCGGAACGCGAAGGGCGTGCTCACCGTCCCACGTGAAGAGCGGAATGCCGGCGTCGACGGCGGGCGTGACGGTCGTCTGCTTCGGCGAGACCTCGACCTGCAGGCCCTTCATCGCCATGCCGTACCAGAGCGCGATGGTGACGATGCCCGGCTTCTTCGCGATGAGCTTGAGCGCCGTGTCCTTCTCGGCCTGCACGTCGCAGATGGAGGCATCACTCGCGGCGACCCGGCTCAGCGGCTTCTTCAGCACCAACTGCACCGTCTGGCCCTCGACGAGCTTCACGGCCGAGCGGTCGTCCCAGACGATGGTCGAGACTCCGGCATCGGGAGCAGCGTTCAGCACCGTCAACGTGAGCGCCAGCAGCATGGACATGTCGTACCTCGACAGCAGCGCGCACGAACGGGTTTCCTGCCGTGCGAACGCAGTGTCCCAGACGAGTGGGCTCGTCGAAGCTTCATCGCCGTGCCAAAGACGCCTTCGTGCCGCTGACCCGACGAGCGCTGGTGCTGGGTGCTTCGACGTTCGTCGCGTGCCGGAAGACGCCCATGCCCACCGTTCGCCATCGTCCGCTCTCTGCGCTGCCGTCGACCAACCTGCCCTGGCTGGCCTTGAAGGACCACTTCATCGCCACCGTCGGTCCCTCGGCGGGCCAGGGCTCGAGGCTGGGCCCGCTGCTGGTGCTCGCCGACGCGACGTTCATGCCGCACTCGCGGTTTCCGCTGCACCCGCATCAGGAGGTCGAGATTCTCTCCATCGTCATCGACGGAGCGCTGAGCCATCACGGCGACCAGGCGCACGGCGCGACGTTGCAGGCTCGCGAGGTGCAGCTCATCTCGTCACGCGACGGCATGTTCCACGCCGAGGGCAACGACACCGACGCCAACACGCGCATGCTGCAGATCTGGTTCGACCCCACGTCGCACGGAGGCACGCCCGCGTACTTCCGCCGAACCATCGCGCGCGGTGGCCGTCAGTTCGTCGCCGGAGACGAGGCCGTACCGCTGCGCTGTGACGCGAAGGTCTGGTGGGCCGACCTCGACGACTCGAAGCAGACCCTGACGGTGGCGCCGGGTCGCGCCGCGTACGTGATGTCGTTGACGGCGCCCGTGACCCTGTCTTCGGGCCAGACGCTCGCGCTCGGCGAAGGCGCTGAAGTCGGCACAGGCGAGCTGACGCTGAGCTCGACGGGCGCAGCGCTGATCATCGACGTGCCACGCTGACCGCGCTGGTGACGCCAGACAGCCGATGGCCGACGGAGAAGCGCTCACTGACAGGATTGATCAGCTCCGGGGTGATCAGTTGCTGGCGCCTCGGGGTGCTGCCGCTCTGAAGCCGCCGCAACTCCTTCACTCCGACAGTGGCACGAGACTGGAACAGGAGCAGGGCATGCGCCTGCTTCTCATTCTGCTGTTCTCGGTTGTTGCCTGCACTCCACCAGCCCCAGGCCTTCGTCTCGAGACGAGTGCTCAACCACAAGAGACCGACGCGGGTGTTGCTGCGAGCGATGCCGGAACCGTGGCAAGCGACGCCGGAGCGGCCGTGACCGACGGTGGAACTGCCGACGCGGGACCAGGAGGCTCGAGCCTGTGTGGCGCGCCGCGCCCGGGCCTGCACGACGTGACGGGAACGCCATCGGGCCCGTACCTCGTGCATCACCCGGTCAGGGCTGGAGCGGTGAAGCACACCATCATCTTCCTGCCAGGCGGTGACAGCTCGAAGGACATCTCGGAGCAGTTCATCTGGCCGCTCTGGCTCGAGAACGGCCGCGGCGTCGACGACGTTCGCGTGGTGATTCCGTACACCGCAGACGGTGACCTCGGAGACGAGCAGGACCGGATTGTCGCCATCGCGGCCGAGGTGCTCTCGTGCTTCGGCGGAGACGCGGCGCACGTTCACCTGGCTGGAACCTCGATGGGCGGACTCGCTGCGTTCGAGACCATGAAGCGCAACCCAGCTCCATTCGCGACGCTGCTGGGCGCACCGGGCGCCTTCCGCACTGGCGTCACCGCCTCAGACCTCTCGCGGATGTTCACCGGCAAGGCCGTGTTCGTCGGCGTCGGCGAGCTCGACGAGGCGCTCTGGAAGAACCCCACCGTCGCCATCGACTCGCGGCTCACCTCGCTGGGCTACGACTCGACGTACGTGGAGTTCAGAGGCCAGGGCCACATCCTCGACGCGTCGTTCGACGAGAGCGTGTTCTTCGACTTCTGGCTCTCGCACTGAAGCGTCACTCGCAGCTGGTCAACTGCACCCCGTACCGGCGCACGAACACCTCGTTGCAGGTGCTGCAGGTCGTCGCGTTCTGGAAGTCCGATGCCAGGCAGTCGATGGGCGGCAGCACGGCGAAGTCGCGAATCAACTGCTCCTTCACGCGATTGCACGTCTGCACGCAGTACGACCACGGCCCCGGAGGCGTGGTCAGCGAGGTGTTCTGCCGAATGGAGCCATCGGCCTTCTCGATGAACACCGCGCCACCACAGCCCATCGACCCAACCACCATCACCACGAGCAATCGGTTCATGCCCGGAGGACGAAGGAGCTCACGAGAACCGGCCAGTCAGATGGGCTCGGGCTCGTCTGGACCGCCGAGCAGCACCGACACACGCGCCGCGATGAGTCCGATGGTCATGTTCGCTTCGCGGTTCTGCGCGTCGTTCGAGTGCACGCAGACCTCCCAGCGCTCGCTGTCATCGCCGAGCACGTTGGTCGCCACCGTGAAGAGGCCCTCGTGGTCGCCGCCGTCAGCGGGCTCGTCACCATTCTCTTCGAGCAGTCGAACCGGGAGCGCCACGCGAACGGCGATGCCCGGCGGCTCGTCGCATTCTTCCCAGTCGACGTACGACTCGAGCGGGAGTCGCTTCACGCCGAACTCACGGAGCGCCGTGGTGACGGCCTGCTCGAGTTCGCCGGGTGAATACGTGCTGCGCGGCAGTGGCCAGACGTTGTCCCAGGACATGGCGTCAGCGTGTCTCCCCTGCGAGCAGGACGAGGCCGAGGTTCGCGGTGACGAAGTGCAGCACGCCGGTCGGCCTCCCGCTCACCTGGTCGCCGACGTCGAGCTTCAGCCCGAGGGCGCCAAAAGACCCGAGCCGCGCGAAGGCGAGCACGAGTCCGGCGTCGACGGCGAACGATGGACCGACGGCCAGACCACTGCTGGACCGCACCCCGACGACGCCGCCACCAACCGACACCGTCGCCCGCAGCTCCGAGCCGCCCGAGATGAGCGTGGGCTCCCAGGTGGCTGCCGTCGAGGCCGTGAACTCGGGAAAGGCGAAGCCCACCGGCAGCACGCCGAAGTCACGCTCGAGTTGCGTTCGCGTCGAGCGCGCGCTCTGGAACACGTAGGACGCACGAACGACCCGCCACCCGAACGCGCGCCCGAAGAAGTGCGTGAAGTCGACCTGTGGCGCGAGGCCGACCGTGTAGATGTCGAGCGGCGCGACGCTGAATTGAACTCCGACGACCTCGCGGCCCCGCAGCTGCGATGGCCCCTTCGTCGGCAACGTGAGCATGCCCACCAGCGTCAGGTCGGCTTCGTCGAGCTTCGTCGCCTGGTCGGCGTTCACCTGCACCTCGCGCGAGTACACCTCGCCGTTGCGAACGCGGCGAACGAGGTACGGGCCGGGCACCAGCGCGAGCCGAAGCACCTGCTCTCCCGGAGCCGCCTCGACCACCGTGACGCCCGTCGACAGCTGCACGACCTCGAGCGGCCCCTGAGACTGCGCCACGACGAGCTGCGTGCCCGCCTTCGGAACCGACGTCAGCACCACGTCCTGCCTTCCGCGAAGACGGAGGTCGAAGCTCGGGTGCTGCGGCTCGAGGCTGCGCGTCGCGGTGTCCCGAATGGTGAGGCGGTTCGCGTAGGCGAACGCCTCCGAGAGCGTCACCTGCCCATCACCCGAAACATCCGCCGCGCCGCGGAGCCCACCGACGAGGTGATGCGTGAAGAAGCTGCCGCGCAACACCTCGGCCTCGTGCGCGTCTTCGAGGCCCGAGCTCGCGGCGAGCAACGCGGTGCCTTCACTCGAGAGCGCGGGCACGCCGACGTCGAACGCTCTCGTCGGCTTCAAACCCTTGGCCTGTGTCCAGCCTCCGCCGCGGCAGGCGTCGATGATGCCGATGCGCACCCCGCTGCCGGAATCACCGAGCCGTTCCTTCAACGTCGCGAACGAGAGCGGCTGTCCTCCAGGGAAGAGCGCGGCCTCGTCGGCGTGGCCCGAGTAGTAGAAGACGAGCAGCCCATCATTCGCGGTCTCGGCACGCGCGAGGTCGAGCGCTGCGACGACGGTCTCTGGCTTCGGGTCGAGCAGCACCTTGACGTCGGTGGCCGAGAAACCTCCGCTCGTCTGCAGCACGTCGGCGAGGTTCTGCGCGTCTCGATGCGCGAAGTGCAGCGGCGTGCGGCCATCGATGGCGGTGTTGGAGCCGACGAGCACCGCCCGACGTGCCGGCGTGGCGCTCACCAGCAGACTCAAGAGGAGCGCACCCATCAGCGGCTCCCCGCGCGCAGGTCGAAGCGACGACACCACACGGCCGCGCCTTCACAGGACTCGATGATGGCCGGCGTCACCACGTCATTCGAGAGCACGACCCAGACCACGTCTCCGCCGGGAGTGCCGTCGAGCGTCCACGCGGGAGTCGTCGTCGTCTCTTTCACGAGCGCTTCGTACAGCACGGTCCTGGTGGTGCCGTCGATGACCGTGACGCGACTGAGGCCCTCGGGCGCGACCTGAAAACGAACGGCGTCACCCACCGCGAGTGGCGCTCCTTTCCACTGAGAGACCTCGTCACCGCGCTTCACCCACGCGATGGCCGTCGGCGTTCCTTTCGCGCGCACCTCGTCGGCGGGCGTGCGGTTGATCAGCGCGACGATGATCAGCAGACCGGCAGCAACTGGAAGCAGCACTTGAAACCAGCGTTCCTTCCACCACGGCGCGGGAGGACGAAGCTCGAGCACGCGTGGAGGAATCGGAGACGGCGCCGACACCGCATCGAGATGCGCGCGGCACACCGAGCACTGGCCAACGTGGGTTGCGACGTCGGGGGTCGAGGCTCCGAGCGCGTGACGGTCGAGCGCGAGGAAGGAAGGATGTTCGATCATGACTTCACCTCCAGACGTGCGACGCGTTCATCGAAGCGGGTGAGCAGCCGACGCACCGTGCGCTCGGAGATGCCCAGCACGGACGCGGCTTCAGGCTGCGTGAGCCCATCGAGGCGCGAGAGCACCGCGACGTGCAGCTCCTCGGCGTCGGCAAGGCTCACGAGCTTTTCCAACGTCTGCCGATGGCTCGTCGCCGCTTCGAGGTCGGCCGACAACGTCGGTTGCGGAACCGGGCGCTGATGCATCGCGCGCTGCCGGAGCCGGTCGATGCACAGGTGCGTCGCCGTCTTGTAGAGCCACGCGGTGACGTCGCGAACGTCGCCAGGCATGCGGCGTTGCCAGAGCTTCAGGAACACGTCTTGCGCCACGTCGTCGGCCTCGTCACGGTCCTTCAAGACACGTCGGCACTTCTCGCGAACGAGCGGGGAGTAGCGTCGCCAGGCCTCCTGAACGTCCACTCGTTTCCTCTGCGCGTTCGACCTTCAGCCCTTCGAGACGAACGAGGGTCGCACTTCCGGCCACGTCATCGCTGATCTGATTTTCGGGGAATTTCCACCAGCCAAGCCGCTGAAATCGCACGCGATGCCCGAAAATATCGGGGTGGTGTCTAAGGCCTTCGTGACTGCGACCCCTGCAGCGGCAGAGCTCTACCAGCGCTACGGCGCGCTCGTGCTGCGGAGGGCCCGCGCCTTGCTCGGTGAGGAGCAGGCCGCTCGCGACGCGACGCACGATGTCTTCGTGAAGGTGCTCTCGACGCTCGACACGTTCCGGCACGAGGCCTCGCCGGTCACCTGGCTCTACCGGGCGACGACGAATCACTGCCTCAATGCGCTGCGCGACCAGTCACGAAGAGGCCGCGTGGTGCCGCTGCTCCGCGCCGACCCTGAGCCGACCGAAGTGACGCTCGACGAGAAGCTCTCGCTCACCACCGTGCTCGCGCGCGTGCCGGACGAGCTGCGCGAAATCGCCGTCTATTACTACCTGGACCAGATGAGCCACGACGAGATCGCCAGGCTCACCGGGCTCTCACGCCGCACCATCGGCAACCGGCTCGTCGAGTTCCACACCGCTGCCAGGCTCGCTGCCGTCGAAGTGAAAGAGGTCGCACGATGAACGTGCCCATCACCCGCCGCAGCGTCGGCTGTGTCTCTGACCTCACCATCGACCGCTGGCTGCTCGGCGAGACGCCCGGCTCGGACGAAGCGCGCCGCCTCGAAGAGCACATGAAGCACTGCGCCGTCTGCGCGGCCCGCCTCGGCTCGCTGCGAAACCTGTACACCACCCAGCCGAGCGCCACCGCCGCCATCACCGCGCACATGCTCGACGAGGCTCCGCGCGCGACGCCGAGCGAGACCGGCGTGCTGCAAGTCATCGTGCTGCGTGACGGCCTGCTCGTCGGCACCGAGTACTTCACGCCCGGCAAGTGGCTCATCGGGAGCGGCACCGGCTGCGACCTGAACCTCGCCGAAGGCCCTGCATCTCGACACGCCTCCATCGTCTTCCACGCCGGCACCGTCGCGGTCGAGTCGCGCGAAGGCCCCATCTTCGTGAACGGCGTTCGGCTGCAGCGCGCCGAGGTGCGGCCCATCGACGAGGTCTGGGTCGGGCCCTACGTGCTGCGCGTGCGGCTCATCACCGAGCGGTGGAGCTGGCCCGCGATGGTGACGGCTCCCGTGAAGACGCCGGAGCTGCCGACGGTGGTGATGGAGCGCCCCGCCACGCCGCTGCTCACCCGGCTGCACGCGACGCTCTGGTGGGGCGACACGCAGGTCTCGTCGCTCGTCGCCTCGGAGCAGCTTCTGCAGTCGCAGGTCGCGGCGCTCGGGTTCGACGTCGGCGTGCACGCGCGCTGCATGGCAGGCCAGTGGAAGGTGACGACCCCGACTGGCGTCGTCTCGCTCTCGCTCAACGAAGCCACCTCCATCGAGGCGGGCGCGCTGCGGCTGGTGCTGACGGTTCGTGAGCCCGTCGCCGCACTGCCGAAGACGCGCAGCACCGAGCGCCTGTTTCCAGCAGTGCTCGCGGCGACGGTGCTGGCCTCGGCGCTGGCCCTGGTGGCGATGCCCGAGCCGACCGAGGAGGACTTCACGCCGCGCCTGATTCCTGCGGTGAAGGTCGTCGTCGCACCGCCGATGCCGAAGCCGCCGACGCCCACGCCGCAGCCGTCTGCCGCTCCGACTCCGAACACGCCGCCGGCCCTTGCCTCGCGCCCGTCGACGAAGACCCAGCGCGCCTCGCCGACGCCACCGCGCAACCGCTTCGAGGCGCTCGACCGCTTGATGAAGTCCTCGCTGGTGGCTTCGACGGCGCTCGCTCGCGCTGGTGCTGGCTCGAAGACCGCGTCCACCCATGGGCCACTGGTGCCAATGCCCGGCGTCGGCGCTCCCGGGTTCAGCCTGAACCTCAAGGAGAAGATGGTCGGCATCGGGGCACGCGGCGCGATTCGCGGCGGTGAGATGGAGCGCGCTGGGTACGGCAAGGACGGCAAAGTCGGCGGCCGGGTTCTGGGCCCCGTGCGCGCGTCGGGCCTCGGCATTCCGAAGAAGGACGCGGGCTCCATCGACAGGGACGCGGTGGCGAAGGTCATCGGCGACCACCTGCAGGAGGTGCAGCGTTGTTACGAGGCGAGCCTGGTGCTCGAAGGCAGCGCAGGCGGGCGGCTCTCGGTGGAGTGGACCATCACACCCACCGGCTCGGTCGCGAACGCGCGCGTCTCGTCGACGACGCTGAAGCAGGCCTCGGTGCCCCAGTGCGTGTTGATGGCGCTGAAGCGCTGGACGTTCCCAAAAGCGAAGGGTGGCAACGTCGTCATCAGCTACCCGTTCGTGTTCCAGTCGTCGATGTACCGCTGAGTCGATGCGCCAACCCAGCGTGGACTCCGCTTCCTCGCGGGGACGCGAACCCAACGCGAACCACCGCCCCGGTGGTTGAACTCGTCCTCGAGGAAACGTCAGCGCGAACCCAACTCGAACCGCCGCCCGTGGTTGAACTCATCCTCGAGGAAACGTCAGCGCGAACCCAACGCCAACCACCGCCCCAGTGGTTGAACTCGTCCTCGCGACCTCAGCGCGAATCCAACGCGAACCACCGCCCCGGTGGTTGAACTCGTCCTCGCGGGGACGTCAGCGCGAACCCAACGCGAACCACCGCCCCGGTGGTTGAACTCGTCCTCGAGGAAACGTCGGTGCGAACATGTCGACGCCGCTGACGAGTCGGTCAGACCGGTTCTCGTCGAGTTCGACCTCGCTGAATCCTTCTCGCGCTGACGGACTCGCTCTGCACCACGGCGGCTTGCGCTACGGTGCCGCGCCATGCGCTCAGTCTCGAAGGCGGTGGTTGCAGCTCTCTGCGTGATGTTCGTCGGGTGCGGCCCTTCAGGCACGAACACGCCCAAACCCATCGTGCTGACGGAGCTGCCGACGAAGGCGGCGGTGACGCCGGTCGGCGCCGTGGTGGACGAGCCGACGACGGCGATGATTGGAGCGGCCGGCGGGTCGCTCACCACCACCGACGGCATGGTCACCATCACCGTCGAGCCGGGCACCGTTCCAGACGGCACGCTGTTCTCGGCCCAGCCCATCACGAACCGGGTGCCTGGCGGCTTCGGCACCGCCTTTCGCTTGAGCAAGCCGGCGACCGTCACCTTCGCCAAGCCCGTCACCCTGTCGTTCCGCTACCTGCCGAGCGACCTGTTGGGCACCGCGCCCTCGTACCTGCGCATCGCGACGCAGCGGCCCAACGGCACCTGGCGCGCGCTCACGCCGACCATCGACGTGGCGAAGCAGACGATGACGGTGACGACGACGACCTTCAGTGATTGGGGCCCGATGACGGGGCTTCAGGTGATTCCGTACAACGCCGAGGTTCGCACGAGGAAGCAGCTGCAGATGTACCTCAGGTACTGCAGAGGCAAGGAGTACCCCGACCCCGAGAATCCTGGCGAGACGTTGAGCGGCATCGGCATCGGCGAGTGCACGAACACCGGCCCGCTCGAGGTCCGCAACTGGGCGGTGAACGGCACCACGGGCGGCAACGCGACGGTGGGCACCATCGTCGGCAAGGGAGGCACGGCGGTCTTCACTGCGCCCGAGAAGGTCCCCTCTCCTGACACGGTGACGGTCAGCGTCGAACTGCCCGACCTCGACAGCTTCCAGAAGGAGATCGTCCTCACCAACGTTCGCATCGTCGAGTTCGACGGCTACGTCGGAAACTTCAGGGCGCGCGCGCGGGCCACCAGCAGCGGTGAGACCATCACCATGACGTCGACGGCGAAGCTGCGCTTCCACCGCTCGTACTCCGACACCGGGTCGAGCGGCTACGACCTGGTTCCCGAGAGCGAAGTCGACGTCTACGGCTGGCGCTCCGAGACCTCGGCCCGGGTCTGCACGCAGCAGGGCAAGGCCACCGTGCTTCCCGACGGCTTTCAGGGCGACATGCTCGTCACGAAAGACCCGAGCACCTACGGCTTCGCAGGCACGGTCACCTTGCGCGTCCCCGCGCTGTGCACGCCGAAGAGCGGTGGCACACCCTCGATGCAGAACTTCGATGGCCTCGCCTACGTCTTCGGCACTGGCGTGACGTCGGCGTCGACGCGGCCCATGCCCGACACCGAGTTCGTCACCGAAGACAACTTCGGGCTCAACCTGTCGCAAGGCGGGAAGGACGGCATCGTGCTCACCCAGGAGTGGGACCTGGGCCGCACCCACGGCGACTGAGACACCTCATCGAGTCATCACGCGACCGGTCGGTGAGCCCGTCGTGCGCTCCAGAAAGACGTGTTCGGGGATCGGCATGGGTACGGCTCCGAGCTCGTAGAACTCGGCTCGAGGGTGGTGAATGACGGCTCGCACGTCAGCGACACCGTCTTCGTCCGTGTCGATGTCGAGCACTCCGTTGGCGTGATCGAAAACGTCCCAGCAGCTGAAGACGACTCGAACTGGAGACTCCTCGCAGTGCTCGATGGTCGGTCGCCCGTTGAAGAGCCCAAGCCGGTACGGCCATTCGGGCGCGTAGCGGCGATCGGGCCACAGCGAGATCAGAACCAGGCCCAGCGCGATGATGGCCACGAGCGCTGCCACGCCGGCTTTCACCGTTCTCGCGCCCACGGCGCTCCGCTCACGCCTGCGTCAGCAGCCGGCGAATCACGTCGGCCAGCACGGGCGCGCACGACACCCGCTCGAGCGGAAACGTGAGCCCCGTCGGCTTCGGCACGCTGTCGCTCACCACCACGCGCGCGAGCGGCACCTTCGACAGGCGCTCGTTGGCGGGCCCGACGAACAGCCCGTGCGACGCCACCACCGTGACGGGACCTTCAGCGCCTTCATCGAGCACGGCCTGGGCTGCGGCGGCGAGCGTGCCTCCCGTGCTGATCATGTCGTCGACCAGCACCGGGTGTTTGCCCTTCACATCACCGACGACGCCCTGCGCCTGCACGTCACGCCCCGACAGCCGCTGCTTGTGCACCACGGCGACGGGCAGCCCGAGGGGCCGGGCGAACATCTCGGCGCGCTTCACGGCTCCGAGGTCGGGAGAGATGACGACCGCGTTCTCGGGCAGGTGGTGCTTCAGGTACTCGGTGAGCGCCGGAATCGCCGAGGCGTGCTCGACGGGCAGCGGGAAACACCCTTCGACCGCGCGCGAGTGCAGGTCCATGCAGACGATGCGCTGCAGGTGCGAGGCGCCGAGCAGGTCGGCCACCACGCGCGCGCCCAGCGGCTCACGGCCCGCGTCACGACGGTCCTGCCGCGCATAGCCAAGGTAGGGAACCACCGCCGTCACCGACGACGCTCCAGAGCGGTGACAGGCATCGGCGATGAGCGCGAGCTCGAGCAGGTGCTCTCCGACGGGCGCGTGCAGCGACTGCACCACGAAGACCTCGGCCCCGCGCACACGGTCATGCAGGTCGACGTCACATTCCCCATCGGGGAACCGCTCGACCGTGCAACGCGAGAGGGGAGTACCCAGGGCGCTCGCGATGTCAGCGGCGAGGCCAGGGTGCGATGAGCCAGACAGGAGCACGCAGCGCATGAGCGGGGTTGTGGCAGTCGCCCGCGCGACAGTCGAGCCCACCGTCACCGGCCGGCCAGCACCTCGAGCAGCGTCGCCGCCAGCGCGGGAGGCTCGAAGGGTTTGGGCAACACCCGCGCAGCGCCCTTCCCGATGAGCTCGCCATCACTGAAGTCGTTGTAGCCGGTGAGGAACACGACGGGAGCGGTGATGCCGCGCGACTTCAAGGCCGCGAGCAGGGCCGTTCCATCCATTCTCGGCATGCGCACGTCGGACAGCACGACGTCTGGCTGAAACGTCACCACCTTCTCGAGCGCCTCTTCGCCATCGACGGCCGACTCCACCACGAAGGCCCGGCGTGCGAGGTAGCGGCAGACCATTCGCAGCAGCACCGGGTCGTCGTCGACGACCAGCACCTTGTGACTCACGGAGCGACCTCGAGGCTCAGCTCGAAGGTCGTGTGCGGCACGCCGGGGAGCAGCGCGAGCGTCGCGCGGTTCTTCCGTGCGAGGTGCTGTGAGATGGACAAGCCCAGGCCCATGCCGCCGCCGGTGCCCTTGGTGCTGAAGAAGGGCTCCATCACCCGGGCCGCGTTCACCTTCGAGATGCCCGGCCCGCTGTCGATGCAGCGCACGCGCACCCTGCTGCCGTCGACGACCGCCTCGAGCTTCACCCAGCCGTCGCCGTCGCCGAGGGCATCACATGCGTTGTTCACCAGGTTCAGCAGCACGTGCGTCAGCTCGCTGGCCCGGCCGCACACCCGCACGCAGGGCTTGTCGACGGTGACGGTCAACGTCCTGGGGCCGCCAAAGCGCTGCTTCGTCAAGGACTCGACGTCGCGCAGTACGTCTCCGACGGGCGAGCAGGGAATGGGCTCGTCACCCGCGCGTGAGAGCGTGCGCAGGGCGTTGGTGAGCTCGGCCGCGCGGCGGGTGGTGAAGAGAATGGTGTCGGAGAGCAGCTTCAGCGCCGCCGGGTCGGGTGAAGGCGCCGCGAGCTCTTCTGTCAGCTCTTCTGCCGCGAGCGTGAGCGTCTGCAGGGGCGAGTTGAGCTCGTGGGCGATGCCTCCGGCCGCGAGGCCGAGCGACGCGAGCCGGTTCTCGAAGAGCTCGCGGCGGTGCGCGTCGACGCTCGCGGTGACGTCGAGGTGCGTGCCGGTGAAGCGGGTCGGCTTGCCGGTGGCGTCACGCGACGAGATGCGGCCGCGGTCGAGAATCGAGCGCCACTCTCCATTCGCGTGCCGGATGCGGTGCACGCATTCGTAGCGCTCGGTCTTGCCGTCGAGGTGCGCCTGAATCTCGCGCGCGCAGGTGTCGAGGTCGTCGGGGTGGACCCGCGAGCGCCAGGTGTCGAGCTGCTGCGCCGTCGAGGCGTGCTCGAGCCCGAGCATCTCGCACCAGCGGCGGTCGAACTGAACCGAGTCGTTCGTCAGGTCCCAGTCCCACACGCCCAGGTTCGCGCCTTCGAGGGCGAGCTCGAGACGGTCCAACAGCTGCTCATGTGTGAGCTGGTCGAGGAACACGGGGCCCTTCAGTGTGCCAAACCAGCGCGCGCGAGTAACGCGAAGTCATGGCGCACGCCTGGTGCACGACACGGTCACGACGAGGCTCGAGGGGCGCGTGATGGCGCGGTCGCAGATGGTGCCGACGAGGGCGAGCTCTCCATTCTCACGGTCGGTCCACCGCCAGCCGCCGGTGCCACCCTGGTCGACCGGCACCTCGAGCCCCTCGAAGGTGACGCGAATTCCACCGTCGCCGTCGGGCACCGAGCTGGTGAGGAACGAGCACGCGCCGACCTGGTCGCGCACGGTACGAAACGCGAGCTGCAGCTCGGTGGCCGACTGGGCCGAGTAGAAGCCCTGCCCGCCCGTGCGCGGCCGCCCGCCCGCCACCGCCATCGCCTGGAGCGCGGGCCTCAGCGAAGGGTCGTCGGCGATGCCGATGACGTAGGTGGGAATGCCGTCGCGCGCTGCGCGGGAGAGCTCATCGAGCACGTCGGGCAGCGGGCGGCTCGTACAGGTCGGCTCTCCGTCGGTGGCCAGCACCATCGCGCGGGCCGAGTTGCCTGCACGTCGACCGCGCAGCACCTGGCTGGCGACCTGCAAGGCCGATTGCGTGGGGGTGGGGCCCTCTGGGCGCAGCGAGCTCAGGTTCGAGACGAGCAGCGGCACGTTGCCGCGCGCGGGCCAGATGCCGGCGATGGGCGGCACGGTGCAGGGCTCGGTGGTGCTGGTGGGAAACGCGAGCCCTCCCAGCTGCATGCGCTGGTCGACCTGGGGCAGCGTGGCCTGCAGCGACGCCACCAGCGCCTCCCACCGCGTCTGGCTGGGCGAGATGAGCGCGTCCATCGAGCCGGAGCGGTCGAGCACCATCATCACCACCGGCTCGGCGGGGCTCAGCGAGAACGTTCCATCGATGCACGGTTTGGGCACGAAGCCTGCGTCGACCCCGGCGTCGACGCCCGCATCCACTCCCGCGTCGACTCCCGCATCGCGCAGCGTTCCTGCATCACGGCCCGCGTCTGCGGCGACCGGGAGCGGGTCGAACGTCACCACGTCGGTGCGA
The DNA here is from genome assembly GCA_943370055.1 of Archangium gephyra. Taxonomy (GTDB): domain Bacteria; phylum Myxococcota; class Myxococcia; order Myxococcales; family Myxococcaceae; genus Xiheimicrobium; species Xiheimicrobium gephyra_A. Next base: position 45,014 of record CALRPN020000006.1, read on the forward strand.
CCGCAGGCGAACCAGATGAGAGGGAGCAGCAGCAGCCGGCGCATGGCGGCGGACCCTGACAGAAACCACGCGGCTCGTCGCGTCGTGCCGAGAGCGCGGACAGCCAACGGTCCCGTGGTACATCGGGCCTGCTCTTCATGTCTGCTCCCGTCGCTGGCCGGTACCACCTGATCAGAAAGCTCGCGACGGGCGGTATGGCCGAGGTCTTCCTCGCGAAGCAGCAGGGCAAGAAGGGCTTCGAGAAGCTGGTGTGCCTCAAGCGCATTCTGCCCGGCTACGCCGACGACCCCGACTTCGTGCGCATGTTCGTCGACGAGGCGCGCGTGGCGGCCGACCTGCGGCACCCGAACCTGGTGAACGTCTTCGACGCCGGGGAAGACGAGGGCGCCTGGTACATGGTGATGGAGTACCTCGAGGGGCACGACGTGGCCTCCATCATCCGCCAGGCGCACGCGCGTCAGGCCGAGGTGCCCGTCTCGGTGGCGGTGCAGGTGGTGGCCGACGCCGCGCGAGGGCTGCATGCCGCGCACGTGAAGACCGACCTCTCGGGCCAGCCGATGGCCATCGTGCATCGCGACATCTCGCCGCAGAACCTCTTCGTCACCCGCGACGGCATCACCAAGGTGCTCGACTTCGGCGTGGCGCGCTCGGCGCATCGCAGCTCGAAGACCGAGGTCGGCGTGGTGAAGGGCAAGCTGGGCTACGTGTCGCCCGAGCAGCTCGAGGCGGTCGAGCTCGACGGGCGCTCCGACCTCTATTCGCTGGGCGTGGTGCTGTGGGAGCTGCTCGTGCTCGAGCGCCTCTTCGCGCGCGCCAGTGACGCCGAGGTGCTGCGCGCCATCATCGAAGGCCGCGTCTCGGCGCCGTCGACGAAGCGCAAGGGCGTGCCGAAGGAGCTCGACGCGCTGGTGCTCAAGGCGCTCTCGCTCGACCGCGACAAACGCTTCGCCACCTGTGAGGCCTTCGCCACCGCGCTCGAAGACTTCCTCTCGGAGCACAAGACACCGTCGTCTCCGTCGCGCCTCACGCGCTGGCTGGCCGGGCTCTTCGAAGGCGGGCCGACGGTGACGGTGGCGCCGTCGTCGTCACGCAACCCCGACGAGAAGACGAAGACGCGCAAGCTCAAGGCCGGCGACAAGAAGAAGGAGCCGAAGCTCGAGCAGGCCGACGACTTCCTCGGCGCGGTGGAGCAGTTCCTCGGCCGTGACACCCGTCGCAAGACGAACCTGCTGCCCGCCGCGAGCGCCTTCATCGGCCGCGAGAAGGACCTGAGCGCGCTGACGGCCTCGTTCGACGAAGGGGCGCGGCTGGTGACGCTGGTGGGCTTCGGCGGCATGGGCAAGACGCGGCTCGCGCAGCAGTACGCTTCGACGCAGCTGCCGAACTACGAGGCCGACGGTGGCGTCTGGTTCGTCGACCTCGCCGACTGTCACGCGCTCGAGCAGGTGGCGAAGGCCGTGGCGCAGGCGCTCGACGTGCAGGTGCCGATGAACGCCACCTCGGACGCGACGGTGACGCACGCCGGGAGAACGTTGAAGTCGCTCGGCCGCGCGCTGGTGGTGCTCGACAACTTCGAGCAGGTCGTGCCCTTCGCGCAGGCGTCGGTCGGCGCGTGGCTGTCGAAGGCGCCAGAGCTGCGGCTGCTCGTCACCAGCCGCGAAGCGCTGCAGGTCGCCGATGAGGTGGTGCAGCCGCTCGAGCCGCTGCCCGTCGACGGCGTGGACTCGCCGGCGATGCAGCTCTTCCGCGCGCGCGCCGAGCTGGTGCGGCCCAAAGCACTCAGCCGCGCCGAGCTCGATGACGTCGCCCACATCGTCGAGCGGCTCGAAGGTCATCCCCTCGCGCTCGAGCTGGCGGCGTCACGCCTCTCCGAGCTCTCGGTGCGTGAAGTTCGCGACCGGCTGCGTGAGCGCTTCGACCTGCTCGGCGGCCGCGCGACGAAGAACACGTACCGGCACGCCACGCTGTGGAACACCATCGACTGGTCGTGGCAGCTGCTCACGCCGGCGGAGCAGCAGGCGCTCTCGCAGCTCTCGGTCTTCCGTGGCGGCTTCACGCTCGACGCGGCGAGCGCGGTCATCGAGGTCGACGGCAAGAAGGGGAAGGACCCGGTCGACCTCGTGCGCGCGCTGCACCGCAAGTCGCTGGTGCGCTACTTCGCCGTGCCCGCGCTGCCCAAAGAGCTGCGCCTGGGCCTGCTCGAGTCGATTCACGAGTTCGCCGCCGAGAAGCTCACCGCGATGGACGGTGAAGGCCGCGCGCGAAGGCGCCACGCGGCGCACTACCTCGACGTCGGCCGCGACTGGGCCAGCGCCGTCGCCAACGGCACCTCGCTCGACGCGCTCACGCACCTCGAGGTCGAGCGCGAGAACCTCACCGAGGTGTTCGACCGGGCGCTCTCGTCGATGCCGCCGACGCAGGCCACCGCCACCACCGCGCTCGGAGCCCTCGAAGCGCTCGAGGCCGTCTTCCTGCGCAAGGGCCCCTTCTCGGCGCACATGGCGCTGCTCGACGACGCGCTCACGGTGGCGCGCAACGTGGGCGTGAAGAGCACCGTCATCGCGCGGGCCATGCAGCAGCGGGGAAACCTGCAGCGCACGCTCGGCCGGCCTCAGCTCGCGGTGGAAGACCTCTCGCGTGCCGTCAGCATCGTCGAGTCCACCGGTGAGAAGGCGCTCGAGGGCCGCATTCGCAGAGACCTCGCGGTGGCGCGCTTCGTGTCGGGCGACGTCGAGTCGGCGCGTGACTGGCTCGTGAGCGCGTTGTCGGCCGCCAGAGAGAGCCGAGACGAAGCGCTCGTGCTGCAGACGTTGTCGTCGCTGGCCATCGTGCAGGTGGCGATGGGTGAAGTCGACGAAGCGGCGCTGTGCTGCGACGAAGGGCTGCCGCTGGCGAGGAAGCGCGGCGACTCCACGACCGAGGCGCGGCTGCTCGGCAGCCTCGGCACCATCTACCAGGAGCAGGAGAAGCTCGACCTCGCGCTCACCTTCTTCACCGAGGCCGTCGCGCGCGCCAACGCCGTGCGTGACGTGCGCCTCGAGGGCTACTTCGTGGGCAAACGCGCGGGCGCGCTGCTGGCGCGGGGTGAGTACGAAGCCGCCGAGAAGCCGCTCGAAGACGCCATCACCCGGCTGGCCGAGGTCGGAGACCTGCGTCACGAGGGGCTGTTCCTCACCTACCTCGCGGTCGTGCAGCTGCACCGTGGGCACTTCGCGCAGGCGCGCATCACGTTGTCGGCGGCGCAGGTGCGGCTCGAGGCCGTGAAGGACCCGCTCTCGCTCACCGCGCTCGCGATTCGCCGGTTGCACGTCGAGGTCGCCGCGAAGGACGCCGGGCCGAAGGAGGCGCGCGCGATGCTGACCGACGTTCGGGCCGCGCGTGGCAGCCGGCGGGCACGCACGGGGCAGAGTGAAGAGGTGCGCATCGCCGCCCGCGCGCTCGAAGCCGCGCTGGCAGGTTGATCAGGGCTTCGAGCTCTCACTTTCTTCGAGCCCCAACCGCTCGAGCTCGAGCATCCTCTTCACCTCAGGCGTCGGGTGGAGCCGTTCGAGTAACTCGAGCAACTTCACATTCTCCTTCAGGGCTCGGGCGTCGCTGGCTTCACTCACGAGGTCGCGGCCAAGCGAGACCACCTGGGGCCGCAGTGCTTCGGCGATGGTGAAGCGGCTCAGCATGAACAGGAGGTCACGCCCGTTGCCCTTGAGCTCACCGAGCACGAAGTCTTGAAGCACCTCGAGCGCTGCCTTCTGACTTCTGGTTTGTCGGAGGTCGATGCCTGCGGTGCGAAGCCTGGCGTCGAGCGCCTGGTCAGAGAGCCGATTCGCGACCGCGTCGACCCAGATGAAGCCGAGTTCCAGCTTGGTCGAAGACGCGGAAACAGCCCTGGTGCGACGAAGCGCCTCGTCGGCGCGGCCTTCGCCAAGCATGGAGAGCGCCGCGAGCCACGCCACCTCGTCGAGCAGCACCTTGCGCACCTTGAACGGCTCCCAAAGCGAGCTCGAGGCGGTCCACACGAGCCGTTCTGTGCCAAGAGCCGCCACAAGCTGCGCACCATCATCTGCGAGCACCGTCACGCGCTCCGTCATTGTGGGAAACGACGTCTTCATCTTGCGGCGGAGGTCGAAGACCTCGACCTGCCCCAACTCCGAGACGCTGACCCGGCTGCCGTCAGGGCTGACCGCCAGGCGAACGCGGTCGGCGCCCGCATACTCTGCGGCGACCGTGCCATCGGCGGTGTTGATGAACAGCTCGACAGGTCCCCGCATGACCCGCGTACCTCCCGCGGCGGCGGGGTAGCGCTCGTGGTGCGACAGGCGACCCACCTTCTTGCAGCTCCGCAGGTCGACGAGGGCCGGCATCGTACGGTGCGCTCCGCTCCGTGAATCGACGTGGTCACCGTGAACGGCGACCAACCCCTGGCCCAGGTCGAACGCTTCGCGAATTGGGCCGATCTGCAATGACGGGAGGACGCATGACGGAAGTGCGCCGGGGTCGGCGAGCGAGCGCACCTCGATTTGGCCGTGAAGCGTGACGAGCCGGCCGTCGGCAAACAGCGGCGGGGCAAAGGGGTTCGCAGCGCCTGACCAGGCCGCCCGCTTCACGAGCCGGTCTTTGGCGCGTGCATACAGCGACACGTCACCTTGCACTCCGACGACCGCGAGCCACTGGCCACCAGGCGCCACGGCGGCGACGTCGTCATGATGCAGCTTGACGGCGACGCGCTCGAACTCGCCATGAGGGCCGAGCACGACGAGTGAATCGGCGTCTCGCAGCAGGAGCGTACCGTCGGTCGCTCCGGCGACGACGGGCGCGGGCAGAGTCGTCGTCACGACCGGTTTCACGACTTGCCCTGCTGCCATCGAAATCGCCACGACGCTCAAGGCACCAAACACCATGACGGTGCGCTTACTCGAAGAGGCTCGGCGGGACGAGCCACGAGCAAAGCGCATCGCAACCCGTGCACTCGAAGGTGCTCGACGTCGAGGCGCCGGCACACACCATGCTGCTCATCAAGGGCACACCTCACGCGCGTCGCAGTCGAGAAAGCACGTCACCTCCTCGCGGCAGCCACGCGTGGTGGTGCAGCTTCCGCTGCCGTAGCTGTTGGCGCTCCGGACCGTCGACGGCAGGCACTCTGGGTGGCGAGCGATGAACTCCGCGCGGTACTTCGCGCCGTTGACGAGGCTGTCGATGGCATCGCCCACCACCCACACCACGGCGCCTGCGGTGCCCCGCGGGTCGCCCGAGCAGCCGCTCAGCAGCATCGACGCCAGGACGAGGGCTCTCCAGATGGTCATGGGAAGAACCGTAGGCGTGGGCTGATCCACGCGGCGTTTGTCCACTCCCGGCGGTCGCAAACCATCGCTGATCCGTCGCCGCCGCCATCGAAACGACTGGCAGCACACACGTCGGGTGCCCGAAACTGCACTGTCAGCACCACTCGAGGGTCACCCCGTCATGCGCTCGTCCACGCTCGCTCTTCTCGCCGTCACTGTGATGGCCTTCACCGCCTGTCCCGACACCAGCAAACCGCCGTGTGGGCCGGCGAGCTGTACAGGCTGTTGTGACTCCAGCGGAGCGTGCGTGGCAGGCGTCACGCTGCAGGCGTGCGGCGCCATGGGCGTCACCTGCTCTGCCTGCAGCGTCACCGACTCCTGCAGCTTCGGGAAGTGCACGCCCCCGACGCCCTTCAACCAGGGTGGCGGGTCGGCGGGTGGAATGGGTGGCGGGACGGGAGGCGGCTCCATCAGCGCCGACGGTGGAATGGGTGGCGGTACAGGCGGAGGCTCCACCACGGACGGAGGCTCCATGGTTGACGGAGGGTCCACCATCGATGCCGGCACGCCGAACCCGTGCGCGGGCACGTTGACCTCATGCAACGGGCGCTGCCTCGACCTCTCCTCCGAGCTCGAGAACTGCGGCGCCTGCGGCCGAACGTGCGGCCAGGGAGAGGTCTGCAACCGCGGCCGCTGCGCCGTGCTGCCCGACGACTGCACGCAGATGCCGATGGGCTGCGGCTCGGGCTTCTACTGCGACCCCGTCTCGAAGAAGTGCATGACGGGCTGCCGCCTCACCGCTGACTGTCCCATGGGCGCCTCGTGCAGCAGCGGCACCTGCACCTGTCCCACCGGGCAGCATGCGTGCGGCCAGACGTGCGTGCCCGACGACGTGACGACCTCGTGCGGCACGCGCTGCAGCGTCTGTGCGCAACCGGCGAACTCGACCTCGACGTGCTCCAGCGGCGCCTGCGGCTTCACCTGCGCGACGGGCTACCTGCAGAACAGCGGCATGTGCGTCGACATCGACGAGTGCACCACCAACAACGGCGGCTGCGCTGCCAGCGCGACCTGCACCAACACGCCCGGCGCCCGCACCTGCGCGTGCAACGCGGGCTTCACGGGCGACGGCGTCACCTGCACCGACATCAACGAGTGCGCGTCCAACAACGGCGGCTGCGCCAACGAGGCCACCTGCACCAACACGCCCGGCGCGCGCACCTGCGCCTGCAACAGCGGCTACACCGGAGACGGCCTCACCTGCGCTGACATCAACGAGTGCGCCAGCAACAACGGCGGTTGCAGCACCAACGCCACCTGCGCCAACTCGCCGGGCGCGCGCACCTGCACGTGCATCACGGGCTTCACCGGAGACGGCGTCACCTGCACCGACATCAACGAGTGCCTCACCAACAACGGCGGCTGCTCCGCCAGCGCGACGTGCACCAACATGCCCGGCACCCGCACCTGCGCGTGCAACTCGGGCTTCATGGGTGACGGCGTCACCTGCGCCGACGTCGACGAGTGCGCCACCAACAACGGCGGGTGCTCCATGCAGGCGACGTGCGCCAACACGCCTGGCTCGCGCACGTGCAGCTGCAACACTGGCTACACGGGCACCGGCGTCACCTGCACCGACGTGAACGAGTGCCTCTCGGGCAACGGCGGCTGCGCGGCGAGCGGCGGCGTCTGCACCAACACGCAGGGCTCGCGAACCTGCGCCTGCGCCACCGGCTTCACCGGAGACGGCTTCACCTGCGCAGACATCGATGAATGCCAGACGAACAACGGCGGCTGCGCGGCGGTCGCGTCGGGAGGCGTCTGCACCAACACGCCTGGCGCCCGCACCTGCGCCTGCGCGACGGGCTTCAGCGGCACCGGCCTCACCTGCGCCGACATCAACGAGTGCGCGTCGAACAACGGCGGCTGCGCGGCGGTGGCGTCGGGCGGCGTCTGCACCAACACGCCCGGCTCCCGCACCTGCGCCTGCGCGAGCGGCTTCAGCGGCACCGGGCTCACCTGCAGCGACATCGACGAGTGCGCGACGGCCAACGGCGGCTGCGCGTCGGTCTTCTCGGGCGGCGTCTGCACCAACACCCCGGGCTCACGCACCTGCACCTGCGCCAGCGGCTTCACCGGCACCGGGCTCACCTGCAGCGACATCGACGAGTGCGCGACGAACAACGGCGGCTGCGCGAGCGTGGCGTCGGGCGGCATCTGCACGAACACGGCTGGCTCGCGCACGTGCGCCTGCGCCGCCGGCACCACCGGCACCGGCCTCGTCTGCACGCCGACTGGCAACACCTGCGCGTTCCCTGCGCCCGTCACCCTGGGCCTCACGGCGAATGGAACCACCAGCGGCCAGACGAACGACTTCTCGGGAGCGCTCTCCATCCAATGCGCGGGCACGACCGTCGCGGGCCCTGACGTGGTGCACGTCTTCACGCCCACGGTGACGAGCAACTACCGCATCGCCGCCGTCGCCACCGGCTGGACGCCCCGCTTCTGGGTCAGCCCCACCTGCGGCTCGCCCTCGACCTGCACCGCCTCGGACCCGCAGTTCACGCCCACCCTGCCCTTCGTCGTTCGCGGAACGGCTGGCGTGCCGTTCTTCATTCACATCGACTCCACCAGCGGCACCCACCAGGGGCCGTACTCGCTGACGGTGGTGCAGGTGACGGCGCCGCCCAATGACACCTGCGCGACGGCGACGCCGCTCGTGCTGGGAGCCAACACCGGAGACCTCGCCAACGCGACCAACGACATTCACGCCAGCGCGCCCTGCAACCCGCTCGGCAACCGGCGCGGCGAGGTGATTTACACCTTCACGCCTCCGACGACTGGCCGGTACGTCTTCCGTGAGACGACGGGCACCGACGTCATGCTGTGGGTGTCGAGCGCCTGCAACGACACCTGCACGCGACTGACGGACGAGCCCGAAGTGCTGCAGGTCGACCTGGTGGCCGGAACGCCCATCTTCGTCTTCGTCGAGCCCTACTACCGCAGCACCACCACCACCTACTCGCTGACCGTCGAGGCGGCGACGGTGCCAGCCAACGACACCTGCGCGACGCCGCAGGTGCTGACGCCCTCGGTGACGGTGAATGGCACCACCCTCGGCGCGAACAACGACTTCACCGGCACGCTGTCGGCGGTGTGTTCGCCGTACCAGGTGCCGGCCGTCGACGTCGTCTACTCGTTCACGGCAGCGACGGCGGGCAACTACCGCGTCACCACCACTCCGACGACGTCGGGCTACAACCCGCGCGTGTGGACGTCGCCGACCTGTGGCGCTCCGGCCACCTGTGTCGACGGCGATTCACAGCAGGTGCTGCCCTTCACGATGCGGGCGGCCGCTGGGAGCACCACCTTCCTGCACGTCGACGGCACCACCGACGACCAGGTGGGCGCCTTCACCATCGGCGTCGCGCCCATCACTGCGCCGGCGAACGACGAGTGCGCCTCGCCCACCCCGATGACGTTGAACGTGCCAGTCACGGGAGACCTCACGGCAGCCGTCGACGACCTGCAGCCGTCGATGTGCACGCCCATCTCGACGTTCAGCAACGGAGACCTCGTCTACACGTTCACGCCCGCCACCACGGGCACGTACCGGTTCATCGAGTCGTCTCCGACGAGCACGGTCTTCTGGGTCGCGACGGCCTGCAACAGCAGCTGCGTGGGCGGCACCTCGACTGAAGACCTCACGCTGACGCTCACCGGCGGCACCACGTACTTCGTCATCCTCGAGCCGTTCGCCACGCCCGGTCCGTTCAACTTCGTGGTGACGACGCCACCGTACGGCGTGACGCGCCCGCCCACGGCCTGCGTCGACCTCTCGGCGGCCCCTGACGTGAACTTCACGCTCGGTACCGGAGCGCCAGCCGTCTACGGCGACGACATGGCGACCGCGAGCCTCGCGCTGCCCTTCGCGTTCTCGTTCTTCGGGCAACCCGTCACCTATGCCTCGTACACGACCAACGGGTTGATGGAGCTCACGAACGCGATTGGACTCGGCGGGAGCCGCACGTCGTGGGGTTCTCCCATTCCCACCTCGAGCGTTCCCAACAACTTCATCGCAGCCTACTGGGACGACATGAACGGCAGCGCTGCCACCTTCGCCAGCCTGCGCCTCCTGACGACGGGCACGGCGCCGAACCGTCGCTTCACGGTGCAGTGGAGGAATGCAGAGCCATACTCCTCAAGCGGCGCTCTCGAGCGGCTCACCTTCCAGGTCCAGCTCTTCGAGACGTCGAACGTCATCGAGTTCCACTACTGCTCGGCAGCGGCCAACGGCGGCGTGAGCGGCTTCGAGACAGGCGCGACGGGCTACATCGGGATGGAAGACGCGACCGGCAGCGGCCGGAGCATCGGCATCTCGGCGAACGTCCCCGGCTCCATCTCGACGTCACAGGCGTACCGCTTCACGCCGCAGTGAGTTGAGCGCTTCGCGACTCGGGCCGACAACGTGTCGGCTCCAGCCAACAGCTCCACGGGGCGCTCTCCTCGCTGGGTTGTTGGAGCCGGACTTGCTAGGCGCGGATATGCGCCAGTTTGCCCTGCTCGGTCTTCTCTTCGTCGTCGCCTGCGGAGCTCCCGCCACTCCAGTCATGGCGAACTTCCCTGCGGCCGTCGGAGCGGCGGGTGGAACGCTCAAGGACGAGCTGCTCGGCGTCACGCTCGAGATTCCCGCGGGCGCGCTCACCAGCACCGTCACCTTCGACGTCGAGCCGATGGATGACGAGGTGACGCTCGCGCCCGGCTCTTCATTCGTCGGCTCGGGCTTCCGGTTCTCGCCGTCGGGTCAGACGTTCGCGAAGCCAGTGAAGGTGACGCTGCCGGCGAGCCAGTCGAAGCTCGACGACTTCGGCGTCACCATCGACAGCTGCCTGATGTGGGTTCGCCAGGCCTCGGGAGACTTCTCGCAGCAGCCCGCCGTGGCGCACACCGAGACGACGGTGACGAGCGAGACGACGGTGCTCATCGAAGCGGCCGTGGGCGCGCGGTTTCAGTTCACGCTCGCGCCGCCTGCGAACGCGGGTCTTGGCGCGCCGTGTACGAGTCCTTCCGGCTTCTGCGTGACGCAGCTCCCGCAGCGGCTCAAGCGGGCCTCGACGAGCTTCTCGACGATTTCTCCGCTCGCTCGCCTGCACTACCGCTTCACCGAGCTCGACGCCGGCGGCACGCAGGTGGCCGAGTTCAACCTCGTCTCTGGCATGCACGTCACCATCTCGGCACCGTTCATTCCGACGGCGGCGGCCGCTTTGCGCCTGCACGGCAACGTCGACACCATGAGCCAGCGGGTCGCGGCGAGTGATGCAGGCGTCCTGGTGCCCATCAACGGACGCGGGCTCGTGCGGTTCCCGGGCACGGCGGCGCCCGTCTTCACGCCGAATGACCCGGCACTCGGGGGCAGCATCGGTGTGGTGGTGACACCCTCAGGAGCGCGGCTCGAGCAGTTCCTCGATGCCCCCTCTCGGCTGCGCGACGGCACGCTGCGGGTCGGCGTCTCGAGTACGCCCACGGGGCCGCTCCGCATCATCGACGCACAGACCGTGGTCCCCGACTTCTCGAACTACGAGTTCCTGCAGCTTGGGCAGACCGACCGCGTCTACGAGGTCGCGCACCGCTCGCGAACCTCGTCGGTGCTCGAGTACAGCGTGAGCGCGTCAGACGCTGGCGTGCCGGTGCCACAGTTCCCCGGTATTCCCGAGCGGCAGTGGTCTGATCAGGTCGCCATGACAGCCGATGGGTCGCTGCTCGCGCAGAGCACGATGGGCAGTGGTGGAAGCGTGCTCCGGCTGCAGAGCCGCGACGGCAGCATCTCGCGCGTCGTCAACGGGCTGCCCAACCTGAACGCGCTCGAGTTCGGAGAGCCTGGCTTTCTGTACGCGACGACGACCACCGCACCGCACGTGTACCGAATCGAGGTGGCGACCGGTGCGCTGCAGACGATTCTGCTCACCAACGCGACCGACCCAGGCATCGTGGCGGACTTCCTGCCCCTCGCCCTGCGGTACTTCGCAGTGCCGATGGCGGGCATCGACGGCTTGTACGTGGTGACGGGCCGTGCCGACGGACGACGGTTGATGCTGATTCGACGCGCGCCCTGAAGCCGGCCGTGACCTCGTTCACGGCGTGCAGGGTCACGGTCTCGTCGTTCGGGTCCAGACCTGCGCGCCGTGCGACTCGATGGCCGTGCGGCGCGGTGAATGTCCCGGTGGCGCGTGCCGTCGCTGGTCACGTGAGACGCTTCGTCACGTCGCTGGTGCTCCTCGCCGCCGTTGCGAGCGCACAGCCGATACACCCGATGGAGGAGTTCCCCGGCGCGAAGTTCAGGCCAGCACCGCGGAACCTGCCGAAGCCACCGCCGAAGCCCGCGCCCCTGCCGGAACCGACGCCGCCTCCGAGACCGCAGCCGCCGCCGAAGCCGATTCCACCGCCGAGACCGGCTCCGCCGCAGAAGCCTGCGCCGACGCTGCGCCCTGCTCCGCCGAAGCTGACGTCCTGTGTCCTGGGCCTCGAGGTGGTGCAGACCCGAACGGCGGACGGCGCAAAGCTCGAGGGGTTCGTCACCAATCGCTCGAGTCGCCCGGTGACGATGACCTTGCAGAACCCGTGTCCGTCACCGCCGATGTCGTTCGAGGGGCTGCCGGCAGGTGTGTTCGCGTTTCAGACCTGCACGATGGGTCCGTGCGTGAGCAAACAGTCCATCTCGGTCACGTTGGCCCCATCAGAGCGTCGGTTGCTCGCGAGCGGGTTCGTCCCCTGGAGCGGTGGGCCGTGCAGCGCGCCGGTGGAGCCGCAGGCGTTCTCCCTTCGCGGCGTGCTGCGCTTCGAGGGCCCCGCGGTGATGACGTGTCAGCTGCCGACGGCTCCGGTGACGACGCCGACGTGTCCGCCGCCCGAGCCGTGCGGTGTGTATTGCGAGTTCGGGCAAGCGAAGGATGCGAACGGCTGCACGACCTGCGGCTGCAACCCGAACCCGCTCCGCATGCCCGGTGGGCAACCGCCCTGAAGCTCGATGGCACCGCGCGGTTCGACCGGGGCTGGTGGGCGGCGTTCCAGAGAGCGGCTGACCGCAATCAGGTCGTCGCGTGGTAGGAGGGCCGAATGACCCCCGCCCGCCTCACCGCGCTCCTCTGCGCGACGTTCGTCTCTGCCTGCGGCTCATCGACGCCCGCGACCACCTTCCACAAAGACATCGCGCCCATCGTGCAGACCCAGTGCGTCGGTTGTCACCGCGCTGGAGGCATCGCGCCCTTCTCGCTCGACACGTACGCCGCCGCGAGACCGATGGCCGCCGCCATGGCCGCATCGGTGGCCAGCAAGCGCATGCCGCCCTGGCTCGCGAGCGGAAGCTGCGGCACTCCGTTCGTCGACGAGCGGGTGCTGACCGCCGAGCAGATCGCCGCGTTCGACGCGTGGGCGAAGGGCGGAGCGCTCGAGGGCAACCCGGCCGACGCTCCGAAGTCGACGACGACGGGCGCGCAGGGCCTCTCCCGCGTCGACGCCACGCTCGCGATGCCCGCGCCGTACACGCCAAGCGAGACGCTGAAAGACGACTACCGCTGCTTCATCGTCGACCCTGCCGTCGCGAAGTCGACCATCGTCACCGGCTACGACATCGTGCCCGGCTCGCAGAAGGTCGTGCACCACGTGATTCTCTACGCGGTGAAGCGCACCGTCGCCGTGGCCGAAGACGCGAAGGACACGAAGGCCGGCTGGGAGTGCTTCGGCGGTGTCGGCATCGACAGCGTGGGCGCGCTCGGCGCCTGGGCTCCCGGTGGCTCGGCCGTCGTCTACCCGTTCGGTACGGGCATTCGCATCGAGCCTGATCAGGTGCTGGCGATGCAGGTGCACTACAACACCGACAACGCGCGCGAGGCTGATCAGACGAGCGTGAAGCTGCAGTACGGTGTGGGCGGAGAGACGGCTGCGTACCTGCTCCCGCTCGCGGCCGACCGCTTCCGCATTCCGCCCGGCGCGGTCGACTACAAGTACAGCGAGAAGTTCAACAACACGCTCGGCTTCCCGCTGAAGGTCTGGGGCTTCCTCCCGCACATGCACACGCTTGGGAAGACCATCACCATGAAGGCGGGCGGCGCCTCGATGGACACGTGCCTCGTCGACATTCCGCGCTGGGACTTCCACTGGCAGACGCAGTACTTCCGCCCGAAGGCGCTCACGCTCGGCACCAACGAAGGCATCGAGATGACGTGCACGTGGGACAACCCGACGACGCGCACCATCACGTGGGGCGAAGGCACCAGCGACGAGATGTGCTTTGCCTTCGTCTACGCGACGCCCTGATCAACGCGCCTTCAGCTCGGCTTCGACGACCTTCCGCCGGGCGAGCGCTCCGAGAAAGCCGGGCTCGAGCTTCAACGACTCGTCGTACGCGGTGAGCGCCTGCTCGAGCTCGCCAGCCTGTGCGTGCGCCTCGGCGATGCCGAACCACGCACGGGACGACTTTGGGTCGAGCGCGAGCGCCCGCTCGTAGGCCGCACGCGCATCGTCGGGCCGCTTCGAGGAAAGCCACGCTCTCCCCGCCCGAAGCCACCCGTTGCTCGACGGAGCCACGCGCTCGAGACACGCGCTCCACTCGCGGCGAGCCAGTTCGCTCGTCTGCAACGCGGTGTGAAACGTCGCCGCCGAAGGAGACGAGGTCACCTTGTCGAAGTGCACCTCGAACACTGCTGCGAACGCGTGCGCTGCATCGGGGTGCGCCAGCCGCTCGAGGGCCATCGCCCGCTCCAGCTTCGAACGAACGAGGCGCCAGTCCTTCTCGAGCGCGGTGTCCGAGAGCGCGATGTTCCACGCGTCGACCGCGGCTTCATCACGACGTAGGCGAGACAAGAGCTCGGCCTTGAACACGCGTGCTTCGAGATCCGCGGGAGCGAGCTCCAGCGCCTCGTCACACGCCGCGAGCGCGGCCTCGGCGCGTTCTGCGAGCGCGAGCGCACGGGCCGCGGCGACGAGCAGCTGCGCGGTCGGCGCCGGCGTCAACTGCAACACCGAGACGTATGCGTCGGCCGCCGTCTCGTACTCGCCGAGCTTCACGAGCACCTCGCCACGGCCCAGGTGCGCCTGACGGTGAGCGGGCTCGAGCGCGATGGCCTGGTCGAACGCGTCGCGCGCCGACCCGAGGGACTCGTGATACTCGTTCACGCTGTCGGCCCATCGGGCAGAGGCCAGCGAGTCTTCGCCGTGCTTCACCCAGTCGTCGGCCGTCTGCGGCGGGCTCACGTCACTTCGGGTAGCCGGCGATCTTGCCTGCGGCCAGGTCGGCGCCGAACTGCATCACGAAGTCGAGCTGATCAGGCAGCTTCAACCCGAACGCCTTGGCCTCGGCGACGGCCTTCTCGGGCGGCCAGTTCTCGACGGCCATGCGGTAGCACGCGACCGCGACGCCGGTGCGGCCCTTGCCGGCCTGACAGTGAATGTACGCAGGCTGGTTCTTCGGCGCGGTGACGAAGTCGAGCATGTCTTTCATCTGCTGCGTCGTCGGCGCGTTGTTGTCGAGGATGGGCACGTTCAGCACGTTCAGGCCCGCGGCCTTGCCCTCCTTCAGGTCCTTCGTGCCCTCGAGCGTGAGGTCGACGAGGCTCTTGATGCCCTGCTGCTTGAGCTTGTCGTAGCCCTTCGGGTCTTCGATGCGGCTGCCACGCACCAGGCCCGGCGACACGCGAAACTCGTAGGCCGAGACCGGGTACCGAAGGCCGAACAACCCGGCGACGCCGACCGCTTCACCGCCGAACGTCGAGACGCCGTTCTTCACGTCCTTGAGCAGCTCCTTGCCGTTCAGCTTCTTCAGGTCGGTGGCGATCTCCTTCGCGTCGGCCTTCAGGTCCTTCGCGAACTCCTTGAGACCGGCCTTGATGCGGCTGGCAGAGGAAGGCTTGGCGGGCGTGAGGCGGGAGACCATGGGGCGCTGCTCCAGGTGAGGGACGACGTGAGAGGCGCACTGTCTCGCATGGCCGACGTCGACTCAACTGTGCACCCGCGTGTTCTCGAAGGTCGAGAACGCGCGCACTCCGTCATCAGAACTCGACCAGGACCTCGTCATCGGAAGGCCGCTGAAACGGCATGGGGCCATGTGCTGGGGCCAGCGCAGCGACCGGGCGGCGTGGCTGTGGGCGAGCGCGCCCGTCGTGAACGGTCGGCCGCTCGACGGTGGCAGCGCTTCCGTGAACGAGCCTCAACAGCGAACCAACGAGCTCGTGCAGCTCGGTGGCCTGTGCCGAGAGCTCTTCGCTGGCCGAGGCCGACTCTTCGGCGTTGGCGGCGTTCGACTGCGTGATGCGGTCCATCTGGCTGACGGCAGTGTTGATTTGTGTCACGCCGCTCGCCTGTTGATCACTCGCGGCCGCGACGCCGCTGATGAGCACGGCGAGCTGATTCGAGCTGGTGAGAATCGTGCGCAGCACGGCGTTGACGTCGTTCGAGACGGTGACACCGCCATCGGCGTTGCGCTGGGACTCCTCGAGCATCGCGCCGGTGGTCTTCGCGGCCTCGGCGGCTCTCAGCGCGAGGCTGCGCACCTCTTCGGCGACGACGGCGAAGCCCTTGCCTGCTTCGCCGGCGCGGGCCGCTTCGACGGCAGCATTGAGCGCCAACAGGTTCGTCTGGAAGGCGATCTCGTCGATGGTCTTGACGATCTTCGTGGTGGCGACCGCCGAGGCGCGAATCTTCTCGATGGCGCCTGACATGCGCGACATCGCCTCGGCACCCTGACCGGCCGCGACCGACGTCTGCTTCGCCGAGCGATCTGCGTCGCGCGCGCTCTGGGCGTTCTGCCGGGTCATCGAGGTGACCTCTTCGAGCGAGGCCGACACCTCTTCGAGGTTCGAGGCCTGCGTGCTCGCGCCCGACGCCAGCTGCTGGCTCGAGGCCGACACCTGACTCGAGGCCGCGGCCACCTGATCAGCCGCGGCGCGCATGGCCTCGACGACCCGCAGCAGCGAGACGCTGATGTTCTGCGAGATGCCGAAGCCCAGCACCGTGCCGAGCAGCAGCGCGACGAGGAGCGAGCCGATCATCGTCCAGTTCGCGCCAGTGACGACGGCCTGCGCCTCGGCGTTCTCGGCAGCGCCCAGGTCGTGGTTGATGACGACGAGCTGGTCGAGCAGGCCCTCGGCCTCCGCGAACGACACGCCTTCGACCACCAGCGCCTGCTCGGCGAGCGCGGCGTAGTCGGCGTCAGAGCGGCTGTTCTCGAAGGCGGTGAGCCTTCGAAGGAACTCCTCGTGGTCGGCCCACCAGCGCTCCCACGCCGGCACGAAGCGCTTCCACACTGCGGCCTCCTCGGCGGTCTGCGGGAGCGGCTCGTACACCTTCCACGCCCGGGTGAAGCGCGCCTGCGCGTCATCGAACCGTTTGAGCGCGGCGGCGCGGTTCTCGGTCGAGATGGTGCGCATCAGCAGCGCGTTCTCTGCCGAGTCCACGGCGGTCTGCGCCTCGCTGATGACCAGCAGCGCCTCGACACTGGGCATGCGGTTCGAGCCGAGCTCGTCGATGTGGCCCGACACCGAACGAAGACTGCCCACGCCGATGATCCCGATGAGCGTGGTGAGCAGCAGCAGCGCCAGGAAGGAGACGAGCAGTTTCGCGCGAAGGGACATGTCGACCTCGGTGATTGACCGGTGTCGATGCAAACCAGAGCCCGTGGTGATCAGCCCGCTCCCGTTGATCAGCATCAGGCTTCACCTTCGTCATCACGCGGGCCTGGCGGCGCGAGGCTGGGGCCGCACCGACCGCTCACGTCACGCACGACCCGTCAGCACGGTGGCGAAGGAGGGGTTGGTGGGCGACGCTCCGTCTTCACACGGAGCGTGACAATGTTCGACGACGTCGAAGGGCTGCGAGCGCTGGTGATGGTGGCTGACGTTGGGAACTTCACCGCGGCGGGCGCGTCGATGCGCCTGTCGACGAACGCGGTCTCGAGCCGCGTGGCGCGTCTGGAGGAGCGGCTCGGCTCACGGCTCTTCGAGCGCACGACCCGTGTGGTGCGGCTGACGCCGGCAGGCCAGCGCCTGTTGCCCCGGGCGCGCAGGGTGCTGGAGGAATTGGAAGCGGCGGAGCGTGACGTCGCGTCGGGCCACCTCGAGGGCACGGTGCGCGTGTCGATTCCGCCCGACCTCGGTGGGCCGGTGCTGTTCTCGGCGCTCGCGGCCGCGATGGAGACTGCTCCGGGGCTCAAGCTCGAGCTCTTCGGCCGCGCGACCCCGTCAGACCCGCGACGCGACGGCTTCGACCTGGTGGTGTGGGGCGGGCCTTCAGCACGCATTCCCCCCGACCTCACCGCGCGCAGCCTCGGCGCCCTGCGGTGGTCCTTGTGCGCGTCGCAGATCTACGTGAAGCGGTACGGCCTTCCCTCGACGCCCGAGGCGCTGGCGACGCACCGGTGTCTGCTCGCGAGACACCCTTCCCCCGAGCGCAGCTGGCAGCTGGTGCACGAGAGCGGCCGTGAGGTGACGGTGCCCGTGAGCGGCTCGGTCGAGAGCGACCACCCTCGCCTGCTGCTCGAGGCCATCTCGCACGGGCTGGGCATCGGCATTCGTCCGGTGAACGAGGTGCAGACGGCCGCGGCGCGGGGAGACTGGGTGCACGTACTGCCCGAGTGGGGCTTCAAGCCGATTCCCGTGGCGCTCGTCGCGCCGAAGGGCCGCCTGCGCGTGCCCGCGGTGAAGCTGGTGGCTGACGTGCTGGCCCAGACGCTCCGCGCGGTCGACCAGCGCTGATTGTCACGCGCGGCGTGATGGTGCTTCCCGAACGCGCCCACTGCCGGGCTCGTCGCGCCGTACTTCTGTGCGTGCCCGAACTGGCGGGCCTTCACCGGAGTCTCCATGACGCGCCTCTCGTTTCTCGCTGCCGTTCTCGTGACGTTCACCGCTTTCGCCCAGCCGAAGGCCGCTGCTGCGCCGAAGCTGTCGGCCAACAAGGAAGCCACGCTCGCCGTCTCACGCGCCATCGCGGCCGCAGAGCTGGGCGGAAAGGCCGAGGCGCTGCTCGCGAAGGACTTCAAGTACCACGGCCCCGCCGGCATGGAGCTCGAGACGCAGGGCTACGTCGGCTTCATGGCGCAGCTCAACGCGTCGTTCTCGGACATGAAGATGAACTTCACCCAGGTCGTCGAGGAGGGCGACCTGGTCGGCGTGCACTACACGAACACGTTCGTCTTCAAGAACGCGTACAACGGCATTCCACCCACGGGGAAGCCAGTCACCATCACGGGCACCTTCATTCGCAAGGTCGTGAACGGGAAGGTCGCCGAGGAGTGGGACAACCCCGACCTGCTCGGCCTCATGCAGCAGATTGGCGCGATTCCGCCGCCGCCTGCCGCGAAGCGCTGAGACGCATGGCTTGCAGGGAAACACGCGCATCCCCGAGCCGAAGTCGGTGGCGCGACCGGTGCAGGAATTCAGCGCGAGGGAGGTCTGTCATGGACTTCTGGAATGCCCACGCGCACCCGTTGCTGCTCCTGTTCGGGTTGGCCGTGTTTCCCCGCATCACGTTGTTGTTCGTCGGCGGCCCGTTCGGGTTGCTGCATTGGCTGGGCTGGGTGTTCGGCCCGCACCTGCTCGTCGCCATTCTCGCCACCGCCCGCTACTGGGACACCGACCCGGTGTTGTGCGTCGTCGCGTGGTTCATCGCGTTCGCGGGAACTGGTGGTGAAGGCATCGGCGCCAGGCGAGGCGTTCGGTGGCGCACGCGCTCGTATGAACGCGTGAAGTGATCAGTCCTTCGGTTTGATGGAGCGCTCGTCCGAAGTGACGGGCGTGCAGTGAGCGCTAGGCTCGGTGAATGCTCACCAGTTCCAGGTCACTGTGGTTCGCCGCGGTCGTTCTTGCCGGGTGCCCGATGGGTGCGGGTGAAGACGATGGCGGGAGTGCTGGTGGCTCCGCGAGTGCTGGTGGCTCCGCGAGTGCTGGCGGTTCCGCGAGTGCTGGCGGTTCCGCGAGTGCTGGTGGCTCCGCGAGTGCTGGTGGCTCCGCGAGTGCTGGTGGCTCTGCGAGTGCTGGTGGCTCTGCGAGTGCTGGCGGCTCCGCGAGTGCTGGTGGCTCTGCGACTGCTGGCGGCTCCGCGAGTGCTGGTGGCTCCGCGAGTGCTGGTGGCTCTGCGAGTGCTGGTGGCTCTGCGACTGCTGGTGGCTCCGCACGCGATGCCGGTACGGATGCAGGTGTCGATGCCGGTATCGACGCTGGGTTCGTCTGTCCGACGACCCCTGTGCCTGTCGACGCAGGCCTCTGGGGCATCGACGCGAGCGTGCCTCTCGCACAGGCCGCGTGCTCTCCCGACGGCGGCTGGTGTTGGAGAAACCCGCTCCCGCACGCGAACGACCTGAACGACGTCGCCCTCGTGAATGGCAACTTCAACGACGTGTGGGCCGTTGGCGGCCGCTCCGGCTACCGCAACCTCGCGTTTCACTACGACGGCACCCGATGGACGCTCGTCGCCACGCCGCAGACGACCCAGCCCGACGCAGGCGCGAGCACCGAACTCTTCTCGACGTGGGCCTTCTCGGCGAACGACGTCTGGGCCGGAGGCAGTCGCGGTCTGCTGCTGCACTGGGACGGTGCGCGTTTCACCGCCGTGCGCTCGGGCACGAACCTCGACATCATCTCGTTGTGGGGCTCACCGACGGGCACGCTCTGGCTCGGCACGACTTCGGGCTTTCTTCGGAGCGTGGCTGACGGCGGCTTCGAGTTGCCGACCACCGGCTGGAGTCTCTTCACCGTCAACAGCATCAGCGGCTCGGCGGCCGATGACATCTGGTTCGCGGGGAACTCGTCGTCGATGTTGCACCTGACGGAAGGCCGCTACCGCGATGGGTTCTACTTTCCCGGCTTCGCCACGCTGCGCGGCATCTGGTCCTCTGACCGCTGCGACGCCTGGGTGGCGGGGAGCGCGGGCACCTCGCGGTGGACCGGCTCCGGGTGGAACGTCGTCGGCAATGGAGGCAACGCGGTCGACGGCACCAACGCTGCCAACGTCTGGGTCGCCTCGAGCACCTCACTGCAGCAGTTTCTGGGAGGCACCCCGCAAACAAACTGGCCGAGCAACGGGCCCGGCTTCTTCAAGAGCGTCTCGGTTGGCGCACAGGGTCTGTGGGCGGTGGGCAGCGAAGGCCTGTTGGCAGCCTCGACGGGTGGAGCCCCGACGCTCGTCACACGCTCCGCGATTCCGGCCGGCGTCACGCTCGCGGGTGTCTACGTCGCAGCGCCCGACAACGTCTTCATCGCGGCCTCGAACGCGACCATCGTGCGATGGAACGGAACGACCTGGAGCTCGACGCCCATCGGGCCCGTGTCGACGCAGTGGCTCGGCATTCACGGCACCTCGGCAAACGACATCTGGGCCGTGGGGACCGGTGGTGCGATCGCGCACTTCGACGGCAGCTCGTGGGCGATGCGCAATTCGTTCACCGGGGTCACGCTCTCGAGCGTCTGGGCTGCGTCTCCAACGACGGCCTGGGCCGTGGGCGCCGGCGGCACGACGTTGCGACTGCAGGCCGGGGTGTGGAACCTGATCGCGCAACCGACGGGCGCTGGCACCTCGTTCACGCGGGTGTGGGGCTCGAGCGCGAACGATGTGTGGGCGGTCGGCAGCGGAAACAAGCTGATCAGGAGCAGTGGCTCGACGTGGTTCGAGTCGACCATTCCTGCGAACCAGGCGGTGGCTGACGTGTTCGGCGTCAGCGGCAACCGCGTGTGGCTGGCCACGAGGACGGGCACCGCCGTCTTCTACAACGGCCTGCAGTACACGACGCTCACGGGCTGGCCGCAGGGAATCTTCCAGCTCTGGGGCACGAGCGAGACCGACCTCTACGCGGCGGCGCAATCGGGCACGGGGTTGTTCCACTTCGACGGAATCACCTGGTCGCCGGTCGACATCCCCAGCGCGACCGACTTCCTCTCGGTGCACGGCTCGGGCGCGCAGATCTGGGCAGTCGGTTCCCGGGGCTCGGTCATCGCCCGCTGATCAGCCAGCTACCGAGCGGATGACCTTCGCCACGTGGTGCACGTCTTCGCGAGTGACGTCGAGGTGCATGACGAGCCGAACACGCACGTCGCCGGACACCAGCACGCCCTGCGCAGCGAGCTTCGCCACGAAGCCGGGCGCGACCTTCGGCGACAGGTCGACCCACACCATGTTCGTCTGCACCGGGTGCACGTGCAGGCCCTCGACGTCTGAGAGCTCGGCCGCGAGGTGCGCAGCGTTCGCGTGGTCGTCCGCGAGGCGTTCGACGTGGTGCTCGAGCGCGTACAGGCCGGCCGCCGCGAGAATGCCGACCTGCCGCATGCCGCCGCCGAGCACCTTCCTCCAGCGGCGCGCGCCTTCGATGAAGTCCTTCTCGCCGAAGAGCAACGAGCCCACCGGCGCGCCGAGCCCCTTCGAGAGACACAGGCTCAACGAGTCGAAGGGCTCCGAGAGCTCTTCCGCGCTGCGCCCCGCCTTCACCACCGCGTTCATGAAGCGCGCGCCATCGAGGTGCGTCGCCAGGCCGTGCTGGTTCGCCACCGCGCACGCCGCCTCGAGCTTGCGCTGCGGCACCACCTTGCCGTCGATGGTGTTCTCGAGCGCGAGTAGCCGCGTGCGGGCGAAGTGAAAGTCCTTCGGCTTGATGGAGCGCGCGACGAGCTCGGCCGAGATGGAGCCATCGGCATCGTTCTGGAGCGCGTGCGAGTGAATCGAGCCCAGCGCAGCCGCGCCACCGCCCTCGTGCACGAAGGTGTGCGCCTCGACGCCGAGCAGCACCTCGTCTCCGCGCTGACACCAGGTGAGCATCGCGGCCAGGTTCGACTGCGTGCCCGAAGGGAAGAAGAGGCTCGCCTCGTAGCCGAAACGCTCGGCCGCGGTCGTCTGCAGCTTCAGCACCGTCGGGTCGTCACCCCAGACGTCGTCACCGACCTCGGCCTCGGCCATCGCCTTGCGCATCGCAGGCGAAGGGCGGGTGACGGTGTCGCTGCGCAGGTCGATGAGTCGCATGGAGTCGGTCACTTCAATTTGTACTGCTTGGTGGTGAGTTGTCCCGCCGTCACCTTCAGGTCCACGAGCGTGTCGATACCCTCGGCCTCGTTGACCAGGCGCAGGCGGAGTGCGCCAGCGGGCACTGCCTGCTCCACGAGCGGAGTCTCTCCGAGCGACCGCCGGCCAAGAAACACCCGCGTCCACGGTTCGGTGTCGAGGGAGAGCGAGCCGAGGGCCGCGAGCGGGGCCTGTTTCACGGGTCTCGGCTTCTGCGCGACCTCGAGCGCCGCCAGCCTCGTGGCGAGGTCTTCACGCTCTCGACGCGTGGTCGCCACGGCCAGGGCCCGCGAGAGCTCGTCGAGGGTGGTGGTGAACGCCTCGAGCCTGCTCGAATCAGCCGGCCCCCGCGCGCGCAGCTGCGCCAGGCGCACGCTCAATTCGTCAGCCGTGGGTGAGCCCTCCTCCACTGCCGGGCCGAGCTCGGCGGCGCCGGAGTCGTGCGCGAAGGCTGGGACCGGCGAAGCTGCCGCGACCTGGGGCACCACCACACCCGCATCGACCGTCTGCGAATCAGCACGCGAGCGCACACCGACGATGATGGCGACGAACAGCGCGGCAGCGAGCGCCAGCAACCCCACGCGAGCCCCACTCGGCGCACGTGGAGCCGCTGGGGCAACAGGCTCAGGGCCTGGCGCAGGCCGGGCCTCGATGGTGACGGTGCCGTTGGTGAGGGGCGTCGACGGCGTCGGCACGACAGCCTGCTGAAGCTCGGGCAGCGCGGCGATCTCCTCGCCAAAGACCGCGGCCATCGCGCGCTCGAGCGACACGGGCGGTTGGGCGTGCAGCCAGGCGTCGAGCGCTTCGCACAGCTCGGCGCCATCGGCGTAGCGGCCCAGCGGCAACCGCCGCATCGCGCGAACGACGATGGCCGCGAGCCCCGCCTCGATGGAGGGCTCGAGCGCTCGCGGGTCGGGGAGCTCGGCCGTCTCCATCGCGAGCTTTCGCAACACACCGAGGTCGTCGGCCTCTCCGTGCAGCCGCTTCCCGGTCAGCAGCTCCCAGAGAATGACGCCGAGCGAGAAGACGTCAGCCGAGGCGTCGAGGGGCTCACCCTGCGCCTGCTCGGGCGACATGTACGCAATCTTCCCCCGCACGAGGCCCGTCGCCGTCTTCGTCATGCGGCCCTCTGCGACCGCGATGCCGAAGTCGAGCACCTTCACGTGCCCGTCGTAGGTGACCAGCACGTTCTGCGGCGACACGTCCCGGTGCACGATGCGCAGCGCCCTGCCGTCGAGGCCCTTTCGGCGATGCGCGTAGCCAAGCCCGCGCGCCGCATCGGCGATGATGCGCGCCGCGACCTCGTGGGGAACCCGCGCTCCGTGCTTCGCGAACGCCCTGACGACCCTGCCCAGCGACTGGCCGGGCAGGTACTCCATGACGAGGTAGGGCGAGCCATCGGCGTCGCCCATCGTGAAGACCTGCACGACGTTGGGGTGATGCAGCTGTGAGGCGATGCGGGCTTCGTCGAAGAAGAGTGTGACGTGCTGAGGGTCGTCGTCCGATGAGCGCAGCACGCGCTTGATGACGACGAGGCGCTCGACCTGCAGGCCGGTGCGGTCGAGCGCGAGCCAGATTTCGCCCATGCCGCCGCGAGCCAGCTCACGCAGCAGCAGGTACGAGCCGATTCGCTGACCTGACTGCCATTGCAGGGTGCCCGTCATCGCGCTCAATCGACGAGGCTGATCTTCTCGTCTTGATCAGCGTCGGTGAGCACCGGCTGCGGCAGCGTGTCGAGCATCGGGCGCAGCACGTTCATCGCGGGCGCGACGTACGGCTCGACCTCGGGGCCGAGCTCGCCCACGTACGTCTTCGTGACCTCGATGAGCTTGTCGTCCTTCGACGAGAAGCTGCCGGCGGCCTCGGCCGTCCACGCCTCGCGCCCGTCGCCGCAGCGCTTGAGCGAGCCGGTGAGCGAGAGCTCCATGCCGCCGTCCTTCTTCGTCACGGAGGGCACGAGGAAGAGCACGCCTTCGATGGCGTCGTCACCGCCGCAGAGTGAGGCGAGCTCGGCGGCGGTCGCGGCGAACTTCTCCTGCTTCACGAGGAAGTCGCGCTTCATGTTCACGTACCGGCGCGCGATGCGGGAGAACAGCTCACCGGCCTTTTCGTTGCCGTCGGGCAGCGGCTGCACCATCACCGCGAGGCGCTTCACCTTCGAGCGGTCTTCGGTCTTCCAGTCGTCGCGAACGAACGACTTCTTCACGATGCAGCCAGAGACGAGCGACAGCAGCACGGCGAGCAGGGCGGAGCGCTTCATGAGCCCGTGACCTACTCCGCGGCGCGCGCTTCGTGAAACTCCATCGAATCGATGGAGCGTCAGCACCGGCGTGATGCCCGGCCGCGTGGTGGCTCGGCGACTCGCACGTGGTTGGCGGGGGCATGTGGAGTGCACGAGGTAGTGGCGTGTCACCACCAAGGAGCCCGTCATGCTGCTCACCGTTCTGCTGATCGTTCTGCTCGTGATGGCTCTCGGCGGAGGCGGCTGGGGCTACGGCCGCGTCGGCGCGTGGAGCTGGTCTCCGGCCGTGCTCATTCTCGTCGTCGGCGTGGTGTTGATGGCCACCGGCAACCTGCACTTCCGCTGACTTTCTCGAGTCTCTCAGTTCGATTCCGCCTTCGCTCAGACGTCGCGGTCGCGCGGAAAGAGGAGCGAGGCCGCAAGTTGCGCTCTCGCTCCCGTCTTCGACTCCCGGCTTCAGCTCACGGGCTCAGTTTGGCGACCCGCGCCTCGAGCTCGGCAATCTTCTGGTCACGCACCGCCAGGGCCTCCTGCACGTCCTCCGCGTCGAACATCATCGGAATGTGCTGGGGGCAGTTCGCGTCCCACGCGGTGACGTGAATGAGAATGGCGCGCTCCGGTTTGCCACCGCCAGGCACCGAGAGCCGCTTCAGCAGCGCGGGGTCGTCTTCCACCACCTTCGCGGTGCCCCACACCTTGATCCGCTGGCGGGTCGCGTAGTCGATGAGGAAGAGGTGCACCTTCGAGTTGTCTTCGAGGTTGCCGACCGAGATGTACTGCCGGTTGCCCGCCACGTCGGCGAAGCCCAGCGTGTGCGCGTCGAGCACCTGCAGGAACCCACGCGGCCCGCCGCGGTGCTGAATGTACGGCTGGCCCGAGGCGTTGGCGGTCGCGAGGAAGAAGCTGCGCTGGCCCGCGATGAAGTCGGCGAGGTTCTCGTCGATGTCCGTCGCCCAGCCGCCCGACTGCTCCATGCGCGCGTACGAACGGCGCGAGCCCTTGCGTGCCTGCACGGCCTTCACCGTCGGCGTGAACGCGATGTCTGATGTGCTCATGTCGTGGCTCCTCACAAGCCG
This sequence comes from Archangium gephyra, assembly GCA_943370055.1. GTDB lineage: Bacteria > Myxococcota > Myxococcia > Myxococcales > Myxococcaceae > Xiheimicrobium > Xiheimicrobium gephyra_A. The sequence continues at coordinate 70,639 of CALRPN020000006.1, forward strand.
AGGGCGCTCAGGCCCGGGTGGTCATCGGGACGCCGGCCGAGCGGCCAGCGAAAGAGACGTTCTGCTTCCGAGATGCGCACGTCGTTGATGCTCGCTTCGCGTCGAGTCATCAGCCCGCGCTCGTCGAACGCCCACTGCTCGTTGCCGTGCGCGCGAATCCAGCCGCCGTCGGCGTCGCGGCACTCGTAGACGAAGCGCACCGCGATGCGGGCCTCGGTGAAGGCCCACACTTCTTTGATGAGCCGGTACTCGAGCTCGCGCTCCCACTTGCGGCGCAGGAACGCCTCGATGGCGGCGCGGCCCTGAAAGAACTCGGAGCGGTTCCTCCAGCGGCTGTCTTCGGAATACGCGAGCGCCACCCGCGCCGGGTCTCGGCTGTTCCACGCGTCTTCGGCGAGGCGGGCCTTCTGCGCGGCGGTGTCGGCCGTGAACGGCGGCAGCGGGCGGCGTTCCATGGTGTTCCTCGTGTTCGGGCCGGGCACTCAGTGGTCGCCGAGCTCGGGCGCGACGGGGAAGTCGATGGCGACCTGCGTGAGGTTGTGCAGGGTGTTCATGATGGTCTTGTCACCGACCGCGACCACGAGATCGACCAGCGAGCCCTTCGTGTACCCCGCGGCGTAGAACGCCTCGACCGTGGCAGCCGCCGGGCGTCCGCGGCTCGCCGTGAGCTCCTTTGCCAGCCGCACGAGCGCGTCGAGCTTCGGGTCCGTTGCGCGGCCACCACGAAGGCGCAGCACCTCGTCATCCGTGAAGCCGTTCATCTTACCGAGCACCGTGTGCGCGCTCTGGCAGTACCGGCAGCCGTTCACCTGGCTGACCACGAGGTTCACCGCTTCCTTCTCCCTGTTCGAGAGCGAGGTCTTCGCCGAGCCGAGCGCCAGGTAGGTCGACAGCGCGGTCTCGGAGTGCGCGAACGCGGCGTACAGGTTGGGGACGAAGCCGATGGCCTTCTTCAGGTTGTCGAAGAGGCCCTGGTTGGCGGGCGAGACCTCGTCGCGGGACGGCACGTTGAACGAAGGCGCGGGCACGGCAGCGGGGCGGGTGGTGGTGGTTTCGAGGCGCGACATGTGGAGCTCCTGGTTTCGGCGGCCGAAGGAGTCGACCGACGCAGGTGAGAAATAGGACCGGGACCGCTCCGCAACAATCGGTGCATTTGACACTTCACTCTTGCGACTCTAGCAATGGTGTTCGTGGACCGATTTCAGGCGATGACGGCGTTCGTGACGGTGGCCGACCTGCAGGGCTTCGCGGCGGCAGCGCGGCGGTTGCGGCTCTCTCCTTCGGTAGTGACGCGGCTGGTGGCGGCGCTCGAGGAGCAGCTGGGAGCGCGGCTGCTCCAACGCACCACGCGCTCGGTGAAGCTGACCGACGCCGGCGCGCGCTACCTCGAGCGGGCACGGCGCATCGTCGCCGACCTCGCCGAAGCCGAAGCGAGCGCGCAAGCCGAGCGTACCGTGCCGACGGGCCGCTTCGTGGTGGCCGCGCCCAACGTCTTCGGCCGCGTGCACGTGGCGCCGCTCATGTGCCGATACCTCGTGAAGTATCCAGCCGTCACGGGAGAGCTGATGCTGGGTGACCGCGCGGTGAACCTCGTCGAAGACGGCATCGACGCGACCGTGCGCATCGGAAGGCTCGCCGACTCCACGCTCGTCGCCCGGGCGGTGGGCGCGACCCGGCGCGTGCTCGTCGCGTCACCGAAGTACCTCGACCGTCACAAGCCCATTCGCAGGCCCGAGGCGCTCTCGTCCCATCAGCACATTCACTTCACCGCGCTCGACGCGGCTCCGGTGTGGACCTTCGAGCGCAGGGGAGAGACGACGACGGTTCCATTGCGGCCCGGGTTCGTCACCAACAGCGCCGACGCGGCAATCGGTCACGCGCTGCTCGGCGGCGGAGTCACCATGGTGCTCGGGTACCAGGTCATCGACGCCGTGCGCGCGAAGCGCCTCCAGGTGGTGCTCGCGGACTTCGAGCCGACGCCCCTGCCGATTCACGTGCTCTACCCGTCGACGAAGCTGCTCTCGGCCAAGGTGCGCGCCTTCGTCGACCTCATCACCTCGACCTGCGACTGGCAGTTCACCGACTTCTAGAGACGACACAGCCCCCGCGCTCGCGAGGAGCACGGAGGCTGGCCGGTACACCCACGACTGATCAGCTCAGAACTGGTTCCAGAGGAACTGGTTCGTCACCTCGTGGTGGAACTGAATCTCCGGAATCTTGATCTGCGAGCCCAGCGCCTTCGGGCACCGGTCGGCCTGCATCTGCTTGAGCTCGGCGAACTTGCCCTGCACGGCCTCGCCCAGCACCTCGGTCATGAACTTCGACCCCTTGAACAGGCGAATCGCGTCGTAGATGTTGTCCGGCAGGAAGCGCGTACGGCTGCGCTTGCTCTCGTCGGCCGTCGTCTCCGAGCCCGCGCCTTCGAGGGCGGTGCGCATGAGCGAGTAGAAGACGAGGTACGGGTTCGCGTCGGGCGCCACGCTGCGCACCTCGATGCGGGCCGAGCGCTCGTTGCCGGTGGGGATGCGCACCATCGCGCCGCGGTTGTTCGGCGACGCCTTGATCTGGTTCGGCGCCTCGTAGTGCGGGTCGAGCCGGCGGTACGCGTTCACCGACGGGTTGAGGATGAGACAGAGGTCGTCGGCGTTCGTGAGGATGCGGTCGATGGCGTCCCAGCCCGACTTCGACAGGTTCTCCTGGCCCTTCGCGTCCCAGTACTGGTTCTTGCCGGCCTTCGAGAACGACATGTTCGTGTGCATGCCGTTGCCGTTCACGCCGGTGACGGGCTTGGGCAGGAACGACGCGGTCATGCCGAGGTTCGCCGCGACCTGACGGCTGAGCAGCTTGTACAGCTGCACCTGGTCGGCCGTGATGAGCGCCTCGCTGTACGAGAAGTTCATCTCGAACTGGCTCGGAGCCACTTCAGGGTGGTCCTTCTCGTTGCCGAAGCCCATCGCGCGCTGCACCTCGGCGGCGCTGTCGATGAACGTGCGCAGCTTGTCGCCCGGCAACGAGTGGTAGTAGCCGCCCGTCGAGACGTACTCGAACCCGCGCGTCTCGTAGTAGCGGCGCTCGGCGTCTTTGCCCTGGAAGAGGAAGCCTTCGATCTCGGGCGCGACGTGACAGACGAGCTGGTCCTTCGCGAAGATCTGCTCGCCGTACTGCTTGAGGCGGCTGCGCAGGTCGCTCGGGTACGTCGAGCCGTCACGCGAGAGCACCTCGCTGAACACCAGCACCTTGCCGGGGCCGAACACGTCGGCGGGCAGCCAGTAGAAGGCCGACCAGTCGATGTTCAGGCGAAGGTCGGACTCGTGCTGCGCCGAGAAGCCACGCACCGACGAGCCGTCGAACGTCAGGTTGTCCTGGCTCTTGAGCAGGAACTTCTTGTCGTAGTCCAGCATCTGCAGCCGGCCTTCGAGGTCGGTGAAGCACACCGTGACCGCCTTGATGCGGCGCTCGTCGGTGAGATACTTCATGCGGGCTTCGCGCAGCTTGTCGGGCGCTTCGCGGTTGAGTCGGGCCTGCTTCACCGACAGGTTCATCTCCTCGAGCTGCTCGTAGGGAATCTCGAGAAAGTCACGAAGTGGAGGGGTCGTCGTCATGTGGGCTCCGTCATCGAAGGGCCGGGTTGGCCGAGAAGTCAGGCCGAACGCGACGACCTGACGGTTGCGCTCCATGTCACAAACTGAAGGCTGAGTCGACGCGGCCGGAGCCTTGATTCACGAAGATTTAAGCCAAACCGTTGTTGATGAGTGATTTCGGGTCGTTGGGAGGCGGGAATGGTGGTTGCGCAGGGTTTCGAGAGTGAGCACCTGACGGTGGGCGCCGTTGGTCCACTCGTAGTGGTCTCGTACCGCGGAGGAACGAAGGCCGAGCTCGAGCGGCTCGACGCATTTCAGGCGGCGCTGGTGGCGAAGCACGGTCGCATCGCCTCGATGTCGCTGATGGACAACATCGGCTCGATGGCGCGCATGGACGAAGAGACGCGGAAGTTCAGCGCCGAGCTCGCGAAGAAGTACGCGAAGACGAACATCGGCGGGGCCATCATCGTGCGCACCAAAGGCATCGGCGCCGTCATCGCGCGCACGAGCTTGTCGGCCGTGTTCCTCGTCACGCAGGGCGGCCTCGAGATGAAGGTGTTCAAGACCGTCGACGATGGGCTGACGTGGCTGCGCTCGTTGCCTGCGCCCAACCCGCTCGAGGGGCTGAGCGTCACGGCGGCTGACCTCGAAGCGTTCGCCACCCGATGACCGCCTCTTCCTGCTGAGCACGCTGTTCAGCACTGTGATGCAGTGTGCGCATGGGTTGGAACTTCGGCGGAGCCGTCATCACGTTCGACTACCGCACGGTCGCCAGCGAGCTCGAGGAGCGCGCACAGCCACGCTTTGCGGGCATGAGCGCTGAGGAGCTCTCTGCGAAGGACCGCATGGACGCGGGGGTGTTGGCGCTCGCGGACCTGGGCATCGCGGTCAACGCGGCCGACGCGCCAACCGACTACGAGTCGGCGACCAGTCGCGACGACGACGACTACGCGTGCACGGTTGAGAATGGCCGCACGGTGTTGCTGGGAAGAGCGCTCGGCCTCTCACAGACCGACGAAGGCCTCCGAGCGGCGGCCAGCGCAACCTCGGCCAGGCGCGGAGAGGTGCTGCTGTTCTGGCTCAACGACGCGTCCGGCACGTACCAGTTCTCGGTCTTTCGGGCTGGGCACCGCGTTCGCTGCTGGAGCCAGGGCGAGGGCATGCACGACGACGAGGGCGAGCCCCTGGAGGTCGAAGCGGGTCGCCGCCACGGCGCTGACCGGGTCTTCGCCGTGATGAAGCAGGCGGTGAACGGGGCGCAGCTCGAGCACGCCGGCTTCGAGAAGCTCGTGGCGGTGTAGTCGGCTACTGCAGCGCGCCGGCGGCGATCCACGAGCGCAGCGTGACGATGTCGTTCGCGGGGAGCGCCGGGTTCATGTACGGCATTCGGGCTCCACAGCTCGGGGTGAGGAGCTCCGACGGATCGACCTTGCGAATCAGCAACGAGAAGCCCGGGTTCGCAGGCGACACGCGCGCCATCGGGGTGCAGCCGGGCTTGGTGGTGTTGGCGAGCAGGGCGGTGCGGGTCGCGCCCACGTTGGTGGGCTGCAAGCGCATCAACATGCCGGCGGTGGTGGCCGCTCCGCCGTGACACGACGAGTTCGAGCAACCACCTGGCGTCGTCTTGCCCAGCACGCCGTCGAAGGCCATCAGCTCGAAGAGGAACGGCGCTCGCACCTGAATCGTCTGCTCGAACGAGACCGGAGCGCTGTTGCCGTCGGTAATGGAGACCCGCACGGGGAACTCCGAGTACGGCATGCCGATGGAGCTCACCTGTGGTGACGACCAGACCGCCGTCGGCAGCATCGCGTCGGTGAGTGTGCCGCCATCGGGTGCGGTCCACTCGTACTGGAGCGGGTCGTTCTCGGGGTCGAACACGTTGGCCGTGAGACGAAGCCGGCGGCCCGCGTAGACGACGCCCGTGATGGGCGTGGACGAGGTGAGGGACGTCACGACGATCTCGGAGATCATCGGCGGCATGTTCGACGTCATTCCGCCTGCCGAGCCGCCCGCCGAAGCGCTCCCGCCTGCGGCAGAACCGCCAGCGCTCGCCACACCACCCGCCGAAGCGGTGCCACCAGCGCTCGCGACGCCGCCTGCCGAAGCCGTACCGCCGGCCGCATCACCACCCGCAGCGGCGCCGCCTGCCACGGAGCCGCCAGCCGTCACGGCTCCACCTGCAGCCCCACCAGCGCTCGCGACACCACCGGCCGACGAACCGCCGGCAGTGACGGAGCCTCCAGCCGTCGCGGAGCCTCCAGCCGTCGCGAGGCCGCCGCCGCTGACCGTGCCGCCACCACTGCCGGCGTCAGGCGTGCCTGCGGGCGTTCCACACGCCCAGGCGAAGGAGAGAACGACGACTGCAGCGAAGAGAACGAGGGAAGAGCGCTTCATGCGGGCGTCACCTCATCACAGCAGGGCCCGAAGTGCCTCCAGGACGGCAGGCGCACACGGTCGCTTCGAAGCCGACGAGAGCGACACGATGCAGCACCACGAGCCACCGTGCACGGCCTTGCCTCGGCTCCGCCTTCGGACGATGTCGTGCGCCGTGATGCTGCTCTTCGCTCCGCTGTGCTTCGCTGAGCATCCGCGCCGCAGTCACTGCCGGAACCCGTCCCTGCGAGTGGTGCGGTGATGCTCTCGTTCGCTTTGGTGCTCGTGATGGCGGCAGGCCCGACAGTCTCCGGCGCGGCGACCGCCGGCGTGTCGGTGAGCACGGCGAGTGAGACCGTTGCCGTTCTTCCCATCGTCGCACTCAGCCTGGGCGCGACGCAGGTGACGCCCGTCGGCATCGTCCGTGGGCGGCTCGCAGCGATGGTCCCGTTCCCGAGCACCAGCGCGGTGAGCGGCCAATGGATGCCCTGGACTCCAGTCGCACCGAACGCCTGGTTCGGCATCGACCTTGGCTCCTTCGTCGAGTTCGAGCGGCCGTTCGCCGGTGGTGGAGGCTGGCGAGTTCGGGTCGAGCCTTTCAACCCATCGATGCGGTTGGTCACGTTCGACTGGGCCAATGCCCTCGGGCGGGTGTTTCCCGAGCAGACCGGTGTCTCCCCCGTGCTCTCAGCTGACCTCGAGCGGGGCGCGTTCGAGGGTTTCGTGTCGCTTCGACCGACCTGGCGCCAGAACACGGTGAGCGGCCCTCGAGCGGCGTACGTCGACGTGATGGCGGGGGCGAAGGTGTCGTCCGCTGCATGGGCCATCGAAGGACGCGCCGGGCGGTTCGCGTACGGCCCCAATCCGGGATTCCTCTCGTCCGGCATCGTCGCGGAGCAGTTCACCGTCTTCGGCGCCGCACGGCTCTCCTGGACGCTCGGAGGTGGGGTGGACGAGGCGCTCGACCTCGTCACCTACGCCCAGGACCCGCGCCGCTTCGAGCGCTTCTTCTCGAGGTTGCAGTTCGAGTCACCCCTGGCTGCAACGCTCTCGCTCGAGGCCGGCGCTGGAGGACAACCGCTTCGCAACCCGTCGCGCTTCCTGACGACCGTGCTCGTGCCGCTCGGCTACGCCGACCTGCAGGCCAGAGTGCGGCTGAACCAGACACGGCTGTTCGCCACCGTACGTCTGTCGAGCTTCTCGTTCCTTCAGGCCGACGCACCGGGGCTCCCAGCGGGCTTCGCGCCACCGCCCGACGGAGTGCTGGCGCCAGCGCTCTCGGGCTTCCTGGGCGTCGACACGACGTTCGCTCGATGGAAGCTGACGCCTGGCTTCCTGATACGACTGGCACAGCCGGCGACCCTCACCCGGTCACTCGACTTTGGTGGCAACGCACCGCCGCCGGGCTTCGTGCCCGGCACCTTCGTCACCGTGCTCGACGGGCTGAACGACGCTTCAGTCGTCGGGAGCGCGCCAGGTCCCCGCTTCGCCGCGAAGGCGTCACTGCGGTGGACTCCGGTTGATCAGCTTGCCGTCGTCGCCGAGTTCGAGCTGGTCCTCACCAGTCCACGCACGCCTGCGCCCGGGACGATGTTCGCCGCGCGGCCGGTCAGCCCACAGGCCACACAAACCCAGCTGTTCATCCAAGGGCGATTCTGAGCCTCGCCACTGCGCTTGAGGACGCAGTGGGTGCTCCAACCGTGCACGGCCTTGCCTCGGCGCGGGCTTCAGACCATGTCGTGCGCCGTGAAATGGCTCCTGATGGTGGTGATGCTGTTCGCTCCGCTGGCCTTCGCCGAGCAGGTGGTGACGCTGGGCGGCTTCGGCTCCACGACGCTCGCGTCGTTCAACTCGAGCCCCGGCGTCGGTGGTGTCGCGCTCGGCTGGCAGTACACGCGCGGCCACTTCGCGCTCGGAGCCGGTGTTCGTGCCTCAGCGCCTTCGCTCATCGCGCCGGTTCCGCTCGAAGGGTACGCCCGCGCGCTCTTCACGCTCGCCATCGGCCCGTGGGAGCCGCAGCTCGGCCCTGAGTTCGGCCTCAGCGGCCTGCAGGGGTTGTCGCGGCCCCTCGCGATGCGCCCGACGGACTTCGCCAGCGCCGAGAACTCGCTGACCGGCTTCGTCTACGTGGCGTTTCACACCGAGGCGGCGCGCTTTCGGTTTGGCCGGTTTCTGTTGAGTCTGCTCGGCGTCGACGTGGGCACCTCGCTCACGGCCGCGGGCACCACGCTGCGGCTGCAGCTCGACTACGCGACGGTGGGGGTCTCATGGTGAGCAGGCTCCTCGTGGTGATGCTCGCGCTCCCGGCCTGCGCGCCGGGCGTGGTGGATTCTCCGACCGTCGACAAAGCGCGAACGCTGTCGACCGAGGTCGACGGAAATCGCGTCTTCTCGGACATCGAGGCGCTCGCGGCGCTGCACGCCAAAGACTCGCGCGTCGACTGCGCCGGCCTGAACACGAAGGCCGACACCTGGTGCAACCTGACGAACACCGCGGCGCGCACCTTCGTCTCCGACCGGCTGCGTTCGCTCGGCATGACGCCAGAGCTCGACACCATCGACACGCACCCCGCGACGACCAACGTCCTCGCTGAACTGCGCGGCACCTCGAAGCCCGACGAGGTGATTCTGGTGGGCGCGCACTTCGACGCCTTCTTCATGGGCGCTGACGACAACTCGAGCGGCGTGGCGGTGATGCTCGAGGTCGCGCGGCTGCTGGCCAATCGCCCGCTCGCGCGCACCGTGCGTTTCGTCGGCTTCGACCATGAGGAGATTGGACTCGTCGGCAGCACGCGGCACGTGAAGTCGAAGGCGCGGCCGAAGGCGTCGCTGGTGTTCGACTGTGTCGGGTACGCCGATGACGCGGCGGGCTCGCAGGGCAGTCTTCCGGGCTTTCCCACGCCGTCGGCCGGCAACTTCCTCGCCGCCATCGCCAACGACGTCTCGCGGCCGCAGGTCGAGCAGGTGCTGCAGACCGAAGGTGGGAAGAGCGGCATTCCCGTGCTGGCCATCATCGCGCCGGGGCTGGGCGCAGGCCCGCTCTCGGGCAACCTCATGCGCAGCGACCACGCGCCGTTCTGGCTCGCGGGAGAGAGCGCGGTCTTCTTCACCGACACGGCGAACTTCCGGAACAAGAACTACCACACGCGACAGGACACGCCGGACACGCTCAGTCGCCCCTTCCTCACTGGTGCCGCGAAGGCGGCGGTGATGTCGGTCGTCGCGTGGGGAGACGCGCCATGAAGCCGCTGCTGCTCGTCGCGCTCGTCTCGCTCCCGGCCGTGGCCGAAGAGTCGGTGCTCTCGAAGCTCTCGCTCGGCTTCGACACGGTCGGAGCCATCTCGCTCACGCAGGCCCGCACGCAGGGCGGCATCGGCGGCGGGGTGCAGGCCGCGTTCGCGTTCGATGAACACTGGCTCGTGCACGCGCGCGCGGCGTGGCTGTGGGGCCTGGGCTCGCACACGTTGTTCCACGCCGGTGGCGGCTGGCAGCGCTCGGGCACGTGGCGGCCGCTCTTCCATGGTGACGTGACGCTCGGGCTCGGCGGGTCGCTCGACTTCAGCGTGGGCTCGACGCCTCCAACACGCGCGCCGACGGTGGGGCTCGTGGTGGGCGCTGCGCTGCTCCGCTTTCAAGTCGGGCGCGTCATCGTGTCGGGGCTGGAGCTCGAGGCCGGCGTCTCGACGGAGTTCGTCTCCATCGGACCCCGCGCTGGCGTGACGCTGCTCTCGCTGAGCGCGCTGCTGGAGTGAGTCCGGGCACCGACCAGGCGTGTGAGTGGAGAGCGGCGCCAGGCTGCGGTCGCGTCGTCGACCTCGCCGCACCGGCAGATGCGCTGAGCGCGCTGCTGGAGTCCTGGCACCGACCAGTTGCGCGAGTTGGAGCCAGGCCGCGGACGCGGCGTCGGGCAGATGCGCTGAGCGCGCTGCTGGAGTGAGGGTCGCGCGAGTTGGAGCGGCGCCAGGCTGCGTCGTCGACCTCGCCGCACGGCAGATGCGCTGACGCTGGAGTGAGGGTCGCGTGAGTTGGAGCGGCTGCGGACGCGTAGTACCAAGATGCGCCAGGCGCACCGCCTTGTAGGCGGCCTCGTTGGCCTCGGTGCCAATGTTGCAGAACCAGCACGCGGCCGGGCCCCGGAAGATCCGTCGGACCGTCACTTGCGCCTTCGTCCAGCGAGGCGCTCGTTGAAACTGCTGGAGTCAGGGCGCCGCACGCTCGACCGCTGGAGGCTGCCCGGTCGTGTCCTTCGGCAGAAACGCGGCGAGCAGCGCACCCGTCAGCGCTGCCGCAATCACGCCACCCATCACCGCGCCAAAGAGCTCTGAGGCGATGGGGAGCGTGGCGATTCGTTTGCGCTCACTCGCGAGCGAGCCCGAGCCGAAGAAGAGCCCTTCGGGTCCTGACAGGAGGGTCATCTGACCGCCCTCCGAGACGGTCACGTCACCCGCGAGCACGACCTGCTGTCCCTGCTCGAGCCGGTGCTCGAGACACACCACCTGCGCCGCTTTGAAGACCTTGTCGCGCGTGGGGTTGAAGTACTCATTCCACAGCTGCTCGTCGCCGAGCTCGCTGGCCCACGCCTGCACGCGGTCAGGCGCGCGATCGCCGCCGCCCGAATACGCACGCACCGAGGCGCTCAGGTTCTCGGACCCGACGAGCTCGGGAGGAAGAATCACCTGCGCGCCGTCGAAGTCGACGTCGATGATGCGACCGTCGGCCGTCTTCACCGCGAAGGCCCCCACCGTCTCGGTCGCGAGCTGCTGATACTGGTACTCGTTCAGATGGTGCGTTCGGCCGATGAGGTCGGCGCGATAGGCGGCGCAGGTTCGGCCCGAGAACGAGGCGTCGAGCACCTCGTGGGCCACGACTTCACCTTCGATGACCTGAAACGCGCTCGAGTCGTTCGTCGTGCGCTCGAGCAGCCGCGTCCATCGGCGGCGCTCCTGTTGGTGCTCCTTCAGCGCCCACCGCAGCCCCAGCACGACCGCCACGAGGCCCACGGCTGGTGGAAAGACGAAGAACGGCCAGTGCATGTCCCCACCAGGACACCGGCCGACCAGGTCGTGCGCAAGTCACGGCGTGAATGAGCCGAAGAAGTCGAGCAGCGGCGCGTTGTACGAAGCTCGCCACAGGTGCAGCAGCACGTTCTTCGGCCCGGACGTCTGCAGCACCAGCGGCGCCCTCGTCGGGTACCCGTTCGCCTGCAGCTGCGTCGACAGCTTCCGCATGCAGCTGAGGTCGACGATGCCGTCCTTCTCGTCGTGGAACTGCTTCGCGGTGGGCTTCATCGCAGGGCGCGTGGTGCTCCAGGGCGACTCGTTCGGGTAGCTCGCCGAGAGGCAGGCGTCGTCTTCGATGATCTCCTTCCGCGTCTCACGGTCGACGAGAATGCCCACCGCCGACTCGCGGGGCGACAGCGCCGGGTCGCAGACCGTATCGGTGCCGTAGGGGTCTGCCGTGGCGACGAGGGCGAAGGCGGTGAAGACGTCGTCGAAGTGCGTCGCCGCGCGGGTCGTCATGTAGCCGCCAGTGGAGTGCCCGGCGATGAAGAGCTCGGCGCGAGAATTGGCGGGCCGTGAGCGGGGCACGAGCTCCTTCGCGACCCACTCGACGTACGGCAGGTCGAGGTTCGGGCGCGGCAGCACCGAGAAGTCGAAGCGTTTGCCGCACGGCCGGCCCTGCGCGTCGGTCACCACGTTCGTGGTCGCGTCGAGCACGAAGACGGCGAAGCCCCGCTGAACCGCCTCACGCGCGAAGGCAATCTGCGGCTGCACCAGCATGCCGCCCGTGCAGAAGTGGTCGGCCTGCCCACCACCGCCATGGAGCACCAGCATCGCGCCCTTCGTCCACGGCCCTGACGGCGTCCGAAACAGAACCTTGCGGGTCTGGCCACTCACGACCCGTGCAGCGAGTTGCCACCCGTCGGCGATGCACGTGGCCTCGGCCGCGGTGGGAGTCAGCGTGAGCACTCCGGCATCGGCGGGAGCGCCCGCATCCGCCTCCAATCCCGCATCCACCGGTGGTTGCTCGACCTCGACGGGCGGCGCCTCTGGGGGCCGACCGCAGTGCACCGCCATCACTGACATCACCAGGCCCACCACTCTGATGCAGGTCATGCGGGGAAGACCCGTGGGTGGAGAAAAGGTCAAAGCTGCTATCCTCAGTCGCCTTCGGAGCCGATGCGGCCGCGTCGTCGGAAGAAACATGATCAAACAGTTGAGCTGTGGAGCCGCGCTGCTGGCAGCGTCGGTCGTGACGTTCAGTCCGCGAGCGGAGGCGTGTGGCTGCTTCGCTCCGCCTGACCCGGCGACGCCAGTCGTGCAGGCCGGTGAGCGCATTCTCTTCGCCGTCGAGAACGGCAAGGTCACCGCGCACATCCAGATTCAGTACGCGGGCAGCGCGAAGGACTTCGGGTGGATCGTTCCGCTCCCGAGCATTCCCGTCGTGAAGGCAGGCACCGACGAGCTCTTCACGCAGCTGCTCGCGACGACGACGCCCACGTACAAAGTCGAGAACGACTTCAGCGGCCCTCAGTGCGCGCAGGCGACTGGAGGCTTCGCGCTCGGGTGTGCTGGGTCGCCGGTGGCGCTCCGTTCCCAGGACTCGGGGGCCTCCAACGAGTTCTCGAAGCCGTCACCCGTCGTCGTTCAGAGCACGGTCGGCTCCTTCGAGTACGCGGTGCTGAAGGCCGATGACAAAGCCGAGATGCTCAAGTGGCTCGCCGACAACCGCTACTTCGTGCCGACGGGCACCGAAGACGTGATGGGCCCGTACGTGCGGCCGGGAGCGTACTTCCTCGCGCTCAAGCTCAAGTCTGGCGCGTCGACGGGAGACATCACGCCCATCGTGCTCGAGTACGCCTCGCAGCTGCCGATGGTGCCCATCATTCTCACGAGCGTCGCGGCGCAGCCGAACATGGGCATTCAAATCTGGCTGGTGGGCAACGGGCGTGCGGTGCCGCGCAACTACCACCACGTCGTCGTGAATGACGCCGAGCTCAACTGGCTCTCGGGCGTCGACAACTATGCAGCCGTCGTCACGAAGGCCGTGGCCGAGACGCCCGGGAAGCACGCCTTCGTCACCGAGTACGCAGGCCCGTCGGCGCCGATGCGCGACAAGGTCGTGACGAGGGGTCAATACGGAACGGTCGAGGAGCTCGCGAGCGCGACGTCTGCCGGAGACTTCGTCACGAAGCTGCTGGTCGCGGGCTTCGGTCGCGAGAACGTGCTGCCGCCCGTCGTGCGCACGCTCTTCCTCGCGCAGGTGCCCTACCCTCCCGCGCTCGAGCAGGCTGGCGTCTCGCAAGCGCGCTTCCTGCAGGACGTCGACTACTACCTCGGCACGTTCCGTCAGCAGCGGCCCGAGCTGTTCACGGGCTACACCTCGACGTTCGACGCTCCGTCGCTCGCGCGTGAGGTGTTCGCGCAATACGTGACGCCAATGCGTGAGCTGAACGAGCTCTTCACGAAGTACCCGAAGCTGACGCGGCTCTTCACCACGCTCTCGCCGGCCGACATGACCAAAGACCCGGTGTTCTCGTTCAACGCGACGCTGCCTGACGTGCCGCTCGAGCACACGGCGAAGCTGAAGATGGGCTGTGGCAGCTCGACGCTGAAGACCGAGCAGGGCGCCGAACTGCCGGTCATCGGGCAGCAGCTGAGCCGCAAGCCGACGCCGACCGCGCTGCGCATCGAGACGGTGCTGGAGGAAGGCGCGCCGACGGTGATGACGGACAACGCGGGCACCATTCTCGAGGCGTACAAGCCGGCGACGGAGACGACGACGACGCAGCCGATGCAGGGGTGCTCGGTCGTCGACCCGACGTCGCTGGGCCTGCTCGTGCTCGTCGCGAAGCTGCGCCGCCGCAAGGCCGCTCATGAAGTCGACTCACGGGTTTCCCACGTCGCCGCGAAAGGAGCGCCAGTCGTGATGGACCGCCGCTCCTCAGGCTCGCTTCCGTCTTCGTCTCACGTTGCGGCGCTCGTCGCTGTCGTGGGCGTCCTCGCCGCGCCAGCTGCTGAAGCGTGTGGCTGCTTCGCTCCGCCGAGCGCGGCCGAGGTCGTCGTTCAGGCCGGAGAGCGCATTCTCTTCGCCGTCGAGAACGGCAAGGTGACGGCGCACATTCAGATTCAGTACGCGGGCGAAGCGAAGGACTTCGGCTGGCTGTTGCCGTTGCCGAACGTGCCGACGCTGCAGGTGGGCACCGACGAGCTCTTCGTTCAGCTTCAGGCCACGACGAACCCGACGTTTCTGCTCACGACGCGCACGAAGAACTGCGCCAGGCCCGTCTCCATCGGCTGTGGCGCGTCCTTCGCGAGGGCGGCTTCTCCAGAGGTGCTCCTCGAGCAGCGTGAAGGCACGCCGCTGGTGAGGGAGGCCACGGTCGGTCCCTACGCGTACGCGGTGCTCAAGGCCGACGACAAGACGGCGATGTTCAAGTGGCTGGCCGACAACCGGTACTTCGTCCCTTCAGGCACCGAAGACGCAGCGGGGCCGTACCTTCGACCTGGCGCGTACTTCCTCGCGCTCAAGCTGCTGCCAGGAAAGTCGACGGGAGACATCACGCCAGTCGTCCTCGAGTACGCCTCCGAGCTGCCGATGATTCCGCTCATCCTCACGAGCGTCGGCGCGACTCCGAACATGGGCGTGCAGGTCTGGCTGCTCGGAAACGCGCGCGCGATTCCCCGCAACTACCACCACGTCGTGCTGAACGAGGCGCTGTTCGACTGGCAGAACCAGGTGAAGAACTACAACGACCTCGTGATTCGCGCGGTGGCGCAGGCGCCGGGCAAACACGGCTTCGTCACCGAGTACGCCAGCACCTCCACCGTCATGCGCGGACTGCTGGCACCGCCAGGGCGCTTCGGCACCGAGGCCGAGCTCGCGGCGAACACCGACCCGGGCCAGTTCATCGCGCGGCTGTACGAGAAGAACTTCATGCTGCAGACCAACACGGACCCGAACGTCGTGCCCCTGCCCGTGCTGCCCGGCGTGGTGAAGTCGCTCGTGCTGAAGATGGTGCCGATGCCAGTCCCGCTGAAGGAGGGCGGTTTCTCGGAAGACGACTTCCTGCGAAATGCCCACAACTACCTCAGCGCCGACTACCGCGCGCAGCACCCGGCCATCTTCGAGAACTACACCTTCACGTTCGACCCGGTGTCGCTCGCGCACGACCTCTTCACCCAGTACGTGAAGCCGATGCGCGACACCGAGGCGCTGTTCGGGCGGTGGCCGATGCTGACGCGGCTGTACACGACGCTCTCGCCCGCCGACATGACGAGCGACCCGGTGTTCTCGTTCAACGCGTCACTGCCCGACGTTCCGCGGCTGCATGAGGCCGTGCTCGAGGTCGACTGTTCGACCAACACGTCGCTCATCATCACGGCGCAGGGCTCGACGCGGGCGAGCGGACCGGTCGACGAGAACGCGGCAGCGGACGTGGCCGCGGCCCGCATCGAGACGCTCTCGGAGGAAGGCGGACCGGTGGTGGTCACCGACAACACCGAGGCCATCGCGGCGAAGTTCCCCCGGTACGGCAGCACCGGAGGCTGCTCCGTCGTCGACCCGACCATGCTCGGCTTGCTGGTGCTGGTGGCGAAGCTGCGTCGGCGCGCCTCTACGAAAGGCTGACGAACACCTCGTCGAGCTGCACGAACGTCTCCTCGAAGGCACCGGTGCTGCCCGACTCGATGGCGGCGTCGAGCGCCTCCTTCGACGGGTAGCGGTCGACCATCGTCAACAACGTCTGGCCGTCGCGCTCTTCGAAGGTGACGGTGGTGACCGAGCCCTCGGCGCTCTCTTCGTTCGTCCACACGAGGCGTGAAGGCGGGGTGACCTCGACGTACTTGCCGAAGAACGACATCGGCTTCGACGGGTCGTTGGTGAAGATGAAGGTGAAGCGGTAGCTCCCGCCCGTTCTCACGTCCATCTCGCAGGCCGTCATCTCGATGCCGATGGACTTCGGCACCCACCACCGCTTCATCAACTCGGGCGTCGTCCACGCCTGGAAGACGAGGCGCGCGGGAGCGTCGAAGGTTCGGGTCACGACGAGGTCGCGGTCGGTCTTTCGCTCGGTGGTGGTGGGGCGCTTCATGGTCTCAGCCTCTCGTTTTGCGTTCACTGCGTTCCTTTCGTTTCAGGTCTTCGAGCACGTCATCGAGTTCGTCGAAGCGCGCGTCCCACCGCTGGCGGAACCGCTCGATCCACGCGGTTTCCTGCTCGAGGCGCCGCGGGCCGAGCTTGCAGGTGCGCACGCGCCCGACCTTCTCCGTCGTGACGAGGCCCGCCTGCTCGAGCACACCGACGTGCTTCTTCATGCCCGTGAGGGTCATGTGAAACCGGTCGGCGAGGTCGGTGATGGAGGCGTCCGAACGCCCGAGCTGTTCCAGCACGCCACGGCGCGTGACGTCGGCCAGCGCGGCAAAGGAGGCGTCGAGGCGCGTGTCGGAATACTGAACCATATGGTTCAGTGTCTAATGCAGGGGTTCGCAACAGGCAAGGAGTCGCTTCCGGCTCGACGCTCGATGATGTGACACTCGCTGGATGCTGCTCAGCGCCCTGCTCTCGGTCGTGGTGTCGGTCGCGCCAACGCCCCGTGCGCTCTCGCTCGTCATCTGGAGCGTGGGCTCGGAGGCGACGGCCGCCGCCAGCCTCGCGACGTGGGAAGCGCGCTCGTCGAAGTGGGGCAACCTCTTCAGGCTCTCGCCGGGGTTTCCAAAGGTGCAGCCCTCGAGCGCCTGGCCCGAACTCGAGCGTGGGCCGCTGGTGGTGGTGCTGGGCGTCTGCCCGACGCGCTCCAACGCCGTCGCGGCCATCGAGGCCCTCGAGCCCGGTGTGTTCGAGCGGGTCGTGCAGACGAGCGCGGCAGCGTCATGCCCCAGCTTCGTGTTCGACGACGACACTCCGCGCGAGGTGGAAGGGTGGCGCCTGGCCCTGCGTGATGAACGTGTGCTGGTCTCGGGCGAGCTCAGGGTCGTGGTGCTCGAAGGCGAGTTCGAGCAGCAGGGTGACTTCGCCTCGCGGCTCTCAGGAATGGTGCTCATCGTCAGCCGACGTGGCCCCGGCGGCGCCCTCGTCGACGAGAAGGTGCAGGTCCTGGGTGGCACCTACCCCTCGTTCGCCGAGTTCGTCCGGCTTCGACGCGAAGGGAAGGCGGTCGTGCTCGAGTGGGCCGGTGCAGAGCCGAGCTGCGCCTTCCCCAGTCGCCGCGCGCTGCAGTTCGACGGCGCCACCACCATCACGCCAGGGCTCGACGTGAAGACGACGAAGAAGAACGTGAAGTGGGTCGAGTGCTCCGTGCCCTGAGCCGCTCAGAACAACGCGAGCTGTGCGACGGCGATGGAGCCGGTGACTTCGCCAAAGTCGAGGTTCGGCGGCGCGAGAATGAAGACCGAGCCGTTCGACACCGACGTAGGCAGCGCCTGCACGCCCGAAACGCGCATCGTGGTGGTCGGCAACGGCAGCACGGCCCGCAGCGGAGCGAGCGCGGGTGAGAGCCAGCGCAGCTCACCATCACTCATGAAGGCGACGCCGTCGGGCACGATGGCCACGCTCTGCGACCAGACGGCGCTGGTGGCGGTCGGCAGACTGAACGTGGCAGTGACGGCGTTGGACGAATCGACGCTCAACACGTGACGCCGGCCCGTCAACGAGCGCCCTGCGATGGACAGGTCGGCCGTGCTCGTCGCCATCAACACCGTCGTCGTCGCCGTCGCGTGCAGGGACTGAACGGTGGCGCCAGGCAGCGCGAGGCTCTGCAGCTGGCCGCCGCTCCACTGATACAGCGTGGCGCCCGCGTTGGTGTTGACCGCGAAGGCGATGCGGCCGGTGTCGACGGAGAAGCCCACTCCGCTGTTCGCGAACGGCCCCGCGAAGCCATGCACCGTGCGCGTGCCATCGGGAGCGACGCGGACCAGCGCGTTCGACTCGGGCACGCCGAGCCCCGTGAGCGGCCCATTTCCACTCGCAACCGCTGCGGCGCTGCCATCCACACCAAGGCTCACGCCCGAGACACCGACCGGCATGTTCCGCGGCGACGACACGAGCGTCACGTTGCGGTCGATGGTGGCGGACGGAGTGACGTGCACGAACGCGAGCACGTTCGTCTGCGACGCGCCCACCGTCACACCACCGACCTGCACGGGCTGATTGGTCGTCGACAGCACCGCGAACAGGCCGCCGCTCCCATCGGGCAACACCCGCTCGATGGAGACCCCTTTCGGCAGCGCGACGAAGAGCGACTGCTTCGTCACCCGGTTCACCATCACGAGACCGACGCTCTCGAACGAGCCCGTCACGGGCAGCACCACGTCGTCGAGCTGGTACTGCATCGCGGTGCCGGTGAAGAGCGTGCCGACCGCCACCCAGTCTCCCGACACGCCGAGCGTGGTGGCGAGGCCCTGGCTGTTGCTGGCGACGAACGCGTCTTTGAGCGGCGTCGCGCGCGTCTTCACCTGGTACTTGTACGTGTTCACCTCGGCCGTCGAAGCGCTGGGTGGCGGAATCATGGTGGCCCAGCACGGTGCACTCGAGGACCGTCCGTCGCATGGCCCCCCGATCACCACCACGCCTGGTTTCTTCTCGACCTCGAACGCGATGCGCTCGCCGAGCGTGACGTCGAAGGTGCAGCGCTGGTCGCAGCTGAAGCGCCCATCGGCCGAACGCACCCGCACCGACGGTCCGTCGACACTCAGCTCGAGCTTCTTCGGCGTCGCGTACAGTCGGCCTTTCGGAGAGCGCGTCATCACCACTTCTCCCGTGAGTGACGCGGCGACCTCTCCTCTGGGCCCAACGGCCGCGAAGGTCGTGTTGATGCCAGCCATGAAATTGAAGGGACCGCCCGCGACTTCGCCCTCGAGCCGGCCGTCGTCGTGAATGGTGATGAGCGTCGGCTGAAGCCACGGCGGCGCGGGAGAGAACGAAGTGGTGAGCACCCGCCACGGCGTCGTGCCGTGCGTGACGATGATGCCCGTGGTGTTGGAGTCGATGACGCGCCGACGCCACGCGTTCTCGTGCAGCACCGCGTACTCGAGGCCCGACGACGTCACCATCAGCACGTGCGGGTCGCCCACGGGGTCGAGGTACAACGAGTGCACCGGCCCCGGCGCCGGCGTCATGGCGAAGTCACTCTCCCGCTCGACCCACAGCTCGGCACCGATGGCGACCCACAGGCGATTCGCCACATCGACCGCTGCGGGCCCCAGCGCCGTCATCGGCTGGCCGGTCGACTTCTTCTTCAGCTCGGCTGCGACCCACGCGCCGTTGGTGCGCCGGTACACCTGGTCACCACTGAGCAGCAGCGGTTCCCCGCGCTGGTCGAGCAGCTGCATCGACCTGGGGCTCACCAGGGTGGCCAGCGTCGTCTCGGTGAAGTCGCGGTCTCCAATCTTCCGCTCGCGAACGCGAAGGCTGTTGTCGAGGGACAGGTACGCGAGGCGCAGCACGTCGTCGTCGTGAACGCGCATCGCCGAGAGCCGGCCGTTGGGCGCTTCGAACTGTGCGGTGCCGCAGCCGCGCTGCACCTCGAGGAAGCCCGGGCCGGGAGGACAGGTGGTGCCCGGTGCCAGCCCCGAGGCGGTGTACACATACAAGCGGCCCTGCTTGTCGAAGGCTGCCGACCCTCCATTCGCGAGTGAGGTCGGGCACGCCGTCACGGCCACCGAGCCCCAGCCCTGGTTCTTCGAGCGCGGGCAGAAGTCGTAGAAGTCCCACGGGCGGCTGCCACCATCGAGCTTCTTCGACTCGAGCTGCATCGAAACACCGCGCTCGAAGCCGTCGATGCGGGTCGAGAACTGCGTACCGGGCGGGCTCCCCATGTCGACGAGCACGGTCTGGTTCAGCGCGCGCTCGGTCGCCTCGAAGGTGGTGAGCTGCACGAGCTGGTCGAGCTGGTACACGGCGCCGACCGGCTTCGTCTGCAGCGCGACCATGTTGCCCGAGAGATTGAAGAGCTCTTCGGCCTCGTTCGGGGGCGCAAACGCGAACACGAGCTGCTCTCCATCACGCGGGCGCCAGTAGCCGAACAGGCCATCGTTGCTGGCGACCTGTTGTGGAGGAGGGCACGCGCTGGTGACGGCGAGCAGCGCTCCGACGAGGGGCAGACGCATGATCGCGATCATATTCCGACGAGAGTCCTCTTGCGTCGCGCCGTCGGTGTCTGCACAACCACGAGTCGTGAAGGGCGTCGCGGCGTTGCTCCTCGTGTCGGGTGTGGCCTTCGCGGCCGAGACGCCCTTGCGTCGAGAGAGCGCCTGCGACTTCGCCGTCGACGCTGCGTTTCAGGACACGGGCGGCGTGCAGTACTTCTACGCGCTGCTGCCGTCAGAGCCGTCGCCCGAGACCGACGCCACGTTCAAGCGCTTCAGGCCGTTCGACGCGAGCGAGGTGTTCTCAGGCCTCTCCTCTCCGCCGCACGTGGTGCTGAGCCGGCTCGTCTACACGGTGGAGAAGGACATCACGTTCTTCAGCGAGGCCCGGGCGCGCGACGTCGGCTACATCAACGCGGTCGCGAAGGAGATGGAGGTCACGAAGCGCGCCGATGGTTCGTTCCGCGTGGGGGCGATGCCGTCGAACACCTTCACCATCGAGTACTACGACGCGGCGAAGCTGGCCGCGGGCGCGTCGTCGATGCCGGCCGTGGCGCGCGCCATCGAGCTCGCCGGCATGAAGGAGCCTCCCCTGTCGGTGGTGTTCCAGCAGAATCGGGACTTCTCGCGCGTGATGGGCATGCGCACCGCCGACGGCAGCTTCACGTGGACGCTGCACTTCGCCATCGCGCCGGGCCGCACGCGCCTCGTCGTCTTCACCATGAGCTACCTGCGCACGTTGCCGCCGTTCTTCCTCGGGGGCGCCCGCCGCGTGTTTCGCGAGTCGACCGAAGGCGCGCGGGTGCTCATCGACAACCTGCGCGCGTACCAGCCATGAACGAGCTGCTCATCTTCTCGCACTCTGTCGAGGCGCTGCGTCCCGCGCTGGGCCCGCTGCTCGACGTGAAGGCGCTCGGCCGGCTTCGTGAGCTGGGCATCGACTACACGAGGCCGCTCGAGCCGGCCTACCCGCTCGCGACGTGGCGCAAGGTCGTCGACTTCGCTGGTGAGCTCGTCGCGCCAGGCCAGCCCTACGACAAGCAACAGTTCGCGCTCGGCAGCCGGTTCATCGCTGCGTACGCCGAGACGTTCATCGGGCGCGCCACCTTGCCGCTCCTGCGGTTGCTCGGGCCGCGGCGCATGCTCGAGCGCCTCGCGAGAACGCTCCGCACCGGCAACAACTACTCCGAGACGAAGCTGACGCAGCACGCGCCAAACGACTTCGAGCTGTGGTGCAACCACGTGCAGAACCCGAGCTTCTATCGCGGCATGTTGCAGACGGGGCTGTCGCACTCGGGCGTCACGGGCGTGCAGGTCACCACGACGGCCATCGACCGTTCAGCACCTGACGAGGCGCACGAGACCGGCGCGGCGTTTCGCATCAGCTGGTGAGGTTCCACCGCACGTCCAGCAGCACGTGATGCCGCGTCGGGTCCACCACCTCGAGGTCGATCGTCGGCGTCTTCGCGCTGAGTTCCTCGACGATGCCGCGGACGATGCCGCACTGAAAATGAGCAGGCGCGAACTGTGAGGGTGGGACCCTGCCGACGAAGCCGTCGTCGAGGAAGCTCGAGAGCCGCACGTGGCCAGGGCTGATCAGCTCCGAGGTCGAGCGGTAGAGGTTGTTGGTGGTGCGCGCGTTTCGGTCCATGCGCAGCAGCGTGCGCTCGACGCCGATGAGCCGTGACATCTGGAAGATGGCCTTGCCGATGAGCGTGCCCTGAAAGCCGCGGAGGAACGCGAGGCCGAGCCGGGCGACGCCTTCGGAGCGCTCGACGTCGGGGTGGAGCGTGTCGGCGGTGCACTCGAGACAGCGCAGCCAGGTGTCGAACGAGTACGCCGCGTGGAGCGGACGCGAGAGGTCGAGGCCGAGCTCGGCGAGCTGCCGACCAAGCCGTGGCGTGACCTGCTCGCCGAGGCCCTGCAGGTAGAGCGCTTCGAAGGCGGGGCCGAAGAAGGCGGGCTCCTGCAGCGTGACGGCGGCGGTGTTCATGACGATGACGGTAACGGCCACGAAGTGACGGCTTTGAGAAGGAGCCGACCAGTGGTGCGCGGCCACCGACGAGCGGCGCTCAGCTGCGGGGAATGAGCTGCAGGTCGAGCACGAGCGAGACCTCGTCGCCCACGACCACGCTGCCGCCCTCGTAGACGCTGTTCCACGTGATGCCGAAGTCACGCCGGCTGATGGTCGCGCTGGCGCGGTAGCCCACGCGCGCCCTGCCCTGCGAGTCCTTCGCCTGCTGACCTCCCGCGAGCGCGAACGTCAGCGGTCGCGTCACGCCGTGCAGCGTGAAGTCGCCCACGAGCTCGAAGCCTTCTCCCTTGCGAACGAACTGGCGGCCCTCGAACCGAATGGCGGGAAACCGGGCGACGTCGAAGAAGTCTGGCGAGCGCAGGTGGCCGTCGCGCTGCGCGTTGCGGGTGTCGACGCTGCTGCGTCGATCTCGACCGAGATGCGCGAGTTGCCGGGCTCGGCGTGGTCGAGGGCGAAGGTGCCAGTCCACTTCGTGAAGACGCCGTGGGTTCGGGTGATCATCAGGTGCACGACCGAGAAGCCCAGCTCGGAGTGCACGAAGTCGATGTCGTAGTCGATGGAGGCCATGGCGCCCCTCCTAACGAGGTCCCCGCCGAGCGCCACTCGACGCTGAGAGGGGCTTTCGCACGACGTGCCTCTTCGGGCAGGGTGCGGCCGCTTTGCCGAAGGAGCCCTGCATGCGTCGCGTCTTCGTCTGCTGTCTCTTCCTCGCGTGTGGGCGCGCCGCTGTGCCCGACGAGCTGGATGGGGGCGTGGTGCTCCTCGACGCAGGAGCCGTCGATGCGGGCACGGTCGACGCCTCCATCACCATGGAGGACGCGGGCACCATCATCGACTCGGGCATCGTCATCGACGCGGGGGCTCCCGACGCGTCGGTGAGCCTCGACGCGGGCACGGTGGTCGACGCGGGCACGCCTGTGTGGGACGGCGGGCTGCTCGCGCCACCCGCGCTGCCCACCTACGCAGGAACCTGCCCCACCCTCGTCAGCAGCCACCTCGCCGCCAACGCGCGCAACGTTGGCTTCATGTCGCGAGGAGACGCCCGCGAGTTCCTGCTGCTGGTGCCGCCGAACTACTCGCCGACGAAGCGCTACCCCGTCGTGTTCGGCTACCACTGGCTCAACGCCTCGGCGAACAGCGTGGTGCGCGACGCCGAAATCGAGAGCGCCGTCGCGCAGTTCGAGTTCATCGCGGTGTTGCCAGAGAACCTGATGAACGGCAGCCGCAAGGCGTACCAGTTCGACTGGCCCTTCGTGGAGACGATGTCGGCTCCGAAAGAGCTCGGCTTCTTCGAAGACGCGCTCGCGTGCGTGAGCCAGCAGTTCAGCGTCGACGCGTCGCGGCTGCACGTCTTCGGGGCGAGCGCCGGCGGTTTGTGGACGGCGTACTTCTCGACGAGCGCGGCGGTGAACCGCGTGGCCTCGGTGCTCACCATCTCGGGCGGCCTCGGCCAGGAGTCGCTCACCAACCTCTGGCGCATCGACTACGCCCCGCAGCCGAACAAGTTCCCTGCGCTCGTCGTCTGGGGCGGCGCGACCGACTTCTTCATCTTGAACTTCGACCAGGCCTCGAAGCGCTACCGCGACGCGCTGCGAATGGACCGGCACTTCGTCACGCAGTGCATCCACTCCGGCGGCCACGGCGTGCCACCGTTCACGGCGCCGACCGATGGCGGCACGCGCTTCCCCATGTTCTGGGAGTTCTTCCGCGACCACCCGTTCGGCATGCCGGCGAACACGAGCCCGTATCAGCGCAGCGGGCTGCCGCCGTCGTTCCCCTCGTTGTGCAGCGTGGTGCCGTAGCTCGACCGCTGCTCAGCGCCCCTCGGCCACGACACGAACGGTCTTCTTTCCGTCGTCCACGAGCACCTTCGACCCGCCGATCATCGTGGTCGTCGTTTCGCCAGGGCCGAGCTCGCACACCGTGCGTGCGAGACGCCCTCGATCGAGCGAATCGACCGTGGAGTCGACGTCGAAGCGGTATGTGAGCCGGTCGAGCCTCGAGGTGCGGCCCCCAAACCCCAGCTCGCGCCTGAGGCTCCACACCTGCACGCCGAACCCCGCCTTCAGACAGGTCGACGGGTAGGACGTGCCGTTGGTCACGCCGTCGGCGACCGGCATGGTCTGCTTCAACCCTCGCCAGGTCGGGTCGCACACGCCCGCGAACCCATCGACCGGCACGCCATCGAGCTCGATGCAGGCCAGCGAGTCTTGCGTCTTGTCGAACCAGGCCGCGTCGGCGGCTGCACACCGCTCGCCTCGCTCGGCCGCGCGGGCGAGGCCCAGCACCACATGCGGCAACCGCTCGCGCGCGGCGACGAGAGCGCAGGCGAGGGCTCCGGCCTCGGGGTGCATTCCAAAGCCCTCACCAGCCAGCAACGTGCGCACCAGCGCGAGCTGTCGTTGACGCCTGCGATTGGAGACACCGAGCGATTCAGCGGTCACCGGCTGACCCGTGACCTCTTCGCGGGCGGCAGCAGAGGCGATGGCCCACACGCTGGCTCGCAGCGCCGGGTCGTTCGCGGGGCCTCGCTCATCGAGCGCGAGCAGGTGGAAGACGCTGGCGAGGCTCGGGCGCGCTCGCACCTCGTCGCGCACGAGCGCCGTCACTCGTTCAACCGCTTCGGGAGGCAGCTCGCGGACAGCGCCGACCCATTCAGCGGGAAGGTCGTCGTCGCGGGTGGCGCCTCGCGCGAAGAGCGCTTCGAGGGCCGCGTCGCCTTCGCGCTGACGCCAGAAGCCACGGAACGTCGCTGCCTTCCTGACGAACGTGTCGGCCACGAGCGCATCGAGGTCGATGGTGGCGAGCCCGAGCGGTGTGCCGCTGTCGCGCTCGAGCGGAACCGCCTCGGCGCTCGCTCCGGTCTTGCCGTCGACGACCCACACGTCCCACTGGCGACGGTCTCGCGTCGCGGCGACCAGGTGGCGAACCGGGTCGACGTCGATGGCCACGTACATGCCCGTGCGCTTGCCGTCGAAGGACGGAAGCGACGGCTGGTGGGACCACGCCTCGACCTGCCAGGCGCCGTGACACACCTCGTGCGTGACCAGGTGTGGCAGCACATCGCCCTGAAGCGCGCGCTCGGTGGCGCAGCGAATGGTGAGGGTGGCTTTCCCGTCTGGAGAGACCAGCCGGACCTGAGCGGTGCTGCACGAGCAGCTCGAAGCCAGCAGGCAACAGAGGGCGACACTCGGCACGAGACGCATCTCGTCGAGAGTAACCCCGATTGACTGCACCGACCTCGCCAGCGATGACCGCTGCGGCAACTGACCGCTCAGCGCCTCGCTACTTCTTCTTCGGCGGCGTCACGGGCGTCGGCTTCTTCACGGGCACAGGCGCGGGCTTCTGCGGCGGCACTGGCTTCGTCGAGGCCACGGTCGTCGGCTTCGCCGTCGCGACCGGCTTCGCGACTGGTGGCTTCTTCGCCACGGGCTTCGTCACCGGCAGCGGCAGGTCTTCGACATCGACCTCGAGCGGCGGGGCGGGTGGCGGCGTGAGCACCTTCGTCAGCGCGCGCCCTTCGAAGACGATGGAGCGGAAGGCACACGTGCCATCCAGACACCCGAGGCCCGCGCGCGGAGACTCGGAGAACGAGTCACGCCAGTCGGTGCCCAGGCGCAGGCTCTCGCCCAGCACGCGCGCGTCGCGGCCTTCTCCGACGACGGCCACCAGCTCGCTCGTCAGCGGGTCGAGGTGCAGCTGCAGCAGCTGGTCCTTCGTGTTCGTCGGCAACGGCGCCCGCATGTGGCCCTGCTTGTCGGGCCCCAGGTTCCACTCGAGCTCTGGCTGCCCACCAGAGCCGGAGATGATGAGCGCGACGTAACGGCCTCCCGTGCCGAGCAGCATCAGCGCACTTCGCGCCTCGGGCCTCGGTCCACGGAACAACGCGAGCAGCGGCTCGAGGCGTGACGACGCTCCCGCTTCGGTGTCGACGATGGCCGAGAGTCGCAGCCCATCGCCCTCCACCTGTGCGTCGACGAGCGCACGACCGGCCGTCAGGTCGTCAGGCTCGGGGAACCGAACGCCGCCCTGCTCGAGCACGACCTTGCGCCCACGCGACATGACGGTGACGGTGTCGGGGCCTTCTCCCAGCGTGACGATGCGGGTGGTCTTGTCGACGCGACCCGGCGTGGTGAGCGCCTCCTGTGCCCCGTCGTCGCTCATCAGCTCGATGCCGGCGGGCCTTCGTTTCGACTCGAACCGCGCGCGAATGAACACGGTGGCGATGATGATGGCGGCGAACGCGACGACGGCGAGCGCGACGATGCGGGCGACCTTCTGCGCGCGCTCCTTCACCTGGCGCAGCACGCGGCGAGCCTTCGTCTCTTTCGACGGCGCGGGCGTGGCCGTCATCGGCACCACGAGCTCGAGCTCTGAGAGGAACGCAGCCACCGACGGGTAGCGGTCTTCGGGCGCAGGCTTGAGGCAGCGGGCGACGATGGGGTCGAGGCGTTTGTCGACGCCGGGCTTCTTCACCGAGGGCGGGTCGAACTGGCCGAGCGGCAGCTCTCCCGTCAGCAGCTCGTAGAGCATCACGCCCAGCGCATAGAGGTCGGCGCGCGGCCCGGCGGACTTCGCGTCGACGCGCTGCTCGGGCGCCATGTACGAGGCTGTGCCCATCGCGACGTTCGTCTGCGTGAGGTTCTGCTGCACGACGCCGGCCTTCTCGTCGAAGCCCGCGAGCCCGAAGTCGGTCACCTTCGGAATGCTGCCGGCCTGGTCGTCGAAGAGAATGTTCTCGGGCTTGAGGTCGCGGTGGATGACGCCGCGGCCGTGCGCGTAGTCGATGGCGCGCGAGACCTGAATGAGCGTCTTCAGCGCCGTCATGGTGTCGAAGTCGGGGTCGCGCATGCGCTCGCGCAGACCGGGGCCGTCGACGAACTCCATCACCAGGTAATACGTCTCGTTCGACTTTCCGCGGTCGACGATGCTGACGATGTTGGGGTGCCGCAGCGTCGCCAGCGCCGACGCCTCCTTCTCGAAGCGCGCCACGAACTGCTCGTCACTCGCGAGGTCGGCCTTGAGCAGCTTCACGGCCACGGTGCGCCCGAGCGACAGCTGCACGGCCTGGTGCACCTCGCCCATGCCGCCTTTGCCGACAAGCTGCACGAGCCGATACCCCGCGATGAGGTCGTCCTGGCGGGTGCGGCCCACAGCGGTGTCTGCCGGCGCGGTCATGACGGTCGCAGCCTTTCTACGTCGAATCGCGCCCGCCGTGCGGCCGACGACGTTCGGGGCCAACCACACCCACGCACAGGTGCGCTCGCTGGGCATCGCCGGCTGAAAGGCGTGGTGAGGTCTGGGTCAAGTCTCGTCAGTCCCTGCAGCCCGGTGTCGCGTTGCAAACACCAAAGCGCAGGAGCCTCTCTCCGCAGGGCGTCGAGGAACTCCGCACGGGAGCACCGAGACTGGGGCCGTCACCGGCATCTGCACGCAGCCAGGTTGCGTCGAGCTCGCGCTTTCGTTAAACACGTTCAGTGAACACGATTAACGAAACGGAGCCGGGCGTCCGCGCCACGCAGAAGGCCGCGACGCGAGAGGCGGTGCTCGAAGCCGCACGGAACGAGTTCGAGGCCGTGGGCTTCGAGGCCGCCAACGTACGCAACATCGCGAAGCGCGCAGACGTCTCGGCCGGCACGGTGCTGCACCACTTCGGCGAGAAGAAGGAGCTGCTCTACGCAGCGCTCTTCGACGACCTCGAGGCGACCCTCGACCGGGCGCTCGCACGCAGCAGCGGCACGCTCGAGAAGCAGGCTTCGTCGCTCGGCGCCGCGGTCTTCGCCTACTACCAGAAGCGCCCTGCCCTCTCGCGCACGCTGCTCAAGGAGTCGCTCTTCGCCGAGGGCCCGTGGGCCGGGAAGTTCGTCGCGCAGACGCAGCGGGTGCACGTGGCGTTGACCGAAGCGGTGAAGCGCTCCGTCGCCGAGGGAGCACTCGTGCCGGGCACGAGCACCGAGGCCGTCGCCGCTGCGTGGCTCTCGTTCTTCTACTTCGCGCTCATCGGCTGGGTGCAGGGCGCGCATGGCACCCCGCTCGCGCTCGTCGAGCACCTCTTCTCGCAGCACCTCGCAGGTCTTCGTCCCCCGCCGTCGAAACGGAGTCGCCGATGAGTTCGTTGTTCACCAGCCCAGAAGGCAAAGCCGCGCTGCTCGACTGGTACGAGCGCTTCGCGAAGAAGCTCACCACGCCCACCACACGGCGCACGGTCACCACCCGCTTCGGTGAGGCACACGTGCTGGTGGGAGGCCCCGCGGATGGCCCACCGCTCGTGTTGCTCCACGGTGCGCTCGCGAGCTCGGCGCATCTGCTCGGAGAGTTGGAGCCGCTGCTCCAGCGCTTCCGGGTCTACGCCGTCGATGTGGTGGGTCAGTCGGTGAAGAGCGCCGACCACCAGCCCTCGGTGAAGAACGACGACTACGGCCTGTGGCTGCGTGACGTGTTCGACGCGCTGGAGCTGAAGCAGGCGCATCTGCTCGGCGTGAGCTGGGGTGGCTTCGTCTCGTTGCGGTTCGCGGCCGTCGCTCCCGAGCGGCTGACGAAGCTGGTGCTGCTCGTGCCCGCGGGGCTGGTGAACGGGCCACTGTGGGCGGGCTTCACGAAGGTGGCGTGGCCCATCATGCGCTACCGCAAGAACCCGACACCCGAGCGCCTGCACGCCGCGATGGAGAACATGCTCACGACGATGAACGACGACTGGCTGCCGTACCTCGGCGCGGCGCTGACCTCGTTCACGCCGTCGATGAGCATTCCGAAGCTGGCGAAGCCGGGAGAGTTCGCGCGACTTCAGGCGCCTGTGTTGATCATGGGCGCGGACGGCGACCTGAGCTTCCCCGGTCAGAAAGTCGTCGAGCGCGCGAAGCAATTGTTCACCGCATCGGTCGAGGTCGAGCTCATTCCCAACTGCCGGCACAGCCCGCCGACCACGCCCGAGTTCCGCGGGTGGATGTCGAAGCGCGTCGGCGACTTCCTCGACGGTGGAGTCCAGGTCGACAGCTCGCGGCGTTCTGCCTAGACGCACCAGGTGTCGATTCTGCGCGCGGTGGTCCTCGTCGGGGTCGTGACCGGGCTCTGCGACGCCTTCGCCAGGTTCGACTGGGACGAGGGCCCGACGCGCGCCGGGCTGGTCGTCGCGGTGCTCGCGCTCGTCGCCATCGCGCGCTGGCTCGGGCCCGCGAAGCCCTGGCCGCGATGGTTCCTCGCGCTCGCGGCCATCGGCGTCGGCGCGCTGCTCTTCTGGCACCTGAAGGAGGGCTCGTACTCCTCGCTGCGGCAGCGCCGCTCCGAGATGGGTGACCTTCACGTGCGGGGCGTGCAGCTGCTCGTGCGAGGCGTCACGCCCTGGCACTTCGGCACGGTGCTCGACCTCGGCTCGACGCGCGCGTTCCTCGGGTTTCCAGAAGTTCGTGAGTGCTTCGGTGACGAGCCCGTGCCGACTGCCGCTCAGGTGGACGAGACGTGGGCCTCGCAGGAGTCAGGGGCCAGCCTCTTTCCTGGCCGCATTCAGGAGCCTGCGTGCGACGCGGCGAAGCGCACGCTCGGACTCGCCGGGTACAAGTACGGGCCGGTGATGATGGCGGCGTACGTGCCGCTCATCGGACTGCACGGACGCGGCGGCGAGTACCTGACGCACCTCGCGTTCCTGCTGCTGCTCATCGGCGGGCTCGTCGTGGCCAGCAGGAGTCTGCGCCCGGAGGCCGTGGTGCTCGCGGGTCTGGTGCTGCTGGGTCAGCAGGTGCTGCGGCGCGTGACGCTGCTCGACTCCGACTGCGACCTGATTCCCACCGCGTTGCTCGTCTGGGCGCTGGTGGGCTTTCAGCGCGGCAACAGCGGCGTCGTCGGCGCGCTCGCGGGGCTGTGCATCGCCGCCAAGGTGTTCCCGGGCGCGTTCCTGCTGCCGCTGGTGTTGCTGAGCGGCCGCCGGGCGTGGGCCAGCTTCGTCGTCGTGAGCGCAGGGTGCTGGCTTCCGGCCTTCGCGGTCGATGGAGCGGGCGTCTGGGACAACGTGATTCGCTTCAACCTCGAGCGGCCCAGCGACAGCACGGCGCTCGTTCACTTCCTCTCGCCACTCACCACGACGCTCCTTCGTGTGGTCGCGGTGGCGTTGGTGGCAGCGGCGTTCGTCGGGCTCGCACGACGCCGGCTCGACGCCGTCACCTTCGTCGCGCTGTCGATGGGCGCCTTCTTCCTGGTGAGCAAGGTGTTCCACAACAACTACATCGTGTGGTGGCTGCCGGTGCTCGGCCTCGTGCTCGCGCAGAGCCTCGTGGCCACGTCGACCGCGCCGCAACGCGGAGTGGAGCCGGTAAGGTGATTCCCATGTCGGAGCCGGCCATTCCCACCGAGGGCACCGTCGAGCGCTGGGCGTGGGACTACGTCACCAGCACGTCGCTCGAGCACAAGCTCTCACCACCACCGCCGCCCTCGAAGTGGAGCGCGTCTCCACCTCGCTGGCTGCTCGAGCGCCCCGGCCGCCCGCCCGAGCTGGTTCAGCGAGAAGTCCGCAAGAAGGCCGTCCGCCCGGGCGCCCTCAAGGACGTCAGTAAACGAGCCGAGGTGCTGCACACCTTCCTTCACCATGAGCTGCAGGCCGCGGAGCTGATGGCGTGGGCGCTGCTCGCGTTTCCCGAGACGCCCGAGGGCTTTCGTCGCGGGCTGCTCGGCATCTGCCAGGACGAGGTGCGGCACCTCGGCCTCTATCGCGAGCACCTCGTCACGCTCGGCCACCCGTTCGGCACCATGCCCATCAAGGACTGGTTCTGGGAGCGCGTGCCCGGCGAGTCGACCACGCCGGCGCACTTCGTGGCGCGCATGGGCATCGCCTTCGAAGGCGGCAACCTCGACCACGGCGCGCGCTTCACCAGCGCCTTCGAGGCAGCGGGCGACCCACGCGCGGCCGCCATTCAGGCGCAGATCTGCGAGGAGGAGATTGCCCACACCGCCTTCGCGCTCCACTGGTTCCGCAGCTTCACCGGCGGTGTCGACTTCGAGCAGTGGCGAGCGCACCTGCCCGAGCCCATCAGCCCGTCGATGACCCGCGGCACACCGCTCAACCTCGAGGCTCGTCGGCGCGCGGGCTACCCGCCGGAGTTCCTCGACGCGCTCGCAGCCTGGGGCACGGCGCATGTCGAGCGCTGAGCCCGTCGCGTGGGTGCTGAACCTCGACGCTGAAGACGAGCTCGCGCGGAGCGGCGCGCACACGCCCACCGACGTGATGACGGCGCGCATCGAGCGTCTGCTGCCTCGACTGCGTGGGTTGATCCGCGCAGGCGACCGCGTGGTCTGGCCGGGCCATGAAGCGATGGAGCGCGGGCTGTGGGGCCGCGCCTGGTGTCTGACCCGCTGGGCGCGAACGAAGCTCGAGCAGGCGGGAATGCGCGTTCCGCGAGCGCCGGAGGTCGAGGTGCTGCGACGTGTGAATCACCGGCGCTTCGCGCATGAACTCGGGCAGGCGCTCCCCGCAGCGGGCTGGGCAGCGACGACGGAGCAGCTCAGCACGTTGCTCGCGAACGACGCGCTTCAGCAGGTCTCAGTCGAGCGGTGTTGGTTGATCAAACGACCGCTCGGCTTCGCAGGCCGCGGGCGACGGAGCGTTCGGCCGGGCGCACTCACCGAGGCCGATCAGGCCTGGCTCGACGCCTCACTTCGAGACGGAGCCGGGCTGCAGGTCGAGCCGCTGGTCGCGCGGGAGCTCGACTGCGCGCTCCATGGCTGGCTGGCAGAGGACGGAACGTGCACGTTCGGCCAGCCGACGCTCCAGCTGCTCGACGCGACGGGCGCGTGGCAGTCCACCGAGCTCGCGCCACCACTGACCGAGGCCGAGCTCGCCTTGCTCACCCGCGAGAGCCAACGCACCGCAGAAGCGCTGCACGCCGCGGGCTACTTCGGCCCGTTCGGGCTCGACGCGTATCGCTGGCGCGCACCCGATGGCCGGCTCCACTTCCAACCTCGAAGTGAAGTGAACGCCCGCTACTCGATGGGCTGGGCGATCGGCATGGGCGACTTCCGCCCTCCGCCAGGCGCGAACTGATCAGACCAGGTTGTGGAACACGCGCTGTACGTCGTCGTCCTGCTCGAAGCGGTCGACGAGCTCGAGCACTTCCTTCGCCTTCTCTTCATCGAGCGACACCGTCGTCGTCGGAATGTACTCGGACTCGCTCGACACCGCGTGCAGGCCCTTCGCCTCGAGCGCCGTCTGCAGCTGGCCGAAGTCGGAGAAGTTGCAGTGCAGGATGATCAGCTTCTCACCCTTCTCACCCGTGCCTTCGCCGAGGTCCTGCAGACCGTGGTCGATGAGCTCGAGCTCGAGTTCGTCGAGCGGCGGCAAGCCCTCGGGCGCCAGGCGGAACACACCCATGCGGTTGAACATGAAGCTGACCGAGCCGTTCGAGGCGAGGTTGCCGTTGAACTTGTTGAAGTACGCCCGCACGTTGCCGACGGTGCGCACGATGTTGTCGGTCGCCGTCTCGATGAGCAGCGGCACGCCGTGGGGCGCGTAGCCCTCGTACATCACCGTCTCGTAGCTCGCGGCGTCGGCGCCCGAAGCACGCTTGATGGCGCCTTCGACCTTGTCCTTCGGCATGTTCGCCGCGCGCGCGTTCAACATCGCCCGCCGCAACGCCGGGTTGCTCTCGGGGTTCGTACCGCCGGTCTTCACCGCGATGGTGATGTCCTTGGCGATGCGCGTGAACGCCTTCGCCATCTTGTTCCAGCGGGCGAACATGGTGGCTTTTCGGGTTTCGAAGATCCGTCCCATGCGGCGGCGCCATAGCACGCTGATAGGCTTCCTGAAGAATGCGCTCAGCCAATCGACTGGAATCACTGCCTCGAAAAATGAGTGCGACGGTTTCCAGCGGCGCCCCTCTGAAGGGCATGCGCTTCGTCGGAACACTCCTTGTCGTCGGCCTCACGGGCTGCCTCGACCTCAACGGCAGCAACTACCTCTTCACCATCGATGGCGGCTCGGTGCGGTGCGCCAGCACGCTCGAATGCGGGAGCAGCGAGGTCTGTGACCAGTCGTGCACGTGCGTTCGGCCCAGCTCAGCGAACGGGTTCTGCCAGTTGATTTCGCAAGGTGGCGGGGCAGCGGGCGGCGCGGTCGGCGGCGGAGAGCCAACGGCGGGAGGAACTGCGACGGCGGGCGGGACTGCGACGGCGGGCGGGACTGCGACGGCAGGCGGGACTGCGACGGCAGGCGGGACTGCGACCGCTGGCGGGACTGCGATGGCAGGAGGAACTGCGACGGCAGGAGGGACTGCGACGGCAGGAGGGACTGCGACGGCGGGAGGGACTGCGACAGCGGGTGGGACTGCGACGGCCGGTGGCGCTGCGACGGCTGGAGGCTCTGCTGGCGGGACGGCCTGCGTGCCCTCGTGCGCAGGGAAAGCCTGCGGCGCGAGCGATGGATGTTCGTCGACCTGTCAGAACGGGAGCTGCACCCCAGGCCAGCGTTGCGTCTCGGGAAGCTGCCGGTGCGACGCGACGTCCTGCGGGAGCGGCTGCTGCAGCGCGAGCGGGTGCGAGTTCGGCAACGTCACCAGCGCCTGCGGCTCGGGAGGCCAGTCGTGCGCGGCGTGTCAGAGCGGCTGGACCTGCACCACCAATGCGTGCGTCTGCGTTCCCGACTGCGCAGGCAAGGCATGCGGCGCGAGCAACGGCTGCGGAGGCACGTGCATGGCTGGCACGTGCGGGAGCGGCACGCGCTGCGTGAGCGGAAGCTGCGTCTGCGACACCACGTCATGCGGTGGCTGCTGCTCGGCGGGCCAGTGCCGGTCGGGCAACACGAACGCCATCTGCGGGAGCGGTGGTGCCGCGTGCACGACGTGCTCGGCGACCCAGATCTGCGGCTACGGGAGCGGCGGACCATGCATGAACGCCACGCTGCTCCAGGCAACCAATGGCGGCATCGGCAACGGCGGCCACAAGATCGTCATCGACCCCGCTGGCCAGTACGTCTACTTCCTCGACCAGAACAACAGCACCACCAACATGCAGATCTGGAAGGTGCCCACGTCGGGTGGACCGGGCGTGGTGGTCGCGGGCGGGCTCAACTGGCCGGTGTCGATCGCGGTCGACTCCGCCAACCTGTACTGGACGAGCATCAGCGACAGCAACGTCATGGTCCAGTCGCTCTCGACGGGCACGCGTCGCACGCTCGCCACCGGCCAGTACTTCCCGATGGACATCGGCGTGCGCGACGCCACCACCGTGTACTGGTCTGGCTGCGCCAACTCGAACGGCACGAGTTGTTCGGTCTTTTCGATCCCCGTCTCGGGAGGCACGCCGACGCCCCTCTACACCTTGACCGGCGGAGGGAACCCGAGCCTCGCGGTGCTGTACCCCAACCTGTACGTGACCTCGGCGGGGCTGCGTCAGGTGGTGTCGGTAGCCATCGGCCCGGGTGGCTCGAACACCACCGTCGACAGCACGAGCCTGCCCTTCCAGGGGGTCGACGCGAAAGCGGGCCGGGTCGCCTGGTTCGCTGGCCGGACGACGAGCAGCTCATTCGACGGGGTGGTGAAGGGCTCGTCGGTGGGCGGCTCGATCAGAACCGTCGGTTCGGGTCAGGCGCCCTGGGCGGTCGCGGTCGACGCGACGAACGCGTACTGGGTGACCGAAGCAGGGAACAACGAGCAGGCCATCTACAAAGCCGGCATCACCAGTGGCAGCCCAGTGCTGGTGCTGGACAACGTCGGCACGTACAGCATCGCGGTCGACGCCAACTACGTCTACTTCCTCGGCCACGCAGGCTGGTTCAACGGGCTCTTCCGAACGCCGAAGTGAGCACGGGCCGCCGCTCTTTCTTTGCGCCCCGACAAAGGCTGGCGGGTCACGCTCCTGACCTCTGCCTTCTGCTCATTGGAGCCCGCGATGATTCGCCACGTCACCCTGCTGTCCTTCGCCGTCGCGGTGTTGTTCGCCTCGGCCTGTAGCCCGCCCGTTCAACCGTCCGTGTGTGGCCCAACGACCTGCACCGGGTGTTGTGACTCGAACGACGTCTGCCAGGCCGGAGTGACGGACAGCACGTGCGGCCGCACCGGCGGTCTGTGCCAGCGCTGCGAGGGAAGCAACGTGTGCTCGGTCGGTGCGTGCGTTCCTTCAGGTTCGTCGGGTGGAGGCTCGGCAGTCGGTGGTGGTTCGGCGACTGCGGGTGGCAACGCGACCGCGGGCGGTGCTGCGGCTGGTGGTGACGCGGGTGGCGCTGCGACGGCTGGTGGCTCGACTGCTGGTGGAGACGCTGGTGGAGCTGCGAGCGCTGGTGGAGCTGCGAGCGCCGGTGGAGCTGCGAGCGCCGGTGGCGCTGCGAGTGCCGGTGGAGCTGCGAGTGCCGGTGGAGCTGCGAGCGCTGGCGGAGCTGCGAGTGCTGGTGGCGCTGCGAGCGCTGGCGGTTCGGCAACGGCGGGCGGCGCTGCGACGGCGGGCGGAACGGCAACGGCGGGCGGAACGGCAACGGCGGGCGGAACGGCGACGGCTGGTGGTACGGCGACGGCGGGCGGAACGGCGACGGCAGGTGGAACGGCAACGGCTGGTGGTACGGCGACCGCTGGTGGCTCCGCGACGGCGGGTGGAACGGCAACGGCTGGTGGTACGGCGACGGCTGGTGGCTCCGCGACGGGTGGTGGCTCCGCGACGGGTGGCGGCTCTGCGGGGCTCGCGTGTCCCGGAGGCCCGGCGACGCCCTGCAACGGCTGCTGCGTGGGCCCGCTCTGCGTTCCCTTCGGCAGTCAGAACAACAACGCGTGCGGGCTCGGCGGCGCCTCGTGTGGAAACTGCACCACCGGAACGTGCAACTCCGGCCAGTGCACCGTCGTCGCGACCTGCACCGCGAACTCGTGCCCGAACGGCTGCTGCCAGGGCAACCTCTGCGTTCCGTTCGGCGGCCAGAACGCCTCACAGTGCGGCAGCGGCGGCCAGCAGTGTGGCGTCTGCCCGATGAGCAACTCCTGCACCATGGGCGCGTGCACGCCGCAGGTGGCCTGTGACTTCTTCAGCTGCGCCGGCTGCTGCTCGAACGGCACCTGCCAGTCGACGGGCTCGCAGTCGCCCATCTCGTGCGGCCTCAACGGCACGACCTGCACCGCGTGTGGCCCCAGTCAGACCTGCACCGGTGGCGTCTGCACTGGCGGAGCGACCTGCAACTCGACGAACTGCAACGGCTGCTGCAACGGCACCACGTGCGTGACGGCGACCAGCGCGACGTCGTGCGGCTTCTCGGGCAACGCGTGCACGGCGTGCGGACCCGGTCAGGTCTGCTCGACCGGCGTGTGCGTGCCGCAGCAGAACCCGACGTGCCTCGTCTTCACGCCCGCCGACGTGAACTTCGGCACCGTGCAGACCAGCTGCCGCTCGGCCGTGACGGCGTTCTCGGTGCAGAACATCTGCGCCTTCAACATCACCATCTCGGCGCTCGGCGTCGCGGGCAGTGGCTTCACGACCTCGGCGCTCACCTTGCCCACCACCGTGGCCGCTGGCGGTTCGCTCAACTTCAACGTCACCTTCGCGCCCACCGTCGCAGGCCGCGTCGACAGCATTCTCGTCGTGGGCGCCACGCACTCGAGCGGCACCTTCGCGTACCAGACGGCTGTGACGGGCACGGGCGCAGCGAGCGGCCTCAACCAGGACCGCTTCACGATTCCGACGAAGACCGACGTGGTGCTCATCGTCGACAACTCCTGCTCGATGTCCGACAAGCAGATGGCGCTCGGCAGCAGCGCGAACGCGTTCCTCGCCTACGCCTTCAGCGCGAACGTCGACTTCAACCTCGGCGTCACCACCACCGACATGTCGACCTCGTCGGGCCTGGCCGCGCGCGGCCGTTTCGAAGGGCCCGTGGGTCAGCGCGTCTTCAGGAACACCACGCCGAACCTGCTGCAGTCGTTCAACACGCGGGTGAACGTGGGGGTCAACGGCTCGGGCTTCGAGCTGATGTTCGCGCCCGCCCTGGCAGCCGTGACGCTGCCGCTCATCACCACCGACAACGTGAACTTCCTTCGCGAAGACGCGGCGCTCTCGGTGCTCGCCTTCACCGACGCGGACGAACAGAGCCCACTGGCCACGCAGGAGTACGTGCGCAAGCTGCTGGCGGTGAAGGGGCAGCGACGCCGCAACCAGTTCTCGTTCAGCTTCGTCGGGCCTACCCTGCCGGCCGCGAGCCGCCCCGTGGGCTGCTCCTACGACGGCAACGCCCCCGACGCGCGGCAGATCGAGATGACCTCGAGCACGGGCGGCATCGCCTCTGAAATCTGCAACGTCGCCAACACGCAGGCGTGGCGCACCGAAGCGACGCGCGTGGGTCAGGCCGTCTTCGGAGCGCGCGGCACGTGGTTCCTCACCTCGCGGCCGGCTCCCGCGACCGCGGCGAGCGTCACGGTCAGCATCAATGGCGTGACGATTCCCGAGATGGCCGCGCCCAACCTTCGGAACTGGGCGTACGACGGAGTGCGAAACGCGGTGGTGTTCGAGGCGCGTTCGTTGCCTGCGCCGGGGCAGACGGTGGGCTTCGACTACGCCGTCGCGTGCGCTCCGTAACGCTCGAATTCGTGGGTCCTTCAGACGGCCTTCATCAGTCGCGTCGATGATCAGCGCTGCAACTCGACGCTGACCATGCCTGTGTGAGCGTGGGGCTCGTGGAGGGCGCTCCGAAGCCTCGAGTGAGTCAGGGGCGGCGGAATCTCGCGAGCGGTGGCGACCGCATCACCTTCCGGGCAACAGACGAGGAAGCAGAAGGCGCTCTTCGCATTTCGGCTCGTTCTCGACGACGAACGCGAGTTGGTCGGGCGGAGGGCTGACGCTCTCACACGCATGTCCGCTCGCGGACGTCGGGTGTCTGCCACCGGACATGATTTCGTGTCCGCTACCGAACACCGCGCGTCCTCCAGCGGACATGGCCCAGACCCCTCACCGACCGGCGGCTGGTCTCGAGCGATCGTTGCATTCTTCGGGTCCCCGCGCACTCGAGGCTTCGGAGCGCCATCATTCGAACCTCTCGCTCTTCACGGCTCAGCGCTGACGGGGTGTCTTCGTGTGGCCGGGCTCGGGAGGCAGCTTCTGGGCCCGCTGCGCCGCCTCGAGCAGCTTCGAGTTCGCCTCCGTCTCCGACGGCGCGAGGTCGGCCAGTTCACGCTCCCGCTGCTCAGCCAGCCAGTCGCTCGCACCGTCGTCGACGATGGCCGAAGCGACACAGGCTCCGAGGAAGACGATCACCGAGCCGATGAGCACCGTGGCCGCGATGGTGCGGTCTCGCGTCTTGTTGTCGGCGGCGAACTGCTGCGCGCGCTCGGCGGCCGTCTGCAGTCCAGCGAGCGATGGGTCGCTCACCGTCGGCGCGCTCTGCGTGGGCTGCAGCTGGGAGCCGAGCAACA
Source organism: Archangium gephyra (assembly GCA_943370055.1). Lineage (GTDB taxonomy): Bacteria > Myxococcota > Myxococcia > Myxococcales > Myxococcaceae > Xiheimicrobium > Xiheimicrobium gephyra_A. The sequence goes on from CALRPN020000006.1 coordinate 109,069, forward strand.
CCACCCCACCGACGCCCGCAGAGATGCCTGCGATGGTCCCACCGACTTCCCGGAACCGCGCCCCCAGCTTCGCCTGTCGCTCTGCCTTCGCGATGGCGTCCTGACTGGTGGCGAGGCCGAGCGGTGGCGGGCGCGTCGTCACGCACGCCGAGCTCACGAGCATGAGGGCCAGCCACCGAAGCATCGTCGTGCATCTCATCACGGCAGCGCTTCGCCTTGATTGCGCACCGCGACACCGCTCGACGCGAGTGAGGCGCGGGAGCGCAGGTACACTCGGCCCCGTGAGTCGCCCACGCGCACGGCCCAGGTTCTCGTTCGAAGTGTCACTGCCCGCCGATGACGTGAGCGCGAAGGTGAAGGCCGCGGTCGCCGAAGGGCACGAGAAGGTCGCCGGCTCCATTCACCCACGCACGCTCGCGCTGTGGATTCGAAAGCCCCACGAGCACTTCTGGTCGCCGCACCTCGACGCCCAGCTCTCGGAGCTTCCTGGCGGCCGCACGCGCATCGATGGCTTCTTCGCGCCGCACCCGCAGATCTGGACGGCCTTCGTCGCAGTGCAGTTGTTGTTCGGGCTGCTCTCCATCGCGGCCGGCATTCTGTTGATCAGCCAGGTGACGTTGAACGGCCGGGTGCTCGAGGCGTCGCTGTTGCTGGTGGCGATGCTCATCGGCGGAGGGCTCGCGTACGGCGCCGCGTACATCGGCCAGGGCATCGGCTCGGAGCAGATGTACGAGCTGCGGTCGTTCCTCGACCACGCGCTGGACTGATCAGGGCCGCATGCCGGCGAACAGAGAGCTCGCGCCCGGCAGGTCCTTGAGGTTGCCCTGGTGACGCTGGCCATCGATGGTGACGTCGAAGTTGAGCTGGCGATCGACCGTGCCGATGGTGGAGCCGTTCACGCTCAGCTGCCCGCCTCTCGATTGAATGCTCATGCCGCCATACTGAATCGTGCCCGAGGGTCCTCGGGGAGCGGCGGTCGCTTCGAACAGGTCCTGCATGCGCTGCTGCAAGAGCTTCTGATCAGCCATCGCCCCGGTCAGTCCAGCCTTCGCTCCACCACCTGCAGCAGGGCGAGTGGGCAGTGCGGTGATGGCGGGAAGCGGGCTCTTGCCGATGGGCGTCATGGCGTTCTCCGTGGGTGTACGGAGCAGATGCAGCCACCACGTCGAACGTGCACTAGCGATGCAGCTCGAGGAGTGGCCCGGTCAAATCGAGCGGCTCGCCCGTGTTCGACCTCGCGCTCGTGGTGCCGAAGCTCGTGTCGCGCTGCCCCATCGCCTGCAGCAGGCTGACGAAGAGCTTGTTGTGCGCCGGGCCGATGCGCGGCCACTCCGAGGGATTTCCGCCGACGGGGTTGTCGTGCAGCTCGGGGTACCGAACGTAGCGGCCCGACTTGAAGAAGCCGCTCGCTCCGCCGGCCAGCACCGTGAACGCGTCGTTGTGGCGGTGCGTCGGCGTGCCGAGCTCGGTGAGCCACACCACGACGGTATGGTCGAGCAGCGAGCCGTCACCTTCGGGAACCCCGTCGAGCTCTGACAAGAGAAACGCGAGGTGCTGCGCGTACCAGACGTTGAGGTCGGCCATCGCGCGCTCGGCGAGCGGTGTGTAGACCTGCCCGCACGAGGTCGCGCCGTTCACGGACGCATGCGCGTACGAGGCGTGAACGTCGGCGTTCGCGGGGTAGCCGAACTCGGGGCACGGCGGCGGCGGAGCGGCGTACGTCACCACCCGTGTCAGGTCGCACGCGAAGGCCATTCGCACGAGCCGCATGAACTGCCGCGTGAGGTGCCCCGAGGTGTCGAGCGTCGGGAGACACTGTGGCTGCTCGAGCTGCATCGACAGCGACACCTCGAGGTCTCGCACGAGCGCGCGATGCGACTCGAGCTTGAGGCGGCCTTCACGACCGAGCGTCGCGGCGACGAGCCGGTACTCTTCGGCGACGGAGTCGAGCATCGACAGCCGCGCGAGCTTGAGCTTCTCGCTGCGCACGTCTGGAGCTGGCTGCGCTCCGACGAGGTCGGCGAACGCGGCCGTGGGGCTCTTCACGAGCGGCGTCGGCTGCGAGGCCCCGAGGAACGAGAACGGCGCGACGATTTGATTGGGCACGTAGTCGCCGCCGTAGACGCGACTGCCGACTCGACCCGGTCCCGCGAGGCGCTGCGCGAGCACCTGGTCGATGGAGATGGCGCCACCCGTACAGGGAAAACCGGGGTGCTGGGCAGCGCGTGCTCCGGTCAGCAGGTCGGCCACGGCGACGTTGTGGTTGTTCGCGTCACCACCCGCGCGATGCAGGTACGCGATGTCTTCGAGCACCGCCGTGTGCGCGAGCCCTTCGATGGCGAGCAGCTTCTGACGGAACGGATGGAGCGGCCGCAGCACCTCGGGCAGCTCGCTCTGCTGCAACGAGGTGAGGTCGCGCTCGGCCACCGCCGTCGTCGAGCCATTCGGAATCGGCAGCTTCCAGCTCGCGGGCACGTGACCATGCGGCGTGACGAAGAAGACGATGCGCTTTGGCGAACTCACCGTCTGTGAGAGCGCGAACCGAGGAGCCACCAGCGCTCCGAGGCCCAGCGCGCGCAACACCTGGCGGCGATTCATGGCGCCTCCGTTGGCAACGAGAGAAACGTCGGCGACGAGACGAGGTCGAGCAGCAGCCCCTTCACGTCACCTTCACTCGCCACGAAGCGCGTCGTCAGCGCGTCCATCCACAGTCGCTCGGCGTCGACGGGCGCGCGGCCCAGCGCATGCCGAAGCCACATCTGGGTCGCGCAGGTCTGCACGTCTTTGCTCCGCGCGAGGCGGGCCGAGAGCTCGAGCGCTCCATCGAGCGGGCCTTCGACGTCACCCACCGACGCCGTCATCGTCGCGTCGACTGGCAGCCCGTCTTCGGTCGTGCGGAACTTCCCGGCGGCGTCGTAGTGCTCGAAGCCGAAGCCCAGCGCGTTGAGTGAGAAGTGACAGCCCGCGCAGGTCCCAGGTGCGGTGCGTTCGACGTAGAGCTGTCTCGTCGTGCGCGCGCCCGTCGTCGGCTTCGCGGGCGGCGTGGTGTCGATGCCTGCAGGCGGTGGCGTCGGCTGACGGCAGAGCAGCTTGAGGCCCAGCGCGTTGCCACGAATCGGCGGCGAGGTGGCTCCGCGGTGCGAGGTGCTCGCGAGGAACGCCAGACGCGTCAGCACGCCGGAGCGCTGCGTTCCATCGAGCACCGTCTCCTGCCCGGTTTGAACCGTCGTCACGCCGTAGAGCCGCGCCGACTCCGCGTCGAGCCACGCGCGGCGGCTCGTGAGCAGCGCTGCGAGCGTGCCTTCTTCCGCCATCACGTGTTCGACGAAGGCCTGCGTCTCGGCGAGCGCGGCCTGCTGCGTCGCCTCCGTCCACGGCGCGTCGACCTCGGGCGTGCGCACGGCGTGTTCGTCGAGCATCAGCCGCTCGAGGCCCAGCCACTGCCGGTGGAAGTTCCACATCGCGCGGCGCGCCTTCACGTCATTCAGCATTCGTGTGGCCTGCGCGCGGACCTGCTCACGCGTCTGGAGTCGACCGGCCGCCGCTTCGTTCAACAGCTCGTCATCGGGAGCGCTCTCCCACAGCAGAAACGACAGCCGCGACGCGAGCGCGTAGCCATCGGCCGAGGTCTCGGGCCGGTAGAGCAGGCCAGGTGACTGGAGCAGCCGCTCGAGCGTGAGCTGCATCGCGCCTTCGAAGTCGACCGCCGCGGTCCAGCGCGTCACGTCGTCTCGCAGCCGCGCCGCCTCGTCGACCGAGAGCGGACGTCGGAAGAGCCGTCGCGCGAGTCCGTTGATCAACCTGTCGGTGCACACCCGCTGTTCAACCTCCGAGCTCCACCGCTCGCACCCCAGCACGCGTGAGAGCCGTGAACGGTCGGCGACGACGAACGTCGAGAGCTGCTCCGCGCTGCGCTGGGCACGCGAGATGAGCAGCTCCGACGGCGTCTGCGCTTCTGCTGCCCCTTCGAAGCCTCCGATGATGGCGTCCTCTGGGAGCGACTCGCGATCCGGCACCACGAAGCCGAACACGTCGGCCGACACGTTCTCGTACTGCCGCCGCGTCAACCGCCGCAGCGGCGCGGGTCCGGCACCGGGGCTCGTCGAGAGGGTCGGCGAGGGGAAGGACCCCACCGCAGCCACCTCAGCGGGGCGACACGCATCGAGGAACAGCGACAACCCCAGAAGCCACGCGACACGCACCGAGTGGTTGTAGTCAACCGTCTCGATTCGCAGCAATCACCGGTTCGGGAAAACGCGTTGCGCGCGGTGGCGTTTGGGTATCTCGTCGGCACGTGACGGACGACCCACGCAAGAAGAAGCCCGCAGCACCTGCCCGCCCTCCTCCGGCCCCTGCCCGCCCTGCTCCCTCGCGCGAACAGTTCATCGGCCACGAGTCGATGACGATGATGGGTGACGAGACGTTCGCCGACTTTCAGAAGCGCATGAAGGAAGCGGAGGAGCCCGAGGAGTCGACGGCCGCCGTGCCGGCGCACGTTCCGGGCAAGAAGCCTCCACCGCCTCCGCCCGCGCGGCCTGCTCCGAAGGCGGCGCCCGTCGCGCCACAGGCCGACGACTCACTTCCCGACGAGTACGACGGCAGCGGCCCCGCGGCCGACCCGGTGAAAGAGACCGAAGCGCTCTACGGCGTGAAGCTGCCCGTCGAGTACGCGCGCTTTCTGAAGGAGCGGCAGTTCGAGCAGTACGACAACCAATTCTGCCCGCTGGTGGAGGGCGGGCGCGACACCTTCCACGTTCGTTTCCTCGTCGGCGCCTCCATCTTCGGCGTGCCCGACTTCGGCGTGGGCGACGACTTCATCTTCGGCAACATCGACGACCTGCGCGACGAGCAGCCCAGCGTCATTCCGTTCGCCGCCTGGGACGCGACGGGCGAAGGCGAGATCGACAGCGGTGCGCTCGTCATCGACGTGAAGAAGGCCGCGGGCGGAAAGTGCCCCATCTTCCAGGCCGACGACGGAGAGCTGACGAAGGTGGCCGGCAGCATCGCCGAGCTGCTCGCGAGCCTGACGCCAGACGCGCCCGAAGGGAGCGACGACTCAGACTCCGATGACGATGACGACTCGGGTGACGATGACGGTGACCGCCGTGGCCAGCACGCGCGCCCCGGCTTCCGCCCGAAGGACCGCGACGGCGTCGAGTGGGACTACGTCACCCACGAAGGCATGGGCTTCAACGACGACGACGACGAAGACGCCATGACGCTCGAGAAGAACGGCAAGACGTACTTCAAGCCCGACTGGGGCGGCTGGAAGCACGACGACTACGTCGGCTACTGGATGAAGCACTTCGAGATCGAGCAGTCGCAGGAAGGCGGCGAAGAGAACTTCCAGGCGACGCTCAAGAAGCACGGCCTGCGCAACCGCAACCACTGGAAGCGCGCGACGCAGACGTTCCTGCAGCACCACGGCAAGGACCCGGAGTTCACCAACGCGGCGCTCATCGCCCGGCAGGAGGGCAGCCGCGCGAAGATGCGTGACGCGCTCAAGCCGGGAATGCTCGACCCCGTCGAAGGCGTCTCGCTGCAGGTGTGGGCGAGCATCAACGCGAGGCTCATCTCGGGTGGCGACCTGAAGAAGCTGCTCGCTCCGCACAAGATCGACGAAGCGAAGTGGGGCCGCGCGAGTGACACGTGGAACGCGCGCATGAGCGACCAGTCGAACCCCGACGCGGCGATGGCCATCGCGACCGAGTACGGCAAGGCCTTCTCGGCCGGCGGCGCGGGTGCGTACGCCGCGTCGGCGCAGGAGGCTTCGGCGTCGATGGGCGTGAACGACAAGGTGGCCGGCAAGAAGGTGAAGGGCGCCGAGCCGGTGTCGTTCGAGCGCTGGGTCGAGATTCAGTCAGCGCAGGGCTGCTGGGCGCAGCAGGGCAAAGACGTGAACGCGATGCTGAAGAAGGTGTTCGGGCTGACCGCCGGCGACTGGTCGAACATGTCGGCGCACTGGTCGCAGAAGCTGTCGACCGACTACCAGCTCGCCGGGAAGTACGGAGAGCTCAACGCGAAGTACACGGAGAAGTACTCGGCCGGCGAGTCGGACCCTGACGGTGACCTCGAGGTCTGATGTCCGACTTTCTCGTCGCGTGGGGTGACGTCGTCTCGGGCGCGCACGGGCTGGTCGACCATGCGCTCGAGGTCGATCCGCTCGGCGGCACGTCGGTCGCCTGGAGTGCGTCGTTGAAGCAGCTGAACGTTCGGCCCATCGCGGAAGACGACCGGCTGCCAGCGTGTCAGGCGAACAAGCAGACGAAGGGCGCTCCGGTGCCCGAGGTGCACGCCGCGCTGCAGGCGTTCGTGACGTCGAAGCGCGCGCTCGTGCTGGCGACGTTGACGGCCGAGCAACGCGCGGTCGCGGAGTCGGGACTCGTGACCCTGCTCGAACACGCGAAGGCCCACTACGCCCAGAAGGCGTCGGAGCCGGTGAAGCGCGGTTTGTTCAAACACGCGAAGGTGACGGCCTCGAAGCACCAGTACGGCACGAAGTCGGGGCCTGAGGTCTACGTGATGGAGTGCCCGGTCTGCCGGGGGCCACGGCAGACCGAGTCACTGAGCTGCGTGTTCTGTGGTGCTGATCTCTGATCCGGTCCCTCCAGCTGGGTCGCGTTCATCGCGCCCTGCCCTGTGACGGATCGACCGGTCGGCCTTTTGCGTGGAGTGAACGATGAGCAGCGCAGCAGCGGCCAGGTGGAAGACCTTCCTCGAGAAAGTGGCTTCGCGCGTCGGCGAGCTCGAAGTCGAAGCCCGTGACGGCCTCGCGGGCCTCGTTGAGACCGAAGTGCTCGATCCCGCTCCGCTCTCGGGCGCGCTGTCGGAATTGAAGGCCCGCTTCTACGGCCTCACGAAGAAGGTCGACGACGCGTGGAGCGGCACCATCGAGCCGATGCTCGAGAACTCGACCGAAGCCGAGTGGGACACGCTGTGGCGTGAAGGTGAGGTCCTGCGCCGACGAATTGATCAGACCTTCACGCACCTGGAGCGGGAAGCGCTCGCCACACAGGCGAAGGCGCTCCATCAACTGGTGAAAGAAGAGTCCGACAAGGCCGTCGCGTGCACGCAGTGCGGCGCTCCGTTGTCGAAGCGCATTCGTCCGAAGACCGTGAACGTGACCTGCACGCACTGCCAGTCTGTGACGACGGTGCGGCCCGGGCTGGCGACCGCGATGTTCTTCGGTGGTGGCGCACTGCACGCGCTCGGCGTGTTCGCGTCTGAAGAGGCCTTCGACGCGTTGGAGGCCGCCGAGCGGAAGTACACGCGCTACGCCCACCAACTCGAAGAGGACCTCGAGGCGTACCGAATCGCGCTCGAGACCGCGTGGACGGCGTGGGCCACCGAGAAGGCGCGCTGGGTTCCCGGCACGAAGCCCGAAGCCATCGGCCAGGACGCGTCAGTGAAGGTCTCGCAGGTGATGAAAGCGCACGAGCGTGAAAGCGACCGGCGCGCGGTTCGTTCACAGGCCATGGCGTTGGCGAAGTCAGGCAACGTGGCGAAGCTGGTGGCGTTCCTCGGCAAGGAAGGGGCGAACGCGTACTTCTCGCCCGACGACTTCCTCGAGTGCGCGGCCGAGCATCAGGAGAAGCAGGCGCTCGAGACCGGCCTGAAGGCGGCGTTCAAGGTGGAAGCGCCAGACACCAGCGAGCGCGAGTGGGTCGATGAGAAGCGCACCGACGTCGTGCGCACGATTCGAAGGAGAGCCCGATGAAACGCCTGAAGCGCTGGCTGCGTGGTCCGACCGCGGTGCTGGTGCTGTACGCGGCGGTCGCGCTGAATCCCTCGCTGCTCTTCGCGCACGAACTTCGCGTCGAGAACGTCGTGCTGCATTCGCGCGAGCCCTTGCCTCCCGAGGCGCGAACAATTCTGCAGGAGGCACGCGCGCGTGCGGCCAGGTCGCCATACTTCGACGCGAACGATTCGTACGACCTCTACCTCTGCGACACGCCTGCGCTGTTCACGTTCTTCGTGCCGTGGGCGAGGAACGCGGGAGCCGTCTCGCTCTACGGCGTCACGGGCAACATCTACGTGCGCCCAGCCAACGTCACGAACGACAGGCTCATCGGACCGCATCTGCAGGAGGTGCCCGGCGTGCGAACCCTCACCTACTACTTCGCGCACGAACTCACGCACACGGCGATGGCGCGCAAGGTAGGCCGGCTCGCGTACTTCCGGCGTCCCTCATGGGAGGTCGAGGGCTACGCCGACCTCATCGGCAAAGCCGGCGCCTTCGACTTCGAAGCCGAGCGTCAACGCTTCCGAAACGGCCACGACGAGCTCGACTACGCGAAGTCCGGCCTCTACCTGCGCTACCAGCTGTTCGTCGAAGCGCTGCTCCGTGAAGGCGTGCCCCTCGAGGAGCTGCAGAACGCCGACGTCGAGCAGCTCGAGCGACGCCTGCGTCAGTGACGGCTCAGCGCGAGACGGCCTGTTTCAGGAGCCGCCGCAGGAAGACGTGCTCCGGGTCCTTTCGCATTCGTTCGTGCCAGGCGCACTCGAGCGTGAAGCCCTGAACCGCAAGTGGAAGCTCCCGCCACTCGAGCCGGTCATCGGTCGACGCCACCGCGACACGACGTGGGAGCACGCAGACGAGCCGGGAACTGGCGACGACCGGCAACGCTGAGAGAAACGAAGGAACGCTCAAGGCGACGCGCCGGCTGAGCCCGCGTTCACGCAGCCGTGCGTCGAGCACGCCCTCTGACTGGCCCGATGGAGCGACGAAGACGTGCGCGCGCGCGCAGAGTTCCTCGAGCGGAACCGTCTGTGCCCGGCCCAGCGTTCCGCGACGGCCGACGCACACGAAGTCCTCGTGGAACAGCCGTGTCCACACCACGCCTGCAGCCGAACCACGCCGCGGCGACACGATGAGGTCGCACCGCTCCATCGCGGCCTCGAGCGGACCTTCCAACGGAGAGACCACCAGGTCGACGCCAGGCGCCTCATGCTCCAACGCTTCGAGCAGCGGCGGCACCACCGTGGCGATTCCGTAATCGGCGGTGGCGAGCCGAAAGCGACGACGACTCGTCGCAGGCACGAAGGGACCGCTCGGTTCGACCGCACGCCGAAGGCCGTCGAGGGCGTCGTGCAACCGCGCCGCCAGCTCGGCACCTCGCGGCGTCGGTGACATCGCGTTTCCGCTCCGCACCAGCAGCGGGTCGTCGAAGTGCTCGCGCAATCGGCCCAGGGCACGACTGACAGCAGGTTGAGAACTCCCGAGGCGCGCGGCGGCCACGGTGACACTCCCTGACGCGAGCAACGCCTCGAGCGTGACGAGCAGGTTGAGGTCGAGCCCGGCGAAATTCATTTCTGCCATGACCTTCATGTCTTTCATGACGTCGCGAGCATAGCGCCAGGGCTGCATCATCGAAGGCATGAACGGTGCGCGCTTCTTCCAGTGGCTCCAGTCGGCGGACTTCTATCGGGCGCTGCACGCCGAGGCGGTGGCGACGGTGCCCGCGACCGGAGGCCGGTGGCTCGACGTCGGCTGCGGGCCGGGCCTCGTGACCAGTCTTGCTGCCGCACGCGGCTTCGAGGCGCTGGGTGTCGACCCCTCGGCTGCGATGGTCGAGGCGGCGCGTTCACACACGCCAGGTGCGCGCTTCGGGCAGGCCAGCGTCGTGGCGAGCGAAGCGACCGCGCAGGAGGCGGAGGTCGCGGCGACGCGTTCACACACGTCCTTCGAGCAGGCCAGGCTCGCGAGCGGAGCGACCGCGCAGGAGGCGGTGGTCGCGGCAACGCGTTCACACACGTCCTTCGATCAGGCCAGGCTCGCGAGCGGAGCGACCGCGGCGCGTTCACACACGCCAGGTGCGCGCTTCGAGCAGGCCAGTCTGGACGACCTCGTGACGAGCGGAGGGACCGCAGAGGTCGTGTCGGCCGCCTCGCTGGTCCTGGTGCTCCCGGACCCGCGGGCGGGACTCGAGGCGTTGTGGCAGCTCGTCGAGGCCGGCGGCCGGTTGCTCGTCATCGAGACGATGCCCGCACTGACTTTCACGAAAGCGCTGCGTCACGCCCGTGGCTTCGGCGATGTGGGCCTCGTGCTCTGGGGCCTCGCGCGGAGCGGACGCTCGGTTGCTCCGCTGCTCGACGCCTTCACGCCGCCTGACCTCGCATCAGCAACCCATCACCCGTTGTGCGCCGGTCTCGTCGGCGCGTGGTCGTTCACCCGTCGTCCCTCACAGGAGCTGCACCCATGAATCGTCTCGTCACCGTCTCGCGCGTCGTCCTCGGTCTGGTGTTCGTCGTCTTCGGCTTCGATGGCGTGCTCCACTTCATCCCACTGCCGCCGATGCCCGAAGCCGCGATGGGCGTCATCCGCGTGCTGCAGAGCTACGGCCTCTTCTACGCCGTGAAGGCGCTCGAGGTGACCGCGGGCCTGCTCTTGCTCTCGGGGCGGCAACTGCCGCTCGCGCTCGCCGTGCTCGTGCCCATCACCTTCAACATCGTGTGGTTCGACGCGGCGCTCGACCCGGCGTCGTTGCCCGTGGGCGTGGTGCTGCTCGTGCTCGAAGGGGTGCTCGTGTGGAACAGGCGCGCGCTCCTCACGCCGCTGTTGCACGCGCCTGTGTGACGGTTCACCTGCGGCGATCGACCGCTCGGCCCTGCAGATTCCCGTTCGTCCTCGAATCCCCGCATCGTTGGTGGCGTGAAGACGGTGCTCGCCATCTCAGCCGCGCTCGCGATTCTGACCGGGCTCGGCGTGGCGGTGCACGTCGCCTTCACCTCGTTTCGTGCGCTCGCCCCCGATGTGTCGCGTGTGCACGTCTGTGACGGAGAGACAGTTCAGCTGAGCGAGACCTCGACGGCCACGCTCCACCTCCGCGTCTCCCGCGAGCAGCAGTGCACGCTCGAGTGCGAGGCGACGGATCCGTGGATCACCCTCACGCGCGCCGATCTGATCATCAAGAAGACCGGCCAAACGACCGAGACCCTCGAGATCGGACTCGAAGCGGGCGCGCGCTGTGTCTGGCTGCCCGACGCGATGCCGACGTTCTGATCAGATCTTCAGCCGGCGCTTGAACTTCGTCGAGAGCGCCTTGAACTTCTCGTCGGTGGGCGCGCGCTCGACGTGCTTGAGCCACGACGAGTCACGCTTCTCGTCGACCACGATGACCGCCACCGCGCGATGGGTGGCATCGAGATAGAGGTGCACCCGTTCGTGCTTCTTGCCAGGCACTTCGTGGTGCTCGACGCCGGCCGGCAACTGCTCACCGACTCTGAGCCAATGCGCCGGATGCGAGCGCTCCACCTTCTCCACGGCGTCGAGGCCCGCGTCGCTCAGCACCTGACGAACGAACTCAGCGGGGTTCTCGACGCGCGGAAGCTCCTCTTCGACGTGCTCGACGAGCGTGCGGTCCGCGCGCCGCTTGAGGCCCTCCATGGACTCGACCTCGTATTGCTGGCCGCCCGCGAGGTACCACTGCAGCTCGAACGCGTTGAGCGCGCTGACGGCCTCGGCTTCGGTCGCGAAGCGCTGGCGCTGCTCGGTGCGGTTGCCGGTGGGGTCGACGATGGTGGTGCGAAGCTCGTCGTCCAACACCCGCACGATCGCTGCATGTTGCCGGGTGCGCTCACGCTGCGCGGCGGAGGCCAGGTACTCGCGCGACACGCCGCCGCTCCCAGCGACGTACACCGGCCCGGTGTCGACCCAGCCAGCCGGGAGCACGGTCGCGAACGACGTGAAGGCGCGCCGAGCCTCTGACTCCGTGTCGAACGTGAGCCCGATGGAGCTCAGGTTGCGCATGTTGTTGCCGCCTTCGCACACGAGCAGCCGCCGCCCGAATCGAACGGCTTCGGCCCATGCGCCCTTGTTCCACCGCATCGCCCGCTCATCGAGGGAGCGCGCGTCACCAAGCCACGCCGCGAGGTCAGGTACGCGCACGAGCGTGTCGCCCCAGTGAACCGAATCGAACGGAGCCGTGGTGAGCACCACGCCCGGCACCGGCTCGAGGCCCGCAAACAGATGAGGCCGTCGCGTGTCGTCGAGCAAAAGTGTGAAGGCCGCAGCATCGTGATGGAGCACGCGGGCAATCGGCTGCCCCAGACGTGCGATCAGCTTCTTCGCGTGACCGACGGAGAACGCAGCCATCGCTACTTCACCGCCGAACGAATCGCCGCCGCGAGCGCTTCGGGAGACTGCGCTCCATTGAGCTGCTGCGCACCGATGACGAAGTGTGGAACGCCGGTGATGCCTTGATTCGCAGCCGCCAGCGCCTCGCCTCGGGTCGCCTCACGACGAGCGGAGTCCTTCATGGCAACGCGCGCTGCCTCGGCATCGAGTCCTGTCGACTGGGCCAGCGACGCGAGCACCTCGACGTCTCCGATGTCGAGCCCGTCTTCGAAGTGCGCCTTGTGAATCGCGTCGACGAGCGCGACACGCTTCTCCACCGGCGCCCACGCGATGAGAGAGTGCGACGTCGTCGTGTCAGGGGAGACGCGAACCTTGTCCCACGCGAACCGAACGCCGTACGGAGCGCCCGCAGCAGACACGCGCTGGAACATGGGCTCGAGGCGATCGACGCCGCCGAACTTCGCGCCGAGGTGCGCGCGGAAGTCACGGCCTCCCGGCGGCGTCTCGGGGTCGAGCAGGAACGCGTGGTGAACGACCTCGACGCGCACGTCCTTCGACGCGGCCACCACCGTGTCGAGGTTGTGCAAGCCAATGCGGCACCACGGACAGACCGTGTCGTGCCACACGTCGACCCGCACCGTTGGAAGCGCGGGCGCGGGCGGCGGACGAGCGCAGCCCAACAGACTCAACAGAGCGACGAGCGCGAAACGCATGAGCCCGAGTCACTCGACTTCGGGCGCACCGTCAAGCCACTCACTTCTTCTTGCTGGGAACGGTACCGGGCATCACGCGGAACCCCTGCAGCGGCGCAGGAGCGGTCTTCGCCGCAGGCTTCGCAGACGTCGCCGGAGCCGCCACCTTCGACGGAGCGCTCACCGACGCCGACGGCTTCTTGCCCTGCACTGGCGCCATCGCGATGCCACCGGGCGACTTCACGACCCCACCCGGCACCGGCTTCACCGACGCGGCCAGCCGCTTTCCGAAGGCCGCCTCGAGCGCCAGCATCGCCTCCTTCGCCTGGTTCGCCGCCTTCTCGGTCGCCGCCTGGTTCTTCGCGTTGGGAGCACCGGCGCCGAGCACGGCCTGCTCCATCACCTCGATGAGCTTCTTGAGCGCGGCCTCGGCCTGCTTCGCGAGCGGGTCACCGGTCTTCAGCGCCGGCTTCAGCGACTCGAGCTGGTCGACGTACTCCTGGCGCTGCACCTCGAGCTGCCAGCGGTAGACCTCCATGAGGTCCTTCTTGAGGTCGGGCGCCAGCTCTTTGCCGGTGGTCTTCTTGAGGCCCGTCACCAGGCGCTTGATGCGCGCGTGCTGATCAGGCGCGTTGGCGAGCAGGTCGGGCCCGCTGTCGGCGAGCAGCTTCTCGAGGTCGGCGATGGGCTTCTTGTAGGTGGCGACGTTCATGTGCAGTTCCTGGGTGACGAGGGGCTGAATCAGGGCCCGAAGCCGAACGGGGTCGTGGCGTAGTCGACGCCATCAGCTCTGGCTTGGGCAACGTTGTTCACGATTCTGACTTTGAGCTGGGAGAGGAGTTGGTTGATGTCGATCTTTGGAATCACCTCGGCCGAGATGCCGATCTTCGCACCCACCCCAAAGATCTTCGCGCCCGCTCCGAGCTCTGCGCTCTCGGAGAGCTGCACCGGCGTCCACGTCACGTTGCCGTTCGCGTCGACTGAGGCCTTGGTCGAGATCTTCACGGGCCCCACGCCCGTCTCGATCTTGCCCTCGAGCTTGAGCCCGTCCTTGTCGTAGGCGAGGTTCACGTCGACCTTCGCCTTCGCACCGCCAACGCTCAGCTCCATGCTGGGCGCCTGCTCCGAGACCGAGACGTTCCACTTGCTGAAGTCGGTGATGGCGGTCGGGTTGAGCGAGAACTCGACCTTCTTCGTGCCCAGCCCCAGCTCGAGCTTCAGCTTGGCCGACTCCATCACCTTCGTCAGGGTGTCCTTCTCCTGCGGAGTCTGCGCGGCCTGAATCTGCTGGGTGAGCTGGCCAATCTGCGCCACCGCCTGCTGCACGGTCGGGTTCTCGAGGCGAATGTCGCGGCTGTCTCGGTTGTCCGACGACTGCGAGGTCGTCGTGACCGGCGGTGGAATGTGGGTACGGTTGAAGAAGTCGTTGCGCGCGTCATCGGGCAGACGGAAGCCCTCGGGCGGCATCTCGAGGTCGACGCCGGCGCGAATCATGTTCGGGTTCGAGCCAATCTTCGCCGCGTTCCAGGCGTAGATTTCCGGGGCGAGGCCGGGGTCACCCAGGTTGTTCTGCGCCAGCTTCGTCAGGTTGTCGCCGCTGGCCACGCGCACGACCTTCCCGAAGATCTCGTTGTCGACCCGGCGCACGTCGGCCTGTGACGGGGTGTTGCCGGTGCTGGCAGTGGTGCTGTCGGTGGACTGGGACTCGGTCGTACCAGTGGTCGTGGTCTCGTCGGTCGAGGCCTGCGTTCCCGTGGTGGCAGTGGTGTCGGTCGAAGCTGCTTCGTCCGTCGCGGGCGTGCCGGTGGTGGAGGTGCTGTCCGTCCCGGCGACAGTGGTCGTGGCCGGCTCCTCCTTCTTCCCGAGGTGGTCGGTCACCAGTCCGACGATGCCGCTGATGCCGCTCGCGTAGTCACCGTTCACCAGTGACTGCCCGATGCCGACGACGGTCGAGACCGTGTCGAGCGTGCTGCGAGTGGTGTCACTCATCGGGTTGCCGGTGAGCGCACCGATTCCCGCGGCGACGTTGGTGCCGGCGCTGATCAGCCCGCCCAGGTCGCCCGTCTTCACGGCATTGCCGACCCCGCTGATGCCACCAGCGATGCGGCCAATCTGCGTGAGGTCGCTGCTGATGGGCGTGCCGGCGAGATTGCCCACCGCGCCTGCCGTGCTGATGGCGGCGCTGACGAGCCCGGCGATGTCACCGGTCTTCGCCGCAGTCACCACACCGTTCACGGCGTTCACCGCGGTCGCGGCGTTGCTCAGCGTCGTCGCGAGGCTCGCGTTGTTGGCGAGCCCTGCGAAGCCACTCCCCAGGCCGAACGCGCCGCTGATGACGCCGAGCACGTTCTTGTTCTTCACGCCCTGGTAGACGGACCAGGCGCTGTTGGCCATCTGCGCGAAGGGCGCGATGGGCGGAATGAAGCTGCACACCGTCAGCACGACGCTCACGGCGGTCTGCCACCAGCTCTTCTTGGGCGGCGGCGGAATCTTCGCGGCGGCCGAGCCTTCGAGCTTGCCGTCCTGGCCGACCTTCAGCTGCAGGCGGTACTTGTCACCGCCGACGGCCACGTCGAGGGAGTGCTCTCCGGGCGTGCGCGTCGTCATCGCCGCGCGCGTGAGAATCTCGGTCGCCTGGCCAGCGTTGACGTTGCGGGTGCCTTCGGCGTCGAAGCCCAGGCTGCCGAGCATCGAGCGCTTGTCGGCCATCGACAGCTGGTCCATCTGCAGCGTCGTCGCGAGCGCGGTCTCGACGGTGAGCAGCTTGCCGTTCGTCTTGCCCTCGGCGTCGAACGAGAGCGTCAGCTTGCCGGGAATGTCGACGATGGTGGTCTCGCCGCCGCCGTCGCCGTACGAGGTGACGTTGGTGCGGGTGAAGGAGAAGTCGAGCTCCTTCGTGCCCGGCGTCATCGACGCTTCACGCAGCTTCGCCAGCGCGTAGTCCTTCTCGAGCGGCGTGGCCTGCGAGACCCACTGCTCCGACAGGCCCGCTTCGCGAAGCGTCGCTTCCTTGTACTCGGCGGGAACGTGCGAGAGCTCGGTCGAGAGCCGGGCGTGCAGGTCGGCGGGCAGCGGAGCGCCGTTCACCTTGCCGTCGGCCGACACGTCCATCGCCACCGAGAACTTCACGGGGCTCTGGTCGACCTTCGAGACGCTGGTGCTGCCTTCCCAATCGCTGCGCACTTCGTTGATGAAGGGGGTGACCGAGAGCTCGATGTTCTTCTGGCCGGGCGTGTTGCGCGCGTCGAGCACCTGCTTGAAGAGCCCGTCGAGCTGCTCCTCCGAGATGCCGCCGCCCTGGGTCTGCTTCTGCTCCCAGCTCTGCTTGCCCTCGTTCACCTTCGCCGCGCCGCCATCAGCGAGCAGCTGCTTGAAGTTCGCCTGCTGCGCCTCGGGCAGCACCGCGAGAATCGTGTCGATCTTCCCCTGGCGCGTGGTGCCTTCGGCGAGCGACGTCGGCTCGGTGCCGGCCGGCACGGGCGTGCACTTCGTCTTGACGTAGTCCTCGGGCTTGCCGCCCGGCCACGGCGCGGTCTCGCGTTTGACGACCTCGGCGAGCGCGGTCTCGACCTTCGAAGGCTGACCGTTCACCTCACCCTTCGGTCCGACGTTGAACGAGAGGCTGGCGGTGTTCGCCTGCGTCTTGATCTCGTTGACGGTCTTCATCGCGGGGCCGCTGTCGCCGCTCGAGTAGCCGTTGGGGTCGATCTCGGTGCGCGTCTCGGCAGAGCGGGTGATGAGCGAGAGGTCGAGCGACTTCTGGCCCGGCGTCTGGCGGGCGAGCTCGACCTGGGTCAGCGCCTGCTGAACGTCGGTGCCGTTGGCCTGGCTGAGCCAGCTGTCGGGAACGCCGACCTGCTTGAGCGCGTCACGCTTCTCGTTCTCGGTGAGCTGGGCGACAGCAGCACCGACCTTGAGGTCCTTGTCGCACGCGAGCGGGCCGCCGTTGACCTCGAGGTTCTTGTTCACCTCGAGGTGCGCGTTGACCTGCAGCGACTCGGTGGGCTGCGTCGAGTAGCTCTCGCCGCTGCCGACGGTGACCTGCGGACCATCGAGGTGCAGCTCGAGGTTCTTGACGCCCGGCTCTCTCGCAGCGGCCAGCACCTCGCCGAATGCCTTGTCGATGGAGGCGGGGTCGGCCTTCTTCTCCAGGAACTCACGCACCGCGCCGCGCTGCTCTTCGGGCGCGACCGAGACGATGGTGTCGATCTTGTGCGGCAGCGACGTGAGGTCGGTCGGCGTGAGCTTGCCTCCGCTCAGCGGGAAGATGTCGGCGGGCCGCTGCGCGACCTCGGCTTGCGCGGGCTGCTGGGCGGTCGCGGCGGTGTCGGTGGTCGAAGCCGTCGTGCTGCTGAAGGTCGACTTGCCATCAGTGCCGGCAGCCGCCTTCGCCTGGGCGGCCTCGGCCTGCTTCGCGACCTCTGCCTGTCGAGCCACCTCGGCCTGTCGCGCGGCTTCTGCCTGTCGCGCCGCCTCTGCTGCACGTTCTGCCGCAGCTTCCGCCGCATCGACTCCGCCGCCGCCTTCACCGCTTCCAACACTGTTGATGGCCATGGATCCCGAGGTGCGGCCGGAGCCGCTTCAACGTGGTTTCAATTCGAACTGCTGCCCTTGAGGAGGGGATGCAGGGGCCGCGAGTTTCGTGCATTTGTCAGTCATCTTGTCTGCCGAATGCTGATCCGCCGCGGTGGCGGGCGTGTCTCCGGAGTGAGTTTCGCTCGCACCGTCTCCATCAGCAGACAGGTCTTGCAGGTGCCGCACTCGAGGAGGTCAGAGCCCTGAATCTGAGGAGTTCTGCAGGTCCACGCGAGCGCAGCCAGGGCGGGAGGCAGGGAGGCGATCTCCTCGTGTTTGGGGATCAAGGGGAGTTTCGCGAGAGGTGGCGGCGCGATGGGATGAGCGGTCACATGAACGGCCGTGTCGATGATGGCGCGGCGGTTCGAGGCGCTGACGGTCTGACCGGCGACGACCTCTTCCGACTCCTCGAGGCAGTAACCCAGCACCCAGCGGTCGAAGTGTTTGCGCGCGGTCGGCCACGCGTTCTGGGCGAGCAGCCCGACCTCCAACGCAACCGACAACACATCACGGCCGGTGAGCTCGAAGGCCGAGTGGTCGATGGTGCTCTCGGTGTAGCGAAACGGTCTGAGGTGCTCGCGACACCACGCGACGATGTCAGCGCAGGCCTGCGCTTCGGCGCGGTGGCGGCCCTCGCGGTTGATCAGATGAACGTGGTGAACCCAGAGCTCGTCGGTGGTCGTCGTGAGCAGGTGGTGGAGGGAATAGAGGCTGTCGATTCCGCCGCTCAACATGACGAGGGTGTGCACCACGCGAGTATTTCATGGGGTGCCGAGCGCACGTCGGCGCGATTGCCTGCATCTGCAGAAGGTGAACTCCGGGGTTAAGGTGCCAGTGCCGATGGCCGACACACCCAAGCGCCCGGGCCGGCAGTTCATGCCTGCGCTCGACTTCAACGAGAAGACGACGCCCGACGCGCGGCCGCTTCAACAACCCAAAGCACCGGCGTCGAAGCGCACCGCAGGTCCCGTTCCGGGCGCGGCGCCGCTCAAGCGATCCTCTGGAGTCATACCTGCCGTCGAAGCTCCGCCCGCTCCACGTCCGCAGCGGCCCGTCACGCGCGACACGTTGAAGGCGCTGCTTCCACCTGGCGTGAAGCTCACGAAGGGCGCGAAGGACCTCGGCAAGAAGATGAGCATCTCGGACTTCGGTGACGAAGAGATCACCGCGTACGACAAGCTCATCGGCAAGGGGAAGCGCTCGGCGACGCGAGACTTCGTGGCGCCGACGACGATTCCGACGTTCGACGGCAACGAGCCCGCGCCGGGCACCGAGGTGCGTGGCTCACTCGCGGTGTCGCTCGCGTTCGTGAATGGCCCCGAGGCGCGCTCACCCGCGGCGTATCGCGCAGCCATCGATCAGTTCGCCGTTGCGTGGAACCCGCGGTACCTGCCCGAGGCTGGCAACGTGTCGCGCGCGCACGTCTTCATCTGGGACGTCACGCGAGCGCTCTCGGTCGAAGTGCCGCACGTGCTTCGCGGGGTCGAGCAGAACCTGTCGAAGACCTGCACGTGGATGCGGGAGCACTCGTCACGAGAGGGCTGGGTGCGCGTGTCGCTCGAGCGCGGCGTCGAGCACGCGTCGACGGGCAGCCCGTGTCTGGTGATGCCGAGTGACCTGTCGTGGCCCGCGCTGGGCATCGTCCGGCCCGAGCGTGACACCAATGGCAAGGCCGTCATCGCGGCGGCAGGGCGCAAACGTGGAGGCGAACTCTCGTTGATGGACGCGCTCGGCGTGCTGCAGGTCGAGTGCTACGTGCACGCCTGATCAAGTCGCGGCGCGCTCCCACAGGTCGTGCAGCCGCCCTGAGTGCATCAACTGCCCCGCGATGGAGAACCCCAGCTTCGTCATCACCCGCTGCGAACGCACGTTCCCGGGAACGACGGGCGCCTCGATGAGCCGGTCGGTCTGCAGCACGGCGCGCGAGGCCTCGGTCGCGTAGCCGTGGCCCCAGGTGGTCGACAGAAAGTGGTAGCCGAGCTCGAGCACGCCTTCGCGGCGGGGTGATGGCCGGAGAAACACGTTGCCGAGAAGCTCGCCGTCGCGTCGCACCGCCCACCACGTGGGCTGCGTGAGGATCCGCTCGAGCATTCCGCGTGATTGATCAACCGACGTGTTCGCGCCCCACCAGATGGTCTTCGGGTCGCTCCAGAGTCGATGAAAGTCGTCGAGCTCGTCGACGGTCCACGGTGTCAGCACGAGCCGTTCGGTGACGAGCTTCACGCGAGCGACACCTCGAAGCCGGTTCGTCCCTTCGGCCACTCGGTGCGGGGCGAAGACGCAGGCGTCACGGCGTAGAGCAGGAAGTCGAGGTTCTGCACCATGAAGCCCTTCACCGCGGGCCACAGCGGGTCGCCTTCACCGAGGTCGAACGAGAAGAAGTGCAGCCCTGTTCCATGCAGGCGCCGGTACGCCTCTTCGAGCAGCGCGCGGAAGACCCTCGCGTCTTCGCCCTTCACCGACACGTTGCAGAGGTACGCATAGCGAAACTCGTGGCCCGGCTCGGGCAGCTTCGGCCAGCGCAGCACCGTCGCCGCCGCGTTGTAGCCACGCTTCACCCAGCGCATCGAGCCGTTGTACGCGCGCACCTCGAAGCGCTTCACCGGCGTGGGGTTCCAGATGGACGCGACGCCGACGATGGCGCCGCTCTGGTCTCTGGCGACCATCACGTCGTTCAACGAGAAGCCCGGCCAGTGCGCGAGGCGATGCTCGAGCTCTCCCTCGTCGAAGCGATAGCCGAACGCGCGCCGCTGATGGTCTTCGTGGAGCAGCGCGGTGATGGCCGGCAGGTCGGCTTCGGTCGCGCTCGTCACCGGCACCGTGGTCGTGCGCTTTGGCTTCCACGTCAGCTGCACCGAGACGGTCGTGAAGCGGCGGAGCAGCTCGTAGTGCGGCTGCTTCGTGCGGCCCTTGCGCTTCTTCGTCAGCGCGTTGATGGCCGCGCGGTTCGAGGCGAGCAGCGACGTGTAGAACTGCGAGCAGCCCGTGCGCTCACACAGCAGCTCGAAGTACTCGCCGAAGAAGCGGGGAAATGCGCGGGAGCGGTCGAACCGAATGCGCAGGTCTCCGAGGTAGCCGACCTTCTGCACTTTCCCGTCGAGCCAGCCGTCGCGAATGAGCGCGGTGCACATGCCCATCACGCCCTGCTCCGCATCGCCGACGTACACGATGGGGTCGACGCGCTGCATGCGGTAGAGCGAGAAGAAGTCGGGGCTGCGCTGCGTGGCGAGCACCAGGTCTCCCCGCATCGGCACGTCACCGAACAAGTCGAGCAGTGCAGCGTTGTCGGCGTCGGTCGCCAGCCGCGGCGTCGGAGCGTTCATGGTTTCACTCCATGCGTGCCCGCCCAGGTCTGGAACGACGCGAGCGTCTTCGCCTGCAGGGGCAGCCCACGCAGCAGCTCGAGCGCACGCGTCGACGAGACGACCGACTCGGCCTTCGCGCCCGTCGCCCACTGCACCTTCGCGGTGACCATCAGCACCCGCGCGACCTGATCAGCCGAGAGCGTCTTGTTCTTCCCGAGCGAGGTCGAGAGCCGCGCGATGATGGGCAGCGCGTCGTTCTCCTTCGACAGCGCCGCGCGCGCCTCGGCCTCGGCCGCGTCGAGCTCGACGAAGTACAGGTCTTCTTCCGACACGCGCCCGGCGATGGGCGCCCGCGCTGCTTCGAAGTGCACCAGCGCCTCCTTCGGTTGATGGAGCATCAGCAACGCTTCGCCCCACGAGAGGTGCACGAGCCCGACGCGCACGTGCGTGGCCGGACGTTTTGTCAGCGTGATGGTCAACGCGCGCTGACAGAGCGCCTCCGCCTCCTTCGCGTGCCCGAGCTCGGCTTCGATTTCACACGCCATCGACAGCGGCTCGGCGAGCGAAGGGTTGTCGGCACCCAGCGACTTCTCGGCGATGGCGAGGCCTCGCTGCACGCTGCGGAGCGCACCGTCGACATCTCCGAGGTCCTGCTGGGTGCCCGCCATGTTCGTCAGCACGTGGGCCACGCGGGAGTGCTCGGGGCCCAGCGCCTTCACGCGAATGTCGAGCGCCCGCTCGAAGAACGCCAGCGCCGCATGCGGGTCGCCCCGGTCTGACGCATCGATGCCGAGCGTGTTGAGCGTCGCCGCGACCTCGGGGTGCAGCGGGCCCAGCGACTTCTCGCGAATGGCCAGCGCGCGCTCGTACATCACCTTCGCGTCATCGAGCTTGCCCATCGAGCCGACGGCGATGGCGAGGAACTGGAGCACGTCGGCCACCGCCGGGTCTTCCTTGCCGAAGAGGCGCTCCCGCAGCTCGAGCGCGCGTTCGTAGTGTTTGCGGGCCTCGGCGTACTCGCTCTGCGCGTAGAGCAACTTGCCTTCACGAACTTCCAGCAGCGCCTCGAGGTGCGCGTCGTTGCCAAGGCGCTGCACGACGGCGCGGGCGTCTTTCGCGAAGGCGGTTCCGTCGCTCCAGCGCGCCTGCTCCGGGCCCACCGCGTCGATGAGCGTGAGCAGCGCACTGGCCCGGTCGACGTCGTCACCCACGGCGTCGGCGATGGTGGCGCCTTCACGCGCGGCGGCCTCGGCAGCCTTCGCGTCACTGTTCGCCAGGTGCGCTTCGGCCAGCATCGCGAGGGTCTCGGCGTGCACCGGCGCGTACTGCGTGGCGCGCGCTGCCTCGACGAGTGGCTTCAAGGCGTCGACCGCGGCCGAAGGACGGGCCGCGACGAGCAGGCTCGTGCGCGCGAGCTCGTCTCGCACCTTCGTCACGGCGGGCTGCTGTGCGGGCGTGGGCGGCGTCACCGAGGCGGCGAGCAGCTTCGGGTCGGCGCACCACTCGAGCGGCTCGAGCGTCGCGAGCACCGTCGACGTCGACGTCACGACCTCGGCGTCTGCCTTCGAGAACCACACCGCCATCGCGCCGAGCTGCGCCTTCGCGCGGTCGAGGCAGCGCATGCGCAGGTCGAGCACCTGCGGAGACTGCGTGCGTGTCACCCACGTCGCTTCACAGGCCTCACGTCGGGCGACGCTCCAGGCCGCGGCGCGTTCATCGAGCGCGGTGCGCACGGCCTTCGAAGCGTTCTCGGCGAACGGCACCTTCGTCGACGTCATCGAGGCCTGGACGCGCTCCCGAGCCGCCGCGTCCCACACGCCTGCGAGGGCCTCGGCCGGCACCTCACACGACGGCGTGCGCGCTCTCCACGCGACACCACCCGCGCCCAGCGCCACCACCACCGCGGCCGCCGTCACCAGGAGCGGCCACCGCCGCTTCGGCACCAGCACGCCTTCGAGCACGGCGAGCAGCGAGCCCATCGAGTCGAAGCGCTTCGACGGGTCGAGCGCGAGGCCACGCTCCAGCGCGCGCCACACCTCGACCGGCACGGGCGGCTTCTGGTCGAGCTGCGGTCCTCGCAACCGGGCCTTCAGCAGTTCGCCGACCGTCGAGCCATCCATCGGGCGTTTTCCGCTGAGCGCCTCGACGGTGGAGACACAGAACGCGAACTGGTCACACGCAGCCGACGACTTGCGGCCCTCGAGCATCTCGGGGGCCATGTACGCGGGCGTGCCGATGAGGGCGCCGGTCTGCGTGAGCTTCGCGTCGGCCAGGCCGGGCGAAGGCGCTGCCGTCTCGGTGAACTCGTCGTCGACATCGGCCGCGAGCCCGAAGTCAGTCACCTTCACGCGGCCGTCGCTGCCGACGAGCACGTTGTCGGGCTTGAAGTCGCGGTGAATGAGCCCGCTCGCGTGTGCGGCTGAGAGGCCCCTGCCCGCGTCGACGCACGCCTGAAGCACGTCGCGCCAGTCACGCCGGTCGACCCAGCGCCGCAGCGAGCCGCCGTCGATGAACTCCATCGCGACGAACACCTGGCCACCTTCGTCACCGACCTCGTAGACCGCCACGACGTTCGGGTGAGAGAGCCGCGCCATCGCCTGCGCTTCCCGCACCAGCCGCGCCCGCAACGCCGGTGTGTCTCGCCCCTTCTCGACGCGCAGCACCTTGAGCGCCACCTTGCGGCTGAGCGCCGGGTCTCTCGCGAGATAGACCTCGCCCATCGCCCCCGCGCCGAGGAACCCGTCGACCTCGTAGCGACCGAGCTTGTCACCCGCCCGCAGGCGCGCCCCGGGCAGGGAGCGCTCTGCCGAAGTGGGTGACGCGGCCGTGCTGCCCAGACTCATTCCACCGGTCGGCGGCTGTGACTGAAGCGCGGCGAGCACCACACGGCACGAGCTGCACCCGTCGACGTGGCTGTCGATGGAGCTTCGCGTCGCGTCGTCGAGTCGCCCTTCGGCGAACTGCACCAGCAGCTCTTCGGCGGGGCACGTCATGGGCGACGGTATAGCGCTCGTCTGCGTCACGTCATGCACTCGTCGTGGGTACAGTGGCGACGATGACAGGGAACAGGCTGATGCTGGTCGCGGTGGTGGCGCTTTCGGCCGCGTGTCCTGGGCCGGCGCGGCCAGTCGAGGCGTTCACGGTGCAGGTTCGCGTCTCGTGCGATGGCGGCTGTCCTGATGATGTCTGGGTGCTCTCGGCGGAGCATTGCGGTGACATCTCGCGGCCTGATCAGGCGGGCGTTCGCACGGCCGTCGGAAACGGAGAGGCGATCGTCATCATCGACACGCTCCTCGAAGATGGTGGCGCGGCGAGGCAGCGAACCCAGTGGACGAACTTTGACCCGGTGCGCGGGTGGCTCACGCCGTCGCCACGGCTCTATTCACTGCAAGCCGATGGCGGCTTCGTCGTCGCCGATGCGGGTGCGGGGCCCTCGTTCACGTACACGGCGACACGGTTCGACGGCGGACTCGTCGAGGTCACCGAGCTGCACGAAGTCACGAAGGCCGAGGTCGTTCAGGTGCAGTCGTACGACTCGACTGACCCGTTCGTCGGCTGCTGCGCTGCGGTGGGCTCCGGAACCCCACTCGTGCTCGGGGCGCTGACGTTCCTGCGCCGACGCCGAAGCCGTCGTGGGTAGACTGCCGACGATGCTCGTCGAGGCGTTCTTGCGTGCGGTGGGTTCGACGGCCGCGACGTGGCGTTCGCGTGCTGACCTCTCGACACAGCTGGAGCAGCGGCTTCAGCAGGCACTGGCAGCCTTCCCAGGCGTTCGGCTCGAGGCGGAGTTCGTCGGCGCAACGCTCGGCCGTTCACTCGCGGGCGCTGCGGCGGAGTCGCTCGACGCAGTCTCGCTCGACGTCGTACTCGCGGCGGCTGCGCTCGCGGGTGATGTCCGCGCGGTGGCGCTCTTCGACGCGGTGGTCGTCTCGGAAGCGAAGCAGGCGGCCCAGCACCTGAGAGCCGGAGCCAGCTTCGCCGATGAGCTCGCCCAGCAACTGCGTCAGCGCATGCTCTCGCCGCCGGCGCCGAAGCTCGCCGACTACGCAGGCCGAGGGAGTCTCAAGAAGTGGCTGCGCGCGTCGGCGATGCGACTGGGCATCAACCTCGCGTCGGCCGAAGGGCGGCACCGCACCGACGGTGACGATGACGAAGCGCTCGGGCAGCTGCAGGCCTCGGCCGCGTCTCCCGAGCTCGCGGTGGTGAAGGCCGAGACGGCGGCGCTGGTGACCGAGGCGCTGCGGCTCGCGTTCTCGAAGCTGTCGCCGAAGGAGCGCAACCTGCTGAGGCTCTACTTCCTCGATGGCGTCTCGAGCACACAGCTCGCGAAG
The DNA here is from genome assembly GCA_943370055.1 of Archangium gephyra. GTDB lineage: Bacteria > Myxococcota > Myxococcia > Myxococcales > Myxococcaceae > Xiheimicrobium > Xiheimicrobium gephyra_A. Next base: position 134,048 of record CALRPN020000006.1, read on the forward strand.
ACCTACGGAACGCATCGGGTGACGGTCACGCGCTGGCTCGCAACGGCACGCACGACGGTCGTCGAGGCAGCCATCGCACAGCTCCGTGAGCAGGGCGCGTTGAGCGCGTCGACGAGTGGAAGTGACCTGCAGTTTCTCGTGCGCAGCCAGCTCGGTGAGGGTTGGCTCGAGGGGCTTCGCCACGAAGAGGGCTGAGGCGGAGTGCATCATTTTGCGAAAGCCGGTGTCCCCTGTTCATGAACTCCAGAGTCGTGGCGTTGCTCTTGCTGGGAATGTCGTGCGGCACCGTTACGCCTCCGTGTGGGCCGTCGACCTGCTCCGGCTGTTGTGATGCATCTGGCCAGTGCCGAACGAGCGGCTCGTCTTCCTCCTGTGGAATCGGCGGAGCGACGTGCCAGCAGTGCGCGCTCAACGCGATGTGCGTCGCTGGTTCGTGCAGCTCCAGCGCGGGGGGAGGAATCGCGGGCGGGTCGTCGGCAGGCGGATTCGCATCCGCGGGCGGATCAGCGACGGCGGGTGGATCCGCATCAGCCGGTGGATCCGCATCAGCCGGTGGATCCGCGACTGGCGGTGGCACGGGCATTCCCGACGGTGGCTATCCCTCCATCGACCGCTGGGTCGCGATGAGTCAGCTCAACGGCCCGGGCCGCCGCGTGCACCACCTCATGGAGTGGACCGGCAGCGAAGTGCTCGTGTGGGGTGGCACCAACGCTGACGGGTTCGCGTGGAGTCCCGTCTCGAACGCCTGGCGGCAGCTCCCCACGATGAACCAACCCGCGGGCTACCAGCGGCCCGGCGGCACGTGGACCGGCAGCGAGTTCGTCGTCTGGGGCGGCTACAGCTCGACGTACCAGAACACCGGCGCGCGCTACGACCCGGTCACCAACGTCTGGCGCCCGATGAGCACGGTGCAGGCACCGTCAGCGCGATGGTCTGCGCGCCTCGCGTGGACGGGCTCCGAGGTGATGGTGTTCGGTGGCTACGGCACCCTGCCCGACGCTGGTGTGGGCGAGCTCAACGACGGAGCGCTCTACGACCCGGCGCTCGACACCTGGCGCGCATTGCCAACGGGCGCTCCCGCCATCGGCGGCGCTACACCGACGCTGCTCCCCATCGGCAACGAGGTGCTCGTCTTCTCGACCTGCGCTCAGGCCGGCGCGCGCCTCAGTCTCACTTCGAATCAGTGGCTGCCGATGTCGATGACCAACTCACCCAACTCGTGCGGCTCCAGCCAACCGCCGGTCGTCAGCGTGTGGACCGGCCAGGAGCTGCTCTCGGTCGGTGGTCCCGTCGGCTCGGGCGCGCGGTACTCGCCCACCACCGACACCTGGTCGCCGCTCCCTGCAGGCCCGCCGTGCCAGTCGACATACCAGACCGGTGTGTGGACCGGCCGCGAGCTGCTCGTGTGGGGCGGCGTTCGGTACACCTGCCCGTCGAACCCGCCGCGTGTTGGCTACCGCTTCAGGCCGGGCACCAACACCTGGGTCCCCATGACCGCCCTTGGCCAGCCCACGTGGGAAGAGAGCTCGAGCTCGGTGTGGACCGGCTCCGAGCTGGTGCTGCTCGGCGGCGGCTTCAGCAGCGCTGGCGGCTCGACGGTGAGCGGCCGCTACCGACCCTGAAAAGTAGCTCGTCGAGGCCCGAGGCCCCGACCGTTTCGGTACGGCAGCGCAGCCCTCACTCGTCGAAGTGAAGGACCACGGAGCTCCAACGGACTGATGTCCCGAGCGACCACGGCGGCCTCGAAGCTGCTCTGCCTGGCTCCATCGAACTGATTGGCTCGAGTCCCTTCTTTCGAAGCGACCTCGACCGCGGCGGCAGGAACGGGCCGACAACCGACTGATGTTCCGCAGGCCAGCGTTGGCCCCGAACCTGCTCTGCGTGCCTCCGTCACTGCGTGAGCGCCATCTCGGCCTCGCGACGAATGGAGCCACACATGAACTGGGAACAGCTGAAGGGCCAGGCCAAGCAGGCCGGCGGCAAGGCCAAAGAGACGTGGGCGAAGCTCACCGACGACGACGTGCTGCTGCTCGAAGGAAAGAAGGACGTGTTCCTCGGCAAGCTGCAGGAGCGCACTGGGTTGGCGAAGGACGAAGCCGAGAAGCAGCTCGACGCGTTCCTGGTGAAGCTGGGCGACGTGACGAAGTGAGGGCCCTCGTGATGTCTGCGGCGATGGCGCTGCTCGGCGCGTGCGGCGTCGACGCCGTGCTCGACTGTCACGCCATCTGCGAGCGGTACCGCAGCTGCTTCGAGAGCAGCTACGACGTGGGCGCCTGCGAGACCCGGTGTCGCGACCGCTCCTCGAGCAACTCCGACTACCGGCGCCAGGCTGATCAGTGCAACGCCTGCATCGACGAGCGGTCGTGCGCGGCGTCGACGTTCAACTGTGTCGGCCAGTGCGCCTCCGTCGTTCCCTGAAAGGAGCTCCTCATGCTCTGGAGCATCGCCGTCGTCCTGCTCGTGTTGTGGGTGCTCGGGCTCGTCACGTCCACGACCCTCAACGGCTTCATTCACGTGCTCCTCGTGGCCGCCGTCATCACCGTGCTCATTCGCGTGATTCAAGGGCGGAAGGTGCTGTAGCCACGAGGCTGAGGGTGTTGTGCGCGCCACCACGCCCGACGATCAAGCCGTAGCTCTTGAGCTTGCGGTACAGCGTGGCGATGCCGATCTGCAGCGCAGCGGCGGTGCGGGTCTGGTTGCCGTCGTGCTGCTCGAGGGTGGCGATGATGTACTCGCGCTCCACCTCGGCCAGCGTACGGACCGACGTGGGCGCGCTGTGAATCAGCTCCGCCACGGGGCCGCGAACGTCGTCGGGCAGGTCCTCGACCTCGACCTCACGTCCACGCGCCAGCGCCACGCCGTGCTCCATCGCGCTCTCGAGCTCGCGCACGTTGCCCGGCCAGTCGTGCCGCATCAGCACCTCGGCGACGCCCTGGGTGAAGCCGACGACGGGCCGGTCCATGCGCGCCGCCGCCGCGGTCAACAGCTCGATGGCCAGCGCCAGCACGTCTTCACGGCGCTCCCGCAGCGGAGGCACGCGCAGCTCGACGACCTTGAGGCGGTAGTAGAGGTCTTGCCGAAACGTTCCGTCGGCGACGCCCTGGGCGAGGTTGCGGTTGGTGGCGGCGATGATGCGCACGTCGAACGGGCGGCTCTTGTTCTCGCCCACGCGGCGAACCTCACGAGCCTGCAGCGCGCGCAGCAACTTCACCTGCATCGCCGGCGAGACCTCACCCACTTCATCGAGCAACAGCGAGCCACCATGAGCAGCCTCGAAGAGCCCCGGCCGGTCGAGCCCAGCGCCGGTGAAGGCGCCCTTCGCGTGCCCGAACAGCTCCGACTCGAGCAGCGTCTCGGTGAGCGCGCCGCAGTTGATGCCGATGAAGGCACGGCCGGCCCGCGCCGATTCGTCGTGGAGCAGCCGGGCGATGCGCTCCTTGCCGGTGCCGCTCTCGCCGGTGATGAGCACCGTGGAGTCGACGTTCGAGAGCCGCAGCGTGAGGCCGGCCACCTGCTTCATCGCGGGGCTTCGGCTGAGAAGAGACTCGTTCATCGAGGACGCGGTGAATGCCATGAGAAGACCTCTGGAGCGGGAGTGACGACACCCTGCCCGTTTCACGACGTGTGCCACCTACGCCCACCACGAGAATCAGGTGCACGCTGGGTGCGAACCCGCCTCACTGTGGCAAAAGCGCACAGGGTCGTTGCCGGGAGCACCTGATGAACCCGCCCGAACCACGAGGCATTCTCCTCATCGATGACGACCTGGGGCTCTGTGAGTTCCTCGAAGCGGCGCTGAGCCGTGAGGGCTTCCGGGTGTTCGCCTTTCACGACGCGCGAAAGGCGCTCGAGGTGCTGCCCGAGCTCGACGTCGACGTCGCCGTCACCGACCTCAACATGGAGGGCGTCGACGGCCTCGAGTTCACGCGGCAAGCGCTCGAGCTGCGGCCCGGGCTGCTCGTCATCTTCATCACGGGGGAGGCGTCGGTCGAGACGGCAGTGTCGGCGATTCGCCTCGGCGCGTGGGACTACCTCGTCAAACCCATCGAGCCGCATCGGCTGGTGCTCTCGGTGTCGCGCGCACTGCAGCACCTCGCGCTCAGCCAGGAGGTACGGCGGCTGAAGGCGCTCGAGCCGAGCTCGGTCGCACCGACGTTGTTGGGTGAGAGCGTGGGCCTGCGCAACGTGTTGGCGATGGTGGAGCGTGTGGCAAGCAGCGACATCGCCGTGTTGATTCGTGGCGAGAGCGGCACCGGGAAGGAGCTGGTCGCCCGCGCCCTGCATCAGGGCAGCGCGCGCGCGAACGGACCCTTCGTCGCCATCAACTGCGCGGCGCTGCCGGCCAACCTCGTCGAGAGCGAGCTGTTCGGCCACGCGAAGGGCGCCTTCACCGACGCGCGCGCGGACAAGAAGGGCCTCTTCCTCGAAGCGCAGGACGGCACGCTGTTCCTCGACGAGGTGGGTGAGCTGCCGCTCGACACGCAGGCAAAGCTGCTGCGCGCGCTGCAGGAGAAGAAGGTGCGGCCGGTGGGCGGCACGAGCGAGGAGCCCTTCAACGCGCGGCTCGTCGCGGCCACCAACAAGGACCTCGAGAGCGAGGTGCAGGAGAAGCGGTTTCGCGAAGACCTCTACTACCGCATCAACGTCGTGCGCATCGACGTGCCTCCGCTGCGGGAGCGGCCGGGAGACGTGCTGCCACTCGCGCAGGCGTTCATTCGACGCGCCAGCGCCACGGGGCCACGGCAGGTGAAGGGCCTCTCGCACCGGGCCGCCGAGCGCGTGCTGGCCTACGACTGGCCGGGCAACGTGCGTGAGCTCGAGAACGCGATGCAGGGCGCGGTCGCCATGGCGCGTTTCGACGAGCTCGCGGTGGAGGACCTGCCGCCGGCCGTGCGATCCCATCGCTCGCAGCGCATGGTGCTGACGGCCGAGACGGAGGCGGAGCTCATCACCCTGAAGGCGCTCGAGGTGCGGTACCTGCAGCGGGTGCTCAGCCTCGTGGGCGGCAACAAGTCGCGCGCAGCCGAAATTCTGGGGGTCGACCGGCGCACGCTCTACCGCATGCTCGAGCGCAACACGGACAGGTGAGCGCGCGCCCGTTCATCCTGAGCTCACGAATGACACGGTTGCTCCGCCGTGCGGCGAGAGGCGTTCGTCACGCGATGGAGTCCGACCACGCGGCGTGCGCAACGCTCCGCCGTGCGGCGAGGGAGTCCGACAACTCGGCTCGCGCCTCGATCGGTACCGCGGCCTGCTGTTGCTTCGGGTGCGCGAGGCAGAACGTTGGGAATCCGACGACTCGACTCACGCCTCGAGCGGCAACGCGAACGACACCGTGGCTCCACCGTGCGCGCCATTCGTCGCCCAGACGCGTCCACCGTGGCCCTGCACGATGCAGCGCGAGATGTAGAGCCCAAGACCGACGCCGCGGCGGTCTCCCGAGCGCACCTGCAGGTAGCGGTCGAAGATGGCGGCGAGCATGTCGTGGGGAATTCCCGGGCCGGTGTCACTCACCGAGAAGCACAGCTCGAGGTCCACGCGCTCGACCCGCACCTCCACCGTTCCGTCGCGCGGCGTGAACTTGAGCGCGTTGCCCAGCAGGTTGCACAACACCTGGAGGATTCGCGCCGGGTCGAACGCAGCCGCCGTCGGCGGAGGCACCAGCGTGGTGACGAGCGTCACACCGCGCGCGGCGGCCTGCGCCTGGAACATCTCGACCGCCTCATGCACCACCAGGTCGGGCGTCTGCTGCCGGCGGGTGACCGCGAGCGTGCCGGCGCGAATGCTCGCCACGTCGACGAGGTCGCCGATGAGCCGGTTCATGCGCGCGCCCGAGCGTTGAATGCGCTGCGCGTCGCTGACGATCCTCGGGCTCTTTCCGTCTTTGCCGGCCTCGGTCGCGATGAGCCCCGCGAACCCCAGCACCGTGTTGAGCAGGTTGCGCAGGTCGTGGCTGACGACGGCGAGGAACTCGTCACGTTTGGCGACGGCGTCGTCCGAGCGGTCTCGCTCCTGCACGAGGTCTTTGTCGGTGACGCTGCGTTCGGTCGCGAGCTGGGCGACCTGTTCGACACGCTCCTCACGAACGACGTCGTCTGCGGCGGCGCGCTCGTGCTCCAGCACCCGGTCGGCCTGCGCACGCGCCCGCACCAGCGGCTGAGGCACCTTCGCGGGGTGCAGCGCGTCGGCCTTCGCGCGCGCTTCGGCGAGCACCTCGTCGGCCCGTTGCCGCGCGAGCGTGACGACCGAGTCGGCCACCACTTCGAACTCTTCGAGGCTCTCGGCGATGGCGAGGTCGGCCTTCTGCCGCTCGGTGCGCAGGCTCTCGTCGGTCTGCTGGCGCTCGGTGCTGACGAACTCGTCGGGAGTCATGGGCGGCCGTAACACGTGCAGGAGCCGGACCCTCGGGGGGAGAAAGTGTGCATCACTCGGCGAGTGCGGGTGTCTTTCAGGCATGCGCTCGTTGGTGGTCGTCTCTCTCGTAATTCTCGCTGGTTGCCGGTCGAACCGGGTCTCGCTGTTGACGAATGATGTCGAAGTCGCCCAGGCGGTGCCCTGCGGCCAGGCCTTCATCGCCTTCGAGTCGACCTGTTCGTTGACGGTCACCAACCGCGCGCGCCGCGCCGTCTCCGTGTCCTTCGGGAGCGCCTCACCGTTCGAGCTGCCCACCGTCGTCGAGGTCGCTGCCGGCATGTCGAGCGACGTCGAAGTCCACTTCCGGCCAGTCGAGCCGGGTGAGGTCTCTCGCGCGCTCACCGCGAGCTTCGAAGGCCATGACGTCGAGGTGCAGCTCTCAGGAGAAGGGCTGGCGGTGCCGACGTGCGTGTCGAGCGACGAGTGCCACGAGCAGACGTTCGACCCCGCGCGTGGCTGCGTCGATGCGGTTCGCGCTGATGGCACCTCGTGCGGCCAGGGCAACACGTGCCTGGTGAACGCGACCTGTCAGGCCGGCCAGTGCGTCGGCGCCACGCGCTCGTGTGACGACGGCAGCGCCTGCACGATGGATGCGTGTGACCCGTCGCGCGGCTGTCTGCACGAGGCCGTCACCTGCGCGCCTTCGACGAACCCGTGCCTCGCGGCCGCATGTGATGCCCGCCTCGGCTGCGTCGCCGAGCCCGTCGTCGATGGAACGAGCTGTGGCTCCAACGACTGCGAGACGGCGCACGTCTGCTTCTCGGGTCAGTGCGTGGAGCGCGTCGCGCCTCAGGGCTCGGTCTGCGCGCCGGCCACCGCGTGTCGTGGCGAGGGCCGCTGCACTGCCGAGAAGTCGTGCGCGCTGCCACCTCCTGGAGCGCCGACCGAGGCCTTCCGCTTCGAGCTGCCACCCGACCGCATCGCCCAGCACCTGCTCGTCACGGCGACGGGTGACACGTTCTTCGCGCACGGCCCGCAGGCGTCGATGGTGCCGCCCAGCACGGTGCTCGTCGCGCTCGACCGTTTTGGCCGTTCGCGCTTCGAGGTCGATCTGACTGCCGAGGTGCCGGGTCTGCAGACGACCCGCGCGCTGATGCTCGATGCGCCGAACCACCGGCTCTTCGTCTCGCTCGCTGCGTGGACGCCGCCCATGTCGGTGCTGCAGGCGCGTGACTCCCGCACCGGCACGTTGCTCTGGCAGAAGGACCTGCGCGCGCTGAACATTCCCATCCTCAACTCCGACAACGGCACGCTGTCGCTGTACGTGCAGAGCATCGCGCTCGTCGGCACCGATGACGTGATGGCCCAGCTCGTCGAAGGGTCCTCGTTGCACCAGCAACACCTCGTCACCTTCGAGGGAAGTTCTGGTGTCGAGCGGTGGCGTGCGCAGCGGCCGGGTCACGGCACGTTCCTCGTGAGCGGTGACGGCCAGGCGTGGGGCAGCTGGGCCGCGTGCTGGAGCTGGGACAATCGCCTCAGCCGCATCGACGGTGCGGGCCGCAGCTCGTCCGACGTGCCGCGTGGCGGAGCGATGGCGATGCTGGGCGACTCGGCGATTCTGCCCGGGCTCGATGGTGGCCTCGTGAGCCTGTCTTCCGACCTTCGCAGCGAGCGCCGCTTCGTGCTGCCACCGAATCAGACCGTCGACAGCTGGAGCGGCGTGGGCGCGCAGAACGACGAGCTGACCGTCTTCACCTCGAGCGCGAGTGGCACGCGAATGTTGCGGACGACGCCGAGCGGCCTGCGGTGGGCAGTGCCTGTCGATTCGCGCGCGAGCTGGAAGCGGCTCGACCTCGTGGCCGATGGCGGGGTGGCGCTCTCGTTCGGCTTCATGGATGGCGGCTCGGCGTTGAGCATGTTCTCGAACGATGGCGACGAACTCGAGCGCTGCTCGATGAATGGCCGCACGCTCTCGGGCATCGCCGACGAGCTGCTCGTCACGACCGAGAAGGGCGCCATCGTCGGCCTGCGTTTCCCGGGCGTGGGCGCCGCGAGGTCAGGCTGGCCCGACTCCGACGGCATCGACGGCACGCGACGCTGGCGGTGACCCAGTTCGTCCCAGGAGCGCTGATCACTCCCAGACGGCCCGCGCGAACACAGAAGGCACGCGACCGGTCGCGCGCTTGAAGTCACGAGTCAGGTGCGCGTGGTCGGCGTAGCCCAGGTCTGCCGCGAGCTCGGCCAGCGACGCAGAGCCACCACGCTCGAGCCGCAACGCGACGTCTCGCAGACGCTGCCGGCGAATCACCCACTTCGGTGAGACCCCGACGAAGTCGCGAAAGAGCCGCTGCAACGGCCGCGTCGACAGCCCCGCGAGCGCGCAGACCTGCTTCACGGTGGTGATGTCGGTGGAGCGGGTGATGCGCTCGACGACTCCGACGGCGAGGCGCACCTCTGAATCAACCGGCCGCATCGTCGCGTGGAGCCAGTGCTCGAGCTCGGCGAAGCCCTGCTGATCAGTCCCCGACAAGACGAGGCGCTCCACAGCCTTCGGGAACACCTCGCGCAGCGGCGTGACCGTGTCGTTCCACGTCGCGATGGAGCCATGCGGCAGCAGCACCTTCGCGGCGCCCGCTCTCAACTTCACGGCGCGAATCAACCCCGTGCCCGAGAGCTCTCGACGAAACAGCTTCGTGTTCACGCCGACGACGCGGCTCTTCCCCGCTTCGAACGCCACGTGCACGCAGGGGTCGGTGATCAACTCGGCGACGTGCGGCGCCTGACCGTCGAGGTTCCACCGCGTCATCCAGTACGTCTCGACGACCTCGGCGAGCGCCGACGAAGGCGCGAACGTCGCGGCCTCGACGCGCTTCCCGCTGACACGGCTCGACACCAGTCCGCGCGCTCTGCCGTGTCCGTCAGGTCGTGTTTGTTCAAGCATCGCGTTCGGCGCGAATGGTACCTGTCGCGCTCACCATCGAGGAGCACGCATGCGAATCACCATCAAGAACGTGTCGGACATGCAGCACTACCAGGGCGAGCACACGATTCCCGGCATCAGGTTTCGCCCGGCCCGACAGGCCATCGGCATCTCGGCGTGGGGCATGAACGTCGCCGAGTTCGACCCGAACACGACGGGGTACCCTGAGCACGACCACCAGCACGACGGCCAGGAAGAGGTGTACCTCGTGCTCGACGGCTCCATCGTGCTGCAGGCCGACGGCAAGGAGCAGGTGCTCAAACGCGGCGACATGGTGCGCGTCGCTCCCGAGGTGACGCGAAAGTTCGTCACCCGCGAATCGTCGGCCACGCTGCTCGCGCTCGGCGCCACGCCCGGCAAGGCCTACGAGCCCGACAAGCGCATGGCCACGACGTGATGCGTGCGTTCGTGCCATCGTGAAGCGAACGATGGCTGCTGCCCCGACGAGACTCGCGCTGCTGGTGCTGTCCTGGTCACTTCCGGTCCTGGCCGAGCCCGTCGTCGCCGTCGCGCGCTTCGCCTGTGACGACAAAGAAGCGAACCCCACGGCCTGCGACGAGGCGACGTGGCGAAACGCGGTGCTGAAGGACCCGACGCGCTTCGAACCGGGGAAAGAAGGCGACCTCTTCGTTCATGACGACGGCGGCCCTGAAGGCGCGGTGTGGAACGGCGGAGCGGCCATCTTCCTCTTCGTCAAGGGCGGCACCGGTGCGGTGACGCTCAACGGCGTGAAGGCGTCGACGACGAAGGCTGGCGACTGGCGGTGGGTGAAGGTGCCTGCGGCCCAGTGGCAGAAGCTGTCGAAGCCCCGGCGCACCTTCGAGCTCGTCAGCGTTCGGGTCGGCACGCAGCCCGTCGGTGAGTGGTGGTTCGCCCATGGGGAATGAGCGGCGCCACGTTTCGGTGAAGCAATCGAACGCCACGTGGCACTCAGCGCACGTGACGAGAGGGGTGCTGCTGTGTCTGGTGCTGACGGGGTGCTTCGAGCCGCCGTGTGAAGCGGTGTCGGAGCCGGGCCGTCCACCCATTCCCTGCTTCGCGCCGGCTGCCGTCGATTCGGGTCAGCCGTTCGATGCGGGCCGGGTCGTGGACGCTGGCCGGGTCGTCGACGCAGGCCGGGTGGATGCGGGGACCGATGCGGGTGTTCGCGACGCGGGCTTCGACGCAGGGTTCGTCGTCTCTTCCGACGGAGGTGTGCGCGTCGTCGACCTCGGCGTCGTCGTCACCAACGACGCGGGCGTATCACCGGAGCTCACCGTCGAGGTCGCGGCAGGCGACGAGGGCTTCCTCATCGAGCTCATCGGCGTGCGCGTGCCGGCGCTCACCGAGCTGCAGGCCGACGCGATTCGAAACCCACGAGGCACGACGCTCGCGCTCGGCCGTGCCGATTCCCTGCACCTGAGCCGCAGCCGCCCGGACACCGAGGTGCAGGCCGCGGTGGTGCTCGAGTCAGACGACGCGCGCGCCGAGTTCATGCCGGGCACCTGGCGGTTCCGGGTCGCGTCGCGTGACGAGCGTGGCCGCCCGCGTGGTGGTGTCTCGGTCGCGGTGCGGGTCTTCGTGAAGGCGCGGCCACCGCCGGGTCCTCAACGGCTCGCGCTCAACCTCTTCTTCAGTGGCAGCGCGGGGCTCACGGCAGCGACGGCTCCGGCGCAGGCGCGGCTGCAGCAGGGGCTGCGTGGCTTTCGCGACTTCTACGCCGACGCCGGCATCACGCTCGAGCCACCACGACTCTTCGACCTGCCCCCGGGCTTCAGCGCCGTCACCTCGATGTTCGACGTCGATGGTGGCAGTCGCATGGGCACGAGCGCGCAGAACCTGTGGCGGCAGTCGGCCATCGCGCCTCGAGGCATGAACCTGTTCTTCGTCGAGAGCCTCTCGCTCGACCCGCGACTGCCTCCAGGCGCCGTCCTCGGCGTCGCAGGCGGACGACCCGGCGCGACGATGACGCAGGGCACGTCGGCCTCGGGCGTCATCGTGCTCTTCGACTCCGCCACCTTCGTGCCGCGAACGCCTGGAGACGTCGACCCGCTGCCCATCGTCCTCGCCCACGAGGTCGGCCATCAGCTGGGGCTCGCGCACGTCTTCGAGCTCAACGGCGAGGTGGACAACATGAGCGACACGCCGATGGATGGCGAGCCCAACGCCGACGCGAACCTGATGACACCGTTCTCGAACAACGAGGGGCTGCTCTCTCCGCTCCAGAAGACCGGCCTGCGGCGAAACCCGGTGGTGCAGCCATGAAGCGCGTGCTGCTGTTCAGCCTCATCGCCTCGGTGGCCTCCGCGGATCCGCTCTCGAAGCGCCTCACGGCCATCGACGTCGCGCCAACCCGGGCCGAGCTCGTCGAACTCGGCGGAGCGCCGCGGCTGATGACCCTGACGAAGCCGGATCAACCCTTCATCGTGCGGCGTGCGGCCATCGCCGCGCTCGGGAACTTCGCCACGGCTGACGTGCGAGCCGTGCTGGTGACGCTCTCGGGCTCGGGTGACGTCTCGCTGCGCAAGACGGCGCTCGAGGCGCTGGGCTTCGCGTTCGTCGACGACGTGGTGGCCGAGCGAGCGCTGACGACCTCGCTGAGCGACGAGGCACCGATGCTCCGGCGCGCCGCGATTCGTGGGCTCGCGAGGCGAACCACCTCGACGTCTTTGCTTGCGCTCGAGCAACAGGCCACGACCGAGCGCGACGCCGAGACGAAGGCGATGCTGTCGCAGGCGCTGACTTCCCGCCGCTGAAGCGCCAGAGTCGCCGCATGACGCCCGTCGCGTGGAACGACAGCTTCAGCATCTGGGACGAAGAGCTCGACGAGCACCACAAGCAGCTCATCCGGTACATCCGCGTGCTGTCCGACCCCGAGGAGCGCGCGCGCCACGACCCCAACGTGATTCCGATGCTGGTGAAGGGCCTCGTCGACTACTCCAGCTACCACTTCGCAGCCGAAGAGAAGCGCATGCGTGACAGCGGGTACCCCGACCTCGCCGCCCACATCGCGGCGCATCGCGACTTCTCGAAAGACGTGGCCATCTTCGAGCAGACGTTCAGTCAGGGCAGCCCGAGGCTCGAGCGCGTGCTGCTCGCGTACCTGACGGACTGGCTGACGACGCACATCCTCACGTCGGACAAGAAGCTGGGCGAGTTCCTCAAGGGGCAGCGGCGCGGGTGACGGGCTTCGGCTCGGCGAAGTGCCAGTCGGCGAGGTTCCACCACAACGAATCGGCGGCGCCCCAGTCGGGCCCTTCGAGGCCTTCGCGCACCGCGGCGAGGCGTGACGTCAACACCAGCGGCAGCATCGGCAACCGCTCGAACCACGCGGCCTGCAGGTCGAGGGCGAGGCCCCGCTGCCGCTCGACGTAGAGCGTGCCCTTCGCGCGCGCGAGCTTGTCCACCATCACCTGGTCGAAGTGCGCTCCGTACGGGCGGTCGACGGCGCTGCGGCCCGCGTCTCCGGGAATGTTCATGAAGCGCGCAGGGTCGGCGGTGTCTCGGCTCAGCAACGCGAGGCCTGGCAACGTGCCCGCGTTGAGCTCCTGCCGCAGCTCGGTCGGGTTCTTCTCGACGAGCTGCACGACGAGGCCGGCGTTGGTGAGGTCTTCCACGAGCCGCGCGGCGAGCACCGCGTGCGTCGCGTCCTTCGACCGAATCGTCTGCACGAAGAGCGTCACCGGCGTGCCCTTCAGCCCGAGCGTCTCGAGCGTCGGCGCAGCGAGCGCGCGCTCCTTCTCGGGCAGCCAGCCCGACGCGACCTGCGATGGCGCGGGTGCGAGCGCCTTCACCAGCTCGTCACGCCGAATCGCCGACAACAGCGCGCGGCGGGCCTCCAACGAACTCCACGGCGCCGTCGAGAGGGGAGGCACCACCACCCAGAGCAGGTCGCCAGGCTGCTCGAGCACCTTCACGTCCTTCGCGTTCTTGAGCAGCTCGTACGCATCGGGGGTGAGCGACGGCACCACGTCGACCTCACCGGCCAGCAACGCCTTCGCGGCGTCGATGGGCGCCAGCACCTTCACCTCGACGCGCTCGAACGCGGGCTTCGTCATCGCGGCCTGCTCGTTGCGCAGCAGCACCAGCGATTTGCCCTGCACGAACTCGCCCGCCACGAACGGGCCGCTCATGGCCAGCTTGCCTTCGTTGTGCGCGAGGTTGAGCGCGTCGCGGCCACCGTCGAGCTTGAGCTGCTGGGCGCTCTTCGGAAACACCGTGAAGCCCGCGAGCAGCTCGGCGCGCCGGTCGGCGTAGGTGATGTCGATGGTGCGGTCGTCGAGGCGCTCCACCGACTTGCGCAGCGGGTCGGGCAGCGCGCTCAACGAGAAGATGAGGTCGTCGGCGGTGATGCGCGCTCCGTCGCTCCACGTCGCGTTCGAGCGCAGCTGCCACCGCACGCGCATGCCACCATCGGGCAACAGCCGCACCAGCGCGTTCGTCATCGCGGGCGCTTCGTGCACGAGGTCGGGGCGGAAGGTGCCATCGGCCCGGCGCGTCACCAGCGCCCCTCGCCGCGAAGGCAGCGTGCCACCGCCCATGGTGTCGAGCGCCTGCACGGCCACGCGGAGCACACCTTGATTCGCGAGCAGGTTCTTCGGGGCGGCCTGCTCGACGGCTTCAGCGCTCGCGAAGGCGCCCGACAACATCCACACCAGGCCCACCACGGTGGCGACGGGGAGCAACCACGCGCCGAGCCGGTCAGCCCGCTTCGCCAACCGGGGCCGGCCATCGTTCAACCGAAACGAGAGCACGCTCAACACCAGCGTCACCGTCACGAACACGTACGCCGCGAGGAACAGTTTGTCTGCCGCCACGAGGTACGTCACCGCGGGCAGCGTGTCGGCCTGCGTGTAGTGAAACGCGATGCACGAGAGCAGGCCGGTGATGCCCATGGCCGAGCGAACGTCGAGCCGCTCGGGAGGAAGGAACAGGGCCAGCAGCGCGACCAGCAGAATGAGCGCGAGCGGCAACGCGAACTTGATGAGGTAGGGCCCGAACGGCCGCGACACCTCGACGGAGTACGTCGTCAGCCGCTGCTTCGCGTCGACGCCTTCACGGGCCACGCTGCCGAGGTCGGAGCGGTAGGTGCGCTCCTGCGAGCGCGCCTCGAAGAACGGCTCGTAGCTCCAGCCCGTCACCGAGAACGACGGGCTCATGCCGCTCGAGCCGAGGTCGGGCACGAGCACACCGTCGCTCTCGTCGAGGCCGAAGACGATGGGCAGCGTCTGCCGGTCGAAGGGAAAGTCGTGCACGGGGAACTCGCCCCGGAAGGTGCCCTGCACGCGCCACTGCACCGAGTGCCAGCCCGACTCCTCCTCCACGCCGAGGTCGTTCCGGGTGTCGATTTCGGCATTCTCGAAGGACAGCTCGGGCACCTTCGCGTCGCCCTGCCACTTGAGCCACACCCGCAGGTCGGCCTTGAAGCGCCCGGCCTTCAGGTCGAAGTCGGAGACATCGTTGAGGAAGACGCCGACATAGACGCGCTGCTGGGGCGCGGGGGCGGCGGCGAGGGAGCAACTCAGCAGGAGCGCAAACACCGCTGCACTGTAGGGGTGAACCGCCTTCGTCGCCCGCATTCGAGGTGGTTGGCTCGGTCGCTGTCGCTGGCGGTGCAGACGTGGTACCTCTGAGCGGCATCAGACGGCGCTGCTTCGCGGTGCAGTCGATGGTGCGCTCCTTCTTCCGCTCGGCTGTTCGTATCGCTCCTCGATGAGGAGCGACCTCAGGCCCCTTTCGATGCCCACGCTTCGTGGCGCGTCGGAGCCGGGCCATGGACGGAGTTTTCCCATGACTTGTCGCCTCTCGATGCTCGCAGCATTCACGGTGGTGTTCGCGTTCTCGGCCTGTGGGCCTGCCGCGACAGGTGGTGATGGTGGTTCGGCGGGCGGCACCGCGAATGGCGGCGGCACTGCCAACGGTGGCGGCACTGCGAACGGCGGCGGCACTGCGAACGGCGGCGGCACTGCCAGCACGGTCCCCACGGTCTCGTCGACGATTCCCTCGATGAACAGCCTCGGCGTGTCAGTCACCACGACGCCAGGCGCGGCGTTCAGCCTCCCGATGGACCCGAGCACCCTCAACTCGACGAGCTTCACCGTGACGAGCGGAACACCAGCCGTCGCAGTCGCTGGAACCGTCGCTGCCACGGCGACCTCGGTGCGCTTTCAGCCGACCAACACCCTGGCCATCGGCACGCTCTACACCGCGACCATCACCACCTCGGCTCGAAGCAGCGCGGGCGTCGCGCTGGCCGCAGACGTCACCTGGCGCTTCACCACGGGCCTCGCGCCTCCGCTCGCCGTCAACCTGCGCTCTGCCGGCAACTTCGTGCTCCTCGCGAAGACCGCCATCTCGACGGTGCCCACCTCGCGCGTGACGGGGAACCTCGCCGTCAGTCCTGCCGCGGCCACCTTCATCACCGGCTTCTCGCTCACGGCGCCGCCCACGGCCTCGTCGACCTCTCCGCAGGTCGTGGGTCTCGTCTATGCGTCTGACTACGACCCGCCGACGCCTTCGAACCTCACCACCGCCGTCTCCGACATGGAGCTCGCGTTCGCCGACGCTGCTGGACGTGCTGCCAGCGTCACCGAGCTGGGCGCCGGCAACATCGGAGGCATGACGCTCACTGCGGGCGTCTATCGCTGGGGCACCGGCCTGCTGCTGCCGACCGACCTCACGCTCACCGGCAACGCGACCGACGTCTGGGTATTTCAAATCGCGCAGAACCTCACCGTGGGGAACGCGGTCAGGGTCACGCTCGCGGGCGGCGCGCTGCCGAAGAACGTCTTCTGGCAGGTCGCTGGCGCCGTCAGCCTGGGCACCACGACTCACTTCGAAGGCATCGTGCTTTCGCAGACGGCCATCAACCTGGGCACGGGCGCCTCGCTCGATGGCCGCGGCTTCGCGCAGACCGCCATCAGTCTCGACAGCGCCACGGTGACCCAACCCGCGCAGTGACGCCTACCGGCCCTCTTCACGACACAGGTCGTCCTGCAGCTCGGTGAGCGCCTTCTTCGCGCGCAACGACTCACACGCGTTGCCGAGCAGGTACTTCGAGGCGTGCACCATGGCCCCTTTCAGGGGAGCGGCCATCGCGGTGAAGCACGTCTCGAACGCAACCGTTCGCCCCACCTTCGCGCGGCGCTCGTCACGCGGCAGCTCGAGGGCGGCCAGCACGGACTCCTGAAGCCCAGCGTCGGCGCAGAGCTCTTTCGAAGCGACAGCCGCGTCGGCGTAGAGGTCGACGGGAGCGGCGGGGTTCCACTGCCGGCGAATGACCTTCGCGGCCGAGACCAGCGCATCGGGCTTCGGGTTCGTCTTGCGGAACGAGGCCACGCACTCGATCAACGGGTCGCGGAGCTTCTCATCGCCGAGGCACTTCTCGAGCGTGCTCACCGAGGCGGACGAGCTGAGCTTCGAGAACGCCGGGCTCGCCGCGAGAAACGGGTAGCGCGTGCTCAGCGAAGAAGCGCGCGTCTCATCGGCCTGCACCACGGCCGTCGCCGCCTTCGTCACCAGCGCTCGCCACTCGTCGGTGCGTTTCGCCGCGGGCACGTCTTCTGCGCGCTCCAGCAGCTCCGTCCACGCGCTCTGGGAGCCCAGGGACTGCAGGTCCTCCATCGTCGCGGTGCCAGCGAGCAACGTCATGAGCAGAAGTGTCTTCACTTGCCGAGCTCCGTCTGCAGGAAGGACGTCGTCACCGATTTCGTCGTGGTGGTGATGCGCAAGAAGCCTTCGAGCTTCTCCACCGCAGGCGCAGGGCCGAGCTGGCAGAGAATCTTCGGTCTGGCCTTCACGGCGGCGCACTTCGACTCGAGCGCGCTCACCATCGGAGAACACAACTTCCACACATCGAGGTTGGCCATCGTCTCGTCGTCGAAGCTCGCGAACCGAATGCCGACCGTCACGGGAGCGCCGCACGACTTCGACAGCGACGCCGACGCTTCGGCCGCCTTCTTCGAGTACTTCACCACCAGGTTCGGCCACTCCGCCTTCTCTGCGAGCGCGATGGAGTCATCGCCGAGCTGCGTCTGGTGGTCCTTCAAGACCGCGCTCTTGTCACCGGCCGTCGTCGCCGCGTCGTCGTACTTCGCGTGAAACGACTGCTGGAGGCCGGGCATCCACACCTCGAGGTCGCCGTCGTTGTTGCGGCACAGCTCCCAGTCTTTTCCGCCGTACTTCATCGTGAACGAGGTGCCGCGCTGGGCGGGCGACGTCGTGCCTCGAAAGACGAGTCCGTCACGCTCGCTCCCCGAACCGGTCACGCGAACGAGCGCGTTGGGGCCGGGAGGCTGCTGGGGCGCGAGCGTGACGACCTCGACCCGCTGCCCGTCCTTGCCGCGGTACACCTTGAGGCCCTGTGCAACGAGGGCCTGCGACGTCACCATCGAGACGAGCAGCGTGAGCATGATGAAGGGCTCCAGTCGAACGACGGGTTAGTTGAACGCCTTCTCGAGCACGGCCTTGCCGTTGTCGGTCAGGTTCGAGTGGTCCTTGTGGAAGGTGTAGCTGAAGACGCCCTTGTCGAGCTTCATGTGCGCCTGCGTGTGGGCGTTGTAGTTCTCGTCCTTCGCGGGGGCCTTGCCGCCGGCCAGGTTGCACTTCAGCGAGGTCACCTTCTTCACGATGACCTTCTTGTAGGCAGCGCGGTCGCAGAGCGAGGTGAGCGTGTCGAGCAGCGCGGCGCTGCAGTAGCTCGAGATGGAAATGTTGCCGATGGCCTCTTTGCTGTAGTTCTTCCAGTCGACCGTCGGCGTCGTGAACTTGGTGCCGCACTTCTCGTTGGTCGACTTCACGTTGTCTGCGAGCTCGCTCTCGAAGGCCTCCTTGGCCTCTTCCTGGGCGGGCTTGAGATCATCGTCATCAGCGAACGCCGAGAACGAGCAGAGGACGGCAGCGGCGAGGATGAGGTGCTTCATGGTGAACGACTCCTGGTGAGGGTTGGGTCCAGCGGGTTCGTGATGTCGATGCAGGACGGCCGTGCTGCGTGCGTCGGGCGCATGCGGGCCGCCAAGCCCACGGAATCGCACGCGACGTACGGGCGGGACCTTGGCGGATCTTCTTTCCGCGCACGAAGAGGAAAGCGACAGTGCTCATCGTGCAAAGCGTCGTGACACGTTCGTTGACGGCGGCCTGGGCGCTGGCTCGACGCGCGTCGGTGCGCTCCTTCGACGAAGCGTCTCGTCATCCACGACGGGCGCAGGAGGCGTGGTTCGCGCGCGCTCGCACCTCACTGGGGAACTCCACCTACGGAAAATCGGTCTGGCTCGACGTCGCGGGCTCGCTCGAGGCGGTCCGGCGCGCGCCCATCGTTCAGTGGGACGAGGTGGCGCCGTGGGTCGAGCGCATCGCGAACGGTGAGCAGAACGTGCTGACGACGGAGCCCGTCCTCGTCTTCGAGCGCACGAGCGGCTCGACGACGCTGCCGAAGCGGGTGCCGTACACGCAGGGCCTGCTCGACGACTTCTCTGCGGCGACGGGGCCGTGGCTCGACGACCTGTTCCGCGCGTTCCCCGCGATGTTCGGCACCAGGCAGTATTGGTCCGTGTCTCCCGCCGTGCGTGCGCCCGAGACGACCCAGTCTGGCCTGCGCGTCGGCTTCGAAGACGACACCGAGTACTTCGGGGCCGCGACGCGCTTCGCGATGAAGCAGTTGATGGCGGTGCCTTCGGCGGTGACGAAGGCGAAGACGGTCGAGCGCTGGCGAGACGAGACGCTGCTGCACCTCATCGAGTGTGACGACCTCGGCTTCATCAGCATCTGGAACCCGTCGTTCCTCACGGTGCTGCTCGAGGCGTTGCTGTCTCGGTGGACGACGCTGGAGTCACGACTGTCGCCTCGCCGCCGCCTCGCGCTTCAGGCGGCGCTCGAACGAAGCGGCGGCTTGTCGGGCGAGGCGTTGTGGCCGTCGCTCCAGGTCATCTCGTGCTGGACCGATGCGTGGGCCGCCGAGGCGGTGCCGGGGCTTCGGCGCTTCTTTCCGCGCACGCCGCTTCAGGGCAAAGGGCTGCTCGCGACCGAAGGGGTCGTCTCGTTTCCGCTGTGGGGGCAGCCCGCGCCCGTCGCCGCAGTGACGAGCCACCTGCTCGAGTTCGAGGCGCTCGAAGACGAGCGGCGGCCTGCGCGCTTCGTCGATGAGCTGCGGGAAGGCGCGGCGTACTCACCGATTCTCACCACGCGCGGAGGGCTCGTTCGCTACCGCCTGCCAGACGTCGTGCGGTGCGTGGGCTTCTGGCGCGCGTTGCCGCTGCTGCGCTTCGAGGGCCGGCTCGACAAGACCTCTGACCTGCGCGGCGAGAAGTTGTCGTCGGTGGTGGTGGAGTCGGTGCTGCGCGAGACGCTGCGGCGCGTGCCGGTGCAGTTCGTGTTGCTCGCTCCGTCACTCGAGCCGACGCCGCGGTACGTGCTGTTCCTCGAGAGCGACGTCGACGACGTGACAGCGAGGCGGGTGGCCGAGTCGGTGGAGCGCGGGTTGATGGGCGAGTACCACTACCGCTACTGCCGTGAGCTCGGGCAGCTCGAGCGGGTGACGCTGGTGCGGGTGAAGAACGCGCGGCCGAAGTGGCTCGCGGCGATGCAGGCGCGCGGCATGAAGCTGGGCGACATCAAGCCCTCGGCGTTCGACACCTCCACAGGCTGGGAGTCGCAGCTCGACTGAACCGCGCTCGCGGTTCGCATGCGCTCGCCCGTCACGACGCAGTGACCTGAGCTCGACGGCGTGAAGTGGAGCGCACAGCGGTGGTGGCGTGCATGCTGGACGAAGGAGCTCGTGACTCAGCCCTGGCGCGCTCCCGCGAAGAACGCAGGAGTCCCGTGCTGGCTGATCAGAGAACGTTCATCACGAGCCGCAGTTGTTCGCCTGAGCCGAGGTGCGCTCCATCGGGGGCCCACGCGTCGAGCCGCTCGACGAGCCAGCCGTCACCTCGTGACACGTCGGTGCGTGCGCGGAGCAGCAGCCACGGCGACGAAGCCCGAGCGAGCCCTGCGCCCGGCGTCACCGAGAACGTGACCGTCGGAATCGGAGCCAGCGCCGAGAGCACCGCCGCGTACGAAGGCGCGAGCGAGTCCATCAACACGATGAGGCGCTCGGCATCGGGTGGAAGGTCGTCGTCGACGAAGCGGAGCCAGGTGACGAGCTCGGGCAGCTCGCCGCCGCTGTAGGGCCGCGCCGTACCCACGGGGCGAAGCTCGGTGCGCCGCGCGAACGGCACGAAGTCCTCAGGTACCGTGAAGACCGGGCACTCCGAAGGCGGAGGAGCCGGCGGCATCGCGGGCGCGAAAGGCGCGAGGTCGAGCGCTCCTTCGGCGAAGACCGCGCTGGCCGAGACCGCGGCGGAACCCTTCGCCTTCGCGTGCGCCGACAGCCACGTCACCGTCTTGCCCAGGCCCTCGTCGACGACCTCGAGCTCGAACTCACTTCGGAGCGGACGCCGGAACTGACCTGTGACCTGTCGAAGACGCCGGCCTGCCGCGCGCTGGCGCATCGCTGCCGTCAACATCGCGAGCACGAGACCACCGTGCGCTCCGCTGAAGGTCCACAACGAGCGACCGAGAGAGACGCGTGCTCCGGCGTTGGGTGCAGCGAGGACCTGCGAGATGGGCTCGGCGTCGAACGTGTTCATGCCGACACCGTCGCAGGTCGAGTCGCTCTGGCCGAGTGGCAGACCTGACAACTTTCGGTCTATTCCTGCCAGCATGATCATGCACCTCGTCCTCGATGGCGTCGCGGAGAGTTCCCTGGGCGTTGGCCTCGACATCATCGGCACGGCGGAGCGGCTGGCGAAGGCGGGCCTGGTGAGGGCTCCACGACGTGCCTCAGCGCTGCACCAGCGGGTGGTCTCGCTCGATGGCGCGCCCGTTCTCTCTGGAGCAGGCCGACCCATCGCCGTCGACGGCGCGTTGAACCTTCGCGGCGTCGGAGCGGGTGACGTCATCGTGTTGCCCGGCGTGTTCGCCGCGACCGAGCGCTCCATCGCGCGACTGCTCGAGCGCAGCGACGTGTTGCATGGCGGCGAGGTGCTCGTCCGAGCGCGCGAGCGGAAGGCCGTCGTCGCCGCGTCGTGCTCTGCGACGTTCGTGCTCGGCGCCTCGGGGCTGCTCGACCAACGCCGCGCGACGACGACGTGGTGGCTCGCGCCCGAGTTCGCGCGGCGCTTTCCTCGGGTGACGCTCGCGAGCGACCGCATGCTCGTCGAAGCCGATGGTGTGCTGACCGCCGGCTCTGCGTTCGCGCACGCCGACCTCATGCTGGCCATCATCGCGCGCATCACCAACCCGACCGTCGCGAGGCTCGTCGCCCGCTACCTCGTGCTCGACAACCGGCCGTCGCAGGCGCGCTACATGGTGATGGAGCACCTGCGCGTGTCGGACCCGGCGGTGCAGGCGGCCGAGCAGTTCATCTCGTCGAACCTCGCGCGGCAGGTCTCCATCGACGAACTGGCCCACGCCGCGGCCGTCTCTCCCCGCACCCTCGCGCGGCGCATTCAGGCGGGCCTCGGCATGACGCCTCACAAGCTCGCGCAGCGCGTTCGGGTGACGCACGCCGCGCACCTGCTCGAGACGACGACGGCCTCGGTCGACGAGGTCGCTGCGCGCGTGGGCTACGCCGATGCCGCCGCGTTCCGGCGCGTGTTTCGTCAGGTCGCCGGAGAATCCCCGCGCGGGCGGCGTGGCAGGAATTGACCGAAGACGAGGTCAGTTACGCCGATGCCGCCGCGTTCCGGCGCGTGTTTCGTCAGGTCGCCGGAGAATCCCCGCGCGGGAGGCGTGGCAGGAATTGACCGAAGATTGTCGGTTCCGCCACTCGTCGAAGTGACGCCCATCGCGCACCCTGCGCGCCATGAACGACGACGCATTGGCCGACTTCGAGCGACGACCCATCATCCTCGAGGGAGAGACGCGCACCGTCTTCGTCGCAGGCGCCGGCCCTGCCGTCATCGTGATGGCCGAGATGCCGGGCATCAGCCCGCACGTCGCGCGCTTCGCACGGTGGGTGCGCGAGGCCGGCTTCTCCATCTACCTCCCGTCGCTCTTCGGTCGTGACGGCGCGTATCCGGAGGCTGAGAGCGGACTCGCCGTGTTGAAGAAGGCGTGCGTGAGCGCCGAGTTCCGGGCGTTCGCGGCCAACGCGTCGAGCCCCGTCACGCAGTGGCTCCGCGGCCTCGCTCGCGTGGCGCATGGAGAACGCGGCGGCCCGGGCGTCGGGGCCATCGGCATGTGCTTCACGGGAAATTTCGCCCTCAGCATGATGCTCGAGCCCGCGGTGCTCGCGCCGGTGCTCTGCCAACCGTCGCTGCCGTTCAATCAGCCCGAGGCGCTTCAGATTTCTCCGGACGAGCTCGCCACCGTGAAGCAGCGGCTCGAGCGTGAGCGGCTCTCCGTGCGCGCGTACCGCTTCGAAGGCGACCACTTCTGCACGGCGCAGCGCTTCGCGGCGTACGCGGCAGCGCTGGGGCCACGCTTCGAAGCGACGGTGTTGCCCACGTCGGCGGCGAACCCGAACCCGCCTCCGTTCTTCGAGAAGGTGGTGGGCTGCGCGCACAGCGTCGTCACGGCTCATCTCATCGACGAAGCAGGCCAGCCCACCCTCGCCGCGCGCGACGCGATTCTGTCGTTCTTCGCGCAGCGCCTGAAAGGAGGCTCACCGTGACGTTGAGACTCACCGGCCGCAGCGGCTCGCACTTCACGCGCGTGGTGCGAATCGTCGCGCACGAGCTGAAGCTGCCGCTCGAGCTCGACGTGGTGGTCGACCTGATGAGCCTCGACGTGAAGGACTACGGCGGCCACCCGGCCTTCAAGATTCCCACACTGCACCTCGGTGACTCCGCGCTCTACGGCACCGACAACATCTGCAACCGGCTCGTCGAGCTCGCGGGCCGGGCCGACGACCCGCGCATGGTGCGCGCCTGCCACCTGACGTCAGACCTGCTGCGCAGCGCTCAGGAGCTCGTCTGGCACGCGATGTCGGTGCAGGTGCAGCTCATCATCGGCGTGCGCATCGCGAAGCTGCCCGCCGAGAACGCGTTCTTCGTGAAGGCGCGGCTGGGACTGCACGGAGCGTTGAGCTGGCTCGAAGAACGCCTCGACCTCGTGCTCGCCGCCCTGCCCTCGCCGCGCGACCTGAGCGTCTTCGAGGTGTCGCTGTTTTGCCTGGTGGAGCACGTCGAGTTCCGCCCGATGGTGCCGCTCGACGACTTTCCCACGCTGCGGGCCTTCGCGACGCAGTTCGGCGAGCGCGAGTCGGCCCGGCTCACACCGTACCGGGCTGATCGCTAGCTTCTTCGAGCGGTCGCGCTGCGGAGCCGTCACTCCTTGTCGATGTCGCAGTGCCACACCTGCCCGTTCGAAGGTGCGGGCCTTCGCGAAGCAGGCGGCACGAGTCGGCCGGGATGATCAGCGCTGAGCCCACTCCGGATGGGGCTGGCGAGCGCGCCCTTCGAGACGGTGACTTCGGAGCGGGCGAGCTGTGTCGATGTCGCAGCGCCGGCCCGGTTCCGAGGCTGCGGGCCAACGCGAAGCAGTCGGCGGGAAGTCGGCCGAGCTGATCAGCGCTGACCCGTCACTCCTTGTCGACGTCGCGGTCCCACACCTGCGTCGCGGCGCCGCCCGGCAGTTCCTTCACGCGGTCGGCGAGCACCTGCGCGATGGCGACGGAGCGGTGTTTGCCTCCGGTGCAGCCGATGGCGACGGTCAGGTACGACTTCCCCTCCTTCTGATACCGCGGGAGCAGGAACGCGAGCATGCCGGCCGCGTGGTCGAGGAACTCCCAGGTGTCGGGCCGGTCGATGACGTACGCGGCGACGCGCGGGTCTTTCCCGGTGAAGGCCTTCAGCTCGGGCACGAAGTACGGGTTCGGCAGAAAGCGCACGTCGAAGACGAGGTCGGCGTTGCTGGGCACGCCGTACTTGAAGCCGAACGACATCACGGTGACGGCGAGCTCGTGCGACGCAGCCTGACCGAAGCGCGCGATGACCTGCCGACGCAGCTCGTGCACCGTCATCGACGAGGTGTCGAGCACGTGCTCGGCGGCCTCTCGAAGCGCCTTGAGCACCGCGCGCTCGTTCGCGAGCCCTTCGGCGACCGTGCCGCGGCCGGCGAGCGGGTGACGCCGGCGCGTCTCGGAGTACCGGCGCGTGAGCGACTCATCCGACGCGTCGAGGAAGAGGACCTGCACCTCGTGACCGGCGCGGCGGGCTTCGTCGATGACGCGCGGAGCGTCTTTCAAGAACTCGCCCTCACGCACGTCGATGACGAAGGCGAGGCGCTGGTGCGTGTCGCCGAGCTCGGTCACCTTGAGCAGCAGCGGCGCAGGCAGGTTGTCGACGCACGAGAAGCCAGAGTCTTCGAGCGCACGAATGGCCGTCGTCTTGCCGGCTCCCGACATGCCTGTGATGACCACGATGTGTTTCGCCGCCGACATGAGGCCGCGCAGCGTACTCAATGGACGTGGTGCGTCAGCTGACGAATCGGTCAGTGCTGACGCCTGTCTGGGGTGCCCGGCGTAGAGTTGACCCGTGGGGACCGACGAAGCGACGACGTTGCCGAGCGCTGGCGGAGCTGGCCCTCAGCTCGCGCGCGGCCAGGCCATCGGCCGGTACCTGATTCTCGAGGCCATCGGCTCGGGCTCGATGGGCGTCGTCTACTCCGCGTGGGACCCCAGCCTCGACCGCAAGGTGGCGCTGAAGCTGGTGCGGCGCACGGGCAACGACACGGCGCTCGACGCGCGCCTGCTGCGTGAAGCGAAGGCGCTCGCGAGATTGTCTCACCCGAACGTCGTGGGCGTTCACGACGCGGGCACGCACGAGACGCAGGTCTTCCTCGCGATGGAGTTCGTCGAGGGCATGACCCTCGCTCAGTGGCTGCAGCAACAGCCGCGCACGTGGCAGCAGGTGTTGCCCGTCTTCATCGGAGCCGGTGAAGGCCTCGCCGCCGCGCATCGCGCCCAGCTCGTGCACCGCGACTTCAAGCCAGACAACGTGCTCGTCGAGCCGTCAGGCCGTGCGCGCGTCACCGACTTCGGCCTCGCGCGAGATGCCGCAGCGCCCGCGACGCTCGAGTCGACGATTCCCCGCGCCGACGCGAGCGCGTTCGTCACCAGAGAGGGTTCGCTCACCGGAACGCCCGCGTACATGTCGCCGGAGCAGTTCCGCGGGCAGAGCGCTGACGCGAGGTCTGATCAGTTCTCGTTCTGCATCGCGCTCTACGAAGCGCTCTGGGGTCATCGACCGTTCCAGGGCAAGTCGCTGGGCGAGCTCGAGTCGGCGGTGCTGCAGGGGCGCCTCGTTCCGCCGCCGGCGTCGAACGTGCCGCGACGCATTCGTGAAGCAGTGCTTCGCGGGCTTCAGACGGACCCATCTGCGCGCCACCCGAACGTCGAGGCGCTCCTCGAAGAACTGCAGGCGAAGCCGCTCGTCACGACCGGCCGTGCCGTCGTTGGTGTGGCAGTCCTGGCAGCGCTCGTCGCAGGTGGCGCGCTGTGGACGCGGGAGTCGAAGCTGCGCTGCACCGGTGCCGAAGCGAAGCTGCACGGCGTGTGGGACGCGGAGCGACGGCGTGCGGCCGAAGCAGCGTTCGTCGCGACGAAGGCTCCGGGCGCCGAGAGCGCGGCCCAACGTGCGTTCGATGCCCTCGATGCGTACGCGAGCGCGTGGGTGACGATGCATACCGAGGCGTGCCAGGCGACCCGCGTCACGGGCGAACAGTCGGAGGCGATGATGGACCGCCGCATGCGGTGCCTGGCGCGACGGCGTGACGAGCTCGATGCGCAAGGCGCTCTCTTCGAGAAGGCGACTCCCGAGATCGTCGCGCGCGCGGCGCAGGCGGCGGGAGGGCTGAGTGTGCTGGCGCCCTGTGCCGACCTCGATGCGCTCCGGTCTGATCAACCCGCCATCGAGAACGCCGGGCTCGCCACCAGGGTCGCAGAGCTTCGCCGCGCGGTGGCCGACGTGAAGGCGCTCAGGAACAGTGGCCGCTACGCGAAGGCCATCGAACGCGCTGAGGGGTTGCTGCCCGACGTGCGCACGCTCGGCTACCAGCCGTTGCTTGCAGAGCTGCTCTTTCAGCTCGGTGATGCGCAGGAGCCGGGCGGACAGCTCGACGCAGCCGAGAAGTCGTTCGAGGCCGCGGTGTTCGAAGCCGAGGCGTGCCGTCATGACGAAGTCGTCGCGATGTCGTCCGTGCGGCTGGTGCTGGTCTCGGGAGCACGGCGCGGCAAGGCCGACGCGGCTGGAGTCTGGGAGAAGCACGCGAAGGCAGCCATCGCGCGCATCGGCTCGCGGCCGGACCTCGAGGGCGACCTGAACGACCACGCCGCGAGTGTGTTGATGGCGCAGCACAAGGCCGAGGAGGCGCTCGCGAGACATCGGCTGGCGTTGCCGTTGAGAGAGAAGGCGCTCGGACCTGCGCACCCGCTCGTGGCGGCGTCGCTGAACAACCTGGGCAACGCGCTGGTCGAGCTGGGCCGGCTCGATGAAGCCGAGGCGTCGTATCGGCGCGCGCGGGAGGTGTACGAGCGGGCGTTGGGTCCAGAACATCCGCGCGTGGCGATGGCGTGGGACAACCTGGCCAACCTCTTCGATGCGCGCGGCGACATGAAGCAGTTGGCAGAGACGGCCGAGAAGGGGCTCGTGCTGCGCGAGCGGGTCTTGCCGCCGGGTCATCCCGAGATTGCGATTTCGCTGATTCACGTCGCGGTCGCGCAGTCGTTCCGGGGAGAACACGCGGCGGCCATCGCGGGCATGGAGCGCGCGGTGCAGATTCTGAGTGCGGGTCCGGGGCCGACGCATCCGCTGACGCTCGAGACGATGGCGTATCTCGGCGACGTGCTGGGCGCGGCGGGTCGACATGCCGAGGCGCTGGAGCAGTTCGAGAAGGTGCTTCTGGTCGAAGTGCCGCCGTCGATTCGGCTCCGCGCTGAGGTCGGCGCTGCGACCGAGCTGCAGGCGTTGGGGAAGACGACGGAGGCGACGGCGCGACTCGAGGAGGCGCTGCGCGGAGCGGTCGGTCAGACACCGTCAGTGCCGCAAGCGCGTGGAGAGTTGTTGTTGGGCCGGCTGGTGTGGGCGCGGGGAGATCGTGTTCGCGCGAAGGTGTTGGTCGATCAGGCGCGCGAGGCGTGCGTGAAGAGCGGGTCGAATGCGCTGTTGCTCGCGGAGATCGATGCAGCGCTCAAGCTGATGGGAACGTCGCCGTAGGAACAGCCAGTCATCTGAGCTTTTCCAATCGCCAGAGCGCCGCCGGCCGCGGGGGCGAAGCGACGAGCGACTGCGTCAGGTCTGGTCTGAGCCGAATCGGGTCGGGGCTGCCGCCTGAGCTCTTCGACACCAGATAGACCGGTGTGAGCCCTGCGGCAGCAGCGACGACCGTCACGCTCGCTACGGCCGAGAGCAGCTCCTGGACCGGCTTGGCATAGGGGCGAGCGGAGAAGTTCAGCAGTCGCATGGCCGTCACCTCGTCGACATCGAACACCGGGTCCAAGCGCACGACGCCAGGCCCTGAGGGACAAATGCGGAGGGCGAGGACAGCCATCGACACGACCCCGGGGTCGAGCGAGAGCACGTACTTCCTCGGGCTCTGAACCAGCCCTTGCTGTGCGGTGATTCCGACGGTGAGGAACTGGGGCACCGAGGTGCAGTTCAGGGCCAGAACCCGGACCTCGACGAGATCGCCAAACACCACCGGGCGAAGTGGCTCGGGCAGCACTGCGAACTGCACGCCGCGCAGCTCGAAAACATCTGTGGAGGTGAAGAGTCCCAGTCCCTCGATGGCGGGAGTGCCACGGAGCCAGCCAAAGAAGCCGCGTTCACCTGTGCGCCGAGGAGGCAGCGGAGCGTCAGGAGGCGACTCCACAGCGCTCAGCGATACCGGCGTGTCACCCGCTCCATCGAGCATCCATGCGTACAGCTCGGATGATGGGTTGTTCAACAGAACGCCGATGTCTTCGCCGTTGAGACCAAACGACTGAAGCCCTGGAAGCGCGTCTTCGAAGCGCTTTCCGGCTCCGAACGTCTGCAAAAGATGAGACCACGCCGTGTCGTCACTCATGGAGCGAACCTCCCCGATCATCTTTGACTCCGCAGCACCTGCCACTGCTCCCACGCGAGGGATGGTTCGAGATCGGCGTAACCACGTTTGCGCTCCATGCGCTGCGCGTCGCGATGATCCATCGTCATGCACGCGGCCTCGTCGCGAATGGCCTCGACCTGCTTCTTCGTCAGCTTCTTCCCCGCCTTCTTCTCTGCGGCAGTCAACACGGCCGCGAGCGTCGGCATGAACACGTAGGCCAACTCGCTCGGCGGCCGCGGAGGACTGTCCACAGCTCCGACGCGCCAGACACCGAACGGGTTGTGACACGCGTGATCAGCTCCGTACGTCGCGTCAGGCCATCGCACGAGCACGCGCTGCGGCGTCTCGGGATCCGACGCGAAGCGATGCCCCGTGAGCAACAGCGGATCCTCCGCGAGCTGGTACACGTTCAACGACCCGAGGAATTCGTTCGCCGCCGCGGCATCGGTCTCGTCATCGAGCGCCAGTTGCGCATCGGGCAACGAGAACACCTGCATGCCGCACGTGTTCACCGTCTCGCGACCACCCAGCATCACCACCGCGAGCCGATAGAGCGCCCACGGATCATCCGCGTCCATCAACTCCCGCCACCGCTCGATGGCGAAGCCCAACTTCGACTGTTCGATTCGAATGGCCAGCGCTCCACAGGCCTCGAGCGCCTTCGCCAGCTTCGAGATCACCTTCCGCCCATGGTGCAGCTCGACCGGCAACGACAACACCAGCGCACCCGGAGCCGCGTCGATCTCCGCGAGTTGATCAGCCTCGACCGTGCCGAACGAGAACGCCTCGCCGAACGCTCCATCGTTCTCGACGAACTCGACCTGCACGTCGAACCCAAGCCCACTGAGCACCCCACCCGAAACCGTCAGCTTCTTCTTCGCCAGCGCGCTCTTCCACGCAGCCAGCGTCTTCGGCGTTCCGGGCACGAACAACGTCACACACGTTCGGTCAGTCATGACGAACGAACCATATTCTCTGAATCAGCTACCGTGCGCGCATGGCTGCATCGCCTCATGAACTCGTCGACGCGCTCTACGTGGGCCTGCAGGCCGCCAACGTCGAGGTGCTCCGTCCCCTCTTCATCCCCACCGCCACACTCGTGCGCGCCGTCGACCCCATCACCATTCACACGGTCGAGTCCTGGCTCGCGGGCCTGCACGACGCCTTCGCCGAGATCGAAGAGCTCGAAGACCAGCGCTACCTCATCGAACGCCACGGCTCGGTCGCGGTGGCGATGAGCCAGTTCTCGGTTCGCCACCGCGTGACCAAAGCCATGCAGCGCTCGGGAACGAACGCATTCTCGATGGTGCGCGACGGCCTTCAGTGGCGAATCGCGTCGGTGACCTGGGCGCTCGACTGAGCCTCCTCCACGCGCGCCAGCAGCTCGTTCATCGACCAGTGGTCATCGGCCCAGCGCCCGTAGTGCAGGGCGACGATGACGCCTGACGGATCGACGAGGAACTCGGCAGGCAGTCCGTCCTGCTCGCCGCCGCGCTCGAAGGGGTTCGTCGGGCCCGACGCGATGCCGCCCAGCGCACTCAGCCACACGAGCGGGTTCATGACCGC
Organism: Archangium gephyra; assembly: GCA_943370055.1. Taxonomy (GTDB): domain Bacteria; phylum Myxococcota; class Myxococcia; order Myxococcales; family Myxococcaceae; genus Xiheimicrobium; species Xiheimicrobium gephyra_A. Next base: position 163,992 of record CALRPN020000006.1, read on the forward strand.
CGTGATCGAACGCTCGACGCTGAAGGCCTGAAACCACCGACGCTCGGGGTCGGCGACGATGGGGAACGGCAGCTCGGCCTGGTACGGCAGCATCGACGCCTTCGGAGAGTGAAAGAACGAGACGCTCGTGATGGCAGAGGTCCGGAGCCGCTCGACTTCCTTCGAGAACCGCCGCAGGTGCAGGTTGCAGACGGGACAGCCGGCGAAGCGCATGAAGCGCAGATGAACCCATCGGCGTTGAGGCACCTCGAGGGTGCCATGCGCGAGGGTCTCGAGCTGAAAAGGAGCGAGGCGTTGTCCGGCGGTGAGGCGCGGGTGGTTGGTGGTCATGGCGCAGTTCTGCCGTCCGGCACGACATGCCGCCAATCGATGCCCTTCATCCGTGGCATGGTCATTGTCGATGACGACCGACGATCTTCCAGACGTGGTCACGCTGCACGCGCTGCTCGAAGAAGGGAATGTGACGCGCGCCGCCCAGCGCCTCGGCATCACCCAGTCGTCGATGAGCCACCGGCTCGCCAGCCTCAGGGAACACTTTCGCGACCCGCTGTTCGTTCGGCAGGGCAATACGCTGGTGCCGACCCCGAGGGCGGCTGCGCTGGCCGAGCCGCTCGCCGAGCGGCTGCGCGAGTTGCGGGCACTCACGGCGCCCACCGCGGCGTTCGACCCATCGCGGGCGAAGCTCTCGTTCGACGTGCTGCTGCCTGACCTGCTCACGCCGCTGGGCGCCGGACTCACCGAGCGCCTCTCGAAGAGCGCACCTGGCGTCACGCTTCGCCTGAGGCCCCTGTCACCCTCGCTCGCCCGAACGCTGGCCGCGGAGGCCCCGTCGGTCGCCCTCGTGCCCTCGCACTTCCTTGAGCCAGGCCTGGTCTCGAAGGTGATGGGAGACATCCGGTTCGCGGTCGTCGGGCGCGTCGGGCACCCGGTCTTCCACAAGAAGCTCACCGTCGACGCGTGGCTCGCGTTTCCTCACGTCGTGGTGCGTACGGGCAACGACGGCGCCAACCTGCTCGAGGCGCACATCGGCAAGAAGGGCCTCACCCGACGCGTGGGCCTCGAGGTGCCGGGGTTCCTCGCGGGCCTGCTCGCGCTCACCACGACGAACCTGTTGATGAACGCGCCAGTACCGCTGGTGAACCATGCGTTGAAGGTCATGAAGCTCGAGTCGGCAGCGCCACCCATCGAACTCCCCACGGTTCGTTTCGCGCTCGCGTGGCACGAGCGATTCCAGAAAGACGACGCCCACCGCTGGCTTCGTGAGCTGGTCACGCAGGTGGTGCGTGACGTCTTCGTCACGCGGGGCTGACGACGCCGTTCTTCACTTTCAGCCACGTCGTCTCGGCTCCGGCGGCGCGGCGCACCAGCTCGGCATCGGTCGTCGTCAGCAGCGTCTGCGCGCCCGAGTCCGCGAGGTACTGCATCAAGAACGCGTTGCGCTCGGGGTCGAGCTCACTCGAGACATCGTCGAGCAACAGCATCGGCAGGAACCCGTTCGTCTCTTTCAGGTTCTCGATCTCCGCCACCTTCCACGCGAGCACGAGCGCGCGCGACTGGCCCTGCGACGCGTACTGGCGGGCCGCGTGTTCTCCGAGCGAGACGTCGAGGTCGTCGACGTGCGGACCCACCGAGGTGTGGCCGCGCTCCACGTCACGCACGAGCCGAACTTCCAGCGCCTTCGAAAGCGCGGACTGCAGCTCGGCCTCGCTCGCCGTCGCGAACGGCACGTCGAGGTGTGACGGCTCGTAGATGAACGTGGCCTTCGCCTCGATGCGACCGATGTGCGCGAACGCAGCCACCGCGCGCGGCACCACCTCGGCCAGCAACGCGCGCCGGCGCACGAGCAACCGCGCTCCGACCCGCGACAACGTCTCGTCCCACACGGTGAGGTGCGAGTGCGGAGCGTCTTCCTTCAGCAACCGGTTCCGGCTCTTCAGCGCCTTCGCGTACTCGCGGCTCTCCTGCAGGTACGCGGGGAAGCGGTTGAACACGCTGCGGTCGAGGAACGTGCGCCGCCCCTCGGGCCCGCCCTTCACGATGCTCAAGTCGTCGGGCGTGAAGGCGACCACCGACACGCCGCCGAAGTACGACTCGAGCGAGGCCGCGCGTTTTCCATCGACGAACGCGGTGCGCGTGCCGTGCGAGACCTCGACCGCGATGTCACGCTCTGCGCCGTTCAGCAGCCACCGTCCCTGCACGCGCGCACGGCCCGCGCCGAACTGAACGAGCTCCTTGAGCGTGTTGGCTCGCAGGGGTTTGAGCGTCGCCAGGTAGTAGAGCGCCTCGAGCAGGTTCGTCTTGCCCTGCCCGTTCTCACCGACGGCGATGGTGGTGCGCGCAGACGGCGTCACCGACACCTGACCGAGGTTGCGAAAGGACTCGCACGAGAGCGACAGCAGGCGCACTGGCGTTGACTACGAGAACCCCGCTTCGGATGCACGAGTTGCTGAACGGCAGCTCATTGCACGCTGACCTGCAGGGTGAAGTCGCCCGCCTCGGCCCACGCGCCGTCGACCACGAGGTAGTGCCGCCCCGCCGGAGCGGTGACTGTCAGCACCGGCAGGCCTCCGTCAGCCGCCGTCTCGCGGCAGGAATCGTTGGCGCGCTCGTTCGGGCAGAGGTCTCTGCGGTGAATGAGGGTCGGCCGAAACCCTGATGTCGTGCTGGTGATGGTGGCCGTGATCGTGCGTTGGCTCGTGGTCTCGAACGTGAAGATGCGATCGGCCCCCCCGCTCGAGCACGCGTTGGTGCCCGTCTCCTTGAAATAGCCCGTGGTGGTCGCGGTCACCGAGGCGGTGCCAGAGGTGCCGTTCGAGAGGTTGAGCGGCTCTGGGTTGAAGCACGTATCTCCAGAGAGCAACGACCCTGCATCGACGGCTCCGAGCGTCGCCATCAGCGCGAACTCGCTCGCGTTGAAGGGTGCCTGCGCTTCGACCACGAGAGTGTAGGTGCCAGCAGCGAGGCCGGGCACCGTCACCTGGCGATTCGGCGGTCCGATGCTGCACGAGACCCCCGCACCAGCGCACACGCCCTGGACGAGTGAGAGAATCGGAGCGCCACCTGGCGCGCTGACGGTGAGGGTCAAATCCTGCGGAGACGGGTTGTCGAAGCGATACACGTGCTCTCCGCCGCCACCGCTCGGAGCACACGTCGCGGTGAACCCGTCATTCAGGAAGCGCGTGTTGCCCTCGGCTCTCGCCACGCCACCGCTGAAGGTGAGCGGGTGTGGAGTCGCGCAGGTCCCTGCGTCCGGCAGCTCGTAGAGGTCGACCGTGAGCTCGAAGGGCCCACGGTGGCCGGTGGTTCGGCCATCCGCGAAGAGGAAGTAGGCGCCTGGCACCAGCGAGGGAGCCGTGATGGACGACGTTGTCGGCGGGGCGGAAGTGCTGGTGTTGCACGCAAGCTGGGCCAGTCCCGGCGTGCAGGGCGCGGCCCGGAGATAGAGCGCGGGGTTCGCAAAGACGCCCGACCACACCATCGAGGCTTCGAGGCGATGCGTCGTCGAGAGGTCGAAGGAGTAGACGAGCTCGGGCGCGCCTGCTCCGGCACACGTGCCCTGATGGTCGTCAGAGGCATTGAGCGTCGATGCGTTGACGATGCCCCGCCTTAGACGGAGGCCGCCGTAGTCGAAGGTTGGGCCAAAGCGCAGCGGCTGTGCTGTTGCGCAAGACTCGCCATTGGGCACCCCGCCATCGCCCGGCCCGCTGGAGCCACCTGCTGACGAGCCACCTGCTGACGAGCCACCTGCTGACGAGCCACCTGCTGACGAGCCGCCTGCTGACGAGCCGCCTGCTGACGAGCCGCCTGCTGACGAGCCGCCTGCTGACGAGCCACCTGCTGACGAGCCACCTGCGCACGAGCCCCCTGCTGACGAGCCGCCTGCTGACGAGCCGCCTGCTGACGACCCGCCTGCTGACGAGCCGCCTGCTGACGAGCCTCCTGCTGACGAGCCACCTGCCGACCAGCCACCTGCCGACGAGCCGCCTGCCGTCGAGCCTCCTGCTGACGAGCCGCCTGCCGACGAGCCGCCTGCCGTCGAGCCACCTGCCGACGAGCCACCAGCCGACGAGCCACCTGCTGACGAGCCACCTGCTGACGAGCCACCTGCCGACGAGCCACCTGCCGACGAGCCACCACTCGATCCGCCTCCAGTGCCCTGGACGACGCAAACCGCATTGACGCACTGGAGCGAGCCCAGGCAGACGCCACAACGAAGACCCGCTCTGCCACATGAGCGATTCGACGATCCGCTTTCGCAGCTCCCCTCAGCGGAGCAGCACCCATCACACGTCTCAGGCCCGCACGGAGCAGTCGGGGGAGCAGAGCAGCTCGCGAGCAGAACCAGGACCAGGACCAGGACAGGGCGCATCGCGACTCCTCCCAAACCCACTCTACGGACGTTCCGGGTCTTTCGGTTTGCCGGTCGTCAAGGCGTTGGACGCGTATGGTGCGCGTCCCCACGCCTTCTGGAGCCTTCATGAAACGCCTCGTCGCTGCCTCGTTCGCGCTCTTCGCCGTCAGCTGCGCCACCATGCGCGTCTACCAGTTGCCGCTCACGCCCTCGGAGGGCCAGGCGATGGTGCCCGCGCTCATCTCGGCGTCGGTCGGCCAGAACCTCGAGTCGTTTCGTGGCGTGAGCGGCGCCGTCACCACGCTCGAAGATGGAACGCAGCTCTCATGGCAGAACAGCGCCAACGAGCAGGACTTCATTCTGCTCGTCAACCTGCCCGGCAACACACCCGAGCAGGAGCAGCAGGCGCGCTTCAACGCCGCGAAGGTTCGCGCTGATCAGCTCTGGCAAATCGCGATGGCGAGCCGCTCGATGATGATGCCTCCGCCGGTGGTGGTGATGCAGCCCGCGGTCACGCCGGTTCAGACGACGACGACCACGACGGTGACGGCGCCCGGAGCCACCATCTCCATCGGAGGCGCGATGGTGCCGAACATGTCGGTGACGGTGAACGAGTCGGCGGTGCAGTCGACCACCACGACAACGGGCTCGGCTTCGGCCACCTGCTGCATCAACGGCGCGGGCTACTCCTGCCCCTCCGCCGCGGCCGTCGACCGCTGCAGCGGAGCGTTCATGCGCTGCATGCAGGCGTGCAACTTCTCGTGCGAGAGCAAGTGCGCGCGTGAAGCGCCGCTCGACCCGTCGGGCTGCTCGCGCAACACCGCCATCGACGCGTCCTGCAACCGCTGACTTCCGCTGGCGCTGCACGGCACGGTGCTTGGAACTCCGAGGCTCCATCACCTGGGAGCCTTCATGATTGCGCCACTCTGGAGCACGCACTGCTTCATCGCTGATCAGTCCTGCCCATCACTGACCAGCAGGGGCCTGTCATGAGCGGGCACACCCGCATCGTTCGCGTGATGGACGCCGACGGGCAGGCAGGCCACCGCAGCGCCACGTTCGTGCACGGTTCGCAGCTCGCCGACACGCCCCGACAACACTACGAGCGGCTGCACCGTCAGCTCTGGAGCGCCTGCCAGGAAGAGCGCCGCCACGGACTCTTCGTGTTCGCGGTGCACGCGACCAGCGGGCTCGTGGGCCGCATGTGGCTCGCAGCGACCGACGACGTGCGCGCGGGAACGCTCGGCCGTCATCAGTTCGTCGACCTGAGTATCACCAGAGACGAAGCGCTTTCCCTGCGCCACGTGCTCTTCGTGGTGCGGCTCGTCGAGGGTCGCGTGCGCTTCTCGGCCATCGACCTCGAGACGCCGGGCGGGCTGCACACGGCGCTCGGCCCACAACACGTGACCCAGTCGGAGCAGCCGGTGCTCCTCCGCACTGCGCAGCTCTCGTTCTTCTGCGTGCCGACCGGTCTGCAGGTGATGATTCCCGAGCAGCTCGACGCCGCGTGGAGACGCTTCGACGAAGTGCCACCGAGCCCGCAGGCGGGCCGCTGGTCGTGGATGAAGACGGCCTCTCCTGCCGTCGGCGTGTTGACGCTGCGGCTCGCGACCGGCGTCTTCACGACCTCCATCGACGAGCAGCTCATTCGCCGCGGTGTGCTCATCGGCCGCGAAGAGCGGTGTGACGTGCTCATCCCCGACAACCACGTCTCGCGCGTGCACGCGGCGTTGCTCTCGGTCGACGGCGTGGCCCATCTCATCGACTGCGGCAGCTCCAACGGCATCCACGACCTGCGGCGGCGCCAGGACGTGCGGAGTCATCGCCTCGAAGACGCTGACCGCTTTCAAGTCGGCAACGCGACCCTCGACTGGCACCTGGTGCAGTAGCGTCGCCTGCGTGACGTTGGACACGACGGGTGTGCTGCCGATGATGGCGGCGTTGGTGACGCTGCACGCGGTGCGCTACCTGCTCGCGGCGGGCGGAGCGTGGCTCTTCTTCTGGTCGTGGAAGTCGAACCCGTGGACGAAGGCGAAGCGGCTCCAGCCCATCGACTTCAAGCGTGCTGACGTCGTGCGCGAGCTGTGGACGTCGCTTCGCTCGGCGCTCGTCTTCGGCACCCTGTTCGGCGTCGTCTACGCGGGCCTGCCCATCGTGAAGCTCGAGCAGAAGGGCGTCGGCGCAGCGCTCGAGTTCTCGGCGTGGCTGCTGTTCCTGCTCGTCGTGCACGACACGTATTTCTATTGGGCGCATCGGCTCGCCCATCACCCGCGCGTCTACGGCTGGCTGCACTCGGTGCATCACCAGTCGAGAAACCCGTCACCCTTCGCGGCGCTCTCGTTCGGCACGCTCGACGCGGTGGTGCAGGTGGTGTGGGCCGTGCCCATCGTGCGCTTCGTGCCGGTGCCGTCGCTCGTGTGGCTGGTGTTCTCGTTCCTCGCCATCGGCATCAACGTGATGGGCCACTGCGGCGTCGAACCGTGGCCCGTGTCGTGGCAGCGGCACCCGGTGCTCAAGTGGCTCAACTTCGCCACCATGCACAACCAGCATCACCTGCAGGTTCGTGGCAACTACGGCCTCTACTGGAGCGCGTGGGACCGGTGGATGGGAACGTTGCTCCGCTGACTGGGGCTACTCGGCAGACACGGCACGACTCCGCTCGTGCAGCCACTCCTCGAGGTTGGTGTACCCATCGCCGTCCGCGTCACCCGCAGGCTCGGCCGGCAACACGAGCGGCATGCGCGTCGGGCTCGGAGGTGTGAAGGCGACCTCGCTCACGCGGTCGATGATGCGCCCGCTCCGAGCAGTGACGGTCGAGATGATGCGCGCGTCGACCGCGTCGCGTGCCCGGGGCCGGCTGCCTGCGTTCGCCACGACCCGCGCCTCGACCATGGCGACCGGCAGCACCGTCAGCGGCTTCACGCTCACCGTGGGCGCGTCGACGAACTGAACTCGGTGCCCAGGCTTTGCGTCGACGAGCGATTGCTGACCTTCCTGCAGGTCCCAGCCGCGGTTGTCGGCGAGGTGAACCCGCGTGCCGGTCTTCATCGACGGGCTGATCAGCATGGTGTGGTCGTCGCGGTTGCTCGACGGCCCGAGCACGAAGTCGTTCCCCTGCAACGTCGTCAGCGAAGGTCCCGAGCCCTCCTCGTCGAACAGACCAACGGGCCACCGACCCGGGTCGTAGACGAAGTTGTTCACCACCAACGAGCTCGTGTCGCCCTTGATGAACGGGTTGCGGTCGTCGTTGTGCGCCAGCAGGTTTCGAAGCATCGCGAAGCGCCGGGTGTGGTCTCCGATGAGGAACCCCTTGGAGTGCTTCCCCTTCGGGTGAATGGAGGCATCCACACACTCCGCCACCAGCGAGTTCGAGACGGTGACGTCGTGAACACCCGGGTACCAGGTGCTGAACCCCTCATCGATGGCCCACGAGAGGCTCACGTGGTCGATGACGACGTTGAAGACCTCGAGGCCGCGGGCGTTGCCGATGATTTGCAGCGCGTCGCGGTCGTTGGGGTCGGGGCCATCAGGTGCGTCGCCCGGTCGGAACGCCAGGTGCTGCACCAGCACGTCATGCGTCTGAATGCTCAAGCCCGCGCCGAAGAGCGTGATGCCGGGAGCTGGAGCCGTCTGGCCGGCCACGGTGATGAACGGCTCGTGCACCTCGAGCGACGTCTTCGTCTCGATGACACCGCCAACCTCGAAGACGACGGTTCGTGGCCCCGGCTGCGAGAGCGCCCACCGCAGCGACCCCTCTCCCGAGTCGGCGAGCGTGGTGACGACCAACACCGCGCCCTTGCGGCCTGCGCTGGTGTCGGTGCCAAACCCCTCGGCGCCGGGAAAGACCGGAAGCACGCTCGACGAGTCGCGAACGGCGTCGTCGAGGTTGGGCAGCGTGGTGCCGGAGCAGGCGAGCGCGCCAAGCAGGAGCAGCACGGCGGAGCGGGGCATCGAGCCATCAGACACCACGGCCCCCTCAGAAGGGAAAAGGCTTCGTGCCTCAGCTGATCAACAGCACGGCGCCAATCGCGAGCAGCAACGCCACCACGCCGCCGAGCACGAGCACGACCGGGTCGACGCGCCGCTTCGCGCCACCGGGCACCGCCGTCTTCTCGGTCATCAGCTCGCTGGTATCGATGACGTCGACGGTGAGCTTCACGCCCAGGCCCGACAGCTCGGACGACAGCAGCGCTGTGAACGCGGCGTAGTCATCGGCGGTGAAGTCGAGCGCGCCCGAGCCGCGCAGCTCGTTGGAGAGCTTCAGCATCGGGTACTCCTTGAGCCCGCACTGGCCGTTCACCACGTCGAGCCAGCCGATGGCGATGCTCGAGCTCGCGTTCGCCAGCGCCACCACCTGCCGGCTCAGCTTGCCGCCGGCGCTGCTGGGGCCCAGCGGCTCCTTGACCTGCAGCACGCGCTTGCCGGCACCGACCGGCCGGCTCGCGAACGTCTTGCTGAGTGACTCGGCGACCGCGACCAGCGAGCGCGCGACCGTCGTGTAGGGAGCCTCCGCCATTCACCCCTTCTACCGGATGCAGGGAGTTCGTGGATTTCCTGGTGGGTCGGCCTGACGCAGCTGGTGGGAGTCGTCAGACCCACCTCGTCACCCTGACCCCTCGCTGATCGCCAGACTGTCGTGTCTTCCACCGGGCCCGTGACTTGCTGACCCGGTCCACGAGGCTCCACATGAACCATCTCGAGAACCCTGGCCGAGTGCTGCTCGTCGACGACAACGCTCAGCTCCTCGCCGGTCTGTCACGAAACCTCCGCCGCCTCGTTCCAGTGGTGACGGCCAACTCGGGCGACGAGGCCCTGACGTTGCTCAAGAAGGACCGGGACTTCTCCATCATCATCTCGGACATGCGCATGCCGGGCATGGATGGCGCCGAGTTCTTCTCCGAGGCCAAGCTGCTCGCGCCCGACGCCGTGCGCATTCTGCTGACGGGCCAGGCCGACCTGACGGCGGTGGTGAGCGCCATCAACCACGGGCGCATCTACCGCTTCATCGCGAAGCCAGTCGACTTCGACGAGCTGCGCAACATCGTCAGCGCGGCCATGGCGCACTTCCGCCTGCAGCAGGAGGAGCGTCGTCAACGTGAGGCCATCGAGCGCAGCGTCATCGACCGCGCCGAAGACCTGCTCGCGCTCTCGTCGGTGCCTGCGTGGGGCCGTGCCGCCCGGGTTCGGCGAACGGCCCGTGCGCTGGCTGAACACCTGGGCTTGCGAGACGTGCTCTCCATCGAATCGACCGCCGTGCTCGACGCCGCCCGCGCCTGCTTCGACCCCCAGTGCGACCCGAAGCTCGTCAACGCGGCGGTGCTCTCGCTCGCCGGCTCGGTGCAGGACGACGCCTCGCACGTGATGTTGCAGGAGCTCGCGGCGCCGCGCGGCCAACCGCTGCGGGTCGGAACACGTGTGGTGCAGGTCGCGATCTCGGTCGATGGCCGAAACGGGCCGTGGCGGGAACGCATCGAGGGGTTGCACCGTGAGGGCCTCATCGACGAGCGCTTCGCCACCGCGCTGCGCGACATCGAGAGCCGGCTGCAGCCACACGCGCCCCACAGCCTGCCAGTCGAAGAGCTCGCCGCGGGCATGCGCCTGGTCGAGCCGCTGCTGAGCGAGGCGGGAGTCGAGGTCGCTCCCGCAGGCGTGCGCATCACGCCGCTGGTGCTCGCGCGGCTGGCACCCCTGAAGCTGTCAGTTCGTGCCGTCATCGCCTCGGATCTCGAGGCCACACCGGAGTTCTCCACCGCGAGCGCATGAGATGGCGAGCCGGATCCACCCGGTGCTCGCAGCCGAGGCGAAGCGGTGGATTGGAGATGATCCACCCGCACCGGGGGTCAGCGAGCTCCTCGACGCACTGTCGACCCGTCTATCGGTCATCGACGACGTGCGCGCGGCGGACTCCGAGAGCGAGCTCGAGGCCTTCTTCCGCCTCAGTGCCGACCTGCTGGTGGTGCTCGACGAGTCGCTGCGCATTCGCCACCTGAACACTGCGTTCTTGTCGTTCGGGTATTCGCTCCAGCGTTCACGCGGGGCCTCCTTTCTCGACCTCGTCAGCCCCGACGACCAGGAGACCGCGCGCGCCACCCTCACCAGCATGCTGCGCACGAACGAGCAGGTGCCCCTGTCGCTGCACATCGTGACCGCCGACGGGAACACGCGCGTGGTGCACTGGCAGCTCGCCACCGATGGCAGCGGCAACCGCCTCTACGGCGTGGGCCGCGACGTCACCGACCAGCGCAACGTCGAGCAGCGGCTCTCGCAGGCGAAGAAGCTCGAGGCCGTCGGGACGCTGGCGGCGGGCGTGGCCCACGAGATGAACACGCCGCTCCAGTTCATGGGCGACAACGGGCGCTTCGTCGGCGAGTCCTTCGAGCTGCTGAGCCCGCTGTTCGATGCGGCGATGGCTGGCGACGCGAGCGCTCCGACGAAGCGGGCCGCGCGCGACGTCGACCTCGGCATGCTGCGCAAGGACCTCGGTGACGCCCTGCTCGCGCTGAAGGAGGGCCACGCCCAGCTCACCGCGCTCGTGCAGAGCCTGAAGCAGCTTGCGCCGTCTGACGGTGAAGCGGTCGAGGTGACGTCTGTCGCGACGCTGGTCCCCGTCTTCGAAGACGTGGTGCGCCGACGCGCCAACGTGGCCATCGTCACCGACTTCGAGCCGATTCCTCCCATCGTCTGCGACCAGGCGGCGCTTGCCCGCGTGCTCGACTCGCTGCTCTCGAACGCCGAGCTCGCCATCGGCAAACAGGGGCACATCTCGGTGAGCACGCGCGTCGAAGGAGACGAGGCCGTGCTGCGCGTCAGCGACGATGGCTGCGGCATGCCAGTCGACGTGCAGGTGCGCGTGTTCGAGCCCTTCTTCACCACGCGAGACGTCGGCGCGGGCCAGGGCCAGTCACTCGCGGTCGCGAGGGCGGTGATGGAGCGTCACCACGGCTCCATCAGCTTCACCTCGGAGCCGGGCAAGGGCTCGACCTTCACGGTGCGGTTGCCGCTGCAGACAGTGCTCGAAGACGCCGAGCTGTGGAGCTGAGCGGCACGGGCACGACGCGCTGCCCCGATGACCTCGAAAGAGCAGCGGGCCCTCGAGCGCAGCCAATGGACGGCACGACTGGTGCGCGGGCCTGACCCTGGCGAAGCCGAGGCGCTCCAACTCACGCCAGAGGAGGCGTGGCTCGCCGTGCAACAGCTCACGCGCTCGCTCTGGTTGCTGAGCGGCGGGAACGAAGAGCTCAAGCCGAGAGCCCAGTGGCCCGCACGCCTCTTCCGCCCCGGGCAGGAGCGCGACGATGCCGACGGCCCCTGATCCGTGGAACGACGACTTCCTCGACCTCGCCGTGCGGCGCTCTCCGTTCTCGTGGAGGTCGGTCAAAGTGATGGAGTGAAGGTTCCGGGAACAGCGGGCCCCGGGACGTGTTGGGCAGGCGGGAGACCCATGACCGCCTCGAAGAAGCCCAGGAAGAAACACGCCCCCCTGCAGCAGGTGCGTGCGCAGACCGAGCAGGTGAAGGACAAGGTCGAAGCCTGCGCCGATGAGCTGTCGACGGTGAACGAGGTGCTCAAAGACGAGCTCCAGGACCAATCGGCCAGCCCGAACATCGAGCGCGCGCTCACGAAGAGCGAAGACGTCGAAGTGAAGGTGCAGGAGTGCGCCGACGAGCTCTCGGCCGTCACCGTCGCGCTGAGCGCCGAATCTGACGAGCGCGCGCAGCTGGGCCGCGAGGTGAAGGAGCTCAACAAGGCGCTCATCGCGAGCAAGAGCCAGGAGAAGCAGACACGCTTCGACGCCATGCACGACCCGCTCACGGGGCTGCCGAACCTCACCCTCTTCAACGACCGCCTGAAGCAGGGCCTCGCGCAGGCGCGCCGTCACGGCTGGCGGTTGGCGGTCGCGTTCCTCGACCTCGACCAGTTCAAGAGCCTCAACGACACGCACGGCCACGACGTCGGCGACGGCGTGCTCGAGCTGGTGGCGCAGCGGCTCAAGTCCGGCCTCCGGGCGGGCGACACGGTGTGCCGGCGCAGCGGCGACGAGTTCCTGCTGCTGATGCTCGAGGCCGGCAACGAGCAGGCGGTGCTCCGCGTGCTGACGACGCTCGGCGTTGCGCTCACGGCTCCTGCTGACGTGAAAGGCGTGACGGTGTCGATCGGCGTCAGCATCGGCGTCGCGCTCTTCCCCGAAGATGGCCCCGAGGCGCAGCTGCTGCTGAGTCACGCCGACGGCGCGATGTACGCCGCGAAACGAAACCGCGCGGGGCCGGTGCTGTTCTCGCAGCTGCCGCCCGCCGCCTCGCCAGCGTGACTCCTGCTGCGCCGACTCGCCGATGCCCACCACCGCGACGAACCCGCCGTCAGCTCTCCCGAGAGCGCGCGCAGCGGAACGTCGAGCGCAAGCGCGTTGCCCTGCTGACCCTCACGAAGAGGAGCGCGTGCCTCTGCGGCCCGTCACCCGTCGCCCCACATGCGCTTGCCCGTCGACAGCTTCACCGACAACGCGAGCATCACCTTGCCCATTGGCTCGAGCTCAACGTGACGAACGCTGGCGTGCGCGACTGTTCGAGCTTCACCATGGCGCCCTGGTCCGCCCCGAAGCCGACAGCAGCCATCTGCTGATGGTGAGCTCTCAGCGCCCGTACGACTCGAGCAGCTGAAGCAACTGCATCTCTTCAGGAGCGCCCGTGCCCGCGAGGTCGTGACGCTGCTGCGGGTCCACGCGCATGTCGTAGAGCCGAACGAGGGGCCGCACCTGCCCCGGAATGACGATGAGCTTGTGCGTCGCCGTGCGCACCATTCGGTCCTTCGCGTCGATGACGGCCTGCCGGTACGCCGGCGCGAGGACGAGATTGTGTCGGAACGAGGGGTCGACCTCGAGCGTGTCGACGGCGCCGGCGAGCTCGACCACCTGCGCGCGCTCCTCGTCGCTCAGCCCCGTCATCGCGCGCGCCTTCGGAAAGAACAGGTAACAGGTCTCGGCGAACGCGGTGAGGCCGAGCTCGCGCTTCGCTCCGCTGAGCAACGGTGACAGGTCGACGCCCTGCATCGACGGCGGCGTGGGCAGGCGCAGCTGCGACAACAACGTCGGCGCCACGTCCACCGAGCGCGTGACGGACTCGACGACACCGACAGCGCCCCGGGGCAGCCGCACGAGAAACGGAATGCGCGTGCTCTGGTCGCCACCGAAGAAGTTGGTGCCGTGGCCCAGCGTCGAGCCCGGGTCGTACAGGTCTTCGCCGTGGTCGCTGGTGACGATGACGATGGTGTCGTCGAGCCCACGCTCCTCGAGCCCGCGCAGCACCATGCCCACGGTGTCGTCGAAGTCGCTCACCGCGCCGTCGTAGAGGTCGCGAACGTGACGTATCACCTCGGGAGGCAACGTCGGCGAGAACCCCGTGGTGATGAGCTCGTGCGCGCTGACCTCGACCTGGTAGCGGTGCGGGCCGTCGTAGCCGGGTTCGCCGTAGCGCGTGTTGAACGGGTGCCGCGCGTTGTACGGAAGGTGCGTGGGGCTGGCGAAGAGCACGCCGAAGAAGGGCCGCTTCCGCTCGATGGCCGCGTCGACTCCCTCGAAGAGCCGGTCGGTCAGCACCGAAGGCCGCGCCGCCCAGGCCATCGACGCACGCCCCGGCACCAGCACGTCGCCGAGCGCCCCCGGGAAGCCCGCGAAGAACACCGCCACCAGCACGTGCGAGCGCATGGTGGCCTCGAGCAGCAGCGCCTCGAAGTTCTGAATGGGCCCGACGTCGCGCCGCCCAAAGCCGTAGTCGACGAGGTCGAAGTGGTTCCCCACCCAGTCCGACGAGACGAAGGTGTCGTAGCCCGCGCGCGAGAGCAGCTTCGGCAGCAGGTCGTCGCGTGACTCCACCGCCATCACTTCGTCCTTCGACGGGTACATGCTGCGCAGGCCGTGCTTCGGCGGAAACTGGCCGGTGAGCAGCGTCGTCCACGACTCGAGGGTGCTGGCGGTGGCGACGTGGTGCTGACGGAAATCGACGGCGCGCGTGGCGAACGCGTCGAGGGTGGGCGTCAGGCCGGGCCGGGCGTTTCCATGCACGCCAAGCCGGTCGAAGCGCCACGAGTCAGCCGCGAGGACGAGCACGTTCGGCCGCTCGAGCCGCGTCGCCTTCGGAGCCGCCGGCCGGTGCCGAACCCCCGCCGTCAGCAGCGCGACCGCCACCAGCGCCCCGACTCGCCATCGCGTCGAACGAACCAGCGTCGCGAACGCGAAGAGCACCAACACCACGAAGACAACCGAGAGCGCCTCGAGCCCGTGGACCCGCTCGAGCCAGGAGAGGTCGACGCGCAGCTTGCGCTCCACGGTGTCGAAGAAGCCGGGGCTCATCAGCAGCGCGGGCCCGAGCGCCACGAGCAGCAGCAACACGTCGAGCAGCAGCACCTTGCCGACGAAGCGAAGCCCTCGCGTGGCGCCCAGGAACGGCGTGGTGAGGAACGCGAGCACCAGCGCGATGACGAGGTACGCCGGCAACACCCGCACCTGGGCCAGCACCGCGAAGCTCAAATAGGGGCCACGCGCCAACGCCGCGAATCGCTCCGCGATGCCCGACGACTGGCTCACGAACGAGGCCACCGACGCGCCCCACGTGACGCCACAGACGAGCAGCTGAAGGGGGAGGACGCGACGCACGGCCGCCTCGTACTCCGCTTGGCTGGATTCGGGGTGGACAGCGTATGGTGGGTGTCACTCCCGCTCCACGCACCAACCAGGTCACCCATGAACCGACGCATCGTCGCAGCGCTCAGTCTGCTGGCCGTCTCCTGCGTCACGCGTGACACGGCGCCACTCTCGAAGCTGGCCGAAGGCTGTCTGCTCAACAGCGACTGTGAGACGCCGCTCGTCTGCGTGT
Source organism: Archangium gephyra (assembly GCA_943370055.1). Lineage (GTDB taxonomy): Bacteria > Myxococcota > Myxococcia > Myxococcales > Myxococcaceae > Xiheimicrobium > Xiheimicrobium gephyra_A. The sequence continues at coordinate 179,211 of CALRPN020000006.1, forward strand.
TCCGCCGCTGCCATCAGCCCTGCGTCGACCGTCGTGACTGCCCGGCCGACAGCGACTGTCAGCTCTCGGGAGACCCGCCCGAACTCGTGTGCACGCAGGTGACGTGTGCTGATGCGCCCTGCCCTCAGGGGCAGATTTGCGGCGTCGACCGACGTTGCCGGTACCAGTGCAACACGGCGAGCGACTGCACCCCGCGTCAGACGTGCGTCGAGAACCAGTGCGTGTGGAATGACCAGCTGCAGCCCGACGGTGGCTTTCCTCCGCCTCTCGATGGCCGGGTGTGTGAGTACTCGAGCCAGTGCGCCCTCGGGCAACGCTGCAGCCCTTCAGGCAAGTGCGTGGCCGAGTGCCTGAACTCGGTCGACTGTGCTGCGACGGCTTCGTGCCTCGGCGGTCGCTGTGTGCCCCTTCAATCGATGGATGCGGGTGTCGTCGACGCGGGTGTCGTCGTCGATGCCGGCACCGTCGACGCGGGACGCCCGACGGGAGGCTGCGACTACACCAGCCAGTGCGACGCCGGCGCTGTCTGCTCGAGCCGCGGGCTGTGTCTGCCCGAGTGCCTCACCAGCCGCGACTGCCCGGTGAATCAGGTCTGCGCGTCGTCAGGCGCCTGTGAGCCGGTGGCCTTCGACGGCGGCCCGAGCTGCACCTACTCGAGCCAGTGTCCACCTCGGCAGCGCTGCGGCCGCAACGGCACGTGTGAGGCCGAGTGTCTCGACTCGCGCGACTGCACGCCGGGAGACTCCTGCTACGGCAACGGGTGCTACCCCTCGCTCGGTGACGCAGGCTTCGCCGACGGCGGCGTTCCGTCCGGCTGGGGAGCCACCTGCCTCGTCTCGTCTCAGTGCACCAACGACCTCGTCTGTGACTCGCGCGGGCGCTGCAGCTTCGAGTGCCAGAGCAACACGGACTGCGTGGGCAACGCGGCGGGCACGTGCTGCTCCACCAACCGCTGCCGCTCGGGCTCGTTCTGCAACGTCGTGCTGGCTGATGCCGGCACCCGCGACGCAGGCACCTCAGGCATCGACGCGGGCTGCCTCGCCGACATCGACTGCCTCGACAACGACTTCTGCAATGGCGCCGAGGCCTGCCGCGCGGGCCGCTGTGTGCCGGGCGCCAGCCCCTGCTTCGACAACAACCCCTGCACCAACGACATCTGCATCGCGGCCTCGCGCCAGTGCACGTACCAGACGATTGCGACCGATGTTGATGGTGATGGCCACTACCCGACGCAGTGTCCACGCGACGCGGGCGCTCCAGCCGATGACTGCGATGACAACGACAACACCGTGTACGGCGGCGCCCTGGAGCGCTGCGATTGGAAGGACAACAACTGCAACGGCACCATCGACGAGTCGTTGTGGCGTGAACGAGCCGGCGCGCGCGGCGTGGTGACTGCGGCCGCCGACTATCCCCCCAGCGGTGGAGCGCCAGTCGCCGTGAGGGTCGACAATGAAATCGTCATGGTCGCGCCGTCACATCGCGTGAAGGGCACGCACGACGCGTTCCGGCTCGACGGCACCTCGATGAGCGTCATCACCGGGCCGGTCTCGCTGCACGCGGCGAACTCGCCGTGGGCCACCTGCAACAGCAGCAGTGTGCTGCGCTATGGCAACCAGGCCGTTCTGCCTTCCCTCACCGTGACAGACGCTGGTCTGGCCCTCACGAGCCTCGTGGCGCGCTTCACCAACTCCCAGGCGACCTGCTGCTACTCCACGACGACGCCTCTCGAGGTCCGCCGGTTCGAAGCCCGCCTCACCACCTTCGCGCCCGACCTGACCGTGCGCTCGTCGACGGTGCTGCAGACGGGCAGCGAAGCGGCCGGCCAGTGCCGTGACTTCACCGGCATCTCGTTCGGCGTCGGTGTGGGAACCAGTGGCTTCACGCCCATCGGCCGCGTCGCCTCGGCGTACAGCCCCACGCTCGACCAGCACATCGCGACGTGGTGGGACAACGTGTCAGTCGGCAACGCCATTGGGCTGCGCTTCAACACGGTGAGCGATGGCGGCGTCCTCGGCGTGCGCCGCGACGTGTTCCCCGGCGCCGCAGCGACCGAAACCACGCTCGCCGACACGAACCAGTCGGGGCCACAGGTCGCGGTCGGTAGCCGCAGCGTGCTCTTCGCCTGGACGAACGCGGCGGTGCAGCCGTCGGTCGTGAAGGTCGTTCGCTGGGTCATCTACGCCAGTGACCTCTCGTCGGTGCGTGAGGGGCCGTTCACCTTCACCCTGCCCGGCTCGGGGACTGGCACCACCCCGTGGCTCGACAGCGCCACCTTCGACGGCCAGAAGTACGTGCTCCACGTGACGGGTTCGAGCTCGCCTGCCCCTGCGAGTCGTTTCCTCGTCATCGACGAAGACGGCGTGCTGCTCTCGTCACGACCGATGTCGTCGTCGCAACCGGTCAGCAATGCGACCGAGGCCGGGTGGACGGGCGGCGTCAGCACCGGCAACGCCATCATCGGCAGCAAGGGCTTCGTCACGGCCAACCAGCAGGGCAACTTCCTGCGGGTCACCGTGGGCGCTGCGAATCCGGCCGCTCCGATTCAGACCATCGACACCGAGATGATGGGGCAATCACAGAACAGCCGCAGCGACTTCGCCGTCGTCCCGCTCACCGAGACCAGCGTCGGCCTGATGTGGACCGACGGGGTGCTGAAGAAGACCGTCTTCGAGTGTCTGCCGTAGTGGCTACTTCTTCGCGTGCACCGACAGCTTGAGCAGCACGTTGTCGGCGATGAGGTCGTCAGGCTTGCCCGGGTAGACGATGGCGAAGTCCTTCCGGTTGAGGGCGAACTCGGCCGTGACGTCGGCGCCCGTGTCGGTGAGCGTGATGTCAGCGGGGAAGCTGATGCTCTTCGTGACGCCGTGGAGCGTGAGGTCTCCCGTCACGTCGTAGCGCGCGCCGTCGGCCTTCTTGAGGCTCGTCGACACGAAGCGCGTCACGGGGAACTGCTCGACGCCGAAGAAGTCGGGGCTCTTGAGGTGACCGGTCAGCTTCTCGGCGTCGCTGAACACCGAGCTCATCTCGAGGTCGACGCGCACGCGGCTCTTCGTGAGGTCGTTCTCCACCACCTCGAGCGCGCCCTTGAAGGCCTTGAAGCCGCCTTCGTGTTTGCCTGTCACTTTCGCGCCAGTGAAACCGACCGTGGAGCCCTCGCTGGAGAAGGTGAAGGCCGTGGCGTTGGCGAGCGGCGGCAGGTCGGCCAGGGCCGCGACGGTCGTCTTCGTCGCCGGAGCGACGGTGGCCTTCGTCTTGTCCTTCGCGGGGTCTGGGCAACCAACGAGAGCAACGATGCAGAGAGCGAGCAGGGAAGTGCGCATGTGATGCCTCATGACACGAGGTGGGCGCTGGTTTCATTCATACTCGGCGCATGAGCCCCTTCGAACGCCTGGCCACCGAGCTCATCATGCGGCTGTCTCCAGCCGACTTCGCCGTCGGGTTCACCTCGTTCTCACGCACCGGCGACGTCGTGACCTTCAGTGGTGCCCTTCCACAGACCATGCACTTCGGCGTCGCGACGCTCGACCTGTCCACGGGCGTGGTGACGTATGAGGACCAGGACCACCGAGACGGCGGCGGCTACGAGATGGGCCGGGTGACGCTGACGGCCGAGCAGCTCGAGCCGCTCAGACGCGCGTGAGGACGACCAGCGCGAACCCGAGGGCGCGAGCCTGACGGACGAGCGCTCCGACCCGTCTGGAGAGAGCAGCTCGAACGACCCTTCCATGCCGCGCAGGGCCACTCAGACACGCGTGAGGAAGCGTTTGCCGACGAGGTGGTCGACGAGCTCGAACACCGCGCCGTCATCCACTCCGAGCGCCGCGCGCAACTTCGGCATCACGCTGCCAATGCTCCCCGGCTTCTTGAACGCATCGAGCGCTGACAGCACGGCCGCGCCTTCGTCGCCCTGCTGCAGCAACGGGTCCGCAAACCGCTTCGGCGACAAGGCAGGAGCGCACGCCATGCCGGCCCCGTTCTCCGAGCGCAGCACCGTCACCGGCTCCGAGACGACGGCTGTGGGGACTTTGTAGCGACCGAGCCAGTCACCCAGCGAGACCTGTTTGAACTCGGTCGAGGCGCGCAGCTTCGTTCGCGCCATCAATACGTGCTCCTGCTTCGCAGCGTGTTCGGCCAGCACCTCGTCGAGCTTGGTGCACGCGCGCGTCACGACTTTCTCGAGCCCCGAGTCCCGGAAGCGCACCATGGGAATCGCGCCGCCCGGCTTTCGCTTCGAGAAGAACGTGAGGAAGTCGTCGAACGTGACGGCCTCCGACACCATGCCGAAGCGCTCGGCGTGTGATGTCACCAGCGCGCCCGGTTGCGACTGCAGCCGCTGGTAGCCGACGCGACAGCCGCGCCGCATCACCTTGTCGACCAGCTTCGCCTCTTCGTCGACCGCCTTCGCCGACGCCATCGGCAGGCCCGCGATGCCGCAGACCTCGAGCTCGAGGTTCGGGTACGAGAGACAGTCATCGATGGCCGCGAAGAGCGCGTCGTCGGTCGGGCACGGCTTGAGAATTCCACCCGCCATCAACTCGAGCCGCTGCGTCTGCGAGAAGCAGCCGATGTCGAGAATGAGCGCGACCTTGTGGAACGTCTGAGACAGCGCCTTCACCAGCCCGCGCGCCGGCACGCCCCAGAGGAAGTACGTCGTCGACTGGCTCTTCAGGTCGAGGCCCGGCCAGACGTCGCAGAGGTACTCGGTGGAGCCTCCGGGGAAGTCGTAGCGGTACTGCCAGACGGCGTGGCGAATCGCGCGGTGGTCTTCCTGCACTGAGTGGGCCGGCCGGAGGAACGGCATCGGTCGGCCGAACTGCAGGCGCTGCGCGGCGCGACGGCCTCCGCAGTACACACACGATTGGTCGCAGCCTTTGCCCGGAGCGACCCACCCCGAGAAGCCGCTCTGGTCGAGCTTCGAGAGGAAGATGTCGTCGAAGTGCGAGTAGTGCACGTCGGCGCTCGCTTCGGTCTGCACGTAGCCGAACGGCACCTTCGCCGGCACGCCATCGGGGCCGCGATGCGCACGGTTGGGAGCGTCGGCCTCTCCGCGACACAGCGCGAGGAACGGCGCTTCACCGTCGCCCATGACGATGTCGTCGACCTCCTCGTGCTGAAGCAATTCCTTCCACCACAGCGCTGCGGAGTTCCCGCCGAGCACCACCCGCACCTTCGGGTCGATGCGCTTGAGCGCGCGCGCGATGACGAGGGCGCGGTGCACGTGCAGGTACCACTTGAGGCTGATGCCGACGACCGCGGGCTTCACGTGCGCCATCAACTGCTTCAGCGAGCGGTTCAGCTCGTCTTCGGTCTGGTCCCAGTCGCAGAGGCGCACGTACGCCTCGACGCCGTTCCTGCGCAGGTAGCCCGCGATGTAGAGAATGCCGCAGCTGGCTTCACCGCGGCCTGCGCCGAGCAACAACACCGGGCCTGGGGAGGAAGACATCTGGGTGCAGCGTCTCTCACCCCCGCACCAGAGGGAAGCAGGCTCCGCGCCGGTTGGGCGGTTGCTCGACTCCGTCGGCGATGGCGCACATCATCACGTGCCGTGCGGCGCGCTCCATCGTTCCAGGAAGGGGTTCTGTCTTCGCCCCTGGGCGCCGGTCGATGAACACGCTCCTGTTGCTCGCGGAGGCGGCGTGGCGGGCGCTCGTCACGTTCTTCGCGTCGTTCCTGCTCGCGGGAATGGTCGAGAAGCTGCGGCGCGGCGAGCGGTGGGAGTGGCTGGAGTTGGTGATGCTGCTCGCGGTCGTGGCGGCGCTCGGGTGGGCCGTGCGCGACATCGTGCGCCCACGATGGACGAAGAGCGGCCTGCGCAAGTTCGCGCGGTGGAGCGTACCGACGACCTCGGGCCTGAGCTTCGTCTGGGACGTGGCGTTGATGTGCTGTGGTGCCGTGCTGTGGAACATCGGCTTCGGCCCCACGCTGTTCGTCGTTCCGACCGTGCTGGCGATGGTGCGGGTCGTCTTCTGGCGTCGGCGCCCCGCGGCGAGTTGATCGACACAGTCAGCGCTCGAGATCGACACCTCGAAGTCGTCGGCCAGAATGGCAACGCTGACACTCGCGTCTGCGAACGGTCGCAGCGTTCGGCCGAGGCCTGCTCAGCTCACGGAGCGCGCGTGCAATCGGCGTTGCGTGGAATCTCGGCGCCCAGCTCGACCACCTCGAAGTCATCGACCCGAATCGCGTTGAACGTCTGCGGGGTGATGCCGACCTGCGACCACTTCGCGGTCGTGGTGCGGTCGTCGGCGAAGGTGAGCGCGATGTTGCCGCCGTCGGAGAGGATCATTCCGTAGCGTTTGAGCGCGCGCAGAATCACCCGAGCGCCTGGAGTGAACGTCGTCTCATCGAAGCCCGGCTTGAGTCTGAACCGCACGCCATACGGAGGCGCGTTCGGGTCGTTGCTCGTCGGCCCTCCGGCGTGGGTCGCCGGTCGAACGTAGACGGCCCGCTTCATGCGCGCGTTGGGAAGAATGAAGCGCAGCGCGTGCGGAACTTCTCCCGCTGCCACCTCGTCGGCCGTCGGCAACAGCGCCGCGATGGGCAGACCGGCGGCATCGGCCGATGTGCACTGCTCACCACGAAGCACCTCGCCGTACTGCTTCGTCAGGTCCCACACGAAGGCGCCGAGGGCCGCGAGCGACTGGCCAGAGGCGGTCGTGTTGTACAGCTCGTACAGCTTCTTCTCGGAGCGCTCGACGACGAGCAGGTGACAGTCTTCGTTCGCCACGTCGCAGGTGAAGCCGGCCACACCTTCGATGTTCGCGTTGGCGGGCACGGGCATCTGCATCGGCAACGTCTCGCAGTCCGGGCCGCTGTAGCAGTAGGTGCCCGCGGGCTGCACGATGGTGCGTCGCGGGGTGGTGGCGTCGGCAAAGAAGAGCGGAATCGAAAAGTCGGTCTGCAGCTTGTTGCCGTTGCCCCAGCCGCCGAACGAGTTGAGCGCCGCGAGAATCGCGTCACTGCGGGGAGACTTCGTCGACGCCGAGACGTCGCGGTTCCAGCCGTGAATGCGCTCGAAGAGGCCTGTGTTCGACGAGGCCGAGCCACCGGCCGACGCAGCGCCTCCGGCTGACGCAGTTCCGCCGCCTGACGAGGAGCCACCTCCACTCGCGACGGTGCCGCCTCCTGCACCCGCATCGATGGTCGAAGGGGCACTGCACGAAACCATCACGAGCACGACCAGCGGGAGCAGTCTCACGGAGCGAACGTTGTGCGCTGCCACGCCTGAAGGGAAGTCGAACCATCGATTCCGTGGATGAGCGGGTTCGAGTTCCTTGATACCTGCTGCGCATGAGCACTCCGGCCTGCCCCGTCTGCACGATGACCGATGTCCTGAGCCACGCGAACCGCTGGGAGTGCGCCACCTGCGGGAACGAATGGGCGAAGGAGGTCGTCGAAGCGGCTCCCGTCGCGCGCGTGGTGAAAGACGCTCACGGTACCGTGCTGGCTGATGGTGACACCGTCGTGTTGATCAAAGACCTGAAGCTGCGCGGCTCGTCCGAGGTGCTGAAGCAGGGCACGAAGGTGAAGGGCATTCGGCTCGTCGACGGCGACCACGAAATCGACTGCCGCATCGATGGCAGCGCGATGGGCCTCAAGGCCGAGTTCGTGAAGAAGGCGTAGTCGCGTCGTCGGGTCCGAACTCCGCCGCTCCGTCGCGATGGCCCTGCGCACAGGCGATCGCGATGATTGGGTGTTCTGTCGGGGCGAGGTCTCAGGCGTCGCACGCCCGACCGCCGCAACACCTCCCGTCGCGATCTTGCGGGCACCGTCTCCGTGGAGTCAGGCCTTGCGTCGTCATGCAAGGTCGGGCGACGACGCTGAGGCGCTCGGCAAACGCCGCGAACGTTCGCCTCTCCCGGTCCATTGCAAGACTTCGCCCCCGGTGGCATCGACCAGGCAGAAACGAACTGTCGCTCGTCACTTTCCCGTCCACGCACGGGAGCTGCTCGTTCCGCGGTAGACTGATGCTCCTTCTGGGGGGATGCAGATGACGATTCGGATTCTTGCTGTTGCAGCCATTGGGCTTGGCTTGCAGGCCTGCAACTGTGGCTCGGGCATGATGCAGATGACCGGCGGCGGGAGTGCTGGCGGTCAGTCGAACTTGACCGGTGGCGGCTCTACAGCGGGCGGCCGAGCTGGCGGCACTGCGACGGCTGGCGGCACTGCGACGGCTGGCGGCGCAGCAACAGCGGGCGGCGCGGCAACAGCGGGCGGCGCTGCAACAGCGGGCGGCGCTGCAACGGCAGGCGGTTCTGCAACGGCAGGCGGTTCTGCAACGGCAGGCGGTTCTGCAACGGCTGGCGGTTCTGCAACGGCAGGCGGCTCCGCAACGGCAGGCGGTTCTGCAACGGCAGGCGGCTCCGCAACGGCAGGCGGTTCTGCAACGGCTGGCGGTTCTGCAACGGCTGGCGGTTCTGCAACGGCAGGCGGCTCTGCAACGGCAGGCGGCTCCGCAACAGCGGGCGGCTCTGCAACGGCTGGTGGTTCTGCAACCGCAGGCGGCTCTGCGACAGACGGAGGCATCGATATCGGCTGCGCCATCGTTCGCCCCATTCGTCACGACGCCGGCACGATGGATGGCTTCTGCGCAAACCCGCTCGCTGTGGGCGCGGTGCCTGCGCTCGTCTACGGCGACACCCGCACGGGCTTCGACACCCAGACGACCTGCGGCATCGGCACCTCAGGCTCGGGTGAGCGGAACTACCGCATCACGCTTCCGACGGGCGGAGAGCTCACCATCGACGTGACGAACCTCAGCTTCGACGCCGGCTTCAAACCTGTCATCGGCGTGTATACGAATTGCCAGTTCACCTCGGGCTACCCGCGCGGCTGTCTGGCGTCTCACCCGACCCGCGAGGTCACCCACCTCGTCATGCCCTCCATCGACGCGGGCTCGTACATCCTCGCGGTCGACGGCTTCGACGGCATCGCCGGAGACTTCGCGCTCTCGATGTGTCTGCGGCCGAGCCCCGTCAGCTCCGCGGGAGACACCTGCTCGAACCCCATTCCCCTCGCCTTCACGGCCCAGCACGCCGCGGTGGAAGGAAACACCCTGGGCATGAACGACAACGTCGGCTTCGTTCGGGACGACGGTGTCCCGTGCCTGAACGAGATCGACCGCGTCTACCAGGTCGACCTGCCGGACGCGGGACCTGGCACCGTGTGGGACGTTCAAGCCCGGGCGTGGCCACTGACCGACGAGTTCTTCGACCCGTCGCTCGTGCTCATCGACTCGTGCCCCGACGCGGGCATCGTCGACTCGGGCGTCATCGCCTGCGGCACGGGCATCGGCACCAGCTCAGGTCACCCGTTCACCGCGACGCTCAACCACCACCTCGGCTCCGGCAGGCACTTCGTCTTCCTGCAGGGCAGCGCTGCCGTGCAGGGCAGGCCCGAGGGCGCCTATGCGCTCGACGTGAAGTACGCGCGCGTCGGAGCGGTCGCGAACGATTCCTGCGGTCCGAGCTCGCCGGCAGTGCTGGCCAACGCGAGCTACGCGGGCACGCTCCTCGGAGCGACCAATCAACTCGAACAGCCCGTCTGCGCCGACCTGAGCGGTCAGAACGGAGCCGGAGCCGAGGTGTTCTACCGCTACGTCGCAACCACCACCGGCATGGCCACCTTCGAGGTGCAGGCCGAGCTGGGCACGAACTTCTATCTTGGCGTCTTCTCGGCGTGCTCAGCGAGCAGCTGTCTGACGATGCAGAACCCGACCGGCGTGCAGGGGCAGACGCGCACCACCATTCCCGTCGTGCAAGGCACCACCTACTACCTGATGGTCGAGGAGTACGACCAGCTGCCCACGCCAACGACCATCGCCAACGGCAATCGCGGGGCGTTCGGTATTCGCGTCACGCAGTGAGCGGACGTGAGGCGTTCGGGCATCAACGCTCAACCCGCAACGCCCGCGAAGCCTGCAGCGGCACGGACGAGCCTGGCTCAGCGGGCCGACAAGACGCCGTCGTCGTTCACCTTCACGCCCGTCTTCGGGAAGTCGCGCGCTGACAGCTCTGCGATGGCCTTCTGCCCGCGCTTCGTGTCGTCGCGCAGCGGCACGCCCTTCCCTTCCTGCTTCGTCGACAACAGCCGGCCCGTCACGAAGCGCCCGTCGTCGGCGAGCTCGACCTCGAGAATCACCGAGACGCCGAGGGCTCCACCGAGGCTGAAGCGGCCGTACGTCGCGAAGTTGCCGAGCGAGTAGGCGATGAGGTGGCCCTGGTAGAGCTCCATCGCGCGCAGCAGGTGCGGCCCGTGGCCGATGACGACGTCGGCGCCCGCGTCGATGACGCCGTGGGTGAAGGTCTTCAGGTCGCCGCGGTTCTCGCCGAGGTACTTCTCGGCCCCGTCCTTCACCCTGTCTGCTCCGAGGCCCTCTGCGCCGCCGTGGAAGCTCACGATGACGAGGTCGTGCGTCGCCGCCGCCTGCGTGACGAGCTTCTTGGCCGTCGCCAGGTCGTTCACGTCGTTCGTCGCGCCCGAGGTGTGAAACGCGATGAGCGCCAGCTTCTTGCCCTTCACCATGGTGGTGCCGATGGAGCCGGGCGGACCGCTCCACACGATGCCCTGACCGTCGAGCGCGGCTTCGGTCTCACGCCGGCACGCCTCGCCGAAATCGCCGGAGTGGTTGTTCGCCGTCGAGCCCAGGTCGATTCCCGCCGCCTTGAAGTACGGCGCGTAGTGGGTGGGCGTGCGGAACGCGAAGCAGTTGCCGCCTTTGCGGCACTTCGCCGACGTGCCCGTGTCGCAGAGCGGGCCCTCGAAGTTCGCGAAGGTGACGTCCGCGTCCTGCAGCAGCGGGGCGACGTCGTCGAGCAGGTGTTTGCCGTCGTTGGGAGGCAGCACGCCTTCGGGCACCGAGGTGCCCAGCATCATGTCGCCCACCGCACGCAGGCGCAGCGTGCCGCCGTCTTGCGCGAGCACCATCGCCACCACGAATACCGAAGTCATGGACCGTCACCTGCCACGACCGCGCGCGCCGCGGAACAGCCCTGACATGACTCGGCCCCGCGACTCCGAAGCGGAGCACGCAGGGCCGAAGCCGACATCGCGACGTGACTTAGAAGTTCTCGTGCACCAGCGACTCCGCGAGGCGCGGGTCGTTGATGGCGAGCACCTTGTTCTTGTTCAGGAAGAACCCGAAGGCCGCGAGGAACACGCCCACGAACCCGAGCACCGAGGTGAAGTCGAGGTACGAGATGTCGAGGTGCGGGCCGTGCGCGCCTTCGCCTCCGTGGTGCAGCCCGGCGTTCGGCATGATGATCCAATACAGGTCGACGACGTGCATCACGAGGAACCACACGCACCCGATGGCGAGGCCGACGCGGCTGCGCTTCACGTGACGTGACACGAGGAAGAAGAAGGGCACGAAGAAGTGCAGCACCGGCAGGCCGTACGACACGTACTGCCAGCCACCCTCGACGCGCGTCATGTAGAACACGGTCTCTTCGGGAATGTTCGCGTACCAGATGAGAATGAACTGGCTGAACGCGATGTACGCCCAGAACACGCCGTAGCCGTACACGTACTTGCCGAGGTCGTGGAAGTGCTCGGTCGTGATGGCCGTCTTGAGCACGCCCGCCCGCTGCAGGCCCATGGAGACGAGCGCGAGGAACGCGTTGAACGAGAGAATCGAGACCGCGAAGAAGTACACGCCGAAGATGGTCGAGTACCAGTGCGGCATGAGGCCCATCACCCAGTCGATGGCCGCGAAGCTCGACGACAGCGCGAACAACGCGATGCCCGGAGCGCTCACCGTGATGAGCCGAATCATCATCGACTCACGCTTCTTGGGGTCGGCCTCGGAGTCCATCTTCGTCGAGTTGCTGTAGAGCACCCACGCGAGAATGCTCCAGATGGCGAAGTAGAGCGCCGCGCGGCCGAAGAAGAACCCCGGCGTGAGGAACCACTGCTTGCGCGCGAGAATCTCGTCCATCTCGTGGGTCCACGGGTACAGCTCGTGGAAGCCGAGCGCCGCGATGGGAATGAAGAGGAACGCGAACACCGGCAACGTCATCACCGTCGCCTCGGCGATGCGGCGCAGCACGATGTGCCAGCCCGCCTTCACGAGGTGGTTGATGAGCAGCCAGGCCAGCGAGCCCAGCGCCACGGTGAGCGCCACCTCGAAGCCGAAGAGGTAGGCGAACATCGCGCGCGCCTTGTGCTCTCCGAAGGCCGAGGCCAGCGTCGCGCCCAGGCCGATGACGGCCATGGCGCCGCCAATCATCGGCAGCTTCGCGAAGAGGCTGGTGGACGGAATGGTGATGTCTGTCGGTTTCTCGATGGCGTGGCTCACGCGATCCTCACTTCAGCGTCTCGATGAACATGGCGATGCTCTGCGCCTCGACGTCCGTCACCACCGCGGGCGGCATCGCCGGCGGGTAGCCGTCGACGATCTTCGCCATCGGCGCACGGATGGACTCGGTCACGTAGGCGAGGTCGACGGTGACGTCTCCCGCGCTGGTCTTCTCGCTCTTGCCCCACAGGCCCTTGAAGGTCGGGCCGACGATCTTGGTGCCGTCGATGGAGTGGCAGGCGTTGCAGCCCTTGCCCTTGAAGAGCTTCTTGCCGAGGTCGGCGCTCGCGACGTTCGGGTCGATGGCCGGGCCAGAGTCGCCGCCGGGCTCCCACGACTGGTTGCCGTCCTTCGAGCGCTCGAGGTCGCGCACGTACGCGACGATGGCCCAGCGGTCGTCGACCGGAATCTGCGCGGCGTACGACGCCATGTTGCCGTTGTTCACGCCCACTGCCATCGCGGCGTACAGCTTGCCGTTCGGCAGCTCGCGCACGCGGTCGCTGAACATCGACGGAGGCGGCACCAGCAGGCCCTTCGTGGTGTTCACCGGGCCGTTGCCGTCGCCGAGCGCGCCATGGCAGGGCGTGCAGTAGATCTTGAAGCGCTGCTGGCCGCGGGCAATCACGTCGGCCTTCGGCGCGCCGTCGTCACCCTTGATGGCCGCGGGCAGCTTGATGACGAACTCACCCTTCTCGTCGGTGCCCTTGAAGTACGTGTCGTCTTCGTCGAGCTGGCCCAGCGCAACGGTGCCCTCGACCGGCGCCTGCATCGAGCGGCCATCGGCGAACAGGCCGGTGGTGTCCTTGCGGTACGCCTTCACCTTCTCCTGGGTGTCCATGTTGGCGATGAGGTGCACGGGCGGCTTCTCGGACTCCCAGCCGCGGCATCCCACCAGTCCCACCAGGCACACGACTCCGCTCCACAAGAGGTTTCGCATGTGACTCTCAGCCCTCCAGCTCTTCGACGAGGGTGGCACCCGACTCCTGGAGCAGCGTCTTCGTCTTCTCGCTGTCGAAGCGCGGGTCTTCCGATTCGATCATGATGAAGAACTTGTCGTCGGTGACGCGCTCGAAGGCCTTCGACGCGAACGCCGGGTGATACGGCTGCGGCAACCCGTTCATGATCCAGTTGCCGAGGAACGCCGTCAGGCAGCTCGAGAGAACCGTCACCTCGTACCAGACCGGCACGAACGCGGGGATCGAGAGCAGCGGCTTGCCGCCGACGATCATCGGGTACGCCCAGCCCATCGCCCACGCCTGGAAGAACAACATGAAGGTCGAGCCGGTGATGCCGACCACGAGCACCGCCCACGGCAGCTTCGTGGCGGGAATGCCCATCACCTTGTCGAGGCCGTGCACCGGAAACGGCGCGCACGCGTCCCACTTCTCGTAGCCAGCGGCCTTCACGCGCGAGCACGCGTGGGTCAGCGTCGCCGGGTTCTCGTACTGGGCCAGCAGACCCCAGGGCTTGGTCGAGCTCATGAGTGACCTCCGGTCGTCGCGACCGCCGCACCAGCAACACCGCCAACTGCAGGAGCGGCGTGGTGGTCGTGACCGTGCTCACCGGCGTGGTCGTGACCGCCGGCCGCGTGGCCGTAGCCTTCCCAGTGCGGGTTCGCCTGCGGCATGACGGCCTTCACTTCGCTCATCGCGATGACCGGGAAGAAGCGCACGAAGAGCAGGAACAGGAAGAAGAACAGACCGAACGTACCGAGCAGGAAGAACACCTCGGTCACCGGCACGAAGTAGTCCCAGCTCGAGGGCAGCGCGTCACGGTGCAGCGACGTCACCGTGATGACGAAGCGCTCGAACCACATGCCGATGTTCACGAAGATGCTGAGGATGAAGGTGATCTTGATGTTCGTGCGGATCTTCTTGAACCAGAACAGCTGCGGCGTGATCACGTTGCAGCTCATCATGATCCAGTAGGCCCACCAGTACGGCCCACCCATGCGGTTCAAGAACGTGAAGCCCTCGTACTGGTTGCCCGAGTACGCGGCCATGAAGAACTCCATGCCGTACGCGTAGCCGACGAGCGAACCGGTCAGGAGGATGACCTTGTTCATGTTCTCGATGTGACGAATCGTGATGACGTCTTTGAGGCCCAGCCACTCGCGCGCGGGAATGGCGAGCGTGAGCACCATCGCGAAGCCCGAGAAGATGGCGCCAGCGACGAAGTACGGCGGGAAGATGGTGGTGTGCCAGCCGGGCAGCTGCGAGACGGCGAAGTCGAACGAGACGATGGTGTGCACCGAGAGCACCAGCGGCGCCGAGAAGGCCGCGAGAATCTGGTACGCCTTCTCGTACGTCATCCAGTGGCGCATCGAGCCGCGCCAGCCGAGCGAGAGGAAGCCGTAGAAGAACCGGCGCCACTTCACGGCCGTGCGGTCACGCAGCGTCGCGAAGTCGGGAACGAGGCCCGTGTACCAGAAGAGAATCGAGACCAGCGCGTACGTGTTGACGGCGAACACGTCCCACTCGAGCGGGCTGCGGAAGTTCGGCCACAGGCCCATCTGGTTCGGAATCGGGAAGAGGTAGTAGTCCATCCAGATGCGGCCGGTGTGCAGGGCCACACATGAGCCTGCGCACGCGACGGCGAAGATGGTCATCGCCTCTGCGAACCGGTTGATGCTCGTGCGCCACTTCTGACGGAACAGATAGAGAACGGCAGAGATGAGCGTTCCGGCGTGGCCGATGCCGACCCAGAACACGAAGTTGACGATGTCCCACGCCCAGCCGACCGGGTTGTTGTTGCCCCAGATGCCGGGGCCTTCCCAGAAGAGGTAGCCGACGTAGCCGCCGAACATCGCGGCGCCCGCGGCAGCCAGGGCGATGCCGAACTTGAGGCCGTTCGGCGTCTTGAGAATCGGAGCCTCGTTCACCGCGCACACCATCTCGGTGACGGAGTGGAAGTCGTGGTCTCCACGAACGAGCAGCTCACGGCCCTCGAGGGGCTCGGGCAGCACGACGTCGCCACGAAGCTTCGGGTCGTTCGGCAGCGTCACGGCAGCAGTTGACGTACTCATCAGCCCAGCTCCTCGTTCTCGTTGCGCACTCGAGCCAGGTAGCTCGTGCGCGGGCGCACGTTGAGTTCCTGCAGCATCTCGTAGTTGCGCTCGCTCTTCTTGAGCGCGAACACCTTGGACTTCTCGTCGTTGATGTTCCCGAAGGTGATGGCGTTGGTCGGGCAGGCCTGCTGGCACGCCGTGACGACCGAGCCATCGGGCAGCGCCTTGCGGTCTTCACCCTTGCGCTTGGCCGAGATCTTCGCCTCTTCGATGCGCTGCGTGCAGTACGAGCACTTCTCCATCACGCCGCGGTACCGCACCGACACGTCGGGGTTGCGCTGGAGCTTGAGCGTCTTCATGCGCTCCTTCCAGTACGGCTCGACGTAGACGTTCCCGGTGTGCGTGAAGTCGAGGTAGTTGTACCGACGCACCTTGTACGGGCAGTTGTTCGCGCAGTACCGCGTGCCGATGCAGCGGTTGTAGGCCATCGAGTTCACGCCTTCTTCGTCGTGAACCGTCGCCGAGACAGGGCACACGGGCTCGCACGGCGCGTTCTCGCAGTGCATGCACGCGACCGGCTGGTGAATGGCCTGCGGTGACTCGACATCACCCGAGAAGTACCGGTCGATGCGAATCCAGTGCAGCTCGCGGCCCAGCAGCACCTGCTCGCGGCCCACCGAGGGAATGTTGTTCTCGGACTGGCAGGCAATCGAGCAGAAGTTGCAGCCGATGCAGGACGACAGGTCGATGACCATGCCCCACTGCTGGCCTTCGTAGACGACCTCGGAGTGCGGCTGGTTCGGCTTCGACGGCCGGTTCTTCGGCGTGTTGAGCTGCACGAGGTCGGCCGGAATGTTGCCCTTCTGCGCGAACTCCGCGTCCTTCTGGTACGTGCTCGCGGTGCCCGACCGGAACAGCGGGCGGTCGCCGAGGCCGAGCTTGCGGTGAACCGAGTCACCCGGCTCGTCGAGCATCTTCACGAAGGTGAGCTCTTTGAGCGGCGACGCGGGCACCGAGAAGTGGTCTTGCGTCGAGGCGAGCACCTGCTTCGCCCCCGTCTTCGTCACCTTCACGCCCGTGACGACGTTGAGGCCGTTCTCGAGCAGCGGGTTCACGTCGACGCCGATGCCCTTCGAGACTTCGCCCTGCGCGCGGCCGTAGCCGTGCACCATGACGACGGTGGTGCTCGAGAGGCCGGGCAGCACGAAGGTGGGCGCGACAATCTTCCGCCCATTCACCGTGACCTCGACGACGTCGGCTTCGTAGCCGTTGCGGCTGACCTGACTGCCGATGCTCAGGTCCTTCGCGGTGGCCGGGCTGACCAGCAGCGCGTTGTCCCAGCAGAGCTTCGACATCGTGTCGGGCAGCTCCATCACCCACGTGGTGTTCGTGAGGCGGCCGTCCTTCGCGTGGCCGTGAATCGCGACGAGCTCGTAGCTGTCCTTCGCGGGCGTCACGCTCTTCACGGCGCCGACGGCGGTCGCAATCTCAGCCAGCTTCGCAGCAGGCGTCGCAGCGGTGCGGGCCGTGCCGGGAACGAGGCCGTCGTGCAGGGCCTTGCGCCACGCCTTCTCGTTCGCGAGCGACGCGCCAGCCGCGCGCCACGTGCCCTCGAGCAGCTTCTTGTCGTTCGTCTCGGCTTCACCGGCGAGCTGCGCGAGCAGCGTGGTGAGCGGCCGACCCGAGAAGAGCGGGAGGATGATGGGCTGCACCAGGCTGACGGTGCCGTCCCAGCCCTCGGCGTCGCTCCACGACTCGAGGAAGTGCGCGAGCGGAACGTGCCAGCTGGCCTTCGCGCCGGTCTCTTCGGCGAACAGGCCCGCGTGAACGACCGTCTTGGCCTTCGCGAGCGCCTCGCCGAACTTCAGCGCGCCGGGAGCCGTGTAGACGGGGTTCACGTCGAACATCACGATGGTGTCGATGGCGCCGTCGTTGAGCGACTTGGTCAGCGCCGCGAGCTGGTCGAACTGGCTCGGGTGGTCGATGGCCTCGCCCTGCGTGACGCTCATGCCGCCGCCGAGCGCGAGGTTGATGGCGAAGGCCAGCGCGTGCACCGCCGCGGGCTGACGCTCTCCGACGAACAGTGAGGCAGCGCCCTTGTTGGCCGCGAGGTCCTTCGCGAGCACGGTGACGAACTTGGTGACGTCGGCAGGCAGCGCCGCGCCTTCGAGCGAGCCGAGCGCGCCCAGGTCGACGCCGTTGGCCGCCAGCGCCTTCGCGAGCGCCTTGAGCACGTCGACGCCCTGGCTCGAGGCCACGCGCACGCGGTGGTCGGCGTTGGTGCCCGTCGCGCTGAACGTCGACTCGGCGACGTAGAGGCGGTGCATCTTCGCGAGGTCGTCGCGCGTGTGCACCGAGCGGGTCTGGCCGAACTGCCGCGCGAGCTTGAGGTGGTCGGGGCCCGAGATGAGGAAGTCGGAGTCGAGGCCGAAGATGACCTTCGTCTTCGAGAGGTCGAAGTGCACGCGCGAGCCGGGGCCGAACGCGAGGTGCGCGCCCATGTGCTGGTTGTCGGGCGCGAGCGGGTCCCAACGAACGACCTTCGCCTGCGGCAGCTTCGCAGCGAGGGCCTTCAGCAGCCGCTCCGCGGTCGGGCCGAGTTCGTCTTCGACGACGATGGCGAGCCCGGCGCCCTGCGTACCGGCGAACTTCGTCGCAAGCTCCTTGAAGGCCGCGTCGAACTTGTCCCACGTGCTGGCCTGGCCGCCCTGCATCGGCGAACGCGCGCGCTCGGGGTCGTAGAGGCGCAGCACTTCGGTCTGCGCCCAGATGTCTGACGCGCCGAGCGAGCTCGGGTGGTTCGGGTTGCCTTCGACCTTCGTCGGGCGGCCGGCGTTGGCCTCGACGATGAGGCCGATGGCGCCCTCCGACCGCTGCATCGCGGTCGAGTAGTACATGCGCACGCCGGGAATCACCTGCTCCGGCTGCTTCACGAAGGGCAGAATCTCTTCCTGCGGGCGGCGAACCTGCAGGTTCTCGCAGCCGGCGAGCGTGCCGAGCGCCATCGCGGCGCCGCCAATCTTCAGCGCGTCACGGCGGTTGAACCCCTCGGGCGGAACGATGCCGTTGGGGAACTCGACGTCCATCTGCTGCTTGATGGTCGCGTCGCCTTCCTTGTGCGCGATGGAGCGCCAGTACGTCGGCGTCTCATTCATCTGCTCGCGAATCGGGGCGTAGGGGTCTTTCTTCATGGCGTTTCGTTCTTTCGAAAAAAGACTGAAGTCTTCAGCGGTGGCAGCCGGAGCAGCCGGCCGTCGCGTAGGTGAGCAGCTCACCGTTGGGGCCACGCTTGGCCGCGGCCGAGAGGCTGCCGGGCGGGTTGAGCGTCGTGGCGATGTGGCGTGCCTTCTCGGCCCAGGTCAGGTCAGGCTTCCAGCCCATCGCAGTGAGGGCTTCGACGGGGCGCAGGTTGGGGCCCGGGTCGGAGTGGCAGTCGAGGCACCAGGCCATCGACAGCGGCTGGTTCTGGACCACGACTTCCATGGTGTCGACGCGGCCGTGGCAGGTCTCGCAGCCGATGGCGGCGCGGTTCTCACCGACGCCGACGCCCATGTGCGCCGAGTGGTTGAAGTAGGCGAAGTCGGGCGTCTTGTGAATGCGCACCCACTCGAGCGACTTGCCGGTCTTCCACGACTCGAACAGGGGCAGAAGCTTGGTCGAGTCGGTGGTGGTGCCGACCGCCTTCTTCACCTGCGAGTGGCAGTTCATGCACGTCTGCGTCGACGGCACGCCGGCGTGAGGGCCGCGCTCGACGTAGGCGTGGCAGTACCGGCAGTCGATGGCCATGTCGCCCGCGTGCAGCTTGTGGCTGTACTCGACGGGCTGCTTGGGTTTGTAGCCGACGTCGGTGTGCCACGGAGAGCCCCACCAATAGAGGCCGAACGTCGCCGCGCCGCCGCCGACGACCGTGCCGAAGAGCGCAAGTCCGGGGGTTTGGTTCCACCACTTCGGAAAGATCTGAGCCATGTGAGAGTTCGACCTCGCGAGAGCGGCTGCGCGTGTAGCGGTAACGGGCCGGGGCCTCAAGAAAGAAACCGAGGGCTTCCGAGAGCGGCACGACGGCGATCAAGCCTGCTGCAAGGCATTCGATTCACTTCGTGAACGAGCGATCACGCAGGGCTGCGAGGGCCGTTCGGCACACGCGGAGCCGAGTGCGATGAGGCGCACCGTGCGGCGTCGAGAAGAGGGGCTCATTCGGCTCCGACCGAGAGCAACGCTCAGGGCGGGAAGCGACGTTGCCACTCGAGGCGATCAGTCGCGTCCGCGGTCAGCCGCAAGGCGATTTCGTCCCACGTGAGGAAGTGCTTCCAGGCGGGCTCACCGAAGTGACGAACGATGGCGGCCTCGAGCCTTTCGTCTCGTTTGCCCTTCCAGAGCGTGTCGGCGGCTTGCACGAGCAGGTCTTCGAGGGTGAGCGACGGGTCATCAGGAGCGAGGCCATGGGTTCGTGCGAACCGGGCGGCGTTGGGAGCGAAGCCAGCGGCGAGCACGAGCACTTCTCCGACTGCTTCGTGGGTTCGGCCCGGTTGGGACAGCTCGGAAGGAACGCTCGCCTTCCCGAGGTCGTGGGTTGCGGCGCCGAGCCGAACGAGCTCGCCGTCGAGGGGAAGGCCCGTCTGCCGGAGCGCGCGAAGCAGCCGAACGGAGACATCGTGCACGAGGGTGAGGTGAGCAACGAGCCGAGGTGAAGCGCGCTCCTTTTCGAGCAGCTCGAGCACGCGTGGTGGAAGTGGAGACAGCCGCAACGCCGCGCGATCGTCTTCGGTGGGCCAGTGCAGGAACGGCTCCGCTCACGACGAGGAGCGGCGCTGACGTGGCGCACGCTGCGTCCTGACTGGCCGACTCCGGAGTGGGAACTGGGAGCGAATTGATCAGCAGCGCCTGCGTCGCGCCGAACTCAGGGATTCGGGCCGTACTTCGCCAGCAGACGGGCAGCGTTGATGGCGTTGCCCCGGCCCGCGGAGTCGTCGCGCCAGAACCCGCGCACCATGCCGTTCTGATCGACCAGCACGAACGCCGGCAACGAGATGTGCTCGTCCAGCGTCACGCCCGCGTCGGTGCCCGCGAACTTGCCCCACGCACCTTGAAACGCCTGCAGCACCGGCCCGAGCTTGTCGTCAGGCCCGGTCACGATGTGCCAGCGCCCCTTCGCCAGCGTCTTGAGCACCGGCGCCGCCGTGTTCCGCGCGATGGTGACGAAGTGCACCTGGTCTCCCAGGTCGTCGGAGTGGTCGAGCCCGCGCCCGAACGCCTGCTGCGCCTCGAGACACGCGGCCTCGCACGGCGCCGCGGCGAAGAAAGCGATGAACACCTTGCCTGCGAGCTGCGTGGAGCCGAACGCCTGGCCGTCGTCCACCGTCGAGAGCGTCCACGCTCCCAGCGGCGCGATGGGCGGAGGCGCTTTCAGGAACCGCCGCTGCGCGAACGGCAGCACCGTCAAGAACACCGCGCCCAGCACGAAGCCGATGACGTACGGGTTCTTCCACTTCGGACCTGCTGGCTGCTCCGTCGCTGCTGCTTCAGTCGTCACCCTTCTTGCCCTTGCCCTTCTTCTTCCCGCGGCCACGGTCGTCGTCGCCGTCGTGCTTCTCGGCCTTCTTCCACTTCCGGTACTGCCCCGGCGGCAGTTTCACCAGCGACATCGGCACACCGCGCTCGACGAACACCCAGCCACCGCGGTGGGTCTTCGTGCGAAACCAGCGGTCATCGCGGCGGCACCAGTACCACCCGTCGACGAAGAAGACCTCGTCGTCGAAGTCCTCCACCACCTGAACACCCGGCTGCACCACCACCAGCACCGGCGGTGCCTCGAACACGATGGTCGGCAGCACGATGTCGATTCTCACCTGCGCGAGCGCCGTCGAGGCACACACGAACACGAGCAACGCGAAGCGCTTCATGAAGCCTCCAGTGATGGGAACGAACAGGGACTTCCCTGCGACCGAATCGCTCACACGCCAGGCGTCGAAGACTGCTGCTGGGCTGCTTCGAGCGCGCGCGCTTCGGCGTCTTCCGCGTCACGGGCCTTCGACGCTCGGTACAGCCAGAACGCCACGCCACCAATCATCGCCAGCGGCGTGAGCGACACGACGCCCGTCATCGCGAGGTAGGCCCACTCGGTGCCTTCCTGACCCGCGCCACAGACCGAGCAGGCGAACACGAGCGCGCTCATCAGAAGTACACCCGCGCGTAGATGATCGGCCACATGAGGACCACGAAGTACCAGAAGACCTGGGCTCCGAAGAAGAGCCCCCCCTTCAACGAGCCGCGCAGCAGCTGGAACGCCGCGTAGCCGAGCGCTCCCAGCGCGCCGATGGCGTGCACGCCGTGCATGCCGACGATGAGATAGAAGAACGCGCCGAGCCGGCTCGAGGTCAACGTCAGGCCGGCCGACAGCAGCTGCGCCCACTCGCGGCCCTGGAGGCCGACGAACGCCGCCCCCAGCAGCCACGCCACGAGCACGAACGCCTTCGCGATGGGCTTCTGCTTCGCGTGCAGCACCTGTGCGACGAGCAGCACCACGCCCGAGAGCACCAGCAGCACCGTGGGAAGCATCGTCGCGTCGGTGGGCAGCACGGGCTGGCCGGGCACGGGCCAGGTGCCGGCGGGCGCTCCCGAGCGGCTGATGGTGAACGCGCTGATCATGCCGACGAAGAACATCACCTCGGCGACGACGAAGATGAGCGTGCCCAGCACGGCGCTCGGCACCACGGGGCGGTTGGGCTTCGGCAGCGTCATCGGCGTCGGGGGAATAACGGCGGCATCGGCGGGAGCCACGTTCATGTCAGCAGCTGCCCTTCTGGAAACGAAACGGCCCCGCCGCACGAAGCGACGAGGCCTTTGAATGCATGAATGCGGAGGTCATTCTTCGCTCCGCTTCTTTCAGCTCAGTGGGCCGGCGCAGGCTCGGCGGGCTTCTCGCCGTGCGGGTCAGCATGCGGCGCCGCGTGCGGGTCACCGCCGTGCTCACCGTGGCCGCTCCCCGCCTTCATGCCCTCTTCGACGACCTTCTTCGCAGCGACGTTCGACCAGCGCGTGCCGTCGTGACGGAGCACGTCGGGGCCGACACCGCCCACCATCAGCACCATCAGCGCGAGCATGGTGACCAACAGGTAGCCGACGTATTTCTTCTCCACGCCGATGTGCATGAAGTTCTTCACCACGAGGTACGCCTTCACGATGGCGATGCCGAACGCGGTGATGAGCGTGACGACGCGAATGCCGAGCTCGGGGCCGATGACCGAGACGACGAGGAGCACGAGCAGCACGCCCCAGATCTTGATGTAGAAACTGTCAGGGTGCGCGTCGTGCTTCGCGTGGCCGGCTGCGGCCGGAGCGTGTGCGTTATCGGACATGGGCGAGCTCACTTCGCGATGTAGAGAAGCGGAAAGAGGAAGATCCACACCAGGTCGACGAAGTGCCAGTACAGACCGGCGTTCTCGACGCGCTGAAGCTCCTTGCCCTTGGCCGCATCGGTCGCGACGAACATCATCACGATCATGCCGGCGATGACGTGCAGGCCGTGAAGGCCGGCCGCCGTGTAATAGAAGGACCAGAAGGTGTTCGAGGTGATGGTGTAGCCAGCCTTGATCTCGCCAGCCCACTCGAACGACTTCACCACGAGGAAGGCAGCGCCTCCGCCGATGGTGGCCCAGAGCAGCTTCGCGGCGCGCTTGCCGTCACCGCGGCTGGCGGCGTTGTGCGCGAGCACGGCCGACAACGACGAGGTGAGCAGGATGAAGGTGTTGAGCGCGCCCTTCCACGTGCTGGTGTGAATGGACTGGTTGGCCCACTCCGGGTGCCCGAGACGGTGCATCAGGTAGCTGCCCAGCACGCCACCGAAGATGACGATTTCGGAGGCGATGAGCCACCACACCGCGAGACGCCCTGTCGGCATCCCGGTGACTTCACGAGTCGTTGCGATCGGTCGAATCACGTTCGTTGTCTCCGTTACGACTTCGCGGGCTCAGACGCAGGCTCGGTCTGCGGCCAGTAGTCGGAGTCAGGACGCTCCGGGTTGCTGTACTCGTAGGGGCCCCGGTACACGTTGGGCAGGCCCTGCGGGAAGTTGCCGTGCGGCGGCGGCGACGGTGCCTGCCACTCGAGCGTGTTCGCCTCCCACGGGTTGGCCGGAGCCTTCGCGCCGCGGAACAGCGAGTAGAAGAGGTTCACGAGGAAGACGACCTGGAACGCGAGCAGCACCAGCAGCGAGAGCGTCGCCAGAATTCGCAGGTCCTGCATGCCCGCCTTCATCAGGTCGGGGAAGTGGCGGTAGTCGTAGATGCGGCGGTGGTCGCCACGCGCGCCCAGCAGGAAGAGCGGAATGAAGATGAAGTTGAAGGGGATGATGGTGCCCCAGAAGTGCACCTTGCCCCACGTCTCGTTCAGCATTCGGCCGAACATCTTCGGGAACCAGTACGTGATGGCCGCGAACGACCCGATGAAGGCGATGGGGAAGAACGTGTAGTGGAAGTGCGCGATCACGAAGTACGTGTCGTGGAAGTAGATGTCGGAGCCCGACGCGCCCAGGAAGATGCCCGTCACGCCACCCAGCAGGAACTCGGCGATGAACGAGAGCGCCCACAGCATCGGCGTGGTGAGCCGAATCGAGCCGCCGTACAGCGTGCCGATGTAGACGAAGACCATCTCGGCGACGGGGATCGAGATGAGCAGCGTGGTGACGCTGAACACGTTCGCCATGCGTGGGTCGATGCCGGCGATGAACTGGTGGTGCGCCCACACGAAGAACGAGAGCACGCCCGTACCGATGGCCGTGTAGAGCACCGTCTTGTACGCGAAGAGCTTCTTGCGCGAGAACACCGTGATGATCTCGGCCACGATGCCCATCGCCGGGAGCAGCACGACGTACACCTCAGGGTGACCGAAGAACCAGAACAGGTGCTGCCACAGCACCGGGTCGCCACCCTTCGCGGGGTCGAAGAAGCCCGTGCCGAGCTGCTGGTCGAACAACAGCATCACGGCTCCGGCGACGAGCGGGCCGACCGACGCCATGAAGAGAATCGAGGCGATGATGATCATCCAGATCACGATGGGCACGTCGAACATCTTCATGCCCGGCGCGCGGCTGTTCATGACCGTGGTGACGAAGTTGATACCGCCGAGGAGGAACGCGGCGAACTCGAGGGCCACCGCGAAGAGCCACATCGACGAGCCCAGCCCTGTGAGGCTGTACTCGGCCTTCGCCGAGAGCGGAGGGTACGACGTCCACGCGCCGCCGAACGCGCCACCCGGCACGTAGAACGAGGCGATGAGGATGAGCGCGCTGATGAGGAACAGCTGGTACGAGAGGCGATTGAGCCGCGGGAACACCATGTCATCGCAGCCGATCATCAGCGGGATGAGGTAGTTGCCGAGCGCGGCGATGAGCACGGGCATCGCCACCCAGAAGATCATGACCGAGCCGTGGGTCGTGACGAGCGCGTTGTAGTCGGTCGCCGTCACACGGCCGTAGCCCGGCACCGACATGCCCGGAAACGCGAGCTGCATGCGAAACGCGTACACGGTGAAGCCACCGATGAGCGCCATCGCCATGCCCGTAAACAGGTACTGCATGGCGATCATCTTGTGGTCGGTCGACCAGAGGTACTTCTTGATGAAGCCCTCGTCGTGGTGCGCGTGACCGTGGTCGTCGTGCGCGTGGTCGTGACCTGCGTGCGCGGTGCTGCTGCTCATGGCATTCCTCCTGCGCTGGTCGGCGGCGTCGTGGGCGCGGCGTCAGCCAGCTTCGGCGCGTTGGCCTGGTTCCAGAGGCGGTGCTGCGCCTCGTTCTCGATGAAGATGCGCGCCGGCATGATGCCGTGGCCGATGCCACAGATCTCGGTGCACTGAATGTCGTACTGACCGGTCTTCGTCGGCTGGAACCAGCCCTTGATGATGCGGCCGGGAATCGCGTCTTGCTTGAGGCGGAAGACGGGCACCGAGAAGCTGTGGAGCACGTCACGGCTGGTGAGCTCGAAGTGGTACGTCTTGTTCAGCTCGACGTGCAGCTCGTCGACCGTGGTGATGTCGTCGGGCGTGTCGAGCTTGTTGTCGGGGCCGGGGTGCACGAACGTCCATGCCCACTGCTGCGCGATGACGCGAACGGTGCTGTTCGCCTCGGGCATGTTGATCTTCACCTCGTGCCACACCTTCACCGCCATGAAGACGATGGCGACGTCGAAGACGAGCGTCGCGTAGTGGGGAATGGTGACCCACTTCTTCTCGTGGGGCTTCTCTCCGCTGATGTACTGGGCCTTCACGCCCGGCTTCGCGCGGAACTTGAGGATCAGCCAGAAGAAGACGACCTCGGCGAGGATGAACCAGAAGCCGACCGCAAAGAGGATGAGGATGATCACCCCATCGATGTCGCCCGCGAACGAAGACGCAGACTCTACGTATTGATCGATCACGTGGGCTCCTTCAGAGAACGAAGGCGAAGACAGCGCCGACGAAAGCCACCGTGCCGGCGATGAGGAGGAAGAACAGGGTCTGCGCCAGCTTGTCGGGCGTACCCGGGGTTGCGTCGGCCATGGTGGTTACCTCGGGAAAGTAGCGATGTGGGCGACCACGTTCTTGATGGCCTGCTCATCGGGCAGCGTCATCGACATCGGGCGCATCTGGCCGCCGGTGACGTCGAGCGGGTTGGTGCCGCGCACGCCCGACTTGAACTTCTTGAGCTGGTTGACGAGGTACCAGTCGTACTGACCGGCGAGCGGCGGCGCGTTGAGCGCCTGGTTCCCCTGGCCCTTGTCACCGTGGCACGCGAGGCAGGTGCCGTAGTTGCCGGCGCCCGCGGCGGCATCGCCACCCTGCACCGACGCAGCCTGCTTCACCGGCGTGAGCGTCGCGACGTACGCGGCGACCGCTTTCACCTCGGCCTCGTCCATCATCTGGCGAGACATCGGGCGCATGCGCAGACCCTCGAGGTCGTCGGGGTGCGCGCCACGAATACCGCTGCGGTACTTCACGAGCTGCGCTTCCACGTACCAGGCAGGAAGACCGGCGATGTTCGGCGCGGCGATGTTCGCCTGCCCAACGCCGTTCTCACCGTGGCACGAGGCGCACGCGGCGAAGAGCTCTTTGCCGGGCAACGTCTTGTTCGCGCCGTCAGGCCTGATGCAGCCCACGGTCGCCAGCGTCACGATGGCAAGAGTCGAAGTGATGAGTCGGTGCATGTTCGAATGCTCCAGCAACGCAGGACTTTCGCGATCCTCCCTGCGCGCAGGGCGGCGATTTGTCACAGGGTTCCCAACCTGCCAAGCGATTTGCTGGCCGCGCCAGAAGCCCCGATCATCCCTGTTCGCTTCCTTGCTTCACATCAAGGCAAGGTGCCGCAACTGGGCGATGTGGGTATCGCGTTCACTCACCAACGACTGGTCTCGCGCTTATCCGCCATCGGGCAGAAAGGCGCTGGGCGTCGACGAGAACCGGGTGAGGCAGCTCTTCGAGCAGAAGAAGAAGCGGTGGCCTGCGTGCTCGGCCGACAGCGCGTCGGGCGTGGCGCGCACCTTCATGTGGCAGACGGGGTCGACCTCGACGGGCACTTCGGCCGTGGCGACGGGGGCGGTTGAAGGCGCCTCGAGCACGTACTTCGTCAGCACCAACAGCGCCTCGGCCGAGAGGTGGTCGTAGCCGGGCATGTGCAGCGGGTAGCCCTTCGCGCGTTTGGCGTCGGGCGCGAGCAGCGACTCCTTGACGTACTCGGCGTCGAACGCGGCGGTGATGCCGTTGTCGAAGGCGACGCGTGAGCCGGCTCGACCGAAGAGTGGTGGCGCGAGCTCGGGAGCTTCGTGGCACGTCGCGCACGACTCCGAGTGGTACAGCTCGAGCCCGCTCAAGGCGCCTTGAACGGGGGGAGGCGTCTGGGCTCCCGCGAGCGTGCGAACGGCGTTCGCGAGCGCCTTGAGGTCTTCCCGATGCTCGCTGTCGTAGACGCCGCGCACCATGCCGGCGCGGTCGACGAGCACGAAGACCGAGGAGTGGATGATGGGGTCGAGCTCTCCTGGCTTGTTCTTCTCGGCCGTGACGTGAAAACCGGCAGCGGTGACCGGCAGCGTCTCGGCGTCGGTGGCGAGCAGCGTCCACCTCGGCTCGTCCGGCGCCCACTTCTTCGCGTAGGCGGTGAGCGCGGCTGGTGTGTCGTTCGCTGGGTCGACCGAGAAGGACAGAAAGCGCACGTCGACGCCGGGCAACGCGCGCTGCAACTGAACCATGCGCGCCGTGAGCATCGGGCAGATGGTGCGGCAGGTGGTGAAGATGAAGTTCGCGACCCAGACCGTGCCGACGAGCGAGGTGTTGGTGACGGGAGCGCGGGACTGGTCGACGTAGCTGAAGACCGGCACCGGGAAGAGCGGCTCGAGCTTCTTCTTCTCGGCGTGCGCCAGCGCCTCGGCGCGCTCGAGCTTCGAGGGCGCACGCGTCTTCACGTACGCGAGGAAGCCAATGGTGAGCAGCGCGAGGACGCCGACGAGCGTGAGGGCCTTCGCCATGAGTGGGCGGCGTATAGCGGCATCGGGTGATGCGCGCTCGCGACAATACGTCGCAGGGCGGCTCGAGGTGCCGTCGCGTTCGTGACCGCTCGGGTTCTACCCGCACGCCCGGTCGCGAAACGACGTCGCAGGCTTCTCGGGACGCCCGTCCGTGCTCGTGACCGCTCGGCACGCCCGGTCTTCTGCTTCGTCAGCTCGAGGACCGCGAGGCGACACGATGACGTCCTGATCAACCACGCACTCCGTCCGCACGCCTCCCACGACGGGCAGCACCACTCGTCTGATGCTGCCGACCCGGAGCAAGCCCGCTATGTCGCAGCGCATGACGCCTCGCCCGCCCGTTCACCCCGCCATCGCCGACGTTCAGTCGAACTTCCACGCCGACCTCGTGCAGGAAGTCGCGCAGGCCGTGGCGACGAACGACGTGGTGGTGGTGGGCGTGTCGGGGCTGCAGCCCGGTCGGAAGGCGAAGCGGTTGCTGGACGAGCAGAAGGTGCCGTACCGCTATCTCGAATATGGCAGCTACTTCTCGGGGTGGCGCAGACGCCTCGCGCTCAAGATGTGGCTGGGCTGGCCGACGTTTCCGCTCGTGTTCATCAAGGGCACCTTCGTCGGCGGAGCCAGTGACGTCGAACGTCTCATCGCCTCGGGCGAGCTGCCGAAGCTCGTGAGCGGGCCTCGCGCGAGCTGATCATCGCGCGGCGGTTGGGTTCAGTTCGCGGCAGGGCGGGTGACGTTGCGGCAGAGCAAGTGACGTCGAGCACCACCGCCACGCGTGGCCGAAGCTGATCAGGGAATTGGTTGTGGGCTCAGCCCGCAGCGCTCTTGAAGCAGCTCGAGGAACTGGCGGCGCTTCGTCGACTGCCCGTGCAGCGTGAGGTCGCACACCCGGCCCGTCACGCCAACGACGCGCAGCCGCAGCGCCTTCAGGATGAAGGTCCGGTACAAATGAAGACAGCCGAGAGCGATGAGAATGGCTCCGCCGATGAACCCGGCCGGGTGAAGCGTGGTGAACAGCGCAAAGCCGGGCACGATGAGGAACGGAATCGTGAGCAGCACCGCGAGCACGACCTGCCCGATGGTGACGACACGCCTCGCCGCGATCGACGAGATGTCGTGGTACTTCAACGGGCCGTCGGCTGACTCCATCATCACGCGCGCGACGATGGGGTCGAGCGGTCCGAAGGCGAGCCCGAGCCGACGAACCACCGCCATGTGACGCACGAGCGCGCCCTCGGAGCGCACCGACACCTCTTCCCACGTCGGCAACGGGAGCGGCGGCGAGAGGGCGGTGTCGAGCGCCTTCCCGTGCAGCAGGAGGAAGTTCGTTCCGCACGCGGGGCACGTCACTGCACCGCGGCCGTCGACGGGCTTCTTGCACTTCAGACACGCGGTTGGGTCGAGCTGCTCCTGGGCCATTGAGGCGAACCGTAGAACGGGCCGCGGCAGATCGCGCGCAAGACGAGCGTTGGGTCCTGAGTGGTGGATGAAAGCGGGTTCGGGGGCCGTGCTTCCAGCCACTTCGGTCGGCGAGCCACCTGCACGACGCGCCGGCCATGCTCACCACCCCACTCATCGCGTTGCTCAGCGCCGTGCCTGTTCTTGGAGAAGCCGGCGAGTCATGCCGCACCAATGCCGATTGCGAACCCTCGCTCTCGTGTGTCGCCAGAACGTGTACGGCACGACCGCTGCCCACTGTTCCGACGGTCACTCCGGCGCCAGTCGTTGCTCCGACTCCCGCGTCAACGGTTGAGGCGCCAGCGGTCGACACCACCACCGTCGAAGAGAACCCAGCGCCCGCTGGTCACTTCAGCGGCGTGCACTTCTTTCTCGGTGCGATGGGCGGTGCAGGCCCGATGTGGACGAGCAGCTTCACCTCTCTCTACGACGCTCCGCTCTCGTTCTCAGCGAACGGAATGATGCTGCAGGGAGAAGCCCGTCTCGGCGTTCTGTTCGGGCGCTTCGAGCTCGCGGCAGAGGTCGCACCGTTCTCAGTCATCGGCTTCGCCAACGGGGCTTCGAGCAAGCACGGCATCGGAGCCGTTTCCGCGGGATGGATGCTCGGTCTGTACGAGCGCGAAGGCTTCAGCATCTCGCTTCCCATTCGCGCTCGCGGAGGACTCTTCCTCACCCAAAGGGGTGGTGGCTTCATCGTGGGAGGCAGCGTTGGTGTCGCCTTCCGCTTTGGCAACGCGCTCCTCGAAGCGCGACTGCTCGGTGTGGAGCACCGGAATTGGTGGGCCTCACACATCACATCCGTCCCCTTCAACCTCGGCTTCTCGTGGATTTTCTGACCCGCTGCTCCCGGAGAACTCTCATGTCCTCACCCTTCATTCGTCTGTTCGTCATCCTCGTCGTTGCTTCGAGCTGCGGAACCGAGCTCGCTGACCCCTCGATCGTGCTGAGTGACAAAGCCACGGTGAACAAGGTTGGCGCGACCTGGTACTTCACCAGCCCGGTCGTCACGACCTTGCCGAGCAACGCAGCTCAGGTTCAGTACGCAGTTCGTGTTCGGGACACCTCGGGCACCTTCCTGGCGATTCCGGTGAGCCAGACGGTCACCTACAGCGGCGCGCCGACGCAGGTGGAGGTCCCTCTCGTGCTGAAGGCGCAGATTCCGGCGGGCGTGACCGTGAACCTGATGCTCGAGACGATCGGTATGAGCTGGAACGGATTCGAACAGGGCATCACCGTGAAGTCCCAGAACTACACCTTCGTCACGCGATGAACGTCAGCCGTTCTCTCCTGAATTCTCGCGAACCTCAGGCAGAGTGCGCGCCCATGTGGAAGTTCTTCATCGCCGCACTCCTTGGCACCTCGAGCTGTGCGGCGCTCGACCGCAACGCGGCCTCGCAACCGATGGAGTCGTGGTTCGGCCTCTACCGTCACCCCGCCACGCTCGACTGCCTGCGGCTCCATGCCGGAACCGGTGACGACGTGATGGTCGAAGTGCTCACGCGGCGCGGCCAGCAGGTCTGCGAAGTCTCGGAGCGTGCGCACGGCCGCCGCTGGCCCCTGGTGATGGACGACGTCACGCTCGACGCGGGTCGTGGCATTCGCATCGAGCCCATCGACGGAGCGCTCACCATCGTCGTGCGACAGCTCGCCAGCGACGGCAGCTCACCCTTCTGTGGCGCGCACGGCACTCTCGAAGGGCTGCGCTTCACGAAAGCCGACCGCGTCTCCGATGGCGCCTGCATCGTCAGCGGCTCGAACTAATCTTCGAACACGACGGCACACTGCGAGCGGCCTGCGTCACCCGCTTCGTAGAGCGGCCGGCATGACACCACGACACCTGATGTTCCTGCGTCGGCGAGCGGTACAGCCTGCGGGCCGAGCGTGCAGACGTCGTGGTCGAGGCCCGGCGCAGGACACGACCCGAGAGGCTCCTTCGGCCCGACGGAGTGCTTGCGGCCCTTCAGCTCGTCACACAGCTTCTTGAGGCCCGTTGGCTTGAGGCACTCGAAGTCAGCGCTCAACGCTCCGCACGAGCGCTTCCACACGCTCTGCCAGCAGGTTTCGGTGGTCGCGGTCCACGGTGACTGCTCGAGCTCGAAGGCCTTGCCATCGCGGCCGATGCCCACCACCACCCGCGACGACGCCACTCCACCGTCCCGGAAGGGCGCGAACCAGAAAGGCCGACGTGTGGTGCGCGCGGTCGACGCCTCCTCCTCTGACGCCGCAGCCACCAGGCCGCCATCGGCGCGACCGCTGATCAACCCAGAGGCGACCAGGGCCGCGTCGCAAGGCGAACAGACAGGAGCGGACCGGCGCAACGCGAGCGGAGTCTCCAGGGTGGGCTTCAGGCGCAGCCAGGCCAGCTCCTGCTCGTGCTTCGGTCCCAGCACTGTGGTGCGCGTGCAGCTGTCTGTCGAGAGCACGCCACCCGACGAGTACCCATAGACGAGGTACGTCTTCCCGCTCTCGAAGCCATACGAGCAGTCGGTGCTGTTCCCGCCCGACGGCATCACCACGAGGGGGCCGACGCGACCCTTGAACGACTCCGACACCTCGAAGACGGCGAGCAGGAGACTGCTCGAGTACGGCGGCGTCGGCTTGATGCGAAGTTCGATGACCTTGCCGACGAAGACAGCGTCAGCGCGGCTTCGGGCGAGGGCGACCTGCTGCTGTGGAGGGCCCTCGTCCTGGCCACAGCTGCAGGCGAGGGCTGCCGCGGGCGTGAATGCGACGAGAACGCTGAGGGCCAGTCGCATCCACCAGCTCACTGGAATGACGCCAGACACGCGGTCGAGACCGTGATGTTCGAGACGCAGGTGTCGATGGCCATGGTGACGCGCGGCCGGTCTGCGGCCGAGACACACGGCATGATGGCCTTCTCACACGCAGCGACGCGGAGCATCGTCACCTGATCATTGAGCGTGCAGTTGGCGACGGCCTGGGCCGCACACCGGGCGGGGTTGAACGCGTAGATGCCCTCGTCACCCGGGCTCGGGCAGGCCATCAGCACGGCGCGCAGGGCCGAGGCGCCCGACTCGACCTCGCTGCAGAAGGTCACGCCGGCGTCGGCTGCGCCCCCATCGCTTTCCCCCGCTGAGCCACCAGCAGTTCCGCCAGCGGCGCTGAGGCCTCCAGCGCTCCCTCCCCCGCTTCCGCCGGCCCGCCCACCCGCAACCACGCCGCCACCAGCCGCGAGCCCGCCACCTGTTCCCGACTTGCCGCCTCCTCTGACTCCGCCATCGAACTCGGGGTCGGGGTCGGTGCACGACAGAGAGAACGAGAACGCGAGGAGCACCGAAGCGAGAAGGCGTTTCACGTGAAGGACTCCAGGTTGGAAGCCACGAACGTACACACGGCCGGCGCTACAAGAAGGTGCGCGTCGTCTTCTGCACGAACAGGTCGTCGGCCGCAGCGAGGCAACACAGCTCGTCCCCCTCGCGCCACCGCGGGTTCTTCGCGAGAAAGAAGGCCACGTCGAGGTCCTTCGACATGCGCGCGGGCACGTCGGCGAGGTCTTCGGCGAGGCGGCAGACATCTCCGGTGAAGCGCAGCAGCCCCGATGTCGGGTCCCACGCGTCACCGAACTTCCGACGGCAGAGCGTGTCGAGCAGCGTGGCTTCGAGCGAAGGCGTCGGCGCGTCGTGGCGTGGCCAGTGCGTTGGGAAGTAGCGCGTGAGCAGCAGGTACGTGCGGTAGCCCTTGGTGATGAGGAACCAATAGACGGGCAGGCCGCGCTTGAGCCGCTGCGCCATGAGGTACCAGATGAAGGCGCGCTGCAGCGCGGTCTGGCCCCAGAAGCCTGGCGCGACGATGGTGTCTCCGGAGAAGACGGCACACCACTGACCGTCCTCCTCGATGGCGAGCAGCGTCGAGAAGCCCATCACGCGGCGCTCGACGTCCTTCAACACGATGACGTGGTGCTTTTCGTCGAGGTCGCGGTCGAAGTCGGAGCGCTTCGCGCCATCGTACGAGGCGGCGAACAGCGCCCACATGGCTTCGACCTCGGCAGCAGTG
Source organism: Archangium gephyra (assembly GCA_943370055.1). Classification (GTDB taxonomy): domain Bacteria; phylum Myxococcota; class Myxococcia; order Myxococcales; family Myxococcaceae; genus Xiheimicrobium; species Xiheimicrobium gephyra_A. The sequence continues at coordinate 212,476 of CALRPN020000006.1, forward strand.
AGCGACGCGACCCGCCTCACCCTCGCCTGCAACCCGCGCCCCGTACGAAAGAAGCCGCGCTGGCGAATCAACGCGCGGCTCACCGTTTCGTGTTGGGCCTTCGAAGACGTCACGACGTGGGCAGCATAGACGCCGCCCACGCCGAGGTCGGTCAAAAGACCTCAGGGCTGCGCGAGCTGCCCGCGAATCTCGCCGCCCGAGTTGGCCGCGGAGTGAACGTTCGCGTACCAGTTGCCGCCCGTGAGGTCGGCCAGGTTGGTGGCCGTGATGGCCGAGTCGGTGCAGCTGATGGTGCCCGTGCCCAGCACGAAGGGAATGACGACGCCTCCGTTCATGCCTGCCGGGGCACGGTGAATGTGCGCGGCGGTCGCGGTGACGCCCGTGAAGGTGCCCAGGCAGTTCACCTTCGTCATGTCGGCCGAGACGATGACCTGCACGCCGCCGGTGGCGGTGGTGACGACGGCCGGCACCTCGTTCGCGCCCGAGAGGGTGGTGCGGAAGAGCTGCTCACCCGTCCGGAGCAGCTGGCCACGAATCTCACCGCCCGCGTTCGTCGGCGAGTGGACGTTGACGTAGTAGCGGCCCGCCTTCAGCTCGGCGACCTGCGTTGCCGAGATGGCCGCGGTGCCCATGATGGGAGAGTTCGCGCTGGTGAAGCCGAACACGACAGGACCGTTCGCGAAGGCGAGGCCGTTGTGAATGTGCGCGGCCGTCGCTCCGGCGACCGTGTGCGTGACCGTCCAGGTGAGGGTGTCTTCGGCAGCGTTCAGCGTCACCGTCGCGGAGCCAGTCGCCGTGCTCGCGTTCGCAGGGTTCTCGCGGGTGCCCGAGAGGGTCGCGACGAAGGTCGTGCCTGCCGACGCAGCACCGCCTGCCGACGCCGAACCACCGGCCGACGCGGAACCACCCGCCGACGCTGATCCGCCGGCCGACGCTGAACCACCCGCCGACGCTGAACCGCCACCCGTCGACGCCGTTCCACCGCCCGTCGACGCCGTTCCACCAGCCGAGCCCGCATCTGCTGCAGGCGACGGCGTTCCACACGCAAACCCAGACACCACGACCACTGCCACGCACGACAGCAAACGACGATTCATGTGAACAACCCCCAGAGAGTGAATGAAGACGGCGGGCGCTTGTAAGAGCGAACCGGCACGGTCACAACGTGAAGTCAGCCGACGAACTGTCAGTCGTGCCTGACAATCGTTGTCGTGGTCGTCGAAGTGCGGGAAAGCGAACGTATGCAGCCCGCAGCACCGAGAGACCCAGAACGGCGAACGCTCGAGCTTCCCGGCGTGACGCTTTCGTACACCGATGAAGGAAGCGGCCCGGTGGTGGTCGGGCTGTCGGGGCTTCCGGGAGCGCATCACCACTGGCGTTGGCTGGCGACGCCGCTCTTCGAGTGGGCGCGGTTCATCAGGCTCGAGCTGCCGGGGTTCGGAGACGCGCGCATGCCGGGCGTGGTGAAGCCGCTGTCCTTGCAGGCGAGGGGAGAGCTGGTCGCGCGCGCGCTCGAGGCGCTGCAGCTCGACGAGGTCTCGCTCGTGGGCCACTCGATGGGTGGGCTCATCGCGCTCGAGACGGCGGTGCACCACGCGCAGCGGGTGAAGACGGTGACGTTGGTGGCGGCTCCGGGGCCCACGGCGCACTACCCCGAGGCGGTCTGGCGGTCGTTCGCGAGCGTGCTGCTCGTTCGTCCATTGCAGCCGGCGCTGACCCGCTTCGCTCGCCTCGCGTACAAACGGCTCGGGTTCTCACTGCGCGACATGACCGACGAAGGAGCGCTGCGCACCGTCGTCGACGCGGCCTTCACGGATTTCGGGCGGCACCGCGAGAACATCGGCGCGGCGAAGCTGCCGGTGCTGCAGACGTGGGCTGACGACGACGCGCTGGTGCCGCGGCGGTTTCACGAAGAGCTCGCGCGCACGCGGCCCGATTGGAAGCAGCTGCACTTCGCCGATGGTGGGCATGACGTGCAGAAGTTCCACGGCGTCGAGGTGGGCGCAGCGATGCGTGAGTTGATCAGCCGCTGATCAAGGCTGACAGGGCAGCTCGATCATCTGCGACCTCAGTTCACCGAATAGAAAGTCGCGGGGCGCTCCGATGATGGGAGGCCCGCTCTCTTTCGTCTCAGCGAAGGTGCCGTCGACGTCTCGATGCAGGCCACGCGGGAACGCGAAATTGGCCAACGCGATGCGCCCGATTTCGCGAGACGATGCATTCGAGAACTCGGCAATCACCCGACCCGTGACGTCGATGGAGATCTTCTCGATCAGTCCTGGAAAGGCTCCGTCCTGAGACATGAAGGTGAGTTCGTTTCGGTCGTCACTGACATTCTGAACGACGCCATAGAGGCCAGTGCCGCCTGTCGTCAGGTCGTCACCGAAGGAGAAGGAGAGCGGCTGCGGGTTGATGGCGTTGGAGGGGTTGAAGAATGCGTTCTGGGTCACAGCATTGAGGCGACCCCGGGGGTCGAAGGTGATGGTGCCGGTAGCAATCTCGGCGGGGTTTCCGGGCGTTCCGCCGGTGATGGCGTGCCCATCTGGCACGAGCCCTCGCCAGTTCCACGCGTTGGTGGCGAAGCGGTTGAAGTAGACGGTCAGGTCGTGGGCCTGCCCCAGTGAATCGAAGATGGTGACGCTTGCGTTGAAGTTGGTGGTGTTGACCGGGTTCAGTGGATCGAACGTCTGAATCGTCGCGTTGGGGTCGAGCTTCGCCTTGAGCGTCACGGTCCTGGTCGTATTTCCCGTCGACTTGGCGGCCAGGAACGGCTTCAGCTCTCTCCGCTCGTTCAACCCCTGCACCCGAGAGTGGTCGAGCCACACGAAGGAGCCCTCGTGGTCGACTGAGAATCCGCCCCACCGCGTGAAGCGCATGCCTCTCGAGGTCGAGAGCACGAAGAAGCCATGGCCGCTGATGGCAAGCGCAGTGGAGAGGGGACTTGGGACGAGTTCTCCCTGCAGCCCGGGGTCGTCACACCGACCCGAGCCTGGGTTGACCGAGTCGGGCCCGCAGCCCAACAGCACCAACACCGTGAGTGACAGACCCTTGTGCATGACGCCTCCCGTGCCGATGCGCTGAGCAAGAGCAGGGCCGCTCCCGGAATTCCGGAAGGTGGGCGGCGTGTGTCATGCGTCTGACGTCAGGCCGGTGACGGATCAGCCCGCTTGAACGGGTCGATGTCGGGCGCGGGCTGATGACGAACGAGGTCGACGAGGCCACGCGTGAGCGTGTTCACGACGGGCACGCGATGACGAACCCACATGAACGTGTCGACGGGCCTGGCGCCCATGCGCGCCTTGGGCTCGAGCGCGGTGCGGCCGAGGACGACGCGCTGGCACTTCCGCGCGAGGCCGACCTCGACGGTGGTGTGGAGCAGGCGAAGGTAGAGCGGCAGCTCCTTCGCGGCCTCGCGGTCGAAGCCAATCTGCGCGGCGTGCGCTTCGTCACCGTCGACCTGCACGAGCAGGAAGCCGAGCACCTCGTCACCGCGCATCACCGCGTTGAACACGCACGCGTCTTCGAGCTTCGCCATCGCGGGCCAGTAGTCGCTCGACACGGTGACGGGCCGAACGTTCGCGTTGTCCTGCACGGCGAGGTGGAGCGACTGCAATCGGTCCGCGTGCCGCTGCACCTCGTCGGGCGTGAGGCGCACCACGCGACAGCCGGCCTCGGTGATGGGCGCGTAGACCTTGCGCTTCACGGCGCTGCGGTACTTCGAGAGCATGCTCGCGAGATAGTCGTCGTGCTTCGCCCACTCGGGCTCGAGCGTCAGCACCATCGTCGCGCCACCTTCCATCGGGCGGTACGCGAGGCCTTCGAGCGTGCGGCTCGAGCTGCGTTGTGAAGGAGACAGGTCTTTCACGACGACGAGGTTCGTGTGGCCGTTGAGCTTCTCGGCGCGGCGCACGCGGTAGAGCACTTCACCGACGGCACGCCACGCGAGGTCCTGGTCGAGGCCTTCGGCGAACGCGACGCCGTCGAGTCCGGCCGAGAGCAGGTTGCCGCAGACGAGCACGCGCTGTCGCACCGATTGTTCGAGCGCGTCGGTGTCGAGGCCTTCGATGACGTGCTTCGAGGCGGGGCGCAGGCGGTCGATGCCGACGTCGAGAATCTGCATGGCCATGGCGAGCACGGGGCGTGTGCCGTCGAAGCCGAGCGCGTAGCGGTGTTCGACGTTCGGCGTGCGCGCAGCCTCGAGGGCTTCGAGATACCGGCGAGAGAGCATGAGGCCCCGTGAGCGCGTCACCTCATCCCACGCTGATCCGTTCAACGCGGCGAGCTGATCAGCGAACGCAAACCGCAGGCCCGTCGGAGCACGAACGGCCTGACGACGCCCGAGACCGGCGAGGGCGTCACGCAGTGGAGGCGGGAGCATCGAATCGAAGCGGGGCAGCACGTCGGTGGGCATGCCTCTCGAAACGACGAACGGGCAGGCGCATTCCGCGCGAGTTCGGTTGCGCAAGAGCGTGCGCAATGAGTCCGACAGAGTCAGGCGTTTCGGAGGACGCGTATCGCACGCATCGCGTGGCGTGAGGTCAACGTGCGCTCTGTTCCAGGAAGTGGATTGTCGACGCCAGCCCAATCGGCGATGTCCGCCACGAGCGCTCGAGCCGACTGCACGAAGCGTTCGTTGGACGCGACGAGTGGCCAGTTCAACGACCGCAGAGCCGCTGCTCCGTGTTTGCTTTCCCGATACGAGTAGTCGCCAGGCGTGCCGCGGCCCGTGAGGAACTTGAGATACCTCTTCGGATGCTGCCTTCTCATTTCTCCGCCGCGCGCCCAGTCATGCTTGTCGGCTGTATCGGCTGGTGCGGTGAAGCGCTCATCTATGACCGAGAAGTGCTCGGGGTCCGTGGAGGCAACGTCGAACTTGCAGAGTTCGGGCTTTGCACCTGCACGTCCCAGCGCTGCGAAGTCGCCGAAGAAATACGCCTCGACCATCGGCATCAGCAGGTGAAAGGAGCAGCGCTCCGAGAGTTGGAGCAGCAGACGATCACGCCGTTTCCTCGCCGGGAGTTCGTCGAGCGCGCGAAGGACACTGGCACGAACGAGCTCAACCTGCCGGTCCGGGTTCGGCTCGGACTCCTGATCATCGATACCAACAACGAGTGTCTCGCTCTGCTCGTCGACCTTCTCGACCAACTTCGCAGCGAATTTGTAGGCCGTGTCGAGAACGCCTGACTTCGGCGGATGCGTGAGGGGCGTCGAGGTGAACGACTCGAGGCGAAGCGGCCGAAGAAACTCGAGTTCAGGGAAGAGCTGGCCGATCGAATGATGCAGCGCCGTCTCTTCACATCGACCGGTCACAACGAACTGGACCTGCTTCATGGGCTCGACGCACCCACCTCGAGGTGGCTGTACAGGTCGCCCAGAGAGAAGTGCTGGAGCCAGTCACGCTGCTTGAGCTGATCCAACGCGACAGGCTGCTGCTCGTGACCGGGCTGCATCACGAAGACCTTCTCTGGCTCGTCCCGGAACTGGTCAAGGACGACGGGCGAGTGAGTCGCGAGAACGACCGTTGTCGACTGCTCCCTGGACCACTCCCGCATCACTTCGATCAACCCGTTGATCAACTCTGGGTGGAGGGAGTTCTCAGGCTCATCGATTGCGACCAGGCCATGGTCGACTGAAGCGACCGCGCAAAGATGAGCCAAAGACGTGAAGAAACCATCTGACCAGTCGCTCGGCAGCAGCTTCTCTCCGCTTCCCGCAGGAAGCTGCGCACCCTGCCGCGGCCCCCAGTTCTCGAAGTCGAGCCGACGAAACCAGGGAAACAGCTCTCTCATCGACTCGGAGACGAACCTGAAACGAAACTCGTGATCGCTCTTGTCACGCCAGTTTCGGAGCACAGTGAAGAGGTTCCTGGAATGAACCTCGAGCACCACATCGTTCGAGGAAGTCGAGCCCTCTCCTCGCAGAAGGCCCAGGTCAGCGCGAGCGAACACCCTCGACCGAGAGACCATTTCGTAAAGCTGAGTCAATTCGGGGTCGATGCGACCTCTGAGCTGGCGAAGAAGAAGTTGATTGCTCCTGTTCTCCTCGGCCCACTGAGTGCCCTCTGTTGCTCGAACTTGAGTCGTCGCCCCGTTTCCACGGGTGAACAACTCCGTCTCACCATGTGACGCCATCTCGAAGGGAGACGTCGTGCGCTCGAGCCTCAGCTTCCAGCTGGCCGAGCCGAAGTTGAGGGCGATGGAAGCAACGCCAATTCGCGAGTCGAGGTTGGTGAGTGGCCCCGCACCGAACACGCGAAGTCCATCGTCGTAACCAACCTCGAGCGACTTTTGGATCATCTGAATGATCCGCAAAGCGGTCGACTTACCAGCACCATTCGGACCCACGAGCGCACAGACGCCGCTTGGACTCCACTCGAACTTCTTGAGGGCCTTCAAATCCTCTGCCCGAATCGTCAGCGACATGGACCGACTGTGCCATGTGCTCACAGCTTCGGCCAACCAACGACTGATGGTGCGCTCGCGACGTTCGTCGCTGGCGCTTCAGTCGCACAGAGGCTGCTGGCAGCACCCTCGGCGATGCTCAAGCACTTCGCTTCGGCTACTCGAGCACGCAGCCGTGCTGGTCATCGACGTAGTGCGCGCGCGCGGTCCACGAGATGAAGGCCGACGCGTCGACGACCTTCTTCTCGAGGTCGACCGAGAACCGCGCCACGTTCGGCGACGCGCGCACCCAGTCCCTGCAATACGCCTCGTCCATCTCCATCACGAAGCGGCAGGTGCACGTCATCTTCGCGGCGTTGCCCACCGCGAGCTCGAGGTCGTTGTTGTCGTAGGTGCGCTGCTTCGCGTTGTCGTCGGCGCAGGCTGGAAGGAGCAGCGAGAGGACCACCATCAGTGTGGTCGGCTTCATGGCTTCACCACTGGCAGAACGAACTTCACGAGGTCGTTGACGGGAATGCTGCCTTCACGGTCGTCGCCGACACGCATGATGACGAGGTCTTCGCTGGGAATGACGATGATGCGCTGACCCCAGTGGCCGAGCGCCGCGTAGGTGTCGTCAGGGGCGTCTTTCCACGGCTTCTCGACTCCGGCGGCGGGCGGGCGATTGAGCCACCACATGTACCCGTTGGGCGTCTCTTCGCACGGCAGCTTGTACTCACCAGCCGGCGTCGAGTCGGTGCAGTCGCCGCGGTTGGCGCGGAAGGTGTCGCTCACGGCAGTGGCCTGCTGTACCCAGCCGACTGGCAGCAACCGCTGATCATTCCAGCAGCCGTCATTCAGCATGAGGTAGCCGAGCTTCGCGAAGTCGCGCGGCGTCGCGTACACATAGCTGCCTCCGAGCGGGTTGCCGGCCGGGTCTTCTTCGAAGACGACCCGCTTCATGCCGATGGGCTCGAACAGCTGCGTCCAGAAAGCCGTCGCTCCGTGTTTCGCCGTGAGCGCTCGTTTGGCGAGCGTGCCGACGATGTGGGCGTCTCCGGTCGAGTAGACGAACTGGGTGCCGGGCTCGCGCAGCTTGCGGTGGGTGAGCACGTGCTTGACCTGATCCTTGTGGCCCGAGCCCAGCAGCATCGCGAGCACGCTGGACACCTGGTAGCCGGCATCTTCGTATTCCTCCTGCCACTGCAGGCCCGAGCCGAACGAGATGATGTTCTTCACGGTGATGCCGCAGACGACTGGGTCTGACTGGTACTCAGGCAGCTGCTTGCACAGCGACTCGTCGAGCGTCATCAGCCCCTGGTTCACGGCCACACCGACGAGCGTGCTCGAGACACTCTTGGCGACCGACCACGACAGGTGGCGCTTGTTCTCGTCCCAGCCGCGCGCGTACTTCTCGTAGACGATGGCGCCGTTCTTCACGACGACGAGCCCGTTGGTGCGGTAGCCCTTTCGCTCCTCGGGCTTGCCGACGATGGTGAACGCGTAGTCCTCGAGCGCCTTGATTTCGGCGGCCTTCGCGGTCGTGTTGACGAGCGCCTCGGGCCACTTCTCGGTGGGCCAGCTCGCGCGCGCACGACACTGCTGCGCCTGCGCGAGCGAGGCGAGCAACACGATGGTTCCAATCACGATGCGGTTCATGTCGGGCCTCTAGAAAGGAATCGTGGTGAGCGGGACCATCGTCGTGGCGCTGACGTTGGGCACGAACGAGGGCATCACCGAGGTCGTCGTCGCCGCGGGCTCTTTGCGGAAGAAGCGCATGGTGCCGACCGAGGCTCCGCCCATGGCCACACCGTCGATGACGCTGAAGAGAATGAGCCCGGGAATGCCGGCGAGCGAGACCCCGACGAAGCCGGCGATGACGGTCGCGGCGATGTGCACGATGGCGGCGGCCGCGAAGCCCAACCAGAAGCTGAACTTCCCGTCGGCCTCGGTGAGGTTCCAGTTGCCGAAGAGCCAGGCGGCGATGGCCGTGAAGGCTGGCGCGATGAGGCCCATCGGAACGAGGCCGAGAATCGCGGTGGGAATGAGCGAGATGCTGAGGTTGCCGAGCAGGTTCGCGAGCAGGAACCCGACAGGCGCGCCGATGAGTCCCGCTCCGGCCGCGACGCCGAAGTGCAGGCCGAACGACGGCGGTGCGTGGCGCTCGACGCTGGTCGACGCAGACGGCGTGGTCGCAGCGGAAGCGGAAGACGCCGGCAGGTCATCGGGCAACAGGAGCCGGGCCGCGCGAGCTGGCAGCGACACCAGCGTGAGCGCCAGGCCGAGCGCGAGCAGAAGGGACGTCTGTCTCATGGAACCTCGAGGGCTGAAGAAGCGCGCGCAGTGTACCCGCGCGGGTCCAGTGCGATAGGCGGAGGCGACGCGGCGCGCCACCCGAAAGGCGGTGGACCCGATGCCCCGGTGCGTCGTGGAAGTAGACCCTCGCCATGCCGAACGACGCGCTCGCCGACCTCCGCTTGCTCGAGACACTGCCGAACGCGGTGGGGCCGACTGCACCGCCACCGCCCGCGTGGGCGAGCGACGTTCAGGAGCGCTGGTTTCCGACACGGCGCGGTGGCTCCAACGCGTTCGTCAGCAACGCCCTCGACGTCGACACCCTGCCGAAGAACGAGCGCCTGATTCTCGAGCGGCTGTGCAGCATCGACGGCGGCGTGAACTGGGCGCACCGAGGGCTGCCACCCGACGTTCGTTCGCGACGACGACTGCTGGGGCTCGCGAAGCGTGGCGTGCTCGAGGAGCTGATCAGCTGTCCCGCGTTTGGAAAGGGCCAGCACCCGAGGTGGAAGGTGCTCGAGTTCGCGCTCGACAAGTACGGGCGCGCGTACGGGAACAAGCCCAACCGGCCCGAGACGCAGGCGTGGCTCGCGAAGAGCTTCTTCGAGCTGACGCCGGTTCAGTGGCTCGAGGTGTGGACGGAGCTCAAAGCGCGCGCCTACGGAATCACCGCGTGGGGCAATCCGCTCGGGGCGGCGCTCGCAGCGGTCTCGCCGTCTGAGCGTTCGGCCTGGGCCGAGCGATGGTGCGACGAGATTCTGAAGTCACCCGAGCGAAACCTGCGTGACTGGGTCGGCCCCGCCATCGTCGCCTCGTTCGGCACGACGCCCGTGCCTGCACGCATCAAGGCGATGATGAAGCTGAAGGCGGCTCCACTGCCGAAGCCGGCGCCCGTCGTCGAGGCGAAGGCGAAGCCGGGCCAGTACGTCTTCTTCGGCCGAACCTCGTACGACCTCGCGGGCATCGAAGCGCTCGACGCGCGCGCGAAGCAGCAGTTCCTCGTGGCGGCGCACCAGTACTGCGGCAAGAAGCACGCGACGCCGAAGGCGTTCTTCTCGTGGGAAGCGAAAGAGACCGAGACGTCCATCGACGGCGTTCAAGTGGCGCACTGGAAGGTCGCGCTCGCCACCGCGAAGAAGAAGCCGCTCTACGAGCTGTGGGTCTTCCTCGTCGACAACGGCACGGTCTTCGAATCGGGTTCGACAAAGCCGCTCGGCCTCGCGGCATTCCAGGGCCGCTTCGTGGTCGAGAACAAGAAGCGTCCAGAACTGCTCGAGCTCGCACGCCACCTTCAGGCGAACGTTCCCTTCTGATCAGTTTCGTGTGACGTGAAGGACATGACGATTCCGAAGTGGGCGGTGTCGGCGTTGGCGTGTCCCCGCTGTGGACGTGCTCTCTCGGGGTTCTCGTCGAAGGCCTCCGTGGTGCGATGCAAAGACTGTGGGCCCTACCCCGTGCTCGCGGGCGTTCCCGTGCTGGTGCCCGAGCCTGCGCGCTGGTGCGCGACGTTCTACGACGCGGCGTTGTCGGCGCTGGCCGAGGTGGAGCGCTCGTCGAAGCAGGTCGTCGAGACCTTGCGCGCGTTCGCCGATGCGGCGGTCGGGGCCGAGCCCGCGCGGTTCTCGGATGACTGGACGAGCGCGGAAGGTGGCGCCGCGAAGGACGAGCCGCTGTGTGAAGGCCCGGGAGCCGATGCGCTGGCCGAGCTGCTCGTCGTCGCGAAGGCCCAGTCCGCGTCGTTGTGGCTCGAGCACCGCGCTCCCGAAGGCGTCGTGCTCGAGGTGGGCTGTGGCGCAGGGCTCACGGCCGCGCACCTGAACTCGAAGCGTCGCTCGCTCATCGTCGGAGACCTCTCGCTTCGCGCAGTGCTGCACGCGGCGGACAGGAGCCGGGCCGTTCCGGTGGTGCTCGACGCGCAGGCGCTGCCGTTCAAGCCGCGCTCCCTCGATGGCCTGGTCGCCGAGAACGTCGTCGACCTGCTCGATGACCCTGAGGCGTTCTTCACGTCGGCGAAGCTGGCATTGAAGGCGAAGGCGAGGCTGCTGGTGTCGTCGCCCGGTCCATCGCTCGGCAGTCCGGATGGAGACGATGACACGCTCTTTCAGCTCGCCGAGCGCTGCGGCTTCGAGGTCTCGGAGTCGACCGATGGCCTGCCTTGGCTCCGTCGCAACTCGAGCCGCTTCCTCGAAGTCTGGCTCGTGCAGGCGCTCGCGCTTCGGCACGCGTAACCTCCGAGAGGAATGGATGAAGCGCAAACCGTACACACGTGACGAGTTCTCGCCGCCCACCCAGAACCCTGCCGGCCTCGAGCCGGGAACGACGCTGACAGGAAAAGACGGTCACACCTGGCAGGTGGTGGTCAGCAAGGCCGGTGGACGTCGTTGGCTTCCGAAGGGCCGCCTCGCGCGCGGGCTCTACGTTCGCAGAGAGAGCGCGAAGTCGCGAAAGCCGCGCCGCCCCGCAGCCCCGCCACGTCCGCTCTCCGACCCTGCGCTGATCTGGATTCGGAAGAACCCGGGCCAGTTGATGAAGCTGGTCGAAGGCCCGACCTTCAAATTGGCCGGCACGCGAGAAGGCCTCTTGAAGCAGCTGCGCATGTATCGGGATGGTTGGGGCGAGATCACCACGCGCAACCAGGACCTTCCTGATGAACGATTGGCGGAAGAGTCGACCGCGACGCTCAAGGCCTTCGTGAAGGAGTATGCCTCACAGGAGATGCGGTCGATTCTCGCCGTGTGGTTGGCAGAGCTGCTCAAGAAGGCCGTTCGTTGACTGGGCCCGCCATGGTTCCGGAGTTCCAGCGCAACCGCATCATGTCGATCGTGAAGAACAACAGGATGGACGGGGGATTCGTGTTCTCGAGACGGTTCACAGCGACGGTCGTGGTGATGCTCGGTCTGGGCTGCGGCTCGGTGGGCAGTGAAGACGCAGGCGTCGGCGGCGGAAGCGCAGCCGGTGGATCCGCGAGGGCTGGCGGATCCGCGTCCGCTGGTGGATCCGCGTCTGCTGGTGGATCCGCGTCTGCTGGCGGATCAGCGTCCGCTGGTGGATCCGCGACCGCTGGTGGATCCGCGTCTGCTGGTGGATCCGCTTCCGCTGGTGGATCCGCGACCGCTGGTGGATCCGCGGCTGCTGGTGGATCCGCGTCCGCTGGTGGATCCGCATCGGCTGGTGGCTCCGCGTTCGCTGGCGGATCAGCGTCCGCTGGTGGATCCGCGACCGCTGGTGGATCCGCGTCCGCTGGTGGATCCGCGTCCGCTGGTGGATCCGCGACCGCTGGTGGATCCGCGGCTGCTGGTGGCTCCGCGTCCGCTGGTGGATCCGCATCGGCTGGTGGCTCCGCGTTCGCTGGTGGATCCGCATCGGCTGGCGGCTCCGCTTCCGCTGGTGGCTCTGCGTCCGCTGGTGGATCCGCATCGGCTGGTGGATCCGCATCGGCTGGTGGATCCGCATCGGCTGGTGGATCCGCGTCCGCCGGTGGATCGGCATCCGCCGGTGGATCCGCGTCCGCTGGTGGCTCTGCGACCGCTGGTGGATCCGCTGGTGGTGGCACCTGCGCTCCGGCCGTCGTCGGTCTCGCCTTCATCGTCCAGCCAACCCGCAGCAGTGTGCGCTCGAACATCGCTCCAGCGATTCAGGTCGGCTTCGTCAACGCGTGCGGAGCCGTCGTCCCAACCGCCATCGGTTCGGTCGCCCTCTCGGTCAGCGGCGGCCCGGTCGGCAGCACGCTGAGCGGGAGCACGCAGGTGCCCGCCATCAACGGCATCGCCACCTTCGCCGGCATCTCGCTCGCTGACGAAACACCGGCCTACCGCCTCCTCGCCTCGAGCACAGCGGGCATGACCTTGAGCGCGCCGTTCGAAATCTACGACCTCATTCCTCCAGGCGCGGTGACCGACTTCGCACACGAATCGTTCTCAACCACCACGACCTCGCTCACCTTCACCTGGAGCAGCACGGGCGACGACGGCCAGCTCGGCAGCAACGTCACCGGCCGGTACCGGCTCTGCTACGGCGTCACGCCCCTGCCGACCGTCACCTGTCTCGACTCGCTCGATGGTGGCCTGCCTGCGCCCGAGTCAGCGGGGTTCCCCGAGGCGGCGACGCTCTCGAACCTGAACTCGAACACGCTCTACTACGCGAGCCTGCGTGTCTTCGACTCTGCGGGGAACTCGTCGGTCGCGTTCGATCAGGCGAACACGAGCCCGTGCCCGACCGGCTTCACCGGCCCGCAGTGCACCCAGTGCGCGAACGGTTTCGTCGCCATCAGCGGCGGCGCCTGCGTTCACATCTGCACCACCTCGCCCTGCACGACACCGCCGCCACCGTTCTGCACCTCGTCGACGCAGGCCACCCAATACGCCACGCCGGGCGTGTGCACCCCGACGGTGGGCGCTCCGTTCTACTCGTGCAGCTACACCCAGATGCCGGTGGGCTGCGCCTCGGGGACGACCTGCCTCAACGGCCTCTGCGTGCCCTGATCAGTCGGCAGGCCCGCAACTTCGCGACGAACTGATTCCTCCGCCAGGCAGGAAGGGACTGCAGTTACGCTGTGGCGATGAGCGCACGAACCTGCCCAGCCTGCACCGCGACGATGAAGTCGTTTCATGCCGGCGCCGTCGAGCTCGACCGCTGCACGTTCTGCAACGGCCTCTGGTTCGACGGTGGAGAGCTCGAGCAGGTGCTGGGGCGGCGACCTCCGGCGAAGCTCGATCCGCTCGAGACGTCGCGAAAGTGCCCGAGCTGCACCGTGCCGATGCGAGCGGCTGAGGTGGGCGGGCTGCGCGTCGAGTTCTGCCTGAAGTGCGGCGGCGTCTTTCTCGACGACGGTGAGCTGCGCGCCATCAACGGCGGCCAGCAGGTGCGCATTCAAGCCGACGCGACGAAGCGGGCGGTGGGGCGCGCGGAGGCGCAGGTGCAGCAAGATGTGAAGAGCTGGCTCGGCACGCTCGGCGTCTGAGCGTCAGCTGCCCGACTTCGGCGTGCCCATGAGCGCCTCGGCGAGTTCGATGAGGTCGACCTCGGCCGCCTCGACGTGAACCGGAGCGTCGACCGGTGGCTGCGCGGCCGCGACATCGCTTGCGGAAACGGGCGGCTCCATCGGCGTCGATGAAGTGACGGGTTCTGGTGGGCTCGCGACCGGTGCCTCTGTGGACATCGAGACTGTGGGCGTCGAGTTCGCGTTCCCAGGATTGGTCGCGAGCGCTGGCTCCCCCAACGTCGACGACGTGACGGGTTCTGGTGGGCTCGCGAGCGGTGCCTCTGTGGACATCGAGGCCGTGGGTGTCGAGTTCGCGTCCCCAGGATTGGTCGCAAAAGCTGGCTCCACCAACGGTGACGAAGTGACGGGTTCTGATGGGCTCGCGACCGGTGCCTCTGTGGACATCGAGACCGTGGGCGTCGTCGAGCGCGCCTCCCCAACATCGGTCGCGAAAGCTGGCGCCACCAACGGTGATGAGGTGAGTGCTGGTGAGCCCGCGGCCGCAGTTGGCTGCCCGACCTCGGTCGCGACAGCTGGCGCCACGAACGGTGACGAATTGACGGGCTCGCTCACAACCGGTGCAGACGCCGAAGACACCTGTCCAACATCGGTCGCGAAAGCTGGCTCCACCAACGTCGACGAAGGCACGAGTTCTGGCGAGCTCGCGGCCGGCGGTTCCGCAGTCATCGAGACCGCGGGCACGTTCACGACATCAGTCGCGGAGGCTGGATCCACCGACCCCGCAGCACTGAGCGTCACCGAGGCGAGCTCAACGTCAGACGCGCTGGGGACTGTGGCGGGACTCGAAGACACCTGCCCGACATCAGTCGCGGAAACGGGATCAACCGAGGCGGGCGTCAAAGAGACGAGCTCAGAAGACACGTGCCCGGTCGGGGAAGACGGCTCCAGCGACCCCGCAGGAACGTCTGGCTCGATGCTCGAGGCTGCGGCGACCTCGGAGAGGGGGAGCTCCACGTCGGACACGGAAGGAATGAACACGTCCTGAGCGGGCTCTGGGGCTGCGTGCTCGTCGAGCGATTCCTCGCCGCCAGGAAACAGGTCATCAAGTGACGCCACGAAGCCCGTGCTCACCGCCACCGGAGGCGGCTTCGACAGCTCGAACGCGTCAGGAACGATGGGCTCGAGCCCGCCGCTCAGGTTGACTGGCGCTCTGACGGCTCCCTCGAAGCCGTCGACGAAGCCCGAGAAGGTGTCTGCGCGAAACGCGGCGACGAGGTTGCGGGGTGGCGCCGCAGGTGCCGTCTGAGCAGCACGCGCGGGAGCCGGCTCGAAGGTGTCCAAACCCGCCGGCGGCGGTGGCGCAGTCGTCGGCTCGGCAGGCGATTCCGAGGTCGCGTCAGAGCCACGCGCGAAGCGGGCGAGCTGACGAACGAGCAGACGCAGTGGACCCACTCGCGCAGTGTCGCTGAACTCGCTGCGCCTGTCGAAGCGATGCGTTCAGCCCAGCGCCTTCGCGAGGGCCTCGAGGGCCGACTTCGAGGCCTTGCCGTGAAGCAGCTTCACCTTCGTCGCCTTGAACGCCGGCGCCTTCACGGTGAGCGCCGCCACGCCTTTCGCGCCGAGGTTCCTGCCATCGAGCGTGAGCGCCGCGAGTCGAGGGACCAGCGGGGAGCCAGCGAGCAGCTCGGTGAAGGCGTCGAGGTGCACGTAGTCCTTCAGGGTGAACTCGCGGAGCGCGGCGAAGCCCGTCTTCAGCGCCTCGGCGAAGGGCCGCGGCTCGACGTGCGAACGAACGACGTCGAGCGTCAGCGCCTCGAGCTTCGGCAGGGTCGACAGCGCCTTCACCATGTCGAGCGTGAGGTCGCCGTGCAGCTCGAGTCGCGACAAGGCCGGCGCTTCGAGCGAGGCCCACGACACCGCGTCGCCGTGGAGCGTGAAGTGCTCGACGCGAGGGCACGCTGCGAAGACGTGCGACACACCGCCGATGGCGCAGGGCTCGGCTTCGCTGCCCAGCACGATGGCGCGCAGCAGCGGAAGCGCCGCCTTCGCGAGCGGGTCCAGCGCCCAGCCGAGCCGTTGCAGGTCGTCGTCGGCCTCCCAGAAGCGCCGCTCCACGGCCACCGAGAAGGTGCGGACGAAGCGCAGCGCCTTGCGAGAGAGCACGTCGGTCATCAGCGCCGCGAGCCGCGCCGTCGGGTCTGCTTCGCGCCCACCGTCCTCCACGACGATCTTCAGCGTGTGAACGACGCCATGCCGCCACTCGAGCTCGAGCACACCGTCCTTGAGGGCCTTCACGGCCGCCTCGCCGAGCACCGCCTTCTGTTGCTTCTTCAGCGCCGCCGTGAAGAGCGACTTCTTGTCGGCTGCAGCCGCAGCGATCAGCGCTCCGAGTGGATCATCCTCTGACTGCAGCGCATCGCCCCAGACGAGATAGCCGGCGGGGTCGTCGGCGTTCGCGATGATGGCCAGCTCGAAGTCCTTCGGAGGTGGCGGCTTCGGCTTGGGGACGACGGGCTTCGCGGGTTGGGCTGGCTTGACGCCTTCGCCCTTCGCGCGCGCCTCGGCGACCAGCTTCGGGTCGGCGCACTTCAGGTGCATGAAGCCCGGGCCAGTGTGGGTGGCGCCGAACGACTCGAAGGTGCGCTCGACGGCGAGGCGCTCTTCATCTTTCGCGATGGCCTCGTTGCAGGTCATGCACTTGCTGCGGCCGCTCGGTGCGCGCTCGAGGTACGGGTACGCGCTCGACGCGGGCTTGCCGCCACCGCCTGGCGTGTAGAGCTGCGCCAGCTCGGGGATCTGCTCCTTGTACTTCTCGAAGACGACCTCGAAGCGGCCCTTCGCGTCTTTGGCGCCGCACGCGAGATGGAACCAGAGGTGGGCGATCTCTTCGTCGTAGCTCTCGATGGCGAGGCCGTACCGCGCGGCGCCGGCGTCGATCTTCTTGCGACAGGCGCGACAGCTCGAACGACCTGACTTCGCCTTCTCGATGACGTCGTACTGCGCGAGTGGGTGCGCCATGGGCGGGCACGGTACGAGACCCGGGCCCGGGAGAGAACGCTCCAATGACGCGTGCTGGACGCGCTCCACCATTCGCGATTTGACCAGCCCGTGCAGCGTTGGCTCGCGTTGACCTCTCTTCTCTCGCTTCACGCGTTCGCCGGCGACCCCATCGCTGCGCTCAACGCGCTCGAAGCAGACAACGACGTCGTCGAGGCTGCGTTCGACTCCATCTGTGGCGGCGTGAAGGACGGCCGGCGCGACGGCCCGCTTCCCGTGAAGAACCTCGTCTGGGCCTCGGCGTGTTCTCTGCGCGCGCTCTCGCTCGGCGCGACGAAGGCCGGGCAGCAACCGGCGCACCTGCTGTGGGAAGTCGAAGGCCGTGACGCCACTGGCGCCCGCGTCTCGGAGCGCGGTGAAGCCGACGTCACGCTCGCGCGCAGCACTCCGCTCACCATCTCGAGCTGGAAGGACACCTGGCGCGAGACCGTGCGTCGCGAGCGGCCACGCTTCGTCGAGCGCGCCGAAGAAGCCGGGCTGTCGGTTCCGCCGCTCGAGGCCGTTCGACAGACCGAGCTGATCAACGGCGGGCTCTCGGTGCTCGACGTGACGGGTGACGGCATCGCCGAGGTCTTCACCGTCGACGCCAACGTGGTGCTGCGCTTCGACCGTCGCGCTGCGGCGCCGCTTCGCTACGAGGTCTCGACCGCCTTCAAGTTCCCCTCTGGCGTGCTGGCGACCTCGGTGCTCGGCGGCGACTTCGATGGCGATGGTGACGCCGACCTGCTGCTGACGGCTGCTCCGGCGGTAGTGCCGGTGGTGCTGCGCAACGACGGCGCTTCATTCACCCCGACGCCGCTGCCAAAGAGCGCTCGCGGAGACTACGTGGGCGCCGTGCCGTCCGACTTCGACGGTGACGGCGACCTCGACCTCGCGCTGCTTCCCTACGACCTCGCCTCGGGTTTCCCTCTCGACATGCTCGAGTCGACCGAGGGGCGGCGGCTCGTGCTCGTTCGGGGAGCCGCGGGAGTCACCTTCCTTCCCTGGAAGACGCCGGGCTCGCAGGTGAAGCCCCGGTGGACGCTTGCCGGCGTCTCGGGAGATTTGCTGCACCTCGGCGGCCCACAGCTCTACCTGGCCAACGACTTCGGCTCGAACGACCTCTACGTCTTCCAGCGTGACGGCGGCGTCGGGAACCGCGCGGTCGCGGCCGGCCTCGAAGACCCGGGCAACGGCATGAGCGCCGACCTCGGCGACTTCGACGGCGACGGGCAGCTCGACCTCTCGGTGGCGAACATGTTCTCGAAGGCCGGCACGCGCGTCGTCGGCGCCGCGGCCGTGAGTGAAAAGCTGAAGGCGAGGCTGTCGAAGTTCGCCAAGGGCAACACGCTCTACCTCGCGCGCGATGGCGGCTTCGTCGAAGTGGCCAGCCAGCAGGGCGTGAACCGTGGCCTGTGGGCGTTCGCGACGCTGATGACCGACGTGGACGATGACGGCCGGCTCGATGTGGCGTGCGCCAACGGGTACCTGAGTCGTCCCAACAAACGGGACTTATGAAGCGTCTACTGGCGCCAGGTCGTGGCGCAGGCAACTCAAGCTGAAGCGCGAGCGAAGGGCAGCTTTCCGCGCACGGCGTCCGTCGAGGGCTCCGACGAGGCGAGCATGTCGTTCTCGGGCTGGGAGCCGAAGAAGCTCTGGCTGACGCCGCCCGATGGAGGCCGCTCGACGGAGGCCGCGTTCGCCGAGGGGTTCGACTCGCGCGCCGACGGCCGCAGCCTCGTGAGCGCCGACCTCGACGGTGACGGAGACCTCGACCTCGTGATGCGCAACCGCGCTGCGCCGAAGCTGCAGCTGTTCGAGAACGAGGGGCTGGCTGGAAACGTGGTGGAGCTGAGCCTGCGCTCCGACGGTGGCAGTCCCTTCGGTGAAGGCGCGCAGGTCTTCGAGAGTGGCCGCCTGTTTCCCGTGATGCTCGCGCGTGGGTACGCGAGCGGGGTCGACCCTGTCGTGCACGTCGGGCTGGGGACTCGAGCGGTCGCGCAGCTCGAGGTGCGGTGGCGAAGCGGGCTGCGGGAGTCGCTCGAGGTGAAGGCCGGTCAGCGCGTGGTGGTCGTCGAGGGCGCGGGCGTGCAGCAGGCGACACCATTCACACCGAAGCCACGGCCCGAGGCACTCCCGTTTCCCTCCACGCTCTCGGCGCTCGGCCTCACTGCGTCGAAGGAGCTCACCGTCGTGCAGCTCTTCCTCAAGGGCTGCAAGCCGTGCGCAGACGAAGTGCCCGCGCTGAAGGCCATCGAGGGCAAGGTGCAGCTCGTGAGCCTGGGCCTGCACGAAGGGCCCGCGCTCGAAGAAGCGGCGAAGTCACTCGGCATCACGTGGACCATCGCGCCCCTGCCCCACGGCATCGCCGACGTGCTCTCGTCTTCGGGCAGCCTGCCGTTGCCGCTGCTGCTCGTGTACCGCAAGGGTCAGCTCGAGCGTGTGTTGCCCGGCCCTCGCGCGCTCTCGACGCTCGTGCCGTGAGCTTCAGCGCTCTTCTCGTGAACGCGTGGTTCGGGGTTGGCGTGCGATGCCGCGAGCAAGCCGAGTGCACGGCCGGCGGGGCTTTCACGCAGCCACTATCCTCGGCGTAATTCGCTGATGGACTCAACCTCTCCGGGTCAGGGCCGCGTCTGGCCGGAGCAGAGCGGCGGCCGCTCTTGTTGACGCTGGACTTTTGTCGCCTTGTCCCGTCCTTGGCAGAACGAGTCCTTGGCAGGGAACGCGCGGAACGTCTGCTCGAAGCGATCCAATCGCGAGTCCTCGTTTCGGGCGAGGGCGACTTGCGGAGGTGTGAGCATGCAGGTGCCGATCAAGCTCTTGAAAGCCACTGGCAACTCGGCGCGGCTTGGGGCTGCGATTGCGACAAGCCGCCGGCTTTCCGACCTGCTCATGCTCAATGAGAAGGCGTTGTCGTAGGAGGTCATGAGTCGCTCACCCTTTCGGACCTCACAATTGGGCATGGCCTCGTTCGGGAAGACAAGAAGACTCGTCTCGCTTCCACCCTCTCCATCGACGTCGAAGATCAACACGCAGCGATCCTCACTCGACGCGACGTAGAGTTGCTTGCGTTGGCCTTCGCACATTGCTCCGTGATTCTCGTCCTGATCGTCGAAAACCACCGACACCACGGCTTTTTCGTCAGTAGCCCAGAAATGAACCGGTCCCGGCGGCACGAGCGACGCAAACATCGAGATGTCCATGAACGTCCTGGACCGACCATCACTGAAGATGGCAGTCCAAATCACATCCACGATCTTCCGGCCTTTCTCTTCGCGGCTGAGCACTTCGCCGACGAGCACCGTCGCGTTCTTCGGCACGGGTTCGGACGACCACACATGTGTGATGCCCGCTTCCTGGAGCGCGACCAGCATTCCCAACTGCATCCAGTGCGCGCGTTGGCCGTCACCGGTTCCGGTGTCCTTCACCCTGCCGAGGACCACCGTCCCGATACCCTGGGGCTTCTTTGGCTTCTCATTTGCCCCGCCAATAGCCTCAGGGAACAGCTTGCGGACCACAGCGCGGAACTGCTCAGCCAACTTCGCCTGAGCGTACTCGTCCTTCCAGTCCTTGAAGACCGTGTCCTGGATGACGGCAGTTGCGCAGACCTTGTCGGCCTGCTCGGTCTTGACCCAGTCGATGAAGAACTGCTCGAGGCCTTCGCATTCGAACCGGCGTAGTCCCTCGCAGAGTTCGTCCCGAAGCTGCTCCCGTGCCTCCAGCCGGGCAACCTCGAGTGTGTCGCCGCCGCCCTTGGGTAGAAGCACCGTCTTCTGCCGATAGCCGCCGGGCACCTGTCTGCCCGTGCACTCGGCCTGCTTGGCGACGCGCTTGAGTTTGGTCTGGGCCCGCTGCGCCTGGCCCGCAGACACCGTGCCCTTCCAGCTCTCGGCCGCGTAGCCCTCACGGCTGATGTCGACGACGTATTCTCCCGGGGTCAGGCCCTCGGCCTTCCACGGCAACCCGCCCTCGTCCTTGAACCCATCGGGTCCCGTGACGCGAACCAGCGCTCCTTCCGGCGTGCCCACCACCTCAAGCGACCCCAACTTCTGGAGCGTCAACTCGACGAACGCGACATCATCGGCCGGCACGTCGACGTCCCGGCTCTGGGTGACGTAGCCATCCAGCGCGGCGGTCACCTTCCAGCGTCCGGGCAGCGCGTCGGACTTCATCAAGGGTGCGCGCGTCGCGAGAGGCTGGCCCTTCGGGTCTACCAAGTCGAGCCGCGATCCCGACGGCGACGTCTTCACCGTCAGACTTCCCACCACTGGTTTGACCTTGCCGCTCGACACCCTCGGGCGACTGCTCTTCAGTTCTGGCGGTGGCTCGAGGGCCTCTCGACTCCCAGCCTTCAGCCACACCACGATGTCGCTCAACACAAACGGCTGTCGGCCGGCGGCGACCTTCCCCATGACGACGCCACTGGCCGATTCAGGGTTGAGGGTGGGCGTCTGGGTGCGGCCGTTCACCGTGCTGCGCATCACCGCATTGCTGAAGCTCGCCAGCTCGCCTGCCGTCACCACGCCGTCCCCGTCCTCGTCCGCCCAGCCTCGAAGGCCTCCCAGCGCGAGGTAGCTGAAGGCCGGCCGCGCCTCACCCGGAAGCGGGCCGGCGAACTGGCGGCTTGTACCCGCCGTCAGCAGCACGATCGACTTCGACGAGAGCGTGCGCTCCTTTTCGGGCAACGTCGGCATCGCGCCCGTGGCGAGCTGTTGGCCCGCGCTCGATTGGCCCGAGAAGCAGGCATCAAGGAAGACGAAGGTTCGCCCCTGCGTTCCTCCCTCGAGCAACTTCAGCAGGCTGCTGCGCGGCAGACTCCGCGCGTACAGCTGAAGCGTCGATTGCTGAGCGTCAGCTCCGACGAGTACCCCGTCGTCTCCCGTCTCAGAGGGCGCACCGTGTCCGACGAAGACGACCCACAACACACCGCCGGGCTTCACCTGATGCGCCGCCTTCTCCGCCGCGACCTTGATGCCCTCGAGTGTGGCCTCGTTGTCCTTCAGCCACACCACGTTCGCCGCTGGCACGCCCCTCGTCTTCGTGAGGTGCATGTACCAGTCTGACGCGTTCTGCGTCGCCCCGGCGATGTCGGGCAGCATCAGGTAGTCCTCGATGCTGATGAGCAACGCGGCGTCTTTTTCGCCACCACCCTGTTTCGCCAACACGGCGTCGAGCGTTGGCCACTGGGCCCGCGCCGAACTCGCGACAAGAAGGAGCAGAAGCAGGACTCGGCGCATGGGAACGGAGGAGACTAGCAGCCCATCCCGTCGCGTTTCGGTTGCCGAGCATCAGCGCGTGGTGGGCGGCTGCGGAAACGTGCGCTGGCCGTACATGAACGCGACCTCGTGGTTGCGCACCCACGGCTGCGTGCCCTTGTTCAGCTCGACGACCTCGGTGAGCTTCCCGGCCTCGTAGTCGTATGTCTGCGTGATTCGGTAACGGTCGAACGGCGCCATGCTGCTGATGCCCGCGGCCGAGAAGTTCAGCTCCGACTTGCGGAACTCGCGGTCGGTCGAGCCCTCACCATTGCCGAGCGTCGTGGTGACGGCGGTCTGCACCTGCCCCTGCGCGTCGGGCGTCGAGTAGGCGAGGTTGAAGAAGTACGTCTGCGCGCGCTCTCCGAAGCCGCTGGTGTCGTCGTAGGCCGGGTGACGGCGGCGCATGTTCTTCACCGACTCCCAGTGGTCGCCGAGGCGGCGCTGCTCGACGACGAAGTCGTAGTCGAACTCGGGCCGCCGAACCCAGGCACCGTTCTCGAGGCGTTCGCACTCACCACGCCCCACCCAGACGATGGTGATCAGCGGATCAGCGGGCTTCTCGGCGCGCAGCGGCACCCAGGGCTTCGAGACGGCGCAGTTGGTGAGGACCAGCGACAGCAGCAGGAGTGACGGCTTCATGGGGAGCGTTCCTTCATCGAGTGTCGCGCCCGATTGCGCGCTCACCCGGTCAAGATGCGCTCCACCACCTCAGTCCACAATTCGACGATTTGAGACTGACTGTTGATGCATCGACAACAGTATTGCCCAGGTTTCAGACGGCCGGTGGTGGCGTGGGCTTGAACATCGGCCCCGACGCCGGGAACACCGCTCGACCCGCCGCCGGGTTCACCAGCAACGCGAACGAGATGTAGAGCGCGATGAGCATCAACACGATGGTGGCCACACCCACGAGCGTCCCCATCGCGCCAGCCGCGCCGCTGCCCGGCACCGTGAAGTGTTTGCCGATGCGCGCGAGGTAGAGCACGTCGATGTCGACGAGGAAGAAGAACAACAGCTTCGAGAAGAACCCGAACGCGTACGTGAGCACCACGAAGATGATGATGAACGTCACGTCGACGCTGAGCATCACCGACGAGTCGACGCCGCGGCCCTGGCTCGCTTCGTCGAGCACGTACCAGTTGAAGACCCAGTTGAACGAGAACGTCGTCAGCAGCGTGCCGCCCAGCGTGTTCTTGTTCGCCAGCGACATCATGCCTGCCAGGAACTGACAGCCCGCGCCGAAGAGCAGACAGAACCACGACGCCGTCTTCATCATCGTGACGATCTTCGCCGGCTCGCTCGGCAGCCACCCGAACGCGATGGGCACCAGCGCCGCGCAGCCGATGGACAGGCCCAACAGACCGAGCGGCGTCGGCTCTCCAAACATCGGCGGTGGGGCATTCGCTGCTGGTGCTGGGCCTGACATGAAGACGCTCCCGGTGCGTGTCGTGGAAAAACCGAGGCGCGCATATGGGAAAGCGGGCCGCGCATCCAGCCCGGTTCGCTGGCTGATCAGGACAGCAGGTACACGACCGAGAGCCCCACCAGCAGCACGCCGAAGGCGACGCCAATCCACACGGCGATACTGGGGCCAGTCTTCACCTCGAACGAAGCACTGGGGTCGACCTTGACCGAAGACTCCGACGGGTCAGCGACGGCCTCGTGCACTTCGGTGGTGTTCTGGGTGAGCTCTCTCGCGCGCGCCCGGCTCGACTTCGGAGCAGGCAGCGGCACGTCGACGCCCTCGAGCCCAATCACCGTCGCCGCCTCTCGCGGGTCGACCTTCTTCTCGATGGCCTTGTTCACCGGCTTCGACACCGGCCGGGGCCGCTGCTCACCGATGGTGGCGGCTTCTTCGCGAGCGCGGAGCAGCCGCGCAATCTCCCGGCGTGCTCGGGTGGCGGTCGGGCGCTTCGAGGGCTCCTTCTCGAGCAGCTCGTGCACCAGGTCGGCCACCTCGTCGTCGAGGTCGAGCACCAGCTCGTTCAAGCGGCGCGGCGTCTTCGACAGGTGCAGCTCGATGACGCCCCAGGCTGAGCCCGCCTCGAAGGGCAGCCGGCCCGAGAGCAACTCGTACAGCATGCAGCCCAGCGCGTAGAGGTCGATGGCGGGCGTCTGGTCGCCGTCCTTCGCCTGCTCGGGCGCCATGTACGAGGGCGTGCCGACGATGCCCGAGCCACGGCCGGTGGAGTCGACGTAGCGCGCGAGCCCGAAGTCGAGCACGCGGGGGAAGTCCTTGCCGTCGGGCAGCCGCTGCAGGAACACGTTGCCCGGCTTGAGGTCGCGGTGAATCACGCCGGCCGAGTGTGCGGCCTCGAGCGGCGCGAGAATGTCGTGCACCAGCCGCAGCGCCTCGAGCATCGGCAGCTTGCCCCTGGCGAGCAGGCGCGCGTCGAGCGGCTCTCCTTCGAGGTACTCCATCACGATGTACGGCCGGCCATCGGGCGCCTGGCCGAAGCCGATGGTGTCGACGATGCCGGGGTGGGCGATGACGTTGGTGGCGCGCGCCTCGTCGAGGAGCCGCGAGACGAACGCAGGCTCGGCCGCCAGCGCGCGTTTGAGCACCTTGATGGCGACGGTCTTCTTGATGAGCTGCTGCTCGCCCTTGAAGACGACGCCCATTCCGCCAGCACCCAGAATGCTGTCGACGCGGTACTCGCCCAGCTTCTTGCCGAGGAGCGCCATGTCGTCGGGGTCGAACGCGCTCTTCCGCAGCGTCGTCCTCGCCGTGCCGTCGTCGTCGTCGTTGAGCGCCATGTCCCCGCGGGCAGTCAATCACCGAGCATTCGCGCCTGACAGTGCCGTGTGCGGGTCGTTGATCATCACCTTCGGCCGCTCCCCACGCCGTGACGAGGAAGGAAGGCCGCGGCCCTCGTGATGGGCTAGGCTCCGCCGACGCTTCAACATCGTTTTGGGGGCTTCCGATGGCTCGTTGGTTCACTCTCTCTGTGTTGGTGGCGACGGTCGCGCTGGCAGACGCGACGGCGGTGGCACGCGACGCCTTCATGAAGGGCCAGGCCCTCTATTCGGCCGCGAAGTACAAGGACGCGCTCGCGAAGTTCGAGGAGTCGCTCGCAGCGAAGCCCCACCCTGCGACGGTCTTCAACATCGCCCGCTGCCAGGACCAGCTCGGCGACCTCGTGCGCGCGATGACGTCGTACAAGGAGTACCTGCGCCAGTCTCCGCAGGCGACCGACGCCGACGAGGTGGCGACGGCCATCGCCTCCATCGAGCAGCGGCTGCAGAAGCAGGGCACTCAACACCTGCTCGTCTATGTCGACCCCACGACCGCCCGCGTCTCGGTCGACGGCAAAGACATCGGCACCTCGCCTGCCTCGGCCACCATCACGCCGGGCTCGCACAAAGTGACCATTGCCGCGCCGGGGTTCGACCCCTACGAGCGTGCGTTTGCCATGTCGGCCACGCGCTCGATGGAGCTCACCGTTTCGCTGCGCGCCTCGGCCGCCGTCGCCGTGAAGCAGCCCGACGCCGTGAAGCCACCCGACGCGCGGAACCCCGACCTCACGCCGCCTCCGCCGCCGGCCCTCATCATCGACACGCCGACGCCCGCGCCCCGCAAGCGGCTCTTCACCTGGGTCGCGGCTGGCACCGCTGGCGTCGCGGCTGGCCTCGGCATCGCCTTCACGGCCGTCATGAAGGGCAACGAGTCGCAGCTCAAGATGCTCGACCCGAACCGCACGCGAGACCAGGCGACGACGCTGTACAACGGCGCGTACTCGATGGGCACGGCGGCGACCGTCTCGTTCATCACGGCAGGCGTCGCCGCGGCGGCAGCCGTGTTGCTCTTCTTCCTCGAGGGCGCGTGAGCGACATCCCGTACGAGCTGGTCGTGCGGGAAGGGCCCGAGAAGGGCCAGCGCTTGCCCATTCCGTCGAACCGCTTCTCCATCGGCTCTGGTGAGCACTGCGCGGTGCGGTTTCCACCGAACATGGTGCGTGAGGTGCACGCGGCGGTGCGGCGTGAAGAAGGTGGTGACTTCGAGGTCGAGGACCTGACGGGCGCGAGCCTGTTGTGGGTCGACGGCAAGGTGGTCGCGAAGGCCTCGCTCGTCTCGGGCTCCATCATCCGGGTCGGCCGGGTCGAGATGATGCTGGTGTCGATGGAGGACACGGCGGCCTCCGAAGGGCTCGACTCGACGCAGCGACGCCCAACGCCCATGCACCTCGCGTCGAACCCGCCTCACGGAGAAGGAGGCCTCGCTGCGCTGAAGGCCACGCCGCTGGGCCGCCCGCTCGATGCGCCAAATGGCGCGCCGCCCATCTCGTCGTCTCCCTCGGGCTCGGGCCGCTTCTCGACGGGCGACACCATCGAAGGCCGCTACCGGGTCACCTCGCGCATCGCCGCTGGCGGTATGGGTGAGGTCTACAAGGTCGAGCACATCGAGCTGGGCAAGGCGCTGGCGATGAAGGTGATGCTGCCGGGCCTCAACGCCGACCAGGAGTTCGTCAACCGTTTCAAGATCGAAGCCGTCGCGGCGAGCCGCATCGGGCACCCGAACATCGTCGACATCTCTGACTTCGGAAAAACCGGCGAAGGCCGCTTCTTCTTCGTCATGGAGTTCCTCGACGGCATGACCCTGTCGAGCCTCGTGCACCGGCAGGGGCAGCAGTCTCCGGGCCGCTCGGTGGCGTTGACGCTGCAGGTGGCGCGAGCGCTCGCCGCTGCGCACGAGCTGCACATCGTTCACCGCGACCTGAAGCCCGACAACGTGATGGTGCTGCAGCGCCCGGGCAACCCCGACCTCGTGAAGGTGCTCGACTTCGGCGTCGCGCGCGTTCAGGTCGACAACGAGAGCATCGGGCAGACGGCCGCGGGCATCGTCGTCGGCACGCCGCAGTACATGTCGCCCGAGCAGGCCAAGGCGATTCCCGTCGACACGCGCAGCGACATCTATTCGCTGGGCCTCATCCTTCACGAGCTGCTCACCGGCAAGCCGGCCTTCACCGGAGAGACGCCGCCCATCGTGATGGTGAAGCAGGTGGTCGATCCACCGCCGCCGCTGCCCGAGTGGATTCCGCAAGAGCTCAACGACCTCGTGTTCGCGATGCTCGAGAAGAACCCGGCCGACCGTCCGCAGACGATGAAGGACGTCGTCGAGACGCTCGACCGCCTCGCGCGCACGCTGAAGACGAACGACTTTCAGGTGCCGGCGCAGGGCGGCCAGACGAAGGAGCGCACGCCCACGCCCGCGCCGCAGCGCTCGGGCAAACGCAATGCACCGACGCCAGCGCGGGGCCCGACGCCGACGCGCGCACCGTTGGCGACGAACGCTCCACTGGTCGTCGAGCCCACCATCGCGCGCGCCGAGCCGGTGTCCTTCGATGCCGAGGCGTCACAGCCGGCGACGCCGCCACCGTCGTCGAAGGTGCCCTTCGTCATCGCGGGCGCGCTGGTGCTCGTGCTGATCGTGGGTGGTGGCGTCATCTTCGGCAGCAACACCGTCGAGCCGACCATCGAGGTGATTCAGGCCGAGCCCGTCGAGCCGGTGCAACCAAAACCGGTCGTGCCTGCTCCGCCCGCAGACGTCGCGCTGCGCATCGAGTCGGTGCCGCCCGGCGCCGAGGTGCAGGAGAAGGGCATCGTCCTGGGGAACACGCCGTACACGCTCAAGCGGAAGCCGGGCGAGGTCGTCGAGTTGACGCTCTCGCTCGTCGGGTTCGAGCCGACTCAGAAGAAGGTGCTGGTGTCGGCCGATGTTCCGTCGGTGTCGATGAAGCTCGAGCCGGTGAAGAAGACGCCGTTGAAGCCACTCCCGTTCGAAGGCAACACGCCTGCGAAGCCCGACCTCGTGAAGAAGCCGGGTGAGTTGAAGGCCGCTCCCGACTTTGGCGAGCCGACTCCGACGCCAAAGCCGGTGGAGCCGAAGCCGAAGCCAACAAAGGCCATCAAGGACGTCCCCAACTTCTGATGACCATGCGCCACGGATTCCTCCTCCTGACGGTGCTGCTCTCGTGCGTGCCTCAGGTGAACGATCTGCCGTGCGCGCGAGACGAGAATTGTCCCGGCACGTCGGTCTGCGTCTGCGACGTGTGCGTCGAAGTCGGCGCTGGAGCGCGGCCTTCCTGCAGCAGTGGCGGTGGCTCCGCGGCAGGTGGCTCGACGGCGGGTGGCTCGACGGCGGGTGGCTCGACGGCGGGTGGCTCCACGGCTGGCGGCTCCGTCGGTTGTTCGTGCGGGCAACTCGAGCAATGCGTCATCACGACCTGTGAGTGCACCGCAGGCACCACGCGAGAGAACGGGCTCTGCCGCCCGGTGCTCGAGTCGCTCAGCCTCTCTCACCCTCAGGGAGGGGTCCCGCTTTCACCTGCGTTCAGCGCGCTGGGAACGACCTTCGAGTCACGCATGCGCTTCGACGCGAGCGTCACCATCTCTGCCACGTCCCTCGCTCCTGACGCCTCCATCATCGTCAGCGGCTTCCCCGACGCCTCGGTGCCGTGGACGACGCTGCAATCGAACGCGTTCTCGAGCTACACGGTGAAGGTCTCGGTGGGCGGGGTCGAGCGGCCCTACATCCTCAACCTCGAGCGCCTCTTTCCCGTGCAGACGAGCTTCAAGGCGCTCTCTGCTCTCGCGCCAGATGGAGGCGCAAGCGCGGCTGCAGGCGGCCTCTTCGGTTCGGCGGTGACCATCTCGAGCGACGGCAACGTGCTCGTCGTTGGTGCGCCTGGCTCGAACCGCGCCGACCTCTTCCGCCGAGGGAGCGCTGGGAACTGGCAGGGCCCCTTCGCGCTCACCCCACCGATGCCGCTCGATGTCGGTGACGACTTCGGCAGGTCGGTGACGACGAACGACGACGGCACCCTCATCGTCGTCGGTGCGCCAGGGGACGACGGCGCGGGCAACGCGGTCTTGAACAGCGGTGCGGCCTACGTGTTCCGCCGGAACGCGAGCACCATCACCTTCCTGAACCAGCTCAAGGGCCACTACGTGCGGGCAGAAGACGCCTTCGGCACCTCGGTGGCCATGACGGGGAACGGGTACACCCTGCTCGTCGGTGTGCCTGGCGACGACGGGACCTCCGATGGTGGGCCGGCTCTCGGCACCTCGAACTCGGGCGCGGCCACGGTGTTCGCCGACGACGGAGGCACCTTCGTCTCGGTGCGCAACCTGAAGGCGCCCAACCCCGGCATCGACGACGCCTTCGGAGCCAGCGTGGCCATCGCCAACGACAACTGGCAGTGCCTGGGCAACAACCGGTGCAATGGCGGGTGCTTCAGCACACCGTGCCCATCGACGCAGGAGCTTCGCTACGTCGTCGGCGCGCCCATGGAGGACTCGTCGACGCTCACCACGACGACGATCGTGGGCACCAACGAGGCGGCGACGAACGCGGGCGCCGTCTACGTCTTCGACGGAACGCCGTACACCGCGACGTTCGTCGGCTACGTCAAGCGCCCAGCCCCGCAAGCTGGCGCGAACTTCGGAGCGAGCGTGGCCATCTCACGTCGGTGGGGCGTCATCGCGGTGGGCGCGCCGAACGATGCTTCAGGATCCGTGGGCATCGAGGCGGGCACCGGCAGCACCAACATCTACACCGCCGCGCAAGACGCGACGATGCCAGCGGCGGGCTCGGTGACCATCTTCGACACTGCCTTCAACTACGTGCGGTACGTGAAGTTCAACGCGCCCCAGCCCGGCGACAAGCTGGGAACCTCGGTGGCCCTTGGCGCAGACCAGTACGTGCTGGCAGCGGGTGCGCCGGGCGCGAACGGCGGCAGCGGCGCCGCCCTCTTCTCGACGCTGGCGACGAACCCGAGGGCCAGGCTGGTGCTGCCGCCCCTTCCCGACACGGACGACGGGTTTGGCAGCGCCGTCGCCATCAGCGGCTTCGTCCAGACCTTCGTGGGCAGCCCGCGAGAGGACTCGACCGCGGGCGGCCTCAACAGCGGCGCCGGCCTCTCTGCGAACACGTCGACCAACTCGGGCGCGGTCTTCCTGCACGTCGACTGAGGCGTTGCGTCGTCAGAAGGTGCAGGCCGAGTAAGCGCCTCCCAGGTCGTTCACCCAGAAGGAACGAAGTCTCTCTCCGCCGTCGAGTGGACGCGTGTCTGACCAGGTTCCGCCTCCATCGATTCTGAAAGTGAAGGGGCGTCCATCGAGACCGAAGACACGGACGTCGAAGTCGAGCTGCTCCGCAGCCCAGTAGATGCTGGGAGCGAAGCCGCCATCTCGCTCGAGGGAGCCATGCGGCTGCCCAAAACACGGACCTGTGACCCCAGCGCGCGCAAGGTGTGACTCGTAGCCTCCGTCGTCGAACGGCGTGAGTTCGTAGAGCAGCACGACACAGGAGTTCGCACCGGCGACTGTGTTGGCTCGGATCAGCAGTTGCCGACCAGAGATCGAGCCACACCCCGAGGCCGCGAGTGGCCCGCCATCAACCACCTCTCGACGGGTGCGTGGCAGCGGTTCGATGAAGCCTGCGTCGGCGTCGCGCTCGTTCGCATCCACGGCAGACAGGCTCTGGCACCCTGCGGCGCAGACGACGAGCAGCCACTTCACGGCGCGGGCACCGTCACCGCGTCAGCGCTCGTCTTCGACTGGTTGTTCTCGAACGTCGTGGTGGGCGTGACGACGACCTGCTGCGTTCCCAGCATTGCCGGCACCGTCGCGGTCTCGATGATGGACGAGCCGTCTTGCGCGTGCAGCGCGATGGTGTTGCCCGCGAGTCTGACGGCATCGATGACTCCCGAGCCTCCGCCGAAGACGGCCGCGATGCCGGCGCTCGTCTCGACTGCGCCGCGTACGAACGTGATGGTGGCCTGGGTCAGCGCCTCGAAGCCGTTCCCGTAGCGTCCATCAGGGTCGGCGCGCGTTCCCCGTACGAGCGAGTCCGTGGCGTCGATGCGGGACTCGAACGCGAAGAGGCCGACCTGCTGATTGTCGAGGAAGGCCGAGCTCGTCAGCGAGAGCGCTCCACCGAAGCTGGCGTTCGCGCCGCGCCCTCTGGTGCCATCGCCGAGCGGCAGCGTGTTCAGCACCGACACGCGATTCGCCGTCAGCGTGCTCGACGTCATCTGCACCTGCAGGCCCGCCGTGTGGTTCCCGCGAAACGAGACGTCTTCGAGCGACACGTGCGCGCCGTGCTCGACGATGAGGCCCTGGCCGTACTCGCCAGCGCGGTCGAGCCGCGTGCCACGCACTTCGCTGTTCGTCACGAACGCCTGCGAGCCGACGTCCCGCACGTAGAGCCCCGCCGTGACGTTGTCCTCGAGCAGACAGCCAGACAGCTCGAGCACGCCGCGTTCACTCGCGCTCGCGCCGATACCAAGCCCGCCATCGGCACCACTCGAGGTGGCCCCGCCCAGAACGCAGCCAGTCAGGCTGAGCGCAGCGCCGCGCGACGCCACCGCGCCGGCCTCGGTGTGTCCGTGCACGTCGACGAAGGAGCCGGTGACATCGCCACCTTCGGCGCGAACGCCGATGCCAGTCACCGTGGTGACGGCGAAGTGGTCGAGCGTCACCTGCGAGCGGTCGAATGACACGACCCCCGAGCTCGCCGCGTCGCGCAGCACCGACTGCGTCACCGACAGCTTCGAGCCGTTGCGCGCCTCGAACCCGAACCGAGGTGCTGCACCCGTGCGCACGCCGCTGGCCGACACGTTGCGCATGGTGATGGAGCCGGTCGCGCCCTGCACGTCGACGAGCCCGCCGACGACGTCCTCCACGCCACCACCGATCCACGTCACCGTCGTCGCCTGCGCCGAGAGGCCGAACCCAAACGGAGCGCCCGCGTTGTCGGTGCTGGCCGCGACGCGACGAACGAGCGTGTCGGTCAACGTCGCCGTGCTGCCGCCCTGCGCGACGAGAATGCCCACGCCGCGACTGTCCTGCACGACGAGCCGGGTCGCGGTGAAGGACGCTCCCGTTTGCGCAGCGATGCCCCAGCCGAGCCGCCCGTTGCTCGCGCGCGGCTTCGTCTCGGAGATGACGACGCCGTTCAGGGTCGCGGTGGTGCCCGGGTTGTTGAGGAAGAGCGCGGTCTCTCCATTGCGCGTGAGCTCGACGTCGGTGAGCGACACGCTCGCGCCGGTGCCCGCGGCGACGCCTTGACCGAACGTGCTCGTCGCAGGGTCTGGCCCCGTTCCGCGCACGACGACGTCTTCGAGCACCACGCGCGTGCCCGGGTCGATGGCCTGCAGACCCGAGCGCTCATTCGCGTCGAGCACCACGTGCCGCAGCGTGAGCGAAGCGCCGCGCTCGACCCGCGCGGCGAGAATGGAGTCGCGAATCGTCACGCCTTCGACCTCGACCCGAGTGCGCTGCAAATCGATGGCGGGGTTTCCGCTGAGCGTCACGCGGTCGGCGCACGTGCCGACGAGCTTCACCGGCTTCGTGGGCGTCAGCGTCTGCCGGTAGGCGCCGGGGGAAATGGCGATGACGGCGTCGTCGGGAGCCGCCTGCAGCGCCGCGACGATGGTGCGGAAGTGCGTCGCATCGAGCGGACCTGCAGGGTCGACGAAGTGCGTGGCGTTCGCGGGAGGAAAGGCCGCGTTGCAGTCACCGATGGGGACGCAGGTGCTCTGTCCGAGCGAGGCGCGCGTGGCTCCGGTGCACGGCGTCGAGGGAAGAATCGGCTCACAGCTCGAGCCCGTCGCACGAAAGCCCGTCGGGCATTGGACCCAGCCCAGGGCGCTGCAGCCTTCTCCGGGAAACGCCCACGAGCCCGCATCGCACGCCACGACGTTCGCCTGACACGTCCACCCCGTGGAGTCGGTCACGAAGCCTGCGTCACACGCGGTGAAGCCGACGCTCTGACACTGCCCCATCGCGTTCTTGAACGTTCCCGGCGCGCAGCCAGAGGGCCCTGCGTCGACGACACAGCTCGCGTCGCAGCTCGAGGGTGGTGGCTGTGAAGGACACGCCAGAAAAAAGAGACTGAGGCCCGCGACCAGCGTCCCTTTCACGGCTCCAGCCCGATGGAGGCCGCCTTCACCGTCAGCTCGGCGCCTGGCGCATCGAGGAGATTCTGCTCGACCATCACCGGCGCGAGCTGGCGCTGCACGACGACACGGAAGAGCCCACCGGACATCGTGCCCGAGACCTTCACGTCATCACCCGAGCCGTCGGCCAGCACCTGCGCGCGCGCGTTGCCCGTGAGCACGACGGCCTCGACGGTGGCGCCGTGCGTTCCCGTGAACAGGCCGATGCCGTCTCCAACGTCTTCGAAGCGAGAGATGTCGATGGGCACGCGCACGGCCTTCGTCGCGAGCACCTGGGCCTGACGAATCACGAGGCCCGAGCTCTCACGCGCGCCGATGCCGATGAGCGAGTTACCGCTCACCTCTCCACCCGTCACCGTCACCGTCGCTTCACCTTCCGGCGCCGTCTGACCCTGCGCCCACACGCCGCGGCCGCTGTTGTTGCGAATGGTGCAGCCGTCGAGAGTCGCGCGCGTGGCGGCGCCGTCGAGCAGCACGCCGATGTTCTCGTTCTGCTCGATGGCCACGCTCTTCAGAGAGACGTTCGCGCCGTCACTCGCCACCACGCCCGAGCCTGCAGAGAGCGTCTTGCCAGCGGCCTCGGCGATGCGGCCGCGCTCCACACGAACCTTCGCGCCGACGACGCGCAGCCCCACCGCGCTCTGCGTCAGCTCACAGTCGGTCAGCACCACGTCGCGGTCCGAGCAGTCTTTCGTGCACGTCGCCGAAAGCGCATTGCGCTGCGCCTGCGCGACCTTCACGCCGATGAGCGAGACCGGGCCCGGTTCGATGGCGACTCCAGAGAGGCCCGTCGCGACGACACGCACGCCCTGCACCGTCGAGCGTTTGCCACCTTTGATGGTGAGCACGGGGTCTCCGCCCGTCAACGTCACGTCGGCACCTTCACTCGCAGCGAGGCTCACGTTCTCTGGCAACACGAAGCTGCCCGACCAGGTGCCGCTCGGAAGAATGATGCAATCACCGGCCTTCGCAGCCGCGAGCGTGTCGCTCAGTGACTTCGGCGGCACGATGATGCGGTCGCACATCAACCCCTCTGGCGCAGGCGCAGACGCCTGGAAGGGCATGATGGGGTTGCACGCGACGAGCAAGAGGCTGGCGATGAAGGAGCGCATGCGCTGACGAGCTGGGAAGCGTAGCAGGCGCGCGGAAGCCGTTTTCCCCCTGTGACTGCCGATCGTTCGTGAGCGCCGTCGCGCGCAGGAGTACAGCTGGCCTACTTCGTCAAGAAAGGCCGAAAACCAATGCTTCTCACCAGCGTGCTCGTCCTCGTCCTCTCTGCACCACCCAAAGCGCCGGCTCCCGAGAAGCTCGACGCGCTCGACTTCAACAACGGCACGGTGCTGGTGAAAGAGAGCGGCAGCTACGGCTCGGGCGTCGACTCGTGGGCTGCGTGGCGGCTCGCTGATGGAAGCCCGACGGGCTGGTGCTCGGCGACGGCGCAGCCCACCGGCGCGAGCTTCGAGTGGGAGTTCGACGGCCCGTGGACGCTCGAGGCCTTCGTGGTCGACGCCACCACCACCGAAGAAGACAGCTACCCCGGCGTGTCGGTGAAGAAGCTGACGCTCTCGGTGGCGAGCGGTGACGGCGCGTGGAAGAGCCTCGGCACCTTCGAGGTCCCGAAGCACACGAAGAAGAGCTTCCCGTTGCCGAAGGGAACGCAGGCGACGCGCGTGAAGGTCGACGTGATGGGGAACCACGGGCACGCCGAGTACACCGAGATTGCCGAGCTCGACCTGCTGGGCACGCGCGGTGCGCCGTCACCGATGCGCTCGTTCGCGGGCATCTACACCTCGAGCTACGGGCCGATGCGCATCGAGCAGGACGGCGACCAGCTCTTCGGCTGCTACGACTTCGGCAGCATCGTCGGCCTCGTGTGGGGCACCGTGTCGGGCCGCGTGGTCCAGCTCACCTGGTACGAAGAAGGCGAAGACTCGAAGCGTGAAGGCACGGGCACGTTCGCATCGGTGAAGGACGAGTCGGGCCAGGCGGGCTTCTGGGGCGTGTGGTTCGAGAACGGAGCGCTCGCCAACGTCTGGACGGGCGCCACCAGTGAAGAGCCGCCTGCGTGCAAGGTGTCACGCAAGGGCCAGCTCGAGCGGCAGCTGCGCAGGAAGGGCCACGTCGCGCTCTATGGCATCCGGTTCGACGTCAACAGCGACGTACCGCGCCCTGAGTCCGAGGCGACGTTGAAGGAGTTGGCCGCCCTCCTCTCGGGCACGCAGCTCCTCGTCACCATCGAGGGCCACACCGACGCGACGAACACCGACGCGTACAACCTGGACCTGTCGAATCGGCGCGCGGCCGCGGTCGTGAAGTGGCTGACCG
This sequence comes from Archangium gephyra, assembly GCA_943370055.1. GTDB lineage: Bacteria > Myxococcota > Myxococcia > Myxococcales > Myxococcaceae > Xiheimicrobium > Xiheimicrobium gephyra_A. The sequence continues at coordinate 247,673 of CALRPN020000006.1, forward strand.
AGCACGGCGTGAAGGCGGCTCAGCTGACGTCGAAGGGGTTCGGCAAGACGAAGCCGGTGGCCGACAACGTGACGGTGCAGGGCCGCGCGCTCAACCGCCGCGTCGAGGTGTCGCTCGCGAAGTAGACGTCACGGCTCCTCCCACGCGAAGGGCGGAAACGAGACGTCCTGGTAGTCGGCGGGCCACTGGAAGAGTGACACCTTCGAGCGCTCCTGCACGGGGCTGTTCGCATCGGAGCGCGTCGAGCCGGCCACCACCATCACGCCGACGTATTCCCCGACGGCGGGCACGTAGTTCGTCATCGGGCCCCAGCGGTTGGAGTCGTAGAGCCAGCCCGGCCCGATGTCGGAGACCTTCGTGAGCTGCTTCTCGGTCTGGTTGGGCCGCAGGCGCTCGCCGCCGGTGCCGTACCAGACGCCGCCGATGCGGAAGAAGATCCACACCGTCGCCTCCTGCGTCGTGCCGTCAGGCGCGATGACGACGGGCGGCCACTGCCCGCGGCGGGTGTGGTCGATGAACATCGTGTCGGGGCGGAAGCCGAAGTTCGTGATGGTGGTGGTGACCGCGAAGCTGCGCACGTCGGCCGCTCCGATGGGCGCGCCCTGGATGATGACGCTCGAGAGGTCGAACGCGGGTGGGCCGCACGAGACGCTGACCGAGCTGCTCGCGACGTCGCCGAACCACGCCACGTTCTCGCGCACCATGCGCCAGTCGGTGGTGGCCGTCATCGATGAGGTCGGCGCCTGCAGCGGCACCTGGAAGTCGTACGTCTGCCCCGGCGCGACCGAAGCGGTGACGGGCAGCGTGATGCGGCCGGGCCCGAACGGGTCGCTGTCTCCGACTGCGCCGAGCTTGTAGCCGAGCGCCGCCGTCCACGTGGTGGTGCCGGTGTTGCGCAACGTGACGCGCGCGGTGACGAGCTGAGCGCACGGCACCGAGGTGGGGAGCGTGGAGGAGACGACTGCGGCTTCGTCGACGAGCACGACCGTTCCACCGCCCGAGGCGCCGCCGGCCGAAGGAGCGCCGCCACCCATCACGACTTCGGCACCCGCCATTCCTCCGCCCGCCACGATGGCGCCACCTGCGCTTCCGCCTGCCGCAGCGACCGTGCCTCCCGCTGACGCAGCCGTGGAGCCACCCGCCGATCCGCCTCCACCACCGCGGAGGGAAGGTTCGTGAATCGCGACCTGACCCGAGCCACACGCCGAGAGAACGAAGAACGCCAGCAGCGTGGAGCGGTTCATGACCGTTGCCACAGCAAGGACGCGGCCATGGGTGTTGCTCCCGAGCGGCGTCAGGGAACGCCGTGAACACGGGTGCATGGAAGTGATCAGGGGTGAACTCGACTGATCACTGCCCGCGACAGGCGCGCTCCACTCGGCGCCACGCGCGCTTTACAGGGAACTCACGAAGCGGCGCCCCCGCGCTCCATCACGGCACCACGTACCGAAGGCCGGTGTCTGCGTCGTTGCAGTTTCGGCCGCGCACCTTCACGGCGTAGCTGCCCGACGGGAGCGCCGGGGCGTCACCGACGAACGTGCTCATCGCCGAGTTGTACGAGCCGCGCCCGAGCGCGACGTCACCCACGACCACGTCGAGCGCCGCGTTCAGGTTCTCTCCCGTCACGATGACCTGTCCATCGGGGGTCGTGGGCGGAGCGATGGAGGTCACGGTCGGGTTCGCCAACGACGGGTCGCAGACGAAGAACGGGTAGCGGTCGAAGGACTGGCCACCACGGTCGTCGCGCACGACGAGCCACACGGTGCCGGTGCGACGGTCGGGCACGGGGTCGTCAGGGAACTCGGCTGAGCCGGGCGCGATGAAGGTCGTCGCATCCATGGTCGTGACGTCGAAGCGCTCGCGGCTGAAGCGTCCACCGCTCGAGTACCAGGCGCCCACGACGGTCTCGACCTTCTGCACGTCGCCGGTGGGCTGTGGCTCCACGTAGGTCTGGCGAACGTCGTCGGGCACCTGCACGGTGAGCGCGAGACGGGCGCCGGCCTTCACAGGAATTCGTCCGCCGCGCGGGTGCTTCGCGCCGTCGACGAAGAGGTCGACGATGCCCGGGTTCTTGTTGCGCTGCGCGGCCGGCTTCTCACTCACCAGCACGCGCGTGAGCGAGACGACGACGGGCGTCTCCTTGGCCTCGATGCGCGCGAAGTAGCCGCGCAGCTTGTCTCCCGTCGCGAGCGGGTCGACCTCTTCTCCGATGACGAGGCCCAGCACCTGCCCCACCGTGCCCGTGCGGCGAATGAGGCTGTCGGCAGGCAGCACGTCGAACACTGTCGCCGTCGAGCGGTACTGCGCGGTGAGCCCGAAGCCGAGCAACTGCAGGCCGGGCGGGTAGTTCACGATTTCGGTCGGCCGCAGAAGAATCGCCGCGTCGTTGCAGGCCGAGCGGCCGAGGTCTTGCGGGTCGGGTTCACAGCCCACCCAGATGAGGCTCGACACGACGCCCGTCTGGTCGGTCTTCAGAATCGACAGCTTCGCGTTCTCGCCGGGGCCCACCTCGGGCGGCTCGACCTGAATCGAGAGCACGCGCAGGTCGTTCACCAGCGTCTCAGGCGAGAAGGACGCGTTCGTGCAACCTGTCAGGGCGAGGAGAAAACCGGCGCTGACGAGCGCGGCGCGGACGGAAGTCTTCACCACTCACCTCGCAGGCCGAGCGTCGGCAGAATTGGAATCGAATACACGAACGCGCTCTCGGAATAATTGAAGTTATAAAACAGCGCTTCGGGGTTCTGCTGGTTGGTCGCGTTCTGCACGTCGAGGTACGCGACCAGGCTCCAGTTCTCGAAGACGAACTTCTTGTCGATGCGCACGTCGAGCTGCACGAAGTCGGGCAGGCGGCGGCTCCAGGGCAGCGCGGGAATCGGCACGTACAGGTTCGCCTGCGCGTCGAAGAGCGAGGCGGCGATCGGCGTGATGAGCGGGCCCGAGGCGTAGCGGAAGCGGGCTCCGACGTTCAGGTTCCACGGCAGCTGCACGCTGCCGACCACGATGAGGTTGTGCGGCTGGTCGAGCGGGCCCGGCGCGAACTCGACGCCGCCATAGCCATCACGCTCGAAGCGGCTCAACGAATACGACACCCAGCCCTGGAAGAACTTCGTCGGGCGAACGCGCACGAGCACCTCGCCACCGTACGCACGGCCTTTTCCATCGCTCGTGTAGCGGGTCTCGGCGCCGGGAATCGAGATGTCGCTGCCGCCCGACGCCAATGACAACCGCGCCTGGTCGAAGAGATGTTTGTAATAGCCCTGCACGTCGAGCTCGACGAACTTGAACAACCGCAGCTCGCTGCCCGCCGTGAAGTGCCACGCGCCTTCGGGTTTGAGGCCCGGGTTGCCGAAGACGGGAGAGAGCTGTCCTGTCCGATAGTCTGGCGGCTGCTGGTACATCGCCGCGCCGGCCTTGAAGGTGAGGAAGTCGAGCGGGCTGTAGCGCACCGAGAGGCGCGGGTTCACCCAGACCTTCTTCATCACCGCGAGCTCGCCATCGAGGCGCAGACCGCCGCGCAGTTGCAGTGACTCCACCGGCGTCCACGTCGCGTCGATGAAGACGCCCGGCTCGACGTACACGCTGCGCTCGGTCTCGGCGATGAGGCGGCGGGTGACGTACGGGTCAGGCAGCTGGTTCGGGCGGAACTGCGGCGGGCGCTGCGCGTCGAAGGTCGTCGGCGTCACCAGCGCGTCGAGGCCCGCGTTCAGCACCAGCTTCGCCTCGGGCACGTCGAGCTTGAAGCGCTCGCGCAGCTGAACGGGCACCTGCGTGTTGCGGAAGAAGATCTCCTGCACCGTGCTCGACTGCGTGTTGACGTCGATGCCGATGGCGTTGCGCGAGATGAAGGTGAGCCGGTCTGCGATTTTGTGGTCAGCGCCGAAGACGAGCCGGTTGTACAGGTTTGTGGTGCCTGCCGAGACCTGGTTGCCCTCGACGTCGGGGTCGAGCAGCGGGTTCGGCGAGAGGAACGCCCAGCGGTCGGAGGAGCCGAAGGCCGCGACGAAGAGCCGGTTCTTCGAGTTGGGCGTCTTGCGCTCGGCGCGCAGTTGGTAATCCCAGTACTCCGGAGCGAGGCCGAAGCCGACCGCTGCCGTCGGCGCGAACGTGCGAATCGCGGCCGGCAACACGTATTGCGCGAGGCCGTAGCGGGCGGAACCCGAGACGCTCCAGCTGTCTGACAGCGGCGCCTCCACCATCGCCGACACGTCGAACACGTTCACGTCGACGAAGCCGTGCACCCCCGTCTTCGAGGGCGTCTTCGCGTCGGCGGTGATGAGGCCACCGATGCTGCGGCCGTAGTCGACGCCGAAGTTGCCGGGCTGGAACGCGATGGTCTCGATGTTGGCCGAGTTGAACGTCGCGACGACGCCCGCGAAGTGGAACAGCTGCGGAATCTGAATCTCGTCGACGTAGATGCGCGAGTCCCACGCCTTCGAGCCGCGCACCACGAGCAGGCCTCCGCCGAAGGGAGAGCGCGCCACACCGGGCAGGTTCTGCACCACCTTGAACGCGTCGTTGTTGGTGCCCGCCACCATGCGGAACTCCGACTGCGTGAGCCGCACCTGCGTCACCTCGCGCCTGTCCTTCACGCCGCGCACGACCGTCTCGTTCGCGCCCGACTTGCGCAGCACGTACGTCACCTCGGTGCGCTCGCCCGGCTTCACGTCTTCGGTCTCGGTGAAGGTCTCGAAGCCCGCGGCGGTGATGCTCACGCGCACGGGCCCGGAAGGAACGTCCATCACCTCGAAGCGACCCTGGTCGTCGGTGAACGCCTCTTTGTCACCGATGAGCACCGCCGCCGCGACGACCGGCTCGCGCGTTCCCGCCGTCTTCAACCGGCCGACGAAGTTCACCACGGGCACGCCAGCGTCCTGCACGACGGGCGCTTCGACGACCTGCTGCTGCACCGTGAAGTTCGAGGTGAACTGAATGCGCACCGGAGCCGGTTGGCCATCGACCTCGGCTGGCGTGAAGACGAGCTGCTTCGCAGCGGCAACGGCGGCGGCATCGAACGCGGCTCCAGCGCTCTGAGCCACCTTCACGTCGGCGACCGTGCCATCGGCGGCGATGTCGATGTCCATCACCACGCTCGCGCCGGTGCCCGCGTCCATCAACTCAGAGGGGAACGTGGGCTCGACCGACTTGAGCAGCGTCGGCGCCTTCGTCAGCGTCTGCGCGAAGGCCAGCGACGGGAGCAGGCAGCAGAAGAAGAGCAGTCTGTGCACGAGCACGCGTGTACTTCAGGGAGGCAGCAGATGCAGTGGTCGCTCGTCGTGCATCGCGTCGTGCGGTTCACGGCGCTACGGTCACCACAGGAGCCGCGACGTGGATCTCATCGCCATCGGGTTGATCGTCTGGTCTCGCCTGCTGATGCGTCGGCCCGATGCGCCGAGTTGGCTTCGGTGGGTCGCGCCGGCGCTGGTCCTGGGGTTTCTGGTGTCGCTTGTCGGCACCGGCCTCGGCTTGACGTGGGCCTTTCGTGCGGTCGAGACCGTGCCGGCTGATCAGAAGGCCTCGGTGCTCTCGGCCAACATTGCCAGGGCGATGTGGTTCACCCTGATTGGCTTCGTGTTCGACGCCATCGCGCTGGTGGCGTTGCTCGTCGTCACCTTCGGAAGGCGCTCCACGCGTTAGCTGTTCATCAGCGCACGGTTCCGCTGAAGCCGCGCGCGGGTGTTCTCTTCACGCTCGAGCTCGAGGGCCCGGTTCACGCTCGAGACCGCCGCCGAGGACGGCCCGTACAGGTTGTAGAAGTCGATGCTCAACTGGTCGAAGGACCGCGCGGCGACGTCGCTGGCGCTCGCGACCGTCTCTGCTGGCGCTGCGAGGGTCTTCAGCTCGTGCAGGTGCCGCGTCACGGCGAGGTCGACCTCGAGGAACAGGTCCCGCGCCAGGCTCTGCGTCTTGCGCTCCTTCGCGCGCCGCTCTGCGCTCTCGAGGGTTTCGCGCATCAGCTCGCCCAGCTGGGTCGTGAGCACGCGCCGCGCACGCGGAACCAGCCCGTCTTCACCTGGCCACTGCGACATCACGGCCGGAAGAATCGAGACGTGCTCGGCGAGCAGCGCCTCCAGCACCGAGACCACCAGCTTCGTCAGGCGCTCCTGCACGGCATCTTCGAACTCGGTGCGCGACGCGAGCGGCATGGCGCCCGCGAGCTCGAGCGCCCGCAACCGGTACTGCGCGAGCGTGCCCCGGTTCTCCGAGAGGTCCACGAGCGAGCGCAGCGCAGTCTCCAGGTGCTCACGTGTCGGCGCCTTCCCGAGCTGCGCGATGGAGAGCACGGCGTGGGTCTGGCCTCGAACGGCGCCCAACGCGAAGCCGGGGTGGTCGAACGCGGTGACGTGCCACTGCGAGGTGTCGGCGAGCGCGAGCGCCTGACGCACTTTCGTGAACGCCTCCGAGAAGGCATCGGCAGGCTGGGGCCGCCACTGCAGCGCCGCCCGCAACGCCGGAGCCACCTCAGCCAACCGCGCCTGCTGCAGCGCGCTCAACGCGACCCGTGCTCCGAGCGCGAGGCGCAGCTCACGGGCCGCAGCGCAGGGAGTGCCCTCCAGGGCCTCCAGGGCCGCGATGGCGCGCGGGTGTTCCTCGTCACGGGTCAGGGCCAGCAGCGCCCCGAGGCCGTGCTCCGAGTTCGCCCCCATCGCCGCAGCAAGCCCTGCGCGGGCAAAGGTGACCGGGTCCGAGAGGTCTGACGAGAACGGCACCTTCTCGAGCGTCGCGCGGGCCTGCGTGAGGTGCCCACGCGCGAACAACCCGGCGGCGTGCACGAGGTCGAAGGCGCCTTGAATCGACGGGTACAGCTTTCGAATCTGCTCGGCGCGCAGCGTCAGCACGGCGGCATCGCTCGCGGCGGTCGTCGGAATCGGCTCTGCGCTCGAGACAGCCGCGAGCCACGCGCACAACGGCTCGCGCTGGTTCGCCTCGGCCTCGAGGCGCGCGTCATGCAGTCGCCCCTGGGCCAGCAGCGTGGCGACCTTGAGGAACGGCGTCGGAATGCCGAGCCACTCACCGTCGCCGAGCGGCGTGCCCACCGTGGCCTTCGTCGCGGCGTCGAACCCTTCTTGAGGCGCAGCGCGAAACCAGCGCAGCGCCACCGTCCACTGCGCGAGGTGCCCGACCATTCGGGTCGAGGCGGTAGGAACGGTCTGCTGAAGCGTCGCGAGCGCAGCCTTCGGGTCTCCCACCTGCAACGCGCGGTTCGCGATGGCGAGCGGCCCCACCTCGAGCACCGGCCCGCCGCCCAGCTCGATGGCGCGCTTCATCGCGACGGTGGCGAGGTCGAACTGGTTCAGTCTGCAGTGCTGCGTCGCGACGGTGTGCGCCTCGAGCCAGTGAGAGCACATGCCCAGCCCGGCGAGCTTCGCCAACGCTTCGGTCGGAATGGGTGATTGGAACGCGAGCTGGAGTCGCGCCGAGAGGGCCACTTCTCCCGTGCCCGTCGCGAGAGCGTCGAGCGAGGCCTTCTGCGCGGCGCGGTCGTCGTCCAGCATCGCGAGCCCCAGCCGCGCGCCGGCGTGCTTCTCACCCAGCGCGACGCACACTGCCCGGTACGCAGCCTTCGCTTCGACGCGCTGCCCGCGCGCGTGGGCCAGCCGTGCGCGTGCATACGTGGCGTGCGGATCTTTGCTGCGCAGCGTTCGGGCAACGACTCCAGCGAGCGTGAGCCGGCGGGTGTCGACGAGCGTGTGCACCAGCAGCAGCCGTGCGCTGTGTCGTCGAGCGGCAAGCCACCACAGTCCCTCGGTCGTCGGCGTCCCTGCGCGCAGGCCGGCGGCGGCAGCGAGCATGGCGTCGCCGGCGAGACGGGCGTGGCGCGCGGCGGCGGCATCGTTGCGCTGACGCCAGCACAGCTTCGCGAGGTCGTGATGCACCGAGCGCAGCAGCCACGCTGGATGCACGGCACCGGCACAGTGCTTCACGAAGGCCTCGAAGGCCTCACGCGCGGCGGCCTCGTCTCCTGCCAGCAACCGCAGACGACCGATGAGCACTGAAGTGTCGGGCTGGGTGTCGACCGTCTCGACCCGCAACGCGATGGCCTCTTCGAGCATCGCCGGTGCCAGGGCGCGGTCTCGCGTGGCGAGCTCGGTGAGCACCTGCACGCAGACGAAGACCTGCGGCTCGTTCGGCAGCGCCCGGGCGCGTCGACGCATCAGCCTGAGCGCGAGGCCCCGCAACCCGCGCCGCGCGAGCACGAGGGCCACTCGTTCGGGCGTCTTCCAGGTCGCCACGAGCACGACGAAGGCGAGCGCACCGAGCAGCGCTGCCAATGACCAGCGAACCTGCTGCCACAAGGCCCGCGCACGGAAAGCCAGCGCCCATGGAACGGGCACTCCCGCTTCCTTCATCGCGTCGAGCCTTCGCTCCATCAGCGCGGTGACGCCCCAGGCAGGCCGGTAACCCGACTGTCCAGCTGACGTCAGCAGCACGAACTCGCCCGCGTTGGTGACGGGCCGGTCGAGCAGTGAGCCGTTCTCGACGGGATGTTGTGGCCACGCGGGACTGGGACCGTCGAAGAGCGCATCGTCCGTCGTGAGCGTGTCGAGCATCGCCGCCTCGAGCCGACCGCGGGCCTCGCGCGTCGGAGCCGAGCTCGGGTCGAGCTTCAGCGCCTCGTCGAGCAGCGCCTCTGCAACGGGTGGCGGCTGGAGCGCTGCCTGCTGAGTGAGCTCGGCGACGAGTCGGGTGCGCAGCGTGGTCGCACGGGCAGCAGGAGCGATGCGCACGGCCTCGCGCCCCACCGCCAACGACTGCTTCCACTCGGCTGCGGCGTCCCACTGTGCGACCAGGCCGTCGAGGTGTTGCTGCTGCCGCGCCTGAAACGCGCGGGCCGAGGCTTCGAGCCGACGCTGGAGCGTTGCGCCCAGCTCGGCGTCGAGCACGAGCGCGATGGAAGGACTGGTGACGAACGCGCTCGAGCTGGTGAACCATCGCCGCTCCGCGCCGGTGGGCTGGTCGAGGCGAGCCAGCATCGCGCCGGCAGCCAGTTGCGGCATCTCGGCGAGCGCCGACAAGCTCGAGGCAGGCTCGTCGGTCATCAACCAGTGCGTGAGCAACGCCTCGGCCACCTCGGGAGAACGCTGCCTCGACAACACGATGGTGAGCTGCCGCATCGCCTCGGCGCGACTCACCAGCGGCCGCGAACGCGAGACGGCGTCGTGTCCACGAGCCCGCAACATCAACGCATCGGCGCTGAGCGAGCCTCGTTCACCAGTGAACGCGGTCACGACGCCCTGAACGAGCAGACGTTCTTCGCGCGTGAACGTGCCCGCCGAGGCCTCGAGGAGCGGAACGAGCGCGAGGTCGGCGTTGGTGAGCAGACTCAGCCGGCTGTTCGGGTCGCGCAGCTCTTCGAGCGCACCCAGCGCCATCGCCCGCTCCTCTGGACCTGAGACGTCGAGAGGCAGCCCGTGCGCAGCCGCGAGCACCAGCGGCACGCGAGCCTCAGGCCCGTACTTCTTCTCGACGAAGGACAGCCATGGCCCTGCGGTGAGCAGCGGCGCTGATGGGTCGACGAGTTCCTCGACGAGGCGGGCCGGTGCCTCGGAGCGGCCGACGAGCTGCAGCCCGTCCACCGTCCACTCCAGGCGACCGCGGCAGTTGCCGATTTCAGCGAGGTGCAGCGTTCGCTCCTGGCCGGGCGGGAGACGGTTGAGGGGCTCGCGTCGGCGCACCGTCGCCTGCTCGTTGGAGAAGCGGCAGGCGACCTCGAGGTTCGCGCTGTCCACCATCGCTTCGGAGTGGTTGTGCACCGTGACGCTGCCCATGGCGCTGTCGGTGAGGAAACTCAGCGGCCCCACCACCTGCATGCGGTCAGAGACCTGTGGCGGTGCCTTTCCGTTCTCGAGCTCCAACGCGCGGGCGACCAGGTCGCGCATGAACTCCGTGTTCATCTGCGAGGGCGCGTAGGGAGCATAGGGCGCGGAGTCGTACCGGCTGCGGTGACTGCCGGTGCGGGCGGCGAACCCGATGACGGCAGCGACGATGGCGATGATGCCACCGATGACGCGCGCTCCGTCCTGTGAGCCGTTGCCGTTGCTCACTGCCAACCTCGAGTCAGCACCAGGCTCGCCACGAGGGCCGTCACGACCGCGAGCGCGAGCCCGCCGTGTCGCAAGCGACGAAGCCGCAGCGCGCGTCGCACGCCAACCAGCGCCTTTTGTGCATCGACGTCGTCAGGCTTGAGGTGGGTCGCGAGGCTCAGGTCCACCTCGGCGCCGTCGAGGTCTCCGAAGCTCGCGCGCAGCTTGCCGAGCGCGCGTCGCGGCGCCACCGCCGTCGGCATCAACGAACACGCTGCACAGAGCGTCTCTTCTGCGGCCCGCACGTTTCCAGCGCGAGCCAGCTCGAGCGCGCGGTTGAAGGTGAGTCGGCCGAGGGCGTCGAGCGACTGCTCCACCAGCGCCTGCTGACAGCGCGCGCACCCGCTGGCGTGGAGCGGCTCACCACAGGTCGAGCACGTCATGGCGCAGCGGCTCCAGCGAGCAGTGTCGTCGCGTTGAGCGACTCACAGGTCGAGCACGTCATGGCGCAACGGCTCCAGGGAGCAGCGTCGTCGCGTTGAGCGACTCACAGGTCGAGCACGTCATGGCGGAGCGGCTCCAGGGAGCAGCGTCCTCGCGTGGAGCGGTCGAGCTCGTCATGGCGCAACGGCTCCCGCGGGCGGCGTCGCGACGATGACCTCGGCGGGCTTGAAGAGCACGCCATCGACGAAGACAGCAGGCTTCACGGTCTGCGCGATGGTGGGGCGCGTCACGTCTGCGTGCGCCTCGAACAACAACACCTCATGACGCTCGCCATCGGCGTACGGCCGGCCAGTCGGGTCGTCGATGGTGACGCGCGCCTCGACCAACAGCTCCTCCATGCGCAGCACCGAGGTCTCGAGCGGCCGGCCCTCTTTCGGCGGCAGCAACGGCAGCGCACGGCTCAACCGGCTCTTCACGCGCCACACCTCGATGGCCAGCGCGCACAGCATGGGCGCGTTGCTCACGGGCGCCCTGGCGCTGACCCCAAGCGGGAACGGCCGTACCTCCATCGGCTGCTCATCGAGCGCGATGCCATTCTCAGCGGGCGGTGGAGTCGGCTCGCTCACGGAAACTCCAGGCCCAGCTCGTCGACACACGCGGGCGGCAGCGAAGGAACGGACGGCTCCAACGACCTCGCGAGCGCCTTTGCGAGCTCTGCGTCGGGAGCGAAGGGCGCGGGCTCGGGCACCAAGGTGCCGGCCATCTGCCGAAGCACCGAGTGGAGCGGCTGAACCTGCGTCGGGTCGACCTTCACGCGCTCGAGGTGCTCGCGCAGGCGCTCCTGGTCGACAGGCGGCGCTTCAGCCGAGAGCGACAACAGCTCGTGCATGGCGCGGCGGCTCGGGTCACGCAGCTCGGCCATCGCGGCGCGCACGTCTTCGGCGGTGCGTGGAACGGGCGGCGTGTCGAGGCCTGCGGCGATGAGGGCAAGAATGCGGCCGCCCTCGCGCTCGACGTCACGCTGCGTGGCGGTGGGCGACAACCCCAGCACCCGCAGCGGGTTTCGCGTCACCGGCGAGACGGCGTCCGAGAGCCGGCTCATCGAATCCCCGAGCTGCTGCGCACGCGGTGCTCGTGGTCGATGGGCGCGAGCGACCACAGCTCACGCACCACCCGCTTGAGCTCTTCGGTCTGGCTCGCGCCCAGCGCCTGACGGCCTTTGTCGACGAGCTGACGTGCGCGCGGCAGGTCCGGGTACTGGCCGAGGTCGGAGCAGAGCTGCTCGAACTCGCTGCTCCACGCCCAGTCGCGCCGGAAGTGCAGCGTCGAGGCGAGGTTGCGCAGCCGTTGGGCTTTCTCCTCCGTCACCACCGCGTCGCGTGCAGCCATGGCAGCGTTCAGCTCGCGCTCGAGCGCGGCGAGGTGTTTGCGCGTCATCTCGTCGGCGTCGGTCTCGATGACCATCTCGGTTGCGAAGGCGAGTGAGCGCGCCGCCTCGGCCTGCAGCTCGGGCCAGCGCAGGTCGGCTTCGGACTGGTCGAGCACTTCCTGCAGCGCCTGCATCATGCGCTCGGACTGCTGCCCGGCGTCGCGGTCGCCGCCCTGAGCGGCCTGGAGCAACGTCTCGATGGCCAGCAGGTCTGCCTCGGTGCGGCTCAGCTTCGCCAGCAGCTCACTGTGTCCACCGCGGGCGGCACGCTCGCGCAACAGGTCGAGGCGGTCGTTCTCCTGCTCCAGCGTCTGGCGCAACGCGACCGGGTCGGCCGTGGGCATCGAGACGCGCACGACCTCTTCGAAGAGCTCCTCGAGCAGCGGCACATAGGCCTGCGCGCGCAGCCGGCCGGAGCGGTCGACCTCGAGCGTCACCTCGACGTCGCTGTGCGCCGGCAACACGCGCTTGAGCTTCTCGGCCGAGATGGAGAGCAACCCCACCTTGCGGTTCCGGTCGGCGCGCGCGCTCTCACCCTGCACGACGGGAATGGAGATGAGCGCGCCGGACTGCCCAGGCCGCAGCGTGTCGACGGTCTTGTGCGTGTACGTCTTGCGCGCGGGCAGCACGGTGCCCTTGTCGAAGTACGTGTGCACGGTGTTCGACGCCAGGGACACGCCGATGGAGCGCGCCAGCGGCGGGTCGAGCACGGTCATGCCGTTGGTGATGGAGACGTCGGCCGGGCTGACCGCGACCGAGCCACCCTGCGCGTCGGTCGCTTCGATGGTGAAGCGGTTGAGCGTGCGGGGCCGCAACATGAGGGAGATGACGAAGCCACCCCGCTCGTCCACCGGCACGCGCCCGCTCGTCCACGCGCCGTCATCGCGGGAGAGCTGCACGAAGGCCGGCCGGGTTCCGCTGAGGGCGCGGCCGATGAGATACGGCTCCACGTCTTGCGAGATGCTCGGGTACTCGAGCTGCAGCATGCACGTCTGCGATGACGCGCCCGCGGCAGGAGCGATGGACGTCGCGGTCTTCGGCGCCTCGAGCCGAATGGTGCCGGCGAACACGGCCGCGCCCTGCGCCACCACCGTCATCGGGTCGACGCGCGCTTCACCCTTCACGCCCAGCGCGGCCTCGACGGTGCTGCGGATCAGCGGCGTGAGCGTGGGGCCGCCCACGAAGATGAGCTTCTCGACGGCAGACTTCGCCAGACCGTGCGTCGTGAGCAGCTTCTGCACGATGGCGACGCTCGACTCCACCGAGGGAAGAATGAGGCGCTCGTAGTCTGCGCGGCGCAGCGGCACGTCGACGTCGACCTCGACGCCGGCTTCGTCCGTGCACAGCGAAGGAATCTGCACGGCCACGAGCTCTTTGCGCGAGAGCAGAATCTTCGCCTCTTCACACGCGGCCTTGAGCCGGGCGAGCGCGCGCACGTACGTCGCGTTGCCGCGGGCAAGCCGGGGCAGCGCGTACTGTTGCTGCAGCTGCGCGATGACGAGCTCGACCACCTTCCAGTCGAAGTCCTTGCCGCCCAGGAAGTTGTCGCCCGCGTGGTCGATGACGCGCATGCGGCCTTCGCTGGTGTTCATGAGCGAGGTGTCGAACGTGCCGCCGCCGAGGTCGTAGACGAGCCAGTAGCCATCGGTGGGCGCGCCCTTGAAGCCACAGGCGATGGCCGAGGCGATGGGTTCCTGCAGCAGCGGCGCGGTGGTGAAGCCGGCGAGGTTGGCGGCGCGTCCCGTCGCTTCGCACTGCGAGAGCTCGAAGAGCGCGGGCACGGTGATGACGGCGGCGGTCGGGTCGATGCCGAGGCGGTCGCGCGCGTCGGCCCGCAGCGCCTTGAGCACCTCGGCCGAGAGCGCCTCCGAGGTGAGCGAGCGCTTCGCCTTCTCGAACGTCACCGTGTCGGTCGTGCCCATGAGGCGCTTGAACTCGGCGCGCGTGTTGGCGGGGTCGACCTCGAGGTGCTGCCGCGCGCACCGACCGACGGTGATGACGCCACGCTCGTCGATGCGAACGACCGAAGGCGTCACCTCCATCTCTTCGCTGTTCTTGATGACCAGCGGCCCGCTCTCCTCGAGGTACGCGATGGCGGAGTTGGTGGTGCCGAGGTCGATGCCGAAGTCGATGGTGGTCTGAGCCATAGGGGCGCCAGAAGAACCCACGACTTGGACGACGAGTGCAAGCCATCAACCGTTTGATTTCAGGGAAATTCTCACTGTCACCGCGTGCTATTCGCCA
>CALRPN020000007.1:0-238808 GCA_943370055.1 Archangium gephyra
AGCCGGCGAAGCTCGCCCTCATCGCCGCAATGCGGAAACTGCTGCACGCCATCTACAGCGTCGCGAAGAACCGAAAGCCCTTCGTGCCGCGACTCGAGGTCACCGCATGAAGAAACTGCTTGCTGACCAACACGGAATCTCACTTCTTCTTCGGAGCAGGCGCCGCGCGCAGCACGTCACCGGCCTTCGCTTTGAGGCCCTTCACGTTCAGCTCGGCGATGGGGCTCTCGGCCAGCGCTTCCACCTTCGCCGGGTCGCGCGCGACGAACGCCGAGTCCTGCACCGACTTCGTGCCCGCCTGCATCTCTCCCGACGGCGGCCCGCCCCAGCGTCCGTACACGGGGTTGGTGCATTCGACCTTGCCCTTCCACGGATAGCGAATCGCGTACCGCGCCTGGAAGTTGTTCCAGCTGTCGGCCCGGCTGCCCTGCTCGAGCGCCTTGCCGTCTGTGAGGAACTCGCGCCCACCCACGATGGCCGGAGCCGCCTTGAACACGAGGTCCTCTCCGAGCGAGGCCTTGTCGTAGCGCGCGTGCAGACGGGTGAGCACGAACTGCCGCGCAGGGTTGTACAGGTCGTCGTCCTTCGTCTTCGTCGGCATCACGTCGGCGCCCAGCGTCGCGAAATCGGCCTCCGAGAGCGGAGACGTCGGGCACGGGTCACAGCTCGTCGCCTGCCACGCGTACTCCGTCACCACGGCCTTCGGGTTCTTCGCGAGCGTGCGGTCGAAGAGCGAGACGTAGAAGAAGGGGAACTCCGACTTCGCCGACGGCGCGAGGTCGATGTTGGTCGGAATGGTCACGTTGGGCAGGTTGGCCAACTCGTAGCGCTGGTTCCGCGCGAGCACGTGCACGATGAGGTCCTGCTTCTCCTTCGCGTTGATCAGCCCCAGGCGCACCGGCAGCTCGAACTTCTCGGCGTCGTAGTGGAAGCGCAGCGGCGACAGCTTCGCCATGCCCTTCTCGAACGTGACCTTCTTCACGTTCACCTTCGCGACGAAGAACTTGAGGCCTTGCTGAACGTACGGGCGGAACAGCGGCTCTGCGCCAGCGGGAATCTTGTACTTGTTCTGCTTGAGCCACAGCTCGAGCGCGAGCGCGTCCTTCGCAGAGAGAATGACGACGTCGTATTCACCGACCTCGAAGCGGGCCTCGACCTTCACGAGCGGTCCGCCGCCCTTGCGCTTCACCGGCGCCGTGTCTTCGGTCACCGACTTCTCCGACTCCTGAATGTCATCGAGGGGAGGCTCGACCCAGCAGGGGTCCTGCTCCCAGTACTCGACGAGGCGCGGCGCCGAGAGCGTGTCGACGCGGCCGAAGACCTCACGGGGCAGGGTCTTCACCTGCTCCTTCTTCAGCACCACGGGCACGGGAATCACCATCGCGAAGTCTTCCGCGGGGCCCTGGTAGTTGTTCTGCATCGACAACACCGTGCGCGTGCCTTCGCGCATCAGCACCACCTGCGTGGCGTTGTTGAAGAGCTCCGCCCCACCACCCGCGACGTAGAAGCCGCAGAAGGCGTGGGCCGCGAAGGGCGCAAAGCACAGCGCAGCAGCCAGCAGTCGTTTCATGTCAGGTCCCCGAGGAAGACAGCGCGCGGACCATAGCGCGCCGAACTCACAAAGGGCCCGTTCAGCGGCGGCTGCTCCTCGAGAGCGTGTCGTGAGAACGCTGGCCTGGGGCGCGACCGCTGCTCGCGGCCTCACGCCGCGCGATGCTGTTCAGGCCTTCTGGGGCGCTGCGACGCTCGCGCGGTCAGCGAGCAACCCTACGCCCACCAACAGCAGCCCGATGACGATGTGCAGCACGTCGTCGGCCGTCTTCCACTGGAACACGGCCTTGGGCCACAGCCCCGCGAAGCTCGCGACGGCCTGGTAGAGGTCGATGGCTCCGAAGCCGATGGTGAAGGCGCGCACGAAGTGGAGCTGCTTCGAGGCGACGCAGCCGAGCCCGATGAGCCCGAAGACGATGTGGAAGATGTTGTAGGGCGCGGCGCCGCTCGTCATCGCCATCGACTCGGGCAGCACGAACCCAAGCACGCCAACGACGATGAGCACGGGCGCGAAGATGCGCAGCACCAGCATGTTCACACCCGCTCCACGAGCCTCTGCCATGTGCGCCTCTTCGGACGTGGGGCGCTGGTGGATTTCCTGCTACGCGCCCGCCCGCATGAAGCTCTACTACGTCCCGAAGACGCGCTCGAATCGCCCGCGCTGGCTCCTCGAAGAGCTCGGCGTTCCGTACGAGCTGATCCGCCTCGACGCGACGAAGGGCGAGACGCACACCGCGGCACACCTCGCGCGCCAGCCTCTCGGACATGTGCCAGTGCTCGAGACGAATGAGGGAACGGTCTTCGAGTCGGCCGCCATCGTGCTGCAGCTCGCCGACCTGCATGGAAAGTTGATTCCTGCGGTGGGCAGCCACGAGCGTGGCCTCGTGTACCAGTGGCTGTTCTTCGCGATGACCGAGCTCGAGCCCCAGTGCGTCATCTTCTTCCGCGAGAAGGTGCACCAGAAGACGCCTGGCAGTGAGGCGGCACTGAAGGCGAAGGAGAAGATTGGCGAGGCCGTGCGCGTGCTCGACGCCCAGCTCGCGAACCGGGAGTGGATGTTGCCGTCAGGCTTCTCGGCCGCCGACATCGTCGTGGGCAGCGTCGCGTGGTGGGCGAACCGCATGGGCGCGGTGGAGAATGCTCCGAACGTGGTCGCGTACGTCGAGCGCATCGCCAAGCGGCCTGCCTACCAGCGCGCTGTTGCCGATTGATGAACCCGTCTCCGTTTCGTCAGGGAGTCGTGGCGTCGGCCTGGGCGCTCGGCGTGCTCGCCATCGCCGCGTTGCCGTCTCGGCTCGCCAACGTCGTCGCGGGCTGGGGCGCGATGAGCACGCGGTTCGAGCGCGCGTTCGCCGGAGCCTGGCTCGACCTCGCCGCCGCGGTGTTGATCCTCACGCCGTTCATCGCGCTGCTCACGGTGATCATTCCGTTGATCATCCGTCCGCTCCGTCGCGCGGGGTGGCAGGGCTGGGGCGGCGCGCTGGCGACGCTTCCCATCGGCTTCGCGTTGTGGGTCTTCACCGTGACGGCGCAGGAAGTGAAGAACGAGCGCGGCAGCTTTCCGACGCTGTTCGATTTGTCCGAGGGCGGCACCAACGCGAGCTTCATCGGCGGCATGGTGGGCTTCCTCGGCTACGAGCGCATTCGCACGCCCGCAGTTGTTGGTGTGACGCTGGTGGTCCTCTTGATGGTGCTCGCGGTGCGACGGGTGCCCTCGACGCTGGTGCCGTGGCGCAGGTGGGCCGCTGGCTTCGTCGCCGGCGTCTTCGGGCTCTCGGGCGTGATGGTGGGTGGGCAGCGGCTGCTCGCGATGGCGAACCGCTTCAGCCCCGCCGCGCTGGGAGATCCGCTCACAGGCCTCATCGAGAGCGGCGTCGACATGGTGCAACACCGGGGGCCAGCGACCGCGAGACAGTTGGTGCTCGACGCAGAATTGCCTGCTGGGAGCGCCGTGCAGGGTGAAGCACTCATGGGCTGGCCCGCGAATGATGGAGGCTGTTCCCCACACGCACGGCCGCTCGATTCGACGCTCGAAGGCGTGACAGTCGACCCACGCGGCACGGTGTTGATCAACTCACTGCGTGACGTGTCGAAGGAGTTGTTCGCGGGCGCCGATGCCGGCGTGGCCGTCTTCTTCATGTCGCTCGAGGGTTTTCGCGCCGACGACATTCACGCGCTCAACCCACAGGCGCCGAAGGACATCGCTCCGTTCACCAGCGCTCTCTACGAACGCGCGGAGCGTGGTGGTGAAGGCGTGCTCGCGGCGACGAAGATGATTCAGGCGGGCGTGCGCACCGCTCACAACCTGGGCGCGATGACCTGCGGCGTTGGAACGCTGCCGTACAACCTCGCGTTCATTCGAGACCTGCAGCCGTTTCCGGTGCGGTGCACGAGCGACGTGCTGGCCGACTCGGGATTCCGGCACGCGTTCTTCTACGGCTCCGACGCGACGTTCGACGAGATGCACGCGTTCTTCGCGCAGCATCGCTACGTCGAGCAGGTCTCACAGGTCGAGCTCCCGAAGAACTTGCCGAAGGGCACGTGGGACGCGGTGACGGACATGGCGGTTTTCGACTTCGCGGTGAAGCGCGTGGCCGACGAGCTGGGTCGCACCGGCGAGCCGCAGTTCGCGATGTTGATGTCGTTGTCACATCACTCGCCGTTCACCACGCCGCAAGACCTGCCGCCCGAGGTGCCGGCACGAGTCGACCGCGCGCTCGCGAGCTCGGAGCACCACGCCGACGCCGATGACACGAAGCGCCTGGTCGCCTTCTCGTACACCGACGCCGCCGTGGAGCGGCTGCTCTCTCAGCTCGACGCCACCGGCCTCTCGGAGCGCAGCCTCGTGATGTTGATGGCTGATCACTCGACCGGCCACGCCTACGTCTGGGGCAAGCAGGCCACCGAGACCGATGCGCAGAAGTCGCAGGTGCCGTTCGCCATCGTGGTGCCGCCGAAGTTCCGTGCGCGGCTGGCGAATCCTGAAGCGTTCGACGCAGCGATGAAGCAGGCGCAGATGGCGTTGAACGGTGGACCCGTTTCTCTCAACGATGTTCCGTCGATGTTGCTGGCGTTGTTGTCGTCGCACCCGAACGTCGTGGCGCTGCCCGAGAATCAGCGCTGGCACACGCTCGGTGGCCAGCTGACGAGTCCGTTCTTTCTTCCCGGCGGCGGAGCCACGTTGCTGTCCATCAACGGCGTGAGCGAGTTGGTCACCGTCGACGCGAAAGGTGAGCGGGTCGGCAGCTACGAAGACTCGGTGTTCCTCAAGACCCGCGCTGACCGCTATCGCGTCACGCCGCGGTTGATTCCGGTGACGGCGACGCTGCAGCAGGTGTTGCGCTGCGCGAAGCCCTGATCAAACGAAACCGGGCGGCTCCCGAAGGAACCGCCCGGCAGACTTCAGCTCACTGTCGACTCAGCTCACCGCGCCGTGAAGGAGCGGTTCGTCGTCTGCGCGATCCAGGTGCCGAAGGTCTCGAGCTTCGGTCGCGACGGGTCGGTCAATCCATCCATCGAGCCGGGCGACTCATACGTCATCACCCGCCACGAGACCGTCGTGCCCGTCGGAATCGTTCCGAGCCCCGGGTCCGCCAGATTGGGAATCTGCGTGCGGGACTCGAAGGTGACAACATTGATGGACAGGTTGGGAGTCGTGAACGTCTCTGCGTCAGAGGCTGATCAGCGCGTGCCCCACCGCTCGTCGCGCACCGTCACCAGCGCCCACGGCAGAATCCACTGCAACGCCACCAGCGAAAACACCGCGTACAGCACGCCGTAGATCCAGCGGAAGCTGCGCTCGAAGCGCAGGTAGTACGCCGCCGAGAAGATGGCTCCGAGGCCGAGCGCGACCATGCTTCGCCCGACCGTCGTCACGTTCGTATCGAACAACTTCGGCGCCTCCATGATGGCCACGGCCACAAGGACGAAGCGCAGGTTCGACACGAAGAACGTCACGATGGGCAGCACGCGATTCTTCTCGCGGTACCTCGTGAACATGAAGCGCGCGAACGAGAACCCCTCGACGATGTAGCTGCGGTCCCACCTCAGGAACATGCGCGAGAGCTGCGAGTAGGTCGTCGGCACCAGCGTGTTCACCACCGCCGTGCGTTGGTAGACCGTGTCGTAGCCCTGCCGCAGCACGATGTTCGTCAGCGCCTGGTCTTCACCGTGGTTCACCGGCCGGCCGAGGAAGCGCTGGTTCTCCCACTCGTCCATGAACGGCAGAATGATGGCCTTCTTGAACGACGACAGCGCGCCAGGGCAGCACGCGACAGTTCTGTACACCGACTGCGCGGCCCGCCCGTAGTCGAACGCGAGCGTGTACTGCACCTCGAGCATGCGGCTGATGGGGCTGTCTCGGTTCAGCACCGCCACGCGCCCCGCGACCGCGCCAATCTTCTCGTCGGCGAGGAACGGCGCCACCATCTCGTGCACCGTGCGCGGGTCGATTTCACTGTCGGAGTCGATGGTGAGAATCACCTCGCCCGTCGCCGCGCGAATGCCAGCCACCAGCGCCGAACGCTTGCCGCGATTGCCCGAGAAGCGCACCAGCTTCACCAGGTCGGGGAACTCGCGTCGCAGGAACTGCATGTGGAAGAACGTGTCGTCGCGTGAGCCGTCGTCGACGACGATGACCTCGAGCTTGTCCTTCGGGTAGTCGCAGGCCGCGACGCTGCGAATGCTGCGGCCCACCATCGGCCCCTCGTTGTACGCGGGGATGATGACCGACACCTTCGGCCACTCGGCTCCCTCGGGCGCGCGGAACGGCCGGTAGCGCAACCACAACACGCCCAGCAGCGCGGTGTAGACGGTCTGAATCAACGCGATGGCGCCGATGGGGTGCTGCGCCATCGCGATGAACATCGAGCCCGGGTTCGCTTCAGTCGAGAGCGCCAGCCAGGCCATCGACACGAAGGCCCCGGCGAGGGGCGCCGCGCCGGCCAACATCCCTCCGAACTTCCGCCACCGCAGGCTCATGATTCGCCGGCTCTCCTAGCGCACTTGCGGGCCCCTGCGTCAGCCAGGCCTACCTGCCCAAATCCGAGGGGCATGGGCTTGCCTCGCATGGGTCGGAGTGACTAACTGAGTTGCGTTGATGTTGAACGATTCCACCACCGATGAAATGCACTGCCTGTCAGAAGGAGGTCCCCTCCGCGAAGTTCTGTGGAGAGTGTGGGGCACCCCTGTCAGTCAAGCCTCGCTTCGGTGACTACGAGGTCGAAGAGGTCATCGGCGAAGGCGGCATGGGTTGCGTCTTCAGGGCGATTCAGCCCCGCCTCAAGCGCGCGGTGTGCATCAAGACACTGTTGCCGCAGTTCGCCCGCGACGAGCAGGTCATGGCGCGCTTCGAGCGGGAAGCGACCACGACGGCGACCCTCAAGCACCCCAACATCGTCGCCATCATCGATGTGGGCCGTGCCGACGACGGCAGCCCGTACATCGTCATGGAGTACGTCGAAGGCCGGCCGCTGCGTCAGGTGCTGCGCGACGAAGCGCCGGTGCCTGCTGCGCGTGCCATCGCGCTCGTCGACCAGGTGCTCGCCGGGCTCGCCGAAGCACACGCCAACAACATCGTTCACCGCGACCTGAAGCCCAGCAACGTGCTCGTCGTCGCGCTGAAGGACGGCTCGGAGCACTGCAAGGTGCTCGACTTCGGCATCGCCCGCGTCATCGGCAGTGACGGCACGGATGAAGCCGAGCCCCACCTCACTCGCACGGGCATGATGCTCGGCACGCCTGGCTACATGGCGCCCGAGCAGATCAGCACGGGCGACTTCGACCACCGCGCCGACCTCTACGCCGCCGGCGTGATTCTCTTCGAGCTGCTCACCGGCCAGCGGCTCTTCCGCGCGCCCAACGAGACCGAGCTGCTCAAGAAGACGCTGCTCGAAGACGCTCCGAAGCCGTCGAGCCGAACCGCCAACAACATCCCCGCGGCGCTCGACGAGGTGGTGCTGCGCGCAGTCTCGCGAGACCTGAAGGTGCGCTACGCCTCGGCGACCGACTTTCGCGAGGCGTTGACGAAGGCGCTTGGAGCTTCGACGGCGATGCCCAGCGTGAGCTCTGCACAGGCGATGGTCATCGACACCACGCCGCTCGCCACGGCCACGGAGGACAAGGGCTCGAGCAGCACGACCAACCCGCGCACGCTGCTCGCGGCGGTGCTCTCGAGCAGCGGCTGGGAGCTCTCACACATGCTCGAGGCTTTCGAGCGCTCGGTGAACGAAATCGTCGCCGCGGAGGATGTGCTGATGGTGGGCGTGGTGCTGCGCGCCCTCCAGGAGTCGGCGAAGCAGTATGGGCAGCAGGAGAGCTTCAGGTCGGTCGTCACGATGCTGCGCGCCACGTTCCTCGCGCACCTCGACACGGTGGTGGGCTGGCTGAACGATGCAGGACGCGTCCAGGTCGCCTCGTGGGTGCTGAAGATGCTGGGCCGTGAAGCGACGAAGCCGCTGCTCGAGAAGCTGCAGGGCACTCCCGATGAGCGAATTCGTGCGGTGAAGGCGCTTCGGGTGGTGGAGTCGAAGCCAGCCGACCTGGTCGAGCTGGTTCGAACCCTGCCAGCCCCGGTGCTGAAGTCGCTCGTGCAGCAGCTCGGCCATTGGCCCGATGACGACGCGTTCGCCTTCGCGACGGCTGCGCTGAACTCGCCGTCCGCACTGCATCGGCAGGCAGCGCTCGAGGGGCTCGACGAGAAGCTGGCGCTGCGTTGCACGACCATCGTGCGCACGCGACTGCACGACCCCGCTCCGCTGGTGCGTGCCGAAGCCCTTCGGTGGGTGTTCCGCCTCGACGACGACGGCGCCGTGCCCGCGCTGATGCAGCTCATCGAGCGACCGTCCACGCCGCCTCAAGAGCGTCGCATGCTGTACCGCACGCTTGCGCACCTTGGAGGCAGCGCCCTCACTCCGCTCGTCCGGGCGCTCGCCGTCGAGACCGACGCGTCGAACCTGAGCGAGCTGGTGATGCTGCTCACTCGGCATGGCGGCGAAGACGCGGTCGAAGCGGTGAAGGAGGCGGCCCAGAATCCCCGAACGCCCAAGCCGCTCAAGCAGCTGTGCATCGACGGGCTGAAGGCTGCTCAGATGAGCCGCGCGCAGATGACGCGCTGATCTGGGTGATCAGTCAAGCTGCTGAACGCCCCGGCCTCGATGATCAGCGGCTGGCGTCATCACGCAATGCTCAATGGGAAGATCGATCAGTCAAGCACCGCTGAACGCTCCTGCGCCGATGCTCAGCGGCTGTCGCCGTCACGCGATGCTCGATGGAAGACCTGAAGGCTCGAACTGGAGCGGGAGCCTGCCCTCGAGCTGAGACAGGTCGAACGCCTCCTGCAGAATCGTCGCGTCGAGTTCGGGGTGCAGGCCCGTGAGCCGATCGATCTTCCGTCGACGCCACGCACCACCAACGTCCGACGCGTCACGCTCGGCCCCGAAGAGCCCGCGCCGCGATGCTCAGCGGCTGTCGTCGTCACGCGATGCCGATGGAAGCCCGATCAGTCAAGCGATGAAGGCTCGCGCCTCGATGCTCAGCGGCTGTCGTCATCACGCAAATGGGAAGACCGCTCAGTCAAGCGCTGAGCGCTCCTGCCCCGATGATCAGCGGCTGTCGCCGTCACGCGACGCTCGATGGAAGCCCGATCAGTCAAGCGATGAAGCGTCGCGCCCCGATGCTCAGCGGCTGCCGCCATCACGCGCTGTTCAATGGAAGACCGATGACGGCGTTCGCTTGACGAGCCCGACGCTGCCCGGCACCTCGACACGCTTCTCTTCGACGATGGGTGCCTTCACCACCCAGCCCGGCACCGACAGTTCAGGCCCCACGGGCGCAAGCGCTCAGCGTTGCCGCTTCTTCAACTGCAGCAGCACCGCAGAGATGACGGACTCGAGCTTTCCGTCCACGAGGTCTTCACGCCGAACCCAACGCTGCCCACCTGCTTTCACGTCGAACACGAGCACGTCGGGCTTGTCGGGTGGAGCAGGTGAGACGCCGACCCCGATGATGTCGTCCCAGGACACCTTCGTGCGCTTCGACGAGGTCATCGCCGCTTCGAGCAATTCGACTCCGTCGTTGGTCACCACCACGGCCCAGCCCTCGTGCCGCAGCAGGTTCACGACGCTCGCGGACATCACGAGCGCCGCCGCGCCCACGAGACCCGCGAGCAGCTGGCCCGCGGTCGTTCCGGCGAAGCCCATCACGAGGGCGCCGAGCCAGAACACGATGGAGCCGGCGATGGCCTTCGGGAGTGGACTCTTGAGCGGAAAAACGCCCTTCACGACGGCGCTCCACGACGGCGACGGACGACGAACAGCACGACCGTCGCGAGGCCCGTGAGCAGCAACACCCCTTCGACTGGCACCTCGATGGTTCGGATCCGCGGAGCCGGAGGAACCTCGAGTTGATCAGCCGCTGGTTCGAACCGGACATCTCCCGCTGGGCGCGTGTCGCGCTCGTCGACGAACACGGTGACCCACTTCGACGCTGGCGCGAGCGCTGCGATGGACGCAGGCACGGTGACCTTCGTCGTCGAGGCAAGCTCGCGGGGCGGAAGTGGAGCAGGCCGCTCGTCGACCCACGCTCGCCGCTCGGGAGCTACCAGCCACACACGAAGCGCGTTCCCGCGAGGGAGCGCATCGGCCGGCTCGAGGTAGGGGTACACGGGAGTCGGCGTGCTGAAGCTGATCCGCACCGCCTTCGTGGTCACCCGGCGCTCTTCAGCCGCATACCGAAACGCCGAGAACACGAAGCCGCGCTGAACATAGGTGTCGAGCCACGCCTTCAGCGCAGGTCGCGTCGCGAAGCCGTGCTTCGTCAACCACGCCTCGAGCGCGTTCGCGTCCGTCGCGCGCAGCACCGTCACGTCCATGCCGGCGACCCGCGTCGAGCTCAGCTCGTAGACGCCCGGTCCTCCCTTGCGGCTCAGCGAGAGCATCAACCACAGCGACAGCGAGAGCTCGACCTTGTCAGCGCGCGCCGCCTCGTAGCTGCTCGCGAACTCGCTGAAGACCGATTGGTCGACTTCTCCGAAGGTGGGCGGGGTCGGTGTCGGTACGATGAAGCCAACGTCAGCGCCCGTGGTGGCGAACTCAGCTGACCGGATGAAGTGCTCGGTGTTCGTCGCGGGGTCGAAGAGGATGATGGCCTCTTCGGCCCTCACCCGGGTCGCGAGCGAGTTGGGGTCGTGATCAACCGTCGCGCACGCCTCGCTGCGCCGTGGACCCAGCATCGACAACACCACCAGCACAGCCGCGATCCGGAGGTTCATGGTGCGAATCCACCCGAAATCGACTCCGGAAATCAGCCTGAATCGTCAGCAGGCAGAGTCCTTCATCGGTCGGTGGCCCGCGCGTCCTGTTCGGCGATCGCGCGAAGGACGCTCTGGGCCTCGGGGCTCAGCGTGACCTCCGCGTCGAAGTACGGCAGCACCTTCCAGTACGCCACCGCCATGGCCACGAGGTACAGCGCGGCGCCGACCTCATCGACGCGACCCACGCCGTACGCAAAGACTGGCCCGAGAAGGACGACTCCAGCGGCCTGCTTCAGCCGAACTGCGTAGACCCGTTGAACCCACATGGCGAGGCACGCGAGGCCGAGGCCGAGGATGACCAGCGGCGTCCAGAAGGCGATGGCGTCGAGCCGTCCGACGAAGCTGATGTGGTCGACCAGGAAGCTTCCAAGAAAGCTGACGAGCGCGAGGGCGCTCAGCGCGGCGGAGGCGAGGAGGAAGAAGCGAAGCTCGGGAGCAAGACGGCTCGATGGTCGGTTCATGCCGGAACGACGCCGGTGGACCCGGCATGTCGCATTCTTCGGAGCCCGAATTCTCACGGCCTGAGAACGAGCCCGACTCCAACTGTTCGATTTCACGAGCGGGGTGTTTTCCCCTCGGAGGCGTTGCGTGTTGGAGACAGGCCGAGTGTTGACCCGAGGTCGTGGAGTGGCAAAGGCTCCCGCACCTTTTTCGAGGTCGACCATGTCAGCCAACACCGGTGAGACCCAGCTGCCGCTCTCTGAAGTCGGAGTGCGTGAGTCGCTGGTGCCGTATCTGCGGGCTGGTTGGCGAGCGATGGGCGACGACGTGCCGGCGTGGCTGTTCTTCTGGAACGCGTGCCTGCTGCTCAACACGTCGCTGACGAACCTGAACCCTGCGCGGCCCGACTTCGCGCCCACCATCATCTTCCCGATGGGTGTGTTCGTGCTGTTCAGCACCGTGCGCGCGCTCAAGTCCTCGCGTGTCCGGTTTCCAAAGCTCGCGCTCATCGTGCCCGTGGTGATGGCGCTCGGCCTGCCCACCATCAACATGCTCTGGCATCAGCCGTCGCCGCTCGAGGTGACGTCGCTGCGCACGGTGTACGAGCTGTCGAACTTTCTCTGGGCCTCGCTGCTG
Source organism: Archangium gephyra (assembly GCA_943370055.1). Classification (GTDB taxonomy): domain Bacteria; phylum Myxococcota; class Myxococcia; order Myxococcales; family Myxococcaceae; genus Xiheimicrobium; species Xiheimicrobium gephyra_A. Next base: position 11,939 of record CALRPN020000007.1, read on the forward strand.
ATCCGCTACTTCTGGAAGCGCGAGAAGTCGGTGCTGGCGTTCTTCTTCGGCGTGGCGCTCGTGTACGGCGCGGTGCTCGAGAACGGCGGCATCGTGCTCGGGTTCTTCGACGAGCAGAACCTGGGCAAGACGATGGTGAAGCCGTTCGTCGCTCCGGTCGCCACGATGATTGGCTGGTGTGTGGTGCTGGGCATGGCGACGCACCTCGTGTGGCGGCTGCGTGAGTGGCTGCCGTGGATGCGGAAGAGCGCGCTGCTCTCGGGCCTGCTGGTCGGCGTGTTCGCGACGATGCTCGATTTGCAGATCGACCCCATCGCCACCGCGACGGGTTGCTGGGTGTGGGACTCGTCGTTGCCGGGCTGGTTCCACGGTGTGCCGTTGGTGAACTTCGTGGCCTGGCTGTGCGCGCTGGTGCCGTTCGCGTGGGTGATGTTCCGGCTGCAGGACAAGGTCGGCGTCACCGATGCGGGTCCGTGGAATCGTCGTCAGCTCGGAGCTGCGCTCGTCGCGGTTCCGTATGCGCTGGTCATCGCGCTCATCGCGTTCATGACGACGACGCTGGTGCTCGAGGGTCCGACCGGGCCGAGCTGGAGCCTGCTCGCGGCGTTCACCGCGAAGTGGGGCCTGCTCTGAGTCGCTCGCGGTCCTGATCAGCCCGTTTCCGTCTCGCGAACTCTGTCAGGTTGCCGCTCATGGCGGAGCGGGGCGGGCTGCGGGTCATCATCACGTACAAGGCGACGAAGGGCAGCCTGCAGCTCGTGGCGGGCCTGGTGCTCATCGGTGCGCTGCTGATGGGGCGAGGGGAATCGCTCCACGCGATGGCGGTGACGCTGCGCGAGTACGTGACGGCACAGCTGGCGGTCGAGGTGGCCGACGCGTTGTTGAGTCTGTCGAAACCCAATCACCTCGTCATCGCGAGCGTCGCCATCGCGCTCGACGGCGTGGTCGGCCTGGTCGAAGCCTGGCTCATTCACCGGCGCAAGACGTGGGCCTTCTGGGTCGTCGTCGCGGCGAGCTCGGTGCTGGTGCCGTGGGAGGTGTACGAGCTCATCGTTCACTTCCGCGCGATGCGAGTCGTGCTGCTGGTGCTGAACCTTGGCGTCATCGCGTACCTGTCGCTGCAGGCGCGACGGCATGCGGGCCAGTGATGCACCTGCGCGAGAAACTCAGGCCAGTGCAGGAATGACGGGAGGCGCGACCGTCGGGTCGACGGGTTCGGGCCTGCCTCTCGACGCTGCGGCGCTGCCGGTGAGGGTCAGTCCGCCAACGAGCATCACGACGGCGATGAGCCGCTCCGCGAGCGCCGGTGTCGCCCAGCGCCACGACGACAGCGCGATGACGGCGACGCCGAACGAGACGAGCGCGTTGAGTGACTCGGTGAGCGCACCACCGGGACGCAACAGCACGAGGTCGAGGCTGCGGAAGATGGCGTTGCAGCCAGCCGCAATGCCGAGGAAGAGCACCAGCCCCTCAGGCGCGAAGGTGAACCCGGGCAGCGCCGTCAGTCCGCTGAACAGCATCGCGAGTGCGAGGGTGAGCGCTCCGGCGACGGTGTGGGCGATGCCGATGCCACGCGCGCTGATCAGCGAGAGCCCGCCGCCGAGCTCCGCGAGCCCCCACACCAGCCCCAACGCGACTGGAAGCCTCAACGCCGTCACCGACCCAAACGACATGACGGCCAGCGCCGCCCCGATGAGGGTGATGGCAAGGCCCACCACGAACGCCCACGGCATCGGAGTCTTCTGAGTCGGCATGCGCCTGACCCGTTGCATCTCGCGTTCCCCTCGGTCGTGCACCTGCGAGGGAGTGTCGGGCTCACTCAGTCTGATGGAGGACTGCGCATGTAATGAGCGGGTTGTGTGAGACACTCACGACAAGGGATGAAGGACTCGCTTCGAATTCTGGTCGTGGACGACCACTCGTTGTTCGCACAGGCGCTGGCGAGCGTGGTGAAGCGGCTCGCTCCCGTGGTTCACGTCGAGACCGTCACGTCGGCAGAGCTCGCGCTGTCGACGCTGGAGCACGGGCTGTTCGACCTCGTCCTGCTCGACCTCGGGCTGCCGGGGCTGCGGGGGAAAGCGGCCTTCGACGCGGTCCAGAGCCGGGCGCAGCAGGCAGCCCTCATCGTGGTGACAGCCTCCGAGCCGAACGCCGATGCCGTGGCGATGTTGCGTGCAGGCGCGCGCGGGTATGTGCACAAACGCACGGGCGCCGACGAGCTGCTGCAGGTGCTCGAGTTCGTGCTGGGCGGAGGAACGTGGGTGCCGCCGTCGATGCGGCACGCGCCCGCTCCCACGCCTGAGGAGCTGCTGCTCACCGCTCGACAGCGTGAGGTGCTGAAGGCGCTGGCCCGCGGCGCGAGCAACCAGGACATCGCTGAATCGCTCGGCATCTCTCAGGCGACGGTGCGGGTGCACGTCTCGAGCATCATGCGGGCCTTGCAGGTCGACAACCGTACCCAGGCAGCGACCTCGACCCTGGCGCGGCTCCTCGCCGAGAGCGACTGATCAGAACGGAAGGTCGTCACCTTCGCGTTGCGGCGGCGGTGCTCGGACAGGCAAAGGACTGCTCCGAACGGTCTCGTTCGCGCGGTCGAACCACGCAAAGGCCTCGGTCGTGAGCCAGTGACACAGGGAGACCGCGAGATCCGATGGGTCCTGGGACTCGACGTCGAGCGGCAGCTCCCGCTCCAACGTCGCTCCGCGATGCCCCGGTGAGGTGACGATGAGGCGAAGCTGCAGCTCGCCGACTTCACCCTCGACCCACGTGGCGGCGTAGTCGAACTCTTGGTGGAACGGTCCGACGTCGCGCAGAAACCGCCGGCCACCACCAGGCCGCTTGAAGCCGGCCTTCTTCATGACGCGGTTGGCGCCCTGCTTCACGGCGCTGCGAACGAAGGTGAGGAACTGCGCGTGCGGGTCCATGCTTCGAAGTGGACCACGCCACCCTGACATCCCAGGTCAGGTCGAGATTGCCTCAGCCCTCGGGCTTCACGTGCATCAGCATCTGCGCGATGGCGATGCAGTAGCAGCTGAACCCGACGATGAAGAGCACCAGCGCGGCCGAGAGGAACTTCGACTTCTCGTCACGCACCTGGAGCATGCGGTCGAGCGTCTGACGAAGGTCTTCTCCGAGCTCCTGGGTGAGCCACTTCAGTCGCAGCACTCCGCCGATGGCCGTCGCGGCCGCAGCGAGCACGATGAGAATGCCGGCCGACACGAGCGTGCGCGCGAGCTCGTTGGTCTGGGCAATCGCCTTCCCCGAGAACCCCGTCACCGTGATGACGATGCCCGAGAGCGACAACATCACCTGGGTGCGCAGCACCAGCACCGACAGCTGACGCTCGACCAGCCCGAACGCGCGCTCGGTGTCGGAGTTGGTCAGCTTGAGAATGCGGTCGATCTCTTCCGAGCGGGTCGTCACGGAACGTAGAGCTGAATTTCGGCGATGCCCGGAGCCGAAGCCTCTGCCCACCCGGGCACGAGCCGAACCGCGCGCACGTTCTGAATCGCAGGAGAGAAGCGTCGAGCCCAGTCTCCGTCGGGGCGGTTGAACACGATGACTTCAGACGCGAGCACGGTGCCCGAGGCGCTCAGCAGCTCGAGGCGCGCGGTGAGGAAGTCGTAGTTGTCGGTGAAGGAGCCCTGGTTGCCGCGCAGGAGCACGGCGTTGATGGTGCGCGCCGTCGGCAGGTCGATGCGAATCGACTCGGCCTCGCAGCAATACGGGCCAGACCCCATGCACGTGCTGTTGATGTACCAGCTGGTGTCGACGTCGAAGTCGAGCACGTGCTCGGCCGGGTAGCCCGCGTAGGTGCTGGTCGCCATCGCCACGACTCCGGCGTCGGCCAGGAGTGAACCCGAAGCCGTGAAACCGCCGTCGGCCAGAAGGTCTCCGCCCGGAACACCCGCGTCGTAGGCGCCAGTCGTGCAGATCGACACGGCCGAGCCTCCGCCCGTCGCGGATCCACCTGCCGTCGCGGATCCACCCGCCGTCGCGGAGCCACCCGCCGTCGCGGAGCCACCCGCCGTCGCTGAGCCACCTGCCGTTGCGGATCCACCCGCAGTCGCGGATCCACCAGCTGCCACGGATCCACCCGCAGTCGCGGATCCACCAGCTGCCACGGATCCACCAGCCGTCGCGGATCCACCTGCCGATGCGGATCCACCCGCCGATGCGGTTCCACCTGCCGACGCGGTTCCACCTGCCGACGCAGTTCCACCTGCCGACGCAGTTCCACCTGCCGATGCGGTTCCACCTGCCGATGCGGTTCCACCTGCCGACGCGGTTCCACCCGCCGAAGCGGTTCCACCCGCCCTCGCGGACCCACCTGCCGCAGAGCCACCCGCTGACGCTGCTCCGCCTCCCGTTCCACCGTCAGCGTCCATCATCATCTGCCCACACGCGCTGAACAGCGCGACCACCACCAGCAAGAGCCGTTGATTCATACGACGCACTTATCTCGGCACCGGCCGGCGAGCAGCTTTTGACGCGGCTTGCTGTCACGCATGGAAGTCGTTGCACTTCTGTTCCACCTCGCCTGTCCTGCTGATTCCCCGCGTCCCCAAGGACCTTCCGATGCCCACGACAAACCGCACCAGCGGCGCAGGCCGCGTCATCATGAACCCGCCGCGCCCGAGACCGGCTGAGCTGAAGCTCGGCAAGTTCACGACCACGGCGCCCGGCGTCACCGTGAAGTCGAGCACCCTGAACAAGAACCCCAACGCTCCGGTCAACGTCACCATCTCGCGCACCGTTCGGCCGTTCTCAGAAGCCGGCACGCTCTCGGTGAAGGTGAACGGCGAAACGCTCAAGCTGCCCATCAAGGGAACCGACCGCCCCGAGGCCATCGCGAAGAAGCTCGAGAAGGCGCTCGAGGCGTTCAACCCGAACTTCGAAGTGCGCATCACTCCGGCCGGCAGTTGGGGAAGCCAGCCCGTCGGTGTCTCGAAGACCGAGCTCGTCATCGGCCTGAAGGAGCACTTCCAGCCGGGCGGTGCGCTCGGTCCCACCATCAACCCCGCGCCGCGGCCGGCTCCGAAGCCGACGGTGAACCCGGCCCCGCCTCCGCCGACGAAGCCGAAGCCGACGGTGAACCCCGCGCCGCCTCCGCCGACGAAGCCGAAGCCCACGGTGAATCCCGCTCCGCCTCCGCCGACGAGGCCGAAGCCCACGGTGAACCCCGCTCCGAAGCCGCGCGACATCGAGTGAGCGCTCCACGCCTCGACCTGCGGGCCAACAGCAGGGCGCTCGAGACGTTCGGTCGGCGCTCGCTCGACGCGTTGTTGCCGAAGCCGCTCCAGAGCGAGCGCTTCACCACGTGGAAGCCGAGGGCCGACGAGACGACCCTGGCCATCGGCCGCGGCGCCTGGGAGCAGATGACGCTCAACGAGTACCGCTCGCAGGTCGGCTTCACGGACCTGTTGCACGCGATGACTCGTCTGGGCCTCTCACGCGACTCGCTGCAGACGATGGAGCGCCTCACCCGCGACGAGGTCGTTCACGTCGAGCTCTGCCGCCGCATGGTGGTGGGGCTGGGTGGCTCCGACGTCATTCCCGGAGAGCCGCAGTGGGTCGGCCTCGACGAGTCACTGCCCAACGCCCTCGAGCGCGTCATCGAGATGGCCACGACCTCGCTCTGTATCGGCGAGACCCTCTCGTGCGCGCTGCTCGGCGCCGCTGCAAAGGCCGCGAAGGACCCCGTCGCCAGAGCCGTGCTCACGCGCATGACGGCTGACGAGTCCATTCACGGGCAGGCCGGCTTTCACTACCTGGCAGTGCTGCTGCCGGTGCTGACGAAGCGACGAAAGAAGTGGCTCGAGAAGCGCGCGAGCGAAGCGGCCGTGCAGGCCTTCGGCATCTGCCTCGAGCCGTACGATGACGTGACGCACCCGTTTGGCGCGCTGCCGTATTCGAAGCTCGAGCCCATCATGCGCAGCACGTGGAAACGTCTCATCGCGCCGGGGTTTGCGAAGCTCGGCCTCGCCGTTCGTGAACCTGACTGACGATGACGTGCCCACACTGTCAGGCCGAGGTGGTGATGGGCGCCGACACGTGTGGCGCGTGTGGCTGCTCGTTGTCGGTCGCGGTTGGCGCCACCATCGGCACGTGGACCATCGTGGCGCCGCTGGCCGTCGGGGGCATGAGCACCGTCTTCCGCGCGGAGCACGCCCGGCTCAAGCGCCCCGTCTGCGTGAAGGTCATCACCGGCGCCTTCGGTCGCGACCCGCAGCTGCTGACCCGCTTCGAGCGTGAGGCGCAGGTGCTCGCGTCGGTCAGTCACCCGAACGTGGTGTCGGTGCTCGACTTCGGCTCGCTGCCGGGCGGAGGCCTGTACCTCGTCTGCGAGTTCGTCGAGGGCCGGAACCTGAAGGCGCTGATTCAGCAGGGCGGAGCGGTGCCCGCCACCCGAGCGATTTCGCTCATTCGCCAGGTACTCAAGGGCCTCGAGGCGGTTCACCGGCAGAACGTCGTGCACCGCGACATCAAGCCCGCCAACATTCTCGTCAAGCAGCTGCCCGATGGCAGTGAGCTGGCGCAGCTCGCCGACTTTGGAATCGCCCGCATCGTGCCGCCGATGCAGGTGACCGAAGCAGGACTCACCCAGCAGGGCGTGATGGTCGGAACGCCCGGCTACATGGCGCCCGAGCAGATTCTCGGAGAGGCCGTCGATGCGCGCTCCGACGTGTACGCCGTCGGGGTCGTGCTGCACGAACTGCTGACGGGGACGAAGGTGTTCACGTCGACCAACGGCGTCGATGTGTTGATGAAGCACGTGAGCGTCGAACCGGCGGCACCGCTCAGCTCGCCCGAAGATGGGTGGCTCAACGCTGTCGTCCTCAAGGCGCTCTCCAAATCGCCCGAGAGCCGGTTTCCGACGGCGGCGGCCTTCGCTGAGGCGCTCACACCGGTGCCGGTGCCCATGCAGGCGCGGCCCGCGGTGCCCCGTGTTCCTCCGCCAGTCCTGAACCGCCCTGGCGGCACACCCAACCCGGTGATTGCCCCAGTCCTTCCGCTGGAGGTGCTGAGGCCGGCGTCGGTGTTGCGCGTCGAGAGCACGAAGACGGCAGAGCCGCCGAAGCCGTCGGTGTCGCGTTCCGAACTTCCGCTCGTGGAGGGGAAGGCGCCAGAGCTGCCGAGACCGCCGTCCGTCTCACGGTCAGAGCTCCCGCGCATCACGGCTGCATCGGTCGAGGTTCAGAAACCGGCGAGCGCCTTCGAGGGTTCGTCCCCCGCGCGCTCAGAGCCTCCGCGCATCACGGCCGCGTCGGTCGAGAGTCAGAAGCCGCCGCGGTCGTCGTCGCCTTCCCGGTCCGAGCCTCCGCGCATCGCGGTCGAGAGTCAGAAACCCGCCTTCGAGTCGTCGCCTTCGCGCTCCGAGCTCCCGCGCGTCACGGGCGAGCCACAGAAGGCGATGTCGGAACGCGGGCGAACGCTGGTGGCGCTGATGCATCAATGGTCGACGTCGACCGAGACCGCACGCGCCGAGGCCGCGCGCGCCATCGAGGCGAAGCTGGCGGAGTGGTTGGGCCAGGGCGTGCTCGAGCCGCTCGTCGAGGTCCTGCCCCTGCTTCGCGCACGACGTGAGCCCGGCCTCGAGAGCGTCTTTCGCGCGCTGGTCGTCGAGCGAATCGGTGCGGTGGTGCGCTCCAGGACGGACTCGAGGTCGCTGCAGGCGTTGCTCACGTTCGCCGGCGCAGAGGCCCATCAGCGGCTCATCGCCAGTCTGCGCTCGGTCGAGAACGCCGAGCTCGCGGGGCAGCTCGCCGGTGCGGTGATGCAAGGGCCGCTGCGAGAAGTCATCGACCAGGTGGGCCGCATGACTGCCGCAGCCGTGGGAGCGGTGGTGAAGGCCGCGTCACCGTTGTCACTGACCGACGTGCGCCCGCTGTTGGTGCTCTGCCTCAACCACGCCGAGGCCAGCGCGCGCCTTGCGGCCGTCGATGGGCTGAGCGCGTCGCATGCACTGCAGCTGGTCGTCGAGGTGCGAAAGCGGCTGACCGACAAGGACCGCGCCGTGCGCCAGCGAGTCGCCTTGTTGCTCGGCGCCATCGAAGACCGTGCCTCGGTTCCCACTCTCGCTGCGATGTTGACGCGGGCCGAGAGCGCTTCGGAGCGTGGCGCGTTCGCGACGGCGCTCGCTGAGATGGGAGGCCCCGAGGCTGCGACTGCGGTGCGAGCCGCCTTCCTCGCCGAGAAGGACCTGACAGCCCGGTGCCTGATGGCCGAAGCGCTGGGGCAGCTGGGTGACAATGAGTCGCTCGACGTGCTCTCCCGCGAGTGTGGCCGGTTGTTGGCGCCCGCCGAGCTCAAGGCCATCGGCCGCCGCTTCCAGCGCCGCTGAGCGGGCCTGGTGGTATGGGGCGGCCATGCGAAAGCTGAGCGTCGTGGTCCTGATGGCGGTCACGTTTGCGGGTTGCAACTGCGGTGGCGGAATGGGCGATGACGCCGGAGTCGATGCGGGTGTCGTCCTCGATGCCGGCGGCTCCATCACCAGAGATTCGGGCATGGCTCTCGATGCTGGTGTCGACGCGGGTGTCGCGATGGACGCCGGAGTCGATGCAGGTCTCGACGCAGGGCTGCCGACCGACGCAGGGGTCGATGCCGGGTTCGACGCTGGCGTGGTTCCAGTCGACGCGGGCATGGACGCTGGAGTGCTGGTCGTGGATGCAGGCATGGACGCCGGAGCGGTCATCGATGCGGGCGCGGAACTCGACGCGGGTGTGGATGCCGGAGTCGATGCGGGTGTCGACGCAGGAGTCGACGCGGGTGTCGACGCTGGAGTCGACCCTGATGCGGGCTGCTCCTTCGGCAGTGCGGCGAGCCTGGCCGTGCCGGGCATGCTCGACCTGTTCGGACAGATTTCCTACTTCGGCGACGGCGGCGCGCTGCCCCAGGGCCGCTACCGCGTGCGCTACCTCGACGGCTGCATGAAGTACTCGTCGAGCCAGGACTGGACGATTCACGCCTACGCCAACGGCGCGAACGCGTGGTGGCTGGTCGGGGAGAATCCGAGCATCCAGTTCGTGATGCCTCCGGGCACGGTTGGCTACGCCGCCTCGAACGGTGCCTACCCCCTCTTCGCTGATTGTGTTGCGGCGAACCTGATGCAGCCGGCCGTCGACTTCGACTTCGACGGTGGCGTCATCGGCGTCTGGCTGCAGGACTCGCCCTACAGCGACAACCTGGCCGGTGAGAACGGTCGCAACCCGTCGTGGTCGCTGACCCGACTCGGGGGCTGCATCGCCGTCGAGTGACGGGCCGGTTCATCGCTGCGCTTCACTGATCAGCGCTTCGGCTCTGACGCCAGCGCCCACGGGTCGATTCCTCGCCCGTGCATCCGGTCAAGGCCTCGCCCGCAGGTCGCCGGATCAGGGTCTCGTCATCAGGTCGAAGCGCGAGGGCTTTCGAGCCTGTCGTCGCGGCCTAGGGAATGGCGCCATCGACGCGCGCAACCATCGCCTCGACGCCCGGCTCGTTGGTGAGGTCGAGCATCACGTGAGGCGCGCGAGCGTGCCCCCACTGGTCGATGGGCATCTTCCAGAACAGCGCCACCGTCTTCGCGCCGACGGCCACGGACAAGTGCATCGGCCCCGTGTTGTTGCAGACCACCACGCGTGCCTTCGCCATCAGCGCGGCCAGTTCGTCGAGTGACGTCGGTGGAGCCAGCACGCCAGCTCCGTCTGCGAGCACTTCTTTCGCGAGCGACTCTTCACCTGGGCCCCACGTCACGATGGCGGTGATGCCCTTCGCGGCGAGCGCTCTCGTCACGCCCGAGAAGACCGGCGTCGGCACGCGCCGTTCTCCCAATCGCCCACCGGGATTCACGACCGCATACACTCCAGTGGAGTTGATCAGCTGATCAACCGCGGCCGTCGACCGGGGCGTTCGAAAACACATCGCTCCCGTCGGTGACGAGACGATGGGCGAGAGCAGGTGCAGGCGCTGCTCGACCTCGTTGCGGGTGTCGGTGCGCGCAGTGACAGGCACGTCCATCAGCAGCGTCGCGGCTCCCAGCGCAGGCCCCACGACGCAGCCGTCGACGCCGATGCGCCGTGACACGAGCGCGGGAGTGCCCGAGTACTCGACCCAGCTCGCCGCGTTCACCACCACCGCGTCACGCGCGAGCGTCTGCAGGGCCGAGAGCTCCTTCGAGCCACGCCACAGCCACGCGCGCTCGAACACGTGGAGCCCCGTGAGTCCCGGAAGGCCCTCGAGCACCCGCGCACACTTCGGGTGAACGACCAGGTGCACCTCGTGCGTCTTCGAGAGCGCCTGTACGAGCGGCGTCGTCAGCAGCGCTTCACCGACACGGTTGTCGATGCGGACGATGACGACGCGCTTCGAGGTCGAGAGCAACGCCTTGCGGTCGCTCCTTCCTGGCCGCCACCACAGCAGCGCGAGCAGCCAGCCCGCCACGTGGCGAAGGAAGACCTCGAGGCGGTGGAGCATCACGTCACGACGTCGGCGACTTGCCGAACCATTTCCACGGCGCTCCGGGTGCGTTGTACGCGTCGGCCGGAATGTTCGCCTTGAGCTCGTCGTGCAGCTTCGGCAGCTCGCTCCAGTGCACGCCGGGACGCGTGTGGTGCGCCGTGTGGAAGCCGAGGTTGCCCGTCCACCAGTTGTAGAACGGCTGGAGGATGTTGTTCGACGCCACCGAGTGCGACGCCGTGCTGCGGCCCGCGTGGTGCGCGTACGTCGCCCAGGCCGTGCCGAAGAGCGTGAAGAAGGGCGTGAGCACGAAGAGGAACAGGCCGGGCAGCGGCCGGTACGCGACGAGCGCCGCCATGATGGTCAAGGTGAGCAGGCTCATCCACAGCAGGGTGAAGCGCAGCTTCGGGTACTTCGCGCCCACCTGCCACGCGCGCGGGTACGCCGTGAGCGTCACGTTCATCGAGTACTCGAGCTCGCCCATCTTCGTGCCGTCGTCACGCTGCCACCGCGACTCGTCGAGCTTCTGGTCGAGGTAGTGCAGGTGGTGGCCGACCGAGTGGTGCAACACCCACGCGTGGCTGAACGCGCCGGTCTGCAGGCCGTACATGATTTCGACCAGCCGGTTCAGCACGTCGGAGTGGAACGTCGGCACGTGCTGGTGGTGATGGTTGAACGCGCACGCTGGCGCTTTGAGGAAGATGCCGACCGTCGCGTACACGAGCAGCACGAGCGGGTTGTCGATGAAGAGGTACGCACAGAAGTCGATGGCGAGGTGCGTGGCGAAGACGGCGACGCGCGGGCGGTCGGCGGCGTAACGGAAGACGGACATGCTCTTCGACGGTACCGCGGCGTTCTCGACCTCGGTGGCGAATCCTTCAGGCGACACGTTCACGATGGCTTCTCCAGATGCACGATGACTTCTCCGGTCAGAAACGGTGCCTTCTGCCCGAGCCACCGAGAGAACTTCCAGAACCACTGCCAGTCTTCCAGCGGCACCCACTGCCGCGCGGAGAAGACCCGAAAACCCCACACTCGTGTCATCGGCGCGTCACGGAAGAACGCGCGGAGCGAGCGCATGGAGAAGAAGAGGCAGTGGGCGCGCGGTTTCCGGCCGAAGAGGCGGTACTTCAGCCGCGCCAGGGCGGCGAGCCAGCCGAAGTGCATGGGGACGCCGATGAGCAGGTGCCCGCCTGGCTTGACGACCCGCAACCAATCACGCCACGCGTCATGTGCGTTCTCGAGGTGCTCGAGCACGTGGCTCGCGATGACGACGTCGTAGGTGCCTTCCGCCATCGGCAGCGGCTGTTTCTCGAGGTCGACGCCTTCGATGATGGTGCCGTAGCCGGCCTTGCGGCAGGCCTCGATGTAGCGGGGCACGACCTCGACGGCGGACCACTCGGCCTTGCCTGCGAGCGCGTCGACGAACTTCTTCGCCTCACCGTTGCCGGGGCCGATGTCGAGCACCTGCAGCGGCGCGGTGGAGCGCTTCATCGCCTCGGCGACCACCGGCACCAGCTCGTGGTAGCGCGCTTGATAGAGCTCGTAGCGGCGGTAGGCCGGTACGACTCCGAAGGCGAGCTGGTCCTGGGCGGTCTTGATCATCGCGAGACGGCGGCGCCTGTAGCCGGGCGCGCCGACCCGCACAACCCTGGTGTCCCCGGGAGTCGTCGAGAATGCCAGGCACGGTTGCAGCCGAGCGTGGACTTCCCGAGACGGGCAGCGTCATGTGACAGACTGCGACTGTGAGTCATGCCACTCGCATTGCGAAAGACGCGCGAGTCCACGCCCGCGCGAAGACACTCCCTGGGCGGAGGTACCTCGAAGCCCTCGCAGCGCTCCCCGTCAAAGCGCTCGCCCGCTCGCTCGAGCCGACGCTGCGAACCCGACTTGCGGAGCTGGGCCTGCAGCTGGCGCGCAGAAGGAAGCCTGCCGAGTACCTCGACGTCATCTGGACGACCAACAAGCCCTCGCGCGCCGAACTGTGGCTTGACGAGAGGAGCACGGGCCTTCACCTCGATGTGAGCGAGATCGTCGGCCTGCCCACTCGACCACGCTTCGCCGGTGAGGAAGGCGCCCGGCTGCGCTACGTGACGAGCCTCAAGCTCGCCCAGGTGCTCGCCATCGCCTTCGAGCGCCTGCGCGACGAGCTGACCGGCCTGCAGGACGCGCCGATGGTCTGCCGCTCGTACAACGCGGCGATGGGTGCACCTTCGGTGTGCTTCGACACGGGCGACTGAAGAACCGACTTCGGGTTGATACGGCCAGTCGGCCTACGCTCCGCGAGGTGAAGCTCGAGCAACGGGAACTGTTTCTGGCCCTGAAGGGTGTCGTCGAGCCGTGGAAGGCGCACCTCGACGTGGGTCGCGACACGGAGGACTTCTTCGAACTCGAAGAGCGCCTCGAGCGACGCCGGGCGACGGTGTTGTTCGCTGCGGTGGTCATTCGCCGCGCGACCGTCAGCGTCTACCTCTACCCGCTCACGCTCTTCCCGCAGCTCGCGGCTGAGGTGCCGCCTGTGCTCGCGTCGCGACTCAAGAAGAGCGGGTTCTTCTCGTTCCGTTCGGTCGACGCCTCCGAGCTGGATGCGCTGCGGTCGTTGCTGAAGCGTGCGCACGCACTGTGGGAGACAGACAAGACAGCGCGGTAGGTCGCGCCCGTTTGCGAGTCAGCCCCGACCCGGATCAGCGCCGGTGAAACCGACAGCTTCCTCGCGGCCTCGCACTTACTCTTTCGAAGGAGAGAGACGCCGCATGAAACACCGGCAACCCACGCTGATCGAGAAGACCGCGGCGCGCGCGCTGGCCCATCGAGTGGCGTCCATCATCGTCGTCTACCCCCTGGTCATGCTGCTGCTTGGCTTCGCCAGCGGGTCGTTCTCGTCGATGCCGGCGATCGCCTGGACTGCGTTCGGCTTCGCCAGTCTGGTCTCGCTGCTGCGGTGGATGGTGGCGCGGAGGGTCGAGCAGCTTCCGCACGCGAGCTTCATGCGCTTGAGCCATGCGCTCGGCATCGCCGCGTCTCTCGAGCTTGGGCTCGTGCACGCAGGGTACATGGCGGTTCACGGCATCGAGGGGGCGAACATCGTCTTCATGTTGGCGCTGATCACCGTGGCCAGTGGAGGCGTCGCCAACCTCGCTCCCGATCGGTTCCTGCAGCAGACGCAGCTGTACGCAGTTCTGATTCCTCCGCTGGTCTCGATGTTGATGTTCTGTACCCCGGACCGGCTGGTCATCACCTTCGAGCTGGGGTGGGCGGCTTACATCGGGGTCATGACGGTGATCGGCCGGCGTGTGCACCTCGACTACCTCGTCGGCCTCGAGCAACAGGTGCGACTGGCCGAGCACGCGAAGGAACTCGAGCGAGCGCGCGCACAGGCGGATGATTCGAATCGGGCGAAGAGCGAGTTCCTCGCCAACATGAGCCATGAGATTCGAACACCCCTCAACGGTGTGTTGGGCATGGCCGAGCTGCTGGCCAGAACGGAGCTCACCGCGGAGCAGCGGGAGTCCGTCGACACCATCGTCGAGAGCGGGGCGGGGCTGCTGTCGGTGCTCAGCGACGTGCTCGACTTTTCGAAGATCGAGAGTCGCAAGCTCACCATCGAGCCCATCGTCTTCTCGCCGTCGCTGCTCGCGCGACAGGTCGTTGCCCTCTTTGGACATGCAGCCCAGCCCCGCGGCCTCTCGCTCGACCTGAAGCTCTCTCCGGCGGTGCCCGCCTTCGTCCGCGCCGATGCCATGAGGGTGCGTCAGGTGCTGCTGAACATCACCTCGAACGCCCTGAAGTTCACGGCCACGGGTGGCGTGACGGTCAGCATCGACCATGCGCACGGCGCGCTGAGCTGCGCGGTTCGCGACACGGGGCCTGGCATGGACGAGCAGACCCTCGCAGGGCTCTTTCGACCCTTTACGCAGGGCGACGCTTCGACGACGCGGCGCTTCGGCGGCACCGGACTGGGCCTCGCCATCTCGCATCACCTCGCCGTGTTGATGGGTGGCACGCTGAGCGTTCAGAGCGAGCCCGGGAAGGGCAGCACCTTCACCCTGCAGCTTCCGGCGCCCGTCGCCACCGAGCCGCCCCCAGAGCCAGTTCACGCGGTCGCGACCAACTGGGCCGGAAGACCCCGCGTGCTGGTGGCCGAAGACAACGCTGTGAACCAGAGGGTGGCGGTGAGACTTCTCGAGAGTCTTGGCTGCGAGACGCAGGTGGCCAACGACGGCGCCGAGGTGCTCGAGCGCCTCGAGCACGAGACCTTCGACCTGGTCTTCATGGACTGTCAGATGCCGCAGCTCGATGGCTATGAGGCGACCCGCGCGATTCGTCGCAGCGAGGCCACGCGCTCGGTGCACCTGCCCATCGTGGGCATGACCGCGAGCGCCATCGACGGCGATCGCGAACGCGCGCTGAGTTCGGGCATGGACGGCTACCTCACCAAGCCAGTCAAGCTCGCCCTGCTGGCCGACGTGGTCACTCAGTACTGCGGGCAGCGTCGCTGAGGAATGTCTGTTCTCCCCTGCCGGCGAGCGCGAGCGGGTCCTGGGCCGTCTTGATCATCGCGAGACGGCGGGCGGTTTGTTGTCTCTCACGAGCGGCGACGGAACAGGTGCGTGCAGTGCGCCTGGTTCACGGGCACGAAGCCCAGTGACTCCCAGAACGGTGCCGCCGCCGAGCTGGCGCGCGCGTTACAGGTGAGGACCGAGACCTGTGAGAGCGCGTGGGTCATCACCGCCTGCGCAAGTCGTCTTCCGATGCCGAGCCGCCGGGACGAAGGGTGAACGTAGAAGCGGTGCATTCGCATCGCAGGCTCGACCAGGTGCTCTTCGGGCTTCACGCCGCCGACGCCTGCCAGCACACCGTCGGAGCGCGCAGCGAACAGCGCCGCTCCGTTCTGGTCAAAGCGTTGTTCACCACGGTGCCAGGCCGAGATGAGCTTGCGAATGTTGAGCACGCCTTCTGCCTCAGCCGCCGCTGCGAGCGACTCGAGGTCTGCCGGCAACCGAAGCTCGACCCGCAGAATCGTCTCCATGGCTGCCTCGTGAACGAACCTCGGTTGATACCACCTGGGCTCACGAAGTCAGCCGGGCGCAGACCGCTCGAGTCTCGTCGTCGAGCGGGAACGCGGCTTCGATGCGCAGCTCTTCGAGCGTCACCTGCTGCGGCGCTGAGAAGGTCGTCACCGTCACCAGAAAGCCCACGCGCAGGTCGTCGCGCTGCATCCGCACGCTCATCGACGGCGTCACCTCGCGGCTGAAGTCGGGCGTTCGCCACTCGTGCGGCACGCCGGGGAAGGAGAGGGCGCGCTCCAGCGTCCACGCGATGCGCTCATCACCGCTGCGCTCGAGCCGCTCGCGATGCAGCCTCGACACCATCTGCCGCGCGAGCACCGGCCACTCGATGATGAAGGGCCGCATGAGGCGCGGGTCGAAGACCATCGAGACCATGTCGGGCGGGTCCGGGAGCGCGCTCGCGTCTACGAAGAAGGCCCCGAACACCTTCGGCGCGGCAGCGTTCATCCGCACGATGGCGCCATCCATCGCGACCACCGTCATCGGGTAGGGCTCGTGCTGCTTCAACATCTGGTCGAGGGCGGCGTTCACCTCGGCCGAGAGCTCGTCGACCGGCGGCTCGTCGAAGCGTGGCTCGAAGCCGGCAGCGCGCAAGGCCTGGTTCTGGTCTCTGAGCGGAACGCGAAGCAACGACATCAACCGCAGCACCATCTCTTCGCTCGGCTTCGAGCGCCCCGACTCGAGGAAGCTCAGGTGACGTGCAGTGACTCCGGACTCCACCGAGAGGTCGAGCTGCGAGAGGCCTCGCCGACCACGCCAGTACTTGAGCAGCGCCGGGAAGAGACGGTTCGTCACGCAGACTTCGTCGCACGGCCCGCCCGGAAGCGCACTTCCCTGCAGAGGGAATCAGGAGCTCGCGCGCACCGGCTCGTGGCGCACCGCGAAGGCGTAGGCCACCTTCAGCGTGAACAGCGCCGCCACCACCTGCATCGGCACCGGCATGGTCAACCCCAGCGGCGCGAGGAGTGACAGCGCGAAGAGTCCACCGGCGACGAGGCGCTGCGACGCATGTCCGGCCAGCAGGTTCACGACCGCTGCAGAACCAACGGTCCATGCCCACACCAGCAGCGCGGGCGTCATCGGCCACCCGAGCGCCCACGCCACCACGAGCAGATGAACGTGCGCCGCGATGAAGCCCCAGCGAAGCCGCGGACGCTCGGCGTAGTACTGGTTCGTCGACGTCGTGAAGTTCGACAGACACCCCGCGCCGATGTCTGCAATCAGCGCCGCACCCAGCGCCACGCGCCACGCAGGAAGCCCGTCGAGCCCGCACCTCGCCAACACCTGCGCTGCGAGCAGGCCGCCGAACGCCACCATCGCCACCACGTGGCCTGGCTCGAAGGTGAGCCCCAGCACGTCACGCAACGCGGCCGGCGTCGTTCGTCTCATCGCGCCCCTCTCCACAGACCTTCGAGCAGCGTGCGCCCGAGCGCTTCGTCCACCGCGACGCCAGCGCGCAGCGCTTCGACCGCCAGGCCATCGAGCGTGGTGAACACGGCTCGTGTCACGCCGGCCATCACCGGCGCAGGAACGTCGGCTCGCACCACGCCCACCGCGCGGCCGTTCTCGAGCATCGCTTCGAGCCAGACCTGCGCCTGTGGCCATTCGCCGGGCTCCAGCGTTGCGAGCATCGCGAGGTCGTCGGCGTGCGTGACGAGATGGTTCCGGAGCGCTGCGCTTTGCGCCGACAGCTCGTTCCAGAACGCTTC
Organism: Archangium gephyra; assembly: GCA_943370055.1. GTDB lineage: Bacteria > Myxococcota > Myxococcia > Myxococcales > Myxococcaceae > Xiheimicrobium > Xiheimicrobium gephyra_A. The sequence goes on from CALRPN020000007.1 coordinate 29,151, forward strand.
CTCCGAGGTGACCGGCTTCCACGCACCGAGCACCGCTTCGAGGCGTGCCACCACGCCGCCCACCACCGCTCGAACGAGGTCCTCGCGCCCGTCGAAGTAGAGGTAGGCCGAGGTCTTCGACAAGCCCGCGTCGGCGATGATCTGATTGTACGAAGCCCCACTGCGGCCATCGCGGGCGAGATGCCGCTGGGCCACCGCCAGGAGCTGCGCACGTCGCTCAGGGGCAAGCCGCTCGAACCTCGGAAGCACCATGATGTACCACTAGTACACCCCAGTGGTTCACCTGTCGACATTGCGCCTCAAGCTGTTGAAACAACTCGCTATTACAGTCGCTTCCCTCGCCAGAGAATTGAGCGACGGCGCCACGGTCACGCACCATGGGTGGCATGAACCGAAAGACCTTTCTCACCATCGCGTCCGTCATCGCCTTCGCCGTTGGCACCATCGCAGCCTTGTTCCCTATGGCCATTCTCGAGAGCAAAGGCGTGACTCCTGGTGCTCCCGTCATCGTGTGGATTCGGCAGGTCGGCGTGGCGATTCTCGGCATCGGCCTCGTGTCGTTCCTCATTCGCGGGCACGCACCGTCGGCGACGATTCGAGCGTTCCTCTACGGCAACGCGGCGCACCAGCTCATGCTGGCGCCCATCGAGGTGGTCGCGTTCAGAGCCGGCACCATCACGAAGCTCTCGGGCATCGTGCCGAACACGGTGCTGCACGTGCTGCTCGCGACGGGCTTCCTCTACTTCGCGAGCAAGGAGCGCCCTGACTCGAAGGACTCGCGCACGGCCTGACGAGTCGTGGCATCACGCGGGGCATGGTCACCCAACTGGCGGTCGCTCTGTTGTTCAGCGCTCAGAACTCGCCCGAAGAAGCGCTCGAGCGCACGAAGGAACAGGTGCTGCTCAAGCTGAACCTGCGCTGCGGCACGACGCTGACGGTGAAGTACGACGGTGACTCGCTTCGTCAGCACAACCAGGACATCCGCTACGACACGACGGGTGGCGACCGTGAGTGCAACGAGCCGCTCCGCTACCTGTGGGCGCTCTGCTCGACGGAAGAGGGCAAGGCCGTCGTGCGCCGCTCCGAGGTGCGCGAGGTCGTGTGCAGAGGAACGCCCAACGCGGTCGGCAGCCTGACGTTCAAGGCCGGAGTCATCACGGTCGAGCGCGCGTTCGAGGAGTCGAAGTACTTCGTGCGCGCGCACAAACAGTTCGAAGCGGCCTTCAAGAGGAAGGTGAAGGTGGACGAAGACCCCTACTACGACGAAGCGTGGGACCTGTTTCGCCGCGAGAAGAACCCGGTGTTGAGCACGACCGATTACTGCCTCGTCGACGGAAAGAAGACCGAGTTCGACTGGTCGGCGGCTGATCAGAACGACGTGCTCAATCAGGGCCTGTCGGTGAAGTGCCTCGAGGCGGGCAAGGTCGTCATCGACGTCACCGTGAAGGATCGAAAGCAGACCGGCCTCATGACGCAGACGCGAGACGCGTGGCGGCGCGTGGGCCGGGTGGTGGCTGATCAGCGCGAAGGTCTGGAGGAGACGAGCGACGGCGGCAAGCTGCTCTCGCAGGCGATGTACAAAGAGGGGCACCGCGTCTGGGAGAAGGAGTTTCATCCCTCGGGTTCCCTCAAGCGCTACTGGCGGCAGTACCCCACGCCCGCGCAGCTCTCGGTGTCGCTCGGCGAAGACGGCAAGGTGTACGGCCTGAACTGCGGCGTCGAAGCGAAGGACGACGAGGTGCTTCGATCGTGGTGCGGCTTCGCGGGAGAGAAGACCGTCGACGTCTACGACGGCACGAAGAAGATCAACGCGACGGTGACGTACCTGAACGGAGTCAAGACGAAGCAGGTCGCGGGCAACAGCGCGTACGCCTCAGGCAGCACGATGAACTTCGTCGAGGGAAAACCCGACGGCGAAGAGCGCATCAATCGGCGCGACGGCACGCTCGAGTCCACCATCACGTGGAAGCGCGGGGTGAAGTCGGGCCGCGAGAAGAAGTACTCCGATGACGGGAAGAAGGTGGTCGTCGAGTCGACGTGGCGTGACGGTGAGCTCGAGCGGCGGGTGGAGTTCTTCCTCAACGGCAACAAGAAGTCGGAAGACGTTCGCGACGGCGCGAAGGTGCGCCGCGTGACGGAGTACTTCGACCTTGGCGGCGTTCGCAGCGAGGGTGGCTACGTGCCGTGCGAGCGGCGGTATGGCAACGATGGCTGGTGCGAAGACGGCACGCACACGTCGTTCTTCGAGGGCGGCAAGAAGGCCGGTGAAGAGACGTTCAAGCTGGGCCAGCGGCTGACGAGCAAGCGCTGGTATCCGACTGGGGTGCTCGCCGAGACCGAGACGTACGTCGAGCGACGGCTGACCGCGCGCACGAGCTACTTCGCCGATGGCGGGGTCGAAGCCGATGAGGCGTACGAGGCCGATGGGTCGCGCAAGGTGAAGCGCTGATCACGCCAGGCCTTCACGCACGGTCATCTGAACGGCGCGGCGAATCGGGAGCAGGGTCGCGACGAGTGTCGCGATGAGCAACAGCGCGAGCCACAGCGCCATCGACAGCCACGAGACGACGAACGGCAGCGGCGCGAGGAAGCTGAGCATGCCGAGCAGCCGCTCGATGCCGAGCGTGAGCGGGAGCGAGAGGAGCACCGCCACCCCGAAGCTGAGCGCGCTCGAGACCAGCGCTTCGCTGACGATGAGCCGGCGCACGATGCTCGAGGTCGCGCCGAGCGTCTTCATGACGGCGATCTCGCGCGAGCGTTCGATGACACTCGTGCCAACTGCCGAGGTGAGCCCGAGCACGCCCACGAGCGCCAACACCATCGCCAGGGCGAGCAGGGCCTTGATCAACACGGCCACGTGGTCGCCGATGGCCGTCTTCAGCTCCGCGAACGGAGTCACCGTCTCGACGCTCACGGGCTCTCGCGAGAGTGCCTCCTCGAGCCGGCGGATCACCACCGCGCGCTCCGCGTCGTTCGTTCCGTCGGTCACCACGCGCCACAGCCGCGACCTGCCCACGGTCGACTGTGACGAGGCGAAGACGTCCGCCGGCAGATAGGCGACTCCGGGAGAACCGACCTCCTCGACGACGCCAGCGAGCTTCCACGTCGACGGCACGCCATCGATGGAGAGCGAGACGTCATCACCAACCTTCACCGTTCGGGCCTGAAGGAACGCGACGTGGTTGAGCACGACCGAACGTTCGCCGGGAATGAGCCACGTGCCCTGCATGAGTGGAAAGCTGATCAACCTGGTCGGCGGTGGTGGCGCGAGCACTGAGAAGCTGCCGTGCCCGCGGTCTGGGTACGTGCGAACGACGTCGATGGCGCCGGGCCGTGCGAGCGCAGCCGGCTCGAAGCCCCACGGCTCGATGAGCCGAACGCCGTCGACCGTGCCCTGCAACCGCTCGGCGAGTGAATCTGGCGCAGCCGTGTTGAAGCGCACCTCGACGTCGTAGTGCCGCGTCTCGCGCACCTTCTCGAGGTTGCGCTCCCACGCGCGGGAGACCGCGAGCGCCGTCATGAAGAGCGCTCCCGCCGTCGCGAGGAGCCCGACCGTGAGCGCCAATCTCGCCGGCCGACGCAGCAGGTTGCGCAACGCGACGGGAAACCACGGCCGCACGATGAGCCGCTCGCCCACGCCCCACGTGTCGAGCGCTGCGCGCACCGGAATCATCACCGCGCGGCGAATCGGAACCGCGGCGAACACGAGCGGCACCACCACGCCCGCGACGACGAGCACGAGCAGCACCCACCAGGGCAAGGCGCGCGAGCTGAGGTCGAAGTTCAGCATCGTCGAGACGACGCGCGAGAGCCCGAAGGCGCCGAGCATCGACAGTGGCGCAGCGACCAGCACGGCCGCGGTGCCGATGGACCCGACCATCACCGCGTAGAGGCCAGCGAGCTGGGCACGCGTCGCGCCGATCGACTTCATCACGCCAATCTCACGCACCTGCCTCGCGAGAATCGCCGCGAGCGTGGTGGCGACGAGCACTGAGCTGAGCACCAGCGACAGCGCTGCGAAGACGAGCAGCAGCAACAGAATCGTCTCCATCTGCCGTTGGTGCGGGTGCTGGCGTGGTGGTGGAACGCGCAGCTGATGAACTCCACCGAGGCGCGCGGCGAGTGCGCTCGCTTCCGTCTCGGCCTCGACGACGGTGCGCGGGTGCGACGCAAACTGAACGCGCAATTCGTGGAGCGTCTCCGACTCTCCCAGCATCGCCACCGTCTCTCGCGTCGCGTAGGCGTACACGGTGCGCTCCTGCCAGGCGGGCGCGAGCCCCGGGTCGTGCACGATTCCCGAGACCGTCACCGTCGAGGGCTGACCATTCGGCAGCTTCACGCGCAGCGACGAGCCCGGCGTCGCCTGCGCCAGCTCGAGCGCGCTCCGCTCGAGCAGCACCGTTCCCGTGGGCGGCGGCCACGCGCCTTCGAGCGAGCGAAAGGTGTTGAGCTGCATCGTCTCGAAGCGGTCGGGCACGAAGAGCAGCAGCGGACGAAAGTCGTCTCCCACGCGCACGCGACCCGCGATGACCTCTCGACGGTCGGCCATGCTGACGGATTGATCAGCCCGTGCACGAGCGAGCAATTCGTCAGGCACACCGTCTTCGAACTCCAGCGTCGCGTCGGCGGGCGCGGTGCCCAGATAGTTGAGCGCGATGTCGCGCGTGAGAATCGCCCAGCTGCCGAGCACGGTGCCGATGGCCGCGAGGCTGACCGCGACGGCGACGAGCATGAGCACCAGCCGGCCACGCTCCGAGCGCAGGTCGCCCGCAACCTTCGCCCAGCGCGGCTTCACGACGGGCTCCCGATGCGGCCATCGACGAGCCGGATCACCTGGTCGACGCGGCGCTCGACGTCGCGCTCGTGTGTCACCATCAACACCGTGCGGCCCTGCTTCGCGAGCGAGCGCAGCAGGTCGAGCACCATCGTCGAGGTCTGCTGGTCGAGGTTGCCGGTGGGCTCGTCGGCGACGAGCAGTGGCGCGTCGTTGGCGAGCGCGCGCGCGATGGCAGCGCGTTGCTGTTGGCCACCCGAGAGCGCGGTCGGCAACTTGTCGGCCTGCTCGCGAATGCCCACGAGGTCGAGCAGCTCGAGCGCGCGACGACGGGCGTCTGCTCCACGCGCGGTGTCGCACAGGTCCATCGGCAGCATCACGTTCTCGGCGACGGTGAGCGTGGGCAGCAGCTGAAAGAACTGAAAGACGACGCCGACGTTGCGGCCACGCCAGCGCGCGAGCGCGTCTTCGTCGAGCGTGTCGACCGCCACGTCTCCCACCCGAATGGAGCCGCGCGTGCACCGGTCGAGCCCCGCGATGAGGTTCACCAGCGTCGACTTGCCACTGCCCGAGCGCCCCACCACGCCGATGAAGGCTCCGGCAGGAAGCGTCAGCGACACGTCATCGACCGCCGTCACCGCGCCACCCGCCGACTCGAAGATGCGCGTCACGCCACGCAGTTCGATGAGCTGGCCCTGCCGTTCGTTTCTGGACATAGTGTCCATCTACACATTCACCCGCTTCATCGCTCGCGACAGCCCGCCAGACTCCGTTCGATTCGGGACAGATGGCGGCGAAGTGTCCAGGAGATGGCCATGGCCGACGTCGACCGACGCGTTCGAAAGACCCAGAAGCACCTGCGTGACGCGCTGGTCGAGCTCGTGCTCGAGCGCGGGTGGGACCAGATCAGCGTCACCGACGTGTGCGACCGCGCCGATGTCGGGCGCTCGACGTTCTACGTGCACTTCGCCGACCTCGAAGACCTGCTCGTGAGCGGCTTCGACGACCTGCACGAGGCCTTGAGCGCCGCGCGGGTGAAGGCGTCAGGCTCGTTCGGGTTCGTGGGGCCGCTCTTCGAGCACGCGAAGGAGAACAGCCGGCTGATGCAGGCGGTGGCAGGGCGGAAGAGCGGGCAGACCGTGCAGCGGCGCTTTCGTGACGTGACGGTTCGGCTCGTCGAAGGTGAGCTCGCCGCGAGTGGTCTGCCGGCTGGCTCCGCGCGGCATCACACCGCTCGCTACGTGTCGGGAGCGCTGGTCGAGCTGCTCCTGAGCTGGCTCGAGACGCCTCGCGGCCTCGACGCAGAGGGCGTGGCGACGGTCTTCAAGCAGCTCTCGAAGGGTGTTGTCTCAGTCGCGCGTTCGCAGCTGTGACAGTCGGCCGCTCGCGTGTGACACCCCGCCCAGGTGCGCGATTCTTCGACCGGTTTTCCCTGTGCACATGACGTGCAGTGGAGGGTTGGCATGTCCCTCCGCGCTGCCTTCGAACGCCCTGTCGTCACGTCGCCCACCCGCTCGGACGCTCTCGAGAAGACGACCTTCGAGAACACGCCGACTGCCGCCGCTCCTGCGAGTGTCGAGGCTCGGCCAACACCGGGCTACTCCCGCGACGACAACTTCATCGGCGTTCTCAAGAAGAAGGGAGCGGGCTACGCGAATGCAGCCAACGCCGTCGAGGCCGAGAAGCAGAACGAGGCGAAAGCCCAGGCGCTCAACGCGAAGGGGCAGCAGGCGCTGAAGGAAGGTCGTTACGACGATGCGAAGAAGGCCTTCGCTGCGCTGAAGCAACTGCCGAAGCAAGACATGCAGCTGCTGGGTTCCGACTGCAGCGCGAACGCGGACGGCACGCATGATCACCCCGCGAAGGGCACGGGCGTGAACAAGACGGTCATCGACGACCGCAACTTCCACATGAGCAACGTCGACGTCGCCGATGCGGGTCTGAAGCAGGCAGCGCAGCTCGAGAAGATGTCGAAGCTGAGCGGCAAGGCGCCGTTCGACCCACACAACCTCACGCACGTGAAGGCGTACTTTCAGGCGTTCTCGAAGGGGAAGAGCACCGACGAAGTTCGCAAGGAGTTCGGTGAGTACCTGACGAACTTCTACAAGCACCCCGGAGAGAAGGGCACGCTCGACTGGTCCGCCTCGGTCCCTGTGAAGGACCGTCCAGGCAAACTGGACACGCTGCTTGCCGCCCAGCCGACCGACAAAGCCGGCCGGAAGATCGTCGACTGTGAAGGCTTCGCCTACCTCACCGCTGCCGTGCTCGGAGACGTGAAGGGCGCGAACGGGAAGGCCCGGTTCGACGTGTACATGGTGGGTGGCAACCAGGCGAAGCTGGATGGTCAGAAGGCGGATTCGAACGCACTGGGGAGCGGCCACGAGATTGCGATGGTGTTCGACAACGAGTCGAAGCCCGCAGGCCGTCGGTTCAACGTGAACAACGACAAGACCGAGTTGTATCCAGTGCCGACTCCGACGTTGGCCGAGCGCAATGCGGTCGCTGGCGCATCGCACTGGGAGTTCGTCAAGCACGAGCCGAAGAAGTGAGGCGCTGATCAGCCTCGACTCCGCGCAGCCACTGCTCGAACGACGTCGGCGCGAGCTCAGTCGCCGACGCCATCACCGAGACCTTCGAGAAGAACGTCATCATGCCCACGAACTCCGAGAGCGACTCGTTCCTCGCGAAGAACGCAATCACACGACCGACCCACGTCGGCAATGTCGACGGCTTCAGCGCGGGGTGCGCGACCTGGCAGTAGCGCTTCAGCGCCTCCTCGAGCGTCACGGCTTCGGCACCCTCGAACACGACCGTCTGCACGCCACGACCAGGAGCACGCACCAGCGCTGACACGCCCTTCACGAAGTCATCGAGCGCGACCAGCTTGAACGGCACCTGCTGCTTCCCAAACAGCGTCGCCCGCCCATCACGAACGAACTTCGAGAGCGCGTCCATGAACCAGCTCGGCTTCAGCAGGGTGCAGTCGAGGCCACTCGTGATCAGCGTCTGCTCAGCCGACAACTTCGCGTCGACCATCGCGTGGCCAGCGTTCGCGGAAACGACGGTGATGCCTGAGACGAAGAAGAGGTGTGGACGAAGACCCAGACGCGCGCTCGCTTCGACGACCGCGTGGGCGACGGCGGGCTCCTGTTGCCATGGAACGCACAAGCAGACCGAGTCGCACCCGGGCAGCGCCTTCGCCACGGCCTCCACCGTGCCTCGAGCCGCTCGACAGGCACGCCGCCGCGACTGAGCGCACGAACGACGAATCCATCACCTGCGAGCTGCTTCACCAGCCGCTTTCCCACGAACCCCGATGCACCAATCACCAGCACGCGCGAACTCATCGAAGCTCCTTCGCGGTGAGCACCGAGTAGATGGCGCCGAGGTCGTCGTCACTGAGGCCACGAAACCCGGGCCACGGCATGACGGTGTTGGCAGCAGGGGCGCTCGTCGTGCGGAAGCGCGCGATGAAACCGTCTCGCGTGAGGCCTTGCAGTTTCGAGCTCGGCGACCCATCGAGCGGGGGACTCTCACAGCGAAACCCTTCGGCCTCGAACACGCGGCCTCCGGTGAACGCCTTGCCCTCGACGACACGTCCTCGCGAGTCGACGGGCGAGTGACAGTCACGACAGCCCGCGAGCGAGACGAGGTAGTGGCCGCGGTCGTCCTCCGCGACCGGCGTCTCGACCGTGCCGTCGACGGGCTTCGGCACGCCACGAATGAAGAGGCTCACGGGGAAGTCGATGCGCGTCGCGGGCTGGGCGCGCTTCACCGGCTGCAAGGTTCGCAGGTACGCGACGATGGAGCGAACGTCGTCATCGGACAGCACGCGATATCGGCGGTACGGCATCGAGGGGAACAGCGCGCGTCCGTCGTGGCCCACGCCTTCACGAATCGCGCGGATCAGCTCGCCATCGGTTGCTCCGCCGAGGCCGGTCTCGAGGTCAGGCGTGAGATTTCCCGGCACCGCCGAGCCAGGCACACCGTCCCGCGCCGTCATCGGAGCGCCTCCGCTGCCAATCGCTCCAGGAACGATGGGGCCGAACGGCTGCGTCCAGTCCCGCGGCGAGTGGCAGCCGAGGCAGTCGGCGACGTTGTCGGCGAGGTGCCGGCCACGCTCCACGCGCTCGGGCGTGCGGTCGATGCGCTCGGTCGAGGCTGGTCTGGCGGTGAGGCAGGCGGTGAGCGGGAGGAGGAGCAGCAGGTGTCGTTGGTTCATGGAGACAGAATGTCGAGCTGCGGCCGTGGCAACAATACGTCGCCGTGGAACCCAGTGTTGATGAATGAGCAACGCTCGGAGTCGCCGTGTTCTTCGTCACCGCAGGCTCGCGCGCCGGGACTATCGTCGCGCGCTTCGAAGGGGGCCAGATGACCATCACGGCTGAGTCGTTGACGTCGCTTCCACCGCACGTTCGGTATCGCTTCGCCGAGGTGCAGCGGCTGATGCCGAAGACGGGTGACGCGCCGAGCGACGTGCTGCTCACGCGGCTCGACCTCTTCCTCGAAGAGATGGACCCCTGGCTCGCCGCCCAGCCCGAACTCGCGGAGTTCGGGCTCGAGCTGCTCGACGCGCGGCAGGTTCCACAGCTGCGTCAGCAGGGCGCGGTGTGGCTCACGAGCTTTCCAACGAAGTCGAACGTGGAGGCGCTCGCAGCGGTCGCGAGAGACACGATGGCGCCGCTCGACGTGCGCAATCAGGCGGTGTGGACGCTGGGCTACCGGCAGCGGCGGGGCGCGTTTGCTGGACTGCTGTGGACGCCCGAGGTCGTGGCCGCTGCAGACGTGGTGTTGGCCGAGCTGCTCGAGACCGACGCGAAGGCCGGCAAGGTGACACTCGAACAACTGCCCCTCGCCGCTCGGCACGCGCACAGCGAGGTCGTCTTCCGCGCGCTCACGAAGGCGCCGGTGTTGTTCGGCAGTGCGATGGAGTGTTTCGCCGACGCGCCGCTCGCCGAGGCGTTGCTCGAGCACCTGCCGCAGCTGTCGTCCGAACATCGGCGCCGGTGCATTCGGCTCATTCTGGCCACGCTCGGAGCCGACGCCGTGCCCGCGCTGCAGGAGAAGCTCGAGCACGCGGAGTTCGACGACAGAATCGAAGCGCTCTTCCTCTCGGTGGCGTTCGGTGACGCCGACGCGAAGGATGCGCTGCGACGTGAGTTCGAAGGCGCGACGTACGCGAAGCTCTTCCTGGGGCGCATGGCGTGGCACGAGGAGCACGAAGGCGTGATTCCGACGGTGCGTGGTCTCGCAGTCGCGCGCGTGACGGCAGAGCACGCTCAGAACCCAGCGCTCGAAGCAGCGTGCGGTCAGGCCGCCGACGACCTGGGCGCGTTGACGCCGTTCGCGCGGCACGCCGAGACGTACCTCTACGAGCTGTGGGCGTGGGCGGTGCGTGGTTCGAATGACCCATCACGTGCGCGCACGCTCGCCGTCACGCACCCCGAATCTGAGCCGCTCGTTCGACGACTGCACGTGCTCGACCTCGCGCGGCGTGGACGCGTGCGGCAGGTGCAGGCCCTGGTGCAGGGCGCGCAGGACGGAGACGTCGCGGCGTTTCAGCTCGCGGTGAACGGCCGACCCTTCGCAGCGCTCGAGCTCGCCAGCACCACGCGGCGTCAGACGCCCTCGGTCGTTGCCGCGCGCATTCTCGGCTGCTTCCGTGCGGGCCGCGCCGACCTCGCTGAGCGGCTGTTGAAGGAAGATCTGCCTCCCTCGGAGCTCGTTGCGGGTGACGAGCTTCCAGAGTTTCCCGGGCCCCACGAGCGGTGGATGGCTGAGCACGCTCCAGACGTCGACCCCGCGCTCACCGCGCTCGTTCGTGGCCGTGACGCGTTGCTCGAGTTGACGAAAGCGGCTCCGGCCGAAGCAGAGGCCGACGCTGCGAGCCTCGAAGGCGTGCAGAGCATCGTGAAGCGGCTCTTCCGCGGGCTGCCGGGCACGACCGTCTACTTCGCAGGAGCGTTCCATACGATGAGCAAGGACGAGCTTCGCGCCGCGGTGACGAGGGCAGGAGCGCGCGAGGTGCACGGCCCCTTCCCTGACACGGACTACTACCTGATGGGTGACTGGTGCGAGGTGACGACCATCGCCACGCTCGAGCGGCAGGGCACACGAAGACTGCGCTCCGGCGAAGTGGAGGGGCTGTGATGCGCACCTTTCACCGCGTCGCGTTCTTGATGCCGTCCATCACCTGGGAGGGCGCTGATCAGGAATTGATTCGCGTCGGCTCGCTTCAGCTGTGGACGCAGTTGCTCGATGTCTGCATGCGCGTGCCGTCCTTGTCGGTCGCGACTCCGCAGGTCGTGGGTGGAAGTCTGCCGTGGGGCATGCCGAGCGATGCGGCGAAGCGGCAGGAGTTGAAGAGCGCGTTCGAGACGTGGCGGCGGGACGAGTTTCTCTGGGTCGAAGTGGCGATTCGCACGGGCGCGACGTCAGTGACGCTGCACGCGGTTGATCGAAAGGACACGCATCAGACGTTCGCAGCAGTCGGAGCGGATCTGGGCTCGCTGCTTCAGCAGGTGACGTCGCAGTGGTTGGAAGCGAGAGGCCTGGGTGAGCTCGTCGGGACGTTCGAGTCGTGGCCCGTCGCGAGGTGGTGCGAGGCGATGAAGGTGATGCGCGCGCTGGTGAAGGAGGACGACACACGCGCTGAGGGTGAACGTGCAGAGGTGTCGACTCCGAAGCTGCTCAAAGATGCCGCGTCGGCTGGCGAAGAAGACGAGTCCGAAGAGGACGATGACGACGACTCCGACGACGACGACGACTCCGACGACGATGACGACTCCGACGACGATGACGACTCGGACGATGACGACTCGGACGATGATGATGACGACTCGGACGATGATGACGACGACGTGGAAGACGGCTTCGCCGGTGATGTCGACGACGACGAAGTCGAGACCAGTGCTGCAGCCGAAGGTCGCCTCACGGAATGCCTGACCGCGCTGGGCGATCGCACCACCTGGTCGACCGTCCGCACGGCGCAGTTGCTGTTCGGAGGCACCATCGCTCCGCGGCTGCGCGAGCTCGATGCCGACCACCCCATTTCTCTCTGGACCGCCTTCGAGAAGACACGCGCGCACGACCCCGACTTCGTCCTGCTCCGCGCATGCATCGACGCGGCGCCGGGCTGGGCCACGCCACACACGGCTGTCGTCTTCGACGCAGACGACCTCTCCGAGCCCGAGAGCGACGACGCCTTCGAGCTGCGCCCCACGTTCCTCGAGCAGGTCGCCTCGGTCGGGCTCGCCACCTTCGCGAACCCGGTCAGTCATGAGGTCGGCACCACGGCCGCGTGGGAGCTCGTCGAGCACGATCGCGTCGACGAAGCGCTGCGGCTCATGCGGCGTCGCGTGCGCCTGTTCGGATCAGACAGCGCCGAGCACATCGAACTCATGCGGCTGCACGAGAGCGCCGAACGAATCGGTGACTGGGTGCACGAGGCGCGCGCCGCTGCCCGCCGTCACGGCTGCCCGATGGATCCCGGCTTCTCCTGGTACCCTGATCAGATCCTCGTCGACCTCGGAGAGTCCGACGCGTTGATGCAGGCCGGCCGGCTCGAAGAGGCGATTCAGCTTCGACAGAACCGGCTCCACGGTCTCTCGGGCAGCTGGCCACGCCACACGGGCATTCTGGAGAAGTGGAAGCGCAGTCCCTCCTTTGTCGCGTGGGCGTATGCGCGCGAGGGCTTCTACCGCGGCGAAGATCCACGCACGGTCGAAGGCTTCGGTCGCGCAGAACCGGACGACGCGGTCGACCTCGCGATGTTCCTCGATGCGCTCGTCGCGACGGGGCGTGAGCGTGAAGCGCCATTCGCGTGGGCGCACTTCGGCATCGGCATGGGCTTCGCGTCAGCCACGTCTCGACTCAAGGCCGTGCGTGCCCTCGCAGCCGCAGGCGCGTGGCGAACCGCGCTGGAGCAACTGCTCGAGCTCGTCGTCTGCAGTCCACAGCGTGGCGATGAAGCCGAACGCGCCCACGTCGCACGCATGTTGAGTGGCGTGCCGGAAGAGGTCGTCACCTCGTTGCTCGGCGAGCTGCTCGACGCGCGGCACCTCACCATCGGCTGGTTCCTCGGACGTCAGCTCGCCGACTTCTGGCCGGGCGCTGCGAAGAGCCGAGTCATCACGTGGGCCCTGGGCAAACCCGAAGGCAAACCGTCTGCGCGCCCTGACATCACGTTCCCGCGCATCGACGCCGCCACGGCCGAGCGGCTCCAGGCGTTTCTGACGACCGACGCGCCGACGCTCGAAGCTGCTGACCGGCTCGTCAATGGCTGGCCCGAGCTCGTCTTCGGTGGCGAAGAGACCGATGTCGTGGCGCGGCTCGTCTTCGTCGCAGCTCGTTCGCTCGACGCGTATCTGCGTGCCACGGTCGAGACGCCGTCTCCCCTCGCAGGCGCGTTTCGCACCATCGCCGCCGAGGCGCTGCAGGCCCTCGCCCGGCGGAGCCACGAGCTGGACGAGTCGATGGCGCACGCGCTGCTCGCGACCGTGGAGCCCCTCTGGGCCATCGTTCATCCCCGCCTCTCGGCCCACTGGTTGAGTGTCGTCGAGCGCGCGCTGCACCTCGAGGAGTTGATCGGCGGCGGCCTCGACGCATTCCTTCGAGACCTGCCAGAGGCGAACGCGCGGTTGATCAGCCCCGAGCGGCTCGCGCTGATGTCGTTCGAGGCGGGTCAGCTGATCCGTCAGCAGCCGGAAGGCGCGGTCGAACGCCTCGCGCCGCTGCTCGAGTCGCTCGTGTTCGCGACAGGCGCTGCAGGAACGGGCGAATGGGCCACCATCACGAACGCGCGACTGAAGTCCGGAGCGCTGCACGAAGACGATGCGCTCGACCTGTTCGCGTCAGCGGCCTTCGTCGGCAAACACCGGGAGGCCGAGTCGAGCCTGCACGCCGCGCTCGCGTTCTTCGCGGCTGGTGATGGAGAGGTCGCGTTCAGCCTGCTCTGCGCAGGGCTCGGCACGGCCGGTGAGGAGTACCGCGACAAGGCGCTCGAGCTGCTGAAGGCTCCATTCGCGAAGGCGAAGCTCGGCGTGCCGTTCGAGTTCCAGAAGGCGGCGAACGGGGTGTTTCAGGCGCTCCAGAAGGGCGACCCGGTGAAGGCCGAGCGTGCGGCGCGGTGGCTCGTCGCGCAGGAGAGCGACAACGAAGAAGCCCATCGCAACCTGGGCCTCGCGCTCGCTGCGCAGGGCCGTGCTCCAGAAGCGCTCGCCTCACTCGTCGACGCCACGCCCGAGCAGGCGACGCAGATTCTGGCCGGCGTGCTCCATCAGGGCGGGAAGCTGCCCGAGGCGCTCTCGGTGCTCGACTACGCGAGCCGCTGGTACACGCGGGCTGATCAATGGCTGACGTACGGCGGCATCGTCTACGCGGCCATGGACAACCCGCGCACGGTGAAGGCGTACGCGACCGTGTATCAGCTGGATCCGTCGGCCTTCGATACCTCGCAGCTCAACGCCTACGCGGGGGTGCTCGACGAGGTCGGAGACTCGAAGACCTGTGAGTCGATCGCCAATGCGTTGATCAAGGCCGCAGGCAAAGACCTCCTCTGGCTCACGAACGGCTGGCACCACCTCGCGTGCGCGTGCATCGGGCTCGGCCGCCACGACGAAGCCGTGAAGTGGATGAAGAAGGCCATCGAGAAGAACCCGATGCCCGAAAACACCGAGGTGTTCGCGAAGACGATGGAGCGCGCGAAGAAGAAGCAGCGCTTCGAGGCGCCAGCGCAGGTGCCAACCGAGCCCGTGCGCCACGAGGCTTACCTGCTCGCCGAGACGGGAGACCTGGCTGCGGTTCGCGAGCTCGGTTCGTCGAATGACTGGAACGCGCGCCGGGCAGCGCTGCGGGCGGCGCGGTATCGCTACGGCTCCGATGATCACACGCCGGTGACGAAGACCGCGCGAGACGCGGCCGCGATGGTGCTGGAGCAATCGGTCGCGCAGGCGGCTCCGTTGGCCACGGTGTGCCGCTCGTTCGCGCTCGACCTGCGTGGCGAAGGCCTCGACGCCTCGGTGGAGCGCCCGCCCGACCTCGGCGATCGCCTCACCCGCCACGCGTTCTACGAGGAGTTCCGTTCACGCGGCGGCGTCATCGTCGGCCATGCGCCAGACCCGCGCGTGCCGTTCAACGACGACCTCGTCTTCGAGGGGCAGCCGTTCGGCTCGACGGGGGAGTACGTGGCGCTCGTGAAGGACGTCGCGACGCTGCCGTTCGCCGAGGCGTTGAAGCGGCACGGCCTCACGATGGCGGCGTATCTCGAGGTCTGCACGCGCTGGGGCCCGAAGGTCGACGTCGACGCGACGCTCCGAAAGAACCTCGCGGCCGGTCTTGGGTGACAGTGGACGCTCGATTTGGCGGCTGACAGAACTCGCGGTCATGGCCACTCGGCGAACCCCGAAGGAGAAAGATGGCGTGCACGGCTCGCAGCACGGCGCGTTCGCCGAGCTCCAGGCGAAGCTGAAGAACGCCGAAGCCCGCGAGCATTCGTTTCTCGAAGACATGTTGGGCGACGAGTACTTTCCGCGTCACCTCGTCGAGAAGGGTGCCGGAATTCTCGTCGGCCTGTGCGCGCAGTTCGAAGCAGAGAAGCCGACCTCGCCCGCGGCGGTCTACGCGCTCACGCACCAGGCGACTGAGGCCTTCAACCTGCTGGAAGAGGAGTTCTTCGAGGCAGAGAGCGAAATCGAGACGGCCGCACGAGATGCCATCGCCGGAGACTTCGACTTCATCCTCCGTTGCTACGGCCACGGCCACCTCGACCTCGAAGAGGCCATCGCCCCGCGCGACTGGTAGTTGATCAGCCGCGGAATTGACTCGCTCCATGGCGACACGAAGCTCGCCACCATGTCGAGACTCGGCGCTGCGCTCGCCCTGCTGGCCTGTTCCTCCTGCACGCTCATCGGCCCTTCGGCGCTGAAGGCGTCGCGCCTTCGGTACAACGAGACGGTCAAGACGACGGGCGAAGAAGAGATGCTGCTGAACGTCGTTCGCCTTCGCTACGGCGACACGCCCAGCTCGCTCGCCGTCTCCAGCATCGCCGCGCAGTTCGAGCTCGCTGCCAACGCCGGTGGCACGCCGTTCTACACGGCCAACGCCGACCCCTCGGGACGCGCTCCGTTTCCCTTCGTGCTTCCACAGGCGGGCATTGCTGGAGCCGACCGGCCGACCTTCAGCCTCACGCCGCTCGACGATTCGGACTTCGCGCGCCGGCTCTTCACGCCGCTCTCGCTCGAAGGCGCCATCTACCTCGCGCGCACGACGTGGCCCATCTCGACCGTCTTCCGGCTGTACCTCGAGAACCTGAATTGGGTGTCGAACGCGCAGACCGCGAGTGGGCCCACGCCAGCGCTCGCGCCCGAGCCGTCGCCCTTTCTCGAGGGGGTTCGCGCCCTGCAGGCGTTGCAGCACCGCGGCGAAGTCGTCTTCGGTCACGAAGAGCGCGTGGAGTTCGTCGGCGGCCCCGTCGCGCAGCCGAGCGTCACGGCGCAGGCCTCGGTGGCCGCGGCTGAGCAGGGCCTCGAGCTCGCGTCGTCGTCCGATGGCGCGTGGCATCTGCAGCGGAAGCAGCGCGTGCCGGTGCTCTACGTCTCGCCGCGCGCGCTGGAGTCGGCCGACGCGAAGACGTTCTTCCGCGCCTTCTCGCTCTCACCGGGAGCGTCGTTCGACATCACGGTCGAAGGTCTCAAGCCGTTCGACTCGGCGCCGGGTGGCTTTCGCTCCCTCGACCTCGAGACACGCTCGCTGTTGCAGGCGCTGTACTTCGTCGCGCATGGCGTCGACGTTCCCTCGGAGCACCTCGAGACGGGGCAGGCGCGGCAGACGATGACGCCAGACGGGAAGGCCTTCGACTGGCAGCCGCAGCTCGCTGGGCTGTTTCACGTTCGCTCTTCGCGTGGTGGTTGCTCGGGTGACGAGGCCGCCGTCGCCGTCGAGTACCGCGGTGCGTGCTTCTTCATCGAGCGGAAGGACCACGACACCCGCGCGACGTTCGCGTTGCTCGTCGAGCTGGCCCGGCTCGAGGTGCCGTCGAACCGCCAGAACGCTCCGATTCTCACGTTGCCATTGGGGCAGTGACCTCGCTGCGCAAAAGCGCGACGCTCGTTTCCGTCCAGCTCAAGAGGAGTCTCGATGATCAAGTGGCGATGGTGTGCACTCGTGCTCGCAGCGGTTGGGTGTAGCGCTCCGGTTGGAGGCGAAGACGCTGGTGTGACCACTGCCGGTGGAAGCGCTGGCGGCGGAAACACTGCAGGTGGAAGCGCTGCCGGTGGAAGCACCGCTGGTGGAAGCGCCGCTGGTGGAAGCACCGCCGGTGGAAGCGCCGCTGGTGGAAGCGCCGCTGGTGGAAGCACCGCTGGTGGAAGCGCCGCTGGTGGAAGCGCCGCTGGTGGAAGCGCCGCTGGTGGAAGCACCGCTGGTGGAAGCGCCGCTGGTGGAAGCGCCATCATCGATGCCGGCGTGACGAATCAGCTCTTCGACCAGACGCTGT
Organism: Archangium gephyra; assembly: GCA_943370055.1. GTDB lineage: Bacteria > Myxococcota > Myxococcia > Myxococcales > Myxococcaceae > Xiheimicrobium > Xiheimicrobium gephyra_A. Next base: position 46,418 of record CALRPN020000007.1, read on the forward strand.
ACACAGCGGCACTCTTCGAAGGAACGCTCGAGCTCGGTCAGCCGGCCTCGGCGACTCAGTGGGGCATCGCCGTCAACGTCTACGACCGGAGCACGACCGCGCTGCTGCCAGATGCGGGCATCACCGCTGGTCCTCCTGGCCAGCTCGTTCCCGTTCTCGCCGCCGTTCCAGGTGGCACGGCGTATCGCGCCACCAACGCGTTCCAGGGCCCGCAGACGAGCCTCCTCGTCAACATCGAGTACGGGCAGGCCTGGCTCCGCGGCGCTCGTGTCGGCTGCCCGTCGATTCACTCCTACACGTGGACGCGCACCGACCTTCCCAACGGGCAGGAGCGCCACGTCGTGACCTGGACTCCCGCGAATGAGCCCGGCGTCATCGTGAGCTTCTTCGGCGACATCGAGATGCAGCTCAACAAGTCCGACACGGGCAGCTACGAGTGGACGCAGGCGACCCGGAGCGGTCAGCGCATGGTGCAACTGGTGCGACGAATCGACGTCGGTGTGCCTCCGCGCAGTGCGCTGCAGTGCTTCGTTCGCGTTCGCACGACGCTGTAGCCGCGGGCTACGGTGCGCTGGTGCTGCGCTTCGTCACTTTCGCTCTCGTCGTCTTCAGTGCCACGTCCTTCGCCGAGCCGAACCTCGGCATCGTCGACCTGCAGCGCGCCATCGACGCGTCCACCGAAGGGCAGGCGGCCAGGCAACAGCTTCGCGCGCTCGCTGACTCGAAGACGCTCTCGAACGCCGAGCTCGCCAGTCGCGAGCGTGCCGCCCTCGAGCCCATCGTCGCAAAGCTCAACACGCTCGCCGCACGTCTGGCGGCTGATCACCGGCTCGTCGCCGTTCTCGACCGCACTGCTGCTGGCGTGCTCGCCTCGACACCATCGCTCGATTTCACGGCAGAGCTGATCAGCCGCGCGGCGCAGAAGGCACCCGCGAACGTCGCCGAGGCTCCGCGGAGCGAGGCGCTGGTGGGTTTCGCCGACGTGAGCCGCATTCTTCAGGCCACGGTCGAGGGCCGCGAGGCGAAGAAGCGTCTGCAACAACTGAAGGACACGAAGCAGCGCGAGCTGAACGTCGAGCAGGAGCGCTTTCGTGAGCAGAACAAGCGCTTCGAAGCGTCGGCGGACTTGATGACGTCACCAGCTGGCCGTGCGCTCAAGCAGTCGTTTGCTGCGCTGCAGGTGCTCGCGAACGATTCGACGAAGGCCCTGGCTGACGCCGAGCGTGTCGAGATTGCGAGGTTGCTCAAGAAGCTCGACCCACTGCTCGTCGACGCTGCCAACGAGGCGGGCGTCGCGTTCGTCTTCGACGTGGGCACCGGCGTCGTGTGGTTCGAGCCGCGCCGAGACCTCACCGACGAGTTGATTCGACGCTTCGATGGGCAGCCCGCGCGGCCGCTCCCGAAGGTCGCGGTCGCTGGCACCACCACCATCGGCTACGTCGACTCCGCAAAGCTGCCGGCGGGCACCAACGTTCGTGACGCTGCGGCGCGCTTCGTCGCCGAAGGGCGTGGAGAGCTCTTGCTCGAGAAGGCGAGCTCCAGCCTGGTGTTCGCGCGACCGTCGCTCGAGCGCAGCGGCGAACTGCAACAGGGAGCAGCGAAACCCAGCGCTCCCGTCGTCGTGCCCATCGCTTCGGACGCGCTGCCACAGCCGACCGCCGATTCGGCCATCGACAAGGCGCCCATCACCCGCATGCGCCAGAACGATGCCTACGCGGTCGTCATCGGCGTCGAGAACTATCGCGGCCAACTGCCGCCAGCAGACCATGCCGAAAACGACGCGGCCGTCGTCTCCCGCTACCTCGTGCGCACGCTCGGAGTTCCCGCCGACCACGTGAAGACGCTCGTCGGACAGGGCGCGAGCAAGTCAGACATCGAAGCGGCGCTGCAGGAGTGGCTCCCCGCGACGAAAGCCAGCCCCGGCGCCACCGTGTACTTCTACTTCTCGGGCCACGGTGCTCCTGACCCGACGACCGGCGACTCGTACCTCGTGCCGTGGGACGGCGACCCGGCGTTCCTCAAGACGAAGGCGCTGCGTGTGTCAGAGGTGTACTCGAAGCTCACCGCGCTCAAGGGCCGGCGTGTGCTCGCGCTGCTCGATGCGTGCTTCTCGGGTACCGGAGCGCGCTCCGTGCTGCCGAAGGGCGTGCGGCCGCTGGTGCTGCTCAAGCCCGTCGAAGCGCCGAAAGGGTTGTTCGCCAGCCTCACGGCCTCCGGCGCTGCGGAGACGAGTGGACCCGCCACGACTTCGAGTCACGGCCTCTTCACCGAGCAACTCCTGCGCGGGCTCTCGGGCCTCGCCGACCGCGATGGAGACCACGTCGTGTCGCTGCACGAACTCAACCTCTTCGTCACCCGGCAGGTGAAGGACCTCGCCCGTGCGCAGGGCCGCGAGCAGACACCCACGCTCTCGGTCTCGGGGGTGCGCGCCCCAGGAGAGTGGACCGTGGTGGACGGCCTCGTCGACGAGTAGCTGCGCATCGTTTCGGTCGCGGTGGCCGAGGATCCTCGCGTTCGGCGAGTGGACGAGGTGCCTGGCATCGCGTCGGGCAGCTGAGTTCAGGCTGAAGGCTCGTTCAGAAGCGGCCAGCGTCGCGCTCCCGCATTCGCCTGGCTCATCGAGGGACGGAACGCGGGTGATGCCTCGTACCGTGCAGGCCTCGCGCATCGGCAGGTTGTGGTAACGACGCCGCCATGAAGTTCCCAATCATTCCCGCCATCGTCGTTGCCGTCTTCGTCCTCGGGTTCTTCACCGGCCGCATGTCTGCGCCGCCCGCGAGCGCTCCATCTGCGCCCGTCGCTGCTGCGCCCATGGGCCAGCCGCCGCCCATGATGCCGCCGCCCAACATGATGCCGCCCTCGGAGCCGACCGGTGGAGAAGTCGTCACGGGCGTCGTCGCCGAGGTGATGCAGGTTCCCAACTACACCTACGTGCGCCTCTCGACGGGCGGCGCTGACGAGTGGGCTGCCGTCGCCACCAACACCGGCATCACCGCCGGGCAGAAGCTCACCGTGCGGGTCTCGACGCGCATGCAGGGCTTCGTCAGCAAGTCCCTCAACCGCACCTTCGACAGCATCATCTTCGGAGAGCTCGGCTCAGCAGGCGCCACTCCCGGCCCGCTCGCAGAGGGCGCGCAGCTGCCACCGAACCACCCGCCCATGGGCGCACCTCCGCCGGCTGGGAACCCCGCCGACACCGTCGCCAAAGCCATCGACGCCACCCGCCTCGCCGAGCCCGCGCTCTCGATGCGCGTCGCCGATGTCTTCTCCGAGAAGCAGATGCTGGCGGGCCACGTGGTGAAGGTGACGGGCAAGCTGAGCAAGGTGACCGACGTCGCGGGCGTGCACTACGGCCACCTGAGCGACGCGAGCGGAAAAGACGACCTCGTCATCATCAGCAAAACCGCACTGCCCAACGACCAACAGGTGTCGGTGCAGGGCGTGGTGGTGCTCGACAAGGACGTCGGCATCGGCGCGAAGTGGCCCGTCGCGCTCGACAACGTCACCGTCGCGAAGTGAATCAGTTCGATGCGTCACTTCGCTGACGCGTCGGCGTCGTGACGTCGCAAGCCTGCGGCATCGTTTTGGTGGTGGGTCGGTTCGCGCATTGCAAAGGCGACCCACCCCATGAGCCCATTTCGACCCTCCGTCGACGAGATGAAGCAGATGGGAGTCTTCTCGAAGGTGCGCCTCGCCCTCGCGGCGATGGTCGCGCTGTCGAAGAGCATCGTGGATCCCTGGGGGCAGATGGCGTTTCAGTGGGCGCTCGACAGCGGCGGCATCGGGCGCATCGCCTCGAGGGCTGCGAAGGACGCGCAGGGCCAGGCGTTGCTTCGGGAGCGCCCCGAGATTCGGCTCGACCTTCGCGCGCTGAGCCAGCTGCCCGAGGGCACGCTCGGCCGCTTCGTGGCTGACTGGTTCTCGGCGTGGGGCATCGCTCCATTCGCAGCGCGGCGCACGCCGACCGACGAGGTGGAGTACTTCGTCGACCGACTCTTCTTCGCGCACGACATCTGGCACGCGGTGGTGGGCCTGGGCACCGACCTGCGAAACGAGCTGCGCTTCCTGGGCGTGACGCTGGCGCAGTACGGCTCGGGCTCGGCGGTGATGGCGCTGGTGTTCGGCTGGTTCAAGGTGCCGGCGCAGTACGGCTGGCGGGCCTTCTTCGCGATGCCGGCCGAGGTGTGGCGCTTCTATCGCTGGAGCCGCGCCTGCTCGAACCTCTGCTACGTGCGCTGGGAGACGATGCTCGAGTTGCCGCTGGAGCAGGTCCGCGCGCAGGTGCTGGCGCCCAACCGTCCGCGCATCGGTGAGTGGCAGGCGTGGCCGGCGCCGCGCATCGTGTTGCCGCCGCAGCTTGCTCGTCCGGTGCCTGCGACCGACCTCGCGACGAACTGACCTCTGCCACTTCGAGCCAGGCGCGGGCAGTGTGATGTGCTCAGAGAGGGCGATGCCCCTCGCGCGCGCCGCGCAGTCACTCTCGTCGGGAAAGTCGGAAGAGGCCCTCGGCCACCTCCTCAGCTTCTGGCGGAGCACCTTCGACCCGGCCGTGGGTCTGCTCATCGAGCGCCTCGGTGCACACGTCTCTTCGCCGATTGACGCATTGCCGACGAAGCAGGGCGCGCGCGGCGAGGCCCTCGCGAAGCTCGCCACCGACTGCACCGATGGCCAGCGCTCCACCGTGCTCGCGGCCTTCGAGGTCTTCGCGCGCGAGGCGAATGGGCGACTCGTCTGGCCATCCATCGAGGCGTGGGCCGAGACGAAGAAGGACCCCCGGGTAGCCCGCATGGCGCTGCGGGTGCTGACCGCCACGACGCACACCCTCACCGCCAAGCTGTGGCGTCGTCTGGTTGGCTGCGTCGAGCAGCACGGAGACACCGGCGTCGTCGAAGAGGCCCGGGTGTACGAGGCGCTGCTGACGAAGCGCGGGGGAAGCTGGGGTTACTCCCCCGAGCGCTTCACCAACGTGCTCAAGAAGCTGACGACCGGGCGTGCCTGCACTGGACTCGCCGACCAGAAGGCCCTCGACCGCATGCTGGCGATGCTGGGCGCTCCAGCGACGAGCGCCTCGACGAAGCCCTCGTCCGATGACCGCGAGATGATTGAAGCCATCGTCGCGGCGCCTGAGGACGACGGTCCCCGCCTCGTCTACGCAGATTGGCTGACCGAGCAGCAACGCCCGCTCGGCGAGTTCATCACCCTTCAGGTGCAGCGCGCCCGGGGCAAGGTCTCGAAAGAGGCGAGGGCGCGTGAAGACGAGCTGCTCGCGAGCCACCGCAAGGAGCTGCTCGGGCCCTTCGAGGCCGTGGTCGCGAGGTCGGGGCTGCGCTTCGAGCGCGGTTTCCTCATCACGGCGCGCGCGACGAGCACGGTGCCGAAGCACCCGCTCACCCGCCTGCTGCAGGAGGTCACCTTCGACGAGGGGTTCTCTCCAGGCGCGCGCTTCGACTCGCTCACCAGGGCCGTCGGGCCCGACCTGGGGCAGCGCAACAAGCTCGCGGCCGTCGCGCCGAAGCTGAACGACTGGAACATCGAGCCGAGCAATTGGGACGAGTGTCTGCCGGTGCTCGCGAAGCTGCCGCTCACGGACCTCACGCTGCGCGATGTCTCGCGACTCGGTGTGGTGCTGCGAGGCCTGCGCGCCATGAAGACCCTCGAGTCCATCACTGCCCACGTCTCGGAGGAGCCGCAGCGAGTCGACTTCGAGCAGCTGCCTGCGGCGACGAAACGGCTCACCATCGAGACCCGGAACCAGGGCTTCTCGGTGACGTTCTCCCGCGAGGCGGCGTGGTCGGCCGAGCTCGAGGTCAGCTATCTGCCACTGAGGCCGCGTCTGCCCGAAGCGCTCGAGGCGCTGTTGTCTGGATTCGTGAAGGCTCCGCTGACGAAGCTGACCCTCATCACCCACGAAGCCAATCGTGTGGCCGTCGAGAGCATGGTCGCGCCATGGACGAAGGCGGCGAAGCGCGTGAGCTGGAAGAAGCGCTGACGCTCTTCGCGCGACGGCACGACATCGCTGCCCAGAACTGCGCGACGAAGGCTATAGAGCGCGCCCATGCGCTTCCTCGTCGCCGGCCTCGTGCTCATCGTCCTCGGCATCGGGCTCACCGAGTACACGCGTCGCAACCCCTCCGAAGAGAAGAAGGAGGGCAGCAAGGCCGCCAAGAAGGTGAAGAACGCGTCGACGACGCCGCCGACGATGCAGGCGCTGGTCGAGACCGCAGCCGTGGCTCCCGATGCGCCGGCGCCGACCGATTCTTTCGACCTCGCGTCGCTCCTCACGTCGACCGGAGATGCGGCGCAGGGGTTCACGCCGGTGCTGCGCGGGGCGGTGAAGGCGCGTGAGCTTCGTGGCGCAGGGACAGGCGCAGTCGTCGTGCTCGAGAAGGGCGGCGTGACGGCGCTGGTGAGCCTGCCGGTGTCGGGGGCTCCGACGGTGCTGACGGTGCGCCCGGGGCAGGTGTCGACGGTGTGGTTCGACGCCGAGGCGCAGCAGGTCGTCTGGGGCGAAGGCGGCATGGTGAAGTCGATGCCGCTCTCGGGTGGCGAGGTGAAGACGCACGTCTCGTTCACGCGCGCGCTGGTGACGTCGGTGGCCTCGTACAAGTCGAAGGTGGTCGCCTCGCTCGTCCCGAAAGATGGAGACCCGTTCGCGTCTGACCCGAACGGCGCCGTCGTCGCCATCGACGATGGAGACGTGAAGCTCATCGCGGTGGAGCAGATTCGCCCGCGCGAGGTCGTCTTCGACGGCAAGGACGAGGCCTTCTTCGTCGCCGGCTACCCGTCCGGGCTCACGCGTGCCGCGCTCGATGGCTCGTTCACCGCGCGCATCGCCGAGCGTGCCGACGGCCCCATCGCGCTCGAGAGCGACGGCATCACGTACCGGTTTCCGCAGGCCAGCAGCCCTGAGTTGAAGCGTGGCTCCAGGAGCGGTGGCGCGGTGAAGACGGTCGCCCGCGTCGACGTGGAGTGGCTCGCCGTGCAGAACGGCGTCGCGCGCTACACCACCACGGGCATCGCGCCGCGGCTGTACGAGGCGAAGGCTGGCGAAGACGCGCAGACCGAGCTCGTCGCGCTCAAGGGCGTCGTCAAAGGCCTCGCGTGGCAGGGCGAGAAGATGTGGCTGCTGACGGCCGATGAAGATGGCGTGACGACGCTGCAGGTGAAGTGAGTCGTGCGCTCCGGCTTCGAGCGGCTCGCCAACGGAACGGTGAAATTCGACGGCCAGCAGGACAAGCTCGTTCCTGGCGGGTTCAGCTCGATGAACAGGGTCACGCGGAAGCTCAGGGCCTTCTCTGACGATGTGAGGCGCCGCATCGAGCCACAAGACTGTGCGCGGCCGTCGGCTTGAAGTGACCCATGGCTCCGATTCACAGGCTCGTCGAGGCGACTGACTCCGACCAACGCGCGCGCGACCTGCTCACGGCGCAGGCGTGGGGCCAAAAGCTCACAACCGAGCAGTTTCTTCAGCGTGAAGCCGGCCTGCGCGCCCACCCGTTCGCGAAGCAGCACCTGCGCACGTGGCTGTGGGTCGACGAGGCCGGCGCGGTGCTCAGCTCGTGCGAGACCTTCGAGGTGCCTGCGAGGCGCGGGAGCCGGTTGGGTCGCGCCTTCGTCATCGCGTCGGTGTTCACCGAGCCCTCCCTTCGCGGCAAGGGTCACGCGGTCACCCTCATCAACGCCGTCTGTGAGCGGCTGGGCCAGCAAGCTGACGCGCTGGCGGTCTCGCTGTTCTCCGAGGTGGGCGCGCGAATCTACGAACGCGCCGGCTTCGTCGCACAGCCCTCGTGGGACGTGGTGTTACCATTGGAAACTTCGGTGTTGCCACTGGTCACATCGAGCGTTGAGGAACTCCCCGCAGTCGAAGCGCCGCCTTCCGTGACCGCCGACGGCTCGGTGCAGCTCGAGCTCACCGTCGAGCAATGTGATTGGCAGGTCGAGCGGGAGCGGCTCTACGCCAGGGCCCTGAAGCGACCGGAGTTGAAGGCCCATCTGCTCCGGCGCGGGCGTTCTTCGCTGGCGCTGACGGCGTCGTTTCAGACGAACGAGCTGCACGTGCTCTGGTACCGGTTCGAGCTGCCGGCCGACGTGGGCCCGTTGCTCGCGGCTGCGGCCGACCATGGCCGAGCGAGTGGACTGAAGGCGTTGCGGGTGTGGGAGACGACGCCGATTCCACTGCCTGCGGGCGCCGTGCGGGTGGAGCGAACCGACGAGCTGCCGATGCTGCGAGCGCTCGACGGAGCGCCTGCGAGGTGGCGCTCCATCGAGCGGGGGCTCTGGGCCTGATGCGGTTCGATTACCCGAGGTGCGTGGTCGACGGTGGACCTGTGACGTTGATGCGCGCAGTTCGTTTTCACGTGCGGCGCGTGCGCGACGGTGGACCTCTCACGTTGAGCGGCATCGAGCGGGGGCTGTGCTGATGCGCGCTGTTCGTTTTCACGAGCTCGGCGGGCCCGAGGTGCTGCGGCTCGAAGAGGTCGCGCCTCCCGTGTGCACCGCGGGCCACGTGCTCGTCGACGTTCACGCGGTGGGCATCAACTTCGCCGACACCGAGCGCAGGCGCGGGCTGTATCGGAGCGGTGAGCCGCTGCCGGTGACGACGGGGCTCGAAGGTTCGGGCGTCGTGCGCGAGGTGGGGCCTGGTGTCGACGCGTCCTGGCTGGGACAGCGTGTCGCCTTCCTCGCCTCGGAGAGCGCCGCCGACGTCTGTCGCGTCGAGGTGGAGCGGCTCATTCCACTGCCGTCCGCGCTCTCGTTCATCGAAGGCGCCGCATTTCCGCTGCAGGGCCTGACGGCGTGGCACGTGCTGCACACCGTCGCGCGCGTCGAGCCGGGAGACACGGTCGCCATCACCGCTGCCGCTGGAGGCGTTGGTCTGCTGACGGTTCAGCTCGCCGCGCTCGCCGAGTGTCACGTCATCGGGCTGGTCTCCTCCCGCGCGAAGGCTGACGTCGTGATTCGTCGCGGCGCGCACGAGGTCGTCGTTGGAGGCGAGGCTGATCAGCTGCGTGACAGCGTCGACGTGCTGCTCGACTCCGTGGGACATGACGTCTCGGCGCTCGGGTTGCGCGCGCTGCGTCCGTTCGGGCGCTGGGTCTGCTTCGGTGACTCGAGCGGAGCAGCGACGCCCATCGAGCCAGCGAAGTTGCTCGAGCGCTCGCTGCAGGTCTGTGGCTATTGGCTGCGCACGCCTCATCCGGTGCACGTGTGGAAGAAGGGTGTCGACGAGGTGCTCTCGTTGCTCGCCTCGAAGCAGCTCGAGCTCGACGTGACGACAGTGCCGCTCGAGTCGCTCGCCGACACGCACCGCGCGCTCGAGTCGCGACGGTCGACCGGGAAGTTCGTCGTGGCGCTGCGATGATCAGCCGACCCGAGCGATGAGCGGGTCGACCTCGACAAGGTCGTCTCGTTACCGGTCGCGCGGTGAGTCTGAACTCGACGACCGTGGGAGCGAGCCCGACGGGAGTTACCGGTCGCGCGGTGAGTCTGAACTCGACGACCGTGGGAGCGAGCCCGACGGGAAGTTCGTCGTCACGCTGGAATGATCAGCCGCCCCGAGCCATGAGCGGTTCGACGAGGTCCTCTCGTCGCGTCGTGACGTCGAGTTCGTTCCGCTCCGTGGAGGCTCCCTGCGTGGGGTGGGCGAGGCGACGAAGCTCTCACGCATGTCCGCTCGCGGACGCCGGGTGTCTGCCGTCGGACATGATTTCGTGTCCGCCGACGGACACCGCGCGTCCTCCAGCAGACATGGCCCAGACCCCTCACCGACCCGGCGGCTGGTCTCGAGCGCTCGTCGCATTCTTTCCGCCCTCGTGCACTCGAGGCTTCGGAGCGCCGCCTTCGAGTCGCGCGCTCTTCAAGGCTGCGCTGATCATCCGATCGGGCTCGGGAGCGATGAGGCGCTCTCGTTTGCCGGTCTCGAGGCAGCCCGTCGACGAGATCACGGCGTGGAGGCGTTCATCGATACGCATCGCGTGCTCGAGTGGCACCTTCGACCCAGTTTGTGGCGCGCTGGGCTGATTGGCTGGCCGAGTATGAGAGTTCGATGAGGCGCTATCGTCACTCGTCGAGTCAGCTTCAGTTCGGCGTGACGATGATGCGGCTCGAGGCGCTCGCCGACAGGCACCGCCCGCTCGGGTCGAGGCTCGATAGGGAAGCTCGTCGTCGCTCCTTTGATCAGCCGTCTGGTTCGCACCCGAGTCATGAGAGGCTCGAGGGCGTTCATGCGAGTCGCGATTCTCATCCTGTCCCTGGTCGGCTTTGGGTGCGGCGGTCCCGCAAGCCCGCTCGATGCGGGCACGGAGACGCGGATGGACGCTGGGGTCGATGCGGGTTCGACGCTCGACGCTGGTGGCGGACTCGGCGACGCGGGACTGCTGGATGGTGGAACGAGCCTGGACGCTGGGACGCCCGATGCGGGCGCGGCGCTCGACGCTGGTGGCGGGCTCGGCGACGCGGGACTGCTGGATGGTGGAACGAGCCTGGATGCTGGGACGCCCGATGCGGGCGGGGCGCTCGACGCTGGTGGCGGACTCGGCGACGCGGGACTGCTGGATGGTGGAACGAGCCTGGATGGTGGGATGGCGGATGCGGGCGTCACCGACGCGGGGGTTCTCGATGCGGGAACGCGCCTCGACGCCGGGATGCCCGATGCGGGCACGCCGCTCGATGCTGGTGCCGGCGACGCGGGGCTGCACGATGGTGGAACGCGCCTCGACGCTGGGATGCCCGATGCGGGCACGACGTTCGACGCTGGTCCCGGACTCAGCGACGCGGGGCTCGACGGAGGAACGATCCTCGACGCCGGCAATCGAGTTGACGCTGGCGTGCAGGCCGACGCGGGCTCGTGCGCGAGCGCTGGGCCGTGGGCGCCTCATCTCGTGGTCTCGCTGCTCGATGGTGGTGCGCTGCCGTCACCACTCTTCACCCGCGACCGGCTCGACGTTCGCGTGGTCGACCTTCCTCCCTGTCGCGAGGTGGTGCTCGAGTTCCGGCTCGACGCGGGCTTCGTCAGCACCGCGCGCTTCCTGAGTGACGTGTCGGGCGGAGTCTCGACAGCCCACGATGCTCCCAGCGCCGGTGCGTGGAGCTCCGTACGCCCTGACGCGCTGTTCTTCTCGCTCAGCAACGGTGGCGTCACGGGCCCGACGACCCACGACCTCACCGTCATCGGGCGCTGGGACGGTGGAGCTCCCTTCTCGACGGTCGTTGCACGACAGGTGCTCCCGACTGGCGCCATCGTCACCAGCTTCCGCGAGACGACGGCCGACGGGCTCTACGCCGATTTCACACGTCCCCCGGGTCCGGGTCCGTTCCCCGGCGTCGTGGTCTTTGGCGGCTCGGAAGGAGGCCTCGCTGGAGGCGTCCTCACGGGCTCCGGCCTGGTGCGTGACGGCTTCGCGGTGCTCTCCATCGCGTACTGGGGTGTGAGCGGAAAGCCGTCTGGCATGAGCCGCATTCCGCTCGAGACCTTCCAGCAGGCCGTGCAGCGGCTCCGCAGCTTCCCCGAGGTGCGGCCGGGGAAGGTCGCAGTGCTCGGGGTCTCGCGCGGTGGCGAAGGAGCGCTGCTCGCAGCAGCCTCATTCCCGAACGACATTCAGGCCGTCGTCTCGTTGCTCGGCAGCGGCTACGCGTGGGCGGCGCCGGGAAGTTCGACGGTCTCGACGTGGACGCTCGATGGCGGCGACGTGCCCTTCGTTCCATGGCCCACCGGCAGCAACCAGGTCATCACGCGCGACGGGGGCCTCAGCGTGAGCTTCAGCGCTCCGTTCTTTCGTGACGGCGTGTTCAGCGCTGCCGACGCGGGACTGCTCTCGCGCGCCACCATCGCCAGCGAGCGCATCAATGGCCCCGTGCTTCTCGTCGGAGCGGCAGACGATGGGGTCTGGCCGTCGTGTCTGCTCACTGAGGTCGCGTGGAGCCGGCTGCTCGACGCCGGTCACGTGACTGCTCGCGGAGATGGCTACCGGTGCTTCCCCGGCGCCGGTCACTCCATCAACCCTTCGCGGGTGGGCTTCCCGCTCGTCGACCTCATCGACCGGGGCACAGGCACCACCCGCACCGGCTACGGTGGTTCGGCCGAGGCTGATGACGCCGCCAATCGGGTGTTGTGGGAGCTGGTGCGTGACTTCCTGTCCGTCGCGCTGCAGTGAGCTGATCAGCCGGCCAACATCTGCCGAAACGCTGACACGTCGACGCACGCCCGCGCCGATGAGCATCGAGCTCAGCGCGGAGCCGCGCATGGGCGTGAGGTCGCCAACGGACGAGATGGCCTGACTGCGTTGACGCCGCGCCGCGACCGGGAGGAAAGGCCGGTGAGCCAAGTGGCTCCCGCTTTGGCTCGTGGAGTTTTGTCATGGCTGGTTACACGACAAACCCTGTAATTCCAGTTCCTTCGAGCACCGCAACCACGACCTCCCTTGTGAGTTCAGAGGGTATGCGCACCCTCATCATCGCCGTCCTCACACTGACCGCCTGCAACCTTCCGATGAACGGTGGGCTCGAGCCTGAGCCGGCCACCGATGCCGGAATGATCAGCACCGACGCGGGCATGATCAGCACCGACGCTGGACTCGCTCGTTGCGGTGAAGGAACGATGCCGGCCGACGGCGTGGTCATCACGACGAGCGGAGCAGTCTCAGGACTCGCGCAAGGCGACGTCTTCGCGTGGCTGGGCGTTCCCTACGTGCGCGCGCCGGTCGGAGCGTTGCGGTGGCGGGCTCCCGAGCCGATGACGTGTTGGCAGGGCGTGCGGCCGGCCATCGCTGCAGGGCCCATCTGCCCACAGCTCACCTCAGACGGCGGCGTGGTCGGCCAGGAAGACTGTCTCACCGTGAACGTGTTCGCGAAGCGTGGAGCGACCGCAGCGCCAGTGATGGTGTGGATTCACGGCGGCGGCAACACGGTGGGTTCGGGCAGCGACGAGCTGTTCGACGGCCGCGACCTCGCGTCGAAGCAGGGCGCGGTGGTGGTGACGATGAACTACCGGCTCGGCGCGCTGGGCTACTTCGTGCACGCGGGCCTCAACGCCGAGAACGACGCGGGCGTCTCGGGCAACTACGGCATTCTCGACCAGCAGGCCGCGCTGCGCTGGGTGCGCGACAACGCCCGCGCGTTCGGCGGAGACCCCTCGAAGGTGCTCCTCTTCGGTGAGTCGGCCGGTGGGCAGAACACGATGCTCCACCTCGTGGCGCCGGGCTCGAAGGGCCTCTTCAGCGCGGCCATCGCCGAGAGCGGCGGGTTGTACGGCACCACGCTCGCGGAGGCACAGACGGCGCTGCAGTTCGTCGTGACGGGGGCCGGCTGTGGAGCCGCAGCTGATCAACTGGCCTGTCTTCGTTCAGCGAGCGTCTCGACTTTGGCGGGGCTCTCGTCGGCAGTGTCTCCGCTCGACCGCGGCGCCCGCTTTTCACCCGTGACCGATGGCGTGGTGATGCCGGCTGATCCGCTCACGCTCGTGCGGCAGGGCAAACAGCACGGCGTTCCCGTCATCCTGGGCACGAACTCCGATGAGACGTCTCGCATGGTGGCGAACGTGACGACCGACACGGAGTACCAGGCCGCGGTGCGCGCGCAGTACGGCACGATGCGGGGAAATCTCGCGCTCGCCCAATATCCATCATCCCGCTTCACCTCGCCGCGCGCCGCCCTCGTGGCGTTGACGACCGACGCGACGTGGACGTGCCCGATTCGCCGCTTCGCCCGCGCGCTCGCCTCGACGCAGCAGGCGCCGGTCTACCGCTACTTCTTCACCTGGCGCTCGGCTGGCCCGCTGGGGAACATCGTCGGCGCGACGCACGGGCTCGAGGTGCCGTTCGTGTTCCGCTCCTTCAGCGCCATCGCGAACTTCACGCCCGACGCGAACGCGCAGGCGCTCTCGGACGCGATGCAGGGCTACTGGGCGACGTTCGCCGCGACGGGCACTCCGACGGGCCGCGTGGCGTGGGCGCGCTTTCCGATGAACGGAGACTCGGCGCTCGAGCTCAACAACACGATCGCGCCGCTCGCCAGCGTGCGTGCCAGCGACTGCGACTTCATCGACAGCCTCGTGCCGTGAAGCGCTACCGTCGGCGTCATGCGTTGGCTGCCGCTGTTGCTGGTGTTCTCGTGTCGTGAGCGCTCGGGCCCCGCTCCGTTCGATGCCGGTGCGTTGCCCCCGAAGGTCGCCCACGTCGTCGTCACGGGCGGCCCGTTCTTCGAGCAGGCGCCGCGCTTCGTGGAGCGCTGGCGAACGGCCGAAGGGTGGCCGCTGAAGACCCTGGTGCTCTCGACGGGCTTCTCGTCGGTCACCAGCACGAATGATGCGCTGCTCGAAGGTGCCGCGAGCGCAGCGCTGTTCAAGGCTGCAGACGGAGCCGCCTTCACCGCCGGCCGTCGCGACCTCGCGTTTGGCGCCGCCGCCTTGTCGAAGCAGGTGGAGCAATCGGGTGCTGCGCTGCTGCTCGCCAACGTTCGCGCGACCGAGCTCACCGCACCCACCATCGTCGCCTTCGAGCGCGAGAAGGTTCGGTTTGGCGTCATCGGCATCTCCACCTTGTCGAAAGCCGACGGCGCGTTCGAGGCCCTGCCGCTCGAAGGCGCGCTGAAGACGACCATCGCGACCGCGAGCAGTCAGGCGCAGGTGGTGGTGGTGCTGGTGAATGGGTGCTCCACCGAGGTGCGCCGCGTGCTCGAGCAGCACCATGATTGGAAGGTCGACCTCGTCGTCGCCGCTCCGTGTGAAGGCGCGCGTGATGGCCGCGTGGGAACCGCGACGCTCCTGCATCCCTCGGCGCAGCAGTACGCGTCGTTGCGGGTCGAGCTCGGAGCGGTGCGTTCGTTGTCAGCACAGGTCGTCGACGTGGCGACCGATGCACCCGAAGAAGCGTCGATGGTGAAGGCGCGCGCGCCGTTGCTCGCTCGAGTCGAGACGCTTCGCTCGAGGCCGCTGGTGGTGCTGAAGGAACCAGCCGACCTCGACGCAACGACCCTCATGGTGGCGACCGCGCTGAAGACGCTCACGAAGGCCGACGCCGGGTTGTTCTCGAGGAAGAGCCTGAAGCAGGGGCTTCCTGCGACGGTGACGCGCGCCACGGTGTTGGACTCGCTTCCGTCGTTCGAGCGCGTGTTCCTCGTCGACGTGCCGGGAGAAGTGCTCACGAAGCTCGTCTCGCACCCCGACGTGTTCCTCTCACTGCCTGCGAAGGTCGACCCGAACGGCAGCTACGTGCTGGCGATGACCGAGTCGCTCTACAGAACCGAGTCGGCTCCCGGCGAGCCGCGCACCGAGCACATCGGCCTCGAGGCGGTGGACGCGAACCCCGTCGTGTCAGACCAGTTGCTCCCGACGGCGGTGATGGGGTTCCTCGAGACCGTGGCGAAAGATCAGCCGCTGCCGAAGCCGAAGAGGCGCTGATCAACCGGCGCAGATCACGGCAGCAGCACCCAGAGCGCGCTACCATCGAAGAGCACGATGCGTTGGCGAGCGGCGTCCCACGCCATCGTGGTGTTGAGGCTCGGCGGAGGAGACGACGTCGGTGCGAGCTGGGACCAGCCTGCGCCGCCCAGCACCCACGTCTCTGAGAGCCCGAGGCCCGCGCCGTTGCTGCCGCCGAAGAGCACCATGCGTCGCGCCATCGCGTCCCAGGCCATCGAGTGGTAGTCGCGCGCCGTTGGTGACGTGGCGAGCGGTCGTGGTGTCCAGGTGGTGCCGTCCCACTCCGACGCCGACGCGCCATCACTGAGCAGCACCCGTTGACGGCTTCCGTCCCAGGCCATGGCGAAGTTGTCTCGAGGAGGCATCGGCCACGGCGCAGGGCGCTGCGTCCACGTCGAGCCGTCCCACTCCCAGGTGTCCGTCAGCCTGAGGTTGGCGATGCCTCCGAAGAGCACGATTCGTGAGCGCGCCTCGTCCCAGACGAGGCCGTGTCGGTCTCGGCCCGGTGGTGAAAGAGGGGGCGTGCGCTCCGTCCACGTGGTGCCGTCCCACTCCCAGGTATCGGCCAGGACGGAGAAGCCAGGCAGGCGTCCGCCGAAGAGCACGATGCGCTGGCGCACGGCGTCCCAGGCGATGGCGCCGTTGGTGCGTGGTGGAGGCGCTCTGGTGGGCGTGGGGTGTATCCACGAGGCGCCGTCCCACTCCCAGACCTCCATCTCGGAGGCGCCCTGGATGCAGAGGACGAGTCGCTGGCGGGTGGTGTCGAAGGCGCTCGACGGCATCACCGCGTTCGGCGGCGCAGGTCGCGAGCGACGAGTCCAGAGCGCGCCGTCCCACTCCCAGGTATCGGAGTGCCCATTTCCACCGAAGAGCACGGTGCGCTGACGCGCGGGGTCCCACGCGAGGGCGTGCCCCCAGCGGCCGAGGGGTGAGACCGCCGGTGTGAGGCGAGCCCACGTGGTTCCGTCCCACTCCCAGGTCTCGGCGTCGAAGAGCGAGTTCTGCCCGAGCCCACCGAAGAGCACGGTGCGCTGACGCACGGAGTCCCACGCGAGGGCGTGGTGCCAGCGGCCGTCGGGTGAGACCGGCGGTGTGAGGCGAGCCCAGGTGGTTCCGTCCCACTCCCAGGTGTCGGACCGGATGCTGGCGCTCTCCTTGCCCCCGAAGAGGACCGCGCGTTGGCGAGTCGCGTCGTACGCCAACGCATGGGCGCTGCGTCTCGAGGGCGACGCCATCGGGTGACGCTCGAGCCAGCTGGAGCCGTCCCATTCCCAGGTGTCTGACAACTCGGTGCTGGTGCCAGCTCCGCCGAACAGGACGAGGCGTCGACGATGCACGTCCCACGTCATCGCGTGCTGAAATCGCGCAGGCGGAGATTGGAGCGGTGAGCGACGCACCCACGTGGCGCCCGTCCACTCCCAGGTCTCGGCCTGAAGAAAGCCTGCGCTGTCTCTGCCACCGAAGAGGATGATTCGCCGCCCGTCCCACGCCATCGCGTGGTCGCTGAGGGGTGGTGGACTCGACGCGGGCGTCTTCTGGCTCCAGCGGGTGCCGTCCCACTCCCAGGTGTCACCAGCGCGCTCTCCACCAAGTTCGCCACCGAAGAGCACCAGCCGTTGGCGCACCGGGTCCCAGGCCATGGCCGTGTTTCGTCGCCCAGGAAGGTCGGTCGGGATCCACCGGTTCGCGCAGCGTCCCGTGTCAGGCCGCGTTCGCCGTACACACGCGCCAGCGACACAGACGTCGACCTGCGTGGCGAGGCAGTCATCGACGCCGCAGAGGGTGCCATCGGGAACGGCCTCGACGGCGCAGCCAGTGCTGCTGTCGCAGCGTGCGAGCTCGCACGGGTTGGCGGGAGCAGGGCAGGTGATGGGCGGGTGGGAGCAGCCCGTCGTCTCGTCGCAGGCGTCGAGCGTGCACGCGTCGCCATCATCACAGCCGGCGAGCTGTCCGACGCAGGTGCCACTGGTGCACTGGCCGCGAATACACCTCGTGGCGCAGGTCGTGCCGTCGGCTTTTCGAGTCTCGACACACTGGGCGGCGCCGTCGTCGAAGCGCGTGTCGAGGCAGACGTTGGGCGTCTCGCAGACGGGCTTCGCGATGCCCTCGGCCTCGACGGGAACGGTGAGGGCGCCGAGCTGCACGTTGCCCGACACGCGGCCCACCATCGTGGCTGTGAAGTGAACGCGGACGAGCGCTTCTTCACCTGCTTCGAGGTCGAGCATGGACTCGTCGATGGAGAAGGGCGCGTCGACCGAGACGGGGACGAGCTCGCGGCCACCCTGGTTGACGAGCATCAGCTCGCCGAAAGTGGGCTGGCCAATGAAGGAAGGCGCGAGCGAGAGCTGCGTCGGCGAAACCACCAGCACCGCGGGGCGAGTCTGGGCCACGCCGGACTGACACCGGCACGAGCAGACCAGCAGCGCCAGGCCGAGCTGAGTGACGACGTTCCTCAGGTGAATGGGCCTCACCTCTTCCCGGACGGATGCTGGACGAACGAAATTGCGCGACGACTCAATCGCGCGGGAGCCAGCCGAGCAACCGCCCCGCCGTGATGATGGTGGCGCCCGCGACGAAGTACGTCATCGGCATCAGCACCAACGTCACGACGACGGGCACCACGCGGCCTGGCTTCAACGTCGCTTCATCGATGGAGCTGCGAATCACCAGGTACGGCACGAAGCTCATCGCCCAATAGTTGAGCATCACGTACGGCACGAAGAGCAGCATCAGCGGGTTCGCGAGGAAGAACACGTTGCCGTCGCCGAGCGCCTGCCCGAGCCCGATGAGGAAGAAGTACGAGAACGGCGAGTAGCGGTAGCGGTGAATGAGCCACCACACGACGCTGAAGATGCCGACGTAGGCAGGCGCGGTGAGCGTGAGGTCGATGGCCCAGCGACGCAGCGCTTCGGGCAGCGGCGTCTCTTTGGTGATGATCAGCGACAGGTTCAGCGGCCGCGACACCATGTACCAACTCTCGCCGATGAGGGCGTTCACGATGCTCCAGGCGAAGAACGTGCGCTTCGGGTGCTGGACCACCAGCGTTCGGCCCCAGCGCCAGTACCAGCCGAGGCTCAGCGCGAAGGTGCCCAGAATGCCGAACCGCGTGACCGCGTTGGCGGTGAACCCTTCATGCGCGAGCGACAGCCCAATCGAGAGCGCGAGCCACACGGCCATGACGACGAACCGTGTGCGCTCGGCCATGCCCGAGTGTAGCGCTGATCAGCCGTCGCCGGAGCGAGGCATCTGCGTGCGCAGCAGCTCGGTCCCAGTGGCGGCTGGAGCGCGCTCCGTCAGGGCGTGCGCGGAGGCACAGGCTCGACGCCTTCGACGGCCTGCCGGCGCAGAAACGTCAGCACGAGGTGAGTCGCCACCACCGCGCCGTACACGCTCACGACGAAGAACGAGGTGATGACATCCATGTTGCCGGTGAAGGTGGCGATGATGATGGAGACGCCGCCGATGACGAGCGCCGCGAGCCCTGCCAGCGCGGCGACGACGGCCCCCACCACCATCAGCCAGCCGCGATGCGTCGCGAACGCGAGCAGCTGCAGCACGAGGACAATCACCGGCACGAAGAGCATCGCGCGAACGATGGGCTGCGCGTGCTCCCAGATGGGAACGAGCTTCGAAGGCGCGAGCACCAGCAGCGCGCAGAACGTGAGCACGGCCGTCGCGAGGCGAGTCAGGCGTTCGGGTGACACGCGGCCATCATGACCCTCACGTGCCGGGCTGCAACTGCGGCCCTCGGTTACGCTTCTGCCATGTCGGAATTCCGGTTCGAGCTTCTGCAGATGGCCGTGGTCGCGACGCTTCTCTCGGCGTGCGGGCGCGGCGAGCTGCCCGACGCTGACCTCACCGGCAGCTTCAACTACGGGAGCACCGGGAACCCACGGCAGGTGCTCGACCTGTACCGCGCCTCATCCGCGACGGTCGACACCCCGGGCCCCATCTACCTCTGGGCTCACCCGAACGGGACGACGTACCGGGCGAACTTGCCTTCGAGCGCGCTGCGAAAGCAGCTGCGCGACCGTGGCGTGTCCATCATCAGCTGGGAGTCGCACGCCACGCTCACCCAGGACAACGAAGCCGAGGTGACTGCCGATGCCGCGCTGATGCTGGAGTGGGTTCGGCGCAACGCGGCCGGCCTGGGGCTGGACGGCAATCGAATCGTCCTGGGTGGGGCCTCCCGCGGCACCTTCGCGAGCTGGAAGCTTGGCCACGACCCCGCGAATGCACCGTTCATCAAGTGTCTGTTCATGAAGCAGGCGCTGCCTGGCTCGGTTGTCAGCACGCAGCAGAAAGAGACGCCGCCCAACACCGTCTCGGGCCGAGCGCCCAGTGAGTGGGTCACCGCCTCGAGCCCGACCGTGATGTTCGTTCACCTCGCGGTGAGCGCTGACCTCTTCCACTCCGAACACAACAGCACGCCCGTCATCGACGCCTACGCTGCCAAAGGCATCGGAGCACGCGCGACGCGGAACACGAACGTGCCGAGCATCACCGCGATGGATGAGCGGTACCTGGTCGAGTTCGTGACGACGTGTCTGTAGCCCTCACGTCCCCGTCTGCAGCTGCGGCCCGAGCAGACCCCAGCCGCGCATCGTCTCGAGCAGGCGCTCCTTGCGCACGGGCTTCACGAGGTACGCGTCGGCCTGCGCACGAAACGCGCCGAGCACGTGCTCCTTGCCGTCGAGCGCAGACGTCATCGCCACCTTCGCGGCTCGGCTCTGTGGAATCAGGTGCTCGGCCTCGAGCCGCCGGATCTCGGCGAGCGCCACGTGGCCGTCGACGCCAGGCATCAAGATGTCGAGACAGATGACGTCGTACGGCTGACCGTCGATGAGCGCCACGCGCACGGCCTCGATGGCTTCGCTGCCATTCACGGCGATGTGCACTTCTCCGAGCCCCACGAGGAAGCGCTGGAGCAGCAGTCGGTTGCTGAAGTCGTCATCGACGACGAGCGATTTCATGAGAGGCCTCTTCGAAGAGCGTGTGTCTCAACGCTAACGGCGAGGTCCTCCACGGCAACTCAACATCATCAGGCGTGATCCGCGTCAGGTGCGACTCACTCGCCGACCGCGGTGTAGCGCTCGGCGTCTTCGCGCTGGTCCGTGAGCACCACGTTGCCGAGCTCACCCAACGCCGCTTCCCCGGCCGCGCTCAGCTGGTTCTGCGAGAGGTCCAGCAGCTCGAGGTGACGAAACGCGGGCGCGAGGCTCAGCAGCATCGGAACGTCGTCGTCGTTCAACACGCCGCGCGAGAGGTCGAGGCTGCGCAAGCGCGGCAACAGCTTCGAGCGCGCGAGCACTCGCAGCGCCTCGTGCACCACCTCGCAGTTCACCAGCCCGAAGTGACGCACCGAGGGCAGGTGAGGGCTCGCGAAGAGGCGCTCGAGCCGGTCGACGTCGACTCCCGCTCCGTACTCCTCGCGTCCCGTCCACACGGCCAGGTGCTCGAGGTTCGGCCAGCGCGCGGCCAGCACGTCGTCGAACTGCTCCGCAGGCAGGCCACCAGTCTCACGAATGAAGGTGCGCAGCCGGGGCAGTTCGAGGCGCCCCAGCACGCCGGCGCCACCAGCGCGCAGGTGCAACACCTCGAGTGATGGCAGGCGCGCCCAGGCCTGCGAGAAGTCGCCGAACGCGGTCCACGACAGCTCGTTGTCTTCGAAGTCGTAGTCGTCGAAGCGCAGCTCGGTGACGTGCGCGGCCTGCGGCGCGGCGGCGACGACGGCCATGGTCTCGGCCCAGGTGTCCTCGAACGGGTTGCCGAACCTGAGCTTTCGCACGAAGCGGCCGAACGAGCTCTTCAGCAGCTGCGAGGTGAGGAGGTGCAGCGCAATCGTGTCCCGCTCGGCGTACCGCAGGGCGCGTGAGTTCGCCCGAAGCGTCACGCCCTCGAGAAAGCCGTGGAGGAAGTCGAGCTCGCGCACGTGCTCATCGAGGTCGACACTGAGCTCGCCGAACACCAGCTCCTGGTTGGCCTCGAGCCAGTCATCAGGGAGCACCTCGAAGCGCCGAACGAGGGCGGCGAGCTCTCCGACGGCGTCTCCCTGTTGCTGAAGAAAGTCCGAGAGCACCTCGGCGCTCGCTTCGTCGCGGCGGGTGGTGAAGGCGGCCTCGAGCTCGGGCGCCGAGACGCGCGTCGTCGCACGGACGAGCTGCTGGACCCGGTGCGTGCGCAGGGCCTCGACCTCTTCGCGGGTCGGTGCCACGGGCGCGCGAGTGATGGTGGCGTCGAAGAAGTGAACGGCGCCGTTGATGGTGTCGAGCCGCTCGAGCACGGAAGACTCGGTGAACCACCCGAGGAACGCTGACGAATCGAACCCGCAAGGCGGGAGCGACGCCGTGCCTTGCCGCGCTCGAAGCTCCTCGAGCGCGCTGACGAGGTCGTCCGGCAGCTCGTCGCCCGGCACTCGCACCACCAGCTCGAAGCCCAGACCGCTCAGCTCCCACGCGTAGAGCGCCGCGCCGACCTCGGAGAAGCCGAGCGTCACCAACACCACCTCGTCTGGCCGCGTGAACATCGCGATGCCATGCAGGTGTTTCAGCTCCGAGGTGAGCAGCACGGGCTCGACACCGAAGGCCTCGGTACACGCCGCGAGCACCTGCGCCTGGCCCGTCGTCTCGATGGGGGTCGGCAGCGTGAACGTCGCGCCTCCCGGCGCTTCGACGGGCAGCTCGGTGGTGACGTCGACCTCGAGCGCGCAGAGACAGAAGGCGCAAAACCGGTCACCCGGACGGCATGCAGCGAGACAGTGTGGACAGCGGGTGACGGACTCCATGCAGTCACCTCAGTTCCAGCGACGCCACTCTTCTTCGTACGTGTGCACCAGCACCTGGTTGTTGAGCTTGTTCACCTCGCTCGGCACGCGGTCCATGTCGGCGGGGAAGATGAACAGCGTGGGCAGCGACATCTCCGAGATGAAGGTGAGGCCCTCGGGCAGCGGGCGCTTCGGCTCCATCGACGACGTCGACGCCAGCACGTAGCCCCACTCGCCGAAGCTGGGCACCCACACGTGGTACGGCCGCGTCTCGAAGCCCGCGGCGCGCACCGTCTCGTCGATGCACCAGAACGACTTGCGCGCGAACAGCGGTGACGTCGACTGAATCACCGCCACCCCTCCTTCTGACAAGTGGCGCTTCACGAGGCCGTAGAACTTCGTCGTGTACAGCTTGCCCAGCGAGAAGTTGTTCGGGTCGGGGAAGTCGATGATGGCGACGTCGAACGTCTCTTTCGTCTCGTCGAGGAAGCGCAGCGCGTCGTCGTTGATGACACGCAGCTTCGGGTTCTCGAGCGCGTGATGGTTCAAGGTCGCCAGCTCGCCGTAGTTCACCGCCAGCTTCGTCATCGCGGGGTCGAGGTCGACGAGGGTGATGGACTCCACCTCGGGAAAGCGCAGCACCTCGCGCGCGGCCAGCCCGTCACCACCGCCCAGAATCAACACGCGCTTCGCCTCCTTCGCGGCGCGCATGGCCGGCACGACGAGGCCCTCGTGGTAGCGGTACTCGTCGACCGCGGCGAACTGCAGGTTGCCGTTCAAGAAGAGCGAGAACCCGCGATGCCCGCGCGTGATGACGATGCGCTGATAGGGCGTCGACTGCGCGTGCACGACCTCGTCGTTGTACAGCTGCTCCTCGAGCAGGTCGGTGAGCTGACCGCCCATCGCGAGGCCGACGAGCAGGAACACCGAGACGAGCACCGCCTTCACGCGCAGCCGCATGACGGAAGGGAGCGATTCCTCGAGCAGCCACGTGCTCCACAAGCCGACGAGGCCGTTGAGCAACCCGAACGCGAGCGACGTGCGCACGAGGCCCAGCTTCGGCACCAGCACGATGGGGAAGAGCAACGACGCGAACAGCGCGCCCAGGTAGTCGAAGGTCAGCACGCGCGAGACGAGGTCCTTGAACTGCAGCTGGTCCTTCATGATGCGAAGGAGCAGTGGAATCTCGAGGCCCACCAGCGTGCCGATGACCGTCACCATGCCGTAGAGCGCGACGCGGAAAGACGCTCCCGACGAGAAGGTCGCGAACAGGAACGGCGCCGAGATGCCGCCGGTGAGCGCGACGGCCAGCTCGATTTCGACGAAGCGGGTCGCCAGGCCCTTGTCGATGAAGCCCGACAGCCACGCGCCGATGCCGAGCGCGAACAGGTACACGCCGATGACGGTCGAGAACTGCGTGATGGAGTCGCCGAGCAGATAGCTCGCGAGCGTGCCGACGATGAGCTCGTAGATGAGCCCGCACGTCGCGATGACCAGCACGGTGATGAAGAGCAGCGAGCGATTCACGGAGCCGTAAGACCATCAGCGTGCGCCCGGAGCAAGGAGCGTGGATACTCGCCGCATGTGGCTCCTCGACGAGACGGGCAGGCTGTCGACTGCGCAGCGTGAGGTGCTCGGTCGCGACGTGCTGCCGCTCGGCTCGTTGCAGCAGGTGGTGCGCTGGTCTTTTGCTTCGAAGCCGCCACGAGACGTCACGGCCGTGGTGGTGCAGGACGAGTTCTCACACGACGTGGTGGTGCCGTGGGTCGATGGCTTGGTGCTGGCCTTCGACACCACGTGACTGGGCGCGATGAACGGGGTCTCCGTGTGGGACCATCAACCGACCGCCGATGAGCTGCTCGACGCACGCCAGCGCCGAGGGTGGAGCGCGACGCCCACGAGCACGGTCGACGGTGAGGTGGTGCTCGGCCACGCGGCGTGCCGGCTCCGCGACCTCGCTCGCTGAAGCGCGGGCGAAGGACGCAGCGCTCCATGGCGGGCTGCGACCTCGTGCATCGCCGCGTCACGATGATGAGCGACGATGCCATCAAGACGCGCGACCACACCTCCGGAGCGCGAGACGCCGGCGCCAGTCCATGCCGCGTGCCTCACTCGGTCAGCCGCAGAGTACGCTGCGCTTCATGGCGCGTTGCGCGGTCTGCGAGGAAGAGCACGACGAAGTGGAGCCCGCGTTCCGGCGACCCGATGCGTTCTTCGCCGTGCCCGAGCCGGAGCGGGCGACGCGCATCGAGGAATCCGACGACCTCGTGAGCATCGACGACGAGGCCTTCTTCCTTCGTGGCGTCGTGCAGGTGCCGGTGCTCGGGCGCGAGGCAGGCTACGCGTGGGGCTTCTGGGTGAAGGTCGCGAAGGCGCACTTCGAGACCTACCGGCGGTACTTCCACGACGACCCGCCGCCAGAGCACGCCGGCTTTCCCGCCACGCTCGCCAATCAGACACGTTGGTTGCCGCCGACGCTCGGCCTGCCCGTGCACGTGCACCTGGGTCGGGGCAGCTCGCGGCCGTCCTTCGTGCTGCTCGACGAGGGACACGAGCTTTCGCGGCACCAGACCCACGGCGTCAGCGAGGCGCGCGTGCGCACCTGGAGTGACGTCATCTCGAACACGCACCCGCCCGAGCCGGTGCTGCCTCCGAAGGAGCCGAGGTTGTCGGTCGAAGGCTGGCTCGTCGCGCGGCCTGATCAGGTCGGTCGGCCGCTCCATCGCATCACCGCGCCGCCGAACGAGGGCGACCTCGCCAAGGTGCCGTTCGTCTTCCGCGCGGCAGATGCGTCGGGCGCCGTCATCGACCGTGTCGAGTACATGTGGGTCGAGTTGCGCGAGGTCGGGAGCGACGGGTGGTGGCGCGGCACGCTCGACAACCACCCCTTCGTGCCGGGGCCCATCGACGCGGGCTCTGCCGTGTGGATTCGCGCCGACCACCTGCTCGGGTTTCAGGCGAGCTGATGCGTTGATCGATCCTCCGCCCATGGTGACACGACACGTTCACCATGACCTTCCCCCGTGTCCTCGCCGCCGTGCTCCTCGCTGCGTGTGGAGCCGAGCGCTCCAGCGAAGCGCCAGAACGAACCGACGACTCCACGACGCCGACGGCGGCACTCACACGCCCCGCGCCGATGCAGCCCGCGACTGGCACGGCGAGCTCCGCGACCGTCGAGCTCGGCAGGCTGCTCTTCTTCGACCCCGTTCTCTCTGGCGACCGCGATGTCGCGTGCGCGACCTGTCACCACCCTCGCTTTGCGTGGGGTGATGGCCGCCCGCTCTCCATCGGCACCGGAGGGACCGGCCTCGGCCCTTCCCGCGTGTCAGGTGGCCACGTCACGAACCGCAACTCGATGACCATCCTGAACACTGCACTCAACGGCGTCACCGCGCAGGACACGGGCCCCGACCCGGCGAACGCACCCATGTTCTGGGACCACCGTGTTCGTTCGCTCGAGACCCAGGCCGCGCAGCCCATTCTCGCGGCCGACGAGATGCGCGGGGGCCACTTCACCGAAGCCTCCATCTTCCCCGAGGTGGTGGCGCGGCTGCAGGCGACGCCCGAATACGAGACGCGCTTCACCCAGGCGTTTGGCCCCGCAGGCATCTCGCGCGACACCATCACCCGCGCGCTCGCGGCGTTCGAGCGCACGCTCGTCGACCAGGGCTCGTCGTTCGACCGCGCGGCGCTCTCGGCACGGCAGCAACGAGGTCAGGCTGCGTTCCAGCAGCACGGCTGCACGGGCTGTCACAACGGGCCCATGTTCTCGGACTTCCGCCTGCATCGGCTGGGCGTCTCGGGGCTCACCACGGGCGTGCGTGCGCCGTCGTTGCGGCTGGTCGCGAAGACCGCGCCGTACATGCACGACGGCTCGCTCCCGACGCTCCAGGCGGTGTTGCAGTTCTACGGCCGCGTCGACCGGCGCCTCGACCCCGCGCTCGCCGGCGTTCGCGGCTTCAACCCGCAGGAAGCTGCCGACGTCGTCACCTTCCTCGAGTCGCTCAGCGACGGCACCTTCGAGACGTCAGTCCCCGAGCGGGTGCCCAGCGGACTTCCCGTCGGAGGCCGATAGCTCACGGGCTCAGGCGAGCTGTGGTGAGGCGGCCGGCAGCACCGCGCGGCGCGACGAAGGGCGCAGCGCCCACGAGCCGATGAGCACACCCGTCAGCACCAGTGGAACGAGGGCCTTCGCGAGCGGGTCTCCCACGGCGGCATGCGACACGGCCGCGCCCGTGAGGTCGAAGAACATGCCGGCGTAGGCCCACTCCTTCACGCGGGCGAAGCCGGGCACGACGAGCGCGAGGGAGCCCGCGAGCTTCCACAGCCCCAGCAGCGTGGCGAAGTACGCGGGGTAGCCGAGCGCTTTCATGCCCTCGAGCACTTCGGGCGGTTGCCGGAGGTCCATCACGCCGCCTCCGACGAAGACGAGCACGAGCAGCGCGGTGAAGACCCAATAGGCGATGACGGTTGGTTTCATGATGGGCGGTGGAGTAACCCTGTGGTGATTCGCTGCAAACGTGCACCAATGGGAAAGACCTGACAGGAAATGAGCCAACTGCCCGAAGCGCCCGAGACCTCCGAGCTGGCCAGCTTCATTCGCGTCGTCGATTCGCGCTCCCTCACGCGCGCCGCCGCCGAGCTCCAGCTCCCCAGGGCGACCGTGAGCCGGCGGCTGGCGCGGCTGGAGGAGAAGCTGGGCGTGCGGCTGCTGCGGCGAACCACGCGCTCCATCGCGCTCACCGACGCGGGGACCCGCTTCGTCAGCCACGCACGCTCTGCCCTCGAGGCCGTGTCGCTCGCCGAGAACGCCATTCGCCTCGAGCCGGGTGGCGCACCGAAAGGGCCCGTCCGCATCTCCGTTCCACACGGGCTGGGCCGCGAGTTCCACCTCTTCGTCGCGGGCTTCGCGGCGCGGCACCCCGACCTGCAGGTGCAGGTGCTCGTGACGTCCGACCTCGTCGACCTCGTGAAGGACAACTTCGACGTCGCCCTGCGCGCGAGCTCGGTCGAGACGCCGGGCGTGGTGACCCGCCGTGTCGCCCGAGACCTGCGCGTGGCCGTCGCGTCGCCCGCATGGCTGAAGGAGCACGGAACCCCACGCACCCGCGCCGACCTGCGCCGCCACCGCTGCCTGGTGAACTTCACGCCCGATTGGCTGCCTGCGAGCGAGTGGCCGACGCTCGACGGAGGGCGCGTTCACGTGAACGGCAGCTTCGTCTCGAACGACCTGGTGATGACTCGCACCGCGGCCCTCGAGGGCCTGGGTATCGCGCTGCTGCCGATGTTGCTCGTGCGCGACGACCTCGAAGCAGGCCGCCTCGTGCGCGTGCTGCCGAACGTGGTGGGCGCCGACACGCGCGTGCTCGTCGCGTGGCCTGACCGCGAGTTCACGCCACCGGGAGCGAAGGCGTTTCTCGACGAGCTGCTCGCGTGGATTCCGAAGCTCGTGGGCGCCATGGCGCCGGGCAAGGGCTGCCGCGAGCCGCTGTGACGTGCGGGACTCATGGGTGAAAGCAGTGCGCCTCCCCACGAGACTGGACGTGCGTCACGACGCGAGCTGAATCGGCTGCGTTGGCGCGGCGACCCTGAGAAATTTGGTGCGGAGGGCCCTCCATGAGCATCAGCCTGGCGCACGGCTTCAGCGACGATGTCGACGACGTGGACGCAGCCGACGCGGCGCTGGCCGTGGCGCGCTCGAAGCTCTCGGGGCCTGCTCGTGGCGCGCTCGTCTACCTCAGCAGTAGCTACGACCCGGCGCCGGTGCTGCAGCAGCTCTCGTCGAAGCTCGCCGGCATTCCCCTCATCGGCTGCACGGTGTCGGGCCTGCTCATCGAGCGCGCGCACGCAGACGATGGCGTGCTCGTGGTGCTGATTGGTGGCGACGTCACCTGCGCGGCGTCGCTCGTCGACCTTCACGTCGATGGCGTGAAGCGCGCGGCGGCCGCGGTTCGCGAGCTGTGCACCTCGAGCACGAGGCTGCTCTTCGTGCACCCCATGGCCACCGAGCTCGAAGGCGGCCTCATCGAGGCCGTGCAGCAGGCCGCCGGCGACGCGCTCGTGGTGGGTGGCTGCTCGGGCGAGATGTCGGGCGCGGGTACGCCGCTGCAGTTCTTCGGCACGCGCGTGCTGACGCAGTCGATGCCGGTGCTCGCGGTCTCGGGCGCGTTCCACGCGAGCTGTGTGGTCGGCAGCGGGTGGAAGCCCATTGGCCGGCGCATGCGCGTCACCTCGGTCGATGGCCACCTGGTGACGTCGCTCGACGGCAAGCCCGTGTTCGAGGTGCTCTCCGAGTTCCGCATGAGCGAGGGCATCGACACGCTCACCGACACGCCGTTCGCCGTCTTCCCGAACTCGGCGAGCTCGGCCTTCTACATTCGCGCGGTGCAGCGCATCGAGCCGGGGCATGGCCTGCGCTTCCTCTCGCACATTCCGCTCGGCGCCGAGCTGCAGTGCACCGTCGCCACCGTCGAAGACATGATGGCGAGCGCCGAGACCTCGGCGACGGGCGCTCTCGAGCAGTTCGGCGACACGCCCGGGCTCGGGCTCGTCTTCTCGTGCACCGCGCGCAAGTGGCGCTTCGGGCCGTCGGTGGGTGAAGAGGCCAGGCGCGTGAGCGCGAGGTTGCCGCAGCTGCCGGTGGTGGGCCTCTACGTGCACGGCGAGGTCGGCCCGTTCTCGTCGGGGCACTCGGTGCTGCACAACCAGACCTGCGCCACCCTCATCGTCGGGAGCTGACCCTCCATGGAGCCCGTCGACCCACGCGACAAAGAGCTCAAGGCGCTCACCCGTGCGCTCGCCCGTGAGCGTGAGCGCAGCGAGCTGCTCGAGACCATCAGCCGCCGGCAGAGCGACGTGGCCGCGCGAATCCGCTCCGACCTCGAGGTGCAGCTGCTGGCCAAGGCCACCTTCATGGCCACCATGAGTCACGAGATTCGCACGCCGATTCACGGCGTGATGGGCATGCTCCAGCTGCTCGAGACGACGAACCCCACGCAGGAGCAGGAGGAGTTCCTCAGCGCCGCCAGAGGTGCCGCCGAGACGCTGCTCACCATCATCAACGACGTGCTCGACTACTCGAAGCTCGACCTGAGCCGCGTGGAGCTCGAGTCGACGCCCTTCACCCTCGAAGACGTCGTCGACGCGGCGTGTGGCTCGCTGGGGCCGAGGGCGGCGCAGGCGGGCGTGCGGCTGTACCTGCTGGTCGATGGCGGGCTGCCTCGGCGCGTCGAGGGTGACGCGAGCCGGCTGATGCAGATTCTGAACAACCTCATCAACAACGCCGTGAAGTTCACGCCGCGTGGTGGGCGCGTCGTCGTGCGCGCGTGGTGGGAAGCCGAGCAGCTGTGCCTCGACGTGCAGGACACGGGCATCGGCATCGCTCCCGAGAACGCCGAGCGGGTGTTCGAGCCCTTCATGCAGGCCGAGGCCAGCATTCATCGCCGCTTCGGCGGCACGGGGCTGGGGTTGAGCATCTGCCGGCGCCTCGCGCGGCGCATGGGCGGTGAGGTCGTCCTGCTGAAGAGCCAGCCCGGCGAAGGCACCACGTTTCGGGTGACGCTGCCGCTGGCGCCCATCGAGTCTCCGCCGCGACTGACGCTGCACGGCACGCTGGCGCTGGCGTTGGCCGACACCTTCGAGAAGGAGCTCGTCGTGCAGGCGCTCGAGTCGCTGGGCATCGACGCCGTCGACTGGAGGGAGGGCCTCGGGCTGCCCGTACTGGCCGACGAGCAGAGCGCGCGGGCGTTGCACCTGCCCACCGACGACCTCTGGCTCATTCGTGACGCCGAAGACCACGCGCCGTCGCAGCCCCGCGGCGTCGTGCTGCGGCCCGTGCGGCGAGCGAGCCTTCGCCGCATCTTCGAGGGCAGCGCCAGGCCCCGCCACGAGCTCGAGCCGATTCGCCACCGCGTGCTCGTCGCCGAAGACAACGCCGTCAATCAGCGGCTCGCGCAGGCGATGCTCGAGCGGCTCGGCTGCACCTGTGTGGTGGTGAACGACGGCTCGCAGGCGGTGGCGCGCGCGGCGGCCGAGCGCTGGGACCTCGTCTTGATGGACTGTGAGATGCCGGTGCTCAACGGCTTCGAGGCCACCCTCGAGATTCGACGACTGCCGCCTCCCCACGGCGTGGTGCCCATCGTCGCGGTGACGGCCAACGCGTTGAGCGACGACCGCCGGCGCTGCCTCGACTCGGGCATGAACGACTTCCTCGCCAAGCCCTTCAAGATGGGCGTGCTCGAGGCGCTGTTGCGAAAGACGCCGCACCTCACCTCCTGAGTCCCCGGGTGCAGGTCAGGCCACGTCACGCACGGCGTCCGACGCGACGAACCGCTCGACCGCTTCGGCCAGGGCCCGCGCGCTGACCGGCTTGCTGACGAAGTCATCCATGCCTGCAGCCAGACACTGCTCGCGGTCCTGCGCCATGGCGTTGGCAGTCATCGCGATGATGTGCGTGCGAGGTCGACCCTCTTCCTGCTCCCACGCCCTGAGCGCGCGCGTCGTCTCGAAGCCGTCGAGCTCGGGCATCTGACAGTCCATGAAGATGATGCGCCACGTCTCGGACTTCGCGAGCTGCAACGCCTCGCGGCCGTTGGAGGCGATGACGACGTCGAAGCCCTGCTTTCGCAGCATCGCTTCGCCGACCTTCTGATTGATGAGGTTGTCTTCGGCGAGCAGCACGCGCCACCGCGGCCTGTCCTCGACCGGCGCGGCTGTCGGTGAGCGAGCCTCGAGCACCGTGTACCGGGTGACGAGCGCGGCGTCTGGAGCGCGCGTGATGACGGTCGCGAGCACCGTTCCGAGAACGTCTCCGGGGCACGGCTTCACCAGGTAGCCCGCAAAGCCGGCCTCCTCGGCCTTGCGCGCGTCACCACGCTGAGACGACGAGGTGAGCAGCACGAGCGGCAGCGCGCGCGTCGCCTCGTTCGCCTTCAGCGCCCTGGCCACGGCCAGCCCATCGAGCTCGGGCATGTTGAGGTCGATGACGATGGCGGCGGGCGGGTCATCGCTTCGGGCCAGCGCCTGAAGCTGCTCGAGGGCTTCCCGCGGGTCGAGGACGCCTCTCGTGCGGGCGCCGGCGTGGGCGAGCTGCTCCTGCACGATGCGAACGTTGAGCGCGCTGTCGTCGATGACGACGATGAGTCGCCCGGCCAGCGTCTGGAGTGGCGCCACTGCGGCCGGCGGCGCCTCGTCGAGCTCGAGCGGCAGCCGCATGGTGAAGGTGGAGCCGCGGCCCAGCTCGGTCGTCAGCGTCAGGCTGCCGCCCATCAGCTCGGTGAGCCGGCGCGCGATGGAGAGCCCCAGCCCCGTTCCGCCGTACTTCCGCGAGGTCGACTCATCGACCTGCGTGAAGGGCTTGAAGAGCGTCGCCGCCCGGTCGGCGGGAATGCCGATGCCCGTGTCGCTCACCGCGATGACGTACGCATGCTCGTCGCGCGAGACCTCGACCAGCACGTGGCCCTTCGTCGTGAACTTCACCGCGTTGCCCACGAGGTTCGCGAGCACCTGACGAACGCGGCCGGGGTCGCCGCACGCACGCGCTGGCGTTCCGGGCGCGATGCGAACCAGCAGCTCCACCTCGGCGTTCGTGATGCGCGGCCGGAAGAGGTCGGCCAGGTCGAACACCGTGCGGTGGACGTCGAACGAGAGCCGCTCGAACGTCATGCGGTCTGCCTCGATCTTCGAGAAGTCGAGAATGTCGTTGATGATGGCGAGCAGCGACTCGGTCGAGCGGAAGGCGGTGCGGGCGTAGTCCTCCTGCTCGGCGTCGAGCGGCAGCCCCAGCAGGAGCTCGAGGGTGCCCATGATGCCGTTCATCGGCGTGCGAATCTCGTGGCTCATGTTCGCGAGGAAGGCGCTCTTCGCCTGGCTCGCAGCCTCGGCCCGCGTCGCCAGCTCGGCGGCCAGCCGCGTCTTCTCTTCGAGCGAGCGGTGGGTCTCCTTCAGCGCGCTGATGTCACGCCAGGTGACGAGCAGCTGGTCGCGGCCGTGCTCGATGAGATGCGCCAGCGAGACGTCGACGGTGAAGGTCGAGCCGTCGGCGCGGCGGTGCACCCACTCGGAGCGCGCCGTGCCCTTCTCCACAGCCTCGGCGATCAACTGCGCCGCCTTCTGCGCGGAGTCGGTCCCGTCAGGTTGGTTCGGCGGAGAGAGGTCGTCTGGCGCGCGGCCAATCACCTCGGCTGGCGTGGCGCGCAGCATCGAGAGCGCGGCCTGGTTGCACGCCGAGAAGCGCGCACCTTCGATGAGCAGGTAGGCGTCGGGGCTGTGGTCGAAGAGCAGCCGGTGGTGCGCCTCGCTCGCGCGCAGGTCACCGGTGCGGCGCGCCACCTCGTCGGTGAGCTGGGCGTTGCGCGTCGACTGATTGCGCACGAGCAGCGCCAGCGCAGAGGTGAGCAACGAGCCGAGCACCAGCGTGAGCAGCCCGGCGCCGGCGCTGCGCTGCACGAACTCCGCCTCGGCGTGGGCCTCCACGGTGAGCGAGAGGTCGTGCACACCCACCACCCGCATCACCCGCGGAGCCGCCGCCATCACAGGCCCCGTGCTCGCGAGCAGCACGCGCTCGTCAGCGGGTGGTTGCAGGCGCAGCTCGAGCTGGCCGTTGCGGCGGTCTCGTTCGAGCAGACCGCGCGGCGCGAGGGTCGAGGCCAGCACGCCAGCCAGCTGGCCATCGGCTGTGGTGACCGGCGAGAAGAGGAGCAGGCGCGGCCCCTGCTGCCCTGGCAGCGTCATCACCGTGGCGGTGGGCCGCCCAGTCTCGACCGCGCGGCGCCAGGTCTCGAGCGCCCGCCCTTCGAGGGCCCAACCCACGAGCGCCTCGTCACTCCCAGCGCTGCGACCGAACTTCACGGTGGGCGGGCCTGACTGCTCCTGCGTGAGCCACAGCCACGCCTCCATGCCCGGTCTGCCCATCAGCGCCGAGGTGTGCGCCATGAACGATTCGCGCGAGAACGAACCGTCCACACCGAACTGCCGCACCATGGGGAACTCGAGCTCCTGGTGGTCGCGCAGGTGCTCTGCCACCCGGTTGACCTGCGCGAGGCCCAGCATTCGAAAGGTGCGCTCGAGGTCGCTGCGCTCGTTCGACTGGTTGGCCCAGACGCTGGCGAGGGTGCAGAGCAGCCCGGTGCAGATCGTGACCCCGACCTCGAGCCTCGTCGTCTGTCTGCCCTCGCGACGACGGCCGCTGACGACCAGTGTGCCCGGCACGAGGATGACGAGCAGCAGCACGGTGAAGCCGCCCAGCGGCGCGAGGGCCAGCGCGAGGTCGCGGTTCCAGGTGTCGGCGGCGACGTCGAGCCCGAGGACGACGGGGCCGGCGTGCCGCTCCGAAGCCTCTGCGAGTGGGACCAGCGCGGTCACCCAGGTGCCCCAGCGGTCGGTGAAGGGACCATCAGAGCCCGGTGTTCGGGTGTCGAAGACGCGGAGCATGTCGGCCGACGCCTCGGTGTACTCCTGGCCCGGCGGCGAGTTGTCGGCCGAGCCGTCGGGCTCGCTGTCGACGAGGAACGTGGGCGTGGCGCCCGTCGGCCGTTTCATGAGGTACGCAAAGCGGCAGCCTGCCGTCGCGCGGCACACCGACATGAGCGAGCGCTTCACGTGCAGGTACGACGCCTGATCGAGGTCCTCGACGGTTCCCTTCAGCCGAAGAATGTCGCTCATCGGCAGGGCGTCTGCGTGCAGCGCGGTCTGCTCGACGTGCGCGCGGCGATGCTCGGTGTCGGTGCGCCGCAGCTGCAGCAGGCCCATCACCGTCGAGATGATCAGCACCGGCAGCGTGACCAGCAGACCGGTCGCCATGCGCGGCCACCGCCCCCAACGCTCTCTCTGTGGAGCGGCAGACGCCACGCTGATCCCTCCGCTTCGACGAGTGCTCGAAGAGGTAACGGCAGCCGTGACGTGCCGCCGCGTCAGGAAACTGACGGCCGGCTCGGGTCAAGCCGTCGCACCGCGCCTCGGGGGCTCACCCCTCAGCGCCACCCAAAGCGCGGGTCATCGATGTCGATGCGGCCATGGTGCGCATGGTGCGCGAGCAGGCTTCGGGACTCGTTGGCCCAGGGCAGCCCGCGCTCCTCGTGCACCTTCAGGCGCTCGCGCAGCCGCTCGATGACGCCCGCCTTCCACTTGTAGTGGTTGAGCGGCAGTTCGATGGGGCTGCGCAAACGACCGCCCTCGATGACGTGGTGCCCGCGCACGATGGTGTGACGGCCCTTGTGCAACACGACCTTGGCGTCGTTGCCGCCGACCAGCATGCGGGTGATTCGCCGCTTGAGTGGGAACTGCAGGTCGAGCGAGGGCGTGTCGGTGAGCGGCGGTAGCTCACCGTTCGGCGCGAGGCGGTCGACGAAGCGGCCCACGACGTGGTCTTCACCCGCAGCGTCGCGTTCGGCGAGAAACTGCGAGAGCGGCACTGGCACCTCATAGAACTCGTCGAGGTCGACGACGCTGACCCACTCGTCGGGACCCACGCAGCGCTCACGAATGCGGTTGAGGTGCGGCGCGACGTCCTGCGTGACGTCATCCATCTCGTAGACGGCTTCGACGAAGGCCGGGAAGCCTTCGCAGTGCCGTCGCACCTCGGCCTCGATTCCAAAGTTCAGCCGCGTGTTGACGCTGAAGTGAAACGTGGTGACGCCGAGCTGCGAGTAGTGCCTGAGAAAGTGCGGGAGCAACCCGGCGTCGAGATAGATTGGCGTGATGAGGTGCATCGCGTGACTGCTCGCAGCTGCGCCATCGAGAGCCTCGAGGTGCATGTCGCGCACGCATGCAACCTCGCGTGTGAGAGCTGTTCTCACTACTCCAATCACACCCATCGCGGAACCCTCTCGCTCGAAGCCGCGGAGGCGTCGTTCGCGCTCTGGAGTCATCGCCTGCAGCCACGGGTGCTGTGTTTGCTCGGCGGCGAGCCCACCCTGAACCCGAACCTCACCGAGTTGGTGCGTCTGGCGCGCCGCTGCTGGCCTGAGGCGCTCCTTCGGGTGTCGACGAATGGGCTGTTGCTGCATCGGCACCCCGACCTGCCGGCCGCGCTGCAGGGCAACGCGAAGCTCGACTTCACCATTCACCACCCGAGCGCCGAGTACGCAGCGGAGGTCGAGAGCGCCGTGCAGCTGGCCCGACGCTGGGAGCGCGAACACGGGCTGCGCGTCTCCTTCAAGCAGGTGTGGATGGGGTGGACGCAGCGGTACACCGGCTTCGGCGCGTCGATGGCCCCCTTCTCCGATGGTCAGCCCCGTCAGAGCTGGGAGGTGTGCCCCGCGAAACACGCGCCACAGCTGCATGAAGGCCGAATCTGGAAGTGCGCACCGCTCGCGTACCTTCCGATGCAACACGCGCGATACGGCCTCGGTGAAGCGTGGCGTCCGTATCTCGGGTACCAGCCGCTCGAGGCCTCCGCGACGGATGATGAGGTCGAGGCCTTCTTCCGACGCGAGGATGAGCCCACGTGCTCGATGTGTCCGGCGACGCCTCGACCGCTGGCGCTCCCGGCTCCTCTGCGTGGTGCTCGATGATCAGCCGTCGCGTTGCGTTCCTTCGATCGGGGTGCGCGATGGGTCCGGCGACGCCTCGAGCGCTGGCGCTCCCGTCTCCTCTGCGCGGTGCTCGATGATCAGCCGGCGCGTTGCGCTCCTTCGATCGGGGTGCGCGATGTGTCCGGCGACGCCTCGACCGCTGGCGCTCCCGGCTCCTCTGCGTGGTGCTCGATGATCAGCCGGCGCGTTGCGTTCCTTCGACCGGGGTGCGCGATGCGTCTGCACGTCTCGTCCTCTCGACGTGAGGGTGCGCGATGATCAGTCCTCGTGTCGCCTTCATCTGTCGCGGCTATCCCGGCCTCGGGAAGGTGATGGGCGCCGTCGCGCTCGAGGCGATGCTGCGCGAGTCGACTCCCGGCCTGGAGTCACTCTTCCTCTCGTACGAGCGCGGCGTCGCGTACCTGCGGAACGCGGGCGCGAACGTCATCGACCTCTTCGAGGGGCTTCCACCGCTCGCGCCGAATTCCTTCTGCACGCCGTTCGGTCCGGAGACGAGTCGGGCGATGACCGCCCTGGCTGCGTTTGCGCCGACGCTCGTCGTCAACGATGGAGAGCCCTACCTCGTCGAGCTGACAAGTGAGCTGCTCGGTGTGCCGACGGTGGTGTTGGCGCACCCGCTCGACCTGCACAACCCGGGCAACGCGCCGCTGGCCGTGTCGCTGTTCCGCCACTTCTACGCGCGCGCCCACTGCGTCATCGCGCATGGCATCGAGCGGCTTCCCCACGGCACGACGATGCTGGGCGGTCGCGCGGGCCGTGTGCTCGAGGTCAACACGCTCGTTCGGCCCGCAGTGCTACGGGCGAAGAACCACTCAGGCGGGCTGGCGCTCACGGCGGTGCTCGGCGGTGGCAGTCAGAACACGTCGGACCACTTTCGCGCGGGCACGCTGCAGCTGGGAACGTGGGTGCTGCGCGCGTGTGCGGCGCTCGAACTCACGAGCGCGAAGCTCTTCGTGTCGGATCCATCGCTCGCCGCCGAGCTGCCCGCACCTGGGCCTGGCGTCACCATCGTTCCCGACGCAGCAGACGTCGCCACCGACCTCGCTGGAGCCGACGTCGTCGTGGGCCGCGCGGGCCGCAACCTCGTCAGCGAGTTCGTCGCGCTGAAGAAGCGGGGAGTCGTCGTGCCCATCAATGGCACCGCGTTTCGCACCAGCGGTCAGGAGGCCGCGGCCGAAGAGGCCGTTCGCGCCAACCCGAACCTGCGCGTCGCGCGGCTCAGCGAGGGCTACGACGCCTTCGAGCAGACGCTTCGCGAGCTGAAGTCGCAGGCCGTGAAGCCCGTGAGCTGGGAGCCTGGAAACGAGGCAGCGGCTTCAGTGCTGCGCCGGTTGCTGCGGGGTGACGCGCCCGAGACAGCGTTGGCAGAAGGGCTCGACAACGCGGCCCTCCGCAAACCCCTGCCGTAGCGCCCGCGCGCGCGCCGACGCGAGAATCTCGACCAGCGGCCGCTCCCGCACGTTGCCCAGCACCAGCGCGCCCTCGGAGTCGACGCAGCAGGGCACCACGTCGCCGTTGACGAGCACCGCGACCTTCTCGACGAGCGCGTTGCAGGTGCCGTGCGTCGCCAGCTCGACGTGGCGGGTGGTGAGCGCGTTGCCCCAGTTCAGCGCCGGCCGCACCTCGATGGCCAGCGTGTCGGAGATGACGAGGTCTGCGTTCCACGTGTGCCAGCTGAGCGCGTCGAGCTTCGCCCAGACGTGGTCGTGTGCAGGCAGCCGCAGGTGTCGTCCAGCCTCGTCGAGCACGGCAGCGACTTCGTCACGCAGCGCCTGACGCGTCGAGATGAGCTCGAGGCCTTCGATGCCACCGGGAAAGCCGGGCGCGGTCGTCATCAGAATCACCACCACGCGTTTGCCCGTTCCTTCGACGGCGCTGATCAACCGGCCGATGCCCTCGAGGATGGACGCTGGCGGAAAGCGTGGAGCGCCGTGCGCCGCGGCCGAGTCACCGAAGGTGGAGTCGTGCGAGACCTTGATGGTCGACAGCGTGCTCCGGGCGATGCGCTCGACCATCGCGGCGGTGAGCAGGCTGCCGTTGGTGATGACGTGCGTCGAGAGCCCCAGCGTCGTCGCGTACTGCGCGAGGTCGAAGAGCGGTGGATAGAGGAGCGGCTCGCCGAGGTAGTTCAGCCAGACACGCTCTCCGATGCGCCCGTCTCGAATCTGTCGCAGCGCCTCGGTCGCCAGCTCCCACTCGATGTGCTGCTTCGAGCGCTGCATCGTGGGGTGCGGGCAGTAGACGCAGCGGTAGTTACACTGCGAGGTGACCTCCAGGTACACGCGGGGAATCACGCGCCGGTTCTCCTCGTGAAGTCGAAGCCCATGTCCCGAGTCTGGCTCAGGCCGGCGCCCCGGCTCCTGAAATCGCCGCTCAGTCCTTGCTCAGCCGCCAGGCGAGGGCTCCTTCGGCCATGAACGACGAGCGAGTCTTCGTCGAGGCTCGCGCCGTTGGCCGCGACGGCGCGGACGTTGGTCGTGGTCACAGCGACGAACTCGTCTCGATGACGACGACGGCGCCTCTTCACTCCGAGGCGAGCCGCTGCAGCAGCAGGGTGGAGTCGGACGGAGCGTACTGCGCCACCAGCGCGACCAGGCGTTCACCACGTGGCCTCGTTGCCACCGCGCGTGGTTGCGACCACGAGAGCAGCGCGTCGAGCAGGGGCGCGGCCGGACCCAGCTTTGCCGTCACCCGCTCGGGCCAGGCGGGCCAGGTTCCAGAGAGGAAGGCGAACAGGTCGACGCCGTCGAACGCCCGCACGCCCAGCAGCGAATGGAGCAACGTTCCCAGGCGAAAGGCGTCGCCTTCCGGCGCTGGTGGCCCGTCGTGTTCGGGCGGGTCGAGGCCCGCGATGGGTGGCGCGAACCGCATTCGCTCTGGTGTGAGCTGCGCGAAGCCGTGGCCGGGCAGCGAGACGGAGCCGTCGACGCCCAACCACACGCGCCCCGCCCCGAGCAGTCCCGCGCTGAGGTCGCGTTCGTGCATCGCGCGCATCGCCATCGCCACGCCACGAATCACGGCCAGCACCTCGGGAACCGAGAGCGGGCGTCGCGAGAGCACCTCACGAAGGCTCCGCCCCGGAGAAACCGCGAAGAGCGCGTGCGGGCGAGGGTCGTCCCAGAAGACCTCGAGCGTCGCAGGCTGGCCGGCCTCCATCGCGCGGCGCGCCAGCATCACCTCGTCCTCATCCAGTTCACGCGAGGCGCTGCCGCGAACCATCAGCACCTCGGAGCCCGGCTCGCGCACGACATGAAGCTCGAAGGGCCTGCGAACGTAGAGCTCTGCCACCGTCTCGAGGTCGTGCACCGCCGACCTGCGCAGGCCGAGAAGGTCGAGGATCTGATCAGCCACGTACGTGGGGTCGCCCGGCTCGATGCGCCTGCCACCCGGAGCGTCAGCGCCGAGCACGAGGAGCAGCGGCCGCGGCTCGAGCCGACCCACGAACGACACGAAGGCGTTGAAGGACATCGTCTTCCGCGGAGGCTCCACGAAAATGGCGTCGAACCTGTCTGCCGACAACACGCGCCGGGCTTCGTCGACCGAGTTCGCCGGCACCCAGGTGAGCTCTTGCGTGCGGTCGAACAGCGCCTTCGTCAGCGGTGGGGCGGTCGGCCGTGGCTCGAGAACGAGTAGAACGCGCTTCATCGGTTGGCCCCTCACTCGCCGATGCTGACGTAGCGGTGGTTCGGGTCGGTGGTGTCGTTCTTCTGGTCCTTCGCTTCGAGGCCGACGCCAGGGAAGGCCTGCTTCAGCGCCTTGACGTCGGCTGGCGTGAGATGGCTCTGAGAGACGACGAGCGTCTTCAGCTGCTTGAACGACTTCGCGCCCGCGACGAGCAACTTCACACCCGTCGCGTCGAGCACGCCCATCGAGAGGTCGAGCCGAACGAGCCGCTTCGCAATCGCACTCGTCGGAAGCGCCGCGGCCAGCTCGTTGGTGAACTCGGCGTTGCGCAGGCCGAGGTCGGTGACTTTGGGGAAGACGGCTCCGTCGAGCAGCGGCTTCAGGTGCTTCACTTTCACGTCAGCGCCGTAGTCCGTGGAGCCGAACCACAGCTCGAGCGTCGTCACCTTCGGCAGCGAGCTCTTCAGCACCTGCGCGAGGCGCTTCGTCGACATCGAGCAGGTCTCGATGATGAGCGTGTCGAGCGCCGAGAGCGCCAGCGGCCCGAAGTGGAAGTTGTCCGGGCCCGACCAGCTCGCCGCGCCGGAGTGCAGCTTGAGGAACTTCAGGTTGGGGAACTGCTTCGACAGCGCGCGCACGTCGCCGATGACGTGATGGTCCATGTCGACGTTGCGCGAGATGTCGCCGAGCACGAGGCGCTCGAGCCGTGGCGCGAAGGGCCGCTTCGACGCAGCAGCGAGCACCGCCGGCACGTCGGTGGTGTTGCGGTCCCAGCGGATGACGCCGGTGCGCAGCTCGCGAAGGCCGTCACACATGGGCAGGTCGAGCACGGGCTGAATGGTGGCGAGCACGTCGTACGAATCGTCCATCCAATCGCGCTCGTTGAAGACGTGCAGCGTGTCGAGCAGCCCGCGCCGCCAGGTGACGCTGCCGAGGTCGGCCGGCGGCAACGGGAGCGCCGCGAGCAGCGCCTTCTCTTTCGCGCGCAACATCTTGTCCTTCGGCTTCGCCTCGAGCGCGTGCTGCACGCTGATCAGCTCACCCCACGCGTTGCCGTTGGTCTGCAGCCAGTCGGCGTAGACGAGCGCGCGGCCGTCATCAGCGGGCGCCTCGAACATCGCCTTCTCGAGCTTCGGGTCGCGTGGAGGCTGCGCAGGCGCGTCGACGCGGCGGTAGCCCTTCTTCGTCTTCTCGGTGACGAGCACCTCGAGCTCGGCGCGCGCTTCAGCCGGCGTCTCGAACGCGTGCGTCTTCTGCTGCCCTGAGGTGCCCAGGCGCCCCCACTTCACGAGCAGGGACGCGTTCTCGAGCGTGGCTTCCCAGAACTTGCGGCTGCTGCCTTCCGTGAACTCGAAGCGCATGCCCCGATTCTGGCTCAGCCCTCTTCGTCGGGGTCCGGAATCGACTCTTCTTCGACGCGAATGATGGGCGCGCGTGGCGGCGTCTCGTGGGAGTCCTCGGAGCGCGGCGCGGGCTCGGCGCGCCCCTCGTCACGAGGCTCATCGACGCGCGGCTCGGGAGCGCCATCTTTCGACGTCACGTACGTCTGGCGGCCCTGCTGAATGCGGGTGAGCAGGCCTTCCTTCTCCATCGCCTCGAGCAGGCGGCTGAAGGACGAGAAGCCGTAGTCGCGCTCGTCGAAGTCGGGCTTCTTGCGCACGAGGGCTTCTTTGATGAACGACGGGTTGAGCGGGCCGGTGGCGCGGGCGAGCAGTGACGACACCACCTGGCGCACGACGCTGGGAATCTCCTGGCGCCGCTTCGCCGCGGGAGCACCCGTCGACGTCGTCTCGGTGGAGCGCGGCTTGCGATGGTCGTCGCGTTCACGTTCACGCTCGCGCTCACGGGACGTCGACTCGAGGTAGACGAACTCGTCGCACGCCTTCACGAACATCGGCGACGTGGCCTGCTTCACGCCGATGCCGATGACGTAGCGGTCGTTCTCGCGAAGCTTGGCGGCGAGCGGCACGAAGTCGCTGTCACCCGACGCAATGACGTAGGTGTTGATGTGCTCGCGCGCGTAGCAGAGCTCGAGCGCGTCGATGACGAGCCGCATGTCGGCGGCGTTCTTTCCCGCGCGGGTCGAAGGCGGCACGTCGACGAGCTCGACGCCCAGCTGATGCAGGTGCGCCTTCGCGTCGTGGAAGCGCGACCAGTCACAGTACGCGCGGCGGAAGATGACCTTGCCTTGCTCGAGCAAACGGTCGAGCGATGGCTGCAGGTCGAAGTTGGTGGCGGTGAACCCGGTGTTGGTGACGAGGTTCTCGAAGTCGATGAAGAGCGCGATTCGGCGCTCGGCGGTGTTCGGCAAGCCCATGAGGGGCCCATGACACGTTCAGTGTCGCGGAGATACGCGGTTGACGGGGGTGGGGGCTGGAGTCGCACAATCGCGACCCATGACTCGACTCATGCCGGTTCTTCTGGTCGTCGCGGTCTCTCTTCTCGTTGACTGTGGAAACACTCCACGCTGCGTCGAAGGTACGAGTCAGACCTGTGGGTGCACCTCGGGCGCCACGGGCGCGCAGGTGTGCTCGGCCGCGGGAACGTTCGGCCCGTGCGAATGCGTGACACCTTCGGCTGGTGGAAGCGCGAGCGCCGGTGGATCCGCGAGCGCCGGTGGATCCGCGAGCGCTGGTGGATCCGCGACTGCTGGTGGATCCGTGAGCGCCGGTGGATCCGCGACCGCTGGCGGATCCGCGATCGCTGGTGGATCCGCGATCGCTGGTGGATCGGCGACGGCTGGTGGATCGGCGACCGCTGGTGGATCCGCGAGCGCTGGTGGATCGGCGACGGCTGGTGGATCCGCGACCGCTGGTGGATCCGCGATCGCTGGTGGATCCGCGAGCGCCGGTGGATCCGCGGCCGGTGGTCAGGCCAGCGACGGCGGGTTGCTGACTCCGGTCTTCTTCTCTGACTGGCGGACTGCGCCGCTCGGCACGGCCAACACCTCGTCCTCAGACAATGGTCGCTGGGACATCGTTGGCGGGAACATGGCGGGAGAGATCATCGCGGCTCCGCCCGGTTTCCCGACAGCGCGGGCTCTCAACGTGGTCTTCCGCAGCAACACCTTCGTGCTGCTTCGCAAGACGGGGCTGCCCGTGCCTGGCGTCGGCGGCACGCGCAACTACCGCTGGTACTACCGTCACGACCAACCGAACTGGCCCATCGACAATCGGCAGCACCCAATTCAAGACGGCAACGCGCAGGGTGACGTCAGCTGGGCTTTCAACAGCGAGGCCCTCACCGACACCACCTGGCAGGCGTACCTCGGGCTTCAGGTGAACCTGAACGAGAACAGCTTCGCGAACAGCCGTTGGTACACGCCTGTGTTGGCGACGGGCACCGTCTATCGCTTCGAGCTGCAGGTGCACCGCGTCGGCACCGAGACCTTCCAGCTCCACGCGGCAGTCTTCAGCGCTGCTGGAGCCCTCCTGCACGGTGACCAGGCCTGGACCAACACGCTCACGGGAGGCAACAGCTCTCTCGCGGCGATGCCGACTTTCACCTTCAACCAGAACACGATGCGGCCCTTCTTCGGCGCAAACACGCTCAACGGCCTCAACGCGGGCTGCAACGGCGTCACCGGAGTCACCGACGCGGGCTTTCCGTATGCGGTGCAGGCAGCGTTCGCGATCGTCGATGGGTTGACGCCGGGCTCCTTCATTGGGCCCTATGGCGTCGTCTCCGGCGAGCAGTGAGGCAAGAATCAGCGCGGCACGAACCTGAGGCGCTCGCGGCTGATGAAGGCGCGGAACGCTTCGTCGTGATCTTCGCGAGCCCACGCCTCACCAAGGTCGAGAAGTGCGGTCATGCCGGGGTGCTGATTCAGCGCGACCTGCCACCTGAGCCAGCCCCTCGCGGCGCCGTGGAGCTGACGCTCCGAGAGACACCAGGCGACGAGGTGCGCGGCAGTGCCGTCGGTCGCGGCGAGCGTGAAGGCGGCGTGCGCGGCTTCGGCGTTCTTCGCCCGCCAGTGCGCAAGGCCGAGCGCGTACGCGGCGCTCGTCTGCCAGGGGCCGGGACGTGACGCGGGTGGAGTCAGCAGTTCGATGGCGCGCTTGCGTCGTTGATCCGCCAGGTTGATTAACAGCGGCACGTACGTGGGGTCCGCGCGCAGGCCGGTCTCGAGGTCGCCGCGGTTGAGCCATGACTCTCCGCGAAGTCCGTTGACGCGTTCGGCTTCGTCGAGTTCGGGCGTTCGTTCACCGAGCGCACGGGCCGCTTGAGCTCGAATCGCACGACGTGGATCAGCGAGCAGTGGACGCCCGATCCGTTCACGCTCCGATGGAGGCAAGAGCGAAAGGCCGCGCGCGACGCCATAACGGGTCCAATCGTCGCCTGACGTGACCGCTCCGCCGATGAGCGCCAGTGCGGAGGCACGCTCGAAGGAGGACGTGTTCACGTCGTTGATCAACTCGCGAAGGCGGACCGGCGCGTCGACCCGTTCAGCGAACGCAGCCTCGAACGCGAGACCTTCCTGTCGACCTGGCAGCTGGCCCTTCTCGGCGTGACAGCGCGCGCACACGGCCGCAGTCGGGCGACGCAGCGAATGATCATGTCGCACGTCGACTCCGAGGAACGTCGTCGGCGGCATGTGGCAGGCGACGCACTTCGAGCCCGGGTGGCGATGATGCGTCGGCGCATCGAACACCTCGGAGCGATGACACCGCGCGCACAACGCATTGCCTTCGGCCCGCAGTGTTCCCGAGTGCGAGTCGTGGCAGTCGCTGCAGCGAACACCGGCGCGCTCCATGCGGCTCATGAGGAACGAGCCCGTCTCGTAGACCTCGTCGACGACCTCGCCAGCAGGTGAGTACACGCCTTCAGTCAGCAGCCCGGGCTCGAAGCGGTCGAAGAACTTCGCGCTCGTCTGCCCGTCATCCGTGAGCGCGCGGCGTCGCGAGTGACAGGCGGCGCAGACCTCGAGCTGCACATCGCGCGTCGGCGTCGTCCGGGCGATGGCGCCACCGTCGGAGAACGAGAACACCGAGCGCTGCCTCAACGAGAACGAGAACCCCGACGAGTCCGAGGCCGGCTTTCCCTCGGCGAGCCACTTCGCGTGACCGGCTTCGTCTGCGTGACACGCACGGCAG
This sequence comes from Archangium gephyra, assembly GCA_943370055.1. GTDB lineage: Bacteria > Myxococcota > Myxococcia > Myxococcales > Myxococcaceae > Xiheimicrobium > Xiheimicrobium gephyra_A. The sequence goes on from CALRPN020000007.1 coordinate 90,845, forward strand.
GAGACGGACAACGAGCTCCACGAACTCTCGATAGTGCCCGCGTCGGTGAGCCCGAGCCTGAAGTTCGTGGCGTGGCAGGGCGCGCAGCTCCCGTTCCAGTTGAACGCCGGCGTCCTCCAGTCGAACGCGTCACCTTCGGGCGTGGGAACGCGAACCCAGCCACCATCAGCGAGCCAGCCAATCGGAGGCACCTGCAGTCGGCCGTTCACCTCGACCGCGAGCTGGCTGATGGGCTCGACGCCGATGGTGAAGTGCGCGCGGCCCTGACCACCAGTCCATCGCACCGCCACGCCGCCGTCGTCGTGTCGCACGCCGAACTCGTCGACGCTGCCTTCGGGAACGGTTCGCGCCGTCGCGACCGCCTGGCCTCTCGCGTGCGTCGAGCGTGCGAGCCGTTCGACCTGCGAGGCATGACAGCTCACACACTCGAACGAGGCAGGCGCGCTGCGTTTGCACCCGGCCAAGACGACGAGAACGGCCACGCAAAATCGGCCAGGCCCGCGGCGTCTCGGCTGTGAGTGACCTTCACCCCTCATCTGGAGCCCACATGAAACGAACTCTTGGCGCAGTGCTCTGTTTTTCGCTCGCAGCCTCTTTCGCCCTCGCGAAGGACAAGCCGAAGAAGGTCGACCTCGCGAAGCTGAAGCCTTCGGTCGCCGAGGGCTGGTCGGGTGAGTTCAACGCCGCGCTCCAGAGCTGGACCTTCGAGAAGTACACGCCCGGTGCCGACGACATGAACGTGCCGAACCGTTTCTATCTCGACGCGTTCCCCGGCGACCGCCCGAAGGACGTCGAGGGCTACGCGAAGAAGCTGCAGAAGGACAAGACGTTCCAGGACTTCGGCTCGTTGTTCATCTCGGTCGCCGAGAAGACGAAGCTGCCCTCGGGGTGGCTCATCACCGGCGTGCAGAAGTACCTCGACGACGCCGAAGACAAGGGCCAGCCCGCGTTCGTGCTCTACCGCGAAGACCTTGGCGTCTACTGCCGCGGCAGCGTGTTCGTGAGCGAGGCCGTGCGCGCCGAGGCCATCGAGGCCTGCAAGACGCTCACGCCCTGAGCCACCTCGAGGTCGGCTACCGTCAGGCACCTTCTTCGGAGACTCCACCGTGCACCACGTCCTCTCAGACGGAGCGTTCTTCTTCCTCGACCTGTTCGGCCTCACTCGGGTTGGTCGTGATGGCGCGGTCAAGAACGTGCCGCAGCCCATCGCGACACCCTCGCGCACCTTCGTCGTCAGCGAAGGAACGCCGCCCGTGCTGTGGACGCCGTGGCAGTACACCTACGCCTCGAAGGTGCTCGACGCCGAGACGCTCAAGCCGATCTCGACCCAGAAGCACGCGCCGCAGACGATGCTGCCCGACGGCCGGCTCCTGCGAAGCTACGGCTATGGGCCGGGCCACCTGCGAATCGTCGAGGACGCGTCGAAGGCCGAAGCGACGCCGCCCCTCTTCGACCAGTCGACGTGGGACAACGCGGCGACCCGGCCTCAGCTCGACCTGGTCGGAGGCGCAGCGGAGCCGGAGCCTCTCGGTTGCGCGTGTCTGCCTGTCGCGTTGGGAGAGCGCCTGCTCTTCGTGCTCGATGGTGAGCTCGCCTGCGCGACCGTCACCGCGACGACCGCCTCGCTTCACTGGCGCGCGCCCCTGAAGACCCCAACGGCCTCGGTGCTTCAGGTGTTTCCTTCACGTGAGGAGTTCCTGCTGGTCTGCTTCGAGCCGCGTGCACAGCAGGGCCGCGCCTTGCGGGTCGGTTGGGACGGGGCCACGCGCGGCGGTGTGGTCGAGCTCACCCTTCGCGACCTGACGGCCTTCGATGGGGCGCGGCTCGTGTACCAGCGCGAGGTCGACACGGTGGTCGCGCTCGATGTCGCGACGGGCAAAGAGCAGACCTGGTCGATTGCTGGAGTGACAGCGGCAGCGCGCGCGAAGGCGAAGAAGGGAAAGGCGCTCGCCCTCGACAACGCAGGCATCGGGAAGGTCGTGGCGGGAGCCGGCCGCGTGCTCTTCGTGCCGGCCCATCGTGAGAGCTTCCTCGACCTGCTCGCGTCAGAGGAGCTTCCGCGGAAGCTCAAGGCGTCTGAGCAGCAGCTCAGGCAGGTGACCACGAGCTGGTTGTCAGCGCACCGCGCGGAGCTCATCGACGCAGGCCTGCTCGACCCAGTGGAGGCCGCGCCCAGGAACGGCGCGTTCGACCTCATGTTCTGGGCGTGGACGAATGGCCCCGACGTGATGATGTTGATTCAGCGCGCGGCCGATGACATCGCAGGCGTCCTCGGCCTTCGGCGCGGGGTGACTGGCTCCGAAGGCTGACCGGCGATTCTTCGGTTCCGTCGTCGCTTCGCGTTCACATTTCGTGACGGACAGTTCGTGGCGCGTCGCTACCAGCTGATCATGAACGTCGAGACAGTGAAGGCGCTGAGCGACCTCGAAGAGCTCGGGTTTCGAGGACGAGATGTCTACCTCGCCGAGCTCATTCCCGTCGTCGAGATGGCGTGGGCCGACGGGAAGATCGAACCCAACGAAGAAGCGCTGCTGCAGGCCTACGCCGAGGCGTTGACCGAGCGCTTGAACACGCAGTGTGGCGCGCCGTTGTTCCGGCTCGACCACACGTACCGCGTGCTGGACCAGCTCCGTCAGCGACGGTTGAGCCCAGCAGAACGGTTGGTGGCGCTGCGTGCGTTGAAGGTCTGGGCAGGGCCGGGTCCGACGGGTGCTGCGATGCGCGCCGAGATGTTGAGCTGGGCGCAGGCGGTGGCCGCGGTCGGAGGCAGCCCGGTGTGGGACTCGAGCGAGCTGTTCTGGCTGCAGACGATGGAGCAACACCTCGACTCGGCCGACTGATCAGTTCGGCTTCGGCGTCGCGACGTGAATCGCGCCGATGCGATTGAAGTCTCCCAGCGGCGCGCTGGTGTCACGGAACTGCTGGCGCGAGACCTCGAGCGTGTTGCCGCTCCACGGGTCGTGCATGAGGAACTTCTGTGTTTCACCTTCACCACTCACCTCGAGCGCCAGCATCGCGTGCCGCTTCGCCGAGATGGAGTCACCCACCAGCACCGGCGTGGGAATGCCGCGCTCGAGCTGATTCGCGAGGCGGTCGAGCAGCACGTCGGTCGTCAGCTCGGGAGAATCACCGATGGCCGAGAGCGCGTAGACGAAGCCGGAGCGGTCGGTGTGCGCGTTGTAGAGCGTGTCGATGACGGTGTGCTTCACGCCGACGCCGCCCTGAATTCGTGGAGTCGGATAGCCGCCAGCCCGGTCGAGCTGCGCGCCCTGCTCCTTCGCGAGCGAAGGGTTCCACTTGAACGGGTCGTGCTCATCGGCCGAGTGCAGCTTCGGGTTCTGACGCCGCACCTCGAGCGCGTAGACCGGGTCGACCTCTCCACGGAGCAGCTGGGCCGTCGTCACCACGCACGAGCCGTTGAACTGTTGAATGAGGCCGGTCTGCTGGCCATCGCTGGTGATGGCGTCGGAGAGGGAGAGTTCGGTGAGCAACCGCTCGTTGGGCCAGCCGTGAATCGTCTCGGCGAAGGCGGTGATTTCGGCCGGCGTCGAGCCCGCGCCGAGGGCTTTGTAGAGGAACGCGCGCTCGAGTGGAGACTCGGCATGATCAGCGAGCTGCCCGAAGGCCGAACGTTCAGCGGGGTCGAGCGCGGCGAGGCGCGCCACTGCTCTGGTGGCCTGCGCTTCACCCATGATGCCGACGCGTGCCGTGGCCGCAGCGAGCAGCAGCTGATCAGCCTCACCGAGCACACCGGAGCTGACCTGGGCGGCGAGTTCGTCGAACGTGGCGAGGCCTTCGTTTCGCTGCGAACCCGTCACCTGCTCGCGACTCGACGGAACCGAGAAGGTCGCCCAATCGACGACGGCGGGAGTCGAGTCGAGCTGTGCAGGAGGTGGCGGCGGTGGTGCCGACTCGAGCAGCGCGTTCATCGCGGTCGTCGCCGCCGAGTCGAAGCGGTCGTGGTGACGATTCAGGAACGCACGCAGCGCGGCGGCCTCCGTCGACGACACCCCGCGCCCATCGGTCACGGCCTGCTCGATGGCTTTCACGTCGTGCGTGGTGACGCGCCGGTGCTCGAGCGCAACAGACAGAGCCGTTCTGAGCTTCGTGACGGTCATCGGACGAGCGGAGCTAAACGGAATCGCGCGTCGAACTCCACTCGCCTTCTGCACGTCTTTCCGACTCGAAGTGTCATCACCTCATGACCGCTGACGAACTCGTCTCACTCTTCAAGAACAAGGACTTTCACAAAGCGAAGGCCGCGCTCGACGCCGAGCCGAAGCTCGCACGTGCCACCAGCACGGTCTTCAATGGCGCGACTCCGTTGCACCACGCGTGTTGTTTCTTGTTCAAACCGGCCGTGCTCGCGCTGCTCGAGCACAAGCCTCCGCTCGACCTCGCCAGGCCCTGCGACAGTGACGAGGCGCAGACCCCGCTCGAGTTCGCGTGCAACGTCGGCAACGACACCCAGCAGCTCTCGGATGACCGGCTCGAGGTGGCGCGCGCTCTGCTTGCAGCGGGAGCGAAGGTCAAACCAGGGCTCATCGCCCGCGCCTGTGGGCCCAGGTCACAGCCGCTCGTCGAGCTGTTGCTCGAACACCACGCCCCCATCGACGGGCCCGAGCTGTTGCTGAGGGCGGTCGAGTACGACCACCCGAAACTCGTCGCGGCGCTGCTCGCCAGACCGAAGCCCAACGTGAACGAGACGGGCGGCTTTCCCGCGGGCTCGACCGCCCTGCACGTCGCCGTCAAGAAGCGCCTGGTGAAGTACGTCGAGCTGTTGATCAAGGCAGGCGCGAACCCGGATCTGAAGAACAGTCGCGGCGAGAGTCCGCGGGACCTCGCGCCGCAGAAGCTGCACGCGCTGCTCGATGGAGGTGCGGCCCCGGCGCCCGCTCCTGCGCCGAAGAAGAGCACGCTCTCGTCCGATGCGTTCGCGTCCGTGTGGCAAGCCCCTCACGACTTCGTCCGCTATGCCGTGCTGGCCGATGCGCTCATCGAACGCGGCGAGACGAGTCGCGGCGAGTTCGTTCAGCTGTCGATTCTGAAGAAGCGCAGCCCCGAGCAGGACAAACGACGACAGGCGCTGCTGAAGAAGCACCGTGGAGAATGGCTTGGCGAAGCGAGACCCGCGGTGAAGACCTGGGTCGATAGCGAGACCGAGCCCGGGTTCGTGTCGCACGTCACCGTCGCGCCCGAGAAGTTCCTGGGCAGCTTCGAGCCCATTCGTCTGCTCGGCCCGAGGCTCATCGTGGAGTGGACGAAGGTGCCCACCCGCATCGTCATGAAGAAGCTCGCCGCGCTGCCGCTGGGAACGCTGTACGGACTCGACCTGCGCAACCCCGAGGCCTTCGTCAGCGAAGGCGACACCTGGGTCGACGACATCGGCCTCGACCTGCTGGCGCCTGCGCTCGCGGGACTCAAGTCACTCTCGCTGACCCGATTGCGCAACCGCTTCACGGGCGCGCTGCTCACCCACGTGAGCCGTGGTGCCGGCAAGACGCTCGAGCACCTCAGCCTCAGCCATCACGAGCTCGGAGACGGGTGGAACGACGCCAAGTCGCTCGAGAAGGTCAGCGCGCTCACGCCAGCGAACTTTCCCGCGCTCCAGTCGCTCGCCGTCACCGGAGCAGGAAAAGCCGTCAAGCGCGTCCTCTCCAAAGCGTGGGGGAAGAAGGTCACGTTCCTCGCTGACGCTGAATCCTGAACCGCACGTCGACACCAGCAACATGGAGCTCACTGACGCAATATGGACGATGCTTGTTGCGTCGACTGGTGCCCCGCTAATGGAGAGGGTCGTCATGCGTACCTGCCTCGCGCTCACCGCGCTCCTGGTTCTCGGCTGCGGCGCCGAGCGAAGCGTCGTCGTCTCACCACGCCTGGGGTTGAGCACCTCCTCCCTCTCGTTCGGCACCATCGCGGTCGGCGCCGTCGCGGAGCAGCCCCTCACGCTTCGGAGCGAGAGCAAGACCACGCTTCACTTCTCTGCGCTGACCCTCGTGGGAGAGGCCGCCACCAGCTTCGAGCTCGTGCTGCCGAGCTCGATGGAGCTCGAGGCCGACCAGACGCTCACGCTGACACTGCGCTATCGGCCGAAGACGGAAGGTGGCCACTGGGCCCGGCTGCTGATCCTGAGCGACGCCGAGAACGGCGCGGAACAGCTCGTCTCGCTGGTCGGAACCGCCACCGAGGAAGACCTCTGCGCTGGAGTGACGTGCACCCAGCCGCCAGGCCCGTGCCACCAGCCCACCGGAACCTGCGAGCGGGGCCTCTGCACCTATGCGCCATCGACCGGTACGGCCTGCGACGATGGGAATGGGTGCACGACGAACGACGTCTGCGAAGCGGGCAGATGCATCGGGGCGCCGCTCGTCTGTGTGACGCCAGCGGCGCCGACCTGCTCTGGCCCGAACACCCTCACGCTGTTTGTCGCGCCGGGCGTCTGTGCGGCGGGGAGCTGCACCTATGCCCGTGCCGAGCAGACCTGCGCCGGAGGCTGCGTTGGCGGAGTGTGTCGTGGCGACCCCTGCAGCGGCGTCGTGTGCAATCGCCCGCCGGATCAGTGCGCGCAGCCCATCGGCACCTGCCAGGCAGGCAGCTGCACCTACGCGCCACGCACCGACGGCAGCGCGTGTGACGATGGCAGCGCATGCACCGCTGGTGATGCCTGTCGAGCCGGCGTCTGCGAGGGCCAGCCGCTCGCCTGCACATCGCCGCCTGCATCGACCTGCGCCGGCCCCACGACCCTCACGACCTGGACCTCGCCGGGAGTCTGCACAGCCGGCGCGTGCCAGTACCTTCGCACCGATCGCGCGTGCGCTGGCGGCTGCGCCAACGGGGTCTGCAATGGCGACCCCTGTGCTGGGGTGGTGTGCAACCAGCCCCCGGGCCAGTGCTTTCAGGCGACGGGCACGTGCGTTGGCGGAAGCTGCACCTATCAGCCCCGCCCAGGCGGGAGCACCTGCAACGATGGCAATGCCTGCACGGTGGGTGATGCCTGCCAGGGTGGCACCTGCCAGGGCACGGCGATGAGCTGCACGACACCTCCAGCGGCTTCATGCTTCGGGCCCAACACCCGCACCACGTGGACCACGCCCGGCACCTGTTCGACGGGAACCTGCAACTACGTGCGGGTCGATCAATCGTGCCCCTTCGGGTGCGCTGCTGGAGCCTGCAGAGCCGACCCGTGTCTGGGTGTGACCTGCAATCAACCGCCTGGTCCCTGCTACCAGTCGGCAGGCACGTGCCAGAACGGAAGCTGCAGCTACTCGCCCAGGGCTGCTGGCGCCGCCTGCGACGACGCGAACGCCTGTACCTCACAGGACGCGTGTTCGGGGAGCGGGACCTGCGCGGGAACCGCGACCGTCTGCCAACAGCCTCCCGCTGCCACCTGCCTCGACGCCACGACCCGACGAACCTGGGACCCGACCGGCACCTGCGGCGCTGGTGGAGCCTGCACCTACGTGTCTCATGACAACGTGTGCCCGACCGGCTGTGACGCGATGACCCGAGCCTGTCGAACCAGCTGCCCGACTGGAGAGCACCTCTGCGGCTCGAGCTGCGTCTCGAACACTGCGACGGCGACGTGCGGTGCGTCGTGCAGCCCCTGCCCTTCGACGCCGAACGGAGCCGCCAGCTGCAATGGAACCTCGTGCGGCATTCAATGCGCCACGGGCTATGGCACGTGCGCCACTGGCTGCTGTCGCTTGCCTGGCAGCCGCGCGACCGGCCCGATGGTGACGCCGCGCGCGTACCACACCGCGACCCTGCTCCCCTCGGGCAAGGTGCTCATCATCGGCGGCCTCACCGGCTCGACCGGAACCCTCAACGTCGAGGCGTTCGACCCCGTCACCGAGACGTTCACTGCCGCAGGCACCATTCGCGAGGCGGCCTTCTCGCATACGTCGACGCTGCTGCCGAACGGTACGGTGCTCATCGTCGGCGGCTCGGCGACGCCTCAACTCTACAACCCCGCGACCATGACGACGGCCCTCACCCTCAACCCCATGTCGCGCCCGCGCAGGCACCACACGGCGACCCTGCTCCCCAACGGGAAGGTGCTCATCGCTGGCGACTCCACGATTGCTGGAGGCGCGACCGCCGAGCTCTATGACCCCACCACGGGCAGCTTCACGCCGACCGGTCCCTTGAATTGCTACCGGAGCGATGCAACCGCGACGCTCCTCGACGACGGCCGCGTGCTCATCGCAGGAGGACACTGGACGCCGAGCGCGGGCACGACGATGCCGTGTGTGCCGGTAGATGTGTACAACCCGACGAGCGGGCTCTTCACCATGGGGCCGTCGATGCTCACGCCCCGCACCGGCCACGTCGCGACGAAGCTGCCGAACGGCCGGGTGTTGCTGGCTGGCGGGAGCGATGCCTCGGCTCCCGTCACCGCCACCGAGATCTTCAACCCCACTGGCAACTCGATTCAGCCCGCCGGAATCCTGCCGGGTCCAGGACCGGCAGGGCAGCTGCTCGCCGTCCGCCTGCTCGACAACGTCTGGTTCTGGGAAGTGCCCGACGCGGTCTTCTCGTTCGTCACCGCCGGCAACACGTTCACGACCGCAACGCAGACGAACGAGCTCTATCCTTATTGGGCCACAGCCACGACGCTCCCATCGGGCATGGTGCTCGTCGCGGGCGGTCAGCAGTCTTACCCGCTGCCGATGGGTCGGCTCTTCTGGTAGCTGCCGACCCGTTTCGCGCGTTGTTCCTCTTGCGCGAGACGAAGCTCTTCATCCCGGGCCTCTCCAAAGCGTGACGCTGAATCCTGACCTCGGTTCGGGTCCTCACCGCTACCATCGCGAGCGTGAGATTCTCCTGGCTCGTGGTCGTGCTGCTCGCCTCGTGCGCGACCGAGCATGCCCGCATTCGTCCTGACACCACCTTGCTCGCGGGCCGTGACGCGTGGCTTCGTCAACCGCCGGTCACGCCGAAGCAGCGCGTGAACGTGGTGCTCATCGTCGCCGACGACCTCGGGCGCGCCGACACCACGATGTACAAAGAAGGCCGCGTCTCGACGCCGAACCTCGACGCGCTGGCTGATCAGGGCGTGCGCTACGAGGCCGGCTACGTCACCGCGTCACTCTGTTCTCCTTCGCGCGCTGGTCTGTTGACCGGCCGCTACCAGAATCGGTTCGGCCACGAGGTGCAGCCGCACGACCGCTACGCCGCCAACGGCTTCGAGTTCTTCTTCGCGCGCCTCTTCATGTCGACCGACGACTGGAAGCTGCTCTCGTACAAAGCGCCCGCGAAGGAAGACATCGAGAAGCAGGGCATTCCGAAGTCCGAGCTGCTGCTGCCCGAGCTGCTCCACCGCGCAGGCTACGCGACCGGCATGTTCGGCAAGTGGCACCTCGGGTGGAACGACGACGTGCAACCGCACCACCGCGGCTTCGACGAATACGTTGGGTTCTCAGAGGCGTACTCGCTCTACGCGTCGCCACCCGACCAGGCCGGCATCATCAATCAGCACCTGCCCGAGTTCTCAGACCGCTTCATCTGGGAGCGCGGCCGCTCGGGCATCTCGTCGCTCGTGCACAACGGCACCGTCGTCGAAGAGTCGCGCTACCTCACCGACCGTTTCACCGACGACGCAATCGCGTTCATCGACCAGCACCAGAAGGATCCGTTCTTCGTCTACCTGCCGCTCCAGAACCCGCACACGCCGTTCCAGGTGAAGCAGGCCGACTACGACGCGTTCCCCGACGAGAAGGATCCGATTCGCCGCACGTACCTCGCGTTGATCCGCTCGCTCGATTCGTCGGTCGGCCGCATCGTCAAAGCCATCGACGAACGTGGCCTCGCGAACGACACGTTGATCATCTTCATCAGCGACAACGGCGGAGCCCTCTACACGCACGCGACGACGAACACTCCATTCCAGGGCGGCAAGTTCACGCTCTTCGAAGGCGGCGTGCGGGTTCCCTTCGCGATGCGCTGGCCGGGTCATCTTCCCGAGGGCGTGCGGTACGAACAGCCCGTGAGCGCGCTCGACGTGGTGGCGACGGTGAGCTCGGCGATCGGCCTGCCGCTCCCGGACGACCGCGCGTACGACGGCGTCGACCTGCTGCCGTTCGTGCGAGGAGAGAAGACGGGCGCTCCACATGACGCGCTGTTCTGGCGTGCCGAGTACACGAGCGCGATTCGCAAGGGCCCGCTCAAGCTGATCCGCGACCGGCAATCGAACGTCACTGCGCTGTTCGACGTGGTGGCCGACCCGGGCGAATCGAAAGACCTGAGCAGCGTGCGTCCCACCGACGTCGAAGCGCTGCTGAAGGACCTCGACGGCTGGAACGCGCAGTGCGCTCCGGCGTTGTGGCCAGCCGTGATGGACTACCGCTTCGTCGCCAACGACGGCCGCGAGTACTGGTACCCGCTGTAGAAGCGGTGGCGATTACTTCGCGCTCGACGAGCGGCCCTGAAACACGCTCTCGAACCCGAGCTTCTTGCCGTACTTGCGCTGCTGCACGGGCTGCGCGGGAGCGGAGGATTGGTCCGAGGAGAACGAGAACAGCCCACGTCGAGCGGACGACACCTCAGAGACCGATTCGGAGTCCACTTCGACCGGAGCCGCGACGTTCACACGAGGCGACTGGTCGAAACCCCGGTTCGAGCTCGCCAGCATCGTCCCCGGAGAGGCCAGCTGGATGAGCGCGTCGGAGCTCCACAGCGCGTCCTGCTCCTTGCGCAAGATGGCGGCGCCAGCGTCGTAGTCCTCGAGGTTGAACAGCGCGCTCGCGAAGGCGAGGCGGGCCGAGCGGCGGTCCTGCGTGGAGCCGATGGACTGCGCCCAATCACCACTCTTCATCAGCAGCGCCACCGCCTGGGGCGCGCCGAGCGTGTGGCTGGCCTCCTCCGCGACGTCGATGACGTAGTCACAGCGCTCGGCGACGTCGGGCATGCGCTCGATCTCACGCATCGCCCGCGTCACGGCATCGGTCGCGAGGCTCTCGGCCGAGGCGCGCCGGGCGATCTGCGCGACGCTGACCCAGCCCGAGAGGAGCGCGTGCCCGTCGAGGCTCGGCCCCACCGTGTTGAGCGTCTCGGTGGCCGCGAGCAACGCCTCGCTCGCGCCGTCCTTGCCGTACCGGAGCAGGATCTCGTTCGCGATGTTGAGCTGCCGGGTCAGGCGGACGTCGGCGTCGGGAATGGCCCTCGCCTCTCCGGCGGCCAGCACCATCAGCTGGCTCGACCGGCGGGAGCTGTGATGCACAGGGTCGGTGAGGCGCTTCGAGGCGAGACAGGAGGAGAAGGCGAGGAGCGCGACGGCGCAGGCTGCGAGTTTCATTGGGTTTCTCCGGAGTGCGGACGATCAGCCCCAGAGAAACGAATGAGAGGCGGTGCGGATCTACACAACCCGTCGGTGTGGCGTTTTCACGTCCCCGGCTCGGGTCGTTCCGACTGTAGAAGAACACGCATGTGGCCCTGGCTGCTGGCGCTCGTCGGAGTGGTGCTTGGCGGAATCGTCGGCGTGGTCGCGACCATCTTCGTGTTCGCAACGCTGCACCTCGGCACGGGTTCGTACGAAGAGGTGTTGCCCGTGCTGCTCCTCACACTTCCAGCGGGCGCAGCGGCCGGTGGTTGGTCTGGATACCGGCTCGGCAAGCGGGTGCAGCGCGCACCCTGAACGCGCGCCGATCGCTGTAGGCTGCGCTGATGGTTGGGGGCCTTCTCGGGCGTTCGGGTTCGGCGAACCCCGTCGCACATGTCGAGGCAGCGCAGCATGCCTGGCGCGAGCACGTGCTCGACCAGCTGCTCGTCATCATCTCCGTCACGGCGGTCTTCGGCGGCGTGTGGTTTCTCGGCGTCATCGTCAATCTGCCGCTCGGCATTCCCGTGGCGGTCATCGGGCTGCTTGCAGGGGTGCTGTCGCGAGTGTCGCGGTCCTTTCTTCCTCGCAGCGCCTTTCTGCTCACCGCGCTCTTCATCAGCGCCGCGCTCGCGCTGCTCAAATACGGGTTTCTGCCCATTCCCTTCCTGCTGCTCGCGGCGATGGCGGTGTTCGCCACGGTGTTGTTGGGCCGGCGCTTCGGCCTCGCAGCGGTCGCGGTGGCGGTGGTGCTGGTGGTGTCCGTCGGGGCGCTGCATGTCAGCGGCGTCGTGGGGCGACAGGGCGATTGGGTCGCGCAGGTGGACGACACGAACGCGCTCGTCGTCATCCGGGTGGCGGTGCTCTTCACGCTCGCGCTGCTGCTGTTGGTGCTCACGCCGGCGTCGCTCATCGAACGCGCCGAGGCCCTCGCGCTCGTCGAATCGAAGGCGCTCGAAGCTCTCGCTGCCGAACAGACCGAGCGGCAACGCCTGGCCGACGAGCTGACCCGGCGTGAGGTCGCCTGGCAGAAGGCGCAGGAGCTCGAAGCCCTGGGCCGCCTCGCCGCCACTGCGGTGCACGACTTCAACAACGCGCTCGGCGTCATGGGCCCAGCCATCAGCCTGCTCGAAGCCGCGAAGCTCGAGGGCGAGCTTGGGGAAATCGTCGCCGACCTTCGCGCGGCGACCGAGCAGGCCATCGCGACGACCCAGCAGCTGCGAGTGCTCGGCCCGGTTCGTTCGCAGCAACAGCCCTCGAAGCTGCAGGTCGGTCCCCTCGTGCGCCGGGCGCAGGGCGCGCTGGGCCGCGTGTTGCCGAACGCGCTCAAGCTCGAGGTCGACGTGCGTCGCGACGCGCAGGTGGTGGTCGACGAGGGCCAGCTGTTGCGCGCCATCACCAACCTCGTGCTCAACGCGCGAGACGCCATGCGCGACGGCGGCACCATCACCTTGCGGGTCAGTGACGCGCAGCCCGGCTTCGTCGCCATCGAGGTCTCTGACACCGGCACCGGCATGACCGACGAGGTGAAGGCGCGCCTCTTCGAGCCGTACTTCACCACCAAGGGCGAACACGGCACGGGCCTCGGGCTCTCGTCGGTGCGCGACATCGTGACGTCGGCGGGAGGCCAGCTGGTCGTCGACTCTTCACTGGGCCGCGGCACCACCATCTCGCTGCAGCTGCCCGCGGTGTGAACTTCGTCGGACATTTCAGCCAGTTGTGACTTTCGCGCGTGAGGCGTGATCCACCCCGGGGCGTGCCCGCATTCGGCTGGCATGCAGTCACCACCGAGCCTCGGCGCCCTCGCCCACGACTGCTTCGACCGGTTCGTGCGCGAGCTGCGCGACCACGGCCTCGAGGTCGACCCGCGGCTCCACCTCGTCATCGGCGAAGGCATGCTGAGCGCGTACGACCTCGAGGCGCAGGCGATTCGGCTCTCGTTGCCCGACCTCTCGAAGCCGATGGGCCGGCTGCAGGCGATGGTGCTCGGCTCGTATCTGGGCTGCGACGACGAACGTGAGGTCGAGCTCTTCTTCCGCGCCTTCGTGCCGCGGCTCGTGGCGCACGAGCTCGGCCACTCGTTGCGTCACCGCGCGGGACTGTTCGGGAAAGACCTGTGGCTCGAGGAACAGCTCGCCAATCGCCTCGCCGTCGCGCTCACGCAGCGGCGCATGTCACACGAAGAACGAGAAGCAGCCCGCGTCATCCTGCGGCGCGCGCTCGACACGCTCTCGGCGCACGCGTCGACGCCGGGAGCTGCCGCGCTCAGCTACGAAGACGTGCTCCGGGGGTTGAACGCGTCGGGCATGTTGGACGACGCCTCTCATCGGAACCTCGAGGTGACGCGGCAGGTGCTCTCGCTCGGCCGTCGCCAGGCGCTCACCGACCTCGCTGATGATGGAACGGCGGGTGACGCGGAGAAGTACCTGGCGGCGCGCGAGGCGACGATTGGTGAAATCAACGCGGAGTACGCGTCCGACTTCGCCCGGTACATGTACTACCACGTGGGGTGGCTCTACCTGGACCTCTCCCATCGCGGTGGTGAGTACGTCGAAGACTTCGCGCGCACGGCGTTGGGAGTCACGTCACCGACCTTGCCGCCGCTCGACAACGCGAGCCCGTCTGACGCCGTGATTCGAGCGTGCTTCGCGTCGGCGCAAGAGTTCCGGGCGTCACACCTCACGGCCTCACGCTATTTCTACAAGCGCTACCGTGAGCTGTTGTGGGCGCGGTTGATCAGCTCTGCCGATGACGCGCTCGCTGCCATTCGCCGCGAGTCGGCGTTCTTCCTCGAGAGCTTCGATGAGGACGGCGTCGACGCGATGGCCAGTCTGTTTCGGGTCGCGCCTGCGCCGCTGCGTCCACTCTTTCCGCAACACCTGCAGACGAGCGCGTCGACCACCGATGGATTGACGGAAGAGACGGACCGTCGGCTGTTTCGACACGTCGCGAACGGAGCCGAAGACGAGGCCGCACGGCGAACGCTCGAACGGCTCGACCTGCTCGAGCGCGCAGAGGTGTTCGCTTCGGTCCCCGCGAGCTCGCTCGTCGAGCTGGCGCCGTTGCTCCATCGCGTGCTGGTGCCCGCTGGCGACACGCTCATCTGGGAGCACGAGCGCAACGGTGACGTCTTCTTCGTCGCTTCGGGCGCGTTCGACGTCTTCAGCAGCGCAGCGCAGCACGGGCGTCTGGGCCCTGGTGAGGTGCTCGGTGAGATTGCCTTCTTCACGCGAGCTCCCCGCAAGGCCACCGTGCGCGCGAGAGAAAACTCGGTGTGCTTCGTCATTCGTGACGCCGACCTCACGCGCTTCGCCTTCAAGCACCCTTCGGTCGTGATGCAGATGGCCGGCGCCCTCGCGCGACGGCTCTCGTCCACGCCCTCACCCGACTCCAGCAGGACCCCGGCGGGCCCGTTCCAGCCGCCGGCTTCACCCCAACCACGAGGAGAAACGACGCAATGAACAAAGACCCCACGATTCAGAAGGTGCTCGACGCCGTTCAGGGAAAACCCGAGGCCATCAAGATGTTGTCCGCCGCGCTCATCACGCGCGATGTGGCGAAGATTCGCGAGGCCGTCTCGACGTCTGCTGGCGTGAGCTTGAGCGAGGTCGAGGTCAGCTCGGTGCTCGCGAGCATGCCGCAGGACAACGCGCAGGCGCTGGCGTTCTGCACCTGAGTTCCTCATGAACCTCACGCGCTCCGAGGTCGGCTCGGTCGTCCCGCCCTCGGAGCGTCGTGGGCCTGCGTGGCTCATTCCTGCCATCGGTCGAGTCGACGTCGTGGTCGCGTCGACGCCTGCTCCGCTCGACGCGCAGGTGAAACGCTCGGTGGAGCTGCTGCTGCGACGTCATGGCGTGCCGACGTTGCTCGACCTCGTGCTGGGCAGCGCCGCGACACCGTTCGTGCCGTTGCTCGACGCGCTCGCGAAGGACCTGGGCGTGAACGACCTGCGCCTCGTCTCGCTCGGAGAGGCCACGTTGCTCGCCTATCTGCACGTGCGGCTGCAGGACGACCTCGTCGACGAGCCCGAGACGTGGGGCCGTGACGCCGTGTTCGCAGTCGAGGCCTTGTCGAGCTCGAGCGCGGCTGCGTTCGCCGAGGCGTGTGGTGGCGAGAGCGCCGCGTTCTTTCGCCTGCGCGCCAACGTGATGAGCCGGTTTGCCGCGACAGCTGCTGAAGAGCTCGCGTGTCGTGTCGGGCGCCGTCCCCTGGCGGCCAACCGCATCGCCGACAAGTTCCTTCCACTCGCGCCGTGTCTCGCCGCCGTCGCGTTCACCGCGCGTCGTCCGTCACTGGGAGAACCGCTCGTGAGCCTCGTGTTGACGCTGGGAGACGCGCTTCAGGCCGCGAACGACCTGCTCAACGTCGCAGAAGACTCGAGCGCCAGACGCAGAACGCCGGTCGTTGACGCGCTCGAAGCGGAAGGCGCCAATCATCCTCCCGTGCGGCTCGCGTTGCTGAGCAGCCCGGTGTTGGAGGTGTGGCTCGACCGCGCGCGCGCTTCACTCGACCAGGCCGTCGCGCTCACCCGGCGCTTCGAGCTCGCGCATCTCGCCGACGTCGTCGCGTCGCGGCGGCAGTTCATCGACTCCATTCCTGCGCGGCTCCTGCAGCTGCAGCTCGGCGGTGGCATCTCATGACGACGCTCTCTGGCCGCTCGCTCGACCTCGAGCTCACCCGGCGCTGCAACCTTCGCTGTGACTACTGCTTCGTCGGCTGGTCTCGTGGGTGGACCGGCGACTTGCCGATGGAGCTCGCGAGACAAATCATCACCGAAGGCCGCGGCCGGTTTCCGGTGCTGCACTTCACCGGCGGAGAGCCGTTCGTCTATCGAGGGCTGCTCGAGCTCATCGACCTCGGCATCGCGCAGGGCTACGGCGACATCGTCATCAACACGAATGGCACGCTCGTGGACGCGGAGTGGGTCTCGCAGTTGTCGAAGCGCGCGGCACACGTTCGCATCACGGTCAGCCTCGACGGACCGCAGCCGCTGCACGACGCCGTTCGTGGACCCGGTTCGTTCGAGCGCTCGAGCCAGACGGTCTCGCAGTTGCTCGAAGCGGGCGTGCCGACGACGGTGATGACGGTGGTGACGCGCACGGTGCTCGATGGACTCTCGGGTTTTCTCTCGAGCCTCGCCGAGCATCATCCGCGACTGTCGGGCGTGACGCTCTTTCCTGTCGGCGTCGGCGGCAGTGGAACGCACAAGCCGAAGGCCGTCGTTCACTCGCTCACACCAGATGATGTCCGCGAGCTCGCGTTGAAGGTGGTGTTCGCCGACAAGCAGGGCCTGCGCGTGGGCGTGGGCGCGTACCCCATCATCAACCCTTTGCTGCAGGCGCTCGGGTATCCCGAAGAGCGGCTCTACGCGTGCACCGCTGGTCGTGGCCGTGTGTGCGTGCACTCCGACTTGAGCGTGTCTCCGTGTCTCCCGGTGAAGGAGGCCGTCTACGGCGCGTGGCGCTCAGGGTTGTTCGACACGATTCCGGGGCTGGCGGCGCATCGACAGTTCGCCACGCGCGACTTCGATGGCTGTCGAACGTGCTCGCGCAAAGAGGCGTGCGGCAACTGCAGAGCGTTCGTCACTGCGGCGGGTGCTCCGCTGATGGGCAACGACGAGGTGTGTGACGAGATTCTCGCCGACGTGCCGGAGCGGCCCGAGCAACCCGCGCAGGAGGCTGTGCCGTGACACCTGGCCTCGCTCGGCGCGTCGTCGACTATTACCAACTGACGACCGAGCAGAGTTACCTCGTCTGGGCCGGTGACGCCCTCGCGCTGCATCTCGGCTTTGGCGACGGGGGCGGAACGGGTGACCGCGCCGCGTTGGATGCGTCGCTGCTCGAGATGAACGCGCAGCTCGCGAAGGCGGCGTTGATCAGTGTGGGAACGCGCGTGCTCGACGCAGGGTGTGGCGTCGGTGGCTCATCCATCTGGCTCGAGCGGGAGCTGGGCGCGCTCGTCACTGGCGTCACGCTCGACCCGAAGCAGGTGGAGCTCGCGCGCGGGTTCGCTTCCCGGCTCGGAGCGCGGAAGGTTCGCTTCGGCTGCGCCGACTTCACGAACAGCGGGCTCGAGCAGGGGTCGTTCGACGTCGTGTGGAACCTCGAGAGCCTGTGTCACGTGGCCGACGTCGCCAGCTACCTTGCACACGTACGAACGCTGCTCGCTCCAGATGGACGGTTCGTCTGCGGTGACTTCTTCCGCGGCCGGGGCGGTGCGCAGTGCGACGCGATGTGCGCCGGCTGGGTGCTGCCCGCGCTGCTGACTCCACTCGAGCTCGCGAGTCAGCTGATCAACGCAGGCTTCGAGGACGTCCAGGTGCGCGACCTGACGCCCGACGTGCAGACCTCGGCAAAGTGGATGGGAACGACCGCGACCTTCGAGCTGCTCCGCCTCGGCATGCAGGAGGCGACGGGTGCTCCACCGTCACCCGCGCTCGAAGCGCACTACACCGCCGCAGTCGGCGCAGCCGGAGGGCTCGCGTCAGGTGAAGTCGTCTGGTCCCTCGTCACAGCGAGAAGCGCATCGAGTTGCCATTGACGAGGTCGATGCGGGTGAGGCTGTGGTTGTCGTGCACGACGAACAGTTCGTTCGAGACGGGGTCGAGGAACAGCCCGCCGAAGTTCTGGTAGCCGGCCGCGAGCACGCCGCTCAGACACAGCTGTCGCCACGTGTTCGGCGCGTCGACTCCGCCGGTCGTCGAGCAGTACGCCTGCGTGCGGTCTCCACTGGTGAGGTCGACCGCGACGAGCGAGCGGTAGTTGAGCACGCCCGAGGTCCACATCACGTTGCGGGTCGCGTCCCACTGCGTCCACCGCTCGCCGATGCCGCCGAGGTTGATGGGCCCGTCACCGAGAATGCCGTACGCGGTGCCGGCTCCACTCACGCGCGTACGGTTGCCGTTGGCCGGGTCGATGCGGAAGAGCGCCTTGATGGTGTCGTGCAGCACGTACAGCTGGCCGCTCCGCTCCGAGAGGCCCGCGTAGAAGCCGCGGTCGACGGCGAAGCCCTGGCCGATGTCGAGGAGCGCGTACGCGTTCAAGCTGCCGGCACCGGAGCGCGTGACGAACGTGCACGATTGGCCGTTCGCGCCAATCTTCACGAGGCCGACGCCTTCGCTGGTGAAGCCCGCGCCGCGGAAGCCCAGGTAGAAGTCACCCGTCGCCGTCAGGCCGAAGACGCGCTCGTGGTAGGTGACCGACGGTCGGCTCGAGTCGCCACTCGCGCACTGTCCGAACGCCGCGTCACGACCGCGCCAGATGAGCGTGCGGTTCCCCGTCGCCGGGTCGACGCGCAGGATCTCGAGATTGAAGCTCGAGGCGGGAACGCTCAGCACGTACAGGTTCATGTCCGCGCCGCGCTTCACGTCGATGACGTTGGCGAACGCAGGGCCGGTGCCGGTGGTGGTGAGGCCCGTCGACGGGTCGTCGAACGCGCCCGAGACGATGCGCCGATTCCCCGTATCGAGGTGAATCGCCATCACGAGGCCCTGGTTCGGCAGCACCGACGACGACCAATCAGCGCCGACGAAGAGCTCGCGGCCGACGATGACGCCGCCGTTGTAGTGCGCCTGCGGCAATGACCGAATCGATGGGCCCGTGCCGAAGCGCGTGGTGAGCGGAAGCACCGTGCTGCCAACACACCGGTCGATGCCGCCCGTGCTGGGACGGTTGCTCGTGCAACGGCAGTCGGCTGGCAGCGTCGTCTGATTCGCGACCTGGTGCACGAGCGGGCACGAGCGGTCCCAGTACGGGCTCTGCCGGTCGGCGACCGAGCTTCGACACTCGGGTGCGCCACCGTCGAGCTCCCAGCACGAGACGGCGCCCTGACAGACCTCGGCGACACCGCCCACCTGGCCGCAGCTGTCGAAGAAGTACCGGTCGCCCGCGTAACAATCGACGGTCGCGTTCGGTGTGCAGCTCGCTCCGGCGTCGACGGTACCGGCGTCGCTGATCAACTGAACACAACGGGCGATGCTGCCGACCTCGGTGCAGCTCTGCGCGGCGGTGCAGTCGGCGACCAGCTCGCTTCGGCCGTCGCAGGAGTCGAACCAGTACACGTCACCATTGGAGCAGCCCTGTCGCGCGCGAGGCACGCAGCGGCACGAGGCCGAACTTCCAGACGGAACGCACTGCGCGCCATCGAGACAGTCGGTGACGAGCGTGCTCTCGGACCCGCGGCCATCGCAGAGCCGAACAGCGCCCGCGGAGCAGAAGGTGCTGCTGGGCGTGCAGACGCGGTCGCTGCAACGTTGGTCGACGCAGATGCGCGAGCTGCCGCAGTCACTGTCGAGCAGACAGGTCGTGGCGGTGTTGGGGTTTCGGCAGGCAGGCGTTGCGCCGGGAGTGCACACCTCGGGCGTCATGCAGTCGGTCACGAGGGTTCCGCGAACGCCGCAGGAGTTGAATTGAAAGACGTCTCCGTTGGAGCAGCCCTGGTACGCGTTCGCCGTGCAGGTGCAGCTCGCGGTCGTCGCCGTCGCGGTGCACACCGCTCCGTTGGTGCAGGTCGTCACTGGCTCGTAGCCCGCGCCGCGTGTGTCGCAACGCTGCACGTCGTTGGCTTCACACCGCGTCGTTCCCGGAACACAGGTGCGCGGCACGCAGAGCCCCGACTCGCAGAGGTTGCCCGAGGGACAGTTCGCGTCGATGGAGCAGGTCGTGTTCGGCACGCACGCGGGACCTGTCGCGCCTTCGACACAGCGGGAGGTCGTAAGACAGGTCTGCGCCAGGCTGCCGCGAACGCCGCAGGAATCGTATTGGTAGATGTCGTTGTTGCTGCAGCCGCGGCGAGCGTTGGCGACACACCGACACTGCGCCCACGGAAGTCCGGCGAGCACGACGCACTGCTCGCCGTTCACGCAGGTGTCGAGCACGTCGAAGCCCGAACCCGTCGAGCGGCACTGCACGACGTTCGTACCGTTGCAGCCCGGACGCATGCCGACCGTCGAGACCGCATCGCAGACATCTGGGTAGCAGCGGCCGTCGAAGCAGTAGTCCTGTGACGAGCACCCCGAGCCTGCGGCGTTGCACGTCTGCGGGCGGCGACAGGTCGCGCGGTCGTTGTCGACGAAGCAGCGCTCGCCCTGGCCAAGAATGCAGTCCTGCACCATCGGCAGCAGCCGGTTGCCGCAGGAGTCGAGCTCGTAGACGTCATCCTGGAAGCAGCCGAGCCGGCCCTGACGAACGCAGGCGCAGGAAGCGCCGCCGTCGGTGGCGACACACCCGCGACCGACCGTGCACGTGGTGGTCGTCTGAAAACCGGATGGGCAGCTGAGAATGCTCGTCGGCGTGGCGCAGGAAGAGATGGAGCCGGTGACGCACGGCGTTCCGGCGTCGACAGGTGCCGAGCCACCAGCCGTGGCGGATCCACCAGCGGACGCGGATCCACCGGCAGTCGCAGTTCCACCAGCGGACGCGGATCCACCGGCAGTCGCAGTTCCCCCAGCGGTCGCGGATCCACCAGCCGCCGCGGATCCACCAGCCGTCGCGGATCCACCAGCCGTCGTGGATCCACCAGCCGTCGCGGATCCACCAGCAGTCGCAGTTCCGCCAGCGGACGCGGATCCACCAGCCGTCGCGGATCCACCAGCGGTCGCGGATCCACCAGCAGTCGCAGTTCCGCCAGCGGCCGCAGTTCCACCGGCGGCGCTTACGGTTCCTCCCGCTTGGGCCGTTCCCCCACCAGTTCCCATGTTCATCGTCGGCTGCCCGCACGCGAGCAAACCCACAGCAGCCAACACGAAGGAGAAGCGAAGGGCGGTCATCCCCGAGGTGTAGGCGGCACCTTGCTCAGAGGGATCTCACCTGAACCTCACTCATTCCGTCGGTGGCGGAACGTCGAGCACCCGCACCACCCCGTCCCAACCGACCGTCACCAGCATGTTCGAGTCGAACGCCAGCGCCGCGGCCTTCGTCTGATGCGCGAGCGCCGTGTGCGTGAGGCCCTTCGATGACGTCACCTCGATTCGTCCATCGGTTCGAGTGACGGCCCACCGTCCGCGCGACGCGGCGATGCCGGTGACGGTGCTGGCCGCGAGCTCACGTTGCTCGGTGTGCCCGCCACTGCTCCGTCGCTCGAGGTGCGTCGGGTATGCGAACACGAGCGCGCCGGTGTCATCGATGGTGACGGCGGTGGCTCCGACAGCAGGCGTGAGCTGCGTGATGGCGTCCTTCGTCACTTCGACCACGCCACCATCTTTCAGGAGCACGACGAGTCGCCCGTTCGCGAACGCAAGATCGGCCGAGTGGGGCGAGGCGAGCTGCTGATCAGCTCCAAGCTGGGCGCCGGTGGTGAGCGAGAAGCGGCGAACCGTCAGGCCGTAGTCGACGGTCAACAACACCTCTTCGTCGACGAACTCCACGAGCCGCGTTCGATGGTCCTCGCGACGCCACGCTCCGTCGAGGGTCCTCCCGCTCGTGAGGTCGATGACGTCGACCCCGAACGGACCCGCCGTGCCGAACGCGAGCCGCTGGCCCGAAGGAGAAAACGCCACGTGACTCACCACGCCCTGCTGCGCTCGCGTGAACTCGCGAAGCGCACCGGTGGGAACGTGCAGGACGCGCACGACGCTGTCGGCTCCACCCACGGCGATCAGCTGCTTCGAGGCGTTGATGGCGACCGAGGTCAGCCCGGCCTCGAAGCGCGCGCGATGCCACGAGGGCGCGCCGACCTTCCACGTTCGCCAACCTTCGGCGTCGCGCGAGGCAACGTCGTCACCGAACCGTCGCAGCTCGAGCACCTTCGAGTTCTCGACGTGAAGCCAGTCGTCGAGGTCAGCGCGCCAGAAGCCCAGGCCATCACGACCGAGCACCGCGACGACGAGCTCGTTCACCGCGACCACCTCTTTCACCGGACCGACGACCGAGCGCGCGACCCGGCGCACGGCGCCACTGCGACGGTCCATCACGCCGAGCTCTCCCTGAACGGTGCCGACCACGACGGTCGAGTCGTCGACCGCCGCGCCCCGCAAGACACCACGGGGTCCAGAGGTCTCTGCGCGTGTGGCTCCCGCAGGCGTGACGACCCACGGCGTGTCGCTGCACGAGACGAGCGCGTGACCCATCGTCGGGCCAGGGAGCGCGAAGCGGCCCGGCGTCGATGCAGGGCAGCCCTCGACGACCTTCACGCCCTCGTCGTTCACGAAGACCACCGTCGTCACCAGCGTCGCGACCACGAACGACCCATCCGCCGAGCGTTCGACCGTCTGCAGGCCACCTTCGAGCGGCGTCGTGCTGATCAGCGCTCCGTTCGGAGAGAAGAGCGACACCAGATGATCAGCGAACGCAACTCGCGCGCCCGACTGGAGCAGCCGTGCCTGCTCGACGATTCCTGCGAGTTCGTCTCGACACAGCGTTCGCCCTGCGTATCGATCGAGCAGGTCACAGCTCGTCGGGAGTGGTGCGCTGAGCACGGCAGACTCACGGGCGAGGGCAGCGCGCGCTCCGTTGGCGATGGGCGAGGTCGGGTCGAACTCGGTGAGCGCCTGGGCCGAGGACTTCGCGGCGCCCACGTCGTCATCGAGCAGCGCGCGATCGATTCGTTGCTGCAGCAGGGCTCGCGTGGCTGCTTCGGCCTGACGTCGTGCCTGCACCGCGCCGAGTCCGAGCGTCGTCGTCACCACCGCGAGCACGAGCGCCGCGAGAGCGCCGACCGCCATCGCCGACGGATATCTGCGGAAGAGTCTGATCAGCGGCGTCCACGCGCGGTCGCGATGCGCCACCACCCGCTCGCCGTCGAGCCATGCGCGAAGGTCGTGCTCGAGACCTTGCGCTGTCGGGTAACGCTGCACCGCATCAGGCGACAGACACCTCGTGATGATGGCCTCGAGCTCGGAGGGAAGGCCTGGCTGCGACGGCAGCTCGCCCGTGAGCGCGAGATGCAGCAACACACCGAGCGAGAACACGTCGGCCTGCGGACCAGCCGGAGCGCCTTCGCGCAGCTCTGGTGCGGTGAAGCCGGGCGTTCCACACCGAACACCACCGCGCGCCGCGTCATCGGTGCTCGTGGCGAGCCCCCAGTCCATCACGACGACCTCTCCGTGCCGGCCGACGCGCACGTTCCCCGGAGACAGGTCGCGATGCACGACGCCGCGCTCGTGCGCATACGCCATCGCCTGCGCGACGCTGAGCACCAGTCGAACCCGCTCGGAGCGTGGCCGCTCGGCGCCGATGGCCTCGCGAAAGCTCGCGCCCTCGACGACGCGCATCACGTAGTAGAGGCCGCCGTCTTCTCCGCGCCCCGCGTCGAGCACCGTGATGATGCCGGGGTGGTCGAGCGACGCCGTGATGCGCGCTTCGGCGAGCAGTCGAGCTTCGGCTTCGCGGCTGTCGTCCTTCGCGCGTTTGAGCGCGAGCGTGCGGCCCAGCACTGCGTCGTAGCCTGCCCGCACCCGGCCCATGCCGCCGCGACCGAGCTCTCCGCCTTCGACGTAGCGGCCCGGCGGCGCAGGGTGTTCACCCGTCGCGTGCGTGAGCGCGGTTGGACTCGAGACGACGTCGCTCCGCTCGCCTGTGAAGCTCGAGACGAGGGGCCGCGCGTTGGCGTCTGGCGGGTCTGACTCGAGCGACATCGCCACCAACCGTACTCCAGCGCGGCTTGTCGGGGGCCTCAGGGCGCGCGGAAGAAGGCTGGCTCCCGGCCGAGGGCGACGGTGAACTGTGCGCCGCCGGCACCGGCCACCTGCCTGACGACCTTCGGTGAGACGGGGTCGAGGACCGAGAAGAGGAAGGACGAGGGGTCGACCCAGGTGGGCGAGCTCGCGGGGGCGGTGCTCAGGTAGGCGCGCTGTCGCTCGATGAGGCCCGAGGTGAGGTCCACGACGTAGATGGTGGTGAGCGCCCCCGCGCGGTCAGCGTCGAAGACCGCGAACCGCCCGTCTGGAGACAGCACCACTCGGGTGCGAATGCCCATGGCCTCGGGCCCCAGCGTGGCCGCGACGGTGGTGAAGCGGCCTGTCGAGAGGTCGACCCTCTCGAGCCGGTCGTGAACACCGCTCGTGCCCGTCGAGACCAGCAGCGCGCGCCCGTCGGGGTACCAGCTGGGCGAGGCGGTGTTGACCGCTGCCCCGGCCGAGAGGGCGCGGAAGCCCTGGCCGTCGACCTGCACGACGGCGATGGAGGTGCGGTTGGTGGCATCGTCGAACGAGAACGCGAGCTGGGTGCCGTCAGGTGAGAACGTCGGCGTGGCGTAGCGGTGCTCGGTGGCGGTGCTTCGTCGAAGCGTCGAGACCTCGACGGTGGGCAGGCGCAACAGGGTCAGCTCCGAGCCCTGCGCAGTCTCGCGCACGAAGACCATCGACCGGCCGTCTCGGGAGAACGACGGCGTGAAGACGCCGCCCGTCGAGGTGAGCCTGGTGGTGGTGCGCGGGTCGTTTTCGTCGGAGATGAAGAGGTCGCGCTCGGTGTCCACCCACGCGAAGGCAGAGTTGAACATGACGGTGCGACCCGATGTGGAGCCGCCGTCGGCACCGCCATCAGCGCCAGCGTCGGTCGAAGGCAGCGAGGTGCCACAGGCGCAGAGCAGCGCGAGGCCCGCCATGAGCCACGGGCGGCGAAGGTGATTGGCAAGGTTCATGGGGCTCCTGGGCAATGTCAGCTCCGGTCGTCGGCCTGGTCGCCCGGGTACAGCAACACCTCGAGTTGCCCGTTGCGATGCGAGGTGACGAGGTCGCGTCGAATGCCGGCGGCGACGAGGCGCTGTCGCAACTTCGCGAGCGTCACGTCGAGGCGGTGCCGGAGCGGCTCCACGTCGGTGTCCGTCGGCCACAGCTGCCGCGCCAGCACTTCCCACCGCAGCGGGCCGCCGACGCTCAGCAGCTCGGCGAACAGGCGCGCCTGCTGTCCCTTGAGTAGACATGGCGTGGGTTCTCCCTCGCGCCAGAGCTGCACGCTGTCGAACAACGAGACGATGCGCAGCCGGCCTCCAAGCGTCGAGCGCGGCGCAGTGTCGGGCACACCGAGCCTCGCGACCGGCTCCTCGACCGCGCGCAACGACTTGCCCGCGAGAGTCAACACGTCACCGACCTTCAACGTTCGCACAGGGCCTTCACCGAGGCGCACCCGCCAGCGCACGCCGTCGCTCCAGACCACGGCCGCGGCCTTCTCGTGCACGCCCGTCACCAGGTGGAGTGATGGAGACAGCAGCGCCGACGTCGTGCCCACGAGCGTCTGGCGGGGCACGCCGTCTCCTTCGAGCGCGAGCACTGCGTCAGGCAGCTCGACGTGCGCGACGGTCAACAACACCGCGGGCGCGAGCTCGACCATCAGCCCCGCCACCAGCGTCACGCGCGTCACGTCTCGCCCATCGACCCGCACGCGGCCGCGGAGCGCGAAGAGCACCAGCTCACCGCCGCGCAGGCTGATCATGGCGTGCGCCTCCGACACGCGGCCGTCGTCGATACGAACGTCTGCGGTGAACGCCCGCCCGATGACCGCGCCTGGTCCAGCGGTCACGGTCGCGCCATCGGGGAGTCGCACCTGCACGGAGGCCAACATCGGTGGCGCACGCTGAGGTGTGGCGACCATCGAGTCAACACGTTCTCGTGCGATGGTGTCGTCATGTCTCTCGAGGCGCTGGCTCCGTGGCTCATCGGTGTCGCCTTGCTTGGTCCGATGCTCGTGTGGCCCCTCGCGCTGGTGTCGCTGCTGCGCATGATGAAGGGTGTGCGCACGCTGGCGTCGGTCGAGGTCGCACCGCGCGAGACGTGGCCAACGTTGAGCGTCGTCAGCCCCGCCTGCAACGAAGAGGCAGCCATTGGCCAGTCGCTGAAGAGCCTCGTCTCACAGGACTATCCAGCGCTCGAGGTCATCGCAGTGAATGACCGCTCCACTGACCGAACCGGCGCGCTCATCGACGAAGCGGCTGCGGCTGATCCGCGAGTCGTCCCTGTGCACATCTCGCAACTTCCACCAGGCTGGCTCGGCAAGCTGAACGCGATGGCACAGGGCACGGCGCGCAGCACCGGAGAGTGGGTGCTCTTCGCCGATGCTGACGTTCGGTACGGCCCTCAGGCGCTCCGGCGCGCCATCACCTACGCCGAGCAACACCAGCTCGACTTCCTCACGGCCATGCCCCAGACCGACTCGGCCGGGTTCCTCGCCGACACCATCTTCGCGGGCACGGGCCTGGTGATGGCGCTGACCTCGAGACCGTGGCGCGTGCGCGACATGGACACGAAAGACGTCTTCGGGGTCGGAGCGTTTCTGCTCGTGCGCCGCAGCGCGTATCTGCGCTCGCCCGGCTTCGAGTGGCTCAAGCTCGAGGTGGCTGACGACATGGCCCTGTGTCTGATGATCAAGCAGGCCGGCGGGCGCTGCGACGTCGTCAACGGCCGGGGGATGATCAGCCTTCGCTGGTACGAGTCGTTCCGCGAGATGACCGAGAAGATGCAGAAGAACTTCTACGCCATCATGGGCCGCTTCAGCCTCGCGCGGTCGGTGGCGATGGCCGTCGGCTGTGTCGCGTTCGCGCTGGCTCCGTGGCTGGCGTTGCTGCCACAGACGCCGGTGCCGCTCGTGTGGCTCACGGTGGCGAGTCAGCTGTCGTTGATCACCGGAGCCGTCGTCTTCAGCGTGTGGACCGGGCGAGACCCGCTGTACCCGGCGCTGTTCCCGAACGTGGCGCTGCTGTTGCTCGCGTTCATGTCGGTGCGTGCTGGCATCCTCGGCCATCGCATGGGCGGCATCACGTGGCGCGGCGTTCGGTACGAGGCCGCGTTGCTCCAGTCGCAGCAGCGCTTCCGCATGTGACGAACCCGGCTTCCTCGACTACCCCATCAAAGAGGTGCCGAAGCTCGAGGCGACCGGAGAGGCCATCGACCTGCCCGCGGAGTACTTCACGTACTTCTTCGAGAACGACCGCATCACCCGCATCTCCGGAGAGATTCCCGAAGGTCACGGTCCGCCGGCGCTCAAGAAACAGCTCGGCGTGCAGTAGAACGCCGCTGATGGCGAACCCGGTGCAGGACTTCGGCGCGCTGCTCAATGCCGCCTCGAGCGGTCTCTCGACGCTCGGCGACCGCGTGCTCAAGCCGCTCAGGGTGACCAGCGCGCAGTGGAAGGTGCTGGTGGTGCTCGCACGGCGCGGCCCCTCTCGCGTCTCCGACCTGGTGCACGTGCTCGAGCATGATCAAGCCGCCGTCTCGCGGCTCGTCACGCGCATGGAAGTCGCCGGGCTGGTCGTTCGCCGCGATGACCCGAACGACGCGCGCGCCGGAGCCGTGGCGCTGACCGCGCGTGGACGAAAGACGTACGAGCGCTGTGACGAGAAGCTGCGTGAGGTGATGGGCACGCTGCAGCGCTCGTTGAAGCCGGCAGAGCAGCAGCAGCTCAGGGCCCTGCTGACGAAGTTTGCCGCCGCCATCGGGACGGCACTCGAGGCGCGCTGACCCTCGCGCGGCCGAGTCACCGCAAGAGCACCCAGATCGACCCCGTCCACAGGGTCATGCGCTGGTTCGCTTCGTCGAACGCCATCGTCGGGAAGATGCTCGACGTGGGCGTGTCTTCGATGGTGCTCTCGACCCAATCGAGGCCAGTCCACTCCCAGGTCTTGTCAGAGCTGCCATAGGCGTAGAGCAGCGTCTTGTTTCGGACCGGGTCGAAGGCCATCGTCGAGATCGCCAGCGGCGGCTGATGAGGCGCAGGCAGGCTCGACCACGCTGCGCCGCTCCACGACCACGTGCTGCCGCCGTCGACGGAGCCCGTGGTCAGCAACACACCCGAGGGAGACGAGCTCAGGGCCACGTGTTGACCGTCTGGTGGCGCCACCATGGCCTGCGACCAGGTCGCTCCGTTCCACTCCCACGTGTCGTTCATCGTCGGTCGGACGCCGCCGAAGAGCACGACGCGGCCGCGGGTGTGATCAGTCGTCAACCCGAAGTGCGTTCTTGGGGGAATCGTCGTGGGGTGCCTTGCCCAGCTCGTGCCGTCCCACGTCCACGTCGTGAGCGGCTGCGTGACGAGCCGCTCGGAGTCGGCCACCATCAACAGACCGCCGTCGATGTCTGGCGTGAGGCTCAAGATGTTGGCGAGTGGAATGCCTGCATCGGGCCACGGTTGCCAGCGGCCTCCATCGGGTGACCAGAACTGGGCGACGAAGTTGCCAGTCTGACCCAGCACGAGCCGACGGTGACGGGAGTCCCACGCGAGACTTCCGCCGAGGCTGCCCAGGCGAGGCGGACTCGTTGGCCCGATGAGCTCGGTCCACGTCGCGCCGTTCCATACCCAGGTGTCATCGCTGCCGCCGCCGAACAGCAGCACGCGCCCCGAGGTCCCGTCGAAGGTCATCTCGCTGCCGATGCGCTCGCCGGGCGGAACGCTCTGCGTCGACGTCCAGGTGGAGCCGTCCCACTCCCACGTCGTCGTCTCGCAGCGCACGACGAGCCGATGGCGCGTCGAATCACGGGCCCACGGCCCGACGCAGTTCGGCGCAGCGCTCGTCGTGATGGGCTGCCAGCCCTGCCCGGTCCACGCGAGGCCGTCGGTGGGCGCGACAACTTGCTGGCGAACCTCGTCGTAGTGAACGAAGCGGCCATCGGTCGGGCCGGTCATGGACCGCCGAGTCCAGCTCGTGCCGTTCCACTCCCAGGTCTCGCTCGGTGCCAGGGTTCGAGCGGTGAGCAGCACCGCGCGACCTCGCTGCTCGTCGAAGGCGAGGCCGCCAAACGTGAACCGCGAGGGCAGGCCCGGCGCCGGCCGCTCCACCCACGTCGCGCCGTCCCACTCCCAGAAGCTCGCGAGGTCGAACATGACGACGCGTTGGCGAACCGGGTCCCATCGCAGCAGCCCGCCGTACGGCGTTCTCGCGAGCGGCGTTCGGAGCGCCCAGGCCGAGCCTGACAGCTCCCACGTCAGCGTCGACTGGTTCAGCATCACGACGCGCCCCCGGCGGCGGTCCCACTCGAGCGAGTTTCGCAAACCCTCGGGCGCGATGGGCACCCAGCGATTCACGCAGCGCGCTGAGTTTGGGCGAACACGCGTCACGCAGGCTCCCGAGATGCAGACGTCGACCTGCGTGGCCAGACAATCGTCGCGGCCGCAGATGAGGCCGTCGGGCGCGTCGCTCGTCACGCAGCCCAGCTGCGGGTCACAGCGTGTCTCGAGGCACGGGTTGGTCGAGGGCTGACAGGTTCGCGGCGTGGTGACGCAGCCGAGCGTCTCGTCGCAGGCGTCGATGGTGCAGGCGTCGCCGTCGTCGCAGGAGCGGCTCTGCCCGACGCACGTCGTGCCCGAGCACGTGCCGGTGATGCAGTTGGTGGTGCACGCCGCGCCTGATGGACGCTGTCGCTCGACGCACATCGCGGCGTCGAAGTCGAAGCTCGACTCGAAGCAGGTCGCGCTCGCGAGGCACATCGGCGGTGTCATCGCGCTCGCCGTGATGGGAACGGTGAGGCCCTCGCTCAGGGTGACGACTCCAGCTGCCGGACCCGCCATCGAGGGCTCGAAACGAACGGTGATGGTCTCGGTCGCTCCACGCGCCACACTGAGGGACGCCGTCGACAGCGTGAAGGGACCGGTGACGGAAGGGGAGATGGTGGTGGCGGCTCCGGCGTTCGAGACCTCGAGCGAAAGCGTCGCGCTGCGGCCGACCCACGTCTGGGGAAAGGCGAGCGTCGATGGAGCGACCGAGAGCTTCGGTGGCTCGACGTTCTGCAACGGGCCACCACAGCGACAGCCCGGGAGGAGCAGCGCGAGGACGATGAGGGTGATGGAGCGCATTGGCGAGAGTGTGTACCGACTCGAACCGCGCCGGGTGAAGTCAGTACATTCTGTTGATGGTGGCGCCGTTGAGCAGAATGCAGCCGCCGTCGGGAACAGGTGCATCAGGCCCGAGTTGCCACTGCTCGAGGCGCACGTTGGACAAGGTCGACTGGAAGGTGCCGGTGAAGTCGCGGCTGATGTTCACGAGGTCGACGGTGCCGGCACGAGCGAAGTAGGCGCGCGCGCAGGAGTCGAGGTCGGGGCACTGTTCGCGAATCACGACGCATGCGGTGCAGGTGCTGTAGTCGGGTTCGAGCGCGAGGTCGCGAACGGCCGGAATGGTCACTCCCGTCGCGATGCCATTGAACGCCCAGTACACGTCGATCTCGAGGGTGCTGGTGTACGGCGGCCCGTTCGAGTCGACGACGTAGCCGATGGCGTGCTCGCGTCCTGCGTCGGCCGTGCGGGCGTAGACGGCAAAGCCATCGACGACGGAGAAGACGTTCATCACCCGGCACATGCGCGGACCAGCATCGGGAGTGCCGGCGTCGAAGGGAGTTCCAGCGTCGGAAGCGCCGGCGTCGAAGGGAGTTCCCGCGTCGAAGGGAGTTCCCGCGTCGAACGGAACGCCTGCGTCGAACGGAACGCCTGCGTCGAATGGAACGCCTGCGTCGAACGGAACGCCTGCGTCGAACGGAACGCCTGCATCGAACGGAACGCCTGCATCGATCAGAACGCCTGCATCGCGCTGATCAACACCAGCATCTGCTCGGAAAACGCAGCGTCCCTTCACGCACTCGGACACGTCGTCGCACGCCAGACACATGGTGCCCGACCACCCACACTGATCCGACGAGGCGCCGAGCTGGCACTCACCCACCGAATCGCAGCAGCCGCGAGCGCAGAGCACGGCATTGCACTCCGTGCGGCTGGGGCCGCAGCCAATCGCCAGCCCAAGCAGCGCCGCAACGACGATTCGAGTGATCGAGCTACCCCCGCCAGCGACCCTACTCCAGCCGACTCTCTCGTGCCGCCGCGTCGACGGAATTACACGAGCGAGGCACTGGATCAGTCAGAGTGAGTGCATGCGACGGTTGATGACGATGGTGCTGGTGGTGACGGGGTGTGCGCCCGAGGTGCTTGATCCGGAGCTTCACCAGACGGTGACGGGCGCCGTCGGTCAGGTGATGCACCCGAGCGACGTGTACGTGCGCTTCCTCGAAGCCGAGAAGACGCTCGTCGTGCTCGAGCGGCTCGATGGGCCAGAGCTGGGTCGTGGGCCTGCGATTGACGGCGCCGCCATTCCCGTGAAGTTGGCTGGCCGGCCGTGCGAGCTCGTCTCCCACGGCACCGAGCTCGAGACCGACATCGTCACGCAGGAGCGCCCGAAGGACTCGACCAACCGCGGCACGATGCCCTCTCGCGAGCGGAAGACGCTGGTGGCGAAGGTGACGCTGCGCTGCGCCGACGGACCAGCGCCCGGAGTTCCGCCTGTGCTCGCGGTGCCTGCGAGTGACGTGTTGAGGCTGTTGCCGTTCATGCTGCTCGCCGGCGCACTGGCCGCGTTCGTCTATCGGCGCGGAGAAGACGCTGATCAGCTCGGCGTTCAGGTGCTCGGAATGGGACTGGGCCTCGTCTTCGCGGTCGCCGCGTTCGTCTTCGGGTGGAAGCACTTCGAGGGGTTGTTCTGTTTGACCATTCCGCTGCTCGAGATCGTGACGGGTGTGTTGGGCGCCGTCACGACGCTGTTGCTCTTCAGTGACAAGAAAGTGCGCACGCGCGTGGGAGCGGTGATGACGGCTGCAGCTCCACTCGTCGCCGCAGGACTCGTGGCGCTGCGGTTTCCGCTCTGGGCGCCGGGTGCTGCCGCAGCTGCGTTGGGCCTCAGTCTGGTGTTTGCGGTTGCCGGCCTGTTCGTCGCGGTCGACTGATCAGAACGTGTCGGCGCTGGCCGAGGCGGGTCACCTTGTGACACGGTTTCCGTATGAGACGGCTGTCACCTTTGACTTTGATCACGACGCTGGTGCTCCTGCTGCCGCGGGATGCGTCCGCGTGGGGCGGGGTCGCAGGCGCTCAACTCTCATGGGCTCGTGACCCAACCTTCGTCTCGACAACCGAGGCTCGCTTTAATGTAACGCTCACGGTCGCCGCTGCGACCGGTTGGTATTGGATGGGCGAGAGCAGGGTGGACGTCGGGTTTCCGTACCCTTGGGCGGGCAACCTCACCATCAGCCCCAATGGGCGCCCGAGCTTCACGCTCCCCCTCTCGCTCGTCGCGTTGTCGCATGACCCCAGGGGAGACTTCAGCACGCTCGAGACCGTCATTCCGGTCACCGTCAGTCTGTCTGAGTTGCCAGCGACCGTCAGCTATCAGGCCTGTTGTCACTTTGGCCGTGTCAGGGATGGTAACTTCACTTCCTTTAGGTTGGTGACGACGTTGCCAGCGACGAGCGGCCAACCTCAGTCTCCTCGAAGCACGATGCCGTACCGTCTCACGTTTCCCCGACGCACCTTGATCTCGTTCCAGATTCCGGTGACGCCACCACCTGGCACGTCTGTCACGTTTGATATTCCGCCAGTCAGCCAGTCTCTGCTCAGTACTGCACAGCCAGAGGGTTTGACGCTGAGTTCGGGAGGCCTGGTGACGTGGAACTTGACAGGGCCATACTCAACGTCTTGGGGAGAGTATCAGCTTCAGGTGCGAATGACGGCCAGCGATGGCAGCACGACACCGCTCGACTTTCAGATCGACCTGGACTGGGGCGATGTCACGATCGACGCGGCCAGTTGCGGCCAGACACGAAACGCTTTGGTTGGGCAGGAGGCCCAGTTGGACTTCACGGCCACCGCCAGCCAGTTAGGGAGCGACGTCCTCATGGCGCAGCAAGCGGCCGTCTATTCCGCTGTCTTTGAACCTGTCTCAATCGGCCAACCGTCCAGCACCTATCGCTTCCGCGTGACAAGAGGGCGGCAGCGATACGCGAGCACGAACAATTATGGACTCTGTCCAGGCGCCTGGGTGATGGGCCGTGGTAGTGCGCCCAACTGCTGCAGCTTCATCTACGAGGTCCTCACACCACGGGTTGCGCCCCTGATGGGAGTCTTTCGGGACTTCTCGTCCGCGACGACCGACTTCGGGTCGCCAGACGGTGACGGGCCTCTGATGGTCGAGCCGCTCCTGGGGTCTGATGGGAAGCCACGACTCACGACCGGCATGAAGACGACGGTCGCCTCGTCGGCGTCATTTGCTCGTTGGTGGTCCGACGCGGACGGCGGAGTGGTTGCGCGAAAGCCTCTGGTGCTGAACGCCGCAGTGAGTCTCGACGGAGGAGCGCCAGACCTCTTCCACTTCGAAAGCACAGCCTTCTACCCGATGAACTTTGCGCCCGGCACGGGGAGCGGAGCGAACAATCCGCTGTACACCTGGGAGGCTCACGACGCGATGCCGTATGTTCCGGGGCGCACGCTGCAGTTTGCATCGGCAGATGACCTTTGGGTGTTCTGGAATGGGCGCCTCATCGTCGACCTCGGCGGTGTGCACACCCGAGCGTCGGCCACCGTGTCTCTCGATGCAGTTGCTGCGCAGGTCGGCGCGATTGCCGGCGGCAGCTATCCCCTTGATGTCTTCCTTGCACATCGTGGAAATCATCATCCACAGCTCACCCTGGAAGTCCTGAGGGACTCTGTTTGTGTTCCGCCTGCTCAGGCCATTCAGACGGTCGATGTGACGACTTACGGTTCTGGAGTGTCGGTCGTCGATGGAGGAGTTGCGCTGCTGAGCGCTGGCGCTATCG
Organism: Archangium gephyra; assembly: GCA_943370055.1. GTDB lineage: Bacteria > Myxococcota > Myxococcia > Myxococcales > Myxococcaceae > Xiheimicrobium > Xiheimicrobium gephyra_A. The sequence continues at coordinate 124,654 of CALRPN020000007.1, forward strand.
ACGCGGGCGCTGGCGGCTTCTTCTGGTCGAGGGCTCTCCCTGCGCGGGACTTCGAAGTCGAGTTCGAGGCGCGGTTGAGCGGGGCTCATGGAATGGCGCTCGTGCTGGCGGCTGCACCCGGAATTGGTGTCGATGAGGTCGTTGTGACCGATGGTGGCACCGCGACCTGGATCGGGAGCGACCTGGGTTACAGCGGAATTCCTCACGCGCTCGCTCTCGAGATCGACCCTGTTCGTCAACCAGGACTCGCAGACCCAGCCGATCAGCACTTCGCAATCATGAGCAGGTTCGACCTGCCGAACTCGTCGAATCACTCACTGGCGATGCTTGGCGACTTCGGCAGGGATTCTCAGGACTGTTCCTGGTTGAGGTTCAACTGTGGGTATGCACCAGTCCTCAACAGCGGGTCATTCAAGCGGTATCGTCTGAGTTACCAGCAGCGGCAGGGCCAACGAAGTGGGTGGGTTCGCGTCTGGCACGATGGTTCCAACGAGCCGGACCTCGAGATCGACGTCGATCCAGCAAAGTGGCAGCTCATGTTCCCCAACGGAACGCTCTTTGTCGGGTTCACTACCAATCACTTTCATCGCCTCGTGAATAACGGCTCGACGATCACGCAGTCGCTCGGCGGGGGCGCCGTCGACGTGAGGAACATCACCGTGCGGTCCAACGGGCCCTCGACCGCGAGTGTGGTGGAGAACCCACCACCGATGTTCGTGAAAGCAGGCTCTCCTGTTTCGTTCAGGGTTCGCTCGGTCGACTCGTGTGGCTTCACGATGCGGAGCGGAGGGTTCGCGTCGACGTTCGGCGCTGCCGTCACCGTCGATGGTGGAGTGTTTCCGGCTTCGGTCGTCGACAACAACGACGGCACCTACGATGTCGTCTACACGCCGAATGTGACGGGGCTCTGGCAGGTGCAGCCTGAGATCGCGGGAACTCCCTTTGGGCTTCCCTTCGTGACGACGGTGTCGCGGTGCGGCGATGGAGTCGCGCAGGGCGCCGAGGCTTGCGACGAAGGTGTCTTGAACGGGCAATACGGGCACTGCAGCGTGACGTGTTCAGGCCCTGGGCCGAGGTGTGGTGACGGAGTGCTCGACGGGCCTGAAGCGTGTGACGACTCGAACACGGTGTCTGGTGATGGCTGCTCGGCCTTGTGCACGAATGAGGTGGACGCCGGAGTCACTGGTGGAGGAGCGGGTGGTGGAACCGCGACGGCAGGTGGAACGGCGACAGCAGGTGGAACGGCGACAGCAGGCGGAACCGCGACAGCAGGTGGAACCGCGACAGCAGGCGGAACCGCGACAGCAGGCGGAATCGCGACAGCAGGCGGAATCGCGACAGCAGGCGGAATCGCGACAGCCGGAGGAACCGCGACAGCCGGAGGAACCGCGACAGCTGGTGGCGGAGTTGGTCCCACGCCGCCCACGGGATGCGGTTGCTCGGCGATGGACTCCCCGCTCCTCGCTGTTTTCGGCTTCGTGATCAGCCTCTCGCTCCGAAGACCTCGTCGTCGCGCGGTCGAGTGATCAGAACGCTTCGAGGAAGTTGAAATACACTGCGCGCGACTCCCGGCCGAAGCCGACGTCGAGTCGCACCGTCACGCGCTTGAGCAGCTCGACCCGCACGCCAACGCCCACCGAGGGGAGCAGCTCACGCACGTCTGGCACCATCGACGACGAGAGCGCGCCGAGGCCACCCCACGCCGCTGCGCCCAGGTGCGACCACAACGACTCCTCGGGGAACGGCAGCATGAACCGGTACTCCACGAGCGCGGTCAGCCCCGTCTTGTCGCGGTACTGCCCCCATCGATACGCGCGCAAGTCGAACGGCGTACCGACCTGTGACAGCTCGCTCCAGGGCACGTCACCAAGCGCAGCGCGATACTTCACCTGCCACGCGAGCGTGCTCCCGCGACGGAAGAGCTGCACGTACTGCCGATAGTCCAGCGTGAGCGCGTACCACTCACTGTTCCCACCGAGCGCGCGCCCGAAGCCGAGGAAGGTCGCCGAGAGCAGCATTCCGCTCCACGCGTTGATGGGCACGTCGCGCGTGTCGAGCTGCAGCGTGAGCCCAACGCCGGTGTTCACCACACGCTCGCCGTGGCGCTGAAAGTTCGCGTCTTCCCGAACGCCATCGCTCGCGTCGCGCACCAGCGTCCCCGACGACTGCATCGCCGCGCCGACGTAGAGCGGCCCGCGCACCTTTCGAAGCACAGTCGGCTCCACCGTCCACCAGGTGCGCTTCAGGGCCGTCGTCGTGGCTCCGAGCGGGCGACCGAGTCCGTTCCTCAGCCCCACCCCGAAGTAGTGGTCAGGCTGGTCTCTCATGTCGATGAGCGCGTTGAAGCGCACCGCGTCTTCGAGCACGAACGCGTTCAGCCGGCTCTGCAAGAGAAACGCGCCCACCGTCGATGCGCCGGCGGTGACGGTGAGTGACGAGCGCGGAAGCTCGGGGTGTCGCCGGTCTCCGTTCCACGTCATCACCCCGCCAGCTGCGACGAGGAAGCCGAGCTCTGGCGTGTACGCAGGCGCGACGACAGGCAGCACCTTCACGTCGGCTTGCGCGAAGGCCACGCTCGACAGCAACACCAACGCGGCTCCCAACCCTCGGTTCACGCGGGCAGCATCACCCAGGTGAGACGAACCGCCTCGCGCAAACGCCGCGCGCCGCGTTGTTGGCTCGTTCAGCGCGAGAACCACCACAACACCGCAGCAGCGACGACGACGCCGCCCAGCACGAACATGACGAGGCGTGAGCGGCCCGATGTCCGTGGTGGCGCCGAAGGTTCTGCCGCCGGCCGTCGCGTCGCAGGCATTCCGTAGACAGGCGCGGCCATTCCATACACGCGCGCCGCCACCGGTTGCGAAGGTTGGTCGTCTTCGGGTGCGCCGTAGACCGGTGCTGGTTTCCTGTCTTCGTCGTCGAACGGCAAGCCGTACACCTCGCCCGGGTCGGGGTCGTCGGGCAGCTCGTCGTTCGTCTCTCCGCTCTCTTCGTCGAGCAGCTGACTCACCCGCTTCGCCTCTTTGGCGCGCTCGGCGTCGTTGGCCCACCGCCCTCGGGGAAGCGGCTTCTTCGAGTCATCGTCGTCGTTGTTCATGAATGGAGCTCCCAGCCGTCGGGCCAGTCAGCACGTGTGAAGTGAAGTGCGTCATCGGAGGGCCACGGCGCGTCGAGCGGCTCCTCGATGGAGCGAAAGACGCCATGGTCGAACGGCTGGCCAGCCGCGGGCGTCTCGAGCACCACGCGTTCGCGGAGGCCTTCTTTTGCCAGGGTGAGCGCGCGGTGATGGCAATAGGGATTGTTTCCGCGGCGGCCAAAAAAGACATGCGCCGTCCACGAACAGCCTCCACGGCACAGTGTCTTGTATTGACATTGGCCACAGCGACCCCAGAGTTGTGCCTCGCCGGCCGAGGTTCCGGCGCCTTCGTTGAACCGCAACGCCGGTCGCTCGAGGATCGTCTTCAGCGTCGCTTCGCGAATCGAGCCGCCCGAGTACGCGCTCGTCGGCAGTGACGGACAGCCCTTGATGGTGCCGTCGGCTTCGATGCCCAGCCCATCCATGCCCGCGCCGCAGCCCTGCCAGAACACGTTCGCGCCCGGCCTGCCGTGGCCGCGGAGCAACCGCTCGTGCGGGCCGTAGTAGCCGACGTTGTTCCCGGCCATCACCTTGATGCCTTCTCGTCGGGCTCGCCGGGCCACACGCGCGAGCACCGAGAACGCGGTGTCGAACTCTGCCGGCTGCAGCAACCACGCGCGCTGCTCGACGGCGTTGCCCATCGGCACCGTCATCGCGACCTGCCACGAGGTGATGCCCGCGTCGCGCAGCACGTCGTACAGGGCTGGCAACTGCGGCATCGAGAGCCGGTTGAGCTGAGAGTTCGCCGATGAGGGAAGCCCCACGGCCTTGAAGTGACCGAGCGTCTTCAGCGCCGCGGCGAAGCTGCCCGTCACGCCCCGTTGGCGGTCGTGCACCGCTTCGAGGCCGTCGACGCTCACCGAGGCGCGCGCGATGCCGGCGTCGAGCATGCGCTGCGCGGTGGTGCGTGAGAGCCCGAGCCCGCCCGTCGTCATCGTGCACAACATGCCCGCGCGTGTGATGGCCGAGGCGAGGTCGAGCCAGTCGCGGCGCAGGTACGCCTCTCCGCCAATGAGCGTCACCTCGGTGATGCCCGCGTCGGCGAGCTGCTTCACCAGGTCGAGCGCCTCGGCCGTCGTCAGCTCGTTCGGGCGCGCCTTGCCCGCGCGGCTGCCGCAGTGGCCACAGGCCAGGTTGCACGCGAGCGTCAGCTCCCACACGGCGTAGCTCGTGCGCTGGTAGTGGCTCAGGCGCTGCGCGGCGACGTGCGCGAGGTCGGTCACCGCGACAGCCTAGTCCGCGAACAGCCGGTGCATGCTCTCGATGACTTCAGGCCCATACCGCACGACGCCCACGGGCACCGTCGCTGGGACGGCGGCCTGCACCCGCAGCGTGTCGGCCGTCCCAAACCCTCCACACAGCTCAATCAGTTGCACGCCGTGCTCCTCGACGAGCGCCCGTGCGACGTCGGCTCCCTGGGCTGGGTCCGCGACGCCCACGGCAATCATCGTGAAGGTCGCTGAGCTCATCAGGTTGCGGTGCCGAGCCGGGTCCAGGCCGGCGCCGGTGACGATGAAGCCGAATCGTTGCAGTGCCATGACAGACACTCCTTATGGTGGTGAGTGCACAGCGTCGGAGCGCGATGGCAGCGCTGTCCAATACCGTTCTGATCCGACTTCATGCCTGGGAGGTCTGATGGTCGAGCTTCGACAACTTCGATACTTCGTCGCGGTGGCACAGACGGGCCACGTCGGGCGCGCGGCCGAGCGGCTGGCGATTTCGCAGCCACCCCTGAGCCGGCAGGTGCGTGAGCTCGAGGAGCAGCTGGGCGTCGAGCTGTTCAGCCGCGAGCGCCGGCGCTTGAAGCTCACGCACGCAGGCACGGAGTTACTGAGTCGCGCCGAGGCGCTGCTCGCGCAGGCGGCCGAGTTCGAGCAGAGCGCCGTGCGCGCCAGCCAGGGCGTCGAAGGGCGGCTGACGCTGGGCTGTGTCGAGGGCGCCCTGCACGCTGGCCTGGTGCAGGCAGACATCACGGCGCTCGCGGCGGTGGCTCCGAAGCTGGTCGTCGAGCTTCGTTCTCATCGCAGCCAGGCCATCATCGACGGGCTGCGCCGTGGAGAGCTCGACGCGGGCTACACCTACGCCGCGCCTCCCGATGACGACGAACACCTGGCGACGGCCATTCGCCTCGACGAGCCGTACGTGCTCGCGTTACCGCGTGGCCATGCGCTCACCCGCGCCCGGTCCTTGCGCCCACGACACCTCGATGGCCTGCCCTTCGTCGGGTTGTCTTCGACGACGCAGGCCGCGGCGCGGGTGACGTTTCTCGCCGGGTGCCACGCTGCGGGCTTCACGCCCGACCTGCGCTACGAAGCCGCCTCGCTGTCCTCGGTGCTGAGCCTGGTGGCTGCGGGCCTCGGCCTGGCCATCGTCGGTGAAGGCAGCCAGCGCCACGGCGCGCCGGGTGTTTCGTTTCGTGCGCTGCCCTGGTTGCCCATGCGGCTGCGCGTTCATCTGGTTTGGAGCCGCCGGCCCGTCTCGGCCGCGGTGCGTCGCTTCGTCGAGCTCACCCGGCGGGCCTGAGCCGGTCACTTCGTCGGCGGGTGCTTCTGCAATTTTCGCTGCAGCGAGCGCCGGTGAAGGCCCAGCCTGCGCGCCGCCTCCGAGATGTTGTTCTGACAATCAGCGAGCACGCGGTGAATGTATTCCCACTCGGCACGCGCGAGTGACGGCGTCTCGTCGACGGGCGCAGGAGCATTCGTTCCCAGCAGCGCCTGTGTCACCGCATCGGCGTCGGTCGGCTTCGTGAGGTACGCGACGGCTCCCAGCTTCGTCGCCTCGACCGCCGTCGGAATCGAGCCGTAGCCCGTCAGCATCACCGCGCGCGTGCCCGGGTCCTTCTCGTGCAGCGCCTTGAGCAGCTCGAGGCCCGACGCTCCACCCATGCGCAGGTCGATGACGGCGTACTCGGGCGCCTCGCCCTGCGCAGCCAGCGTCTCTTCCACCGAGGCGTGCGTCGTGACCGAGAAGCCGCGGTCAGTGAGCGCGCGCGCGAGGCGATTTCGAAACGGCTCGTCGTCGTCCACCAGAAGAAGTGAAGGCGCCTCGTTCATGATGCAGCCCTCTGCGGAATGGAGAAGCAGACGGTCGTGCCCACACCCGGGCGCGAGTCGAAGGTGAGCGCGCCACCCAACTGCTGCGCGAGCGTGCGCGCGAGGAAGACGCCCAGGCCCATGCCCTTGCCGACGGGCTTGGTTGTGAAGAAGGGCTCTCCGAGGCGGCTCACCACCTGCGCGTCGATGCCGGGCCCATGGTCCTTCACGAAGAGCGTCAACGTGCCGTTGGCTTCGACGGCTTCGAGCACGACCTTTTCCGTCGAGGCCTCGAGCGCGTTCTTCACGAGGTTGCGCAGCGCCTGCGCGAGGGCCGCGCGTGGACCGGTGACGTCGAGGCGGGGCGTCGAAGGCAACACGACGCGCTCGACGTGGCGCAGGGCGCTCGTGGCTTCGACGCACCACTCCGAGACGGGGAAGGTGGTGACGGCTTCTCCAGCCAGCTCGCCGGAGCGCGCCGACATGCTCTGCAGAATCACGCGGCACCGCTCGACCTGCTCACGCACCAGCCGCGCGTCGTCCTTCAGCGTGTCGGGCACCGAGAGCTTCTCGAGCGCCCTCAGCATCTCGTGGCTGGCGACCGCGATGGTGCCGAGCGGCGTCGCCAGTTCGTGCGCCGCGCCTGCCGCCAGCGTGGTGAGCGCCGCCAGCTTCTCGTGTTGTCCAGCATGCCGCCGCGCCTCGGCGAGCTGTTGCTCTCGCGCCTCGAGCGACCCGAGCACGCGCTGTACGAAATAGACGATGAAGCCCGCCGCCACGAGGAACGCGACCCACATGCCCGTCAGGTGCAGGCGCATGAGCTCTTGATGGTTCGGCAGCTCCCACGTCGAGGGCGCCACCTTGTCGACGAGGAAGAGCGAGGCGAAGCCCAGTAGCGACGCCACCAACTGCACCCACTGCCGTGTGCGTGACAGCACCACCGCCGCGAGCACGACGTTGACGAGGTACAGCGCGGTGAAGGGATTGAAGGGACCGCCGCTCAACGCGAAGACACCCGTGTGCAGCGCAGCGTCGAGCAACATGAGCGCGAGCAGCTGGTTCTCGGAGACGCCACGCCGTTGCCACCACCACGCGAGCAGGTCGAGCCCGAAGCCCAGGCAGATGAGCGCGCCAACCCACGCGACCTGCAGGTGAAGGTGCAGCCCCAGCCACGCCCAGAGCAGCAGCGCGAGCTGACACGTCCACACCGCCCGCCGCACCCAGCGGAGCCACGGCAGCGAGACGTCGAGCGCACGAACGGTCATGGAGGAAAGGGGCTGGCCAGCTCGGGCTTCGTGAGGAACTCGTCGTCGGTGAGGGCGGTCAGAAAGGCGAGCAGGTCTTCCGTCTCCTGCGTGCTCAGGGTGAAGCCGCGCACGAGGTCGCTCTGGAGCGGGCTGAACATGCCCGTCTGCCGCTTCGCCCGCCCGCCCTGCGCGTAGTGGGTGATGACGTCGCGCAAGGTCGCGATGGAGCCGTCGTGCATGTACGGCGCGGTGACGGTGGCGTTGCGCAACGAGGGCGCCCGGAATCGGCCCATGTCGCCTGCGCGGCCCGTGACGTCGACGAGGCCGGCGTTGCCGGTTGGATAGGCGCCGTTCCCGTCAAGATTGTACAGGCCAGTATTGTGAAAGGGAGCGTCAGGCGTGGCGCTGTCGGAATGCACGACCGAGTCGGCAAAATTAAACCCAGCGTGACAGTGGTAGCACTCGAGGGTCTCGGAGTTGAAGAGCGTCAGGCCCCGCTTCGCCGAGTCGCTCAGCGCGTTCGCGTCGCCCGCCGAGTAGCGGTCCCACGGGCTGTTGCCTGAGATGAGCACGCGCTCGAAGGACGCCAGCGCGCGGGTGATGGTGACGAGCGAGATGCCCTCTCCAGGAAAGACCTGCGCGAACCGGGTCGCATAGTCGTCTTCGGTCTGAAGGCGAGAGATGAGCTCGGCTTCGTTGCTCCCAAAGCCGAGCTCCACCGGGTGTTCTCCGAGCAGCGGCAGCAGCGCCTGTCGCTCGAGCGTCGTCACCAGCGGGTTGGCCCACGTCAGCGTGGCGTTGAAGGCGACGTTGGTGAGGCCCTGCGGGTTGCGCGGGTGCGCTTCTCCCGTGCTGCCCAGGCCCGTCATGCGGCCATCGGTGAAGGCGCGCTTCTGCTCGTGGCAACTCGCGCAGGCCTGCGTGCGATTCTTCGAGAGCCGCACGTCGTAGAAGAGCTTTCGCCCGAGCTGCACCTTCTCGGCCGTCATCGGGTTGTCGTCGGGCACCTTCGGCGTCGGGAAGCCCTTCGGCAGCTTCCAGTCGTAGCCCCTGCCGGCGTCGGGCACGCCCGTGGCCGCTCCGCAGCCGGTGACGACGAGCAGGCTCGAGACGACCAGCGCGCGCATCACTGAACCTTGAAGAAGGCCTGCACTCCGGCGGCCGCTCCACCAAACGGCAGGCCCAGCTTCGAGAAGAGCGGGCCGCAGTCGGTGTCGGTCGGCGTCGACATGCAGCCGGGCGCGCTCATGGCGAGGTTGGTGTCGAGGTTCGAGGTCTCGAAGAGGCTGGCGAGGTCGAGCACGACGACGTCGGCGTCAGGGTCGAAGTCGAGCGTCACGCGAACGCGGTTCGAGTTGCTGCACGAGGCCACGGAGTTCGGCGTCGTGCCGGCGACGCAGGCGGTGGAGCCCACGTGGAAGTTGTGACCCATGGGAAGCCCCGTCGTCACCCCGTCGATCTTGAGAAACTTGTACCCACCCATCCAATTCCAGAACATCGCGGTCGAGTTCAGCGGAACCTGCGCGGCCGCCGCGTCCTGGTGGTTCTGGTCGAAGGGCACGCCGAGCGTGAAAGAGAGCTTGTGGTAGTGGCCGCCCTTCGCCTTTCCGTCGAGCGTCGTGTGTGTGACGTCCGTGCCGTTGCTGCACTCGCCGGCCTTGTTCTCGAAGTCGAGCAGCGCGACGCCCGCGCGCTGGAAGGCGCCGTCGTCGGTGAGCGTGAAGGGTACGTCGACGCCCTCCTGCGTGGTGAGCACGACGTCGTGCACGTACAGCCTGAAGTCGCGCGGCTTGTATTGGGTTGCCGGCGCTCCAACCTGGTACGTCTGGCCGCACGCAAAGTCCTGCGCGCCGACCTTCGCCTTGAAGGTGAGCTTCGTGACGTCGGCGTGCATGTGCATGTGCACGCCTGCGTCAGTGCCCGCGTCGGGTGGGGTCGAGGTCATCGCGCCACAGGCGGTCAGCGCGGCACAGCAGAGCAGGGTGAAGCGGTTCATTCTCAGGTCACTCCGAGAGGGAGACAGACAACGGCGTCATCAAGGTGTCGAGCAGTTCGAGGCGCGCATCTGGCGCAGCGGGGTCGATGGATGCAAGAGGAGCCGCGTCGACGGCCAGGCCAGGGCCACGACGACGAAGACGCTGACGACCCGCCACGGCATGCGACGCGAGTACCGCACCTGCTGCTCGACGGGCCTGCGACACAGTGACGCAGGCAGGGCACGTCCTCTGCAACGGCTCGCCGCCATGAGGGTCTCGGACCTGTTGAGAGGTCAACATGAGGCGCTGCGCGTCTCGCTCGATGCGTGTTTCACGCCGCGGGCCGGCATCGACCTCGCGGCCTTCGACCGGTTTCGCCATCGCCTGCTGTGGCACATCAGCATCGAGGAGCGCCTCGTGATGCCCGCGCTGATTCGAGTGCTGGGTCGCCCGCCCGAGGGTCGCAACGGCCTGAAGAAGGACCACGCCGGCATCGCCGCCCTCTGCGTGCCGCTGCCCGAGCGCGAGTGGGTCGAGAACCTGCGAGACCTGCTCGACGAGCACTACCGGGTCGAAGAGGCGAGCCTGCTGCTGCGCTGTGACGAGCTGCTCTCGGGCGCGCTCGAGGCCCGCGTCGTCACCGAGATGGAGGCGCACCCGCCGCTCGTGCTCTCCCCGTTTCGCCGCGGCCCGAAGGTGCGGGCGCAGGTCTCGGAGTTGCTCCGGCTGGTCGGGGTCACCGAGGCGCTCTAGGGATGTCGTTTCGTTCCGGAACGTGTCAGAACGAAACCATGTCGACGTGTGAAGCGCCGTTCGAGTCGGGTGGTCAGCTCTGCAAGCTGTGTCGAGGCAAGCAGATGGTCGGCGGAGCACGGTTCTGCTCGCGCCTCGTGGTGAAGAGCCCTCAGATGCAGGCGCTGCTGCCGAAGATGGCGACGGTGGCGAACACCGACGCGTCGGTGGTGATTCGCGGCGAGAGCGGCTCGGGCAAAGAGGTCATCGCGCGCGCGATTCACGCGAACAGCGAGCGGCGCAACAAGGCCTTCGTCGCGGTGAACTGCGCGGCGCTGCCGAGCGAGCTGCTCGAGTCGGAGCTATTCGGCCACGCGCGCGGGGCCTTCACGGGCGCGAACACCGCACGCAAGGGCCTCTTCGAGACCGCCGACGGCGGCACGTTGTTCCTCGATGAAATCGCCGAAATGCCCATCGCGCTGCAGGCCAAGTTGCTGCGGGCGCTGCAGGACGGAGAGATTCGCCGCGTCGGCGAGAGCCAGCCGTTTCAGGTCGACGTGCGGCTGTTGTGCGCGACGCACCAGCATCTGCAGAACGCGGTGCGCGACGGGCGCTTCCGTGAAGACCTCTACTTCCGCCTCAAGGTCTTCACCCTCATGGTGCCGCCGCTGCGCGAACGCCGAGACGACATTCCGGTGCTGGCGACGATGTTCCTCGAGCACGAGCGCCACGCCTCCTGTCACATCACCCCCGCCGCCCTCAAGGCGCTGCTCGCCTACCCGTGGCCTGGGAACGTGCGAGAGCTGTCGAACGCCATGAAACATGGCGCCGTGCTCTCGAACGGCGAGGACATCGAGGTCGCACACCTGCCCGAGGAGCTGTCGTCTCCGTCGCTGCCGCTGGCCGTGCCGCCCTCTGCGCCGCTCTCGGTGATGCCGACGCCGACGGGGGCGCTCGAGTCGCTCGCGCAGGTCGAGCGCCGCCACATCACCGACGTGCTCCGCGCGTGTGGCGGCAAGTCGAGCGACGCCGCCAGGATTCTGGGCATCGGCCGCACCACCCTGTGGCGCAAGATGAAGGAATACGGGCTGGCCGAGGCATGAGCCTGTTGTTCCAGCTGGGTGTTTCGAAACAGAACTGACGTTCCGCGTCGAAACAAAAGCGACGTGGTCCCAGCGTCTTGCCCGGGGAGCCGCCGGGTACGAGGCATGCACACGGGGTGCGTCAGAACGCCGCACCTCTGCGGCGCCTTCGACGACCAGGGAGGTCACATGCAGTTTCGAAAGACGCGGCTTGCTGCCGCAGCGCTCGCGGTGTGCGCGGCGACGGCGTGGGGCGGTGAAACGCTGCAAGACGTGATGAAGCGACGGGCGCTCACCCAGCAGGACCTGCTCGCTGCGGCCAAGACGTACGTGCCGACGGGCAAACGAGACGACTTCCTCGCGTTCAGCTCGGGCGGCCAGTCGGGGCAGGTCATCGTCTACGGCATCCCCTCGATGCGAATTCTGAAGTACATCGGCGTGTTCACGCCCGAGCCCTGGCAGGGCTACGGCTTCGACGAAGAGTCGAAGGCCGTGCTCAAGGGCGGCTCCATCGGCGGCAAGGACATCACCTGGGGCGACACGCACCACCCGGCCATCAGCGAGACGAACGGCGAGTACGACGGCCAGTTCCTCTTCATCAACGACAAGTCGAACCCGCGCATCGCCGTCATCGACCTGCGCGACTTCGAGACGAAGCAGATCGTCGTGAACCCCGTGTACAAGAATGAGCACGGCGGCGCGTTCGTCACGCCGAACTCCGAGTACATTCTCGAGGCCGCGCAGTACGCCGCGCCGCTCGAGAACGGGTACGTGCCGCTCGACCAGTTCAACGACAAGTATCGCGGCGGCCTCACGTACTGGAAGTTCGACCGCACGAAGGGTCGCATTCTTCCCGAAGAGTCGTTCTCGTTCGAGCTGCCGCCCTACAGCCAGGACCTCTCGGACTCGGGCAAGGCCGACTCCGACGGCTGGGGCTTCACCAACTCGTTCTGCACCGAGCGCTACGTCGGCGGCATCGAGTCCGGCCGCCCGCCCTTCGAGGCCGGCTGCTCGGCGAAAGACACCGACTTTCTCCATGTGACGAACTGGAAGAAGGCCGCCGAGCTCGTGAAGGCCGGCAAGGCGAAGAAGATCAACGGCCACAACGTGATTCCCATCGACGTGGCGGTGAAGGAGGGCATCCTCTTCCTCATCCCCGAGCCGAAGAGCCCGCACGGCTGCGACGTCACGCCCGACGGCAAGTTCATCATCGTGTCGGGCAAGCTCGACACGCACACGATGGTCTATTCGTTCGCGAAGATTCAGGAGGCCATCAAGGCGGGCAAGTTCGAAGGTAAAGACGCCTACGGCATTCCAATCATTGCCATGAAGGACGCGCTGCACAAACAGGTCGAGCTCGGCCTGGGGCCGCTGCACACCCAGTACGACTCGAAGGCGTGCATCGGCTACACGTCGCTGTACGTCGATTCGCAGGTCGCCAAGTGGGACTATTGCGAGGGCAAGGTGCTCGACAAGCTGTCGGTGCACTACAACATCGGCCACCTGATGACGATGGAGGGTGACTCGCGCAACCCGAAGGGCCGCTACCTCGTCGCGCTCAACAAGCTGGCCATCGACCGCTTCAACCCGGTCGGCCCGCTGCACCCGCAGAATCACCAGCTCATCGACATCAGCGGCGACAAGATGCAGCTGCTCTACGACATGCCGTTGCCGCTCGGTGAGCCGCACTACGCCGTCGCCATCAGCGCGGGCACGCTCAAGCCCGGCAATCGCTACAAGGTCGGCACCAACAGCCGCACCGACGAGAGACACCCGGGCGCCGTGCGCGCAGGCGAAGAGAAGATCGTTCGTTCACCCGGCAAGGTCGAGGTGTTCGGCACGCTCATTCGGTCGCACATCACGCCGGAGATCATCGAGGTCGAGAAGGGCGACGAGGTGACCATCAACCTCACCAACCTCGAGCGCGCCGAAGACGAGACCCACGGCTTCACCATCAGCACCATGAACGTGCACGCGTCCATCGAGCCCGGCAAGACGGTGTCGGTGAAGTTCAAGGCCGACCGTGAAGGCGTGTTCCCCTACTACTGCACCGAGTTCTGCTCGGCGCTGCACCTCGAGATGCAGGGGTACTTCCTGGTGAAGCCGAAGGGCTACAAGGCGACCGCCGCCGCAGCGTCGAAGGCCGAGTACACGAAGGCCGACTACGACAAGCAATACAACACGTGCGTCGAGACCCAGAAGGTCATCGATGGCGTGGTGGGGTGGATCGTCTCGACCAACTTCAAGGAGTTCCCCGACGCCGTCGCGCTCGTCGAAGACGCGACCGACCAGCTCAAGGCCGCCGAGGAGCCGAAGAAGAAGATGGAAGAGGCTGCGAAGAAGGAGGACTGGCAGAACGCGACGCTGTGGGCCGGTCAGTGGTGGCAGTACCAGGTGAAGGCCGCCGACATCGGGCTGCGCGTGAAGACGTACCTCGAGCAGAAGGGCGCGAAGAAGCTCAAGTAGCGCCGACGTGAGCCGTGAACGGGGCCGCAGCCGGTGGACTGGTTCCACTGACTCGCGGCCCCGCGCACGTTCCGTGCACTGCCTCCCCTCCGAGCCGCTGCTTCCCCGGCGCGCGCTCCCACCTGTTCCACGGAGTTTCAAAATGAAATGGATTCTGGTTTCCCTGCTGGCCTCGACCCTCGCGTTCGCCGGCGACAAGAAGAAGGAAGAGCCGAAGCCCGACCCCGCGACGGTCGCCGCCGGCGCGAAGCTGTACCTCGAGAAGACGTGCGTGGCCTGTCACGGCAAGGACGCGAAGACGCCCATCATGCCCGACTACCCACGGCTCGCCGGCCAGAGCGCCGCATACGCAGAGAAGCAGATGCTCGACATCAAATCGGGCGCGCGCTCGAACGGAAACACCGCGGCGATGAAGGGCGTGATGCCATTGGTGTCAGAGGCCGAAATCAAGACGCTGTCTGTCTATCTCTCGAGCCTGCAGTGAGCGGCATGAATGTTGATTGCTGTCACGTCAACCCGGGAAGGCACACCATGAACACTGCACACCGACTCCTCATCGCTGCCATCGCGCTCGCTGCCTCGCTGGCGTTCGCGGGTCCACCCGCGCCGAAGAAGGAGGGTATCGAGGGCAAGGGGTACAAGTGGAACGCGCAGGAGGGCGAGAAGATCGAAGCGCTGAAGCTGAAGGGCGACGCGAAGCGCGGCGAAGAGGCGTTCGAGGTCTGCTCGGCGTGTCACCTGCCCAGCGCCGCCGGCCGTCCCGACGGCACCTTCCCCCAGCTCGCCGGCCAGCACCCCACCGTCATCATCAAGCAGATGGCCGACATTCGAGCCGGTCTTCGCGACAACCCCATCATGTACCCGTTCGCCGCGACCCTGGTGGACCCTCAGGAGCTCGCCGACGTCGCCGCCTACATTCAGACGTTGAAGGTGCCGCACGACAACGGGCGCGGCCCCGGCACGGACCTCGAGACCGGCAAGAAGTTGTACGCCCGTGACTGCGAGAGCTGCCACATGAAGAATGGCGAGGGCGACGAGAAGAAGTTCTACCCGGTGCTCGCAGGCCAACATTACAAATACATGCTTCGCCAGGCGACCGAGATTCGAGACGGGAAGCGCCGCAACGCAAACCCAGACATGGTGAAGGTCATCAAGACGTACAGCGACAAAGAAATCGACGCCATCGTCGACTACATGTCGCGGCTCGAGATGCCGACCCAGAAGAAGAAGTAGCGCTCCGAAGCCTCTCCACGACCAGCCTCTCCTCGACTCCTCCGCTGCTGCGGATCGGTGCTGCCATGTCTGCCGTCTCCTCCTCCAGTGCGCCTCGTCAGTCGGTCGTCGTCAGCGGGCTCTCGCTGGTGGCGCTGGGCCTGATGGTCGCCGCGTACTTCACCCCGATGTGGTGGGTGTCGCTCACGGCGCCCAACTACCCGCCCGACGCGTTCCCCGACGGCATTCGTATTCTCTTCAGCTTCACCGGCGTCACCAACGGCTGCACCACGGTGCCGAAGACGAGCCGCGCTTCGCAGGAGACGCAACAGGAGGACCTCGGCTGGCGCAGCGACGAAGGCAAGCCGCCGCAGAAGCCCGAAGCGGCCCTCGACTGCATGCACGAGATGAACACCATCAACCACTACGTCGGCATGCACCCGATTGGCGTGGGCGCTCCGGCCGAGCGGCTGATGTCTCGGTACATCTTCGGCGTGCTCGGGGTGGGGCTGCTGGCCTTCGCGGTCGGAGCCAGGAAGGCACGCGTCGCGGTGCTGGGTGTGGGCTTCGCCGCCGTGACGGGGTGGATGTTCTTCGAGCTGCACGGCACCGACCTGCTGAAGGTGCACGTGCAGACGTACATGGATGACGCGGGGAAGTACTTTCGCGACGCCGACCGCATCGCCACCTGGGGCACGCAGCTCACCACCGCCATCACCGCCATCTCCATCGTGCTGGTGGTGCTGATGGTGCTCATCACGCTCGGTTCGGCGAAGTGGGAGAGGTTTCAGCTCGTGCTGGCGGTGCTGCCCGCGCTGTTGCCGGTGTTCTTCGTCGGCACCTTCGCGGCGTGGTTGTATTTCTTTGGCCACAACATGCACCCGTGGGGTGCCTTCACCGTGAAGCCGTTCATGCCGACGGTGTTCGGTGACGGCAAGGTGGCGCAGTTCTCGACGCACTCGTACCCGATGCCGGGCTTCGCCTTCCTCGCGGGCTCGGCGCTGGTCTCGCTGGTGGCGGTGCTGCGGCGCCGGCTCGAGCTCGCCGAGGGGAGCAGGTGAGTCATGCGCTGGCGCCTCTCCATCGTCGTCGCGTTCATCGCGGTGCTCGCCGTCGCCAGCCCTGACGAAGGCGAAGCGCCACCTGACATGGCGCTCGCCGACAAGGCGGGCTGGGGCGCGTCGTGGGAGCCGACGCCGAAGCCGACGATGCAGACGGTCGCAGGCCTTCCCTGGCTGCAGGAGCTCGTCGACGCCGCCCCCGAAGGTGGCGTGCTCGCCCTGGCGCCCGGCCGGTATTCAGGGCCAGTCGTGCTCTCGAAGAAGCTGCTCATCGACGGTGGGGGCAAGGCCATCATCGAGGGCGGCGGCAAGGGCACGGTCTTCACGCTCGAGACGAGCGGCGCGACCCTGCGCGGGCTGACGTTCACCGGGTCGGGCGAGTCGCACAACTCCGACGACACGTGCCTCAACGTGCGCGGCCACCAGAATCGCATCGAAGAGAACCGCTTCGAAGACTGCCTCTTCGGCATCGACCTGAAGCAGTCGAACGAGAACGTGGTGCGGAAGAACTTCATCCGCTCGCTGCCGGTGCCGCTCGGCCTGCGCGGAGATGCGATTCGACTCTGGTACTCGATGAAGAACCTCATCGAGGAGAACGAGGTCGTCGATTCGCGCGACATCGTCGTCTGGTACTCGAACGACAACCACGTTCGAAAGAACGTCGGCCGGCGCGGGCGCTACTCGTTGCACTTCATGTACGCGCAGCACAACGTCGTCGAAGACAATCAATTCTTCGACAACTCGGTCGGCATCTACGTGATGTACACCGATGGCGTCGAGCTTCGCCGCAACCTCATCTCACACTCCGTGGGCGCGACGGGCATGGGCATCGGGTTCATGGAGGCGTCGGACTCCATCGTCGAGGGTAATCAGGTCGTCTACTGCGCCCTCGGCATCAGCTCCGACAAGTCGCCGTACCAGCCCGAGTCGACCATCTCCATCAAAGACAACCGCATTGCCTACAACGGGGTGGGTCTCTCGTTCGTCGGAGACAAATCGGGCACCGTCGTCGAGGGCAACGTCTTCGAAGGCAACATCGACAACATCGGGAAGAGCAGCGGTGGGGGCACGACGGGCACGCTCTTTCACGACAACTACTGGGACGACTACCAGGGCTTCGACCAGAACGGCGATGCAGTGGGCGACACGGCGTACGAGCTGTACGCCTACTCCGACCGGCTGTGGATGGAGGAGCCCACCGCGCGCTTCTTCAAGAACGCGCCGCTGATGGAGGCCATCGACTTTCTCGAGCGGCTCGCGCCCTTCTCAGCCCCCGAGTTGCTGGTGCGCGACGACGCTCCGCGCTTCGTGAAGCCGGTGACGCGATGAGCGACGCCCCAAAGCCGAGCGATGCCCGCAAGCAGGAGCAGCGCCGCAAACTGCTGCAGGCTGCCGCGGTCGGGTGTGGCGTCGTTGGTCTGTCGTTGACCGGGCTCTTGCCAGTGCTCACGCGCAAGGAGCAGCGGCTGCGTCCGCCGGGCGCGCTTGATGAACACGACTTCCTCGCGTCGTGCATCAAGTGCGGCCAGTGTGTGCAGGTTTGTCCCGTCAATGCGTTGAAGCCGGCGGACCTCTTCGATGGCTTCGGCGTAGGCGTGCCGTTCATCGAACCGCGCAAGCAGGCCTGCGATTTCTCGTGCGATGTCGGCCAGTGCATTCTCGCGTGCCCGACCGGCGCGCTCACCTACCACAAGCCCGAGTTCCTCCCGGTGCGTGAGGACATGAAGGTGCCGTCGCCGCCGGTGCTGCTCGCGAAAGAGAAGGAGCCCGAGCCGAACCTGAACTTCACCGAGCGCATGGGCGTGGCTCGGCTGGCGCGTCCCGAGGCCTGTCTGTCGGTGCGTGGTGAAGGCGTGAAGGGCAGCGCGCGCGGCGAGTCGTTCAAGGGCCGCAAACGATGGACCGAGGTCGACCGCTGGGGGCCCGTGCCCGTGAAGGACCACGCCTACGACCTCGAGCGCTGCGACCTCTGCGTGCGCGAGTGCCCCATCAAAGGCGCCATCAGCATCGAGACGGTGAATGGCAAAGCCACGCCCGTGGTGCACGACGCCTGCGTCGGCTGCGGTGTCTGCGAGATGATGTGCCCCGCCGAGCCCGCGGCCATCGTCATCGACGCCCAGCGCCCCTGGAGTGCGTCATGAATCGCACGCTCGACCAGCTGCGCCTCATGTTCGGTGGAGAGCCGCGCAAACCGGAGCCACAGGACTACACACCGGGCGCCAAACACATTCACGCGACGAAGAAGTTCACGAAGCAGGACTTCGTCGACATGGAGGCGCGGGAGGCTGCTCATCGCGCGCGCAAGGTCTGGAAGAAGCGCCGCTGGGCGGTGCTCATCAGCGTGAACCTGATGTTCATGCTGTCGTACTGGGTCGACGTGCAGCTCGTCGAAGGGTCGCTCACGGGTAGCCGGCTGCTCGGCTTTCACATGATCGACCTGAACGCCGCGCTCGGGCTGATGCTCGCGCACAAACACATCATCGTGAACCTGCTCATCGGCACGGCGACGGTGGGCCTCGTGTGGCTCCTGCTCGGCGGCCGCAGCTTCTGCTCGTGGGTGTGCCCGTACCATCTGCTCTCGGAGTGGGCCGAGCAGCTGCACCTGCTCCTCGCGAAGAAGAAGCTCGTCAAAGACCACCCGCTGCACCGTGGGCTGCGCACCGTCATCTGGGCGTCGTTCGCGCTGCTCGCCTACGGCACGGGCTACACCGTGTACGAGACCATCTCGCCGACGGGCATCGTCTCTCGCGCGCTCATCTACGGCCCCGGCATCGCGCTGGGATGGGTGGGAGCGCTGCTGGCGTTCGAGGTGCTCTACTCGCGTCGCGCGTGGTGCCGGTACCTCTGCCCAATCGGGCTCACCTACGGCGTGGTCGGCACGCTCTCTCCCGTCACCGTTCACTACGACCTCGAGAAGTGCGTGCACGAAGGCGAGTGCCGCAAGGTCTGTCTCGTGCCGCACGTGCTCGACCACATCATCAAGGGTCGCGCGCCCGCCGAGCACCTCGACCTCGGCCCCGACTGCACCAGATGCGGCATGTGTATCGACGTCTGCCAGGGCGGAGCGCTGTCGTTCTCCATCGCAGGTGTCACGAAGAAGCCGGCGCCGACGAAGGTGCCGGTCGACTCCACGAACGAAGGGAAGCCCTCATGATTCGCCTCCAGGCCCTCACGAAGGTCTTCAAGAAGCTGAAGGTGCTCGACGCGCTCGAGCTGAACGTCGCGGAAGGCGAACGCATCGCGCTCGTCGGCTCCAACGGCGCAGGCAAGACGACGATGATTCGCTGCATGCTCGGCGAGTACACGTTCGCCGGCTCGGTCGAGATTGGTGGCAAGAGTCCGCGCGCGAATCGCAGCGAGGTGTTGAAGCGGGTCGGTTTCGTTCCTCAGTTGCCGCCGCCGCTGAAGATGCCTGTGAAAGAATTGCTGCGCTTCTCGGCCGCCGTGTCGGGCACGAAGGTGTCGGCCATCGAAGACATCGCGAGCCGCCTCGGTCTCGACGTGAAGCGCTTCGCCTCGCAACCCTTCGTGAAGCTCTCGGGCGGGCAGAAGCAGAAGCTGCTCATCGCCATCGCGCTGGGTCGCGACGCCGAGCTGCTCATCATGGACGAGCCCGCCGCCAACCTCGACCCCGAGGCGCGCCACGTCTTCTTCACGCTGCTCGCCGAACGCGCCGCGAAGGCGACGATGATCATCTCCAGCCACCGCCTCGACGAAGTGGCAGCGCTCGTGAATCGCGTCATCGAGCTCGACCGCGGCAAGGTGGTGCTCGACGACCGTGTGGCCGACGCGCCGCTGACGGGAAAGCTCGCGTGCTCGGTTGCGTTGCGCAGGCCCGACGCCGCCATCGCGAAGGCGCTCACGGAGTGGGGGTTTGCAGCAGCCAACGACGGCCTCGAGTGGTCGGGTTCGGTCGCCGGCGCCGACCGGCTGCGCTTCATGGGCATGCTCTCGCGCTACGTCGGGTTGCTCACGCGAGTCTCGCTCGAGGAGCAGGCCATCGCGCTGAGGGTCGTGTCATGAGACCGCTCGTCTTCGCGCTGCTGCTCGGGTGCACGCAAGCCGCCGATGGCCCCGTCAAAATCACGTGGGACCGTGACGCCTGCAAGTCGTGCAGCATGGTCATCTCGGACCGGCACTTCGCCGCGCAGGTTCGTGGTGGCCCGAAGAACGCGGTCGCGAAGTTCGACGACGTGGGTTGCGCGATGAAGTGGCTCGACCAGCAGCCGTGGGCAGACGAGCCGACGACGCAGGTCTGGGTCGCGCGGCAGTCCGACGGCGAATGGCTCGATGGCAAGACCGCCCGGTACGTGAGCGGCAAGACGTCACCCATGGGCTTCAACTTCGGCGCGGTCGACCCCGGCGCCGATGGCAATGATTACACCACCCAGCGAGCGGCCGTTCGCGCCTTCGCACAGAGACACTGAGGAGCCACCAAATGGGACACCTGGCCATGACCGCGAGGCTCGACGTCGCCGAGTCCGTGCGTGCGAAGTGGTTCTTCGTCTACTCGCTCATCTTCGGCGGCATCGTCGCCGCGTTCTTCGCGTTCGGCGTCACCGAGTCGCGCGTCTTGGGCTTCATGGGCTTGTCGCGGTTGCTGGTGACGTACATCCAGCTCGCGATGGCCATCATGCCCATCTTCATTCTCTTGACGACGGTGCGCAGCGTCGCCGGAGACCGCGAAGCCGGCGTCTTCGAGTACCTGCTCTCGCTGCCGGTCTCACTCTCGAGCTGGTACTGGGGCCGCCTCGTCGGCAGGTTCTTCACGGTCTTTCTGCCCGTGTTTCTCGCGATGCTGGGCGCCGCCCTGTGGGCCACGTTCAAGGACATCGAGGTGCCGTGGCGCATGTTCGGCATCTACACGGGCCAGCTCGCGGCGATGTCGTGGTGCTTCCTCGGGCTGGGCATGTTGCTGTCGACGTTCGCGCGCTCCACCGACGTCGCGCAGGGCTCGGCGTTCGTGCTGTGGCTGACGTGCCTGTTGTTCCTCGACCTCATTCTGCTCGGCGTGCTCATTCAGGGCCGCATGCCGGCTGAGGGTGTGGTTGCGATTGCGCTCATCAATCCACTGCAGGTGTTCAGGACTGGCGCGCTGATGTTGTTCGACCCGCAGCTCGTCGTCTTCGGTCCCGCCGCGTTCGTCATCTACGACTGGTTCGGTGGGCCGAAGTTCATCATCTATTCGATGGTGTACCCGGCGCTCCTCGGCACGCTCACCGCGGCCATCGGCTACGCGAACTTCCGGCGCGGCGACCTGGTCTGAGGCGTGCGGCCGCTCCTCGCCAGCATGCTGCTGCTGTCGTGTGGAGCGCCGGCCCCTTCCATCGACGCCATCTCCAGCACGCAGCCGCTTCAACCGCTCATCGACACCGCGCCTGAAGGCTCGGTGCTGACGGTGCCCGATGGCGTGTGGGCGGGTCCGGTCGTCATCTCGAAGCAGCTCACCGTGCAGGGCTCGGGCGCGACGGTGGTGACCGGCAACGGAAAGGGAACGGTCATCACCATCACGGCCCCGGGCGTCGTTCTTCGTTCACTCCGCATCACGGGCAGCGGCTCGAGCCACGACGCGATGGATGCCGCGGTGCTCGTCGAAGCCGATGAGGTGCGCATCGAACACTGCACGCTCGACGACGTGCTCTTCGGCATCTTCGTGAAGGCCGCGAAGCACGGGCTCATCTGCGGCAACCTCATCACCTCGAAGCTCGAAGACCACAGCCTGCGCGGAGACGGTGTGCGCGTGTGGAACGGCAGCGGCAACCGCGTCTTCGGCAACGACGTGATGAACGCGCGCGACGTCACGCTCGCGAACTGCCGTGACAACCTCGTCTCGCACAACCGCATTCGTGGCGGCCGCTACGGGCTTCAACTCGTCTTCGCTCCGCACAACGTCATCGAAGACAACCTCGTCGACTCGAACCTCACCGGCATCGCGGTGCTGTACTCGAACGACGTCGTCATCCGCCGCAACGTGGTGCAGCACTCCCGCGGCGTCTCAGGCACCGGCCTCACCTTCAAGGAGTCAGGCCAGGCCATCGTCGAAGACAACGACGTCATTCACTGCGCCGTCGGAGCGCGCACGAACTCGCCCACCTCGCCCGACGCCATCATCTCGTTCAGTCGCAACCGCTTCGCCCACAACATCGCCGGCATGGACTTCTATGGAGAGAACGGCGGCCACGTCATTCACGGCAATCGCTTCGAGCGCAACCTGACGCAGGTGACGGTCAGCGCCGCGATGAGCGCGCGTGGCAATGATTGGAAAGACAATACCTGGGACGACTACGAGGGCTTCGACCGCGACGGTGACGGTATCGGCGACACCCCGCACGACCTCTATGCCTTCGCCGACCGCATCTGGCAGGAGACGCCGCAGGCCACCTTCTTTCGCAACGCGCCCGCGCTCGAGCTGCTCGACTTCCTCGAACGCCTCGCGCCCTTCGCGTCACCAGAGCTCACGTTGTCAGACCCATCACCCCGTGTCGGCGCGGCGCCACCAGCAGCTCCGCGCCCCGAGTTCCACCCGTCGTGCCCTTGAAGAGAACCCATGCTCACGACCCTCGTCTGTTTCGCCCTCTCGCAGAACATGCCCGCCCTCGACGTCACGCAGGGCAATCACCGCATTCACGACCTCGCGAAGGCGGGCACCGGAGAACCATTGAAAGCGCTGCTCGCGAAGGAGCCTTCGCTGCTCAACGTGAAGAACGTGCGTGGCTCGACGCCGCTGCACCTCGCCGCCATCAACCCCGACGGCACCGTCATGGAGACGCTCCTGGCCGCGGGCGCCGAAGTGAACGTCGCCGACGAAGAGGGCTTCACGCCGCTCCACATGGCCGCGTTCCACCGGCAGGCCGACTACGCGCTGCTGCTGCTCGAGGCGGGCGCTGACGTGAACGCGAAGACGGCCTCGGGCCGCACGCCGCTGTCGATGGCCGAGAAGGCGCGCGCCGACGAGACGAGCGGCGTCATCTCGTTGTGGATTCTGAAGGGCTGCAAGCCGAAGCAGGGCTG
Organism: Archangium gephyra; assembly: GCA_943370055.1. GTDB lineage: Bacteria > Myxococcota > Myxococcia > Myxococcales > Myxococcaceae > Xiheimicrobium > Xiheimicrobium gephyra_A. The sequence continues at coordinate 147,612 of CALRPN020000007.1, forward strand.
CGGCATCGGCACGACGCGCGCGGTGAAGAAGTTGGTGAAGTGATGCCTCAGGCCCGGCCCTGCTTGCCGCCGTATCGAGCCCGCAGCTGCGCTTCCCGCTTCTCTCCACGTTGTTTCGCGCGGACGAGCTCTTCTTCACGCGTGTGCGGCGGGCCATGCACCTCGAGCGAGTCGAACAGGTCTCTCGTCACCTTCACGACCTGCTTCACCGCGCGCTCGAACGCCGCTTCGTTGTGCTTCGCGGGCTTGTTCATGCCCGTCAGCTTGCGGACGAACTGCAGCGCCGACGCCTGGATTTCGTCTTCCGTGGCGGGGGGCTCGAAGTGATGCAGGCGGCGAATGTTGCGGCACATGGACGACCTCCGGACCTCGGTTGTTGCAGATCAACACCTCAGTTTCGACAGCTCGTCTACGCTTCGCGCGTGTCGAGGCTGCTAATCATCACGTTCGCGCTCGTGGGTTGCGGGCCACCGGTGACGACCGTGCCCGACGCGGGCCAGTGGTTCGACGGCGACTTCGCCGGGTGTCGAATCGGAGGAGCGGCTCCGCAGTCGGTCGACGAAATCATCGCTCGCATCAACGCGCTGCCGATGCCGGTGAGCGTCGCGTGCTTCACGGCGAGTCTGCCGCGCCCGCTCGCGCTCGTGCCCACCTCGAGCCGCTTCAGCGCCCAGCCCGCAGGCGGCGCCGAAGACCCGCGGCTGTTCCTCTTCACCGGTGGCGCAGTGCTCAGCATCGTGACGGCAGGCGACGGCAAAGACCTGCTCGAGGTGGGAGAGCTCGTCACCCCGAGCCGCACGCTGAAGGCCGAGTTCAAGTTTCCCGTGACGGCGCCCATCACGCGCGAGGCCGGCTACGCGCACCTCGACTACATCCCCTCGAGCACCACGTGCGGGTTGTGTCACAGCGGAGAAGTGGCGCACCCCGCGCACCCGATGGCGAGGGTCTCACTCGCGCTGCGGCCTCCCGCTCGCACCAGCGTCTCGCTCGAGAGCGCCCGCCGGTTCGCGAGCACGTGTGACCGCGAGACTCAGCGCGACCGGTGCCTTCGTTGGGCGAGCGTCTTCGGCTTCGGTGACGTCGTCGACGGCGCCTTCCCGCCCGAGTTCGGCGACTTCATCAAGTAGCGTTGTTCCGCGATGTTTCAGAAGTGAACATGTGCGTGGGCGCGCCGCAGAGGGAGCGGCGCTGGCACACCGGGTGCTCTGAGCGACGTCATGCTCGACGCTCGCCAGCCCATCGCCCGTCTCGTCCTCGACCACTCCGAGTGCGCCGCTGTGCTTCAGCGCCACCGCATCGACTACTGCTGCAACGGGCAGCTCTCGCTCGAAGAGGCCGCGAAGGCGCGCGGTGTCGACCTGGCGTTGGTGCTGGGTGAGCTCGAGGTCGCCATGAAGCAGCGCCTGCCCGAAGACGGCCAACCCGACCTGCGCGGGCTCGACACGGCGCAGCTCGTCAAGCGGGCGCGAACGCACTTTCACGAACCGATTCAGCGCACCTTGCCGTTCGTGCGGGCGCTGGCGGCGAAGGTGAAGCGCGTGCACGGCGAACGCAGCCCGTCGCTGGTCGACCTCGACGCACGAGTCGGTGAGTTGGACGGCGCCCTGCTCTCGCATCTCGAGGCCGAGTCGACGCAGCTCTTCCCTGCGCTGCTGGCCGGAGCGCCCTCGACCGCCCTGCTCACCGAAGCGAAGAACGACCATGAGGGTGTGCGCGTATTGCTGGAGCGCGTTCGTGAAGCGGCCAACGACTTCGAGCCGCCGGACTGGGCCTGCAACAGCTACCGCACGCTCTTCTCCGAGCTGAAGTGGCTCGAGCACGACGTGTTCGCGTTGATGCACCTCGAGAACCACGTGCTGCTCCAGAGATTCGGTCATGAGCAGTGAGCGGGACCGCCTGCGCGCGGTGGCGCTCGAGACGTTGCGCGACGTCATCGACCCCGAGGTGGGGCTGAACATCGTCGACCTGGGCCTCGTGTACGGCGTCGACGCGGTGGGCGGCGCGCTGCAGGTGCAGCTGACGATGACGACGCCCGCGTGCCCGCTCGGTGAGCAGATTCAGCGCGACGCGGAAGAGCGCCTGCGCACGGTCGCCGGAGTCGATGACGTCACCGTCGAGCTCGTCTGGGAGCCCGCGTGGACGCCGGACCGCATCTCGCCGCTCGGAAAGCAGCTGCTCGGGTGGGCCGCATGATGACCGCGCGTCCTCAGCATCCATGGCTCGGCGGTGCCGCTGATCAAGACGACTCGTTCAGCCTGCTCCTGCTCGTCGCGAGCGCTGTTCTCGTCGGGAGAAACGCATGATGACCGTGCGGCGCAGTCTCTTGCTCCTCGTCGCGGGCGCGGCGCTCACGGCCGTCCTGGGCGGACTCGCGCGCCTCGGTTTCGCCATCGGCTTCGGGCCATCAGTGGCTGATCAACACGGACCATTCTTCGTGCTCGGTGTGTTCGGCACCGTCATCTCACTCGAACGCGCGGTGGCGCTGGGCCGCTCGTGGGCGTTGGCCGCTCCCGTCGTGAGCATCGCGGGCGCGCTGTCGTTGCTCCTGAGGTTCTCGTTCGCGCCGGGCCTCTTCGTCCTCGCCGTCACGCTCACGCTGCTCGTCAACGCGGCCATCATCCGGCGACAAGCTGCTGCGTTCACCTGGCTCATGCTGCTCGGCTCGGTGACGTTGCTCGAGGGCACCTTCGCCTGGGCGCGCGGCGCATCGGTCTTCGACGTCACCCCGAGGTGGATGGCGTTCTTCGTGCTCACCATCGTCGCTGAGCGGCTCGAGCTCTCACGACTCGCACCGACGCCGAAGTGGGCCTCCCGCGCGCTGGTGGTCGTCTCCATCGTGCTCGCGCTCGCGTCGATGTTCGAGCTGCGCGTCGTGATGGGCGCGACGCTGGTGCTGCTCGGGCTCTGGCAACTGCGGTTCGACCTCGCGCGCCGCACGGTGAAGCTGCCCGGACTGCCCCGCTTCACCGCGATGGGGGTGCTCACCGGCGCTGCGTGGCTCATCGTGACCGGAGCGCTGCTCGTGCACACGCCACCCATTCCTGCGGGGCCGCTCGCTGATGCCGCGCTCCATGCGCTCTTCGTCGGCTTCGTGCTCTCGATGGTGTTCGCGCACGCACCCATCATTCTTCCGGCGGTGGCGCGGGTGTCGCTGCCATTTCATCCAGCGTTCTTCGTGCCGCTGATGATGCTCCACGCGGGGCTGCTGGTGCGCGTGACGGGAGACCTGCTCACGCTTCATGAACCCCGGGTCGTTGGTGCCGTGGCGAACGTTCTCTCGGTGCTGCTGTTTGCCGCGACAGTCATCATCAGTCGCCGGAGACCTGCGGCGGCTGCGCTGCACGCGGCACCTTCGATGCCATGACCTCGACGCGCTGCACGCGCACCCGCACCTGTTGTCGCGGTCGTCGCCGCGCCGTCACGCTCAATTGCCGAAGCGAAGGTTGCAGCATGACTCGCGCCGCTTCGTCGGGTCGAGCGTGATGGAACACGTCGAGGTCACGCCCGCGTGGCGGCAGGTGCACTGCTCGACACCATCGACGGCCGCGCTGCACCGCTCCTCGATGGAGTCGTTGCCACACGTTGCGACCTGAACGAACCCGTCGCCCGAAGGACCACTGTTGATTCCTCCGCTCTGGCTCAGGCTCTCGTTGTGGCGTCGAACCATCTCGAGCGCCGGGCACCAGCTCGCCTCGACGCGACCCCGAAACGCTCGCCCGTCGCTCAGCTCGCTCTCGAACGAGAACGTTCCCGAGTCTCCGACGACGAGATGGTCGATGACGGCCCGGTTCTTCACGGAGCGCAGCGCGCGGTCCTGCCCCATGGTGAAGGAGGCGCCAGGCGTCGCGAGACCCAGACCGTCAGGCACGACGAGGGCTGGGCCCTCCGTCGCGCTCCGCATCACCAGCCAGCCCAGAGGGCGCGTCACACCGACCGGCCTCGAGAGCGTGCTGATGAACCCATCGTGCACGTCGGGCGCCAGCATGGCGTTGCAGACGTTCCGGGGGTCTTCGAAGGCCTGACACAGTCCCTGCTGGTCGCCGAAGACGACGAGCGTGGTGGGCGGACTGGTGCTGAACATGAACGAGAAGAAGACTGCGTCTTTCACCTCGAAGGCCTTCTGCCCGAGTGACACCTCGAGCACCGGCTCACCCTGACACCCGCACAGTACGCAGACCGCAAGCCACCGAAGACGCGTCATGGTCACCCTCCAGAACCACAGGAGCCTCGGGCTCGAGAATTCGGCCCATTCGTTTGACGAGCGGTGAAGACCTCGCGCGAAATGCAGGCATGACCCGCGCGCGACCATGGCTCAGCCTCATCGCTCCACCGGTGGCGTTGACGGTGAGCTTCGTCGTGGCGGCGGTGGTGCTGGTGGCCAGCGGGGCTGCGACGCTCGAGACGGTGGGCGCGCGGCTCCAGGCGGCTCCAGCCGTTCCCGCGAGCCTCGGGTTCGTCGCGACGTTTGTCGTCGTCACCTTCTTCGCGCGACGAGAGGGCCGAACGCTCGCAGCGCTTGGCTGGGGCAAGCCGTCGAGCCCGACCATCGCCATCGGCGTGGTGGCGACGATGCTGTTCACGCCGCTCAACACCTTCGTGCTCTTTCCGCTCGTGCACGCGGCGGATCCAACGTTCGACCCGGCGGCGAAGGCGCTGTCGCTGCTGCAGGCCGTGATGCTCTTCGGCTGTGCCGTCGTGGCCGAAGAGACGACGTACCGTGGCTATGCCCTGGTCGCGCTCGAGGAACGGGTCGGAGCGGTTCGTGCCGTCATCATCACCTCGCTCGCCTACGCGCTCCTCGCGCCGGGGCCGACGTGGCCGCCGAAGGTCTGGGCCCTGGGGTTTGGTCTGCTGGCAGCGGGGCTGCGGCGCTGGCGAGGGTCGCTCTGGCCCGTGGCGCTCGTGCACCTCGCGGCTTCGCTCGCGCCGAAGTTGCTGGCGGGTGATTCACTCTGAAACACGCTGGAACACCGGTCCCAGCGAGCCGGCCGAAACCCATCGATTCGCCGTTCTTCTGATGCCTTCCGGTGCGGCGCTGTGTCGCAGGGTGCCGGGCACGCCCATCGCAGATGGTGCCGGCGATGCTTCGAGCGCTCGTCGGTCTCGTGCTGGTCCTTCTTCCCTCGGGCGCGAACGCTGCGGCCTGCTGCATGTCGGCGACCTCGTTCGGCGTGGGCCGGCTGCTTGTGTGGGAGGACTTCGCGGTGGGCGTGCAGGCCGGGCACTCGCGAATCGTCGGCCAGTACGACCCGCAGCGCGCGTACCGGGCGACGGGCACCGCGTTCCAGGACGGAATCACGCGCGTGGAGCCATGGGCCATTCTTCGTCTCGCCGAGCGGGTTCAGGTGCAGGCGCGCGTGCCGGTGTTGATCAACGACCGCGAGTCCTACGCCACCAGTCAGGTCGTGGGCGGGCTCGGAGACCTGGGCGCTGGCGTTCGGTTCGAGGCCATCTCGCTCGGTGAGTTCGAGCGGCTCCCGTCACTCGGTCTCACGCTCGGGGTGCTCGCGCCGACGGGCCGACGGGCGGAGCAGGGCTTCGCGCCACTGGGCGCTGGCGCGACGGGGCGCGGGGCGTGGGGCGCCTCGCTCGCGCTCGAGAGCGAGTACACGTGGCTGCCCTGGTACGTGCGCGTCGACGCTGGCGTGAGCGTGTTCGCGCCGTTCGTTCGCACCGACACGCACGCGACGCAGTGGTTTGGCCCCGTGGTGCAGACAGCCGTCTCAGGCGGACGAGAGCTCGTTCCCGACAAGCTGGTGCTCGCGCTGTCGGCGCAGTTCGAATGGGAAGCGCCGCTGAGCCTCGACGGAGAGGTCGTGCCGTCGTCGGCCGGCTTCGTTCCTTCGCTCGTCACCTCGTTCTCATGGCGGGTGGCGCCGCACTTCACGCTCGTGACCGCGCTCTCGACGAGCGTGTGGCCTGGCGGCGTCGGGCAGAACCGTGACGCGCGGCTCGGCGTCAGCATCGGAGGCCGGTATGGCCACTTCTAGAGCCGCGTTGTTGTGTCTGATCAGCGCCTGCACGAGCGCGCGCCAGACCGTGCGCACCGATTCGGAGCTCACGCTGCGCTCTTCGACCGGAGACGTCGTCACGCTCGAGTCGCTCACGCAGAACGCCGACGCGACCGTGCTCGTGTTCTGGAGCGCCGGCTGCCCCTGTGTTCGCCGCTATCAGGCACGCGTGGAGGCCCTGCGCTCGAGGCCGCGGGTGCAGGTGCTCGCCATCTCGAGCAACGCCGGTGAGTCGTTCGACGAGGTGCTCCGCGTGGCGAACGAGCGCGGCGTGAAGGTGCCGCTCTATCGCGACGACACGGGCGCCATCGCTGCACTCGTGAACGCCCGCAGCACCCCGACCGCTGCCGTGCTCGACCGTTCAGGCACCGTTCGTTTCACCGGCTGGGTCGACAACGAACGCGACGTCGGCGCCGACGACCGCGAGCCCTGGCTCGAGCGTGCCCTCGACGGCGTGCTCGGTGGCACGGGCTTCACCGCGCGCACGCCGACGTGGGGCTGCACCATCACGCGCCACCTCTTCACCCCCGAGCCGCAGCACTGCAGTGCCGTCCATTGACCAAGGAGCAAGCTTCCCATGCGTCGTCTCAGCCTCGTCTCGTCCCTCCTCGCGCTCGTGGCCTGTGGCCCCGAGGTCGTCACGCAGCCTCCCGCGCGCCTCGTGCTCGCCAGCACCACGGGCGATTCGCTCGACGCCGAGCTCGCCTCGACTGCTTCACTCGGCACCGGGCTCACCACCGTCTGGCTCCAGCTGAAGGACCACGGAACCCCCGTCACCGATGCCACCGTCACGCTGCAGCCGCTCATGACGATGCCCACGAAGTCGCACGCGTGCCCCGTCGTCGGTGACGTCGTGCACGAGGGCAACGGCGTGTACCGCGGGCAGCTCGTCTTTCAGATGCCGAGCGCCGACATGGGCACGTGGTCGCTGAGCGCGAAGGTCGTGCGTGGCGGCGTGGCGTCGAAGCTCACCTTCGACGCGCTCGCGGTTGGAGACTCGGGCCTGGCGCGCAGCTTCGTCGCCGGTGACGCGAAGTACGTGATGAGCGTCTCGCACCCCGAGGCGCTGAAGGTCGGCATGAATCCGGTCGTCGTCACGCTCCACCGCATGCAGGACATGATGACGTTCCCCGCGTTCGACGACGCGACGCTCGAGATGGTGCCCGAGATGCCGGCGCACGGGCACGGCTCGTCGAACAACGTGTCGCCGACGCTGAAGGCCCCCGGTCGCTACGAGGGCGTCGTGAACTACTCGATGCTCGGCGACTGGAAGACGACGTTCACGGTGAAAGCTGCGAGCGCGGTGATGGCGACGGTGAGCATCGACACGAAGCTCTGAGTCACGAGTCGAGCTGTTCGCGTGGGGAGCACGAGCGGAAGCATCAGCAGCAGCGGGTGCGCCGATGGCCTGCGCGACCGAACGGAGCCACTCCGCCGCACGCTCGCCACGGACCGTCACCTTGAAGTTCAGCGCCTTCCCGGCGCGGTCGACGCATGGTGCCGTTGAACCGCAGAACAGCCACCATCGCGAGTGCGTCGTGCGCGCATCACCTGTTCCACGAACGCAAGGATTGCAACCGGCGCTCATGGTGGTCAATGGGAGGTCACCCGCGCTCCGTTCTTCAGGCGCACTCACACCCCGCTGATCAGGCCGCTGCCACCACAAGTTTCCGATGACGTGCGCTGAACCAGGGACTGTTCGCGATGGAGCGTTCGCTGTCTTGACCACGCGCAATGCTCCTCGACGGTCGTTCTGACTGGCACGAGTAGTGAACTGATCAGCGTCATGTTCGAGAAACCGGTCGATTCGTGCGCGTCGTGTCCCCTGCACGCCGGCGGCAGGTGTGCCTTCGTTCCCCGCAAAGTTCGCGCAGGCGAGCGCCTGTGGGAGCAGGGTGAGGTGCCTCCCGAGGTGATGTTCGTGCAGACCGGCACCGTCGCGTTGACGGCCACCGACGCCGAAGGTGGGCACTGGTGGAACGGCGTTCGCGGGCCGCGCTCGTTGCTCGGCATCGAAGCGATTCAGGGCAAGCCAGCGAGGGCGCGCGCTGAAGTGGTGACCGACGCGTCGCTCTGCTCGGCCGACCCGGTGATGCTGCGGGTGCAGATGGGCACTGACGGCGGCACGCCCCAGTACGCCGAGCTCACCGCTGCGATGGTGCCACTGCTGCTCGAAGAGCTCGACCGCCGCAGCGAGGAGTCGCAGGGGCGCTCGGGCACGGCGTTGTCGAGAGTCGCGCGCTTCATCCTCGAGCACTCCGAGGTCGTCGCCAGCGGCCAGCGAGGGCCCTTCTCGAAGCGGCATGTCGCGTCGATGCTGGGCATCCGGCCCGAGACGATGTCGCGCTGCCTGGGCGCGCTCACGAAAGAGGGCATCATCACCGTGGGCCGGCACATCACCGTCAACGACCGCACGAAGCTCGAGGCCATCGCGTCACCGCCGCACGTGGCGACCGCGCCTGCACCGCGCAAGCGCTCGAAGCCGGCTGAGCCGAAGGCCGAGTAGCTCCCATCTCGAGTGTGGTTCCTCGACCCCCGACGCGATTCGGGTTTTGGTCGTGGGGCCCCGCATGTTCCCTGCTCGCCGTGAGGTGCTCCGCCAGAAGTCCGGCACGCTCCTCGAGACGCCATTGCCGTTGCTGCTGCACGCGCTGCTCGTCGAGGAGCGTCACGCCACCCTCGAGCTGAAGCTGCGCAACCTCGAGAAGCGCGTCTTCTTCGAAGGCGGCGTGCCCGTCGGCTGCGAGTCGAACCTGCTGCACGAGACGCTGGGCCCTTCGCTCGTCGAGAAGGGGAAGCTCACCGACGCCCAGCATCACGCCGCGCTCGCCGAGAGCGCCGCTGCGGGCAAGTCACTGCAGACATGGCTGCTCGAGAAGCAGCTGCTCTCGGCCTTCGACCTCTTCAAGCACCTGCAGGCGACGCTGGGCCGAAGTCTGCTCGACGCGTTTCGCTGGAGCGACGCGACGTGGAAGCTCTCGCCCGCGGAAGACCAGGAAGCGCCGGTGCGCATCAACCCGATGCAGCTCATCTTCACGGGCTGTCAGCACCTGCCGGTGAGCGCCCTCGAGGCGCAGCTCGCGACGCCGGCGACGGAAGTGTTCGGCCTGCTCCCCGACGCGCCGAGCGTGCAGGACGAGCTGAAGCTGTCGGCGAAGGAGACCCGCCTGCTGCAGGCCATCAAGCGCAAGGCGACGGTGGCGGAGTTGAGCGCGCTGCCGGGCTTCACGGCGGAGGACGTGCATCGGCGGCTCTACGCGCTGCGCCTGCTGGAGTTCGTCGACACTGCAGCAGCCATCGCTGCGATGCCGGTGCGCTCGAGGCCGACGCCGGTTCCGCAGGTCGAGCCGATCGCGACCGTCTCTTCGAAGTCGACCGAGGGAGTGCCCTTCCTCGATGACGACGAGACGGCCCAGAACCTGCTCGTCGCGGAGTACCTCTCGTTCCGCAGTCGCGACGCGTTCGAGCTGCTCGGTGTCGACGTCGACACGCAGGGTGTCGCGCTGCAGCGGGCGTTTCTTTCGAAGGCGAGCGCGTTGTCTCCCGTTCGGTTCAAGAATGCAGAGGCGAAGACGCGCGCCGAGGGGCTGCAGCTCGCCTACGCGAAGGCGTTTGGCGCGTTGAGCGAGCCAGAGACCTGGCAGCAGCACCGGGCGCGACGGGCCGCGAGAGACTCGAAGACGCCCGCCGCGATGAAGCAGAAGGCTGCGGCCGAGGCGGTGAAGATTCGCACCGCCCTGCTCGATGCGCCGTCACAGTTCGACGAGGGGCGGCGACGCCTGGCCGCGGGAAACCTGCGCTCGGCCATCGAACATTTTCAATACGCGCTCGACATCGAGCCGCGTGGCAGGTTCCTCGCCTGGCTCGCGTGGGCGAAGTACCAGGCTGAGCCGAGTGGCGCGGTGGCATGTCTCGAATTGCTGGGCCGGGCGTGCGAGCAGGAGCCGACGTGTGAAGAGGCGCACGTTTGGCGAGGCGACCTGGCGATGGTGCTCGGGCGTTCGGCCGAGGCGGAGACGGCGTTCAAGCAGGCGGTGAAGTTGGCTCCAAAGAACCCGAAGTACGCTGAAGCGTTGCAGCACGCGATGAAGTCGACGAGAGGCCGATGACGCGCGCGGTGGCCTTCTTCCGCAACGTGAACCTCGGGCGGCCGCCCAGCCCCTCGCGCCCGATGCTCGAGCAGGCCTTTGTGGACGCGGGCGCCGATTCGGCCGTGTCATTCCTCACCAACGGAACCGTGGTGTTCGACGCCGCTGAGGCAGAGGCCGTGGTGGCCGCAGCGTGTGGCCTGCTCTCGCGGCGGTGTGGGCTGGCCGAGCCCGCCTTCGTGCGAACGATGCGAGCCCTGGAGCGCCTGGTGGCCGTCGACCGCTTCGCGACGGTCCGCGCCGAGGTGCATGAGTGTGTGGTGACGTTCCTCTCGCCGAGAGCCCGGTTCCCGGCCACCGCTCCTCGGGTCACGCCTCGTGGTGATGTCGAGGTGCTGGGCTTCACCACGAGCGAGGTCTTCTCGGTGACGCGCGTGGTGGGCCGCTCGCCGGGCAGCCCCAATGCGTTCCTCGAGAAGGCGCTCGCGCGGCCCGCGACGACGCGCAACTGGAACACCGTCAACCGCCTCGTGTCGAAGTTCTCGGCGCTGCCGGGGCGGGCCGCCCAGCGCAATCGTTGAAGGGCGTGTCGAACAGCGCGTTACCCTGGGCTCCAGACGTCGTGCGGGAGGAGCGCCGCCGTTTCTGCAGCGGAGCCCGTCTCAGCCCACCTCAGTCGCTTCTGAATCGAGGTGACGGTGGTCGCGAGCAGCTTGCGATAGAGCGCTCCGAGTTTTGCCGCGTCTTTGCAGCTCACCTTCTTCGGGAAGCCACGCTCGTCGAGTGCCTCGGAGATCACCCCAGCGACAGGCAACGGGACTGCGGGCAGGTAGTTTCGCTGCGGCGCGCTGGTGACACCCCGCAGCGTCATCGTCACCATGCAGGCGACGCCGAGTGCGTGGTGCCGGAGGGTCGGTGCCAGCAACTCGATGTCGCCAGGGGAAGCGAGCGAGAAGAAGCTGGCCTCTGAGACGCGAACCGGAAACGCCGAACGAATGATCTGCTCGAGCTCGCCGCCAACGCGCGCGCTCTCTCCTTCACGCGGGAGCGTGTCGCCGACGATTCCCGCGAACTCGACGATCGTCTGTTCGGTGATTGGCATCATCGGTTCTCCACCACGCCACCCGCGAAGGTCAGCACTTCGGTGAGGTGTGCTTCAGCGGTACGCGACCTCACGCTCCCAGTACGCGTCGGCGCTCTGCCACTGGTTCAAGATGACGCCGAGGTCGTTGCGGTTCACCTTCCACGCGCCCTGCGGCTGCACCGCGAGCCACTTCGTGCCGACGATGGGCTTGAGGTCGGGCAGCGCCTTCTTGTCGGCCGCCGCCGTGACGAGGCCCTTCACCTTCTTGCAGTCGACGACCGTCGCTTCACGGTAGTCGGGGTAATCGAAGTACGGCGCGCCGTAGCTCGAGCCGCCCTCGTACTGCTTCACGAAGATGCCGGGCCGCATCACGCACTCGGTGCGAGCCACCGAGGCCATCGCCTTCTCGAGGTCACCCACCACGGCGGCGTCGAGGCCGTGCTTCTTCGCGTACGTGCTGGCGAAGCGAAGCGTGCGGTACGTCCAGTCGGTCATCGGCACCTCGACGAGGCGCGAGGCCCACCGCGACGAGTCATGCACGGTGAACGCCTCTCGCTTCCAGCCCGCCCGCCGCGCGAACTCGGTGCGCAGCGCCTTCGCCTTCGCCGCGTCTTTCACCTGCTCGACGAGCATCTCGAACTTCACGTAGCCCTTCGCCCAATAGACGAGCGCCTCGGAGCCGGCGAAGCGGCCATCCTTGCAGAGGCGCTTCACGTCTTCGTCGGTCTCGGGCAGCCCGTTGTGTTCGACGAAGACGGCCTTGCACACCGCGATGTCGAAGTCGTTCGAGCTGGGGAACTTCTTCCACTTCAGCGCCTCTTCACGGCGGTCGACCTCGCTCACGTCGCTGCGCTCGAAGCCCATCTTCCCGACGGCGACGGTGCCCGACGGCTTCTTCTCGAGCGCGGTGATCTCGTGCAGCGTGCCCAGGTACTCGGGCGCGAGCAGGGCGGCGAAGGCCTCGTCCGAGCTGGTGGCCCAGACGGAGTTCGACCTGGCGGCGGGCGCGCTCGATGACGAGCTCGTACTCTGACCGCCGCTCGAGCCTCCCGTGCTCGCGGCCACATTCGAGCGGGTGGAAGTCGAGACACCCGGGGTGCCAATGGAGATGCCGGGCAGGCGGAGCACGCACGCTTGCAGACCGACGAGGATGACGAGAGACGACAACACGCGCTTCATGGAGGTCCTTTGGGAATGAGCGAGGAGTGAGTCCTCGTCTCCCTGACGCGAGCCCCAGCCGCGGTTTTGCGTCGAAAGCGCTCAGCCCCCCAAAAACCGGGACCAGCGCTGTCAGGCCAGGCGCGCGGTCGTGACAGGCGCCATGCGCGCGGCAATCGCCTTTGGCGTTCTGCCACCGAGCACGGCCTTGGCCGCCGCGAGCCCGAGCGCCAGGCCGGTCGTCATGCCCGCACCGCCAAAGCCTGTACACCAGTACAAGCCTGCCACATCGGGGTCGGCGCCGATGAGCGGCAGCCGGTCGTGCGCGAACGTTCGCAACCCAGCCCACGCTCGGCGAACCCCTGCATTCGCCAGCGACGGTGTGGTGACGGCCAGCTTCTCGGCCAGCAGCGCCAGCGAGGCCTGGTCGACCATCGGCGCGACCTCCGGCTCCGTCGCCACTTCTTCACAAGGCGACGCGAGCACACCGCCCGACTCTTCCCGCAGGTACACCTGCTTCGAGACGTCCCACACCACCTGGCGCAGGTGCACGTGGCTCGCAGGCTCGAGCAGCGCGAGCGTTCTTCGATACGACGTCACGGCGACGCGCGAGCCCGCCATCGCCGCCAGCCGGCCCGAGTGGGCGCCTGCCGCGAGCACCACGGCATCGGCCAGCTGCTCGGGAGCGCCCTTCGTCGTCAGCGCCCACCGCGCGCCGCGGAACGATGAGAGCCCCGTCACCTCGCAGCCAAACCGGAACTCGACGCCCAGCTTCCGGCACGCCAGCTCGAGCGCCCTCGCGATGCGGTGCAAATCCATCACACCTCCCGCCGCAACCCACAGCCCGGCCTCAGCGGAGCCACCTTCCAGCACAGGCACCCGCTCGCCGACGTCGGGCCAGCGCTGCGCTACGAGGTCGACTCGCGCCGCTTCGACCGCGAGCCGTCTCACCGCCTTCGCATCTCCGGCGAGCACGAGCCCGCGCGCGTCGAGCCACGCCGTTCGATGCCCCAGCACCTCGTCGAGCAGTCGCGCGTTGCGCTGCGCGAACAGCGTCATCACCGCGTCGTCTTCGAGTGGCCGGTAGATGGCTGCGTTGAGCCCCGACGCTCCCGAGAACACGGTGTCACCGCGCTCGAGCATCGTCACCCGAACACCCGCACGCGCGAGGCCGAGCGACGTCGACAGCCCTGCGATGCCTCCGCCGATGACGACGACGTGCACGGGAGCTCCGCTTCTTCAGAACTGAATCGTCCGCTCGTCGTGGCAGCGGTCCTGGAAGTAGCCCTTGTCGGCGTAGAACTCGCGCCACAGCCGCAGGTAGCCCTGCGTCACCTGCTCGGGCGTCATCTGCTTCGGCTGGTACACGCAGTTCGCGTCGTTGTACTTGCGCCACTCCCTCGTGAGGATTCGCCCCTCGGCCTCGAGCCGCTTGAAGCTCGGCGTGCCGGGGTAGGGCGTGAAGATGGCGAACTCGGCTTTGCGAATACCCGACTTCTTCGCGAACTCGAGCATGCGGTCGACGGTGCCCACGTCGTCGTCGTCCTGCCCGAAGAGGAACGAGGTGTACGGCTCGATGTCGGCCTCGAAGCACTTCGCGATGGCCTTGTACGCGCGGTCGAGCTGCACCTGGTCCTTGCCGGTGAACGCCTTCATCGTCACCGGGTCGAAGCCGCCGACGAGGTAGAACATCTTCACGCCCGCGCGCCGTGCCTTCTTCAGGAGTGCGATGGGCGACGCGAGAATCATCGGCATCGAGATGCCCACGTAGCTGACGGTCGCCTCTTTCCCCTCGGCGATGAGGTGGTCGAAGAGCGACTCGAGCAACCGGTTTCCCTTGCCGGGCAGCCACGAGGTGTCCTCGGTCAGACACGCGCGTTTTCCCTTCGAGCCGAGCTGCTCCAGCTGCGTGACGACCTGCTGCAGCGTGAACTCGCGCAGCTGCTTGGTCATCGAGACCGGCAGAATGCATGAGTGGCAATTCAGCGGGCAGCCACGCGAGAGCTGTACCGGATAGTCGTCGGGGTGGAAGGCGGGGCCTTCGCCGTCGATGTACAGAGAGACCTTCGGCGGCGGGAGCGCCGTCAAGTCGACCGGCACGCGCTCGTAGCGGCGTTTGAGTCCGCCAGCCTCGAAGTCCTTGAGCAGCTGCAGCCACGCACCTTCGCCTTCGCCGACGACGACCGAGTCAGCGTGCTCCATCACGACCTCGGGCATCGCGGTGGTGAAGAGCCCGCCCGCGACCGTCGGCTTGCCCTCCTTGCGGAAGTAGTCGGCCAGCTCGAGGCCACGAGACGCAGCGGCCGTGAAGAACGACAGCGCGACGAGGTCGGCGTCTGTCGGGCGCGCGGCGTCCTGCAGGCGGTCATCGCGGAACTCCATCTGCCAGTTCGGCGGCAGAATGGCGGCGAGCGCGGCGATGCCCAGCGAGGGCGAGCCGAGGTACTCGTTCATCGGCACGTACTCGAGCAGCTCGGGGTGGGCCTGGGCGTGACGCTGGAAGCGCGGGTAGACGAACAACACCTTCATGACGTGGCTCCGGGGCGCTCGAGACCGAGCACCTGGTGGAAGAGGGAATCATCTGCTGACACCGCTGCGGCCTGCGCGACCACCACGCGGGCTTCCTGCTCGATGAGGCGTGCCATCGCGAGGTGCGAGGCCGACTGAGACTCGTGGGCGCGCTCGGTCGCGGCGCGTGACGCCATCACCCATTCGGTGGCGATGCCCAATGCATGCAACAGCCGCGGCGTGCGGAAGACGCGCAGCTTGTATTTTGATGACAACGATTGCGCGAAGTCTGCCAGCGCGCTCTCGAGCTCGTTGATGGAGTGCTTCGGGCCCTCCTGCGCCCGCCGCGCCAGCTCGCTCGTGCCGAGGTGCGTGAGCAGCACGTCGTTGGCGCCTTCGAAGATGCGCGTGACCCGAACGTCTCGCAGCACCAGGGCCAGCCCCGTGTCTTCGATGAAGCCGAGCGCGCCGTGCAGCTGCACCGCTTCGTCGGCCACCCAGCCCGCGCCTTCCGAGCAGAAGACCTTCGCCGCGAGCGAGCTCACCGCGAGCGCTTCGTCCTGCTCCTTGCGCGCCGTCGCCTGCACCAGCGCCTCCATCGCGAAGTGACGCGCGCGGAGTCTGGCGAGGCGCTCCTTCACGACGTCGAGCGCGAAGAGGGGACGGCCGAACTGCGTGCGCTGCGTGGTGTGCTCGGTCGCCTTGTCGATGGCGTACGCCGCCGCGCCACAACAACCGGCCGACATGAGCGTGCGACCCCACGAGAGAATGTGCTGCAGCATGCGCGCGCCCTGGCCGGGTTCTCCGAGCAGGCGTTCGCGCGGCAGCAGCGCGTCTTCGAAGAGCAGCCCCGTCGTCGAGGAGCCCTTGAGGCCCAGCTTGTGCTCCTCGCGCTGCACGGTGAAGCCACGGTCCTTCGGCTCCACGAGCACCAGGCTCTGACCGCGCTGGGCTCCACCGAGGCCGGGCGTCGAAACCGCCACCGTGAACAGCCCCGCGAAGGCGCCGTTGGTGACGTAGCTCTTCTCGCCCGTGACGCTCAGGTGCTCGCCCTTCTCGGTGGCGACGGTGCGCAACGACGACAGGTCGCTGCCGGCGCCGGGTTCGGTCGTCGAGAACGCCGCGATGGTCTGGCCGGTCGCGAGCGCTGGCAGCCACTGCGCGTGCTGGCCAGCAGAGCCGTAGCGAACGAGCCCGCGCGTGCCGAGGCCGAGATGCAAGCCGACCGACACCGCCACGGAGCGGTCGAAGCGCGCGACCTCGTCGACGACATGACACGCATCGGCGAGCGACAGGCCCGCGCCACCGTGCGCCTCGGGCAACGTGATGCCGAAAAGTCCGAGCTCGGCGAGACCGTCGAGCACGTGCTTCGGAATCTTCGCCGCCGCGTCGATGGCCTGCGCGTTCACCTCTTTGGCGCAGTACCGCCGGGTCTGCTCGGTCAGCGCCGCGACGACGTCCGAAGGCATGTCACGCCGCCTTCTTTGCGAGGAACACCTTCACCAGCTCGATGGTCTGCGCGACGGTGTGCACGTCGGCGACGTCCTCCACGCCGACGTCGAGCTCGAAGTCCTCGGCGAGCATCGACAACAGCTCCATGGACGAGACCGAGTCCATGCCGAGGTCGTCACGCAGCCGCTGCTCGGGTTTGATGTCCTGCGACTTCACGGGGACGAGCTGCGAGATGAGGTGAATGACGCGGGTCTCGATGGTGGGCTGGGTCATGGGACGGCTTCCTGGGTCGACTTCGTGGGGATGAAACGAACGCGGCGAGCCCACGCGTCGAAGTCGCGCAGGGTCTCGTCGAGGGGGCGGTAGGTGACGCCGAGCTGTTGACGGCTCCGTGTGGCGTCGATGAACGGGCCGTGAATGATGAGGTCGACGAGCTCGCGCGCGAGACGGGCCCGCGGGCCACCTTCGGCCGCGCGGTGCTCTTCGGCGTCGGCGAACGCGAGGGCTTCGGCGTCGCTCAGCGCCGGCGGAGCTTTGACGCCGTAGAACGTCGCGGCTACCTCGAGCAGTGACTGCAGCCGAATGCTCTCGGCCGAGAGCAGCACGCGCTTCGGTGGAGCCGTCATCGTGCCGAGCGCGAGCAGACCCTTCGCGACGTCGCGCGCGTCGACCCAGCTCACGAGGCCATCAGGGTGGGGAACGTCGAGGCCGCGCGCGAGCCCGACGAGCATCGCCGAGGTGCCCACGCGCAAATCCCACGGGCCGAGGCACGCACCGGGACACGCGACGAACACCTCGAGCCGCGTCTCGGCCAGCGCGCGCGCTTCGAGGTGCCACTTGAGGTCGTGGTACGCGCCCCACGTCGGCGGCGTGTCGAAGAGGTCGGCCTCGGTGGAGCCGCTCCCATCGGTGCGGGGCGCGACCGTCGCGGTCGACGAGACGTAGACGAGCCGGCGCACGCCCGCTTCGGCTGCAGCGTCGAGCACGCGCTCGAGCCGCTCGAGGCCGATGCCGCGCTCCTTCGCGAGGTCGAGCGAGAGCCGCGGGTAGTGCCCGCCGAGGTGGTACACGACGTCGATGCCCTTCATGGCCTCGCGCAGCGTCTCGGGCGCGTCGAAGTCGGCCTGCACGAGCGGCACCTTGCGTTGACGAAGGGCGAGCACGTTCGTGCGTGCGCGACGGCCACAGCGCGGCTGCTGTCCATCAGCCACGAGCGCGTCGACGAGGTTGAGCCCGAGGAAGCCCGCAGCGCCGAGTACCAGTGCGGGCGGCCTGCTGTTGACGGGAGATGTCACGGCGTCACTCATCGACTCGCCTCTCCGCGAGCGCTGTTCTGCAACGCAACGCTCCGCTCGATGCGTGACCTGGCCATCCGCCCCGAGCGTCCGCTTTCGCGAAGCGAGCCGTTGCTGATCATCACGGCCTCGCTCACGGAGTCGCCGCCTTCGCGAAGCGCGCCGTACACTCCTTGCGACGTAGCTTTCCGCTGGTGGTGCGAGGCAACGCGCCGGCACCGACCAGTTCGATGCGGTCGACCATCACGCCGAGCTCCGCACTCACCCGGCCACGAATGCGGTCGACGAGTCCGGTCTCCGACGCACGGCGCTGTTCGACGACGACCACGAGCGCTTCCTGATTCGTCGTCTGATCATCCACCGAAAACGCGACCACGCCGTTCGGCGGCGGATCAGCTACGTCGGTGACGATGCGCTCGATGTCGGCCGGGTGGAACTTGCGGCCCATCTTGATGATGAGCTCCTTCTCGCGGCCGGTCAGGTGCAGGCGGCCGTTCACCAGCACGCCGCGGTCTCCCGTGAACAACCAGCCATCACGCAGCGCGCGCGCAGTCGACTCAGCGTCATCGAAGTAGCCCGACATCAACGTCGGCCCACGCACGGTGACTTCACCTTCCTGGCCTTCGTCGACGACGTCTCCTGCTTCGTTGCGAATCGCGACCTCGAGGCTGCGCAGCGGGCCACCACAGCTCGGCACCACGCGGCCCTCGAGCGAGAGGTCCGGTTCAGGAGCGCCCTGCGGTTGAAACGCGACGCCCAGCACGTTCTCGGCGAGGCCGTACACGGGCAGCACGACGCCTTTGCGAAGCCCCAGCGGCGCGAACGCAGCCTCGAAGCGCTCGATGGTGGCGCGATGCACCGGCTCGGAGCCGTTCAACATCGAGCGCAGCGGCGAGAGGTCGAGGTCCTTCGGGTTGCGCACGCGGCGCAGCACCAGCTCGTACGCAAAGTTCGGCGCCACCGTCATCGTCGCGCCGACGCGGGAGCAGAGCTCGAGCCACCGTGACGGCCGCAGCAGGAACTCTCCGGGCTGCAGCACGTGCACCGGAAAGCCCGCGGCGAGCGAGGTGAGCACCACGCCGACGAGCCCCATGTCGTGAAAGAACGGCAGCCACGAGACGCCGACGTCTTTCGCGGTGAGCCCGAGGCCTTCGGCCATCAACTGCGCCGAGAGCGCGGCCGCGCGTGGACCGATGACGGCTCCGCGAGGGCGACCCGTGCTGCCCGAAGAGAACTGAATGAACGCGGCGTCGCCATCGACGGGAGGCGCGTCGAACTCGAGGTCCGAGGGCGCCGAGAGCACCGTCCACCCGAGGCCTTCTGCCCGGGCGGGAGCGCACACCACCTTCGCGCGACACGTCTCGAGCAACAGCTTCGCGCTCGCGGGAAGGTCTGCCGCCAGCGAAGTCGCCGGCCAGGGAACGGGTACCGCGGTCGCGCCGAGCCACTGCGTGCCGAAGAAGGAGCCGACGAAGTCGCGCCCGTTGGGGAAGAAGATGGCCACGCGGTCACCGCGCGTGACACCTGCCTCCGAGAGCGCCTTCGCCCACTTTCGCGCGAGCGGAGCGGCCTCGGCAAAGCGCAGCACGTCGGGCGTGGTGCCCTGATGAAACGTGAGCCACGGCCGGTCATCGCCTTCGTGCTCCGAGAGCCAGCGCAACAGCCGCGCGTCGGTCGTCGTCGCCACGGGTCCATTCGCCCACGCGCGCGCCATCAGGCCTCCACCAGCCGAACGGTGATGGCGGCGCGGCTGGCTTCGAGTTCACGACGCAGCACCGCTCCACCTCGCAGCGCGCGCAAGAGACACCAGCTCACGAGACAGACGCCGATGAGCGCGAGCGGGCCGGAGATGCCTGACGCGACGAGCGCTGGACGTGAGGGACCGAACACGCTGATCAACCGCAACCCCGCGCTGGCCGTCACGAAGAGAATGCCTGCGTCGAACACCCCGCGCGCCTGCAGCCGAACGCCCTCGAAGCCGGGCACCATTCTTCCCGCGAAGGCGAGCACGCCCAGCTGGCCAAACCCGAGCGTGAACGCGTGCCTCGCGGCATCACGGAGGAGCGGTGGCTGGGTGACGCCCACGAGCGCGAGCGCTTGCCAGGTCATCAACACCGCGCCGGCGAGCCCGAAGGCCCACGACGCCACCATCGCGAACCGAATCAACAGCTCGGGGCCCATCGCGGGCGCGACCTTCTGGAACGGCCGCACCACCCACACCATCACCACGATGGCGAGCGCGGGGCCGAGCCAGAGCACGTCGCTCCACGACTCGTACGGCGTGAGCGTCTTCACCAGCAGCGCGACGGTGCCGAGCTGCCACGCGAAGAAGCCGATGCCCTGTCTCGAGACGGGAGGATGTGGAATTCGCATCGCGCACGCTCCCGCGCGCAGCGTGATGCCGAGAATGCAGCCACCGGTTCCACCGAGCAGCCCGCTCATCGTCACGAGGTCGAACGGAATTCGCGCGAGCGGCCCACCGACGCTCTGACCGAGCTGCCAGCCGAGCATCATCACCGCCGAGAAGAGCCACCACGTCGCGCCGCTCGTCACGAAGGGCGGCAACCAGTCGGCGGACGCGGGGCGCCCCAGGAAGAGCTGCCAGAAGAAGCGGGTCCACATCGCCATGGCTGCGAGCAGCAGCACCGCGCCGGCGAGGCCCAGGAACGCGCTGCCGGGGAGCAACGAGCCGAAACGTCCGAGCACCAGCAACGCGACGCCGCTGATGCCCGCGAGCGCGACCGACTTCACCAGCTTCGGCGCTGGCGGAGCCCCACCCATCAACCGCGGCGCGAGGTGAAACGAGATGCCCACCTTGAGCAGCCACATGAAGCCAAACACCTGCGCGATGGCGTGCGACTGGTGATGCTCGACGGGCACCGGCACCTGCAGCACGTGCAGCGACCACAGGTTCCACGCGCCGTTCAACGCGCCGACGAAAACCGTGAACACCACCGACGCGATGACGAAGGGCACCCAGGGAGCGCGGAGGTTCTGCGGCATGAGGCGCATGACGGAGCGCCCCGCTTGCAGATCAGGTGCCGCGACCGGCTCCCTTGGGCTCGGTCAACTACGTTTCATTTCGGAATGACTCGCTGCTTCGTGGTGAAACGTGCGACAGGTTCGGCGTGAGGGTCATCAAGTGAGGGCTGAAAGCGGCACACCTCACCGGAGCAACCGTTGCGCGCGAAAGAGTGGGCGCGACAAAAGCTGCGTCGACGACGGGCACGAAGCGCTTCCAGAGGGAAGCGGTGCAACGTCAGGTCCACCCGACAGATACAACTTCCAAACGTCGCGAGAGGCGGGCATGGAATCGCCCGTCACCGCGATGAAGTGGGCCCTCGTCGTCAGCCTCGTCTTGAGTTCCCTGCCGTCGCTCGCCGCGACCGACGCTGGAGTCGTGTCGTGTGTCGAGGTGGAGCAGCGGCTTCAGACGGCGCAGCGCACCCTGGCCGCGTGCAACGAGCTCTCGCGGGCCGCCAACGCCACGAAGGAGCGCTGCGAAGCCGAGCTCGAAGAGGCGGGTGAGAAGCTCAAGGCCGGCGACGCGAAGCTCGATGTCTGCACGCTCGAGCAGACGCAGCTGTGTCAGGAGGCCGCCGTCTTCGCCGCGTCGTTGCTGCAGGGCACCGCGCGCTCCATCGGCACCTGTGTTCCTCCGGGCACGCAGCAGCAGTTGCAGAGCCTCGTCTCGGCATGGGCTTCGGTGTCGAAGAGCATGGTGGGGTTCGACGACTACGCGACGGGCTCGTCCGACATTCTTCCGCGGGTGAACGGCAACTCGGAGCCCGAGCGTCGCCTGGCGCGCATTCTGGGCCTCAAGGCCGGCGCTCCGTTGTGGAACCGCCGTTTGCTCGTTGCTGCGTTTCGGCTGACGGCGCCGAACACGTGGTCGCGGCTCAAGTCGCAGGGGCCGACCGCGCTCGACGGCTTCTTCGATTCTCGTGGACCGCTGCCCGCAGGCTTCATCGAAGAGGCGAACGGTGAACACGAAGGGCCCATCGGTCCCGCGGGGCCACCGCTCACCGCCGCCCTGCGCATGACGTTGTCGTATCTCGAGCTGGCGAACTGCGAAGACCGCTCCGAGTCTGCCGAGTGCGGGCGCGCGCGACAGCTGCTCGAGCTGCTCGACGACGCGGGGCCGCTCATCGTTCGCCGCCGGGTGGAGGAGATGTGGGCGACGCCGTGTGACGCGCTCAACGCCGACGTGATTCGCGCGTGGCTGCAGGACTTCCCCGCGAGCGGACGCAAAGAGAAGCAGGCCGCGCTCACCGAGCTCACGCGCGCCGCGACGAGCAAGCTCTTCCTCTGCTACCTCGGCGACGTCGAAGGCGACCCGTCGTACCGCGCGTGGGTGACGCCGAGATTGCCCGCACAGAAGCAGCTCGACGCGCGGGCGCCGGTGGCTCTCGACGCGTTCTCGCAGGCCGTGCGTGAAGGTGACGTGCTCGACCGCTGTGGCCGGGCCGTGCGTGCGATGCAGCGGCTCGAGGTGAAGAATGGCTGCTCCATCGACCGGGCCGACACGCTGACGACGTTGTCGACGTGGGCGCACCAGCCGCTGCCGGCCGATGCGAGCGATGACGCGCAGCTCTGCCAGAAGGTCGCCTCGCTCATGTGGACTGGCGCCGCCGTCGAGATGCCGTCGTCGCCGAGTGAAGAAGTGAAGGTGAACGACGAGGGTGAGTCGGCCGTCGGCGAGCTGCGCAAGGCGTGTGACGAGCGCCAGGGCACCACGCCACGCTTCGAGCAGTCGTTGCTGGCGCTGCACGGCATCGCGAAGGACGTGGGCGAGCCGTCGAGCGCGTCGCCGTGGAGGCTCGATGCGACGGCCACCAAGCCGCTCGAGATGGCGCGCTTCGAAGAGGCTGACACCTACGCGGGCTGGCTGTCGCACGTGGTGAACCAGGAGTCGTCGGCCGAGGCGCTGGGCCTGCCGAAGGCGCGCGCCGAGGCGTGTCGCGAGCAGCAGCACGGCGCACGGTACGACTGCGACCTCATCTCGAACCTCGAGACCACGTGGACGCGGTTTCGTCGCATCACCACGTCGTCGATTGCCGGGCTCGCCGTCAGCATCGTGCTCGCGCTGTGGCTCTTGCGGGTGCGGCGCGCGCGAAAGTCGTTCTCAGGTCCGCTGCGCGCCGTTCGTGAGAGCCTCTCGGCGCTGGGCCTCACGGGTGAGAGTGACCCGTGGCGCTTCGTCTTCCCCTCGCGGCACGACACGCTGCTGCTCGAGCTGCCGAAGACGCACGCGTGGGAGCAGTGGGGCGGCGACGCGGTGGCCATTCTGTCTCCCGGGACGACGGCGCTGCGTGAAGCCGACGTGAACCACGCCGCCAGCGTCGCGCTGCGTGAAGGCGTGCGCGTGGTGTTCCTGCTGCACGCCGACACGGCCGTGCTCGACCTCGGCGCCGTTCGTGGAACGCTCGACTGGGCGGCCCGTGGTGGCACCCGCGCGGTGACGGTGCTGCCGCTCGCGCTGTCACGGCTCGCGTGGGCGACGAAAGACGAAGACCTGCTCGACCTCGTCGAAGCGACGACGCTGCGTGGAAATCCGTTCGAGGTGCGTGGCCCCGTTCGCAGCTCGAGCCAGTTCTGGAATCGTGAGCGCCTCGTCGCCGGGCTCCTGACGGAAGCGCGCAAGGGAAACTGGACGGTGGTGACGGGCCTGCGGCGGTTCGGCAAGTCGTCGCTCGCCCTCGAGGTCGCGCGGCGCATGACGGGGCCGTCGGCGTACGTCGACCTCGCGGGCTTCCATCATGAAGTGTCGTACGGCGAGACGCCGGCCGTGGCGGTCGAGGCGATTCTGCGCACGCTGGTGACGCGGCTCTCGGACTCGGCGGCCGCTCGATATCCCGCGGCGGTGGTTCCGCCCGTGCCGCAGGGAGCGCTCGATGCTCCGGCGTTGGCGACGTGGCTGCGCGGGCTGAGCGTGGCGTGTGGGCAGTCGAGTGGCACCGCTCCGCCGCCGTTCCTGCTCGTGCTCGATGAAGTGGAGCAGCTGCTGACCGCGCCTCCCGAGAAGCTCGGCCGCGCCCTCGACGTGATGGCGACGTTGACGGGGCGGCTGCGCAGCGCGCTCTCGGAGCCGTCGTCTCCGCACGCCGGCAGCTCGGTGAGCGTCGTGTTGTGCGCGGCGTTGCATCCGCTGCTCTGGGCGCCGCTGTCGACGCTCGGTGGGCAGAGCATCATGGGCGCGTTCCCGAGCATCTGTGTTCCCGCGCTCGATGACGAAGCGGCGCACGCGATGATGCGCGGCCTGGGTTCGCGTCAGGGCATTCGGTTCGACGACGACGCGCTGTCGGAGTTGGTGCACGCGTCGCATGGAGTTCCGTTGTTGCTGCGTCGGCTGGGCACGTCGGTGCTCGAGCTGTACGACGCCGACCGGGCGCGACAGGGAGCGCTGGGCGCGATGCGCATCGGTGTCGAGGGTGCGCGTGAGGCCATCAAGCGCGAGGAGCGGGGTGGTTCGCCGCTGCGCGTGTGGGTCGAGAGTGAGATTGCGCAGGACGACACGTCGGCAGGTGTGCTGCTGCGCGCGTTGGCGAACGGCGAGAAGGTGAAGGTCGTCACGCTCGAGAAGCTGGTCGAGGCGCAGGTGATGGAGCGCTTCGGCATCACGGGCCTGACGGCGCATCTGACGCCGAACGAGCTCAAGCGCCGCGCGCAGGAAGCCGCGAGCGTGATGGTGCGGCTGCTGGCCGAGTCGAAGCTGCTCGAGGCGCATGGAGATTTGACGTCGCCCGAGGCGTACTCGCTGCCCGACGGGGTGCTGCGGCGAATTCTGAAGGACGCGCGCAAGAGCGAGTCGAAGAGCGCCTGATCAGCGCGAGCGGCGAGCGTGTTGCCAGTCCAGGCCTCTCGCTTCGAGTGAGGACCGCGTCACTTCGGTGGGGGCTGGCACGAGCGCCTCGGCAACCGCGCAGAGAGACGGCTGCTCTCTCACGGCCCCGCGTTTGCTCATGTCCGACTCAACCCTTCCGACCTTCGTCCGAACGGTCGGAACACCGCCGTTGGATGCGAGCTGGTTGGGAGACCTCTTGAAAACGACCGCTCAGCGCTCGCGCGACCTCGTGCTGTTGCTGTTGCTCTCTTCGCTCCCTGCCCAAGCCGTGACGTTCGAGCCCGCAGCGCCAGGCGTGAACGGCTTCACGACGGTCGACAAGGTGACGTGGCTCGACTCGAAGGGCCTCGTTCGCGAGTTCTTCTTCGCCCGCTCGTACCCAAACGCGCTGGTGCCCTCCATCAAGGGCTACGTCACACGGCTCACGTGGCAGCCCGACGTCACCGCCGCGCGCATCATCGCGGACGAGAACCCGGCCGGCATCAACGCCTCGAACGCCCAGGGCTGGGGCACCAACGTGATGCACATGCACTGGTCGCAGTACGGCGGCACGCACCCCGTCTTCGGGTCAGGGTTCTCGGCGACCACCAGCAAGCGCGATGGCTTCGACTTCTCGCAGCAGCCGACTTTTCAGGGCGCGCACCACCTCGTCTTTCGCGTCTCACACCGGCAATACACGACGCTCCTCAAGGCTGGCGTCACGCGGAAGTCGGTGAAGGTGACAGCCGACTGGTTCTTCGCCGACGGCCTCGACTCGGTCGTCTACGCCGTCACCATCGACGCGACCCCGGGCTTCCAGACCGACCCGACGGCGTTCCTCAACAACACGCTCGCGCCGTACTCGTTGGTGACGGCCGCTTCGTGGAATGGCACCTGGGACTGGGCTGGCGGCAGCGGCGCCCCCGACGGCCAGAGCTTCGGAGACCAGAAGCGCTTCGTGACCAACGACCTGCGCAACTGGACCTACGGCAGCACCAACACCATTCCATTCATCTGGCAGTGGGTGACGCCGAGCTCTGGACGAGGTGACGCCGAGGCGGCGTATGTGCAGACCGAGACGTACACCCAGCAAGCCGCGGGAGAGGGCTTCGCTGGAGGGCACGATGCTCAGGGCACGCGAATGCCGGTGTACCCAGACCTCGACGGGCTCGAGTACTCGTACCAGATGAACTTCTTCGACGCGTACGGCTCGAAGCGCCTCACGTGGGGCAGCCAGCTGGGCGCGTTGTACGGCGGCTCGGGCTCGACGCCCGGCTACCTCAACTACTCGTTGGCCATGCACCTCGGGAAGTTCAGCGACCACGGCGCGACGAACCTGCTCAGAGAGACCGAGGCGATTCACGACGGGAGCGTCTCAGTGCAGGCGCTGGTGGGAACGCTCGTCACGAGCGGCCGGGAGGGCAGCGGCAACGCCACACCACGCGTCTACGCGCCGCCGGGCTTCAACCACGTCTACCGGACCTGGGAGGTGCGGGCGTCGTCGAACACCGCACGACTGCGCTTCGACACCGCTGCCGTGACGTACCGGCGCCCCGTCATCGTGGTGCGCAACTTCACCGCCACGACCGCAACGGTGATGCTCAACGGAGCAGCGGCCACGGCTGACACCTCGCTCGATGACGCCGGTCACGTGCTCTACGTGACGCTGCGGGCGGCGCTCTCTGGCAACAACGTCATCGACATTTCGGGCTCGGCTCCGGGGTGTACGGCGGCCTGCGCGCCGAACACGTGTGGCAGTGACGGCTGTGGAGGCGTCTGTGTCTGCGGGAGCGGCGGCGTGTGCCTCGCTGTGTTCACCTGCTGCGTGCCGAACAACGCTCCGTGCGGGCCTGACGGCTGTGGTGGCTCTCACGGTACGTGCTCGTGCACGCCGTCGTGTGCACCTGGGAGCTGCGGGAGCGACGGCTGCGGCGGCACCTGCGCGTGCACGAACGGCTCGGTCTGCATGGCCAACCAGACCTGCTGCGTGCCCAACACCAACACCTGCGGCCCGGACGGCTGCGGCGGCACACGCGGCGAGTGTCCGACGGCGACGTGCACTCGAGGCGACCAGGATGGTGATGGGGTCTGCGACGACAGGGACACCTGCGCTGGCTGTTACAACCCGCAGCAGACCGACGCCGACACCGACGGCCTCGGCGATTGCTGGGCCTGCGACTGGTGTGCGGGGCCGGGCACCGACACGGACTGGGACGGCTTCTGCGATGGCGTCGACAACTGCCCCAACGCTTGGAACCAGAGCCAGAGGGACGATGACGGTGATGGGCTCGGCAACTCGTGCGACCCAACCTGAAGAACGTTCGGCTCGTCGCGTGAAGTCTGGTCGGAGTCGCGCACGTCTGGCGATTCGCGACCCGAAGTGAAGCGAACGAGCGGCTGGCTCAAACGATGGGTGTCTCGCTCTGCGTGTTCGCGCGACCGGAGTGGCGTGCGCCGCGCTGACGCCGAACGCGAGCATCGCGACACCGACGACTGATGGCGGTGCATGCGTGTCCCTCTTTTTCGGGCCGGCATACCTCGTCACATGCGCCTTCCCGTTCCCGCGTTCCTGGTGTCTCTCGCGATGGCCTGCGGTGTTCCCGAAGAGGTCACCGCACCCGTGAGCGAGGTGTACGCCGTCACGCCCGCCCGCCGTGTCGAACAGGTCACCCTTCCGACGTTGACCAGTCCCGGCTGGCACCTTCAGCCGGAGCCGGCGCTCCAGTCGTTCGGTCGGCTCATGCTCAGCAGCATCACCGGCAACGGCCTGGTCTGGATGCAGAGCTCGTCGCGGCTGCCCGCACCCGTGGTCGTCGCCGTGAAGTGGGGCGTGGAGCCGCCGGTCGAGTTCGCGCGGCTGTCCGATGGGACCTGGCAGGGAAGTCTGCCGATTCCTCCGCCGAGCGCTCGGGCCCTCGGCCACTGTGAGACCGCGCAGGGACTGCTCCTCGTCTACGAGTCGGCTGAGGGCCAACCGTTCGTCCCCAGAGCCGAAGCGCTCGTCGGCATCTCGTCGAAGGGCAACGACCCGGCCCAGTTCCCCGAGGTGCAGCGCGAAGACAACTTCGTCATCTCGTGGTCGAGCTGCACGGGCTTCGAGGGCTTCCGAAGCAGGTCGATGCTCTTGCAGCGCGACCCTCACCTCGCGAACGCCATCTGCGAGGGACGATGCTGTGCGACTGCCTTTCCGCGAACACTGATCACCGCAGCGCACCTCGAGCTGCTGCCGAACGGTGGCACCCGCTTCACCCCGCGCATTGATCTGTCGATGCAGCTGCCACAGACCATCGAGGTGAATGGCGTCACCGTGCCGCTCGTCGACGGCGTGCTCTCGACCGACCGACTCTCGCCCTGGCGAGTCGGAGAGAATCAGGTGTCGATGCAGAGCGGCCAGCTCGAGCCGTGGACCGCCACCGTCGTCCTGCCGGCAGCTCCGCTCAACCTGCGAGTCCTGTCATCACTCGACCAGCTCGCTCCCGTGCGCGTCGAGTGGGACGGTGGCGACTGGGCGACGGCGTTCCTCATCTCGATTCGGCCTGAGGCTTCGGTTCGCGCGTACGTGCCCGAGTACGTGTGGATGCAGGAGGACGTGCGCGACGGCGTGCTGGTGCCGTGGGAGGGCTTTCGCTGGAACAACGCGCAGGTCAGCTCTCCGGTCGCGACCGTTCGGCTGGTCGCCCGACACCTCGCGAGCCACTCGACCCGCGACCCCAGCACCGCCGGTGGGCTGTTCGATCTCTCCGTGCACGCGGAGCAGACCATTCGGCTCGAGCCGTGAGCGGCCTTCAGCCGTGTCTGATCAGCGCGAGCGACGCAGCGAGGTGACTCGCCGTCGGCCCCACCACCAGGTGCAGCACGTTCGGTGACGCCTTCAGCACTCCGAGCACGCCTGCGCTGGTGCCCGCTCGCTCGTCGAAGCGGGCGCGGTCGACCAGTTCGACACGCAGCCGTGAGCTCGCGATGGCTTCGACGTCCTTCACGTTCTTCACCCCGCCGAGCGCCGCGATGAGGGCCTTCGCCGTCTCGGCTTCGTGTCCCGTCAGCGGCACTTCGTCACTCGTGACGGTGCTCGTCACCGTCGTCGGCATCGCAGCGCCACCACTCGCGAGGTACTCCTCCATCTCGCCCTTCATCTTCTCCGACACCGGGCCGAACACCGCCTGCACGCCCGTGCCCGCGACCAGCACGCCCGAGGCTCCGAGCCCCTTCAGCTTGGCGACGTCGACGTTGCCCGGGGTGCGAACGCTGATGCGCAGCCGCGTCACGCACGAGTCGAGCGAGGTGAGGTTGTCTTTTCCACCGAAGGCCTCGACGAGCGCCTGCCCACGACCTCCTGGCGCCACCGCCACCACCGTCACCACTTCATCCGGCGGCTCACGCCCGAGCGTCTTCAAGTTGAAGACCCGAATCGCCGTTCGGAAGGCGAAGAAGTACACGAGGGCGAAGACCGGCCCCAGCACCAGCACCAGCCACCACCGCTGCGAGTTCGGGTTGGCCACGTTGAAGAGCAGAAAGTCGATGCCGCCCTGCGAGAACGTGAAGCCCATGTGCGCGCCGAGGCTCGACATCACGAACTGCGCGATGGCCACCAGCAGCGCGTGCATCGCGTACAGCCCGGGCGCCGCGAACAGAAACGAGAACTCGATGGGCTCGGTGATGCCGGTGACGAACGAGGTGAGCGCTCCCGACAACATGATGCCGCCGACCTGCGCGCGCTTCTCGGGCGGAGCCTCTCTCCAGATGGCGATGGCCGCCGCGGGCAGACCGAACATCTTGAAGAGGAACGCTCCGCCGAGAATGCCGGCCGTCGGGTCGCCCGCGAAGTAGCGCTGAATGTCGCCGCGCACGACCACGCCGTTCGCGTCGGTGTAGCTGCCGATTTCGTAGAAGAACGGCGCGTTCCAGATGTGGTGCAGCCCGAACGGCACCAGCAGGCGCTCGACGAAGCCGTACAGCGTCGCCGCCAGCCGCGGGTCACTCACCGCCGCCCAGCGCGAGAACACGTCGATGCCGCTCTGCACCGGAGGCCACACCACCGACAGCAGCAGCCCCAGCGCGATGGCCATCAGCGCGGTGACGATGGGCACGAAGCGTTTGCCCGCGAAGAAGCCGAGCCACGGGGGCAGGTCGATCTTCGAGAAGCGGTTGAACATCGCCGCCGCGATGGCGCCCGCGAGGATGCCGCCGAAGACGCCCGTCTGCATCGAGGTGATGCCCATCACCGGCACCGTCGCGACGCCGAACACCTTCGCCATCACGCCCATCGTCGCGAGCAGCACGACGTAGCTCACCGCTGCAGCCACCGCCGCCACGCCGTCGTTGTTGGTGAAGCCCAGCGCCACGGCCACCGCGAACAGCAACGGCATCGCGCCGAAGATGCTGCCGCCCGACTCGCGCAGCAGCGCCGACACCGACTCGTGCATGAACGAGAAGTTCGCTGCGCCGATGCCGAGCAACAGGCCCGCGACCGGCAGCACCGCCACCGGCAGCATCAGCGCCTTGCCCACCTTCTGCAGAAACGAGAACGCGCCCTGGAACATGTTCAGCCTCCTGTCGCGAGAGACAGCCGTGGCTTGGCGCCGGGCTGACGTGTCTTGAGCAGCGCGCGCACCTCGACGGTGGTGCCCAGCGTCAGCACTTCTTCAGCGAGCGCGACGCACTCGGCGTAGCGCCACCGGGCGAGCTCGGCCTTCACGGCGCCGACCGCGGGAATGCTGACTGACAGCTCCGTCACGCCGAGACCGACGAGGAGTGGAGCGGCGATGGGCTCCGACGCGATGCCGCCACAGACGTGTACCGGGCGGGCGTGGGTCCTCGCTCCGGCGACGGTGGTGGCAATCATTCGCAGCACCGCCGGGTGGAGCGCGTCGGCCTTCTTCGCCAGTTGCGGGTGCCCACGGTCCATCGCGAGCGTGTACTGGGTCAGGTCGTTGGTGCCGATGCTGAAGAAGTCGACCTCACGCGCGAGCAGGTCGGCGAGCATCACGGCCGAGGGCACCTCAATCATCACGCCCACCTCGAGCTTCGTGCCCGCCGGCGTCTCTTCGTCGAGCAACTGCCGCGCAGCGCGCACCTCTTCGAGGCCAGAAATCATCGGGAACATCACCGAGAGCCTGGTGTGCGCGGCGGCACGCACGATGGCGCGCAGCTGCGTGCGGAACAGCTCGGGCCGGTCGAGGCTCACGCGCACGCCACGCACGCCGAGAAACGGGTTGCCCTCTTTCGGGAGCGGCAGGTACGGCAATGGCTTGTCACCACCGACGTCGAGCGTACGAATCACGAGCGGCCGCTCGAGCCCGACGACGCGCGCGATGCCTTCGTAGACGAGGGCCTGCTCGGCCTCGGTGGGCGCGCGGTCGCGGTCGAAGAAGGTGAACTCGGAGCGCAGCAGCCCCACGCCCTCGGCGCCGCCCGCCATCGCCGCCTGCGCTTCATCGAGGTTGCGAATGTTGGCGACGACCGCGATGCGCCGGCCATCTGCAGTCTGCGCGAGCGCCTTCGCTGCGACGCGTTCGTCCTCGCGCTGCGACTGCTCTCGCGCGATGGCTTCGTCGATGGCCGCGCGCGCAGCGACGTCACTCGCCGCTGGAGCCGGCCGCAGCGTGCCCTGCGTTCCGTCGAGCACCACCTCGGCGCCATCAGGCAGCGACAACACACTCGTCTCCGCGCCGCACAGCACCGGGAGCCCCATGCCGCGCGCGATGATGGCCACGTGACTCGTCGCGCCGCCGGTCGTCGTCACCAGCCCGCGCAGCCGGGAACGTTCGAAGCCCTCGAGCTGTGTTGGCGTGATTTCTTCGGCGATGACGATGGCTGCTTCAGGCAGCCGGGCCGTCACCACCTGCTCACCCGCCAGCAAACGCAACACGCGCAGGCCGACGTCACGAACGTCGGAGGCACGCTCCCGAAGCAGCGGATTGTCGAGTGACTCGAGCGCGGTGGCCTGCGCGCGATACGCGTCCTGCCATGCCCACGCCGCGCTCAGACCTCGACCGACGCTGGTGCGCGCGTGTCCGAGGAGTTCCGGGTCGGCCAGCAACTCGCGCTGCACACCAATGATGGCCGCACGCTCGGCGGAACCGACGGCGAGCTCCGTCGCGGCGAGGGCTCCGTCGGCTTCACGCAAGGCCTCTTCGAGCGCGCGTCGCTCCACCTCTTCGGGTCCGCCACGCTCGCGCACGCTCGGCACCGCCGTTCTCAGCTGCAGCACGCGCCCCATCGCGAGCCCAGGCGCCGCCGCGATGCCACTCGAGCCTCCTTCGACGACGAGGCGCGGAGCCACGACCAGTGGACGGTCCGGTTTCACCGCTGCGACTTCACCCGAGCCCTCGTTCAACACCTTCGTCAACGCCGCGACCGCGAGCTCGGCGTCGGGCCCTTCGGCCTGCACCACCACCTCGTCGTGTTGCTTCGTGCCCAGACCCATCAACGCGACGACGGACTTCGCGTTCGCCGACGCGTGCCCCTTCCACAGCGTCACGTGCGAGGTGAAGCGCTTCGCCTCCTGGGCCAGCACCGCCGACGGTCGCGCATGCAGCCCGCTCGGGTTCGGCAAGCGCAGCGCCTTCGAGCGCACGGTGGGGCCGGCGACCGTCGGCGCCGGCGTCGAGGTGGAGCCTCCGCTCACGGAGAAGAGCACTCCAACGCCAGCCTCGATGGTGGTGGCCGTCGTCGGCGTGATGCGCTGCCCATCGACGAGGTTCGTCACGACGACGACGGTGACGAGGCTCTTCGCCGCGCGCCCCACCGCATCGGCCTCGAAGCGCAGCAGCGGCTGGCCGAGCTGCACCTCATCGCCCATCGCCACCAGCGCCGTGAAGCCGCGGCCCTTCAGCGCGACCGTGTCGATGCCGACGTGCATCAACACCTGCAGCCCCTCGGGGCTCGTGATGGACACCGCGTGATGCGCCTGATGCAGCTGCGTCACCCGGCCCGCGAAGGGTGCGAGCAGCTCTGAGCTCGTCGGGTCGATGGCGAGCCCGTCACCCACCAGCTTGCGGGCGAACACCTCATCAGGCACCTGCTCGAGGGAAACCACGACACCAGACAACGGCGCTCGAAGGTCCATGGCGGCCTCAGTTGAAGTCGTACGCGACGCGAAGGCGGAAGGACTGCACGTAGTTGTCCCACTCCGTTTTGGTGTCGGCGTCCTGCACATGCGCGAGCGCGAAGCCGTACACCGCCTTGAGGCGAAGGCCCTCGATGGGCAGGAAGAACGTGTACGAGACGAAGGCCTGCTCGTGCGTCGTCGTCTCGCCCTGCTTGTTGAGTTGCTGCGTGTGGTGAAAGCCCAGCCCGATGGAGTTGCGCCAGAAGTCGATGTCGGCGAACCCGCCCACGGTGAACTTGCCCAGGCTCTTCTCGGTGTCGGCGAGGCCCTGAATGTCGATGGCCTGAACGTTGGCGCTCGCGAAGTTGGCGCCCAGCGTCACCGTGTCGAGCAGCGTGTACTGCAGCCGTCCGCCGTAGCCGAAGGTGCGCGTCGACACCTTGTCGGCCGTCGTCTGCGGGAGCAGCGCGAGGTACTCGGCGCCCGCGAGGAACTGCAGCCCCCTCCACGTGAAGTGCAGCGCGGGGCGTACGCCGAGGTTGTTCTGGTTGTTCTCCTGGCCGTACACGGCGGCGACCTCGAACTTGAGGAAGTCCCACGGGAAGAAGTGCACCGCGGCCTGCCCCGACTCGTTGCGGTAGCCGCGCGTGAGGTCGAGCCAGTACAGCGCCGGCCCACCGAGCGCGCCCGCCTCCTCCGCCGTCCAGAACTCGATGCCCTGACCGCGGTGGTACACCTCCCACGCGAGGAAGCGGCCGACCTGCACGTCGAACCAGCGCTGGTGGCCAATCTTCACGTACGCGTCGAGCGTGTGCGGCTCGTACTGCGAACGCGCGAACTCGTTCACCAGCCCGAGGTACTCGGCGCGCGCGGTGCCGAACCAGGCTCCGAAGTCGCGATGCAGCGAGGCGGCCAGCACGAAGCGCCCTTGCAGATACGCGACGTCCTGGTCGTACTGACCGGCCTGCGCGTTGTCGCGCGTCATGAAGCCCGTGTCGGCCCAGAAGTAGCCGCCGAACTTGAGGCCCACGCCGGCCAGCTTCGGCAGCGAGTACGCCGACGAGGTGTCGGGGCGTGGGTTCTGCGATGCAGAGAACGCCACCGGCGCCGTGACTGGCGGCGACTCGGGCGAGGGTGCGAGCACCGACGCGACGTCAGCTGAACCAGCGTCCATAGCGCCGGCATCGACGTCTTGTGCGACCGCGACGCTGGCGAGCAGCGCGACGAACGAAACGAGCGTACGCATGAGGGCCTCAGTGAATGGTGAAGACACCGGTCTTCATGTTCGGGTCGCTCGAGTCCGACGACGGCCCCACGAAGAGCTGGTGCTGCATCTTCTCGACGGTCATCGCCTTCGCCGCGACGTCCCAGTACGCGAGGTCGGCGGCCTTCACGGTGAGGGTGGCCGTCTTCGTCGCCCCGGGCGCGAGGTCGGCGAGGCGGGCGAAGGCCTTGAGCTCCTTCACCGGGCGGCCCCACGCATCAGCGACCGCGGTGCCCTGGAAGCCGACGTAGAGCTGCACCACCTCGCTGCCCGCGCGCGTGCCGGTGTTCTTCACGTCGACGGTGACGGTGAGCGTTCCATCGGCAGCGACGGGCGCGGTCGGCACCACCAGGTTCGAGTACTGGAACGTCGTGTACGAGAGCCCGAAGCCGAATGGATATTGCGGCGTCAGGCCCTTGCGCTCGAGCCAGCGGTAGCCGTGGTAGTAGTCGTAGACGACGTCGCCCGTGGTGACGTTGTCGAAGGGCGGCAGGTCGCTCTCCTGCATCGGCACGCTCTGCACCAGCTTGCCGCTCGGCGTGACGTCTCCGAAGAGCAGCTCGGCGAGCGCGGTGCCTTCCTTCATGCCCGCGAACCACACCATCAGCACCGCGTCGGCGCCGGCCACCCAGTCCTTCACCACCACCGTGCCGCCGCTCTTCAGCACCACCACCACCTTCATCGCCGGGTGCTGCGCTTTGAGCTGCGCGACAGCTGCGAGGTTCGCGAGGTCACGCGCCGGCAGCTGCAGGCTCGAGCGGTCTTTCCACTCGCCCTCTTCACCCGAGCTCGAGCGCGCGAGGTCGGCGTAGAAGTACGCGCCCACGACGACGACGAGGTCGGCGGCTCCGATGACGGCCTCGTTGCCTGCGACGGTCTCGTGCGAGGTGACGGTGCCGCCGGTGGCCTCGAGCGCGTCACGAAGGCCCTCGAACGGCGTGATGACGAGTGAGCCGTCGACGACGCGCGCGTCGCTGCTGCCCTTGTCACCCATGTTCTCGCTGTTGGCGAACTTGCCCACCACGGCGGCTTTCCGCACCGAGGCCTTGTCGAGCGGCAGCACGTCGTCGCTCAGCGCCTTCGTCGGGCCGTTCTTCAACAGCACGATGCCTTCACGCGCGGCCTCGAGCGCGAGCTCCTGCGCCGCGTCTGCCTTCGTGAGGTACGGCCGCCAGCCGACTGCGTGCGCGAGCAGCCCATAGTGCAGCTTCGCGTAGAGAATGCGCAGCACCGCTTCGTCCACCAGTGTCTCGGAGACCTGCCCGGCCTTCACCGCGCTGCCGAGGCCGTTGCCGTAGAAGTAGGCGCTGTCGAACTGGCTGGGGAACGCGCCCGAGCTGAAGGGCATCTCGATGTCGAGGCCCGCCGTCACCGAGGGCACCGTCTGGCCCTTCGCGAACCAGTCCGAGATGACGTAGCCGCTGTAGCCCCAGCGCGTCTTCAGCACGTCACGCACGACCGCCGCCGAGTAGCCGTTGTAGCTGCCGTTCACGCGGTTGTACGACGTCATGAAGCAGGCGACCTTCGCGTCGACCGCCTTGCGGAAGTGCGGCAGGTACACCTCGTTCAAGGTGCGCTCGTCGAGCACTGCGTTCACGTAGATGCGGGTGTCTTCGATGTTGTTGGCCGCGAGGTGTTTGGCGCACGCCTGCACGCGGTAGTCGCTCTCGGCCGCGAAGCCCGGCTCGGCAGGGTCGACGATGGACGGGTCGAACTGCGCACCGGCGATGAAGGCCACGCCCATCTCTCCGAGCAGGAACGAGTCTTCGCCGTAGCTCTCCTGTGCACGGCCCCAGCGAGGGTGCGTCACCTGATTGATGGTGGGCGCGAGCAGCACGTGCCGGCCGAGGTACCGCATCTCTCTCGCCATCGACTTGCCGATGCGCCGCTCGAGCTCGAGGTTCCAGGTAGAGCCGCGCGCCGCCGCCACCGGGAACACCGTCGTGCCGTAGTCGCTGTTGTACCAACGCGCGCCGCGGGGCCCGTCGAGGAACTTGAAGCCGGGAATGCCGAGCCGGGAGTTCGTCTCCTGGTCGAACATGTTGTTCGGGTTGTACGCAGGCCCGCTCATCTGCTGCACCTTCTCTTCGAGCGACATGGTGCGCAGTACGTTGAGGGCCGAGAGCGCGTCGGCGTCGGTGCAGCCGAGGTGCGCATTCGCGATGAGCGGGTCACACGCCACGCCACCGTCGTCGGTCGGGTCGGGCCGTCGACAGCCGCCGAGCAGCAGAGCGAGGACCGCGACCGAAACGAGCAGCGGCTTCATTGGAACCTCGACGTGCCGAGACCGAAGCCTCTGGAGAAGGTGGAGTGCGCTCCGTCGCCGGCGACGTCGTCGAGCTGCGTGGCGGCCGTGACGTCGGACGCGGGCAGCGCGGCAGGCAACGTCGCCACGCCGTTCGCGATGCCGAACGCGACGTCGAGGAAGATTTTGTCGGCCGACGCATTGCCCGGCATCTGGCCGCTCCACTGCACGTAGAGGCCGTTGATGCCGAGGGCGAGCAGCTCGCGCACCACCGGCAGTCGCCCGCCGTCGACGCCGACGATGATTTGCGTGCGCGAGGCGGGAGCTCCAGTCCACGCGGCGATGGCAGCCTTCGCGGTGGCGATGTCGGCGAGCTCGGAGGCGTTGGCGGCGCCCGCGTATTCGAGCAGCGGCGTCGGCAGGTTGAGCGCTCCGCTGTCGGCGTCCCTCGTGAAGGGCGTCGTCATGCGAATGAAGACGTAGTCACTGAGCGCCATGCGCTGGGCAGGCGTGGTGACGGTGACGCCCTTGATGCTGGTGGCGTCGTTGGTGAGCTCGCCGTAGCCGGCGCTGACCGAGCGCACGTAGTCGAGGTCGAAGTCTCCGAGGATGAAGAAGGAGCAACCCGCCGAGACGTACGGCTCACCCGGAGGCGCAGGCAGCACCTTCATCGAGCCGTTGCCGGCGTTGCCTTTGTCGCCGCTCTGCGTGCCGTCACCCGCGCCGTTGAGGAAGCCGGAGGGCTTGTCGGCGTTGACGAGCAGCACCATGCCGCGCGTCATCGCGTCGAGGCCTGCGCGGTACGAGAGGTCGGTGTTCACCAGCGTCGGCGCCGCGGCTGCGTCGACGTACGGGTCTTCGAAGAGTCCGAGGCGGAAGAGGAGCGCGAGCGCCCGGCCAGCAGAAGCGTCGAGCTGCGCGACGGTGAACTGGTTGGCCGTGAGCGCCTCGTCGAGCGCGGTCGTGTCGGCGAGCCCGATGAACTGGTCGACGCCCGCGTTGATGGCCTTGCCGATGCGCT
Source organism: Archangium gephyra (assembly GCA_943370055.1). Classification (GTDB taxonomy): domain Bacteria; phylum Myxococcota; class Myxococcia; order Myxococcales; family Myxococcaceae; genus Xiheimicrobium; species Xiheimicrobium gephyra_A. The sequence goes on from CALRPN020000007.1 coordinate 184,611, forward strand.
GCGGCTTCGTGAGTGACTCCACGCCCCACGGCGCGCCGAGCGATGCTTCGGCCTCGAGCACGCCCGCGGGCGCCACCACGAGTCCGCCGAAGGTGAAGCGGGTGCGCAGCACGCCGGTGACGAGCGCCTGGTTGAATGACGCGCCGACCTGCTCGATGGAGCTGCCGTTCAGCGTGCCGGCCTGCGCCGTCCACACGCCAGTCTCGGGCACGCCGTACGCGGTGGAGATGCCTGCGACGCCGGCTTCGATGGCCTTCTGAAACGGCGCGAGGTGTTCGTCGAGCTTGTTGCCCGGGTACGCGAGGAACTTGCCCTTCGCGAGGCGCGCGTCGAGGCCGCCCTTTGCAGCCCCCGCACCGGGGAAGGAGCCCGCGACCGCAGCGACGCTCTCACGCCCGAGCGACGTGCCCTGCAGCCCTTTGATGTACGCCGACACGAAGCCGCCCACTGCTGTGCTGTCTTCGCCGAAGGTGAACTGCCCGAGCTGCCACCGCGGGTCCGTCGCGAGGTCGGCCGAAGGCGAGAGCGCCATTCGAATGCCCAGCGCGCGGTACTCGGCGTTGACGATTTTGCCGAAGCCCTCGACGAGCTGGGTCGAGCCCGAGGCTGCGAGGCTGAGCTCGTTGGGGAACTGCGCCAGCGCGCGGCCCTTCACGCGGCCGTTGCCAGACGAGTGTGACGGCGCGCTGCTGATGAGAAAAGGAACGCCCAGCGAACTCTCTTCAGCGAGCTCCTGAACGGCGTTGGCCCAGGTGGCGCGCGCGAGCGGAGCGATGGTGTTGGCCGAGGTGACGCCGAAGCGCACGTTCGCGCCGAGGACAGCCTGGGTCGCCGCAGAGGGCGTGCCCGCCGTGGTGGGAACATCGGAGAGCTGCGCGTGGGCGAGCAGGCCCAGCTTCTGCGCGGTGCTCAACTTCGGGAGCAGGTCGCTGGTTCGCTCCGTCGCCGTGCGGCGCCAGTCTTCGTACCCATCGAGCGTGCCGTTGCCGTTGCTGTCTTTGAACTTCAGGTCGACCGAGCAGGTGATGGTCGCGTTGCCACCTTCACTGGGCCACGTCGCGGCGACAGTGAGCGTCGCCTTCTTCTTGCCCTCGATGACGGGCTGCGCCGCCACCAGGGCCTGTCGCTTCGTCTCGTTCGCGGGCAGCCCGCACTCACCGGTGACGACGACGCCACCACCACCGGTGCCGCCGTCGGTCTCTGCGCTCCCGCCACCTCCGCCACCAGCCGTGCCGCCACCGCTCCCACCATCAGGAGTCGGCGTGACAGCAGGACAAGCGACGAAGCACACCGCGGCGAGAACGAGAGACCGGTTCATCGGAAGACTCCTTGGGCTGCGGGTGACCGGCTCAGAACGTGAAGCCGTCGCCGTTGCGGTACGAGGGGTAGAGCGAGTCGGCGGGCAGGTCTTCGAACTGGGCCTCGACGTCGACGTCAGTCGAAGGAAGCTCGATGGGCAGCCTGCCGCCGTAGCGGTAGCCAGCCGGGCTCGCGGGCACGTTCTTGTTGAACAAGACGTCGAGCACCGCGCGGTCGAAGGCTCCGAACTCGGCGAGAATCGCGTCGACGCCCTTCGTGCCCGTGCGGAACGGGAGGATGTTCGCCTCGTTCGATACCAGCGGGTAGCTGCCAGGCTGACCGGCGAGCTCGTCGAGCGACACCAGGCCCTGGATGAAGGGCTTCAGAATGGCCGGGCGGTGCAGGTGCACCACGAGGACAATCTTCAGCGTCGGGTTTGTCGCGGCGACCGGCTGCCCAGCCGCGTTGAGGTAGCCGTCACGAATGCGCAGCAGGTCGATGACGCGGTTGCGGTCCTTGAGGGCCTGCGGGAGGAACGTGTCGGTCCACGTGCCCATGAACGGCGCGTCGAACGAGAGCGGCACGCCCTTGTCGAGACCCTGGTACGTGCCCTTGCGTGCGCTGATGCGGGCGACCGCGATGTCGGCCGTTGCGGGAGTGGCGACGCTCGTGATGGCCACCTTCGCGCCACCATCGGCCGTCGTGCCTGCCGCTTCGGCGTAGTCGTACGCCTGCAGCTGCGGGTCATAGATGTCCGAGCCCGCCAGTCCGTCGGCGACGCCGTCGAAGTAGACCTGCACCGTGCTGTCGGCGTTGCTGTCACTGGCCACGCCACCGTCGGCGATGCGTCGCGAGCCGCTGATGGGCAGGTACTGCACGCCGTTGTAGTTGCCGGGGTTGCCGCTGCCGCCGAAGGTCGGTGCGACGGCGTGCTCCTGGTTGCGCAGAATGACGACGGCCTTCTTCTGCGCCTCGAAGCCGAGCGCCAGGTTCGCCGCCGAGCGCGCCTCTGCGGCCGAGGCCACCGGGTCGACGTACGGGTTCTCGAAGATGCCGAGCTTGAAGCTCATCTCGAGCACCTTCGCGGCCGCGCCGTCGATGTGCGCCGCCGGCAGGAAGCCCTGGTCGTAGGCCGCCTGCATGTTGGTGACGGAGTCGCTGCCGAGCTGATGCGAGCCCGCGGCCACGAAGAGCGCCGAGCGCTGCGCCATCGTCAGACCTTCGACGCCGTAGGGCTTCGTCGCGATGACGCCCCAGTCGCCGGTCACCATGCCGTCGAAGCCGAGCTCCTGCTTCAGGTACTTGGTGATGAGGCCCGAGTTGTACGCCGTCGCCGTCTGCTCATCGCTGTACCAGTTCTGGCCGAGGAAGGCCGAGTAGCAGGGCATCACCGCCGCCGCGCCCGCCTCGATGGCCGCCTTGAACGGAATCTGGTGCGCGAAGAAGTTGTTGCCGGGGAACACGTTGTAGCGGCCGGGCCAGGTGTGGCTGTCCATGCCGTCCTGGTTCGCGCCGGCGCCGGGGAAGTGCTTCATCGTCGCCGCGATGCCCGCCTTGAGTGAGCCGCGCGCCGTGCCGCCCTGAAAGCCTTCGATGCACGCCCGGGTGTGGGCCGCGACGGCCTGCGGCGTCTCACCGAACGTGTTCTGCACGCGGTCCCAGCGGGGCTCGGTGGCGAGGTCGGCCATGGGCCCGAGCTGCCAGCGGAAGCCCATCGCCATGAACTCGCGACGAACCTGGTCGCCGTAGGCCTTCGTGAGCGTGACGTCGTTCGCTGCGCCGAGCCCCATCGGGTACGGCCAGGGCGTGACGACGACGGTGGTGTTCAACGTCTGCGCGCCGGTGGTCGCGTTGGTGGCGAGCCCGAAGCCGTGCACTGGGTCTGCCGTCACCACGAAGGGAATGCCGTGCGGCTCGGCCTCGCAGAGCTTCTGCACGTTGTTGACGTACGTCGCGAGCTCACGCGCGCTGAGGCTGGTGAGGCGAATGAGCGCCTGCCGCAGGTGCAGCTTCTGAAGGTTGTCCTTCGTCCCCTGCGAGAGCGCGCCGTCGGTGGTGCCGGAGCCGATGGTGGCGCCTTCACCCATGAGCCCAATCTTCTCGGGCACCGTCATCTTCGAGACGAGGTCGCGCGCGCGGCAGATCTCCGAGAGGCGCCAGTCTTCGTACGGGTCGAGCGTGCCGTTGCCGTTGCTGTCCTTGAACTCCTTGCCGTCGACGGTGAGCTTGGTGCGCGTGTCGACGCTGATGGTCGGCTGCGCGGTGTAGAGCTGCACCTTGCACGCGTCCTGCCCCGGCACGACGCAGACGCCGGCAGTGCAGGCCTTGCCCGTGCTGCAGGAGCCGGCGGTGTTGGTGGTGGTGCACAGGCTGCCGGTCGCGACGCACGCGCCGTCGAGACAGCTCTTGCCGGTCTCACACGGGCCGGTCTGGTTCTGCGCGCCGCACAACGACGCGGTGACGACGCAGCCGCCCGAGAAGCACTTCGTGCCGACGCTGCACGTACCCATCAGATTGGTCGGACTGCAGAGCGTGGCCTGCTCGACGCACGCGCCGTCGAAGCAGCGCTGGCCCGCGGCGCAGACGCCGAACGGAGTCGCCGCAGCGCACTCCTGCGGGACGGTCTCGACCTTCGTGATGGTCTCGCCCGGACAGCCGAGCAGCACGACAAGGGAACCAGCGAACAGCAGAGAACTTCGTCTCGAGACCTGCATGGAGGACCTCCGGGTGGGAATGGAGGCCGCGGGAGCAAGCGATGTGCCCCACGTGATTCAGCGCACGCGGCGCGCGAGTCGATGACGCCAGGGCTTGTGCGAGTCGCGACAAGACTCCACGAGGAGCGTTCAGTGACTGATCAGCACGGAAGCGGAAGAGCTGCGCTTCACGCGCAACGACTTCGCCCGAGCGGGTTCATCAGAATGAGTGAGCCTCGAGGTCGAGGTGACCAGGAACGCACGATGCCCCTCGAAACGGCGGCTCTCGACAGGGCCTTCGACGATCAGAGAAGGTCGCGGCCATGCGAATCGGACTGATGCTGGTGGCGACGCTCTCTGCGTGCACGGCGTTCGACGGAGCGAGGACGCTGACGGGGCCGGGTGGCGCGGTGCTCGAAGTGCCGGCGGGTGCCTTGAAGGCTCCAGCGAACCTCGCCATCGCGGCGGCGACCGATGGCTTCCCTGCGCTGCCTGCAGGGGCGGGCACCGTCTTCGCGCTCACGCCGCACGGGCAGATGTTTGCCGCGCCGGTGACGCTCACCTTCCCCGCGACGGCCACGCAGACGCGGTTGCTGACGGCGCAGCCGGGCGGCACGTGGGCTCCGGTTCCCGGCGCTCGCCGCGTGGGAGACACGCTCGTGGCCGAGGTCAGCCACTTCTCGTACTTCGTCACTGCGCCGTCGGTTCGGGTCGTGTTCGGCGACGGCTGGGCGGTGCGCGAGCTCGCGGTGAGTGATGGTGGTGTCACCACGCTCGTCGAAGGCGTCGCCGGGCAGAACTTCATCACCTCGGTCGCGGTGGATGATCAGCGTCGCGTCTACTGGTTCGACAACGCGACCGATGCGCTCTCCCGCCTCGACGCCGATGGAACGAAGCGCGTGCTGTACACGAGCCCGCAGGCCACCGCGAACCCCGAGGGGCTCAGCGTCGACACGAACCGCGGCCTGCTGCTCTGGGCCGAAGGCGGCACCGTGATGCGCGCGCAGCTCGACGGCACGGGTGGAGCGGCGCTCTTTCCGGCGACGAGTGGAGCCTTCGCGACCTCGGTCGCGGTCGATGCCCTCGGCGGCCTGGTCTATTGGACTGACAACGGCACCGACACCGTGAACCGCGCCGCGCTCGATGGGTCGGGGCGCACGGTGCTGCACACGACGCAGGACTCGTCGGCGAACCCGCGAGCCCTGGCGCTCGATGTCGCGGCCCAGGTGATGTTCTGGGCCGAGGGAACGTCGCTGCTGCGTGCGCCGCTCGCTGGTGGGCCGACGACGGTGGTGGCGACCGGCACCATCACCAGCGTCGCGGTCGACGCGGAGACTCAGCAGCTCTACTGGACGGACAACGCGAGCGACGCGCTCGTGCGTGCGAAGTACGACGGCAGCGCGCTGACGCAGGTGTACTCGAGCCCGGTCTGGCCTCCTTCGGGGCCCGGCAACGCGACGAATCCGCAGGGCGTGACGCTGAGGTGACTCGCTCGTCGCCACGCGTCGCACTGGTTCGCCTGGCCTGACGTCCTCGAGCCATGGGGCACCGCCCAGCAGGTCCTCATCTGAAGAGACTGACGACGCGAAGCAAACCGAACGAGCCGTTGTTCCACGTCGCGAGTTCTTCGAAGCGGTCGCTGCGAACCGAGCACGTGTCTGCTCCGCACTCCGTGGTCGCGTCGGACACCATGCGGTCGTCACGCTTCCGGTAGCGCTCCGTGAAGAAGACCTCGTTCGTGCGCGCGAAGCCGGCCAGCCAGTCGTTCTCGAGCGGCGCGTCGAGCTGTGACGGGTAGGCGTTGATCAGCCCCAGCTTCCACGCAGCATCGACTGGCAGCCGCTCATCCGCCGTGTAGCGGTCGAGCGGGAAGGGGAGCGGCGGCATCGCGGCGTTGGGTTGATACGGGCGTTCACACATCCCCGGCCAGCAGGGCTCGTCGTGCTGATGAATGACGCTGCGATGTGCGCGGATCGAGAAGCCCAGGCGGTCGATGGCGCGCCGAAAGAACACGTACGTCATCGCGTGGTCGCGGTGGGTGTCGATGCCGTGCGGAAGATAGACGTCGCCTGGCCGGAGCTGATCAATCAACGCGGTCAGGTCGTCGGTGAGCACGGTCGAGGTGAAGACGTGTGGTGTTCGAGGCACACCACGCAGCGTCCAGGTCTCGTTGCTCCGAACGCACTCACCCGTCGGGCTGATCCGTTCGACAGGCGGGAGCGGCTCCGGCGTCAGCTCGTGCAGGTGCCCGTCGGGGTAGCCGAGGAAGTGCACGTGTGACTCGTCGACCCCCAGCTTCGCGAGCGCTGTCAGCGTCTCCAGCTGCCGAACACGCCCGTCACGTTTGCAGGTGAAGTCACCGTTCGTCATCAGCACGACCTCGACCCGCTGGCCCTGCTTCATCGCGCGATCGATGACACCTGCGGCCATCAGTACTTCGTCATCGGGGTGAGGCGCGAGCACGAGCACGTCGGCGCTGCCCGGTGGACGCACCGAGCGCGGACACGCAGCGAGCACCAGCAGCAACACGAACCACCGCACCTCATCCTCGTAACGGAATCGTCGACGTTGTGCTCGTCTCGCGCGCCATGACGAAGAACCCGCGCTTCGACGCGATGGTGAAGGCTCCGTGGGAAGACGCGCCACGCCTCGTCTATGCCGACTGGCTCACCGAGAACGACGACCCGCGCGGAGAGCTCATCGTGCTCCAGTGCCGGCTCGCCTCGGGAAAGCTCGGGGCGAAGGACGTGAAGGCCGCGAAGGCGCGCGAGGCCGAGCTGCTCGACGCGCATCGTGAGGAGTGGTTCGGCCCGCTCGAGAAGTGGCTGCGCGAACGAGACTCGTACGCGCTCTCGCACGTGAAGCTGCGCCGCGGCTTCGTCTCGTTGTGCCGGCTCACCGTGCAGCAGCGTGAAGACCTCACGACGCTGTTTCAGAAGGCGCCGTTGTTGGAGGAGCTCGAGCTCCGTGGGGAGCCCGTCGCGCCCGTGCCACAGCTCGCGCAGCTGGAGCGCCTCGAGGCCGAAGGAGACGTCGCCGAGTCGCTGCTCCCCACGCTGGAGACGGCGTCGTCACTGGTTCGCCTCCAGCTCTCGATGAGGCCGAAGGGAGCGCTCTCGCTCGACCTGTCGCGCTGCCCGAAGCTCGAGTCGCTGTGGTTCGACTCGGAGCGTGTCACCGAGGTGAAGCTGCCGCCGACGCTACGCGCGGTGCGATGGAGCGGAGACAGCGCCGCGCTCGTGAAGGCGCTCTCGCCGAACCTCACCACGCTGGGAATCTCGGGCGCGGCCGTGTCGGAAGCGCTGCTCGCCGTCTTGAAGCGCTGTGCGCCAACGCTCGAGGTGCTCGCCCTCGATGGCGCGAAGTTCGGCAAGGGTCAGCTCGCGACGGTGCTGGGCTTGTCCTGGCCACGGCTGAAGTCGCTCGACCTCAGCAACGTGGGCCTCGGGCTCGACGGCGCGAAGCTCGTCGCTGGAATGAAGGCGCCACAGCTCGAGTTGCTCGACCTCACCTACACGCGCATCACGGACGCCGGAGCGGTTGCGGTGTTGTCATCACCTCTGCTCGAGACGCTGAAGGAAGTCAGCCTGCGCGCGAACAAGCTCACCGTCGCCGCGGTCGCTCCCGTGCTGAAGCAGAAGCACTCACTGCGCCTGTTGAACCTGAAGAAGAACGCGCTCAGCGCCGCCGAGCTGAAGGCACTGGAGAAGAAGCTGCCCGACACCCGACTGTCACGGTGAGCGTGAAACGGGTTGCCAGCTGGCCCGCGGAGTCGTGGAGTCGCGTGATGGTCCGTCCTCTCCTGCTCGTCGTCGCCGCCAGCGTCTGTGGCTGTTCGCTCGAAGGTTCGTCGTCGTCCCCCGCCACCACCACGTCCTCGGCGCTCGGCACCATCACCCGCCTGGGCGGAGTCGTCTCGACCGGCACCGTCAGCCCGAGTCCGACCACCACGTTCCTGCCATTGCCCAATGGCATCTGGGTGTGGTGCGCCGACGACGGCCCGCACGGCATCGAGCCCTACCGAACGGATGGCACGGTTGCCGGCACGACGCTGCTGCGCGACCTCTCACCCGGCCCTTCCCCAGGCTGCCGCACGTTCGTGACGACGAATGGTCGAGCGCTCTTCAGTGGCCCTTCCCTTCCCAGCACGGGGGTGTGGTCGTCTGACGGCACCTCGATGACGGAGCTCAGGCTTGGTGGCCAGCGGCTGCAAGGTGACCTCATCTCGCCCACGTTGCCCAACCGCGCGCTCATCGTCAGCTCGTCGGGCTCGGTCGTCTCGACCGACGGCGTCACAGCCACTGCGCTCACCGTCGACCAGCCCATCGGCGCCTTCGTCGCCATGGGTGGAAACCTCTACTTCGCCGCGCGCGCTTCGAGCAGCCTCAACCTGTGGCGCACTGATGGCACCCAGGGTGGCTCGCAGAGCCTGCACGCCTACGGCACGGGGTCCATTCCGAACATCAACTCGTACCTCGTGGCGACGCCGACGCGCGTGTTCTTCACGGCGAGCCAGTCGACGACCGTGTCGCTCTTCTCGAGCACCGGCCTCGTCGGTGGGCTCTCGGGGCCTCTGGCGACGCTCGACCTCGTGCCAGGCACCGGGCTGATGACGGCAGGCAACCGCGTCTACTGGCTCCAGCGCGGCTCGGGTGCTGGCGGGCCGCTGCTCTTCAGCTCTGACGGCACCGCAGTGACGCAGGTGATGGAGGTGTCGCTGGTGACTGGCCAGAGCTTCTCGGCCGTCGAGCGCGGCGGCCAGCTCGTCTTCAACGGCGATGGGCTGTGGGTCACCGACGGAACCATCGCCGGTACCAGCCGCGTGGTGATGCTCGCCGGAGTCCAGAGCCTCGCGCGCGCCGGCGCCGACGTGCTCTTCCGTGCGGGCTCGACTCTCAGCACCGAGTTCTACCTGTCAGACTTGACGGCCCCCGGCACCCGCACTGTTCGCAGCCTCAACGCGGCCGCGCCGAGCTCAGGCATCGTGCGCAGCAACTCGGCCACCTCGGCCTTCGTCGAGACGGGCAGCACGCTCTGGCGCTTCTCGCCGAGCGTGGTGACGCCGCTGTTCACCAACGTTGGCACGCTGCTGGCCACCGATGACACGACCTTCTACTTCCTCGGTGGTGCGCTTTCGCTGCGAGTGGGCGCTGCAGCCGACGGAGGAACCAGTCAGCTGTTGCCCGGCGCTCGATACGCCGTCGGTCGAGCGCACGCCCGCGCCGCCCCGCTGGGCAACGGTGTCGTCTTCAGCAGCCGCCTGCCCGACGCAGGGTTCGCCATCTTCACCAGTGACGGCACCTCTGGCGGCACCACGTTGATTCCGGGCTCGCAGGGCGTGTCGGTCGAGTCCACCTTCGTCGAGCGCTCGGGTTTTGCGTGGGCCGTCACCCGCACCGGCACGGCGACGACGCGCACCCTGCATCGAATGAACGACGCGCGCCTCGAGGCCATGGTCACGGGGCTGCCTTCACGCGGGTTCGTTCCATGGACGCTCAAGCCCTTCCGTGAAGGGGTGCTGCTCGAGGCTGTCGGAGACGGAGGCGTCGACGCGGTGTTCGTGCGGCCCGACGCGGGCGCCGAGGTGTTGGTGCGGTTGGCGACCTCGACTGGCCTTCTCGGCCGCGCGCTCTTCGTCGGTGAGGGCTGTGCTGGCTCATTCTTCGCGACGAGCCAGGGCGCCCTCTACCGCAGCGATGGCACCGCGGCGGGAACGCAGGCCTTCGGCTCCATCGGCGTCGGCCAGAGCCGCGAGCAAGCCTTCTTCTCGCACGACGGCGAGCTCACCGCCTGGAACGCGGTCTGCAGCCCGACCACGACGCTCACGAAGTTGACGCCGACAGGACGAATGGCCGTCGACGATGGTGGGCTGCGATGCCCGCTGGGTGCCGGGCCGTGGACGCAGAGCCTGTCGGTCGATGGCCGACAGCACCTGGTGGCCACGCTTCTTCCCCAGGCGGTGGTGGCCATGGTGTCGTTCGACGGCGGCGCCGGGCCTGAGCGCGCGGTGACCCGCAACCTGAGCTTCACGAACCGCCCCGTCGAGCTGATGCCGTGGGGCAGGCGAGTCGTCATCAGGCGCTCCGATGACACGCTGCTCGTCACTGGAGACGCAACCGACGAGGTGTTCTCTGGCGTGTCGTTCAGCTGGCCGCTCATCGAAGACGAAGCGAGCATGACCCGCGACAACATCGATTGGCCTCGCACCATGTTCGGTCTCTCGGAAGGGGTGGTGACGTCGGTGGTCGCGGGACCGCAGGGTGCAGAGCTTGGGCTCGTCACACCCGACGGCGGCGTCTCGCTGGTGGCTGACCTCTGGCCCGGCCCGTGGTCGAGCAACCCAGAGGACTTCTTCGTACGCAATGGCCGGCTCTTCTTCACGGCGCAGTCGAGCGTGACCGAACGCGCAGTGTTCGCGATGGAAAGCGTGGTGCTCCCGCCGCAGGGAGCGACGTGGAACGGCTCGTGCGCAGCGGCTGCTGGTGGAAGTGCCGGCGGTGGAGCTGCGGGCGGTGGATCCGCCGGTGGAGCTGCGACGGCCGGTGGTGCTGCGACGGCCGGTGGTGCTGCGACCGCAGGTGGTGCTGCGACCGCGGGTGGTGCTGCGACGGCCGGCGGTGCTGCGACCGCAGGTGGTGGAGCTGGCGGAGGTGACGTTCCCACCGGTTGTGGGTGCACCTCAGGAACGGACATCGGGGGGCTGCTGACACTGCTGATGGTGGGCCTGCTCTCTCGTCGAAGGAGCCGGGCCTGAACCGACTTCGGGCGCCGGATCAGTCCGCTCGGCTCAGGGAGGGCGACGTCAGCTTCACGCTGATCATCACCGCCGCCGTCGGCCAGAGCTGAATGAGGAGCCGGTTGATCAACGTCCCGTTCTCCGCGAACACGCGCACCCGCTCGGGGCCGAAGAAGAGCGCCACCGCGACGAAGCCGAAGCCGGCGAGCAACGCCCAGCGCAGCGCGCGGCCCTGATCCGACGAGGCAGCCGAGAAGAACACGCCGAGCGAGACCGCCCAGAAGACACCCCAGGTCGAGACATCGGTCACGTGCTTCACCACCAGCGAGCCGAACGTCGGAGCCCAGGAGAACGCCGGCGCGCTCAACGCGTGGTCGACGACGACGACCCCGTGCTTCGCGAGCAACCAGCGCCAGGTCACCACGGCGAGGCCGGCGAGGAACGCGGGCATCAGCCAGGGCAGCGACGTCTTGCGCAAGCCCTTCACCGCGAGCGCACCGAGCGTGGCGGCGAGCACGTGCGCGAGACCCTCGTCCTTGAAGCCGGCCATCGACACCGCGACGACGCAGGCGAGCGCGAGCCTGTCCGTCAACAGGAACCCGAGCACGGCCAACCCGAGCAGTCCGATGGGCAGGTCGACGTAGACGAGCCGCGCGTGCACCCAGACGAAGGGAGCGGCGATGACGAGCGCGAGCGCCACCGGCCACTTCAGTGAGTCACGCAGCAACGTCACCCAGGCTTCGGCCGCGGTCGCCACGCACAGCAGCACCAACAGCGCCGCCGCGACGACGTGGGTCTCGAGTCGGTCTTCTCCAAGCGAGATCCACCCGACCGCCGCTGGCCACAGCGGTGGGTAACCTGCAGGCACGAGGTGCGAACCCGCGTCGAGGGCGGCACGCACACCGGCTCCGAACTCGAGAGATTCGAAGCGCGCCTTTCCGAGCCACACGAATTCGTCCCACGAGGTGGGAAACCACGGCCGCGCGACGATGAGGACGCCGACGACACCGACCGAGAGCGGGAAGGAGCGGAGGACCGGCGGATCAGCTCGAGGCAGCAGGCGCGCACAGACGAGCAGCGACGTGCCCAGCACCACACCCGCGAAGCCGAGCGAGCTCGCGAAGAGCAGCCCGAGCGCGAAGAAGAAGGACGTCGGCGAGGCGAGGGAGTCTGCCAGCGGCTCGCGCGTCACCACCGCGCGCAACACGCCGCCCATGATCAGCAGCAGCGCCAAGCCGCCGAGCGCCATCATGAGCTCGCTCCACACACGCGACAGTGGTGCGACGAGCCGCTCCGCAATCCGCATCCGAACGAGAGGGCTGTCATGGCCCCACTCCGCACACGACATGAGCCGTCGTCGTGTCGTGATGACACGCCGTGATCAGCGTGCTGCCACGAAGCTCGATCGCGACCCCTCCATCCACCGCCGGCCGTGACGGCCATGCGTACCGCGCGAGGGGAAACAACACGTCGTCGTCGTCTCGCACGACCTGCAGCGACGCTTGCGGCCACGACGCCTGCGCTTTCAAGTCGTTCACGCCCACCTTCACCAGGGCCGTCAACGCCGCACGATTCATCGGGGCATCGGCCCGCTGAACCGCCAGTGAGTACAGCCCCGGAGCCGCTGCCAGCCCGAGCATCACCGGCACCACGAGCGCCGCGCGCTTCGTTCGCACCGCCACCACCGTCACCAGCAACGCGAGCCCCGCGAACGAGAGCGACAACGCCGCGTCTGGAAAGTGCGCCCGCGGAGCGCCCGACACGCTGTTCGCGCCGTCGAGCATGATGGCCTCCGGCGTCGACAGCGGAAACCGGGCGTCGTGGTCGGCCACGCGCGCCAGATAGTCCGCCCTCGCCAGCGCGTCATCTGCCGCTCATGGTGCCACTGGTTCCAGACGGTCGCTTTTTTGACGCGTCTTCGCTGGTCCGTAACATCGAGCCACATCGCTGTACTTCCCCTGCACGGAGCCTCCATGTCCTCGAATCAGCGCCGCTTCACCCGTCTCAGCCTCGAAGACACCACCGTCTGCGTGGTCGACATCGAGAGCGGCATCGAGTTCTCGGGCAACGGCAAAGACCTCTCGAGCGAAGGCCTCGCGTTCCGTGCGCCAATGGAGCCCAGCGTCGGTGCCGACATGCAAGTCGTGCTGCGGGGCAACGACACGCGGCTGGCTCCGCTGCGCGCGAGCTTTCACGTGCTCCGCGTCACGCCTGTCGCCCAGGGCAGCTGGCACGTCGCCGGCACACTTCACCAACTGTGAGCTGATCAATTCGTAGCGCGTGACAGCGGGCAGCGGCTGGTCGAGCATCGGTTTCATGATGCGCTCGCTGCCACTCTCTCTCGCTCTCCTGGCTGGCCTCACCTTCGGCGTCTTCGCCGCAGCCTGCGGTCCCTCGAAGCCGACGTGCGGCCCGGGCACCTGTCAGGGCTGTTGCTCGACCTCGACCGGCCTCTGTGAAGGCGGGATGACGATGTCGGCGTGCGGCTCCAACGGCTCGAGCTGCTCTGTCTGCCAACTTGGCCTCACGTGCCAGTTCGGTCAGTGCATGAGCCCCACCACCACCAACGGCGGCGGCACCTCGGGCACGGGCGGCGGAACCGGCGGAACCGGCGTTGGCGGCGGAACTGGCGTGGGTGGCGGAACCGGCGTGGGCGGCGGAACTGGCGTCGGCGGCGGAACCGGCGTCGGCGGTGGAACCGGTGTGGGCGGTGGAACCGGCGTGGGCGGCGGAACCGGCGTGGGCGGTGGAACCGGCGTCGGCGGTGGAGCGGCCGGCACCGATGGTGGGCTCCTCACCTCGAGCATCACGGCTGTGCAGCAGGGCATCGTCGCGGTCGGCAGTTGCGTGCAGGTCAGTGCTGTCGCGATGTCGGCGGTCTTCCCCGACTCCGACGACGCCATCGTCATGGACGGCGGCGCTCGCACGCCGCGCTCTGCTTTCTACATCTCGGAGAAGAACCTCACGACCACGACGCCGAACTCAGGCATCGAGGTCGTCTCGACGCTCGGCACCGCGCCGTCCGTCGCCGTCGGTGACGACCTCGTCATCACCGGCGAGTACTTCGAGAACTTCAACAACTCGACGCTGCGCCTCACGTCGGCCTGCGGCACCGTGACCCGCGTCGGAGCCACGACCGTTCCACAAGCCGCCGTCGTCACGCTCTCGGAGATTGGTCAGTCTGGTGGCTCCAGCGGCTGTCCCGTGTCGGGCGCGGCCTGGGTCGATGGCGCCAACGCCGAGAGCTACGAAGGCGTGCTGGTGCGCATCACCAACGGCGTGGTCTCTGCTGGCCGTGACAGCTTCGGCCTCTTCGAGCTCGCGAGCGGCCTCGACAAGGTGCAGGTCTCGACGAACTTCGGCCTCACCGCCAACCCTGCGCTCGGTGGCAGCGTCACCTCGCTCACCGGCTTCGGGCACTTCTCCTTCTGTCGACGCAAGCTGCGGCCGCGCAGCGACTCGGAGGTGACCATCGCGAGCAGCTCGGCGTGTGGCACCGGCGCGCGCGCCAACCACCTCGTCATCAGCGAAGTCGTCGTGACGCCCACGCCCGCCGAGTCCATCGAGGTGTGGAACCCCACGAGCGCCGCCATCTCGCTCAGCAACGTGTGGCTCTACAACGCCACCTTCCAGGCCGACGGCGGCACCAGCTGTGGCTATCAGCTCGCTCCGACGGCCGGCGCGTGCGGAGCCGCCTTCAACGACTTCAACCTGCGCTTCCCCACGGGGGCGACCATCGCTGCGGGCGAATTCCAGACCATCGCCCTCACCGGAGCGACGAACTACTGCAGCTTCTTCTCGTGCCTCTCGTCGCGCCCCACCTACGAGGTCGCGGCCACGGGCTTCCCCGATGACCCGCTCGTCGCCAACATGCTCGGTGACTTCGACACCCGCGCCGTCGTGTTCGTCGCCACCGATGGTGGCAGCGGCCAGGGCCTGCTCAGCAACGCCGGCGAAGAGGCCGTTCTCTACTCGTGGGACGGCTTCGCCTCGACCGTGCAGGACGTCGACTACATCATCTGGGGAACCAGCCCCGGCTACCGAACCGACAAGACCGGCCTCGCTGGGTACCTGCCTGACACCAACATCTCGCTGCAGCGTCCGGTGACGGGCACGCCCACGGCGAGTCTGTCGTACCAACGGGTGTGCACCAACGAAGGCGCCGAGCGCAAGACGGGCGGCAATGGCCTCACCGGGCACGACGAGACGAGCGAAGACCTCGACCTCACCTGGGTGCTGCAGGCGCCCACGCCACGCGCGCAGACCAACGGCGCGTCGCCGTGACTCGAGCTGATTCGCTCGGTTGATCCGCGCCCTGGCGGACCCGAGTGCCCTGCCTTCGGCCACGTCCCTGTGACCAGTGGTTTCATCGCGTGTATGGGCCCTGTCCACCACCGGGCACGTGCTAGCCTTTGGGCTCTTTGGCGGCTCGAGCCGAGCGCCCTCACGCCCGACAGAAACCATGATCAGACTCTCACCGATGGTGCTCCGCAGCTTCGTCGTTGCGCTCGCGCTCGCCTCGCTCGCGGGCTGCCCCCGGAAGACGGAAGGCGGCCTGGTGCTGAAGGTCACCGTCGAGCCCGGCGTTCGCGGCGACTGCATCGTCGTCGACGCCACCTCGAACGGGGCACGAGCCTCGCGCTCGACCGTCACGCGGCAGGCGATGAAGAACGAGTACTTCATCGGCATCGCGCGCGGAGACTTCCCCGCCTCGCTCGTCTGGCAGGCCAGTGTCTACCAGGGCCGCTGCTCCGACGAGACGGAGTGGAAGCTGAGCTCGCGCTCCCCTTCGAACGCCCAGCTCTTCCCCCCGACGGGCGTCGAGCAGTTCGAGCTGGTCATCGGCCAGCCTGACGCCACGCTCGACGCCGACCGGGACACCTGGGTCGACACCGCGAAGGGTGGCACCGACTGCAACGATGGGGACATGCAGGTGAACCCCGGAGCGCCGCAGGTCTGCTCCTCCACCGTCGACACGAACTGCAACGGCAAGCTCTTCTGTGACGACAGCACCTGCTCGAACGAAGCCGCCTGCACGACGACTGCGACCGGGCTCGCCTACACGACGACGCTCGCCACCCTCGTGGCGTCCGACTGCTCCGGAGCCGTTACGGTGCAGAGCGTTGCCAACGGCCGCCCAGCCGCCGTCGCGTCGGACGTCACCGTCACGCTCGCGCCCACTGGTACGCCCTCGGCCGGCCTCGAGCTCTTCTCCGACCCCGCCTGCACCACGCGGCTGACGACCTCGACGTTGCCGCTGCGCTTCGGCACCAACCAGGTCACCTTCTCCTTCCGCGCGCGCACGCCCGGCTCGTTGACCCTCACGGCGAGCGCTCCTTCGCTGGGCTCCACCGCCCTCGCGACCACCATCACCGACCGCCCTGTCGTCAGCCTCTCGGTCAGCCCCGTCTCGGTGAGCGCGCGCGCCGGAGCGTGCTCCACGGCCATCGACGTCACCGCGCTCGACGACCGCATGATGCCCACCAACGTCGCCAGCCAGCTCGCGCTCGCCATCGGCTATCTGCCCGCAGGCACCACGACCGTTGAGGTCTTCACCACCCCGAACTGCATGGGGAGCAGCTCGCCCAGCATCTCGGCCGGCACCTCGTCGACGCGCCTCTATCTCAAGGGCACCCGGGTCACGGCCGCCGGCATGCCGATTCAGGTGCAGTTCAGCGCTCCAGGGCTCGGCGCGCCCGCGTCGCTCGACTTCGTCGTCACCGCCGGAGACCCGCACCATCTCGAGTTCACCACCCAGGTGTTCGGCACCCGGAACAACGAGTGCAATCAGGTGCCGGCCGAGCTGCGTCTCTTCGACGAGAACTCGAACCTCACCACTGCTGGAGCGTCGGGCGTCGACGTGAACCTCACCGTCGTTCCCCCCAGCGGCGGCGGCACCCTCGAGTTCTTCACCTCGGCGACCTGTATGGGCGCCGTCACCACCCTGCAGATTCCTGCGGGCCAGTCGTCGGTGCTCGCCTTCGTTCGCGCGAGCGGGCCGGGCACCTATGGCGTGACGGCGACCACCAGCCTCGCCATGCCGACCGCGTCTCTGCAGGTCGACGTCTCGACGATGGACCCGACGGCGCTCTTCTTCCCAGGGTCGGGCGTCACGGTCGCGACGACGGCAGGCACCTGCAGCCCGGCCGTGCGCCTGCAGACCCGAGAGATGAACTCGTCGATGTCGCCCGTCTCTCCCGTGCGTGTGGCCACGACCGTCACCATCGCTCCGAGCGCGGCGGTGGGCGTCGCCTTCTTCTCGGACGCCAACTGCATGATGCCGCTCACCAGCAACCAGCTCGTCATCGGTGCGGGCAGCAGTGAGGTCAGCTTCTTCTTCCGCGCGAACCGGGCTTCGTCCCTCACGCTCAGCGCCTCGGCGACCAACTTCATCACCACCTCGCCGGTGCAGCCGGTTCGCATCGGGCCTGCGCCGACCAGCAAGCTCGTGTTCGACACGCCGGCCGTGGTGAGCGCCATCGCTGGCCAGTGCAGCCAGGGCCTCGTGCTGCGCTCCTTCGACAGCTTCGACAACCCGACCTCGGCGAGCGGAGCGGTGGCTCCCGCTGCAACCCCCGTGGTGACGGCTCCCGATGGCGTCGTCTTCTCGAGCGCTGCTTCGTGCACCCCCACCGCCGCGACCGTGACGATGACCGACGGTGGCGTGACGTTCTACGCGTCGGCGCGAAAGGCGCAGCAGTACACCGTCACGGCGACAGGTTTCTCGGTGCAGTCCACCGACGCCGGAGTCTTCACCGTCGATGCAGGCAACCCGACGGTGTTCGTGGTGGTGACCCAGCCCCCGTCGATGCTCGACGCGGCCTCGTGCGCTCCCGTGACCCTGGAGCGTCGCGACGGCTTCGCCAACCCCAGCCCGGGCGCCGCGCAGTCCTTCCTGGTGGGCGTGAACACGGCGGGCGTTCTCTCGGTGCATGGAGACGCGGCGTGCACCACCGGGCCGACGCTGACGTTCGCTGCCGGCCAGACCCGCGCGACCTTCTACGTGCGAGGCCGCCTCGTCGGCTCCTCGACGGTGACGGCGAGCGCCACGGGCGCGACCTCGGCGACCACCAGCAGCGTCACCGTCAATGCGTCGGCGACCACCACGCTGCGCTTCGCGACGGGCAGTCCGCCAGCCTCGTCTGCGGTCGGTGGGTGTCTGCAGGCCACCGTCGAGCGGCTCGACACCGAGGGAAACCTCACGGGCTTGCCAGCAGGCCTGGGCGTCACCTCGGCCGCGATGGGCATGGGCAGCACGGGGCTGGTGCTCTCCTCATCGTCCTCGGCGTGTGGAACGACCGCGCAGTCGTCGGTCGGCCTCACCTTTGCCGGGTCGGCGAGCTCGACGACCTTCTCGTTCAGCCCCCGAGCGACGGGAATGCTCACGTTCACGGTGTCGGGCAACGGCCTCACCTCGGCGGTTGGCAGCACGAACGTCGCCGCAGGCTCGGTCGACCGCGTCGCGTTCGTGAGTCCTCCGACGGGCGACCAGCAGTACGACGGCTGTGTTCCGCTGCAGGTCGAAGCCCTCGACGTCGGAGGCAACCGCGTGGCCGACACGGTGACGTTGTCGACCTCGGTGGCGTCGGTGGGCACGTTCTTCGCCAACTCGATGTGCACGGGCGGAATGATGAACACCGTGAGTGTTCCCGCGCTGGGGGTCGGGTCGTTCTGGTTCAAGCCGCTCCCTGCGACGCTGGGCATGGTGACCGTGCAGGCGACGCCGTCGGTGGGCGTGTCGGGCCGCGCGAGCCTCGCGCTCAACATCATCGCCGGGCTCGAAGCGAAGCTGACCCGCAACGACTTCCCGGCGATGAACACTGCTGGAGATTGCGTGAACTTCACGGTGAACCGGCTCGACTCGGGCGACCACCCGGCCGTGGGAGCGCTTCGCACGGTGGTGGTGACGGCGACTGACGCAGCGAGCGTGGCGCCCAACGAGGCACTGCTGTTTCTCGGCATGGGGTGTTCGACAGGCGTTGGCGTCGGCGGCACGTTGAACGTCGAAATCGCCATGGGCGCCTCGAGCGCCGTGTTCAGTGTGCGGTTGCGCAAGGTGGGCCAGCTCACCCTCGCGACGGCGAGCAACCCCCTCAGTGGTCCGGCGAACACCACCACGTCGGTCGGCGTGGGGCCGCTGACGACGCTGACGTTCACGACGACACCGCCGACCTCGCTGGCCATCAACACCTGCAGTCCCGTCATCACCGTCACTGGCACCGACTCGCAGGGCAACCCGGCGGCGCTCGGCAACCAGACGCTCTCGATGACCGACGGGTTGTTCGCGTCGGACCCGTCGTGCCTCACCGTCATTCCGTCGCTCGCTGCAGGGCTCGCGACGAGCGCCTCCTTCTACCTCCGCAACTCGACGGCCGGCGTCGTACCGATCACCGTGGGCGCCGTGCCATCGGTGATGCAGACGTGGACCATCACGGGTGGGCCGGCCACGAAGCTTGGAGTGGCTGGGCTGGCCAGCACCATCGGGCGGTTCGACTGCGTGGGCCCGTTGACGATTCGCGCGCTCGACGCGTCGGACGTGCCGACCCCACTGGCTGCTGCGCGAACCATCGCGCTCACGGCGACCGGCACGACCTTCTTCGCCTCTGACGCCGCCTGCTCCACAGCGCTCCCCTCGAGCCAGGTGACGATTCCGGCGACGGCCTCGGTGTCGGGCCCGTTCTATCTTGTGGTCGCAGCGCCAGCGGCTGGCCAGGTGACGGTGACGGCGACCGACCAGACGGGAACGGGGCCCCTCACGGCGGGCACGGCGAACGCAACGGTGACCGGTACTTCTGGCGCGCTGGCGTTGACGGCGACGACGACCGACGTCGAGTTCTTCGACTGCGACCTCGTGACGGTGACGCGCCGAACGAACGGCGGCGTGCCCTTCATCTTCGGCACCACTCCGGTGACGGTCTCGGTAACGAGCGGGACGGGCCTGACCCTGCACGCGGCGAGCGATACGACCTGCTCCACCGGCACCCTCACCGCTCAGTCCTTCAGCATCACCGCGGTCGGCGCCACGGCGCAGTTCAGGGTTCGAGGTCGCTCGGCGATGCCGACGGACTCCTCCACTCCAGCGGTCGCCACCCTGACCGCGACCGACACCGACACGTTCTTCGCCAACGGCACGCTGAACCTGAACGTCCTGCCGCTCGTTCGCCGTGGCAGTTGCACCATCGCCGACATGCAGTCTTCGGTGTCGTGTCCCCTGGGCATCGAGATTCCGACTGACCGGAACCGCACCTTCATGGTGTTTCAAGCGGTGGGCGCGAGCGAGACTGCTCCCGACTCGAACGTTCGTTGTACCCTGGCATCAACGACAGCGGTGGCCTGTGACCGGGCAGGCAGCAACGGCGCCATCGCCATCGAGTGGCAGACGGCGAGCTGGGGCCGGGGGGTCGCCTCGGGCGGCGTGTCGGTGCAGCACTTCAGCGGTTCGGCGGCCAACGCCGCCAGCCAGGTCAATCAGGGCTACGCGCTTGGTTCGGGCACGAGAGCCAACAGCTTCATGTTGTTCTCCCATTCCACCGGAGGGGCCACCAACGAGAACAACGGTGACGACTTCCTGACGGGGCGAATCGAGAGCAACAACAACGTGCGGCTCGAGTCGACCGGCAACTTCGCCGTGCCCCTCACCTGGGCCGTTCAGGTGGTCTCCATGGGCGGGCTCACGGTTGTTCAGGGGTCAGTCGGGCCCGACAGCGGCACCAGCTTCACCTCTGCGGCGTTGGCGTCGGCGACGCAGGTGCAGGCCGCGGTGATTGCGTCGGTGCGCCCTGAACGCCCCAGCCCTGAGACGAACACCGATGCCATGTGCAAGCGCCGGGTTCGGGCAGAGGTGACGAGCGACACGCTGGTGACCTTCACACGTGCCCTCGGGAGCGGAGGGAATTGTGGCAACGCAGACGTTCAGAACACCCGCTTCGAGCGCCTGTTCTTCCCGCTCGCGCTGGCGACCGTGCAGGAGACGAACCTGCAGCTCTCCGGGGCCAGCGCTTCGGCTGATGGGTCACTCACTGCCGTGGCCCTCGACCGCACCATTGGCTTCTTCTCGGCGCAGGGGCCGGGTGGTCAGGCGTCTGGTGAGACGGACTTCGCCTCGAACGACGTGGTCGGGCACGCGCAAGCGCGGCTCACCTTCCCCGACGCGACTACCGCGAGGTTCACGCGAGGCGCGACCGGCAGCGCCTCGTCGTTCACGGCGTACATCATCAGCTTCGTTCAGTAGTCCGAGGTGAACAGTCGGGTGACGCTTGGCGTGGGGCCGGTTACAACCGGCTCCATTCATGAGTGACACCGCGAGCGGACTCGGCACCCCGGACGACCTGAAGGCAGTGGAGGCCCTCGCGCGCGCGAGAGCCGCCGTGCTCGAGCAAATCGACAAACGCGTCGTCGGCCAGAAGGAAGTGGTCGACCACCTGCTCATCGCGATGTTCTCGAAGGGCCACTGTCTCTTCGTCGGCGTGCCTGGCCTCGCGAAGACGCTGCTCATCTCGACGCTGGCCGAGGTGCTGACGCTCTCGTTCAACCGCGTTCAGTTCACACCCGACCTGATGCCGAGCGACATCACCGGCACCGACATTCTCGAAGAAGACCGCTCCACCGGGCGCCGCGAGCTGCGCTTCATGAAGGGGCCCATCTTCGCGAACATCGTGCTGGCCGACGAAGTGAACCGCACGCCGCCGAAGACCCAGGCCGCGCTGCTGCAGGCGATGCAGGAGTACCGCGTCACCGCGTCGGGCCGCACCTGGCACCTCGACCCGCCGTTCCTCGTCTTCGCGACGCAGAACCCCATCGAGCAGGAGGGCACGTACCCGCTGCCCGAGGCGCAGCTCGACCGCTTCATGTTCTACGTCGACGTCGGCTACCCGAGCGCAGAGGAAGAAGTGCGCATCGTGAAGCAGACGACGAGCGGCCAGACGGTGACGCTGTCGAAGGTGCTCTCGCCGCAGGAGATTCTCTCGCTGCAGGACCTCGTGCGCCGCGTGCCCGTGCCCGACCACGTCGTGAAGTACGCGGTCGACCTCGTGCGCGCGACGCGACCGAAGGAGCCTGGCGCCTTCGACTTCGTCTCGCGCAACGTCTCGTGGGGCGCAGGCCCGCGCGCGAGCCAGTACCTCGTCATCGGCGCGAAGGCGCGCGCGATTCTCTCAGGCCGTTTTGCTGCGTCGGTGGAAGACGTGCGCGCGCTGGCGAGGCCGGTGCTGCGTCATCGTGTTCTGCCGAACTTCACGGCCGAGTCCGAAGGGCTGACGTCGGTGAAGCTCAT
The DNA here is from genome assembly GCA_943370055.1 of Archangium gephyra. GTDB lineage: Bacteria > Myxococcota > Myxococcia > Myxococcales > Myxococcaceae > Xiheimicrobium > Xiheimicrobium gephyra_A. The sequence continues at coordinate 206,611 of CALRPN020000007.1, forward strand.
CGACAGCATCGTGGAGCGGGTGAAGGTCTAGTCACTCCCAGAAGCGCTCGGACGACTTCGCGCGCTTCATCATGTCGTCCATCTTGTGCGAGAGCGGTGACGGCAGCTCGTCGTCGCGGAAGCAGCGCACCTCGAGAATCTCCATGGGGTTCATGGGCGGGCGCTTCGGCTCCGAGACGGTGGCGCTCAAGACGACCGTGACAGCGTGGAAGCGCGGGTCTCGCGACGGGTCGGAGTAGACGCCGAGCAGCTCGCCGGCGGTGACGAGCTCGACGCCGGCTTCTTCCATCAGCTCGCGTGGCAGGCCGGCGCGAAACGTCTCGCCCCACTCGAGGGTGCCGCCGGGCATCGCCCACTCGCCGGTGTCTCCGCGGCGGATCAGCACGAGGCGGCCGTCAGGCGTGCGCGCGAAGACGACGAAGCCGACGACGGGGCGACGCAAGAGATGGCGGAGCACCTCTTTCGCGATGCCGAACAGTCCGCGGGGAATGCGCATGGCGGCCGACTACCACGTGGCCGAGAGGCCCGCCGCCGCACCGTTGGCGAGCGGCAGCACCCAGGCAGTGACGGGCGACGAGGGCTTGTCCAGCAGCAGCAAGACGATTCCGCCCGCGAGCAGCACGCCACCGCTGATGAAGCCTCCTAGGGCCAGGGTGGTCGCCGTGCTGGCGCGCTTCTCCATGAGCGAGACGGCGGGCGCTTCACTGACGGAGGGAATGCCGTAGGCGCCGATGATGGCGCGCGCGTCGGAAGCGATGAGCTGCTGCGAGAGACCGAATCCCGCGAGCCCGAGCCCCACTCCGACGAGGCCGACGCCCACGCCCGAGAGCCAGGAGCGTTGAGGCGCCGTCGGAGCGGCGACGGCCTGGGTCGCGAGCAGGAGCGAGAGCACGAGGCTGAAACGGCGCATGGGTCGAGTCGCTATCACGGTGCGCAAGGAAGGTCCTCTCTCGATGGCCCAGTCGTCCTCAATACGCGACGTACAGGCCGAAGTCAGAGGGCTGGTAGACGAGGCCCACGGTCGTGCCGAGCTCCACCACCTGGGCTTTCCAGGCGCCGGGAATGATGACGCTCTTCACGAACACGAAACTCGAGGGATTCAGGCTGCAGCTCGGTGCGTGCATGATGCTGATGGTGGTCGTCAGCGCCGTGGTTGCTGTCTGGTACGCAACCCAGAGTCCTCCCGCCTTGCGGCGCGCGACACTGAAGAGCGGCGCGACCCCGGTCGATGCGAAGTTCCCGCTGATATCGACGCCGCTCGAGAAGCCGAACGTCGCAGCGCGTCGGGCGCTCGGTGTGGTGTAGGCGACCACGCCGCACCCCGTGCTCGAGATGGCTGCTGAGACGAAATTGAGGCCCTGCGACTGCTCTGGTGACGTCATCAGAGGGCTCGCGGCGCAGGCGAACGGGGTGAGAGGGCTGGATTTGCACGACCACGTCATCACCGACAACGTGCCGTTTGCTGCGTTGGCAAATCCAAACCAGCCGTTGGGTGACGTCACGATTCGCTGAGGGGAGAAGGGCAAGGCCCGTGAGCCAACTGCGGCTCGTGTATATGAATTGCCGCTGACCGTTCCGTACCACTCGCTGCCGTCGAGCGGATGAATGGGTGGCGTCGGAATCAGGTAGGCGAAGAATGGCTGAGCAGTGTCCGTCATCCAGCCGTCCTGGTGGTAGGTAGACTCGCCCGTCGATGCGCTGACCGTTCGAGTTCGAAGCATCGACAGTGAAGAGTCGACCACACCCCAGGCGTTGATGGAGATGTCGCTGTAGACCGACCGCACAGGTAGCCCGAGTCCGCCGTCAGCGCCGCTCGCAGACCGCCATGCTCCAGTCTGACCGTCGAGCGTCATCGTCTGGCCGGGTTGGTTGGCCAAGTCGCTCACGTAGGCGATGGTGGGCTGGCCGTCGTCGTCGGTCGCAACGTCCCAGGGCCCAGCCCCGGCGACGATCAACGAACTCGATGATGGCAGCGTTGGCGCGCGATGGAATTGCCACGAAACAGGCGCCACAGGATTGCCACTGAGGTCCGTGAGCCCACCCTGCACGACGGCGGCGTAGGCCGTTCCTCCGGGCAGATCGGGGCTCTCGTACACGGTCTGCGAAGTCCACGACCCCGAGACCGTCGAGCCATTGAGCCGCAAGCGATCGGGCGAGACGCCTGAAGGGGCCATCACCGATTCCGAGAAGGTGAGGCGCGCCTTCGACGCCGTGTTGTTACGGGAACCGTTTGCAGGGAAGACCGTCACCGAGGGGGCGACGCGGTCGACCGTGAAGGACACCGAGGCGAGAGCCGAAACATTGCCGGCCGTGTCCACCGCGTCGACCGTTTGGCTGTAGGTGACACGGTTGTCGGTGCTCGAGGTCGCGACCGACGTGCTGCGAAGGCTCGGCGCGACGTTCGCGCCCTGCACCTGGCGGGTGCCAGCCGAAGCGTCGCCGTCAGTCACCGCCCACGTCACCACCACGCTCGAGGAGTTGGTGAACGAGCCGATGTTGAACTGCTGCCCAGCAGTCGGAGCCGTGATGGTCACCACTGGAGCCACCTTGTCGACCGTCACCGTGCGGTTGACGCCAGCGCTGTTGCCCTCGGCGTCGGTGGCAATGAAGGAGACGTTGACGGGCTGGAAGTCGACGATGGGCAAATTGAACGTGGCGCTGTACGTGTTGCCCGACCCCGTCGCCGGAAGCGTCGCGGCTCCGAAGGTCGCGTTCACGGCGCTGAACTGGTTGGAGCCGTCAGTCACCGAGGCCTGAACGACCATCGTGGTCGACGAACCGCCCAGCACTGCGCTCGCGGCCGGGGCGGTGAGGTTCACCACTGGCGCCACCGTGTCGACGGAGAACGAGCGTGTCAGAACTGTCTGGTTCGACAGAGAATCGGTCGCGGTCGTCGTGCAGGTGAAGGTGGAGTTGTCAGCCGTTGGCAGGGGCCACGAAACACTCCACGAACCGCTCGTCACCGTCGCCGGGCGATTGCCGCCAGAGTCGCCACAGTTCATCACGACGCTGCTCACGCCCGTGCTATCCGACACGGTGCCCGTGACGGCCTGGGTGCGTGGGTTGCCGAGCCGCTCCATCACGGCGGGAGCTGAGAACGCGAGCGTCGGGCCCCGAGTGTCGACCAGCACCTGGGCCGTCGTCACCGTCACGTTACCCACTGAGTCCTGAGCGCGCAGGGTGACCGTTCGGCTCACGCGGTCGAGGTTGGGCGGAAAGGTGACCGCGAGCGACCAGGCGCCATTCGCCTGAACCGTGACGGGCGCAGGGCCTGAGCCGACGTCGATGGTCATTCCAGAGACGGGCCCGGTCGAATCAGTCGCGGTGCCAGTCAGCGTCGTTGAGGCACCCACCACCGTCGTGTTCGAGGGGTTCGTCAACACCAGCGCGGGACCTTGCGTATCGACGAGCACCTGCGCTGCCTGGACCGACTGATTGCCCAGTGAGTCAAGCGCGCTGATGGTGACCTGTCGTGTGACGCGATTGAGATTGGGAGGATAAGACATGCTCACCTGCCAGGTGCCTCCGGGCCCAATCGTTGCCATTTGGGGACCCGCGCCAACATCGACGGTGACGAGCATGATGGGCATTGCGGGATCCAACGCCGTTCCCTGAAGCGTCGTCATCGCGCCCACGACGACACCCATCGCAGGCTGGGTGAGGCTCGTTCTCGGACCGAGCGTGTCGATGTTCAGTGTGAAGCTCGTGGTCGTGGTCTGCGAAGCCGCGTCGAGTGCCGAGATGGTGACGGTCCGCGTGGCCTCGACCGAAGATGCGAGCGGAATTGTCACGCGCCACATCGTGCCTGTGATGGTGAGGGGGCGGGCCATTCCGTCGCCAACATCGATGGTCGCGATCGTGACTTCACGTCCACTCGAAGCGGTCACGGTGCCGACGAGCTCGCTGGTCGCGCCTGTCACCACAACCCCAGGCGCGGGCGTTACGAGCGTGAAGACCGGTGCGGGAATCGGAGGACCACCTGCGCTTCCGCCACCTGCCTCGCCACCCGCGATGGAGCCCCCGGCCGAACCACCCGCGATGGAGCCGCCGGCCGAACCACCAGCGCTTCCGCCACCTGCCTCGCCACCCGCGATGGAGCTCCCGGCAGAACCACCCGCGATGGAGCCGCCGGCAGAACCACCCGCGGTGGAGCCGCCAGCAGAACCACCCGCGGTGGATCCACCCGCTTCTCCTCCGGCAGAACCGCCTGCGACCGCACCCGCAGCACCGCCGCCCGCCGACCCGCCAGCACCAGCTGCCGAACCACCAGCGGCGGCTGAACCACCGGCGACGACTCCGCCTGCCGAAGCACCGCCAGCCGCTCCCTCATCGCGCACGCACAGGTTGGTCATCGGCTCGCAACGGGTTCCAGGCTGGCACCCCTCACTGCAGGTCCTCGCAGTTCCGCCGCCACACCCAACCAGCACACACACCACCACCAGCAACCGATTCATGACGACTCCGGGGAAGGGAAAGTGCGGCGCTCCCCAGCGCTCTTCATGCCGCTGCCAACCCACCGAACAGCCTGTGGGACGCAACGTTCGCTACGTCTCGATTCATGGATCGGGACTTCTGTGACATCAGCAGTCCGTGGCTGCCCCCGTGCTCGAAGTCTCCCGTCTCACCAAGACCTACCCGACGCTCACCGCGCTCGAGGACGTCTCGGTCTCCATCGACGCGGGGGAAATCTTCGCGCTGCTCGGCCCCAACGGCGCGGGGAAGACCACGCTCATCGGCGCCATCTGCGGGCTCGTGCGAAAGACGAGCGGCTCCATCAAGCTGCTCGGCGTCGACCTCGACCACGACGCCATCACCCCGCGCCGCGACGTCGGCCTCGTGCCGCAGGAGATCAACTTCGACCCCTTCTTCTCGGTGCGCGAGTCGCTGAACCTGCAGCTCGGCTACTTCGGCCGTCCGCCCGACAAGGCCCGCGTCGATGAACTGCTCGAAGCGCTCTCTCTCTCCTCGAAGGCTGATCAACCGACGCGCGCGCTCTCGGGCGGCATGAAGCGTCGCCTGCTCATCGCGAAGGCGCTCGTGCATCGCCCGAAGCTCGTCTTCCTCGACGAGCCCACCGCCGGCGTCGACGTCGAGCTGCGCCGCGACCTGTGGACCTACGTTCGCAAGCTCCGCTCCGAAGGCACCACCGTCGTGCTCACCACGCACTACCTCGAAGAAGCCGAAGAGCTCGCCGACCGCGTGGGCATCATCGACAAGGGCAAGCTGCTGCTCGTCGAAGAGAAGACCGCGCTCATGAAGCGCCTCGGTGAACGCCGCCTCGAAGTGAAGCTGCGCGAGCCGGTCGCCACCATTCCCGACGGAGCCTCCACCGGAACGCTCTCGGACGACCGCCGCACCTACGTCTTCATCGAGCGCGCGGGCACCCCGTCATGCGCCGACGTGCTCGGAGCCCTCTACGCCGCGCACCTGCCCGTCGCCGAAGTCTCCATGGCTCCCTCGAAGCTCGAAGACGTGCTCATTCGCGTGCTGCGCGGAAACGGCGGTGTCCCGTGAACGTCATCGGCACGAAGACGCTGCTGCAGAAAGAAGTCCGCCGCTTCCTTCGCGTGCCCGGCCAGACGGTGCTGCAGCCGCTGATCAGCACCACGCTCTACTTCGTGGTCTTCGGCTACACGCTCGGTGGCCGACAGGGCGAGGTGAACGGCATCAGCTACGTCTCGTTCATCGTGCCTGGCCTCGTCTTCCTCGGCATCGCGAACAACTCGTTCCTCAACAGCTCGTCGTCGTTCTTCATCACCAAGATTCAGGGCACCATCGTCGACCTGCTGGTGGCTCCGCTGGGAGCGACCGAGCTGCTCATTGGCTTCGTCTCGGGCGCCATGGTGCGCGGGCTGCTCGTCGGCCTGCTCACCTGGGCCGCAGCGCTCGTCTTCACCGGTTGGCACCTCGCGCACGTCGCCAGCACGCTGCTCTTCCTGCTGCTGTCGGCCTACGTCTTCGCAGTGCTCGGCCTCATCGCGGGTATCTGGGCGGAGAAGTTCGAGCAGATCAATTTCTTCCCCACCTTCCTCATGCTGCCGCTCACGTTCCTCGGCGGCGTCTTCTACTCGGTGCGCTCGTTGCCCGAGCCGTTCCGCACCATCAGCCTCTTCAACCCCGTCGTGCACATGGTCGAAGGCTTGCGCGCCGGCATGCTCGGGCTCGATGAGGGCTCATTCCTCGGGCTCGGCCTGCTGCTCGGTCTCGCGATGGTGGCGACGGCCGTGGCGCACCGAATGCTGTCGGTGGGTTACCGGATGAAGTCGTGAGACGAAGCCCAAAGCGAGCCTGAGGAGCGGCGGCACCGTGATGACTGCAGACCCTTGCCGCGGCGAGTGTGGCTCGCGACGGCGGAGTCGAACTGGGAAACACGTCACTCACTTCTGATGGAGCCGCGCTAGGCTCGAACTCCTTCTCATGGGCATTCCTTTCGGCCGGTACGAGCTGCTCCGCAAAATCGCCGCTGGTGGCATGGGGCAGGTGCTGCTCGCTCGAAAGGGAGCGGAAGGCTTCGAGAAGCTCGTCGTCATCAAGCGCATCCTTCCGCACCTCGTCGAGGACGAGGAGTTCTTCGCCATGTTCATCGACGAGGCGAAGATCACCATGCGCCTCGACCACCCGAACATCGCGCGCATCAACGAGTTCGGCGTCGAGAACGGCGTGCACTTCATCGAGATGGAATACGTCTCGGGTGAAGACGTGCGCCGCATGGACAAACGCGCGCGCATGGCGAACCACCCGGTTCCGCTCGGCATCATTCTGCGCGTCATCGCCGACGCCGCCGCGGGCCTCGACTTCGCGCACAAAGCGAAGGACTCGAAGGGCTCGCCGCTGGGCCTCGTGCATCGCGATGTGTCTCCACAGAACGTGCTCGTCGGCTTCGACGGCTCGGTGAAGCTCATCGACTTCGGCGTCGCCAAAGCAGCAGGCCGCGCGCAACACACGGCGACCGGCATTCTGAAGGGCAAGTTCCCGTACATGTCGCCCGAGCAGGCCGACGGGCTCGACATCGACGCGCGCAGTGACGTCTTCGCGCTCGGCATCGTCTTGTGGGAGTTGCTCACCGGCAGACGTCTCTTCAAGGGCGAGAACGACCTGATGACGCAGCGGCTGGTGAAGGCCTGCCAGGTGCCGCCGCCGAGCGAGGTCGAGCCGTCGCTGCCGAAGGGCCTCGACGCAGTGGTGCTCAAGTCGCTCACGAAAGACGTGAAGGACCGCTACGCCGACGCCGGCGCGTTCCGCATGGCGCTCGAAGACTTCGCGTTCAAGAACTCGATTCCCGCGTCGAACGCGCACCTCGTCGAGTTCATGCAGGCGCTCTACGCCGAGCGCATCGCGAAGGAAGCCGACCCGCGCACGCTCGAAGAAGACTCGGGCCTCACCGACCTCGATGCTGGTGGGCTGCAGAAGAACGCGCAGGGCGCCACCACCGTCGACCGCAGCAAGCAGGGCGGTCAGGTCTTCCCCGCTGGAGACCCGCGCACCGAGGCCGTCTCGAACCCTGATCAGCGTTCACGCGCAGGTCTCTGGGCTGGCATCGGCATCGTCGCGGTGTTGCTCATCGGCGTGGTGGGCTTCGTCGTGAAGGGCCGCGGTGACGAGACGCCGAAGCCGGTCGACCCGCCCGTGCAGCCGCTCAAGCCGCCCGAGCTGGTGAAGGTCATCGAGCCACCGCCCCAGGTCGTCGAATACGTCACGTATTCACTCACCTCGGAGCCTGCGCAGGCCGAGGTCGAGCTCGCCGGTGACAAACGCGGGCTCACGCCCATCGACTTGAAGGTCGAGAAGAACAAGCTGCCGGTGCTGCTGAAGGTCTCGCATGATGGGTACGAGGCGTTTCAAACGACGCTGACGGACTCGACAGACCCGGCCGTGACGGTGACGCTCAAGAAGAAGGCGACGGTGAAGGTCGGGCCGAAGCCGAGCGACATCAAGACGACGCGCTGAGCCCTCACCAGAACTCGTACCAGAAGATGACCGCGTCACCGTCGAGCAGCGTCACGCCCGACGACTCTCCGTGATTCCACTCGTCTTCGGCCTTCGGGTCGACGACCAGATGCGCGACCTGCTTCCGATCGGGTGCGAGCTGCTCACCTGCCGAGCCGTCCTTGAAGCCACGAACCACGGCGGTGGTTGGCGGGACACGCGTAGCGCGTGCCTCGAGGCGGGCCCACTCGGCGTCGCTCAACGCGCCATTGCGGTGTTTGAACTTGATGAGCACCGAGCCCAGGCCCTGCAGGACCTTCGGACGAATCACCACGGCTTCGACGGCGGCCTTTTCGACGTGGCTGGGGAAGAAGTCAGGCAGGCCCGAGTCGCCCGAGTTGATGGATTCGACGACGACAGACACGTCGGTGATGGGGTTGAACGGCGACCGAGTGGCCTTCGGCTTCGACGGAGCGCGTTTCGTCACGCCTGCGTCGGCGCTGGGCTGCGCTCGCACGCTGACGGCGGCGAACAGACAGCAGACCCAGGCCAGGTGCTTCGTTCTCATCTCACGCTCCCAAGGACTGCAGCACGCGAAGCCATCGCTCCAGTGTTGGCTGATCAGCTTTCGGCCGCAACAGCGCCGGGGCACGCTTCTTCTTCAGCCCAACACCGTCGACCGCGAAGAAGTGCACCGCGTGCTCGAACTTCGAGCCACCAAGCGCGACCTTGAGCGTCGAGTATTCGCCGAGCGCGTGTTTCAGCGCCTTCTTCTCGAGCGCGGCTTTTCCACCCGCGTCCTTCAGCGCAGCCGCGAGCGCCTTGCTCATCACCTCGAAGCGTCGCTCGGCCTCCCCCGCGGTCGGCCGTTTCGGACCCTTGCCCAGGGAGCTCTCCCAGCCGTTGAAGGTGAAGTCCTTCCACCCTTCGGCAATCGCCTGCCGGCAGCCGGCTTCGTACAGCGCGAGCAGCTCGGCTTTCGACGAGCCTTCGACCTTCGTCGTGGTGCGTTTGCCGCCCGGCTCGTCGGAGATGGTGGTGAACGTCTTCTTGTTCGCGAACAGGTAGCGGTGCCGTCGCTTCGGCTTCGCGTCGAAGAAGAACCGGGCGTGACCCATGCCGCGATTGTCACTGCTCTCGGAGCGGTTTCAACGCCTGCAGGCAATGGAACTGCCGCTGGCCGGCCACTATCGTTCAGACATGCTCTCGCTGCTCTGCGCGTCGTTGGTGTCGAGTGCTCCCGCAGTCGAAGCAACCGTGGAGGCGACGCCAAAGCGCCAGCTCTCGTTCACGGGCGCGCTGGTGGGTGCGTGGGGCCTGTCTCCCGGTGACCCGTTCACGCTGAACATCGGAGCCCGGTTTCGGCAGGGCCGCATCTCGTTCGGACTCGAGGCACAGCCGCTCATGCCGGGTGTGGTTCAGGTGACGGTGGCCGACCTCGCCGCGCTGCGCGTGCCGATGAAAGCGATTGTGGTTCCCGAAGGCGAAGTCGTCGCCGGTGTTCGTGGGGTCGGCGTCATCGGCCAGGTTCCGGTCTGCGTCGAGTGGGGCAGCGTGTCGACCTGCGCCGTGGTGGTCGCCGGAGCGCTCTCGCTCGACGGCCAGCTGCTCCCCCTCGTCAGCGCGGGCGGCCGCGTCGCGGGTGAGTTCCCGAAAGACAGCCCGGTTCGGTTCCGCGCGTCGGCGCAGCTGCTCGGCGGCATCGTGCGACCTGCAGCGGGAACGTTCTGGCAGACGAGCCCCGTGCAGCTCGGCCTCACGGCGGGAGTCGTGGCGGACGTGCTGTGACGCCGTGGAGCGGGGCGCTTTCGGTTCTGCTCTCAGCGACGCCCTTCGTCTCGGTCGTCGACCAGTTCTCCATCGAGCTGCCGAAAGCTCCGGTCATCGTCGACGACGATGGCTCGGTGGTGCTGTCGGTCCACGCGCCCGCCCGTCACCGCGTCTACGTGCTCGAAGGCCCTCGCGCCGACCGTGACTCGGTCGAAGTGGCCATCGACCTGCCCGAAGACACGCTGCGTGCGCGACAGGCCTCGGTGCGCGAGCTCGCTGCTGCGGGTCGGCCCGTCCTTCAGGAGCGCGCGGTCTCTGCAGGCAAGGTTGCCGGGCGTGAGTACCGTATTCGCGAGCCGAGTGGAGTTCGAACGCTGCGCATCTTCCTGCTGGAGGAGCGCACGGTTCGGGTGTCGTGCGCGGGCTTCACCGAGTGCGCGGCGATTCTCGACTCGTTCCGGTTGGTCACTCCGGCACCCGCCGCGGGTCGTCGTTGAAGGTCAGCGTTTGCGCAGGCGCTTCAGCTCACGTCGGTGGTCGAGGCGCTCCTGGTCGACGATGCGGCGCAGGCGCAGCTGCTCCTCTCGCGCAATCTCGAGCTCTCGCCGCAGTCGTGCGGCGTCGCGGTACCAGGTGTCACGCACTTCATCGGCAAGCTCGAGCTGGCGCTTGAGGTTCGAGGTGTTGGCCTCGAGCGACTTCACGTGGGCCTCGAGGTCCTTGCGCTGCATGCGCGCCAGCTTCTCGCCCCACTTGTCGCGCGCCTCGTCAGCGAGCTCGAGCTGTCGCTTCAGCGCCGCGTTGGCCTGCTCGAGCGCCTTCACCCGGGCCTGCAGCTCGTCAGTCTTCAGCAGCCGTTTGCGCAGCGCCGCGTTCTCGACCTGCAGCTTCTCGACGAGGTCCCTGAGTTCGCGGTCGTCCGTCACGACAAGCGACCCTGCCGTGCCGCCTCTTCGGCCGTCATCAGCTGCACCTGGCCCGGCTCGGCGGCAATGAGCTCGAGCACCACGACCGAGCGCGACTGCACCACGAAGCGCCCATCACACGCGTACGACTGCCCATCGAGCGCGAGCGCCGTGTCGAGGCACACCCGCCAGCGCGCGCCCCACTCGAGACCGGGCAACGTCACGGGCAGCTCGAGCGCAGACGCGTTCAAATAGATGAGCAGGCTGTCGCCGATGACCTTCTTGCCGGCGGGGTCGCGCATGCCGATGGCGTCGCCTCCGAGGAACCACGCCATGTACTGCCGTGCCGCCTTCCAGTCCTGCTGCTGCATCTCGGTGCCGTCGGCGTTGAACCAGACCAGGTCGTGGAAGTGCGAGTCGTCGAGCGTCTGCCCGAGGAAGAAGTTGCGGCGCTGGAGGACGGGTTGTTTTCGCAGCTCGGCGAGACGACGCACGAAGGTGAGGTGCTCGGCGACCTCGGGCGTCACGCGCCAGTCGTGCCAGAGCATCTCGTTGTCCTGGCAGTACGCGTTGTTGTTGCCGCGCTGCGTGCGGCACAGCTCGTCACCGGCGTTCAGCATCGGCGTGCCCACCGAGAGGAAGAGCGTCGCGAGGAAGTTGCGTTGCTGTCTGGCGCGCAGCGTGTTGATGGCCGGGTCGGTCGTCTCGCCCTCGACGCCGCAGTTCCACGAGTGGTTCGAGTCGTTGCCGTCGCGGTTCTCTTCGAGGTTCAGCTCGTTGTGCTTCTTCGAGTAGCTGACGAGGTCCTTCAGGGTGAAGCCGTCGTGCGCGGTGATGAAGTTGATGCTCGCCGTCGGCCGCCGCCCCGAGAGCTTGAAGAAGTCGGACGAGCCGGTGAGGCGATAGCCGAGCTCACCGGCCTGCCATTGGTCGCCCTTCCAGAAGTGGCGAATGGTGTCGCGGTAGCGGTCGTTCCACTCGGCGAAGAGCGCGGGGTAGTGCGCGAGCCGATAGCCGTCGAGCCCGAGGTCCCACGGCTCGGCGATGAGCTTCACGCGCGAGAGCACCGGGTCTTGATGAATGGCGGTGAGGAAGGGAGCGCTTGGCGAGAACTCTCCGGTGCCGGCGCGCGCGAGGGTCGTGGCGAGGTCGAAGCGGAAGCCGTCGACGTGAAACTCGTTCACCCAGTGACGGAGTGAGTCGAGCACCATCTTCAGCACCCACGGGTTGCTCAGGTTCAAGCTGTTCCCGCAGCCGGTGAAGTCGCGGTACTTCGACTTGTCGTCCTGCAGCCAATACGAGCCGCGGTTGTCGAGGCCCTTCCACGCGAGCATCGGCCCGAGCTGGTTGCCTTCGCAGGTGTGGTTGGGGGCGACGTCGAGAATCACCTCGAGCCCGGCGGCGTGCAGCGCCTTCACCATCGTCTTGAACTCGTTCACCGGCCCCATGCCGCTCGACGAGGCGTAGCGCTGCTGCGGCGCGAAGAAGCCGATGGTGTTGTAGCCCCACACGTTGCTGAGGCCGCGCTTGATGATGAAGCCTTCAGAGACGAGCTCCTGCACCGGCAGCAGCTCGACCGAGGTGACGCCGATGGACTTGAGGTGCTCGATGACGGCGGGGTGTGCGAGGCCGAGGTAGGTGCCGCGGTGCTCAGCGGGAACGTCGGGGTGTCGCGCGGTGAGGCCCTTGAGGTGCGTCTCGTAGATGACGGTGCGGCGCCAGATGACCTCGGGGCGCTTCTCACCGCTCCAGTCGAAGTCGTCGTGCACCACCACGCAGCGCGGAACGAAGGGCGCGGAGTCTCGTGGGTCGAGCTCTGCGCCGCGGTTGGGCACCAGCGGGCCGTCGTGGTTCACCTGCCCGCGGAAGAGGCGCGCGTACGGGTCCATCAGCAGCTTGTTCGGGTTGTAGATGAGGCCTTCGCCGGGGCTCCACGGGCCGTAGACGCGGTAGGCGTAGAGCGCGCCGGGTTTGAGGCCGGGCACGTAGCCGTGCCAGACGCTGTTGGTCGATTCTCCGAGGCGAAGGCGCGTCTCGGTGCCGTGCTCGTCGAAGAGGCAGAGCTCGACGGCGGTGCCGGCAGCGTAGATGGCGAAGTTGACGCCGTTGCCATCGTAGGAGGCGCCGAGCGGGTAATGGACTCCGGGTCTCAACGAATACGTAGTCACGAGGTTCGCAGCCTACGTCGTTTCACGGCGGTCGCGGCGTAGGCTGTCGTCATGTCGCAAGGTGAAGCGGTCATCGAGGTCGTCGAATACGACGAGGCCTGGCCCCTGCGCTTCAGCGAGGAGCGCGCGTTGCTCGAGCGCGTGCTGTCACCCTGGCTGGCGGGGCCCATCGAGCACATCGGCAGCACCGCCGTGAGAGGGCTCGTGGCGAAGCCCGTCATCGACATCATGGCGGGCGTGGCGTCGCTCGAGGCCTCGCGACCGGCCATCGAGCCGCTGCGAGCGCTCGAGTACCAGCACTTCCCGTACAAGACCGACGTGATGCACTGGTTCTGCAAACCGTCGGCGGCGTTCCGAACGCATCACCTGCACCTCGTGCCCGTCGGCAGCGCGCTGTGGAAGGAGCGGCTCTTCTTTCGCGATGCGCTCAGGGCCGATACGTCGCTCGCAGCCGAGTACGCGGCGCTGAAGAGGAAGCTCGCGGTGACGTATCGCCTCGACCGGGAGGGCTACACCGACGCGAAGTCGTTCTTCGTTCGCCGGGTGCTGGCGCGTCGCTGAACAGCACGCCTGCCTTCCGTCTTGCTGCGATGAAATGTCGATCGTACCGTGACGCGATGGATCCGCTGCGGCATGCACAGTTGTCGAGTCAGCGGCGCGGTGGTGAGCCAGAAGACTACCTGCCGCTTCACTCCTTCTTCGATACAACCAAGGAACTCTGTTCAGACAACCGGCATCGACTCCTGCACAATGCCTGGGGAATTCGCCGCGTCGTGCTGCCGATTTTTGGAACCGAGCTGTCGGTTCGCGGTGCAAGTCAGCTGACGGTGATGACCAAGGAGGTGTGCGAGTTCGACCACGTGCTCGCGGATTTCTCCGGAAGGTACATCCCCACGCTGCGAGACTTCGCGCGCGCGATCGAGAACGAGCCTGGTGAAGAGGTGCGACTCGAAGAAGTGCGGGCTCCGTACATTGGCAATGACGAGGTGATTCGGCTGCTCCTGTCGCCATACGCAGTGACTGGGCTCGTCTCTTCCTTGCTCGTGACGCACAACACGTGGTTCCTCTCAGAGGTGTTGCCGCGCATCTTCGGAAGGTGCGGGCCGGCCCTGGTGAAGGGCGTAGCTCCCGGGGAACTCTTCGATCGCATGCGATTCGAGCTATGGATGGACAATGGCGCGGTGGCCCCGCCCAGTGCGCCAAAGAGAATCACACACACACCAGCAAAAGGCCGACTATGTACATAATTCGGAGTCAGGGCTTTTTTTATACTGACGAATACTTCGCGCCGACTGGTGAATTGGTCCAGGTCGTCAGACAGACCTTTGCAACGAAGGCGCAGGCCGAAGAGGCGCGAGCCAGACTCGTTCGGAAGTGGGTGAGGTCCTCGCCGATCGATGACTTCGTGAGCATGTGTGCAGAGGAAGGCGAGTGTGACTACGACGCGGCGCGCGCCTACATGGCCGAGCAGTGGCCCGACTACGATCCAACTGAGCGTGAGCCGCTTCCCTCAAACGCAACCGACCAGCAGATAGACGAGCTGGTGAAACGCTCCAGGGTGCGTTTCGCAGAGGTGTTTCAAGTCTCGGAACCCGACACCGCCTCGAGCGATGGCAATGAAGACGGGTATGAAGGCGATGAGGAAGGAGGCAGCGATGAGGTGTACTACGGCCCTGATCGCATTCCTCCGGCGCCTCGCGCGGTGGTCGAGCCAGCGCGAACCGCGAAGAAGACGCGGGGCACTGCAAAGGTCAAACCTGCACCAGCACGCGCGGGCAAGCGGGCAAGAAAGAAGGCGCGCTGAAACGACAGCACATGGGCTCGTGAGCGAGAGTCCATCGACCTCCCAGACGAACTGAGTCGCGCGCGCAGACGCTACGTCGTCCCGGCTCTGCGGGAACGGTGATGAAGAGCAGCCGCTCCAGCGAGGAAGAGGACCGCGACCAACTGCAGCACGTCGAAGAACGGCTTCCGCATCAAGCCGCGCCACGAGCCGCCGTCGACTGCGTAGGCGTGCAGCCCGGTCAGCACGAGCACTGCCTGAAAAGCGCCAACCGCGACGAGCAGGGCCGGCGTTCGCCCAGTGCGCAGTGTCCACAGACAGGCCAGCACGATGACGAGCAACGTCAGTGGCTGCAGGACCATGGCGAGGTCGAGCAGCGGCCGGCCGCTCATGTCGACGTTCGACCCCCAGAGGTAACCCTCCGTCGTCATCATCACCTGGTCGAGCGTGTGTGTCGGAATGAAGACGCTCACGCACATCACGAGCAGCAGCAGCAGCGCGAGCGAGCGCGTCAACAGCGCAGACACGGTCACGCGCCTTCGAGAATTCGTTCGACGGTCGCGCGCGGTGTACCCGACGGCGGTGGCCGATACGGCCGCTGTCTCACGTGCTGGTGGTCGTCGGTCGACGCCGTCCAATGTTTGCCGTGGCGGCTCGCATACTCGAGGAACTTCGCCGAGACGGTCTCGCTGTGCCGTGAGGTGTAGACCTCGACGCCCTGGGCGTAGGTGAGCACGCGCTCCATGCGGGCGGTGTCGCGAATGCGGTTGGGGTGCGCGACCACGTCGAAGGCCCCGTCGGCGCGAATGGTGTCGATCATCTCTTCGGGAGACCAGCCGAAGAAGTCGGGCTGCTCGGTCCAGAACCGAACGTGGTGCCGCTGAAACGCGGTGACGAGCTCGGAGCGCTCATCGAGTCGGGTCCGCGCCGCCGCAGCGTCTTCCTTCGCGCGGCGTGGCTCACCGACGAGGTGCGCGAGGAACACGGCCAGCCCGGGAAACGAAGGAGCGTCGAGCTTTCGCAGTTCACGCTTCGGGTCGACGACACGCTGTTGGTCTGCCGACAACGCGTCGATCCACTCCACGACGAACTCGCGCCACGACGTGACGATGCGCTGCCCACGTTGAAAGAGCGTGGTGCGGCTCAAGGTCTTCGGAGTCATCGACGGCGGAAAGTACGCGAGCACGTGCACCTGCTCGGCGTCGGGCGTGCCGAAGTGAATGAAGCTGCTCGTCTCCATCGCGGGCACGAGCGTGAGCCCTCGTCGCTTCGCCACCTTCGCGGCCTCGGCCACGCCCGAGAGAATGTCGTGGTCGGACAACGCGATGACCTCGAGCTTCTCGTCAGCGCGGGCGCTCACGTACTCGGTAGGACTGAAGAGACCGTCGGAGAGGCAGCTGTGCCCGTGAAGGTCGGTGCGGACGAAGTCACTGCGGCGCGCCATGGCTGGATGGTACGGGATAGGTTGCGTCGCGTCATGGGTCGCCCGGTGTTGGCGCAGGTCGATGCAGCGTTTCGCCGAGCGTCGCTGCGGCCCCGAAGCCCTCCGACACGCTTCTTCCTGAACCTCACCGAGCGCTGCCAGTTGCGCTGTGTTCACTGCATCACGCACGCGCCGGCGAAGAGCGCCGATGGCAGCGCGCGCACCATGAGCCGTGAGGTGCTCGACGCGCTGACCCCACATCTCCGCCACGCGAAGTACGTCGCCCTCACGCACGCGGGAGAGCCGACGCTCGCGCCGATGCTGGAGCCGCTGCTCGAGGTGTTGCGCGCGCCCGTCGTGCATGTGGTGACGAACGGCATGGCGCTCACCGAGCGGCGCTTCCTCGAGCTCACGCGCGCGGGCATCCGGTCGTGGTCGATTTCGCTCGACGGCGCGACCGAGGGAACGAACGACACGCTTCGCCTGGGCGCGAAGGTGCTCGTGTTGAAGGAGCGGCTGCGCGCCTTCGCGTCACTCCGCCAAGAGCACCGGCTCGACGTGCGGCTCGGTGTCTCGTGCACGGTGATGCGCTCGAACGTTCATGAGGTCGCCGCCGTCGCGCGAATCGTGGCGAACGCGAAGCTCGACTGGTTCAAGGTGGAAGAGACCTTTCCCGTGAACGCGCGGGGAGAAGAAGAGGCCCGCCTCGAGCCGTCGGTGCGCCACGCCGCCATCGCGGAGGCCAGACGCGTCTGTGCCGAACACGGCGTACGCTTCGTCGACCACTCCCATGACCGAGAGGTCTGGCGCTGTGAGCCGTGCGTCATGAGCGGCGACGACGAGGTGTTCTCCCTCGCCGACGACTTCGCCAATCGAGTCTTGATCAACCCCTGCCGCGCGCCCTGGGAGGTCGTCTGCGTCGAGCCCGATGGCGCTGTGAAACCGCAGGACTTCCACCAGCCGACGGTCGGTTCGGTGCTCGAGCACGACTTGATCACCTTGTGGAACTCGACGCCCTTTCAACGGCGCCGGGCGTACAGCGCGAGCCATCGGCGGTGTGAAGGTGCTCCAACCTGCGGGCGTGACGTTGGGCCCCGCGCCTGGTGACGGGGCTGGCGCGCTGCGGATCCGTGTGCAAAATCGCTGGCCTCTCACGTCTCTGGAGGACGCATGGGCAACAAAATTCTCCCCCGCTACAACAACGCGACGTCGGCGAACGTCTCGGCCACTACCAAGCCGCGCGCCAAGGCGCCGACGAACGTGAAGCTCGAAGTCACGGTGAACGACGCAGCGCTGCGTCGCACGGGTCACGACTTCGACGGCATGGAGCAGGCGTTCGCCCTCGTCCCCACGCGCAACAAGAAGAACCAGGTCGAGTGGAAGCGCGTCGAGCTGACCTTCGACCACCGCTCGGCCGACCGCGGCGGCAACATGTACGACACGCACACGGTCACCATCAAAGGCACCGGCATTCGCACGCAGGACCTCAAGAACCTCGGCGTCGCGTACGGCCTCAAGACGAACAGCGGTGAAGTGTGGCTGCAGTACGCCGACGACAACTACAAGCTCGGTGGCCGCTGAGTGAGCGCGACGGCGTCGCTGCACGGCGTGACGGTGGGTGTGCCGCAGGAGTGGGTCGACGACTCCATTCTGCGGTTCAGCGCGCCTGTCGATGAGAGCGACCCCGTCGTGTCGCAGGGCTTCACCCAGAACGTGGTGGTGACGAGCCATGCGGTGCCCGAAGCCGTACCGATGGCGAAGGTGTTCGAGGCGCCGAACCGCTCGGTGAAAGAGAAGACCGACGACTTCGAGGTGCTCGCCGGCGGTGAGTGCCAGTACCTCGGGCAGAGCGCGGTCTTTCAAGACGTGACGTTCTCAGACCCGCGGGTGAACGTGGTGCTCTGTCAGCGGCAGGTGGCGCTGCGGGCGAAGAACGGCCTCGTCGTCATCCTCACGTTCACGTCAGACAAGAAGCGCTTCAAGAAGGCCGTCGCGTCGTTTCCCGTCGAGCAGAAGGCGGCGAAGAAGGACCGCTGAACAACATGACCGTGCCGGTGACGTTCCGCTTTCGCGGTGCACCCGGCCAGCGAGTCGAGCTGTTCGGTGACTTGCCCACGTGGGACCGGCCGCACCTGATGCCCGAGGTGGCGCCGGGTGAGTTCTCGCTCACGCTCGACCTTCCGCCTGGAGTCCATCGATGGAAGTTCCTCGTCGATTGGCGCCGGTGGACGCGTGATGTCGAGGCACCCGTCGATTGGACCGAGGGCGTCGACAACTCCATCGTCATCGTCGATGGCACGCGACCTCCGCTCTTCTTCGCGACCGACCGGCGCCATCTGCAGCGGTTCTCCGACGGGCGCCTCGTGCTGCACTTCGAGTGCGACGAGCGGGCAGTGCCTCCCGAGCGGGTGTGGCTGCGCGTCGAAGAGACCGTGTCGTGGGCGAAGGTGGCGACGCACGGCGTATGGCGCGGGCGGGTGCTGGGTTCGGCCGAGTTGCCGTTGAGCACACAGGCGCAGGGCACGTTCGGCTTCGAGGGCTGGCCCGAGTTCGTGTTCGCCACGCCTCAGGTGAACGCGACGAGCGAGCCGCCGAAGTGGCTGAGCGGAACGGTCTGGTACGGCATCTTCCTCGACCGTTGGTTCCGCGGCGGAGCCACGGCGGATCCACGCGTCGTGTCGCGCGACGAGCCCACCTCGGCGACGACGTTCTACGGTGGAGATCTCGACGGCGTTCGCCAGTCACTGCCCGCGTTGAAGGCGCTGGGAGTCGATGGCGTGGTGTTGACGCCGCTCCAGCCGTCCGAGACACCGCATCGGTACGACACGGTCGATCATCACGAAGTCGACGAGCGCCTCGGCGGAGAGCCCGCGCTGCGCCGGTTGATCAGAGACGCGCACCGCAAGGGGTTGAAGGTCTGCCTCGACCTGTCCTTCACGCACGTGCACGAAGACCATCCCTTCTGGAAGGACGTGCTGCAGAAGCAGAAGCGCTCGCGCACCGCGAAGTGGTTTCAGGTGAAGCGCTTCCCCGTGAAGCGTGGAGACGTGTCGCGCTACGCGGCATACGCGAACCGGCCCGAGCTGCCGTTGCTCGACCTCACGTTCGCGCCCGCGCGGAAGCACGTCATCGACGCGGCGGTGAAGTGGGTGAAGCTGGGCGTCGATGCGCTGCGGCTCGATGCGATGACCGATGCGCCGCCGGTGCTGTGGCAGGAGCTGCGAGCGGCCGTTCGCAAGGTGCGTCGTGACGTCGCGTTGCTCGGTGAAGTCGTGATGGATGTGCAGCCGTTCTTCTCGCGCGACCTCGGCGCCGATGCAGTGACGGACTTTCAGCATCGCGAGGCGTTGCTCCAATTGCTCGAGGGCACGATGCGGCCCGAGACTTTCGCAGGGTGGACGAACTTCCTCGAGCATCGGCAGGGGCCGCTGCCACATGGCGCGCGGCTGCGCTTCCTCGACAATCACGACACCTCGCGGCTCGGCTCGCTGGTCGACGTGACGCGCGTTCGGTTCGCGCTCGCGTGGCTGCTCTTGAGACCCGAGCCGGTGTGGCTGACCGCGGGCACGGAGTTCGACCTCGCCGCGGGCGTGCCGTTGTTCCGCCTCGACGACGCCTGGCCCGAACGAATCGCGATGCCGGCGCTCGATGGGCCGAAGCCCGAGACGGCTGGGTTGATCAGCGACCTGCTGAGGCTGCGCCGTGAGCTGCTCGACGATGACGTGCAGGTCGTCGCGAATGGCTCGCTGCTGTCGTTTCAGCGAACGCGGCGTGATGGGCGCGCGGTGACGGTGGTCTTCAACTGCTCCGATGGGCCGGTGCCGCTCGACCTCGACGGCGAGGTGCTGCTGTCGGTGAACGAGCCTGCAGCAGCCGAGGTCGGGCCGTGGTGCGCGCGCCTGCTTGCGACCTGATGCCTCACTGCGCGCGTTGTCGAAGCCCCGCGATGTGAGCGCAGGTCTTCTCGCGCGTCTTGTCCTTCACGCGCGGGTCGCAACCCCAGGCCCAGTGCACTCCGTCGACGAACAGCCTGCGAGCCTCTCCGGTGTCGAGGAGCGTCATGCCGTTCCAGTTTCCTCCATGATGGAAGCCCACCACGCGGCCCAGCTCGAGCTCGCGAACCGCGATGGCGTCGTTCCCATTCTGGTCTCTCGCGAGCACCACCACGGGGTGCCGGTCGAACACGTGGGCTTTGCCGATGTTGCTCGCGCCCTGCATCGTGAAGCTGCGCGGAATCTCCCAGATGACCGGGTGCTGCTTGTCGGAGGAGACCTTGGTGATGGTGAGCTGACCGGGGCCAAAGCCCGAGGTGCGGTCGAAGAGAATGATGGGCCGCAGCAGCTGCAGCTGGCCCACCGTCAGCTGGTATGCGTTCCACTCGTGGTGCACGTAGCCGCCGCCGCTTTGCACGAAGCGCACGAGGGCCTGTTGCCCGCGCTCTGGCATGTCAGAGGCGAAGGTCGTTCCGTTCAGATGCACGACCACGTCGAAGCCCGCGAGTGAGGGGTTGTCACCGGTGAAGCCTGGCCCGTTCGTCTCGCTGTAGACGACCTCGTCGCCGCTCATGCGCAGCGACTGGGCAAGGGCCTCGGTCTGGGCGTTCTTGACGTCCCACAGGAGCAGCACGCGAGGACCGGCAAAGGCGGGACTGGCGCAGAGAATGAGAAGCACGAGTGAGCGCATGGGCCTTCAACGCACGACCAGTGCTGGCGATCTCTGCCTCGTGGAGCCTCGGGTTCAACGGCGACGAACGCGAGCAATCTGCGAGTCGAAGCCGGTCGCCGTGCGCACGTAGTAGACGAAGTACATCTCGACGGTTCCGTCGGGCAGATGCGCGAACGTCGGCTGACCGATTCCGACGATGTGGCCGAGCGGCACGCCGAGCAGACCGCCCGTCAGCGGCTCGGGTTGCAGCTCGACTCGTGGTGCGCCGAACGACGCGCGCGTCAGCCCAGGTGAGAGCCACGGCGTCGAGCTGATGGTCGCGTTGCGGTAGTAGAAGATGCGCCCGCTCTCGAGCACGGGTTGGCGGCGGTCATCACCCGTCTCGGGAAGCTCCATCGGTTGCCATGCCTCGAAGCCGCCATCGGTCAACGCTCGCGCGCCGATGGTGATGGAGGGACTGACCGACTCGTCGTCGCTGACGAGGAACTCTCCGGCGACCGAGGTGTTGCCCGCCTGCTGAGTCGTCGGGCTGACCGGGAGCGGGAAGGTGCTGTTGGCCGAGAAGGTCGCCGTGTTGGCGACGCACGAGTAGCTGCCGAGGTTGACGTCCAGGCCGAGCGTCGGCTGCGCGAGCCACGGACGAATCGCGTCGGTCGTCTGGTTGATGGGCCTGTTCGCGTAGAGCAGCGTCGCGACGTTCTGCGCCGGGCTGCCCAGGAAGCTGAAGCAGAAGGGCACGCCGACGCCGTCGCTCGCGAACTGCAGCACGAAGGGCTCCGCGAAGGTTCCATCGGGCTGACGCCGGAAGCCGTACGCGGTGGTTGGAGACAGGTTCAACACGAAGGTGCCTCCGTCTGGCAGCGGAAGCTCGACGTTGCCGCCGTCTGGAGCGGTGACACAGAGCGACGGCGCGTTCTGGAGGATTCTCGTCGGAGAGACGACGCGCGAGGCGCCCGGCATGCGGGGACGAGCGGGCCCACTGATGGGACCGAGCGACGTCTGACACGCGGCGTTTCGCCCATCAGCAGGACCGCTGCCGAACCCGAGGTGACAGCTGAGGATGTCGACGGGGGAGTAGGTGCCGACGATGAGCCACTGGCCATCGGGGCTGATGGTCGAGCTGTCTTCCGTGCCGGGCGTGTTGACGAGACCACCGACGGACTCGGGCTGGTCCCACTGCGGGTCGATGGTGGGCAGCACGACGGCGGTGCGAGAGGCGCCTGCGTCGGAGTTCGAGACCGAGGCGACGAAGCGCACTTCTCCGCTCGGTGTGGCGGGCGTGACGTTCGAGACGTAGCGACCCGCGCCGAGGTCGGTGACGGTTCGAGAGACGCCTCCTGCGATGAGCTGCACGCCGAGCCCACCGAGGCCGGCGTCACGACCGTCGCGGGCGAAGAGCTGGGCGATGATGGTGCCTCCGTCGCGGTGCAGGTCCATCGTCAGGTGAAGGGTGAGTGGACCCGCGTCCACGCCGGCGTCGCGGAGGCCAGCGTCGGTGATTCCGGCGTCGGTCGGCGCGCCAGCGTCGGTCGTCACGCCAGCGTCGCGGAGTCCCGCATCGGTGAGGCCAGCGTCCCGGAGTCCACCATCAGCGCCGGCGTCGCTCGTCGTGCCTGCATCGCGGAGTCCGCCATCGGCGACCCCGGCATCGCCCGTCACGCCACCGTCGCGAAGTCCGCCGTCGGTGAGGCCAGCGTCGGCGAGTCCAGCGTCGGCGAGGCCAGCGTCGGCGAGTCCAGCGTCGGTGAGGCCAGCGTCGGTGAGGCCAGCGTCGGTGAGGCCAGCGTCGGTGAGGCCAGCGTCGGCGAGTCCAGCGTCGGCGAGTCCAGCGTCGGCGAGTCCAGCGTCGTTGCCGAGGCCGGCGTCGGTCGACACACCAGCGTCCGCGACTCCACCGTCGTTTGGACCGCCCGCATCAGCAACTCCGGCGTCACTGATCAGCCCCGCGTCCATCGCTCCAGCGTCGTTCGCCCGACCTGCGTCGAACGTCGTGCCCGCGTCATCCACCATGACCGCTGGAGAGCAGCCCAGCACCAGACTCACGATGAGCAGCGTCCGAAACCGGTCGTTCATGTGCCCCCAGCCTATTCGATTCGCGCTGCAGCCTCCGTTCCGGTGCAGCGCAGAGCTGGGGTACTGTCAGCGTCGTGAGGTTCGCAAACCCAGACGAACGCCCGTACTTTCTGTGGAGCGAGCCGACCACGGTGGCTCAGTTCCGGCACGCACTGGCGCAGGCGGGCGATGACGAGAAGGCGATGCTGCTCGGGCGGCTGATGCGCGAGGCGCGCGACCCCGACGTGTGGGAATTCACCAACGTTACAGAGGTGCGTCGCCTCTTTCCTCAGATCGAGCGCTACCTTGGGCGTCGTCGCGAGTTCTGGGTGTACCTGTTGAATGCGTGGAAAGAGCACGGTCTTGCCTGACATCGGCCGGCTCACGACCAGGCAACTCGCACTCGCGCAGGCCTTCTTTCGGCAGAGTCCGCCGGGGTTCTTCCTGACTGGTGGCGCGGTGCTCGTTGGCTGGGAGCTCGCTCACCGCACGACTGATGATCTCGATCTCTTCACCACCTCCTCCGACGCGATGATGGCGGGCGAGCTTGCGCTCCGACATGCAGCGCAGGAGCTGGGCGGCACGGTCTCGGCGCTGACGACGACGCCCGATTTCCGGCGCTTCCTGATTCAGTTCGCCGACGAGACCCTGAAGGTTGATCTCGTCAGAGACTCGACCGTGCAGCACTTCCCCAAGGTGCAACGCGCGGGGGTGGTGACCGATGCGGCCGAGGAGATCTTCGTCAACAAGCTCTGCACGCTCGTCGAGCGGAGCGAAGTTCGCGATCTGATCGACGTGATGTGTCTCGAGGCGAAGGGACTCCGAGTCGAGGCGTACCTCGCGCGCGCGCAAATGAAGGACGCCGGTGTGACTCCGGCAACGCTCGCCTGGTTGCTCCGAACCATGGCGATTCCTGCTGCGCTTCCTGGTGGTTTCGAGCGCGCCACGGTCATCGCGTTTCGCGACGACCTCGAGCGTCGCCTGCTGACGATGTCGCTCGGGGCTCCCTGAACGGGCGCATTCCGTGGCATGTGGGCCCAGATGCTCGCCGCACGCCCCCGAGTCGAACCCCGCCGAGTCGCCACCGCTGACAGCGTCGTGGTGAAGGAGATCTACCTCTCGCTGCAGGGTGAGTCGTCGCACCAGGGCAAGCTGTGCACCTTCGTGCGCCTCACCGGTTGTCACCTGCGCTGCGCGTGGTGCGACAGCGAGTTCTCGTTCAAGGGCGGCGAGCGCCTGCCGAACGCCGAGGTGCTCAAGCAGGTGCTCGCGCAGAGGTCGCCGATGGTCGAGGTGACGGGTGGAGAGCCGTTGCTCCAGCCCGGCGTGTACCCGTTGATGGAGTCGTTCCTCGACGCAGGCCTCATCGTGCTGCTCGAGACCAGCGGCGCCATCGACGTGCGGCTGGTGCCGAAGGCCGTGCACAAGATCGTCGACCTGAAGACGCCGTCATCGAAGGAGCACGACCGCAACGACCTGCGCAACTTCGACTCGATGAACGAGCGCGACGAGCTCAAGTTCGTCATCGGCTCGCGCGAAGACTACGACTTCAGCGTCGAGATGATCCGCAAGCACCAGCTCGATGCGAAGCCGTTCGGTCTCTTGTTCTCGACGGTCTTCACGTCCCTCGAGCCCGTGAAGCTCGCGGAGTGGATCATCGCCGACCGATTGCCCGTGCGGTTCCAGCTGCAGCAGCACAAGTATCTGTGGGAGCCGAACGCCCGCGGCGTGTGAGCTGATCAGCCCGTCAACGCCTTCAGCACCTGCGCCTTGTTCTTCTTCAGCGTCGAGGCCTTGAAGACGGTCATGTCGAAGCGCTTCTTGCCGATGCTGACGTCGACGCCGCCGAAGACGAGCGCAGCCAGAATCCACTCGTAGACAGACTCGGCGCGTGTCGCCGGCACGTTCGCCTGCATTGCCGTTCGCGTCACGCCCAGCCTCGCCTCTGCGTTCTGCTTCTCGAGGTAGAGCCAGCTGTCGCGTCGGCTGCGGGCGGTCTTTGCGAGCATCGCTTTCGGGTCGTCTCCGAGCGGTCGCGCGTTGCCGCTGTAGCCAATCTGCACGTGGTCGAAGGTGACGCCGAGGTGGTCCCGGCACAGCTCCCAGAGCGTTGGAATCGCTTCATCGGAGACCGCCGCGCCTTCGATGCTCACGTGCATGTGTGGCGTCTCGAGCGCGAACGGCACCTCACGCACCTCGAGCTTCGTGTAGCGAGCGAGCTGCTTCTCGAAGTGCTCGATGGCCGTCTTCGGCGCCTCGAGCATCGGGCCCGGCTCGCGCGTCAGGTGCGTCATCGCGGGAGGAAAGCCGAGCGCCAGGCGTTCGAGGCCTGTCGGCTCGAGGATGTGGGCGCGGGTGAAGCCGGCTCCAGCGCGCGTCACACGAACGAGCGCCTCGTAGATGCGCAGCTCGATATTCTCGATGGGCGCTGCGTCGAGCCTCGGCCACCACGCGTCGAACGGCTCGCTGAGCCAGCCTCCCGAGAGGTCGAGCTCGAGTGTCTTCAGCGTGCGGCTCCCGAAACCGGAGAGCACCGCGCCAAGTGTCTGCGGCGAGCAGTCGATGCGCTCGAGCTGCATGAACGCGTCCCACGTCTTCTTCGGCAGCACCTCGTCGTCTTCGCCGAACCCGAACGCAAGCGTGGTGACTCCTGGCTTCACGGCAGCGAGCGCGGGGATGAAGTGGGGCTCGAGGTGGTGGAGACCGATGAGCGCCTTGAAGCGGGGCAGGGTGACGACCTCGGCGGGCGGCACGAGCTCCCATGGCATCGTGAGCTCGCGAAACGTCGACCACTCCGGGCGTTCCAGCAACGGCGCGAGGCGATCGCGCCCATCATCATGCGAGGGCTCCCCGACGGTGCCCGTCACGGGAAACCCCAGCTCGAAGCGCGGCGCGACCTTGAACCAGTCAGCGAGTGGACCAAGCCACTGCTTCCAGTGTTTCTCGATGAGCAGCTCGATTCGTCGAGGTGACTTCTCGGTCGGTGGAGCGAGCTGCAGCGCGATGAGCTCTCCGCGCGGGTCGCCCTGTTCGACGAGCCAGTCTCCGTACACCGCGCGCACGCCGGAGTCGGTCGGGTTGGCCCACACGAGCTCGAGCAGCTCCTTGCCCGACCGTTTGCGGGTCTTCTCGGTGCTCGACTGACCGGCGAACGGCGTTTCGAGCGCGTCGAGCAACGCCGCGTCTGCCTTGCTCAACTCAGCGACCTTCAGCGCGCGATGCACCTCGACGCAGTTCTCTTCACGCTCCTGTGAACGCTCCCGGTAGTAGCTGCTCTTCGAGCGACCGAGCTGGGCTTCGAGGATCGGCAACTGCCGCACGTCGCCGAGTTCGTTCAGCCGGCGAAAGGTGACGTTCCAGAAGCCGCTCGCGCCTCGTGACTGGTGCGCCGCGAGGTCGACGAGGGCAGCGAGCTTCTTCGCCACGCGCGGATCATCTGGTGCCTCGCACACGGCCTTCAGCACGGGCAATTCGGCCTGCCACGACTTGGGCCAGTCGCTCGCCAGCACGCGCCCCACCTCGAGCGGATCCTTCGTCGTCGCAGCCTTGATCAACGCTTCGGCCCGCGCGGGAACCGACTTCGCCGTGATCTTTCCCGCGGTCTTGATCAGCTGCGCGTCGAGGTGATCGATCAGCTCAGCGATGCGTGGGTGTCGCAACGCACGCCATGCGACGAGCAGCTCGGCCAGTTGCTTCTTCGGGTCCTTCGTCTTCGCCGCACGTTCCAGCGCCGCGTGAGCCATTGGCGCGTTCTAGCAGCAGCCCTCAGCGCCGCCGCGGATCAACCTCACAGTAGAGTTCGCTCGGCCCTGCCGTCGTCGTGACGGCTCCGCTGCTGGCGACCGAGATGGTCCTGGTGGGCAACTGCACTGGCGCGCACGGCGCGAAGTACGACTGCAACCCGGTGGTGCTCGTGAAGAGCGGGTCGACCACCGTGCCTGCCGCCGCCGCTGCGTACGGTGCTGGGCGAGGGGCCGCGCCGCCGTTGAGAATGATGACCGACGTTCCGTCGAGCCGTCGCGTCGAACCAGCGGCGAAGACTCCGGGGCCCGCTGGAAGTTCCTGAACGTCAGTCGTCGTCACGCGCAGACCTGCTGGTGAGAGCAACGCGCCGTGACCGTCGAACGAGAAGGAATGACTGCCGATGAAGCGTCGTCCAGTCGCTGCGCCGAAGGGGAAGAAGACCGTCGTGCTCGTCGTGTCACGCACCCACAAGGCGCCAGAGGGCAACGACTCTGCAGTGCCCGCGAGGCCCGACTGAACGACTGAGACCTGCCCCGTTGCCGAGGCGCGAGAGATGCGCGTCGAACCGGCGACGACTCCATCGAAGAGCACGTCACCGCCCACCGGGTCGACCGTGAAGGCCCGCACGCCAGTCGCCACGGTCGTGCGGGGAGCCCCTGCCGCCGTCGACTGCACCGAGAGCGTGAGCGCGCCTGGAGCCCCGGCCGTCGTGTAGATGCGGAGCCCATCACCGCTCAGCACGGCCTGCGCTGCGCTCGAGACGACGTGGCTGTCGACAGCGGTGCTGATCAGAAAGTCGGGGCCAACCCGACGCAGCATCGTGGCGCCATCGAAGCTCAGCTGTGGTGGGTCGCCGCCGTTGGGCATCGCGCGATACCGCTCCGTCGGCGTTCCGACGAGCCCGAAGACGACCACGCCCATGGCGTTCGGCACGGCGACCACGCCCTCGTCTCCAGAGAATACCGCCAGGCGTGTCTGCCAGCCCTGAGCTGCGCTGAGCACCACTCGCTGACCCGACGAAGGACGCACAGCCACGAGTCCGCTCCCGTCGCTCCAGAGCACCCACGCTCCCGAGGCGGACACGATGGGTGTCGTCGGCACGCCCTCGAAGGCCGACAGCGCCAGCAGTTGCAGCCCGCCATCAGAGGCTTCCCGCACCTCGGTCAGCACGCCACCGTCAGCGTTCATGAGCGGCAGCACGAGGGAGTCGCCCGCATCACCAACCCTCACGGCAGCGCCACCCGCGGCCGCGAAGCCAGTACACCTTGCCGCCCACCGCGTAGCGCACGGCGAAGGTGACGGCGCGCTCGGTGAGCTCGACGACGAAGAGGTCGCGCTGCGATGAGGTGGAGCGAAGGTAGCGAGCCGGAACCGAGTCGAGCCACCCGCCGCCAGGCGTCTTGTACCGCAGCGTCACGTCCTTCTTGAACGCGAGGTTGTCGACCTCGATGACCGCCCGCATCGCGCCAGGCCGGGCCTCGGAGTCGACGGCATAGACGAGTCGAACCGGGCTCGCCGTCAGTTCGCCTTCGACGACCTCGGCCGAGAGCTCATCGTCGGTGTGCACCACGTCGGGCCCGCAGGCGGCAAAGACCACGAGAGCTGAGAGAAGAAGACGTCGCATTGTTCGAAACCTCCGTTTGGTGTGCGCGGAGGTAGTCGAGGTGGCGGGCGGCTGCTTTCGCGCAGCCGTCAACTTCGTGTGCGTTCCCGGCTTTCGTGCGCGAATCGCTCACGGCCATCTCGGAGCACGTGCGCCACCAGGTCTTCACGAACGGCACCGAAGCGTTCGAAGTTCTGGCGCGCTTCACGCAGTGTGAGTCCGTTGCAGACGCTGATCAGATCCACCTCCGCGGTGTCGTCGTCTTCCCAGAAGCAGACGCGACAGACCTCGTAAGACGGTTCGCGGAGCGAGCGGTACTGACAGCAGGCGCACGTCTTCAGGAGTTCAGGCGTGCCCTCGACGGCCGCGGGATGTCCGATGCGCTCGAGCCGATGCTCGAGGTACGCGTTGGTGACGCCGACGAACGACTCTCGCTCCTCGGGCGGAACCGGCGGCTTCGGCTTCAGCAGGGCGATGGCCTCACTCCGTGTCACGCGTCTCCAGTTCGACTCCGCCTGCGCTCGCCACACTCGCCTCGGAAGTAGGCGGCTCGGCTTCGGCTCCGTCTCACGGACCGAATGGCACCTTGAAGATGCGGCCGGCCTCGTCGGCGACCCACAGGCCTGTGCCGTCACTCGTCAGGTGAGCCGCGGTGACGCCCGAGTGCAGACCAGGAAGCTCGAGCAGCTTCGTTCCGCCGCGCGTCCACAGCGTCACGCCCTCGGAGCCCGCTGCCCATACGGCCGCTCCATCGAGGGCGAAGCCGACCGCGCGCACGTGCTGATCAGCTGTCGACACCCGCTTCACTTCGTTGCCGCTCTCGCCGTCGCGAACGACGACGCCATCTTCCGCGGCAGTCACCAGCCACCGCCCCGACTCCTCGAACGCCATCGCCTGCGTGCGTCCGCCAGTCCACTTCTGCGCGCGACGATCCGAATTCGGATGTGTCAGCGCTCCGCTGCCGTCCTCGGCTGCGAACGCGAGCCGCGTGTCTTCGCCTTCGCCCGTCACCGCGAGCCAGCGAATCGACGAGCGCGCGCGAAGCTCGGGGTCGCCCTGCGAAATCTTCTCGCCGTCGATGGAGAGCACCTCACTTCCACAGCTCAACCACAGCGTGCGTGACGCCGTCGCCGCCAGCGCCCACACCGTCGCAGGGCACGGCGTGAGCGTGTTCATCACCGAGCCGTCGATCATCTCGAGCAGGTCGATGGCGCCAGGTTTTCCGAGCAGCACGCCACCTTCGACGGGCATCACGCTCGTGGCCTTCGGCGCGCTCTGCCGCCAGCGCTCCTTGCCATCGGGACCGAGCACGAGCACCGAGTCGCGCGTGCGAACCCAGAGCAGACCTTCGTCGCCAGGCACGAGCGAGAGTGCGGGCGAGTCGAGCGTGGCGAACGCGCTGAAGGCCCGCAGACCCTCGATTGACCACTCGAAGCGACGGCCTGCACGGTCGAGCGCTCCGACGCGAGTTCCATCGGGTGTGAACGACACCGCGCGCAGCTCATCGCCACCACCTTCGAGGCGCGCGAGCCGCTTCCACGTCGGCAGGTGCCACAACACCACCGCGCCATCGACCGAGGCCGACGCGAGCAGCGCTCCATCGGCTGACACCGCGAGCGCCGTGATGCCCTGCGTGTCTGGAGTCAGCGTGCGCTGCAGCGCGCCGGTCTTCACGTCGAGCACCTGCACGTGACGGTCACCGTCGGCGGCGAAGAGCAGCGAGTCATCGGTCGAGAACGCGAGCGCAGTGAAGGCTCCGGCCGCACGAACTCCCGCGTCGGCAGCGCTCCTCCACTCGAGCGAACCGTCTTCTGCGGCGAGCGCGACGTGAGCCTTCCCGACCGCGAGCGATTGCGCGCCAGAGCCGACGCTCCACGAATCCTTCAGCGCACCGCCAGGCACCTCGAAGCGAAGCACTTCGCTCGGAGTCGCCACGGCTACCAGCGTGCCATCGGGAGCGAACGCAGCAGCCGTCGCGGTCTTCGTGCCCTCGAGCGGCTGGCTTCCTCCCAGGTTCGCCAGCTGCAGCGCCGTGCTCTTGAAGACCCAGTGATTGCCGCCACGCACGATGGCCACTGGCAGCGCACGTCGCTCGGCGTCGGTCGTGCCTTCGAGCAGGTGCCACGCCTGGTCGTCGTCGATGGAGAACGCGCCGCGGCCCGGAGCACCCAACAGCGCCCGCCCGCTCGCGACATCAAAGGCGCCATCTCCGCTCGCCGCCGTGGGCAGGAGCGCCGGTCGGGTTCGCAGCGGCGTGCTCCATGGCTGAAGCACCTTCAGCGCAAGCGCAGCGCCTGAAGCCTCGAGCGTGCCGGCCTGCTTCCACGTCGCCACCGCGAGGTTCCAGTCACCTCGGCCCTGCGCGTTTGCCGCCTCGGTCACCAGCTTCGCCGCCAGGCCCTTGCGTGAATCGACGAGCGCCGCATTGCGCGCACCGACGAGCTGCCACGCGTACAGCTCCGACGCGCCGAGCACCACGAGCGCTGCCAGGCTCACCACCGTCAACGCCCGGTTGCGCGCGATGAAGCGCTTCGCGAGCTCCATCGACGTGTACTGGTACGCGGCCACCCGGTTGCCTGCGCGAAAGTCGGAGAGCTGCGCGGCGAGGGCCTTTGCGTCGGGCCGATGCTCCCGCTCGATGTGCATCGCCTGCGTCACGATGGCCACCAGCTCGACCGGCGCGTCGGGAGCCACTTCGGAGAGCGGCCTGCACCGCCCGCGGCCCACCTCGAGCAACAGCTCGTGCACGTCGGTCGACTCGAAGGGCCGCGTGAAGGCCAGCAATTCGTACAGCATCACGCCGAGGCTGAAGACGTCACTGCGCGCGTCGATGCGGTCGACCTGCCCACGCGCCTGCTCGGGGCTCATGTACAGCGGCGTGCCGACGACAGAGCCCTGGCTGTCTCTCGAGGTGACGCCCGCGAGCCGTCTCACCGTCTGCAGCGGCTTCACCTCTGCGATGGGCACTGACTGCACCACCGGTTCAGGGTCTGCCAGCACGCGCGCGACGCCCCAGTCGAGCAGCACCGTCTCTCCGAACTCGCCCACCATCACGTTCTCGGGCTTCAGGTCGCGATGCACGACGCCGCGGCTGTGCGCGTAGGCGATGGCATGACAGAGATCGATGAAGTGCGGCAGCAGCTTGAGGCGCGCGTCGAGCGTGGTGGCTTCTTCGAGGGCCGTTCTCAGCGTGCGGCCGCGCACGAGCTTCTGGGTGCAGTACAGCTCGCCCTTCGCGGTGCGACCGAGCTCGTGCACGGGGACGATGCCGGGGTGTTCGAGCTGTCCCGTGATGCGCGCCTCACGCACGAAGCCATCAGCCGCGTCGTTCGTGTTGCGTGCCGTCTTGAGCGCGACGTCACGGTTCAGCGCGGCGTCTTTTGCGGCGAAGACGACTGCCTGACCGCCCGAGCCAAGCTCGCCTTCGATGACGTAGCGGTCTGGGCTGGCGACAGGGAGTGGACCGGTTTCGCCTTCGGACGAGCGCCGCTGGTTCGGCGTGATGGTCGCGCCAGTGCCGTCGCCGTCGAGGTCGCTCACGGCGTGAAGGTACCACGCGCGCAGGAGGCCACAGTACGTTGCGGTGATGGCGAAGAAGACCGTCGCGCTGGGGTTCGTGGGCACCGGTGACGAGAAGAGCCGCATGCCGCTGGCCATCATCCCCGACCGGTTTCGCTCGAAGTGGAAGGGCGCGGCCGCGAAGGACTTTGCGGCCCGCGCGAAGAAGAAGTCGAAGGCCGTCGTGTCGAGCGTCGACTGCGGCCCGTTCGAGGCGCTCGTGTTCGGCGGCCCCGAGGTGTGCACGACGTTCGTGCCCGATGCGGCCGGCGGCACTGTCGTTCGCTGGGTCGACGCGCGACCTGCAGGTGATGAGCTGATCCTCCGTGCGCTCGCAGGCGTGCCAGAGAGTGCGTGGAAGCCGAGCGGCGAGGTCGTGTTGAAGGACGGAAAGCTCGCGCTCTTCCCCGCAGACCCGAAGGTCGGAGCCGACGCGCCGTTCGGCCCGCTCGGAAAGATGAATCATCCCTTCGGATGGGTGCCCGTCATCGTGAAGCCAGGCGCGTACACCCTCGAGGTCGTCGCGAAACACACGCAGCACGGCGTGACGCTGCAGCTGATCCGATTGCGCGCGAAAGGAGCTGCTCCTGTGAAGGTGGTC